>OZ248378.1:0-28226 GCA_965234425.1 Flavobacterium neuenschwanderi (SeqCode) | reverse complement strand
AAAGCCAATCCATTTACGAAGGTTTGATCTCTCTACACCTTTTTCTATTGAAGCATAGTTGCAAGAATAATGCTTTTCTAAAACTAATTTTACACATTCAAGTTTAAACGCATAATCATACTTGACTTTTCTTTCCATAAAAATACCCCCAAATAGTGTCTAACTTTTTGGGGGCAGTCTACATCTAAGCGGGATTTTTTTCTTTTGAAGCACACGTTTTATTTTCTCTTTCACGATCCTTCCTGCCATTCGCTGTATCCACGCCCAAAAGCGTGGGATGCCGCTGCTGTCAGGGCTAAAATTTCACGTTTATATTTCCATAAGAACTTTCTCAATGATAGTGTCACACTAAAAGATTCGCGGAGAGGGATCTAGCTTGATTTTTACATCTCAATTAAATTTCGATAATCGTATTTTAGATACGCCGCAATATTTTCTTTTTTTAATTCAATAAGTTCGTTTTTTACTTGTACTCTGTACCAATGTTCGGGTTTGGTATGTGAGAAAGCGCTAAGCTTCAAAACTATCTTTGCGTTTAACTTTCTTTCTCCTGAAAGATACTTTTGTAGATTGCTATCTTGCATTTCAAAATATATAGCTAACTTCTTTTTGGTTAAGTTAAGTGCCTTTAAATACATTTTAACAAAATCAAGTATCTTTAATACTTGTTCATCATCATCATTCTCCTTTTGAATATAATCTTCTAATTTATATTGAATGGAAAGTAACTCATTAGTTAATTTTCTTTCTCTTGATTGTTTAGAAGAATGAGCAGAAATAAATTTCTTTAATTCAGCTTTTTTTTCATTATTCCAAATATCATTTATCTGAATTTCTTTAGCTTTCATAAATTAATAATTTAAAAATTCATTTATCAATTGTTCACTTCCTTCTGGAGTTATAACTAAAGTAGTTTGCCCAAAATATAACGCCTTGTATTTATTTATGTACATTGAAATTAATTTTTCTTTGTTCTCTATTTCTTCTTCTATAACCTCAAAAGTTAAATATCCTTTGGATTCTTCATCTCCTCGGATAAAACTCATTCTACAAGCAAAAGCAATCAAAGAGCCAGCTACCTTATGATATTTTTTATTCTCATATCTGTTATGAGGTGCAACTTCAATAAATGCCATATAAGCTCCAACAACTTCCTGCATTTCAAAAATTAAACATCCTTCAATTATTTCAGGTGTTTCTTCACAAATTAAAGCGTACGTTTCATAGCCTTTTAGTTGCGATTTTTTTCTAAAATTAAAACACCATCCATCAGTAATTGACGGGAGGTTAATTTTGATTGACTTTGAATCAAGTATCTCGGCATCTACAAGAACATTTGTCTCTTTTTTCAGTATTTTTACCTTCATTCAAAATCTATTTTACTAAAGCAAATATAGTAATAAAATTATACAAAACGTACAATTTTAGTTAAAATTATATACCTAAAAATTAACGATGTATGAAATCTCATTATTTTGATATTTAACTTGATATACTTCTTTTAAGTGCCAATCTTTTGGGTTTACGGAATAGGGGAAATTTCCACATACTTAAGATATTATACTATTTTAGTCCATTACCGCAAGTTATTTAATATAAAAAAAGCTTCGCAAAGTCAGGAAACATTTGCGAAGCTTTTCATAGGAACTCTTTGTTAAGCGGTTTTTTAATGTACAAAGTACTCTTTCCCATCAAAAGAAACCATATAATCTTTTGTACCATCACCAGAATATAAATTCTCTAAATAAAAAGTTGCTGTTACCCTAAAATCACAATCATCATTTATTTTTGTTGCTTGACATTTTACTTGACTGCTATACTCAATAACACCTGATTTAATTAAATAAGATTGGACTGCTGATGCAGCACTATATTGATCACACACTTTTTTTACAGTTGTTACAGTTTCAACTTCAGAATTCTTATTTTCTGAATCAGAATTTTTTTTACAGGACATTAATGTTAAAATTGATAATAGAAAGATTGTTTTTTTCATTTTTTTTATTTTAGTTGTTATTAATTTACGTCATTCCATTGCTGAATTTTAACCATTGCTTCTCCGCAATCAGCAGCCAAAACTTCAAGACTATCTTCAGAAATACTACTTATACAAGCTTGTCCATTTTGAGCAACTGATAAAAACATATATAGTTTTGTGCCATTAAAAACTACCGATTTTTTTTTCATTAGTGTTTGGTTAACTGCATTACATCTTTGCTGCATAAATTCTTCTGCTTCAGAAAATGTAACCGTAGTTTTGGACGTCGTGTTGTTAAAATTAAGGTTTGAATTATTGATGTTTTTATCGTTATTAAAGATCATAGAATCGCCTTTGCCGCTTGAAAATTGTATTGTTATTTCAGTTGGCTTATAATCGTCCCATTTGTCATGAGGAATTACTATGTACCCATCTCTATTTCCAAAGTCTCCATTAATAAAATGCCATTTATAATTCATTACCTCCTTTTCAATTTTCCCATTTGAATATTCGGTTTTTGGAAGCCCGCCGTACATTTCATCGGTTATTGTTGTTTCTGTTTGATATTCATAATCACCAGGACCATTTCTTTTTATTATTAGTTTTGTTTTAGCGGAAATATTAAAGCCCCCTATATTTTTATCAATTACGCAATACCAATCTCCAACAGTATTTGAACTTTTTAATTTGTAAGTATGACTGCAACCAATAATAAAAATTACTGACACTAAAATTAAATAATCAATAAAACGTGACAATTTTTTCATATTCTTGGTAATTGATAAATTTATATTCAATGTATTCCCCAATAACAATAAAGGTTTTTTACGCTAGTCAGTTATTATTTAACTATTCTACGACTTTCGGATTTACTCCATATTTATTTTCAACCTTTTCACCTTCGGTGCAAGCTAATATTAT
This sequence comes from Flavobacterium neuenschwanderi (SeqCode), assembly GCA_965234425.1. Lineage (GTDB taxonomy): Bacteria > Bacteroidota > Bacteroidia > Flavobacteriales > Flavobacteriaceae > Flavobacterium > Flavobacterium neuenschwanderi. The sequence goes on along the minus strand of OZ248378.1, from coordinate 25,327 downwards.
ATTGTAAAAAGGAATTAGTAAATACCAACCGCTTTTACCAACATCATGCATTCTTCTAACCCCAACTGCAATAGCAGGACATAAAGTTGCAAATGTATAGTAGTTTGACATTTTTGGTAAATCAATATAACCACTAACCAGTCCAATTATAATAGTGATTATGATATTAAACAATGTAAAATACCAGTATTCACTTCTTCTAGCCCTGCCGTTAAATTTTGTATAATTTTTAAGTACATTTAAATAATAATTCATTTGATTTAGGATTTGTTTTTCTTACTCTTTTGGCTTTTCAGATTAGGCCTCGTTTTTATTGTGGTTTCTGAACTCCACAACGTTCAATAATGAGATATTCTTGAACTACATCAAAAGGTCATTTTTTTTTGAATTAAACTCATTTTCTGAAATAATTCCTTTCTCCTTTAGTTCATTTAATTTTAATAATTCATAATATGAATTATTGTTTTGTTTCTTGTTAGAATTTATTAATCCGACAATTGATAGTGGAATTGCATAAAGCATTCCAAGTAATCCCCAGCCAGCAGCTGCTTCTAGATCAGTTTCATAAAATGCAAAAATGCATAAAAGAGATAAAGAAAACCATGCGATTCCAATTATTGACATTATTTTCATAATTATTGTATGTTAAAGTGAGTGTTATTTATTTAATTTTTTTAACTGACTATGTCAACATTGTTTTTTATTACAGCAGAAAACCAATGCGTTACACATTTTTCCGCTTCTTGGATTTGTCCTAATAGCTCTTGAAAATTGGTCATGTTTGATTAGTTGCTTGATAACTTCTTTTACTGCTTGACAAGTATTTTCATAACCAGGAGGACAATGATTTCGTCTTAACCAAACATCCAGTGAATTTGGATTTCTATGGTTAATTAATGCAACACGTGAAGCACCAATAATCAAATAATTAATTTCTTGAGCTTTAAAATATTTAACTAAATCTTCAACTGCGAACTCTGCGTTGTTAGCATATGGTAATGTAATGTGTTCCATTCTATTGATTTTTTATACAATCATCTTATTGATTTAACAAAAGTATCTAACAATTTAACAAAAATCTTTGCTAAAAGTTTCCTAATTAGATTTAAAAGTTCTAATTTTGAACTATTAATACATAAAGCGATGATAAACAAACCCCACCTTAAGATTAAACAAATTCGAGAGTTGAAAAATTTAACACAGGATTCGGTAGCTGTAAAACTTGATTTGTCTACCCGTGCTTACAGCAAAATAGAAACAGGCGAAACCCAATTAACAATAAATAGGTTAAATGAAATTTCGGCTATCTTTGAAATAGACCCAATGGAAATATTAGGTTTTGATGATAAACAAGTTTTTAATAATTGCAAGCAAGATGGTTATATTGGGATTAATCATATAAATCTACCCGAAAAATTAGTTCTACAATACGAAGAAACTATTCAGGCTTTGAAAGAGCAAATCCAATTATTGAAATTATTGCAGGATAAATAAATTGTTCTAGCAGTAGGAATTTTTCTGTAAGTCTGGCTTTAAAAATCATTTCGTGCGGTTGCATTTTATAAAAGATATACATCAATTACTAAAAAGATGCATATCTTTCAATCAAAAGATATAGTTCTTTCAGCCAAAAGATATACATCTTTTATTTTTATAGTCAGGACAAAAGTATTTTTAAGTAAGGATAGCGTTGTTTTGTGGTGCGGTTGGGTTGAAATTATCTTAATGAAGTAATGTAATCTTTATACTTTTTTATTTGTTTGAAGAAATTAAATCATTGATTTCAGCCTCTAATTTAGGGAGGTGATTTATTATAATAGACCAAATTGTTTCGTCAGAAATATTATCATAAGCATGAATAACTTGATTTCTTAATCCAATGATTGCTTTAGCATTTGTAATTTTGTTTTTAAAACTTATTTCTCTGGTTACTATTCTATTAATAGCTTCTCCAATAATTTCTAAATTTCTTTCAACCGCTCTTTTAAGCATTAAGTTGTTGCGGTATTTAAAAAAGTCTTTTTCTTCCTTTTCGAAATAACTATTTATTTCATCAATTGACATTTTAATATCAAATAACCATTTAAGAATTCTTTCATCCATAAATTAACTCTTTAGTCTGGTTAATTGAATTAATCAATATTGGGTTTTTAAGCGTTTGCTCTTCAAGTAAATCTACCTCTCTTCCAAATACAGATTCTAAGTTTTCTTTGAAATTCATATAATTATCAAAATAGTTGGCTAATGCTATGGGTTTAAATTTAACCAATAAATCGATGTCGCTTGCATCACTAAAATTTGAATTTAAGGCAGAACCAAACAGATACATTTTATCTACATTGTATAAATTACACAGCGTTTTTATGCGTTCAATATGATTTGCCATTTGTATCATTTAACAAATTTAGTCAAAAAAATTGTATTCTCAGTTTTGTAATACATAATTAACGGTTGCAATAAAGCATTACATCCCCTTCAATTTTTCCAAATAGTCCCTTTCGTTCGATAATCTTGGAATTTTATGTTGACCCATTTGTTCTGGTCTTTCAGCCAATCATAAAATAAATTAGAGCGAGCAATAATTGCTAATTCTTTCACTTCAATCTTTTCATTATGCTATTTTCTACCAATGATTTCATTTGAGAAATAGCTACTTTATTTAGTTGTATCAATCGTTCATTTTGGGGCAGCCCTTGTTGAATGAGCAAAGCATTGATACTTTCGAGATTGCTCAATACCACCAATTGCTCTAAACTTGCATCGTCTCGAATATTTCCAATTTTATCAGAATTTGTATCGCGCCAGTCTTTTGCGGTTACCCCGAAAAGTGCTACGTTCATTAAATCCGCCTCGTTGGCATATATCCAACTTGCCTGTTGTTTGGTAATTTCTTTTGGAATCAGGTTGTCTTTAATAGCATCGGTATGAATTTGATAATTGATTTTTGAAATGGTGCGTTGCAAGTTCCACTCCAATTGAAGGCGACTGTTTTCTTCCGTTTTAAGGCGTTGAAACTCTTTTATTATGTACAATTTAAACTCAATTGAAATCCAAGACGCAAACTCAAAAGCAATGTCTTTGTGAGCAAAAGTACCACCATATCTACCCGATTTAGAAACAATACCAATGGCATTTGTAGTTTCTATCCATTTTTTAGGTGTTAACACAAAACTATTTAGCCCGGCTTGTTTTCTAAACCCCTCGAATTCGAGGGGTTTAAAATTTGGGTTGTACATCATTTCCCAAAAACCGAGTAACTCTACTGTATTTCTGTTTCTTAGCCAGTTTTGGATAATTGTATCAGTATTAAATGCATCTTTATAGCGAGCAATGTCAGTTAGAGAAAGGTAATCTTCTTCGTTGTTTTGATATAAAACTACTTCAAGACCTTGTACATTAATTTTTTTATTTATTGCCATTGGTTTGGATTTCTATTTGTTTGGATTGTTGTGAATTATTTCTAGATATTACTGCAATTTACAAAAAAAATAATCATTTTTTTGTTGCTCCAATTATAGTTATTAAACAAACCGAAAAAACCCGTTTTGAATTGAAACTAAACTGCATTTTATTTATGTAATACCATAAATAAGTTCATTATAGTCCAATCGTTCTGGTCTAATGCCGCTGTATATTTCATTTAGTTCAATTTTTATTGGTCTAATTTGAAATAACTAGCGGTATAATATATAATTAACGGTCGCAATAAAGCATTACATTCCCTTCAATTTTTCCAAATAATCCCGTTGATTTGACAACCTTGGAATTTTATGTTGACCACCCAATTTGTTCTGGTCTTTCAGCCAATCATAAAATAAATTGGGGCGTGCAATATTCACTTGCAAGGGATTTAAAGTCATATTATTGTACCGCTTGGCTTCATAATCCGAGTTTAAAGTTTGAAGCGTTTCATCTAATATATTTCCGAAAGCAATAGAATCTGACGGGTTTTTCTTGAATTCAATCATCCATTCGTGCGCCCCTTTTTCTTTGTCTTTCATAAAAATAGGCGCCACCGTATAATCAACCATTTCAGTATTGGTAAGTTGACAGGCTTTGGCAATTGCCCGATCGGTATTCTCCACCATTAACTCCTCGCCAAAAACATTAATGTGGTGTTTCGTTCTTCCCGTTACCCGAATTCGATACGGATTTAAAGAGGTAAACCGAACAGTATCGCCAATCATATAGCGCCACAAACCTGAATTTGTAGTAATTACAATGGCATAATTTTTATTCAATTCAACATCGCACAAGCGAATGGCAATTTGGTTCAAACTTTCAAAAGTTTCCATCGGAATGAACTCGTAGAAAATCCCGTAATCCAGCATCAACAGTAAATCATTAGAATTATTCAAATCCTGAATGGCAAAAAACCCTTCGGAAGCATTGTATATTTCGTAATATTTGAAATCGCTATTCGGCACTATTTTCTGATATTGTTCCCGATACGGATCAAAACTTACGCCTCCGTGGAAATACACTTCTAAATTTGGCCAGATTTCTAACAGATTTCCTTTTCCAGTATCTTCTAAAACTTTATTCATTAAGACCAACATCCACGAAGGAACGCCAGCAAAACTGGTAACATTTTCAGTTTTAGTTTCATTGATAATGGCTGCGATTTTGGTTTCCCATTCACTCATCAAAGAAACTTTGTTGCTTGGTGTACTACTGAACTCAGCCCAAATTGGCATATTTTCAATTAGAATGGCAGACAAATCACCAAAAAAAGTATTGTTGTTTTCATAGATTTGAGAACTCCCACCAAGGCGTAAACTTTTGCCCAAAAATAACTCTGAATTTTCATTGTTATTCAAATACAAACACAATAAATCTTTGCTTCCTTTATAATGACAATCTTCTAAAGCTTCAGTACTTACGGGGATAAATTTGCTTTTGGCATTGGTAGTTCCACTCGATTTGGCAAACCATTTTATTGGTGTTCCCCAAAATACATTTTGTTCGCCTTGTCGCGTTCGCTCAATTAAAGGCTGCAAATCCTCATAAGTTGAAATAGGAACTCTTTCGGTAAAAGTGGTGTATGATTTTATCGATTCAAATCCGTTTTCCAAACCAACAAAAGTGTTTTCAGCAGAGCGAATCAGGTTCATTAGCAATTCTTCTTGTACCTCATTTGGATATTTTAAGAACAACTCCATCTGGTGGATGCGCTGCTTTAAAACCCAAGTGGCAAAGGAATTGATAATTGATATCGGCATTCTGATTTTGATTTTAGAATTAGACTGTTAGATTTGTTAAGGCGGGTTCTATAAATTAGCCGATAGTTATTTTTGAATTTATTTTGGAAAAAGATGCTAAAATAAAACAAAAAGAACATCGGTTAAATTTCAAATTTTATAAAAAACTAATTTTTAGAACCCACCTTAAATGATAAACAAATGCTAACTTTACCAAAAATAGCAAATTTTGCGGAACTTTAAACTTTAAACCTTAAACTTTTTAATTAATGACATACGAAGGCGTCCTCAAAAAAATGCAAACCGAGTTTGAAAATCCTATTCAATATTATTTAATTTTTCAAGATAGCTTTTTAAATGTCAATCAGTTGTTGAATAAAAATATTGAAATTAATTTTGTAGGTTATCAATGTTTGAATTGTGGAAAAAAGAAGAAAATTTTCCGTCAAGGATTTTGTTATGATTGTTTTTTCTCAAGTCCTGCAGTAGGCGATTGGATTATGAAACCCGAATTAAGCACGGCGCATCTCGGAATTCAAGATAGAGATTTGGCGTATGAAGAAAAGGTGCAATTGCAACCGCACATTGTTTATTTGGCTTTGTCAAGCGAAGTGAAAGTTGGAGTTACGCGTAATACGCAAGTTCCCACACGTTGGATTGACCAGGGTGCGGAAAAGGCTATTGCCATTGTAGAAGTTCCTAATCGGTACTTGGCAGGAATTACAGAAGTTGCCTTAAAAAATCATTTTGCCGATAAAACCAATTGGCGTAAAATGCTTACGAATGATATTGTACATATCGATTTAATTGAAGAACGGTCAAAATTAGAGCAATTAATACCTGCAGAAGTTCGGGAATATTTTTATTCAGAAAAAAATGATTTATATGAAATGAACTACCCCGTTTTAGAATATCCAAATAAAATAAACAGTTTAAGTTTAGATAAAACTCCGAATTTCAAAGGGAAATTAACGGGTATTAAAGGGCAATATCTGATTTTTGAAGATGGAACTGTTTTTAACGTTCGAAGTTCAGAAGGATACGTGGTGCGAATTGATGTTTAAATTATTTATCAATATAATTAAAGTGTTAATTGTTAATTGATTAAAATAATTTATACGTACATTTGGTTTTTAAATTCACGTGCAATGACAACTAAATTAACCTTATCGCTTGAAGAAAACGTAATAAAAGAGGCGAAAACCTTAGCAAAAACGAAAGGGAAAAGTCTTTCTAATCTTGTAGAAAATTATTTAAAGGCATTAATTCTTCAAAAACAAAATGCGGAAATTGAAATTTCACCAGCAATTAAGAATCTTGTAGGCTGCATAAAACCCCTTGAAGACGATTTTGACTATAAAAATAGTGTCGCCGAAGAAATTTATAAAAAGTATAAAAAATGAAGCATTTCTTTTTAGATACCAATATAATTATAGACGTTTTGATTGACCGCCAACCCTTTTCATTACAAGGGCAACAGCTTTTTGATTTGGGTTTTAAAGCAGAAATTAAATTATATATTTCTGCGGTTTCCTATGCTACTATATATTACTACATAAGAAAAAGTTGTTCTTCACACGATAAAACAATCTCAATACTAAAAGAATTAGAGCAATTTATTGAAACTACAGATGTTACAAAATCAATGATTCACAATGCTTTACATTCTGATTTTAAGGATTTTGAAGATGCAATTCAATATAATTCAGCTAGTTCTAAAAAAATAAATGCCATAATAACAAGAAATCCTAAAGATTTTAAAAACAGTAAATTACTTATTTTATCTGTTGAAGAGGCTTTAGCGATGGTGAAAAAACCTTTTTAAAGTCTGTTAAAAAGGCTTTTATTTCGAATTTAAACGAACTTCTTATTTTTTCTTTCCAAAAAATCCTTTCAGCAATCCTTCCGCTTTTGTTTTTATATCTTCTTTTGGCGTTTTTGTTTTTGAAGTGTCTTTTTTAGAACCATTCAACAACTCTTTTAAAGCATTTGTTCCTTGATTTAACAATTTTTCTTTTTGCTGTTTTAACAATTGCGTAGTCAAATTAGTAACCGCACTTTTCATATCAGTAGTCACTTTTGGACTTTTGAAACTTCCAGTAAGAACTGCATTTACAGGAATATTTTCTAATTTATTTGCATCTGAAGGCGATAATTTTGCAATTAATTTATTGGCTTCTGCACCTAAATATTTTGCAGGAACATCTAATTTAATAGCGTAATTCATCAATTGGTCAAAACCGTGCGTTCCGCCAATGGTCGCTTTTATGTCTTGGTATTTTATATCAAACGCCTTCACATTCACTTTTCCGTCTTTAAAAGAAAGATTTGCTTTCACATCATTCAAGTTCAATTTTTGTAAATCGATGAATTTCAAATTGGAACTCAATGCCTTTAGAATTTCAGAATTGGAAGAATTTATGCTTGTTGAAAGCAATTGCCCTGATAAATCTCCAGAAATTGTTTTTAAATCGGGTGTCATTTTTGTAGCATCTAAATTCCCTGAAAGTTGGATGTTTGAATTCAATTTTCCATTAACAATCCCAGCAATTGGCGCGATTTTTTTCATCATTTCCAATTGGGTAAACGTTTGCTGAATGTCAACTTGGTTCAAACCCAAATCCATTTTGAAATTTGGTACTTTTTCTTTTGTAGAAACCGTTCCGTTCATTCCAATTGTTCCTCCAAAAATAGAAGTTTTCATATTTTCTAATGTCGCTTTTTGATCTTTTATGATTAATTTTCCTGAAACTGAAGTTAAAGTCAAATTATCATAAAGTACCGTATTTGCTTTAGCGGTAAGGGAACAATTCAAAAAAGCAGGGATTTTCATCGCTTCTTTCGTTGCTGTTTCTACTTTTGGATTTGCATCAGAAGTCATAAAATCGGAAACTGCCAATTGGTTAGAAACCATATTGAAATTTCCTTTTAACTCTTGTTTTTTAAATAGAAATCCGTAGAAATTGTCTAAAACCCCCGTGACATTAAAATCACTTTTTCCTGTAGTAGCCCTAAATTCTTGTAAATTAATACGACTCGGATTGAACTGAACCGTTGCTTGTGAAATCGCCAATTCCTTCCCTTTATCATCTGTATATTTGAATCCTGACAAGCTCATTGTTCCCGAATTATCAATGTTTTGATATTGGCTTTTGTTTACCGATTCCATATCAAATTTGGTTTTCACATCGGCTTTCAAAATTCCAGAAAGTGGTTTTACTAATTTAATTGGATACGCTTTTGATAGGTTTGCCAAGTTAATTGTTCCTTTCAAAGCAGCATCTACTAAAGGGTTTTTGGTCACGTTTCTGATATTTGCTTTAGCATCAAAAACATCTTGATCGATTTTGAATGACAATTTATCTAAATTTACGTAAGTGTCATTCAAAACCCCAGTTTCGTTAATTATTTTGGTGTCAATCACAATATTCTTAACCGATTTTGGTAAGTTTGGATATTGAAAAGAAGCGTTATTCGAAGCAATTGCGATATTGAATTTCGGCACTGTTGTATCGGAATATAATCCTTTGGCAAAGCCAATAATTGAAAATTCACCAGTAGTTTTCACGTCTTTTACACTTCCAGAATACGCCGATGGAATCAATCCTAAAAAGTTTTCAAAGGAAGAAGTTGGTGTTTTGAATTTCAAATCATAATTCTGACCGCCAGCAACCATTTGAATAAAACCGTCAAATTCCAACGGTAATTTATTGATTTGGGCCTTGTTTTCCTTGAAAGTATATTTGCTTTTATCTAAATCAATTCCCAAAACCGCATCCAATGTCAAGGAAACTTTTTTCATATAATTGATTTTATCCATATCCAAAGAAACTTTTGCGGATGATTTTGTAACCAAATCCAATTTTGATTCCGCAAAATCCCCTGTTCCAGAATGGTTCAAACTGTCTAATCTCATTTTGATTTTTGAACTTTCGTCAAAATAGCTGAAGGTATAATTTTCAATAGCATATTCCTTAATTTTCAAGGATAATGGCTTGCTTTTGCTTGCGTCTTTTTCGTCTTTGTTCTTTAAAGCTATGTCAAAATTCCCAATTCCATCTTTATTGAATAGGATATTTATCAAACCATTTTTTGAAGTAATCGCTTCAATATTCATCGCTTCCTCTTTTCCTTTGAACAATTCTTTTATTGACATTTTCAAATTCAATTCTCCCAAATACACCAAAGTATCTCCTTCAAAAGGTGCTTTATTGATGATGCTTAATTTCTCAATGGTGATATTTGCTTGCGGAAAACTCTTGAATAAACTCAAATCGGCATCGGCAAAAGCCACTTTCGCATCTACACTTTCATTAATAGATTCAAGGATTTTTGCATTTATCTGATCTTTAAAAAAATAAGGGATTGCAAATAATGCGGCAACGATTAATAGAATTGTAATTCCTGTAATCTTTAAAATTTTCTTTTTCACGGTGTTTAATTGTTTTATGATGGATAACGTAATTATTACTTTTCTATTTTATATTAATTTCAAAAGGCATCAAAATTTGAGTTCCTTTTCTAGTATTCATTTTTCTAATTTGTTCGATGATTTTATAGTTTTCAACGCCCACTTCTTCTTTGATGAAATTCTCTTTTGTTTTAAAGAATGGCAAACCAAGATTGGACAATAAATCATCAAAACTCTTTTCATATTGCGGGAAATTCTGAGTTTTATAAGTGTTTATTTTAGCCAATTTCGCAGCTTCTTTTAATGCCGCATCCATTCCTCCAATTTCATCAACCAAACCAACTTTCACAGCTTCAGTACCCGACCAAACTCGACCTTGAGCGATAGCATCGACTTGTGCAAATGTCATTTTTCGTCCTGCTGCTACTCGGTTTATAAACGTATTGTAAATTCGTTCCACACTTTCTTGCGTAACAATCCTGAATTTTTCATCTATCGGTTTGAATACACTATATTCGGCTGCATTTTCGTGCGTATTGACCTGCTCCACGTGAATTCCAACTTTATCAATCAATTTTGAAAAGTTAGGCAATGTTCCGAATACTCCAATAGAACCAGTAATTGTATTGGCTTCAGCAAAAATTTTATTGGCATTACAAGCAAGATAATAACCACCAGAAGCGGCGTAATTTCCCATAGAAACCACTACAGGTTTTACTTTTTTGGTCAATTCGATTTCTCTCCAAATCAAATCCGACGTTAACGCATTTCCTCCAGGGCTATCAATTCGCAGCACAATTGCTTTAATATTTTCGTTTTTGCGGGCTTCTTGCAACGAACGACGCATCGAACCTTCTCCAATTATATTTAAATCACCTTCGCCATTTCCAATTTCGCCTTGCGCGTAAATAATTGCAATTTTATCTTTTGATGAATTTTCCTTCACTGTTTTCGCTACATTATCTGCATAATCTTTGATGTCAATTTTGTTGTAATCTTCATCGGAATCTACTTTTAATACTTTTCTAATCGCATTGTGATAGTCATCTTCATAAGCAATAACATCGACTAATTTCTGTGTTTTTGCCATTTCTGGAGTTCTTGCCAAAAGTCCATTTGCAATAGTATTTAATTGCGAAACCGAAACATTTCTACTTTTTGAAATATCAGAAATCATCGAATTCCAAACCGAATTTAACAACGCCAAAACCTGTTCTCTGTTGGCTGGACTCATTTCATTTTCTAAAAATGGTTCCACAGCACTTTTGTATTTTCCGTGTCGAATGACTTCCATTTTCAAACCTGATTTTTCCTGAAAATCTTTAAAAAACAATACTTCCGAAGACAATCCTTTGAAATCTAATTCTCCAATCGGATTAATATACACCGTATTTGCTACTGAATTCAAGTAATATTCTTTTTGGGAATACATATTAGAATAGGCATAAACAAATTTCCCAGATTTTTTGAACGCTTCTAATTCGTCTCGAAGTGCTTTTAATTGTGCCATTCCTAAATCGGATTCATCATTCAAAATGGATATTCCTTTGATGTTGTCATCGGTTTTTGCTTCGTCTATGGCACGAATTACATCTGATAATCCATCGTGTTTTACTTCAAAATAATCAAAATCTTTGAAGTTGAATTTCCCAGCATAATCATTTTTTATTAGAGATAAATCCAATTCAATTACCGAATTATTTTCTACAGGAACTTCATCAGAACCACCACTAAAAACAGCGCTAATTAGTATAATTCCGAAGAAAAACAGCATAAAAAACACAAATAAACCGACAATTGTCGCCAAAACATTTCCTAAAAATCTCATATATTTCTTTTATTAATAAGTACAAATTGTTGTTTTAAAGGCATTTAAACACAATTTAAAACGCCTTTAAAATAAATTTATTAACAGTCTTTGCAAATATACTTCTATTCTGAATTTCTTTTGTTAATTTGCGGTTAATATGAAAATCCAAAACCAAGCCATTTTATCGATAGGAAGCAATCAAGGCAATCGTCTTGAAAACATCCAACAATGCATTCAATTGATTCAGTTGGAACTCGGTACGGTTTTCAAAGTCTCAAAATTATATGAAACTCCGTCTTGGGGTTTTGAAAGTGACGCTTTTTATAATTGTGCAATTGCCATTCACACGCATAAATCGCCGTTGAAATTATTGTCTGGAATTCTGAAAATCGAGAAAAAATTAGGTAGAATTCGAAAAGAGCAACTTGGATACCAATCACGAACCATCGATATTGATATAATTAGTTTTGAAAATGAGATTGTTCAAACGGAAACATTAGAAATTCCGCATCCGCAAATGCAAAACCGTTTGTTTGTTTTATTGCCAATAAACGACTTGCAATTGGATTTTGTGCATCCTATTTTCGAGAAAACTATTACAGTTTTAATTGATGAATGTGAAGATAAAAGCGATTGTAAAATTGTTTCAAATTTAGAATTACCATTAGAAAAATACAATTTACAACAGTACAATTATATTGCAATTGAAGGAAATATTGGCGCAGGAAAAACAACGTTGGCTTCTAAAATTGCCGAAGATTTTAATGCTAAAACTGTTTTTGAACGTTTTGCTGACAATCCGTTTTTACCTAAATTTTATAAAGATCAAAACCGATATGCTTTTCCATTAGAAATGTCATTTTTGGCGGACAGATACCAACAATTATCAGACGATTTAGCGCAATTTGATTTGTTTAAAGATTTTATTGTTGCAGATTACCACATATTCAAATCCTTAATTTTTGCAAAAGTTACGCTGCAAGAAGATGAATATCGATTGTATAAAACGCTTTTCGATATTATTTACAAGGAAATGCCAAAGCCGGATTTGTATGTCTATTTGTATCAAAATACAGATCGATTATTGCAAAATATCAAACGCAGAGGCAGAAGTTACGAGCAAGAAATTCCCGCCGATTATTTAGATAAAATCAATAAAGGATATTTGGATTACATCAAATCTCAAACCAACTTAAACGTATTAATTATTGATGTTTCCGAAAGAGATTTTGTCAAGAAACAAAGCGATTATGTTTTTATTTTGGAAGAAATTAGAAAGAAATTGGAGGAATAAATCACCTCATTTTCTTGAAAAAGTCCCAAATCACAATTCCTGCACTTACGGCAATATTCAACGAATGCTTGGTTCCTAATTGAGGTATTTCTATAGTTCCATCACACAATTCAATTGCGTTTTGTGAAACACCAAAAACTTCGTTTCCAAAAACCAAAGCGTATTTTACATTGGTTTCAACTTCAAAATCTTGAAGAAAAATAGCACTTTCAACTTGCTCAATGGCAAATACTTTCACACCTTCGGATTTCAGTTTTTCTATGACTTCCAAAACACTTTCGCAATGTTCCCAAACCACAGTTTCTGTTGCTCCCAAAGCAGTTTTATGAATTTCTTTATTTGGAGGAGTTGCTGTAATTCCACACAAATATATTTTTTCTATCAAAAAAGCATCTGAAGTTCTAAAAACAGAACCAATATTATTCAAACTCCGAATGTCATCGAGAATAATAATAAGTGGCGTTTTTGAAGCCTCTTTAAAATCGTCAATAGATTTTCTGTTTAATTCACTGTTTTCAAGCTTTCGCATAGTTGTAGGATATTGTTTCAAAAAAAAAGCTCCCCGATAAAGGAAGCTTTTTTATATTTATATAAATAAATTTAGCTTTTTGGAGCTGCTGGAACCGCAGCTGGAGTAGGATCTGGTAAAACCGTACCTTTAATTGTTAAAACTTTAGTAGCTTGACCTTCGGCATTTGAAGTTACAGTTACAGATTTTGTAAAAGCACCAACTCTGTCGGTTGCATATTTCACACCAATAATTCCTTTAGCACCTGGCGCGATTGGCTCTTTTGGAGCTGTTGGAACCGTACAACCACAAGATCCTTGTGTGTTTGAAATAATTAATGGTTTGTTACCGTTATTTGTGAAAACAAATTCACGTTGGCCATCAGCGTTGTGCTCAATAGTTCCGTAATCGATAGTTTCGGTTTCAAAAATCATTCCTGCACCTTCAGCTTTTGGGGTAGCAACCGGAGCATCTAAAGACATTTTGGCTTTTTTTGTTTCTTGTGCGTTAGAAGTCGTAACTCCTAAAACTGTTAGCATAGCTAATAAAAATATTTTTTTCATTTTTAATTTTAATTAAATTATTGGAACAAATCTAAATAAAAATTTCAATTCTTATAATAAAATTTTCTTAAAATTAAATTATTTTTTTAAAGTCCTTAATTCAGTGTAAAAATAATTAAATTCGCTCTTGGAATATTTATATCACATTTAATACAATAATAACTTGGCAGCGAAAGAAACAGAAGTAAAAGAAACCCCGTTAATGAAGCAATACAACGAAATCAAAAGGAAATATCCTGATGCTTGCTTGTTGTTTCGTGTTGGTGATTTTTATGAAACTTTTGGTGAAGATGCAGTTCGGGCGTCAAAAATTCTTGGGATTACCCTCACAAAACGTGGCGCAGGTTCGGCAACAGAAACAGCTTTGGCTGGTTTTCCGCACCATTCTATAAATACCTATTTGCCTAAATTGGTAAAAGCAGGACTTCGTGTGGCTATTTGTGATCAATTGGAAGACCCAAAAATGACGAAAACAATTGTCAAAAGAGGCGTTACAGAATTAATTACACCAGGAGTTTCAATGAATGATGAGGTTTTGCAATCAAAATCGAATAATTTCTTGGCTTCTATTTACTTTGGTAAAAAAAATATTGGGATTTCATTTTTAGATGTATCTACAGGCGAATTTTTAACGGCTCAAGGAACGGAAGATTATATTGACAAATTATTGCAAAATTTCAATCCAAGTGAAGTTTTGATTCCAAAGAATAATAAAAACGATTTTAAGGAAACTTTCGGCGAAGATTATCATAATTTTTATTTGGAAGATTGGGTTTATAAAGAAGATTATGCATTTGAAGCGCTCACAAATCACTTTCAAACGGTTTCTTTAAAAGGATTTGGAATCGAAGAATTGCCCGAAGGAATCATTGCATCGGGAGCAATTTTATTTTATTTGTCCGAAACGCAACATAATAAATTACAGCATATTACTTCTATTCAGCGCATTGCAGAAGACGCTTATGTTTGGATGGATCGGTTTACAATTCGGAATTTAGAGTTGTACCACAGTTACAATCCAAACGCCGTAACTTTATTGGATGTAATCGATAGAACGCTTTCGCCAATGGGTGGAAGGTTGCTAAAACGTTGGTTGGCATTGCCTTTGAAAGACATTCATAAAATTAGAAATCGGCACGAAGTAGTTTCTTATTTGAAAGAAAATCAGCCAATTTTAAAGAATATTCAACATCAAATTAAACAGATTTCTGATTTGGAGCGTTTGATTTCTAAAATCGCAACTGGAAAAGTTTCCCCACGAGAAGTGGTTTATTTGAAAGAATCATTGGATGCGATTATTCCAATTAAAAAATTAGCGTTAGAAAGTCCGCAAGAAGCCGTGAAAGTTATTGGCGATACCTTGCACAGTTGCGAGTTATTGCGTGAAAAAATCAAAACAACTTTGAATCAAGATGCGCCTGTTGCTATTGCAAAAGGAAACGCGATTGCCAAAGGAATCAGTGAAGAATTGGATGATTTAAGGGCAATTTCAACTTCTGGAAAAGAATTTTTGGAAGGAATTGAAAAACGAGAATCTGAAAAAACTGGAATTTCATCATTGAAAATTTCCTTTAATAATGTTTTTGGATATTATATAGAAGTTCGAAATACGCACAAAGATAAAGTTCCAACAGAATGGATTCGCAAGCAAACATTAGTAAATGCAGAGCGATATATTACGGAAGAACTTAAGGAATATGAAACCAAAATTCTCGGTGCCGAAGAAAAAATTCACAAATTAGAAATGGATTTATTCGAGCAATTGGTCGCTTGGATTACAACTTATATTAAACCTGTTCAGCTTAACGCAAATTTGGTAGCGCAGTTGGATTGCCTGACTTCTTTTGCGCAATTGGCCATTGAAAATAAATATGTTTGCCCAGAATTAGACGAAACTTTTGAATTGGATATAAAAAATGGTCGCCATCCAGTAATTGAAAAACAATTGCCCGTTGGAATGCCATACATCGCCAATGATGTTTTTTTAGATCGAGATACGCAGCAATTAATTATGATTACGGGACCAAATATGTCTGGTAAATCAGCTATTTTGCGACAAACTGCTTTGATAGTTTTGTTGGCACAAATGGGAAGTTTTGTACCAGCCGATAATGTAAGAATGGGAATTGTCGATAAAATCTTCACGAGAGTTGGAGCGAGCGATAATATTTCGATGGGGGAATCTACGTTTATGGTTGAGATGAATGAAACGGCTTCAATTTTGAATAATTTATCAGATAGAAGTTTGATTTTATTAGATGAAATTGGAAGAGGAACAAGTACCTATGATGGAATTTCGATAGCGTGGGCAATTGCAGAATTTTTGCACGAACATCCTTCAAAACCAAAGACTTTATTTGCAACACATTACCACGAGTTGAATGAAATGAGTGAATTATTGCCTCGAATTCAAAATTATAATGTGTCTGTAAAAGAGTTAAAAGACACGGTGCTTTTCATTAGAAAATTAGTAAAAGGAGGAAGTGCTCATAGTTTTGGAATTCACGTTGCTAAAATGGCTGGAATGCCGCAAACAGTGATTTTAAAAGCGCAAAAGTTATTAAAAAAATTAGAGAAAGATCATTCTGGCGATGCGTTAACGGGAATTAAGGCGGAGAAAGATGAAATGCAAATGAGTTTCTTTAATTTGGACGATCCTTTATTAGAAGAAATTAAAGAAGAAATACTTAGTTTAGACATCAATACCTTGACGCCAATTGAAGCGATGATGAAACTCAACGAAATTAAAAGAATGTTGACTAAGAAATAGATTATCGGTCTAAATATATTGTTTAAACTGATCCATTTTCAGTACATCTCGCTAAAGCTTCTAATTTTTTACCACAGATTCACAGATTAAAAATGATTTAAAAATCTGAGAATCTGTGGCTGATTTTTACCGATTGGCAATTGATTCTTGAAGACTTTTGACTTTACGACATTAAAACTTTCGACTTACTTACAATAAAGTGTAGTTTTTTAAAATAGGTATTTTATTGTAATTGACTGATTTTAAATAGTTTTTTGCTGTTTTGAGACTTTTGACTTTACGACATTAAAACTTTCGACTTACTTATGTCTTATTTTTTACTAAAAAGACTTGTATAATTGAATAAATGTATTAAATTTGCCACCGCAATACGGAACAAGTAAAGCGGCTCTTTTTAAAAATTGAAATGCGAAAATAGCTCAGTTGGTAGAGCGCGACCTTGCCAAGGTCGAGGTCGCGGGTTCGAGCCCCGTTTTTCGCTCTATACCATAGAAATTAAATTTTTTAATTTCAAAACGCTTGGGTGGTGAAATTGGTAGACACGCTGGACTTAAAATCCAGTGACTGTAATGGTCGTACGGGTTCAAGTCCCGTCCCGAGTACAAGAAAGCTTCAAACTTAGTTTGGAGCTTTTTTATTTTAATTAAGTTCAACTCAATTATCCCTAATCTAAAATCTTCAATCTAAATTCTAAATTTAATGGGTGCTTTTGTTATCAGTAAAAGATTTGACGATTATTATAAATTTGTTTTCACTTCCAGAAAAGGCAAGGCGATATTCACTAGTTTTCGCTATGAGTTGAAATTTGAATGTGAGGAAGGAATTGACTATTTTAAAAATGCCATTGAAGAAGTCACTTTCGTAAAAGTGCGAACCGCTGGAGGAAAATATTATTTTAAAATAATGATGGAAGAAGCTCATTTTGCAACAAGCAGAAAATACAACACCGAATTAATGTTGCAAAAAGGAATTAAAGAAATTCAATTGTATTCTCAAAAATCAGAAATTTTAGATTTTTCTTTTAATGATTTTGTTTTTAAGGACGAAGAAATCTAAACGTGTGTTATAGGAAGAAGTTATATGTTTCTTTATAAAATAGTAAATGTAGAGTTTCACAACGTTATTGATGTGAGTTGATTTAATTTTGATTCAAATTTAGGATATTATTTTTAAATTCATTGGGTGTTTTTTTAAATATTTCAGGTTTTAATTGATACCATTTTTCTACAGCATTGAAAGGTGTTTTCACTTTGAGTTCTTTTCGTATTGAGCCGTGTCTTCTGTTAATATTATAGAAAATCAGAAATCTAAATAAATCATTTTTCATTTCCTCTTGTGATTGATATTGGGTTTTGAGGATGGTATTGTTTTTAATAGTTCCGTTTACACGTTCGACCATTCCATTTGTTTTGGGGGTAAAAGGGGCTGTAAGGCGATGCTGAATATTGTTTTTGATACATTTTATGTCCATTTTAGAAAGCTTTTGACAAGAGTTACCTGTTTTAGATTTTAATAATCTGTTGGTAAATTCCAGTCCGTTATCGGTCAAAATATGTGTAATTTTGAATGGGAAAAAAGCGAAGCATTTATTCATAAAATCCTCGGTATTTTCAGCCGTTTTATTCTCACAAACCCAATAAATCATTACTCTGGTACATCGATCGATGGCGACAAAAAGATAGTTGGATTTACCATTAAATTTGGGTAAATAAGTAACGTCAATATGCAAGAATCCAGGTTCGTATTCTTTGAATTTCTTTGCCTTATCCTTCTTTTCTTGCGGAATTTGATTAATTTTTTCTTTAACAAAGCAACGATAAACGGAACTTCTAGATATTTTGGGATTTATTTCTAAAAGCGTTTCCCAAACTTCGTCAATAGAAACCCACGACGAAGTTCTTAAACTTATTGCCAAAGCTTTTTCCAAATCGGTCAAAGCGTATTGAATATTCAAGGGTTTACAAGAGGAATCTTCGAGTAAATCACGATTTCTCCATTTTGAAACGGTTTGCTCTGAAATGTTAAATCTCGAAGCCAAT
Source organism: Flavobacterium neuenschwanderi (SeqCode) (assembly GCA_965234425.1). Classification (GTDB taxonomy): domain Bacteria; phylum Bacteroidota; class Bacteroidia; order Flavobacteriales; family Flavobacteriaceae; genus Flavobacterium; species Flavobacterium neuenschwanderi. Next base: position 6,731 of record OZ248378.1, on the reverse strand, counting down.
TCAGAATTACTTCCTGAATTGTTTTGTAATTGATAACGAATGTTTAAATTCGTTCTGGCATTGGAATGATAGACTTGTTGCATAATTATTTAAGTTTGTGGTAAAACAAAAATAATCAACTTTTTTGTCTTTCCCCTTCGGGGTTTTCTTTTCCGGCTACGCCTACAAAGAAAACCCCGAAGGGGAAGAAATGTCATCAACAATGTTATGAAACTTTACAAGTAAACAATAAAAAAGCCACGCAATGCGTGGCTTTTAAAATTCTTAGAAATGTTTCTAATTATTTTGCAGCTGGAGCTTCAGCAGCTGGAGCAGCAGCTTCAGCAGGTGCAACAGCAGTTGTATCAGCAACAACAGCAGCAGTATCTACAGCTACAGCAGTAGTATCTACAGCAGGAGCTTCAACTGGAGCTTCTTCAGCTTTTTTACAAGAAACAGTTGCCAAAACAGCAACAAATGCTAAACTTAAAAGTACTTTTTTCATCTTACTTAATTATAAAAGGTTAATTATTAATTCGGAGCAAAGATATAAATTTTTTAATATGTAAAAATTATTTTTTAATTTTTTTTCAAAAAAAGAATTCTTTGCAACTGTTAAATTATTTAACAATTACTGTGCCACAAATTGAAAACCGTAAAAAAAAGTTAAAAATTCTTTATTTTAACGGTAATCAGCACTCATTTCACCGTGTAAGCCTTGTTTTTCAACGCTTTACTTTTTTTGGATGTACTAATTTTAATTCTTCAATCAAGTTATTTGCACCCGCATATTTATCAATTATGAATAAAACATAGCGAATATCAACCATAACATTTCTACAAATGCTCGGGTCGTAGTAAATATCACTCATTGTTCCTTCCCAAACTCTATCAAAATTCAACCCAATTAGGTTTCCATAAGCATCAATTGCAGGACTACCAGAATTTCCACCAGTAGTATGATTGGTTCCTATAAAACAAACAGGCATTTTTCCGTTTTCACCATATTGACCGTAATCTTTCTTTTTATATAAGTCAATCAGCTTTGCAGGAACATCAAATTCATAATCCCCAGGAATGTATTTTTCCATCGCACCATCTAAATAGGTTACAGGCGTATATAAGGTAGCGTCTTTTGGAGCATATCCTTTCACTTTTCCATAAGTAATTCTCAAAGTACTATTGGCATCAGGGAAAATTCTTGCGTCTTTATTTAATTCCAATTGCGCTTTCATATATGTGCGTTGCAAAGCTGTAATTCTCAAATTGATTTCGTCATATTTAGGAGCAACATCTTTCAGATATGTATCAGCCATATTTTTAATTAAAATAAAACCTTTATCCGCATTTAAATTTGCCAACACCGTTTTTGTATCTCCTGAAAGTAATTCTTTAAGGTTGTTGTAAGTAACCATTTTAGATTGTCCGTAAATTTCTGTTGCTAAATTCGCAGCATTTATATTTGATAAATTAGACGGCAAAAATTCCTTTGGTGCTTTTGTTGCATATAAATCAATTAATTGCTCAAACACCTTTTTATCTACATTTGGATTGAAATCTTTATAGAAATCGCCCAAACCAGTCACTAAATTATTTTTTCTATCCGTAAAAGCCTGTTCCCCTTTGGTATTGTAAACTTGCTCTAATTGATACAATTTATAACCAACGCTCAACAATTCTGTATTCCTTAAAGCCACTTCCGAAAAATAATCTCTTGCCAAAGCATAAGGTGCAATTTCATTATAATTCTTTTCGAAATCAGAAAGTAAATTTCCGTATTCTAATTGTTTTGCAGCTTTTACAACTTTTTCCTGAAAAGCAATTTCTTGTTTTCTTTTTATTGCAACAGCATCCGATTTTTTCAATCCTTGAGTTTCCCCAATCCATTTCTTCCAATAATTGGCAATACTTGCATATTTAGAAGCATATTGAATTTTGATGGCATTGTCTTTTCGCATAAATCCATCGGCAACTTTCAAGGCGTGATCCCGAATTTCGATTTTTGCAGGATTCAATTCGTTTACAATTTGTGCAATTGCAACAGCTGGTAAATACTCATTTGTTTTTCCTGGATAACCAAAAACCAACGTGAAATCGTCTTCTTTTACACCATCTAATGAAACGGGTAAAAAGTGTTTTGGAGTATAAGGAACGTTATCTTTTGAATAATTTGCAGGACGATTATTTTTATCAGCATAGATTCTAAACAACGAAAAATCCCCAGTATGTCTCGGCCAAACCCAGTTATCAGTATCAGAACCAAATTTTCCAATTGCTGATGGTGGTGCACCAACCAATCGAATGTCTTTGAATGTTTCTGTTATAAAAAGCATATATTGATTGCCTTCATAAAACGTTCTGATTTTGTTTTCTTGCCAACTTTCCTTTGGCAATGAAGCACTCAAAGCAGTAATATTGTCTTGAATTTTCTTTTGTTTTTCTGCTTCAGAAGTCAAATTTGCGGTGCCTTCCAAAACTTTGGTAGTTACATCTTCAATTTTCACGATGAAAGTCACCACCATTCCTTCATTTGGTAATTCTTCTTCCATTTTATACGCCCAAAAACCATTGGTTAAATAATCGTGTTCAACCGAAGAATGATTTTGAATGGCGTCAAATCCGCAGTGATGATTGGTTAATAATAAGCCTTTCGGTGAAATTACTTCTGAGGTACAGCCGCCATTAAAATGCGGAACGGCATCTTTTAAACTCGATTTATTTACCGAATAAATATCTGCTGCGGTCATTTTCATCCCCAAATTTTTCATCTCTTTTTCGTTCATTCCTTGCAATAAAGAAGGAATCCACATTCCGCCTTGTTGCGCTTGAATTTGAACAACAAATAATAATAGGAGTAATTTTAAATGTTTCATTTTTTAGTTTTTTAATTTATTTAGATTATTTTTTTTGGGGCAATATGGTTCATTATAATTTCGGTTGCATTTTTATTCATTTCCACGAAAGTACTGCAAATATGACCTTTTTCAAACCGAATATCCTGATTTTGAGATAAATTATCAAACGCTTCATTCAATTCTTCTTGCGTTGAAATAGAAATACAACCTTCCATATTTACCAATGCCGTAGCTTCTGGAAAATGTGAATAATTCGATCCAATAACAATTGGAACACCAAAAGTCGCTGGTTCTAATATATTATGAACGCCAGGATTTCCAAAACCGCCGCCAACATACGCAATATCAGCATAACTGTAAATCTTCGTCAAAATTCCAATGGTATCAATAATGAAAACATCAAAATTAGCTAAATTCATAGGTTTTGAACTCGTAAAATCAACCTCAGAAAACAAGATTGTTTTTTTAGAAATACTGTTCTTCAAAGCTTGAATTTGCTCTGTTTTGATATTGTGAGGTGCGATAATAAACTTCACATTTTCAGTCAAATTTATATACGAAACCAGCAACGATTCGTCTTTTGGCCACGAACTTCCAACAACAATTGTCAACGAATTATTCTTAAATTCCTCTATAAATTCTAATGAATTATCTCTATTTAATATCGATGCAACTCTGTCAAAACGAGTATCGCCAGAAACAGTTACATTCGATTTTCCAAGTTTCAATAAAAGGTCTTTTGACTTTGAATTTTGCACAAAAAAATGTTCAAAAGCATTCAAAGCATTTCTGTAAAAACCGCCATACCATTTGAAAAATAATTGATCTTCTCTAAAAATTCCTGAGATTAAATAGGTTGGTGTTTCCCGATTTTTCAACGCATTCAAATAATTTGGCCAATATTCATATTTTATGAAAAAAGCCATATCTGGTCGAACAATTTCCATAAATTTTTCTACGTTAGATTTCGTGTCCAACGGCAAATAAACCGTCACATCTGCAATCGTGTTGTTTTTACGAACTTCATAACCGGAAGGCGAAAAAAACGTTAGCACAATCAAATGATTCGGAAACCTACTTTTCATCCGTTCCATAACGGGCAAACCTTGTTCGTATTCGCCCAAAGAAGCAGCGTGAAACCAAATCGTCTTGTCGTAAGCCTTGATTTTATTGGATAATACTTTGTAAACGGACTTTCTGCCATCAACAAAAAGTTTTATTTTTGGGTTGAAAAGTGCTGCGATTTTCAAAATAAAATCGGCAAAAACCACTATTAAATTGTATATAAATAACATAGATTGCATTTTGTGGGGCTAAAATACATCACTTTATAGAATTTTCATTGCTATAACTCATTAAATAACTATTTTTGTAATTCGTTTCAAGAAAATTTGCTTTTCTGAGTAACTTTTGACTTAAAATGTATCAACATTATAACCTGTTTTATTGATGAAAAAAATCCAAATGGTTGACCTGAAAGGGCAATATGAAGCTATTAAAGAAACCGTAAATAATTCTATTCAAGAAGTTTTAGATACCAATACTTATATTAATGGACCTCAAGTTCAGCAATTTCAAAAAAACTTAGAAGAATATCTTGATGTAAAACACGTAATTCCTTGCGCAAACGGAACCGATGCGTTGCAAATCGCAATGATGGGTTTGGATTTAAAGCCTGGAGATGAGGTAATTACTGCCGATTTTACTTTTGCTGCAACCGTTGAAGTCATTGCTTTATTGCAATTGACGCCCGTTTTAGTCGATGTGGATTTAGTGAATATGAACATTTCTATTGATGCTATTAAAAAAGCAATTACGCCAAAAACGAAAGCCATTGTTCCCGTGCATTTGTTCGGTCGCGCCGCCAATATGGAAGCGATTATGCGCATTGCAAAAGAATTTAATTTATATGTTATTGAAGACAATGCCCAAGCAATTGGTGCAAATTGCAAGTTTTCTGATGGCAAAAAAATGAAAGCTGGAACGATTGGACACGTAGGTTCAACTTCCTTTTTTCCTTCAAAAAATTTAGGTTGTTATGGAGACGGAGGCGCGATTTTCACCAATGACGATGCTTTGGCGCACAAACTTCGAGGAATTGTAAATCACGGAATGTACGTTCGGTACCATCACGATGTTGTGGGCGTAAATTCTCGTTTAGATAGTATTCAAGCGGCGGTTTTGAACGCAAAATTACCTTTATTAGATCAATATAATGCGGCACGTCAAAATGCGGCACGCAAGTATTCTGCAGCTTTTGAAGGACATAAAAATATTGTGGCACCAAGCATTTGCGACATTTGCGATTGCCACGTTTTTCACCAATATACCCTAAGAATCATCGACGGAGACAGAGATGGATTGATGCAACATTTGCTTGACAAAGCCATTCCTTGCGCCATTTATTACCCAATTCCGTTGCATTCTCAAAAGGCATATTTGGATTCAAGATACAAAGAAGAAGATTTTCCAGTGACGAATCAGTTGGTAAAAGAAGTGATTTCTTTGCCAATGCACACCGAATTGGACGACGAACAAATCAAGTTTATAACAGATTCAGTTTTGGAATTTTTTAAATAATTTTTTTAGGAGCTATTTCCTGCTATCCGCTATATCTGTTGTGGCGAACACCGCCACAACAGGATACCGCTTCTATCAGGGCTAAAGCCGGTAACAACCAAATAATGACAGTATGAAAATTTTAGTAACAGGAGGTTTAGGATTTATTGGTTCTCACACCGTTGTAGAACTACAAAGCGAAGGTTTTGAAGTCGTAATTGTTGACAATCTCTCCAATTCATCAGAAGAGGTCTTAAAAGGAATTGTTGCTATTTCTGGTAAAATGCCTTTTTATGAAAAATTGGATTTACGAGAAAAAGCGACCGTACAAAATTTCTTTAAAAAATACAATGATATTGCGGGCGTAATTCACTTTGCGGCATCAAAAGCAGTTGGCGAAAGTGTCGAAAATCCGTTATTGTATTATGAAAATAATATCAATACGTTGGTTTACTTACTTCAAGAATTGCAACAAAAACAAGACGCCAATCTGATTTTCAGTTCTTCTTGTACAGTTTATGGTCAAGCCGAAAAAATGCCAATTACAGAAGATGCATCTATTCAAGTGGCGATGTCGCCTTACGGAAATACCAAGCAAATTGGTGAAGAAATCATAACCGATGTTACGAAAGTCACCAATATCAATGCGATTTTGTTGCGTTATTTTAACCCAATTGGAGCGCATCCAACAGCCGAAATCGGAGAATTGCCAATTGGAGTTCCACAAAATTTAGTGCCATTTATTACGCAAACAGGTTTCGGATTGCGAAAAGAATTATCCGTTTACGGTGATGATTATCCTACGCCAGATGGAACCGCTATTCGTGATTATATTCACGTAGTAGATTTGGCGAAAGCCCACGTAATTGCAATGCAACGCTTGTTAAACAAGAAAAACTTAGCAAAAGTAGAAACATTTAATCTTGGAACTGGAACAGGAAGTTCGGTTTTAGAAGTGATAAATGCATTCGAAAAAGTTAGCGGTCAAAAATTGCCTTACAAAATTGTCGATAGACGAGAAGGCGATATCACATCGGCGTATGCCAATACCGACAAAGCCAATGATGTTTTGGGTTGGAAAGCCAAATCAACATTAGAAGAGGCAATGGCAAGTGCTTGGAAATGGGAACAAAAAATCCGTTCGTAAGTACTTTGATTTAGAAAATATAAATCCCAAAATAGTGTTTAGACTGCCCCCAAAAAGTTAGACACTATTTGGGGGTATTTTTATGGAAAGAAAAGTCAAGTATGATTATGCGTTTAAACTTGAATGTGTAAAATTAGTTTTAGAAAAGCATTATTCTTGCAACTATGCTTCAATAGAAAAAGGTGTAGAGA
>OZ248377.1:0-33094 GCA_965234425.1 Flavobacterium neuenschwanderi (SeqCode) | reverse complement strand
ACAAAATATCACATACGCCTTTGCTCATTTTTTATACAACATCTAAACTAAAAGCATAGTGTTTAAGTACTTATTGAGGCTTCTATGTAATAAAAACAAAGTTGATCTTCCTATTTCGTCAATATCATTAAATGTATCTAGCCCAACGACGATTATGCAACTTTGTTTTGTTATCTATTATTACTATTTCAAAGATAAGTATTTCTTATAATTGTAATCAATACAAAGATATGAGCCCACAGTCACGCTTTTTTGCGTGACGAGGACTTGTAGCGGAACACCCGACCGAGTTTAGTATAGATTTCCTCGTTTGTAAAATTGTTCAAAACGAGGGCACGCCCAAATAAAACCCAAAAAATAATCCCAATATGTTTTTTGTATTATTTTAAACAGTAATTTTATAAAAAATTAACTTTCCCAATAGTTGATTTTTTATCGACCTCTCTTTTTGTTTGAAAGCGGAGGATACCTACAAGTGAGCGTTATTTTGACAAAAATAGCGGCTTAATAAAGTGTCTATTTCGCAAAAACAAAAAAATGAAAAACCTGTTTACAACATCAAAAGTTTCCAAATTAGCGACATATATTTTGATTTTAACCGTTCTATCCCTTTCAAGCGGATGTAATTGTGATGCCGACAGCTCGGATTGTGGTTGCGATTCCGAAATAATAGCAACATTGCCCGTAACTACTGAATTTATTGGTCAAATCGCCATAAAAAGACGTGCCAATTCTACCGACACATTCTATAATAACAAATATTGGATTACTTATGTTTCGCCAGATTGCACAAGTTGTATTCATCATTACATCATTTGCAATGAAGAAATGTTAACTGCTTTTAGCGATTTGCAAACCCTTCCACTCGGTCAATCGGTAACGGTAAAATTCGCAGGGGATTTAAGAGAAACCTGCGCCAAAAGCAATTCCCCAGCAACCGAAACTTTTGAACACATCACATTATCCAAAATCGAAAGACAATAACGAAATTGAAAGATAATTTTCGTTTGGGTGATTTTTGGTTAAGGATTTCCAGTGCTATCGCTTGCAAAAGATTGGTATAAACCAAAATTAAACCTACAATTATTTTTCCATTTCAGGAATCCAAAAATGCTTCTCAAAGTCAATAATCTGATTGTCAATTACCTCGATTCCTTCGCTTTCAAGCAATTGTTGCATAAGGTTGGTTCCGTCAAAATGGTGTTTTCCCGTAAGTAATCCAATTCTATTTACAACGCGATGTGCAGGAACATCTTCCAAATTATGTGAGGCATTCATTGCCCAACCTACCATTCTTGCCGAACGAGCAGCACCAAGAACTTTGGCAATTTCACCATAAGAAGTGACTTTTCCGTAAGGAATCTGGCGAGCAACTGCGTAAACTCGTTCAAAAAAATTATCGTTTTTATCGGTCATTTTATATCCAGTAACTTTTAATGAGTTTCAAAAAAGTGATTATAGAAACCAATCCCGTTATAGAGCCAATGATATAATTCCCTTTATCAATCAGGAAAGAAGGCTTATTTTCTTGTTTTTTGAAAAACAAAATGTAGAGATAAAAGATTGTAAAAGAACCCAAAACAACACCTAAAACAAAGGAATATATAAAAAAAGAATTAAAGAAAAAATAACCATAAGAAGATAAAGTGACGCTTACAAAAACGTAATACGGAATGGGAAATAAATTTAAAAAAGAGAGTAACATTCCTAAAAAGAAACGACTTGCCTTACTGTGCATTTTTATCTCTTGCTTGGTTTTTTTTGGCTTTCGTGCAGACCAAAAAAAATAAACTGAGAGACCTAAAAAAAGAACTACTCCAATTTCCTGTAAAATATTGATTATATCCTGCCGACTAAAAATGAATTTTGCAAATAATAAGGCGATGTAGGTTTGAAACAATACAATAACCGTTGCACCACTTGCGAAAGAAATGGCTTCACTTCTACCGTCAACTGCGCTCACTTTTGCAGCTGTCATATTGATTAAACCTGGAGGCATAATTCCAATTGACGCAATTACAAAACCTAATAATAAAGGCAGTATGAATTCCAAATTTTATTTAATTTTAAAACGAATATACGTAATTGCTTTGTTAATTTCTAAATATTGTTTTTCATAAAACGTCTGAAAACCAGTAACTTCCTCTGGACTTCCTTCGTTAACATAAACATTATGATTGGCATATAAAACCTCGTGTCCTTCGCCGTGAAGCAATCCTAACGTGTAACCGTGCATAAATTCGCTGTCGGTTTTTAGGTTCATTATTCCTTCTGGTTTAAGGATTTTTTTGTACAATTTCAGAAATTCAGAATTGGTCATTCTGTGTTTGGTGCGTTTGTATTTTATCTGTGGATCTGGAAATGTAATCCAAATTTCATCGACTTCATTTTCGTTGAAAATATGATTTACCAATTCGATTTGAGTTCTAATAAAAGCTACATTGTGCAACCCAGTTTCAACGGCAGTTTTTGCACCACGCCAAAAACGAGCGCCTTTTAAATCAATTCCAATGAAATTTTTATTTGGATATTTCTCGGCCAAACCAACAGAATATTCGCCTTTTCCACAACCTAATTCTAAAACAATTGGATTGTCATTTTTAAAAAAATCAGCGTTCCATTTTCCTTTTAACGGAAATAAATCGCCAACAACTTCTTCTCTTGTAGGTTGAAAAACATTATTGAATGTATCGTTTTCTTTGAACCTTTTTAACTTATTTTTACTTCCCACAATGATTTTAATATTTTGGTAAAATTAAGGAAATATATAAGACCAAAAATAGTTTTATCTTCGCAATGATAAATAATTCACCAAACAACATCAATAATTGGAAAACCCAGGTAAAAAAATACTAATTGCACCGCTAAATTGGGGGTTAGGACACGCAACAAGATGTATTCCGATTATAAAAGCCTTAGAAGAAAACGGCTTTACGCCAATAATTGCATCAGATGGAATTGCTTTGGAGATGTTAAGGAAAGAATTTCCAAAACTCCAAACCTTAGAATTGCCTTCCTATCAGATAGAATATGCTAAAAATGGTGCTTTTTTCAAATGGAAATTAATTGTAAATAGTCCCAAAATGATTTTGGCAATTCTTCGAGAGAAGAAAATCATTAAAAAATGGATTGCTCAATTTGACCTCTCAGGGATAATTTCTGATAACCGATTGGGCGTTCATAGCAAGAAAGTTCCTTCCGTTTTTATTACACATCAATTGAACGTTTTAACAGGCGATACCACTTGGATTACAAGTAAAATGCATCAGAAAATCATCAGAAAATATGCTGAATGTTGGGTTCCCGATACCGCTGTTTTGGGTGCACAAAATTTATCAGGGAAATTAGGACATTTGGATTCAACTTCTTTAAATATAAAATATATTGGGCCTTTAAGTCGGTTTCAGAAAAAACTAGTTCCTGAAAAATATCAATTAATGGTGTTGCTTTCTGGACCTGAACCGCAACGAAGCATTTTAGAAGAACTATTGAAAACAGAAGTATTATCGTTTGATGGCAAGGTTGTTTTCATAAAAGGAAAAATAGAAACCGAACAAAAAACAGAAATTTTCAGAAATATTACCTACTATAATTATATGACTTCTGACGAGTTAGAATTGACATTAAATGAAAGTAAAATGGTGCTTTGTCGTTCTGGTTATACTACAATTATGGACTTGGCACAATTGGGGAAAAAGGCTTTTTTCATTCCAACTCCTGGACAATATGAGCAAGAATATTTGGCTAAAAAATTTAAAAGGGAAGGTGTAGTTCCTTTTTCAAAACAAAAGAAATTTGAAATTGAAAAACTTCAAGAAGTTGATTTGTATAAAGGTTTGCAGCCAATTCATTCAGAAATAAATTGGGAAAATCTGTTTCTAATTTTTCAAAAGAAGCAGAATTAATCAAAACCGACTTTTTATCTAAAATATAGATGCTTTTTGCGATTTATTTTAATACCTTTTGTAAAGTAAATGAAAATTTAGAACCTACACCAAATTTACTTTCGACAAATATTTTTTCGTTATGCGCTTCAATAATATGTTTCACGATGGCAAGTCCAAGCCCTGAACCTCCTTCAGATCTTGCACCGCTTTTATCCACTCGAAAAAAGCGCTCAAACAATCTCGGAATATTTTTGGCATCGATTCCTTCGCCATTATCGGAGATATTTATTAATACCCGATTATTGACAACGTCCTCAATTCCTATTTCTGTTGAACCGCCAATTGTTCCGTATTTAATGGAGTTTTCTATAAGGTTGGTAACTACTTGTTGGATTTTGTCATAATTACCATACACTATAATTGGCTTATTGTATTTGTCATCAAAAGTCATTAAAATATCCTTTTTGTTGGCTTTCATTTCTAACAAATCCATAACATTTTGAATTAACGGAACAATATCGAAAGGCGCCATTGTAATCCGTTCATCAGACATTTCAAGTTTGGCGATAGTGTCTAAATCTTCCACAATATATACCAATCGTTCTACTCCATTTAAAGCACGTTCCAGGTATTTTTTCCGAATAGTTTTATCTTTCATACCGCTATCAAGCAAAGTAGAAATGTAGCCCTGAACTGTAAAAAGTGGTGTTTTTAGTTCGTGTGAAATATTCCCTAAAAATTCCCTTCTGTATTCCTCACGGATTTTTAATGTCTCAATTTCTAGTTTTTTATCCGATGCAAATTTCGAAACTTCACGAGTAATAGAATTTATATCAGTAATTGAAGTTGTATTAATGATTGTACTAGATTCTAAAAAAGAAAAATCATCGTAAATTTTTTTAACCTTTTGAAAAATAAAATGCTGGACTTTAAATTGTAGTAATAAAAATGAAAATAGGAATACAAAAAAAGCAAAAAGCAAACAAAAAGCAAGGGATAATTCAAAGTAAATATACGTTAAAACACCTATTAATCCTGTTGAAAAAAAAGTAATTTGGAATGCTGAAACCACAGCAAAACGATATGTTTCTCTTACCTTTTTAGTCATTTATACTTCAAACTTATAGCCAACACCTTTAATAGTTTTAAAGAAATCATCGCCAATTTTTTCTCTTAATTTTCGGATATGAACATCAATGGTTCTTCCGCCAACGATAACATCATTTCCCCAAACTTTGTCCAAAATTTCTTCTCTTTTGAATACTTTTCCAGGTTTGGAAGCCAATAAATAAAACAATTCAAATTCTTTTCTTGGCAATACAATTTCGATATTGTCTTTGACTATTTTATATTCTTCGCGATTAATTTCTATTCCACCAACATTCAATGTTTCGGAATTTTGTTCTGTTTCTTTCAATCTTCGCAAAAGCGCTTTGACTTTGCTTACCAATAATTTTGGTTTGATTGGTTTTGTAATATAATCATCTGCGCCAGCGTCAAATCCAGCTACTTGCGAATAATCTTCACTACGAGCGGTCAAAAAAGTGATGATGACATTACTCAATTCAGGAATTTTTCTGATATTTTCACAGGCTTCCATTCCGTCCATTTCAGGCATCATTACATCCATAATAATAAGATGTGGAATTTCCTTTTTTGCTTTGGCAACAGCCTCTCTGCCATTTGTTGCAGTAGAAATTTGGTACCCTTCTTGTGAAAGATTGTAGCCTACAATTTCTAAAATATCCGCCTCATCATCAACCAATAAAATCTTTATGTTCTTTTTTTTCATAATAAACTAGATAGGATTTATCGATGTAAATGTAAATATAAAAAATTCTTAAAAAACAGATGTACAAAAAATTTAATATGTTAACAATTAAATAATATTGAGCAAACAAAAAGGCAATGTTGAATTAACATAAACTTTACATTTTGTGCGTTCCTTTGCAAAATAAATATACAAAAAAAATGAAGATTAAATTATTATTTATCGGACTATTAATAAGTTGTATCACATTTGCACAAAGCAAAGGTACAGTTTCTGGAGTTTTATCGGACAAAGAAACTAATAATGCTACTTTACCCTTTGCAAATGCAGCAATTAAAGGTACCACTATTTCTACAACTACAGATACTGACGGAAAATATAGCATTGCACTTGAGCCAGGTAATTATACAATTCAATTTAGTTTTTTAGGATACGACCCACTTGATGTTCCAATAACAATTAAAGCAGGTGAAAATTTAATTGTTAATAAAACTTTAAGTTCAGGGAGTTTCAAATTAGAGGATGTTATCATTAAATCTAATGTAAATAGAGAAAAAGAAACGGCAATTTTGTTAGATCAGAAAAAAGCTGTTGAAATAAAACAAAGTATCGGCGCTCAGGAAATGTCAAGAAAAGGGGTTAGCGATGTGGAAGAAGGATTGACAAAAATTACTGGAATTACAAAAGTTGAAGGACGAGGATTATTTATTAGAGGTCTTGAAGACAGGTACAATAATTTGTTAATTAACGATTTGCAAGCGCCTTCTAATTCTCCTTTCAAAAAAATCATTCCATTGGATTTATTTCCTACGGATATTGTTGGTGTTTTGAATGTTTATAAAACTTTTAACCCAAATATATCTGGAGATTTTGCTGGTGCAACTGTTAATATTGAAACTGCGCAAGGTAAAAATTCGATAACGAAATTGAATATTGGTGCAGGTTATACCACAAATAACAATAATGAAGATTTTCTAATTTCATCCGATGCCAATTCAACGAAAGGATTGTTGGGAATGGTTGGAAAAGATAGAGAATTACCGGCTGCATTTGGGACTGTTCCTGCAGGTGTAAAACTAACATCTACACAAGCGGCAGATGCTTTTAAAAACAATTCTTGGGATGTAGATCAAACCTCAAGTCCATTGAACACAAGTATAGGGGTTTTACATTCTGAAAAATTTAAAATTGGAGATAACAACTTCAATTATTTAATTTCCTTGAATTCAGACAATAAATATACCATCCGAAAAGGAGTAGATAGAACTTTTAATCAGGGTCAAGGTAATTACGACAAGAATTTTGCCCTTTCTACCTATAATTATCAAACTTCGGCATCTGCTTTATTGGCATTAAAATATAAGACTGCAAGATGGAGTTTGTCGTCTAACACATTTTACCTGCGTTCTACCGAAAGTAAAATAGAAGACCAATTTGGTTACAACAATAGTTTAACAAATAATAATACAATGATAATTCGATTGAATCAATTTGAGCAATCTAATTATTTCAATAATCAGTTGAGTGGAGATTATAAAATCACAGCTGACGGAAAACATTCTGTTAAAGCAGGAGGTTCATTTGTGAAAACTTCTTTTCAACAACCTGATAGAAAGTTTATTATTGGAAACAAAACAAATGAAACGGATATTACTACTACTTATGGTGGAAATAATTTAAACCGTCAATATTTGAATGTTAAAGGAAACTATTATGTTTCAGGTTTATTGGAATACAATTGGAATATTTTTGAAACAGCAAAAGGCAAAACAAATAAATTATCTGTAGGTTATAATACTTTCAGAAATGATTTATCCTCTACCTACCGATTTATTTCTGGAAAACCTTTAGCGGGAACAAGTACAACAATAAATACAAACTTAAACTCAATAGACGCCCAAATTTCTTCGGATATTGCCAACGGTTTAGTTCGTTATACTGAAGAAACCAATGCTGAATATAAAGTAAAAATGAACCAATTTGTAAATGCAGGTTATGCAAATTTATTTTGGAATTTTACCGAATCTTTAGAAGTTAATGCAGGTGTTCGTTTTGAAAATTCAGATAGAATTATCAAATTTCGTCCAATAACTGCTTCAATAACAGATCCTTACAGTAAATTAAATAACAATGAGTTGTATGTTTTGCCATCGTTAAATGCAAAGTATAGTTTGAATGAAAAAAACAACCTTCGTTTTGCAACTTCAAAAACCATTACACGTCCAGTTACTATGGAAGTACTTCCTATTACTTATATAAATGCCGATGGAACTGCAATTATTGGGAATTCTAACTTGAAAGATTCTGAAAATATTAATGTTGATGTGAAGTATGAATTATTCCCTAATAACAAAGAAATGATTGTGGTTGGGTTATTTGGAAAATCAATTAACAAGCCGATTGAACGTATATTTTTACCAACAAGTGGCGGACAAACTAGTACTTTTCAGAATTCAGAAAAAGCAACACTTTTTGGTGCCGAAATAGAATTTCTATTACAATTGTCAAGAATTAACGAATCACTTTCTAATTTTTCTTTTGGATTTAATACTTCAATAATGAAAACTAAAGTTATGGTTGATATTAATCAAAATCAAATTGAAAATTCATCTTCAAGAAAACTTCAAGGTGCTTCGGATTGGTTGATTAATTCTGATTTAAAGTATGATTTTGAATTTAATAAAATAATGAAAAACTCAATCACTTTGGTTTATGGGGTTTACGGAGATCGTATTTTTGCTGTTGGAACGGCAGGATTAGATCACGTTTATGAAAAATCATTTAGCAAATTAGATATTGT
This sequence comes from Flavobacterium neuenschwanderi (SeqCode), assembly GCA_965234425.1. Taxonomy (GTDB): domain Bacteria; phylum Bacteroidota; class Bacteroidia; order Flavobacteriales; family Flavobacteriaceae; genus Flavobacterium; species Flavobacterium neuenschwanderi. The sequence goes on along the minus strand of OZ248377.1, from coordinate 24,636 downwards.
TTGGACCAGTAAATTATCTAAAAATATTGATCTTAAGTTTGCAGCAGATAATTTATTAAATCCAACATATAAATTAGAAATGGGAAAAGAAAGTACCATTAATATAACAGAAACATCTTTGTTGCAAAAAGACTATAAACGTGGCGTAGGTCTTTCCCTAAATTTATCTTATACATTTTAATATTAAAAAAAGAGCCGTAAAAAAGCTCTTTTTTTATTAGGTTATACTGTCATTTGATATTTCAAAATACAACGACTGTAATAATGAAATGAAACACACCGCTGCATCACAACAGAGGATATTGGCTAATCGATAATTATAATTGGTATAACATTTAATTTACATTGAATTAAATTAATTTTAATAATTACATAATTTTAAGTTAACACCATAAAAATAATTAGCTATTATTTTTGTACCAACAAATTTAAAGAAACAACACAATGAAAAAATTAGTTTTTAGTTTAGCTTTTTTAGCAACAATTTTCACAGGATGTTCATCAGATGACGATGAAACAAGTACTCCAATTGTACCCGTAGTTGGAGAAATTACTGGAGATTTAACAGCAAGTAAAACATTTGCTTATGGAACTTATACTTTGAAAGGAATTGTAACAATTCAATCTGGTGTAACTATTACTTTTGATGCGGGTTCTACAATTACTGCAGATGCAACAAGTGGAGTTGACGCCTTAGTAGTTTTAAATGGTGGAAAATTAATTATGAATGGAACTGCTGCAGAACCTATCGTAATGACAGAAATTTCAAAAACTCCTGGTTCTTGGGGAGGAATAATTATGTACGGAGATGCTCCTATTGTTGGTGCTGCTGGAGTTACAGAAGCAAGATCAGAAGACGGATTAGCGTTGCTTTACGGAGGAACTAATGCAACACACAATGGTGGTTCATTAAAATATGTAAGAGTAGAATATGCTGGTAAAAAAATTACAGATGGAACTAGCGAAATGAATGGTTTTTCTTTCTATTCTGTTGGTTCAGGCACAACATTAGAAAATTTAGTTTCTTACAAAGGAGCTGATGATGGTTTTGAATTTTACGGAGGAACAGTGAATTTGAAAAATGCAATTTCTTACGGTAATTTCGATGATTCATTTGACTGGCAAGATGGTTGGAGAGGTCAAGAAAGCACAAACTGGTATGCGTATCAAACAGGTACAGGAAATTTTGGTATGGAAATAGAATGTAAAAGTTTTAACAACGCATTCTACCCAAAAGTAACTAATATTACTTTAAAAAGAGCTGCCGGAACTGCAACTGAAAATTTATCTATTGAATATGACGCGATTCAATTCAAAAAAGAAGGAAACGGAGATTTTAGTAATATTTTGATTGAAGGTTATTCAGCAACTGGAGCTGTAGCGGTAAGAATTCAAGATGGTACAACAAATACAAACCAGGTTAATGAAAGTAAAATTAAATTAACAAATGTAAAAATTAATGGAACAACCACACCATCAGGATCAGGATTAAGTTCTTTTTCAGTAGTATTTCCTGCTAATATGTTTACAATGTCAACTACTGTAACTGGAGCATTATTAACTACAGGAGCTTGGTCAACTGTAGATAGTATGAATTTGATTCAATAAAAGTTAAAATATAATAAAAAAAAGCATCTCCTTACCGAGATGCTTTTTTTTTGAAATAAATAGAATTCTTTAAATTGTAAATTAAATTTTACTATTTACTATTACATCATAATAGATTTCTGAACATCTTCATTAATGAACTTCCTCTTTAATATCTATTTTAGAATTAGCATTTATTAATTGAATGCACCTTAAATAAGAACAACATATAAAGGGCTAATAATTCTACCGCGCTACCGTAAATGTTTTTGTGTTGTTTTTAATTTTTCAAACGCAATTATGAAAATATAAACGTTCAAACTTAGCCCAGACAGTAGCGGCATCCCACGCTTTTGGGCGTGGATACAGCGAATGGCGGGTGGAATAGTGAAGTGAAATAAAATCGTGTGCTCCTAAAGAAAAAACCATCAAAAATAATTCTGATGGCTTTGTATTTGATATTTGAAAAACGATTTTTTATGCTAAAACATCAATGATTAATGACGGGAAGAGTCCGATTATGATATTCAAAACGATTGCGACAACGGCTACAGCATAGAAAACGAATGGTGTTTTTGCGGTGGCTTCTTCTGGCTCTTTGGTGTACATTGCCAAGATTAATTTGAAATAGTAACCCACGCTGATGATTGAGTTAATTACTGCGGCGATTACAACGATTAAATATCCAGCTTGAATTGTTTGGGTAAACAACATAAATTTAGCAAAAAACCCTGCGAATATTGGTATTCCTGCCATTGACAATAACGAGGCTGTTAGTACGGCTGCCATTATTGGGTTAGATTTTCCTAATCCGTTGAAGTTGCTAATTTCTTCGTTGACTTTGTTTTTACAAACATAAAGCAGTACGCTGAACGACGCAATTCCGGCTAACGCATAGGCTGAAGCATAATACAACAGACTTCCTGCGGCGGTTGTGGCGCTCAATAAAACCATTAGCATAAATCCGGCGTGGGAAATTCCTGAGAATGCCAACATCCGTTTTACATTGGTTTGTTTTAATGCCATAATGTTTCCAACGGTCATTGAAGCGATAGAAATTACAACAATTACGATTTGGAATCCGTAGGTAATTTCTACGTTCATTGCCGTTAATAGTTTGTATAATGTTGCCATTGCTACCACTTTTGCCAAGGTGCTCATTGTGGCTGTTGTTAATGCTGGCGAACCTTCATAAACATCGGGTGCCCAAAAGTGAAAAGGTACGGCTGCAATTTTGAATAACATTCCGATGGTTAGCAATACAATTCCAATGAAGAACCAAGACGGTAATTCGGCTGATTGCGATAATTCGCTGATTTCTGTGATGTCGAATGTTCCCATTGCGCCATAAATAAGGCAAATTCCAAATAATAATATTCCCGAAGCGAACGATCCCATTAGGAAATATTTCAAACCTGCTTCGTTACTTTTGATACTGGTTCGGTCTGAAGCAGCTAAAACGTAAAGTGAAATTGACAATACTTCAATTCCTAAAAAGAACATTGAAAGGTTTCCAAAAGACACCATTGCGACTGCTCCTGACAATAAAAATATTTTTATAGCGATGTAATCTGAGATTTTTGATTGGTGGTTTTCATAGAAATTATGACTTAATGCTACCAAGAAAATCGTTAATACAATGAATAAACTGGAAAAAGCAACCGAGAATTTATTAACAATAATCATATTATTGTAGTAGGTTGCTGGCGAATTATACTCGGAAATATTGAGTCCTAATATGGCAAGTAAACCAATAATTGTTACTGGAATAATGGCTTTTCTGAAATTCGTGATTTCAAATAAAAGGCATAAAACACCTAATCCTATAATTGCTATTAATGTATTCATTGTTTAAATTTTAGATTTCAGAATTGGAAGAATGGAATTGCTTCTGGTCGAAAATCGTGATACTATTGTTTTGAATTTATATATTTTAAATGCTTAACCGAATCTGTTGATGCTAACCAAAATTGATTCTAAACTTGGGGTTATCAAGTCTATAATTGGTTTTGGATAGAATCCGAAGAAGAACAAAACAGCAACAATTACTGTCAATGAAATTCCTTCGTTTAGTGTAATATCAGAAAATATTTTTGTGTTTTTTTCTCCCAACATCGAAGTTTGAAACATTTTCAACATATAATACGCTCCTAAAATAATGGTTGTTCCTCCCAAAATGGCAAACCAAATATTAATTTGTGAAAGGCTGTAAAGAACGGTAAATTCTCCAACAAAATTGAATGTTGACGGCAATGCAACAGAAGCCAAAACTAAAATCATAAATAAAGAAGTGAATTTTGGTGCTTGTGAGCGAATGCCTCCCATTTCAGAAATGGTATTCGTTTGGAACCTGCGGAAAATAATTTCGGCAGCAAGAAACAAACCTACAATTACAAAACCGTGAGAAATCATTTGAAGAACAGCACCTCGCAAACCGTCAATTGTTAAGGTATAAGCACCAGCTGCAATTAATCCAACGTGTGCTAGTGAAGAATAAGCTAATAATTTCTTTAAGTCTTTTTGTCTCAAGGCTACAATAGAACCGTAGATTACTCCTGCAATTCCAATGGTTATAAATACGTTGATGTATTGTTTGGCTGCTAATGGCGCTATTTGCAATTGCCAACGAATTACGCTGTACAATCCCATTTTTAGCATAATTCCCGATAATAACATCGTTCCAACGGTTGGTGCTTTTTGATAGACACTTGCTTGCCAAGAATGAAATGGAATCAATGGAATTTTTATTGCATACGCCAAGAAAAAAGCTAGGAATATCCAGAATTGTTCTGTTTCAGATAATTTCACTTGACATAAATCTCCAATTAAGAAGTTGTTTGTTTTTTGGTACAAATAGGCGAAAGCTGCCAACATAAACAACGAACCTGCCAAAGTGAAAATAAAGAATTTTATAACTGCTTTTTTACGTTCTTCGGCATCGCCATTTCCCCAAAGTAGGGCAATGAAATAAATTGGTATTAATGATAATTCCCAGAAAATATAATATAAAATCCCGTCTGCTGCTAAGAACGTTCCTGTCATTGCGAAAGCCATAAACAGAATTAAAGCATAAAAACTTTTGCTGTTTTTATAGTCATTTCCAAAAGAAGAAAAGATAATAATTGGCGTTAAAGCAGCTGTTAATAATAGCATTGCCATTGAAAGTCCGTCAGCGTGAAGTGCAAAATAAATAGATGGATTTGAAATCCAAGGACTTAAAAAGTTGATGTTTTCGCCTAAACTATAATGATTTAACAATACAATTGAACAACCTAATGCAGCCAAACTAAAGAACAAGGCAACTTTTGAAGCGAATTTATCACCCGACAAAAACGTTGCGAATGCGCCAACTAAAAGTATAATTAATATAAGAGATACATTCATAGTATAATTATTGAGCTATAAATAAACAGGTTAATAGTACGCAAATCCCCAAGACAAAAGCAAAAAGATACAATCCGATGCTTCCACTTTGCACTTTTTTTCCTTGCGTTCCGATGGCTTCAGTAACTTTTCCAAATCCATATACAAACGAAGACAATGAAGTTTCCAAAACGTCTCTGAAGAAACTAGAAGCGGCATTTATTGGATTTACAAAAATAATAGTATAGGCTTCGTCAAGATAATATTTGTTGTATAAAACTTTGGCAACACCTGTAATTTCTGCATCTTCAGAAGGAACTTGACTTTGCTTGATGTATTTTGCAAATGCAATTGAGATTCCAATAATAGCGCCCACTAAAGCAATTCCCATCAATATATATTCTGTAGTTCCAAGAATAGCTTCGTGACCAGTTTTTGTAATAATTGGTTCTAAATAATGGTGCAACCAATTGCTTCCTGGGAAATTAATCAATCCTCCAAACGTGGCTAGAATTGCTAAAATTACCAATGGCAATGTGATTAATTTTGGAGATTCGTGTAAATGACTTTTTTGATGTTCAGTACCTCTAAATTCCTTGAAGAACGTAAGATACATTAATCGGAACATATAGAAAGCGGTCATAATTGAAGCGATTGAACCAATTACCCAAAGAGGAATATCAGTATGGAAAGCCGTCATTAATATTTCATCTTTCGACCAAAAACCTGCAAATGGAAAGATTCCAGAAATCGCTAAAGAAGCAATTAACATTGTGATAAATGTGATTGGCATTGCTTTTTTCAAACCGCCCATTTTTCGCATATCTTGTTCTCCGTGCAAGGCGTGAATTACAGAACCCGAACCCAAGAACAAACACGCTTTAAAGAAGGCGTGCGTGATTACGTGGAAAACTGCAACTTCATAAGCGCCAAGTCCTAAAGCTAGAAACATCAATCCTAATTGTGAAACGGTAGAATACGCCAATACTTTTTTGATGTCATTTTGAACCAATCCAATTGTAGCGGCAACTAAAGCCGTAATTGCTCCAATAATTGCAATTAGATTTTGAATTTGCGGTGCTAAATCAAACAAGAAATTCAATCTTGTAATCATAAAAATCCCAGCCGTTACCATAGTTGCAGCGTGAATTAATGCTGAAACTGGTGTTGGTCCCGCCATTGCATCTGGTAACCAAGTATATAAAGGAATTTGCGCCGATTTTCCTGAAGCTCCAATAAATAAAGCTAAGGCAGCAGCTGCAATCCAAAATGTTTCACCACTGTTTGTTCCGCCAATTACAAGTTCTTTTAATTCTACAAAATCAGTAGTTTTAAATAAACTTGCGATGATAAATATTCCGATTAGCAAACCTAAATCACCAATTCGGTTCATAATAAATGCCTTTTTTGCAGCATCATTGAAATCTTGGTTTTTATACCAAAATCCAATTAACAGATACGAACAAAGTCCAACGCCTTCCCAACCAATGAACATTACCAATAAATTACTTCCTATTACAAGAGTAATCATAAAGAATATAAACAGGTTTAAATACGCAAAAAACTTGTGCATATTTTCGTCGTCGTGCATATAACTAATAGAATAAAGATGAATTAACGATCCGATTCCTGTTACAAACAACAACCATAAAAGTGACAATTGGTCTAAAAGAAATCCAAATTTTACATTAAAATTACTGAAAGATATCCAATCGAATAAATTTATTTGGATGGGTTGTTTCGTTTCATTTATTTGTAAGAAAAAATAAAGTGTAACTACAAATGAAACCACTACTGAAAGCGTTCCAATTGTTCCTGAAACCGTTTTTCCAAGACTTTTTCCGAAGAATACATTTAATAAAAATCCTAAAAAAGGAATCAATATTAATACTAAAGCTAAATTGGTATCCATTAAATTATCCTTTTAAATTTTTCAAATTATCGATATCAATCGAACCTAAATTTCTAAATATTGAAACCAATATTGCCAAACCTACCGCAACTTCCGCAGCTGCAACAGCCATCGAGAAAAATACAAAAACTTGTCCTTGTGCATCTTGATGGTACGTTGAAAAAGCTACAAAAAGCAAATTCACGGCGTTCAACATAATTTCAATTGACATAAAAACGATAATGGCATTTCGTCTGTATAAAACTCCAAATACACCAATACTAAAAAGTATTACCGCAAGGAATATATAGTTTTCAATACCTATTTGATTTAAAATATTGTTCATATTATTTTTCTGTTTTTTCTCTTTTAGACAATAAAACTGTTCCAATCATCGCCACCAAAAGCAAAATGGAAGCATATTCAAAAGGCACCATATATTCGTTCAAAAGTACGGTTCCTAATTTTTTAATCGATTGAAAATCTTCTCCTGTAGCGTCATATTCTCCAACGATAGGTTTAGAATTTACGAAAATCGCAATCAAAATCAAACACGTCGAACAAAACAAAATCACCGCTGCCAATCTCGTAACTCGAGGTTTGTGGACTTCGTTTTCCTTGTTCAAATTCATCAACATAATCGTAAATAAAAATAAAATCATAATTGCTCCCGAATACACGATAATGTGAACAATTGCCAAAAATTGAGAATTCAATAATAAATAATGACCAGCAATCGAGAAAAAGCAAATCACCAAATAAATAGCACTGTGTATCGGATTTCTACTGAAAACCGTCAAAAAAGCCGTCGATAAAGTAATCGCTGCTAACACACAAAAAATTATAAGTAATGCTGACATTAGTTTGCGTTTTTAAGTTGAGCATTTTGCATCGCAATGTCCAAAGGCATTACCAATCTGTCTTTTCCAAAAATAAAATCTTCTCTTTCATAACTTGAAGGAACCAATTCTTTCGAAATTGTCAAGTAAATCGCATCTTTTGGACACGCTTCCTCACACAATCCACAGAAAATACAACGCAACATATTTATCTCATAAATCGATGCATATTTTTCCTCACGGTACAAATGCAATTCGTTCGCCTTGCGCTCTTCCGCCTTCATCGTGATGGCTTCAGCAGGACAGGATAACGCACACAACCCACAAGCGGTGCAGTTTTCGCGCCCTTCTTCATCGCGTTTCAACATATGTTGCCCACGATAAACTGGACTCATTTCCCGAACTTGCTCCGGATATTGAATCGTTACTTTTCTGCGAAATAAATGTCTGATCGTAATAAACAAACCTTTAATAATCGCAACCAAATACATACTTTCTAAAAAAGTCATTTCCTTGTTGGAGACCACTTTTTTTCTTCCCGATAAGGATATACTTTCTATTGACATTTTTATTTTTTTATTTGAAGCTTAATCCTGCTTTCCGTTTCTCCCGATAAAAAATCGGGATCCACTGCAATCAGGGCTAGGGCATTCGGGTCTTTATTATGTTTTTTGTTTAATTATTATTTTTTGTAACCAATTTTGATTCTTTCCACTTTATTATCTTGCTTTTCCATCATTTAATTCAAGTAATTAAAAACTGTTAAAGGTGCCAAATTGACTCCTTAAAATTTCAGTTGTGACCACCTCAATTTCTAATTTAAAATCCTAAAAACGCAATTATTTCGTGTCTTAAAATCACAATTCCCGTAATCATAATATTCACAATCGATAATGGAATTAAAATTCTCCATCCCAAATGCATCAATTGATCGTATCTAAATCTTGGAATTGTCCATCGAACCCACATATAGAAAAAGATAAATCCACATATTTTTGCAAATAAAACTGCAATTCCTATAACGTTGGCAATATTCACACCCCAATTTTCAACTGCCCAACTCATTCCAGGATAATTGTAACCCCCGAAGAATAAAACCGCTAAAATGGTCGAAGAAATGAACATATTCGCATATTCAGCAAACAAATAAAATCCCATTTTCATAGAAGAATATTCCGTGTGATACCCACCAATTAACTCGGTTTCACATTCCGCTAAGTCAAAAGGCGTTCTGTTGGTTTCTGCAAAAGCACAAATCAAAAATATTAAAAAAGATACCGGTTGATAAAAAACATTCCAATTCATTCCTGCTTGTTGCGCCGAAATTTCTCTTAAACTCAACGTTCCCGTCATCATCAAAAGAGCAATCATCGAAAGTCCCATCGCTACTTCATAAGAAACCATTTGCGAAGCAGCACGAACCGCCCCAATCAATGAAAATTTATTATTTGAAGCCCAACCACCAATCATAATTCCATATACACCCACAGAAACAACTCCAAAAATGTATAATAAAGCCACGTCAATATCGGTTGCTTGCAATAAAATATCTCGTCCAAAAAGATGAAATCTGTCGCCCCAAGGGATTACCGCACTCGTCATTAAAGCAGTGCTCATCGCAATTGCAGGCCCTACCATAAATAAAAATTTATTCGGGGTATCTGGTTCAAATTCTTCTTTTGCGAATAATTTTAGTCCATCGGCAAGCGGTTGAAATAACCCAAGTGGACCCGCTCTATTAGGACCAATTCTGTCTTGTAACCAAGCAGCAACTTTACGTTCCGCCCAAGTAGAATACATCGCCATCAACATTGTAATTGCAAAAACAACTAAAATAATGACACTTTTTTCGATTATTATTGTCGTATCCATCATCTAAAGATTACCTTTTTGAAATTCTTGTTCCTCTTCTTTACTCAATGGAATTGCAGGCATACTTATTTTTTTACGGTCTTGGTCTCTTCCTTTTAAGATTCCAGTTTCCGTAGCAATATGAACCGCTTCTAATTTTCTGTAGTATTTATTTTGATTGATTACGGAATCTTTCTCGAATTTACGAGGGCCTTCAATAACCCAATCCGAAACTTCTTTGTGGTCAAAACGACATCCATTACAAATAAATTCATCAACTTCGTGGAATTCATCTTTTCTACCTGTAACTCTTTGAATTTCGTCACCAAACATCCAAACGGTAGTTTTTCCACAGCATTTATCGCAATCTCTGTGTGCATTATAAGGTTTGTTGAACCAAACTCTCGATTTGAATCGGAATGTCTTATCGGTTAATGCACCAACAGGACAAACATCAATCATATTTCCTGAAAATTCATTGTCAATTGCTTTTGAAAGACACGTTGAAATGTTGGAATGATCGCCTCTGTCCATAACTCCGTGCACGCGATTGTCTGTCAATTGATCAGCAACCATTACACAACGATAGCAAAGTATGCAACGATTCATATGCAATTGAATATTTGGACCAATATCTTCTGGCTCAAAAGTTCTTTTTTCTTCGATGAATCTTGTTTCTGATTTTCCGTGTTTGAAACTTAAATTTTGCAAATCGCATTCTCCTGCTTGATCGCAAACTGGACAATCCAAAGGGTGATTTATCAATAAGAATTCCGTCACCGATTTTCTCGCTTCCGTTACTCTTTCTGATGAATTGCTATTAATTTCCATTCCATCTTGACATCCTGTTACACAAGAAGCCATTAATTTTGGCATTGGTCTTGGATCGGCTTCGCTTCCTTTGGCAACTTCCACTAAACAACAACGGCATTTTCCACCGCTACCTTCTAATTTAGAATAATAGCACATTGCTGGGGGAACGCTTTCGCCACCAATCATACGTGCTGCTTGCAGGATTGTTGTCCCTGGTGCTACTTCAATCGCTTGACCATCTATAGTTACTTTCATTTTTTATTAAATGTTTTGAAATTCTTCAATATTAAATTGATATTTCTTTTCTAATATATATTCTAAATGTATTTTTAATTTTAAAATATGATTCTCGTTTTCTTGAAAATTTTCAATTACAAAATTAATCACATTCTTGAATCTTTCATCATTTTCTGGCTTTAATGATTTCGATTGTTTCATAAACTCAACAAAACTTATAAATCCAAAATCTTCAACAGTACTATTTTTAATCTTTAAATATTCATTAATCCAATGTTCAAATTGTCTTGGACCAATTAAAATTAGAAACTGACAATTTTCGTTATGTTTGAATATCTGAGTATTTTCATTTCCATAAATTTTTATAAAATCTTTTGGAATTTTCTTGCCTTTATCTACATCAACAATACCAACATTAAAATTTCCTTTACTTCTTTTGTAAACGCCATCAATTACTGCATCATCTCCACTTTCTTTTCGGATAATATTTTTATCATTTAAGAATCTGCCAAAAAAATACTTATCTGCCCAACATTCTACACCAATTAATTTCATCTAATATAATTAATTAGTTTCCCATAAACTTTCAAAATTGAAAAAGACATTCATTCCATATTCATATACATCTTCATTTTTGTCCTTTTCCAAAAGTTTAACTTGAGTTTCCCCATCAACATTATTTACTAAATAAATATTAGTGTTTTCTTTACTTTCTTCGTCTCTTAAAAACTCTTTTATAATAAAATCACTGTGTGTAACTATGAAAAATTGATTGTCGTTTTCGTCATATTTCACATCATTAGTAAACTCCAAAATATATGGTTCAAAGCAATGCGCTTCAGGCTCTTCAAACAATAAAACCGCCTTTTTGTTACTCATTATTGCCGCTTTGTAAAATATTAATCTTTGTAAAGTATCGGCAATCATATCATAAGGCAATGTAAATACGGTACCATCTTGATATTCTTTAAAAATCTTTAATTCATTTGTTCCTTTTTCTACTAATAGTTTTAAATTATTCTGTTTAAAAAAATCATTTACTTTTTTTCTTAATTCTGGAATAAATGATATGATTTGAGCTAAATTATCTCCATATGGGTAATCTAAAAAGTCATTATTAGATCCGATTTTATTTGTTTCTTTGAATGAATATTTTTTTATTGAATGTTTGTTTATTGAAAACTCATTAATGCCGGAACTTACATCTACTTTAAATTCTGTTGAATTGTAATGTTTTTTAACACCTTTAGATTTTGCTCCTCTATTATCTGTATAATTAATAATCAAAAAGTCAAGATGTTGTTCTAGATTCAGAATGTAATTATTGTCAATTAAAACTCTTGAAATATTTTTAGTATTTCCTTCAAAAAACAATTCATTAGGTTTGGTAAATCTTACGAAATCTTTTATATCTAAATATTGATAATCTAAACTTCCAATTAATCCAATCGCCTCCAAAATATTACTTTTTCCAGCATTTGGCATTCCAACAAAGACATTAATCTTCTTACACCCATCAATTTTTAAATGTTTGATGGATTTGAAGTTAGAAATCTCTATGTTGTTTATTTTTTCCAATTTATAAAATTATTTATACTGTTACTTTAGAAACTAAATGCTTTACACTTTCAAAAGGCTCATTCACAAAGTGATCTCTGTTTTTAATTTTTTCTGGGAAACGGATGTGGTATTCAAATTCATTTCTAAAGTGACGAATTGCTGCTGCCACTGGCCAAGCCGCTGCATCACCTAATGGACAAATCGTATTTCCTTCAATTTTACTTTGGATACTCAAAAGCAAATCGATGTCTTCTTCACGTCCGTGACCGTTTTCAATTCTATGTAAAACTTTTTCCATCCAACCCGTTCCTTCACGGCAAGGCGAACATTGTCCGCAACTTTCGTGGTGGTAAAATCTTGAGAAATTCCAAGTATTTCTTACGATACAAGACGTGTCATTATATACAATAAAACCTCCTGAACCCAACATTGATCCAGATACAAATCCCCCTTCACTCAACGATTCATATGACATTAAACGATCTTCACCGTTGGCAGTTTTATAAATTAAATGCGCTGGCAAAACAGGCACAGAACTTCCTCCGGGAACAAATGCTTTCAATGGTCGATCAGAACTCATTCCTCCTAAATATTCATCAGAATTCATAAATTCGTAAACACTTAAACCCAATTCAATTTCATAAACACCAGGATTTTTGATATGTCCCGAAGCCGAAATTAATTTGGTTCCTGTAGAACGACCAATTCCTATTTTAGCATAATCGGCACCTGAATTATTGACAATCCAAGGCACAGCTGCAATAGTTTCAACGTTATTTACCACGGTTGGATTTGACCAAAGTCCTGAAACTGCAGGAAATGGTGGTTTGATTCGAGGATTTCCTCTTTTTCCTTCCAACGATTCTATTAATGCGGTTTCTTCACCACAAATGTAAGCTCCAGCTCCAATTTGTACATATAATTCCAAATCGTAACCTGTTCCCAATATATTTTTCCCTAACCAACCAGCAGCTTTTGCCTCGGCGATGGCTCTCTCTAATATTTTATAAATCCACATATATTCACCACGAATATAGATGTAAGATAAATTCGCTCCCAACGCAAAACTGGAAGTAATCATTCCTTCAATCAATAAATGTGGAATAAATTCCATCAAATAACGATCTTTGAAAGTCCCTGGTTCTGATTCATCGGCATTGCAAACTAAATGTCTTGGTTTTCCTGATTTTTTATCAATGAAACTCCACTTCATTCCTGCTGGAAATCCTGCTCCACCACGACCACGAAGTCCCGAAGTTTTCACTTCTTCCACAACTTCATCTGGGGTCATTGTTTTCATAGCTTTTTCCACAGAAGCGTAACCACCATTTTGGCGATATACTTCGTAGGATCTAATTCCCGGAACATTAATTTTGTCTAATAATATTTTTTGTGACATTATTATTTGTTTTCTAATTTTTTAATTTTGAATTATATATGAATATAATATCTATTGTATTACAGAAATAATCCTGTTTGTATCTCCTAAATTATGCTTCATAAATCAATATTTTATCATTATTCACATACTTTTCTATTATTGGAGAAATCCATTTTAAAGAAACAAAATCGACTTCTTTATGCAAAATTTCTTCCATTTCTTCTCTCCAAAAAACATAATTCAATCCAATGCTTTTTGAATAATCCCAGTCTATTAATAAATCAATATCGCTGTTTTCGTCTGCTTCACCTCTTGCATAAGATCCAAATATGTAAATTTTCTTCACTGGCTTATCAGCGAAAAAAGTTTTAATTTGGTTTATTTGAGAAGTTGATAATTCCATTATATATCGTGTAACGTAATTTTATCTTCTTTACAATCAACAATCAATTGATCGATTTTTTCTTTCGTAAGATGTTCTTTATAGAAATCTCCCAATTGCATCATTGGTGCATAACCACAAGCACCTAAACATTCAACGCCTCTTACTTCAAAAAGTCCGTCAGCTGTTGGTTCGCCTACTTTTACACCTAATTTCTCGCAAGTATAATCCATTAAATCTTCCACACCATTCAAACAACAAGGCGAAGTCTGACAAAATTCAAACATATATTTCCCAATTGGTCTTTGATTGTACATCGTATAAAACGAAACCACTTCATAAACTTCAATGGGTTTGATGCGTAAAATTTCAGCCACTTTGTCCATTAATTCCAAGCTCAACCAATCGTTGTGAGCATCTTGAACTTCGTGTAAAACAGGCAATAAAGCCGATTTTATTTTATCTTCAGGATAATGACTTATCAACTCATTGATGCGAACCATCAATGTTTCTGTGATATTTATTTCCTGCTTGTAATGTGTATGTTCCATTTTTTATTATTTTGAATTCTGAATTCTAAATTTGAAATGAAATCGTATCATTTATAATTTATAATTCAAAATTTATAATTTTTTTATGCGTCTAATTCTCCAGCAATAACATTCAAACTCGACAAAATAACAATCGCATCAGATAATAATGCACCTTTAATCATCTCAGGATAAGCTTGGTAATAAATAAAACAAGGTCTTCTGAAATGCAATCTGTATGGTGTTCTGCTTCCATCGGTAACTAAATAAAATCCTAATTCCCCATTTCCACCCTCAACAGCGTGATATATTTCGGCAACTGGAACAGGAACTTCGCCCATTACAATTTTGAAATGATAAATCAAGGATTCCATATTATGGTAAACATCTTCTTTTGGTGGCAAATAATAATCGGGAACATCGGCGTGAAAGTCATTTCCGGCAGGCATTTTTGCTAATGCTTGACGAATGATGCTCAAACTTTCCCAAACTTCGGCATTACGAACGCAAAAACGGTCGTAGGTATCACCTGATTTTCCAACAGGAACAATGAAATCAAAATCTTCATAAGAAGAATACGGTTGCGCCACACGAACATCATAATCGACTCCGGCAGCCCGTAAATTTGGACCTGTAAATCCGTAAGCCATTGCTTTTTCAGCTGTAATCGGTCCTACATTTACAGTTCTATCAATAAAAATTCTGTTTCTTTCAAATAGGTTTTCAAATTCTTTCCAAGCAATTGGAAATTCTTCTAAAAACACATCCAATTTTCGGAAAGCTTCTGGCGACCAATCTCTTTCGAAACCACCAATTCTTCCCATATTTGTTGTCAAACGAGCACCACAAATTTCTTCGTAGATTTCATAAACTTTTTCTCTAAATTGAAATACATACAAGAAACCGGTGTAAGCTCCAGTGTCAACACCAAGTATGGAATTGCAAATTAAGTGATCCGTAATTCTCGCCAATTCCATTACAATAACTCTTAAATATTGTGCTCTTTTGGGAACTTCAATGTCTAATAATTTTTCTAATGTCATCCACCAAGCCATATTATTGATTGGCGATGAACAATAATTCATCCTATCCGTAAGTGGCGTGATTTGGTAAAAAGGTCGGTTTTCTGCAATTTTTTCAAAAGCCCTATGGATGTATCCAATGGTTGGTTCGGCCTCCAAAATTCGTTCGCCATCCATCAACAATATATTTTGGAAAATACCGTGTGTCGCTGGATGCGTTGGTCCTAAATTAAGAATCGAAAGTTCGCTTCCGTCTTCATTTTGACGCTTTTTTATAATTTCAGCATATCGATGCTCTGGTGGTAATAATAGTTCTGACATTTATTTAATGTGAAAAATTATAAATTGTGTTTTTAGCAATTGTCTATTGTTCTACCGAAAAAACGGTCGTCTTTATCGGTTCTTCCACCGTCTTCCAATGGAAATTCTTTTCGCATTGGAAAAGAAATCATTTCATCCATATTCAAAATACGTTTCAATTGTGGATGACCAATAAAATTTATTCCATAAAAATCATACGTTTCTCTTTCCATCCAATTGGCGCAAAGAAAAACATTGGAAACTGTTTTTATTTCTGGATTTGAACCTGATATATAGGATTTGATTTTGATTCTCACATTATCAATCCAATTATGAAGATGATAAACTACCGTGAATTGATGGTTTTCATCGTTTTCAGGATAATGAATTCCGCATAAATCAGTTAGAAAATTGAAACGCAAGGTTTCGTCATTTTTAAGGAAAAGTAAAACTGCAGTGATTTTATCGGAAGCCACTTCAAGCGCGAAAATAGATTTTTCCTGAGTGAAATTAAAAACGCTTTCGCCAAATGTTGCAACTAATTTATCTTGAATTTGAGTGGTATCTAAAGCCATTATTTTATGTTATAAGAAGCTAATAATTCTTGGTATTCTGGAGAACTTCTTCTTCTTACCGATTCGGATCTAACCAATTCTTGCAATTTCATTACGCCATCAACAATTTGTTCTGGTCTTGGTGGACAACCCGGCACATAAACATCAACAGGAATCACTTTGTCAATTCCTTGAAGTACAGAATACGTGTCGAAAATTCCGCCTGAAGAAGCGCAAGCTCCAACAGCAATTACCCAACGTGGCTCTGCCATTTGCTCGTAAACCTGACGTAAAATTGGCGCCATTTTTTTTGAGATTGTTCCCATTACCATTAGCATATCCGCTTGACGAGGAGAAAAACTCACCCTTTCAGAACCGAAACGTGCCAAATCATAATGCGAAGCCATCGTAGCCATAAATTCAATTCCACAACAAGAAGTTGCAAAAGGCAAAGGCCAAAGTGAATTGGCTCTCGCTAATCCCACAACATCATTCAGTTTTGTAGCGAAGAACCCTTCTCCTACAACCCCTTCAGGTGCTTCAACCATATTTGTTTTTGATTCAGTCATTTTATTATTATGAATTATAAATTTTGAATTATAAATTAAACGACATCATTTAAAATTTAAAATTCAACATTTAAAATAATTATTTTACTCCCACTCCAACGCTTTCTTTTTGATAATATAGAAAAACCCTACCAAAAGCAAAAGCATAAAAATTACCATTTTAACCATTCCTTCCATTCCTAATTCCTTGAAATTGATTGCCCAAGGATATAAGAAAATAACCTCAACATCAAAAAGCACGAACAATATGGCAACTAAGAAATATTTTACCGAAAACGGAATTCTTGCGTTTCCAACAGATTCTATTCCACATTCAAAATTTTTATCTTTTGTTGCCGACGATCTTTTTGGACCTAATTTCCCCGAAATTATGATCATTCCCACTACAAATCCAACCGCTAACAGCATTTGCATTAGTATTGGGAAATAACTGGATAAACTTGATTGCATAGTAAATGTTTTTAACCTTTGATTTACCCGCAAAGATAACTTTCAATTATTGATTTCGCAACGAAATAATAAAAATTCGTTACAACTACATCGATATATTTTTCTAATTTTTAATGATTATAAATAACGCTTGGTTTGGGAGTTTGTCAAGCTATTTTAATTTGTCAGATAATTCTATGGTAGAATTTGTTATTTCGACAAAATATTTGGGGATAATCCAAAAAAAAACGTTCCGAAATGATCCGGAACGTTTACACTTTAGGTAACAAAAATATATATATTTTTAGTCTTCAAGAACTGCAACTTGTGCAGCAACTTTACCTTTTCTTCCTTCTTCTTCTTCGTAACTAACTCTGTCACCTTCGCGTAATTCTTCCGCTCTGATTCCTGAAGCATGCACAAAAATGTCTTTTCCTGTTTCTTCGTCTGTAATGAATCCGTAACCTTTTGATTCATTGAAAAATTTAACTGTACCTGTACGCATTGTAAAAATAATAATAATTTATAATGAGACAAATGTAAACTTTATTGTAATACGAAAATCATTTGTGTGTGTTTTTTTTGCAAAAATATTGATATTCAACGTTTTCTAGCACATTTCATCGATGAATTACACACTATCTAATTTTAAATGCAGTTCGTTTCAGCCATTTTCAACCAAAATTTCAGCGCAACAATTCTCCTTATATAAAACTGACGGAATAACATTCCCAAAATTCATTTCCCCCGAAAGTTGGTGAATTTCAAAATTAGGATGTTTTTTTTCTTTAGGAGCACACGATTTTATTTCACTTCACTATTTCACCCGCTATTCGCTGTATCCACGCCCAAAAGCGTGGGATGCCGCTACTGTCTGGGCTAAGTTTGAACGTTTATATTTTATAATTGCGTTTTTTAAAACAGAAGCACACGAAAGGATTCGTGCGGGAGGGCGTAAATTTTTCTTATTTCATTTTGTCATTCCGACGCAGGAGGAATCACATTATTTTTTTTGTGAATTTCTTTGTGTGATTCCTCCTATGTCGGAAAGACAAACGGGATGTTAGGGAGACGAGATGGTAAAGTGTTAAAGGGAAAATCCGATTCCCAGCCTGTCTTTGCGAAGCACGAAGCAATCTCATTTCGTTTTTGCCTTTGCCATCAAAAGATTGCCACGCTCCATTGCTCTTCGCTCGCAATGACAAAACATAAAAAAGATTAGTCCTTTAGCCCCGATTAAGGCGGTATCCTCGCAGCGAAGCGGAGAGATTGAGCCGAAAGCGGGAATTGCAATTGCAAATAGAAAAGGGCAATTCGCTCCAAAAGAAAGATAAGTTTTTATAAAAAATAAAATCCGCAAAATGTTCTCGTTGAGGAATGAACACTTTGCGGATTTGGGAATTGTATGTGGTTTTATTTTAAATCCAATTGGATGTGCAGCTCGTTTAACTGCGTTTCATCGATTATGGACGGCGCATCGATCATTACATCGCGACCAGAATTGTTTTTTGGGAAGGCGATAAAATCTCGGATGGTTTCTTGTCCGCCCAAAATGGCAACCAATCTGTCCAATCCAAACGCCAATCCGCCGTGTGGTGGCGCGCCAAATTGAAAGGCGTCCATCAAGAAACCAAATTGTTCTTTGGCACCTTCTTCGGTGAAACCTAAATATTTGAACATTAATTGTTGCGTTGCTTTGTCGTGAATTCTTATTGAACCACCGCCAATTTCGTTTCCGTTCAACACCATATCGTAGGCATTGGCACGTACTTTTCCTGGATTGGTTTCCAACAAATGCATATCTTCCGGTTTTGGCGAGGTGAACGGATGGTGCATTGCGTGGTAACGACCCGTCTCTTCTTCAAATTCTAATAATGGGAAATCTACAACCCATAATGGGGCAAATTCCGCTGGATTTCTCAATCCTAAACGTGTTGCTAACTCCATTCGTAAAGCGGAAAGTTGCGTTCTTGTTTTATCGGCTGGACCGGAAAGAACTAACATTAAGTCGTTTGGTTTTGCATTCATTTTATCTGCCCAAGTTTTTAAAACTTCTTCAGAATAGAATTTATCAACCGAAGATTTTAATGTTCCATCGGCGTTATATTTTACCCAAACCAAGCCTGTAGCGCCAATTTGCGGTCTTTTGATATAATCAATTAAATCGTCTATTTGCTTTCTGGTGTATTCTGCACAACCTTCAACATTTATTCCAACTACTAATTCTGCCACATCAAAAACGGGAAAACCTGCAGGTTCAAATGTTCCCCCTTCGGGGGTTAGGGGGCAAAACTCCATTCCGAAACGAATATCTGGTTTGTCATTTCCGTAGGTTTTCATTGCATAATCGTAGGTAATTCTTGGGAATTTCTCTACTTCAATGCCTTTAATTTCTTTCAATAAATGACGTGTTAATCCTTCGAAAACATTCAAAATATCTTCTTGTTCTACAAATGCCATTTCACAATCTATTTGTGTGAATTCTGGTTGTCTGTCGGCGCGCAAATCCTCGTCACGGAAACATTTCACGATTTGGAAATATTTGTCCATTCCACCTACCATCAATAACTGTTTGAAGGTTTGTGGCGATTGTGGCAACGCATAAAATTGTCCCGCATTCATTCGGCTTGGCACGACAAAATCTCTTGCGCCTTCTGGGGTTGACTTAATTAAATAAGGCGTTTCAACTTCACAGAAATCTAAATCTGAAAGGTATTTTCGCACTTCCATTGCCACTTTATGACGGAAAAGCAAATTGTTTTTCACAGGATTTCTACGAATATCCAAATAGCGGTATTTCATTCTGATGTCTTCGCCGCCATCGGTTTCATCTTCAATTGTGAAAGGCGGAGTCAGTGCAGCATTTAAAATAGTCATTTCTGAAACTAAAATTTCAATGTCGCCAGTAACCATATTTGGATTTTTGGATTCCCGCTCAATAACAGTTCCTTTTACTTGAATTACAAATTCACGACCAAGGGTTTTAGCGAGTTCAAAAACTACTTTATTGCTACGACTTTCGTCAAATAGCAATTGGGTAACTCCATAACGATCGCGTAAATCTACCCAATTCATAAATCCTTTATCACGTGATTTTTGAACCCAACCAGCAAGTGTAACTTCCGTATTAATATGAGTAGCGTTTAATTCGCCACAGTTATGACTTCTATACATTATTGAAATTTTATTAAATTTTATTTTTTACTATTTAATAGCACTGCAAATTTAGGATTTATTATGAATTATATGGTTAGTTATTTCAAATTAGACGCATAAAAATTGATTGAAATGAAATAAAAAGCACCACTTTGACCAAAATAATTAAAAAATAGTATAGTGACGATTATTGCTAATTTCTCAAGTTTTACAAGCGTTCTTCCAAAATTATTGATTTAAAAATATGTTAAATTTTCCAATGTTACCAAATTGTTAAGCAAAAGTAATTTTTATGTAAATTATTTTTATATATTTGTAATGAAATAAATTTTAATTTAAAATAAAGCGTTATGAAAAAGTATATGATTATGGTAGCTGTGTTAATATCTGGGGTATTTTTTGCACAAACAATAGAACCAAAATTGCAGATTGTAGATCAAAAAGTAAAAGCAACTTACTATTTTGAAAATGGATTGGTTCAT
Organism: Flavobacterium neuenschwanderi (SeqCode); assembly: GCA_965234425.1. Classification (GTDB taxonomy): domain Bacteria; phylum Bacteroidota; class Bacteroidia; order Flavobacteriales; family Flavobacteriaceae; genus Flavobacterium; species Flavobacterium neuenschwanderi. The sequence continues at coordinate 3,690 of OZ248377.1, read as the reverse complement.
CAGGAAGGTTTTTTTAAAGACGGTAAACTAGATGGTTTATGGATTTCCTATGATGTTAATGGGAATAAAAAAACAATTGGAGAATATAATAACGGAGTGAAATGTGGAAAATGGTTTTTCTGGAATGAGGCTACATTAACAGAAGTTGAATTCTCTAAAAGCAAAATTGAATCTATCCAAAATTGGAAAAAAGATGCTTTAGCAAAATATTAAAAACTAAATAAATTACTGCACAATTGCAAACCGCCAAATCTAATTTGGCGGTTTTTTTATTTCCAATTATGATTTGAATTAGTTTCAAACAAGTTCTGAATTAATACCAATTTGATTCAAATAAAATCCTATATTTGATACTTAATCAAAATCCAAATAATTATGAAAAGAGTCTTTATTATCGGAATGGTTTTGGCAGCTTCTTTTGCGTCTAAAGCCCAAACAAAAAACTACGTTAGCTTTCAAGCTGAAATTGCCAATAAAAACGGCGATTTTATTTCTATTCAAGACGACAGGAAAGTATATAAAAAAATCCAAGTCAATAAAAACGGGGTTTTAAAAGATACTTTACATATTAAAGAAGGGTTGTATCAAATGTTTGACGGTGTTGAATATACCGAATTATATTTGAAAAGCGGATATGATTTGACTTTGAAAATGGATGCGAAACTATTTGATGAATCTATTGTGTATTCAGGAGTTGGAGCTAAAGAAAATAATTATTTAGCACAAGCTACAATTTCAGAAAGCAAAATGGATTTTGATACTTTTTTTGGTTTAAAAGAAGCTGATTTTAATACTCAGGTAGATGAAAAATGCAAAGCTGATTTGTTGAAATTAGAAAGCAGTAATTTGGATGCTGCATTTGTAGCGTTGCAAAAAAAGAAAATTGAGGATACAAAAGTTGGAATGAAAGCGTATTATGCTGAAGCTCAAAAAAAATTACAACTTAATAACTCTATGGCTTCGCCGTTTGATTATTTGAATTTTAAAGGAGGAAACACGAAGCTTTCGGACTTAAGTGGAAAATATGTTTACATTGATGTTTGGGCAACTTGGTGCGGTCCTTGTCGTGCTGAAATTCCATTTTTGAAAAAAGTAGAAGAAAAATACCACGATAAAAACATTGCTTTTGTGAGTATTTCTGTAGATGTGGACAAGGATTTTGAGAAATGGAAAAAATTTGTTGAAGAGAAACAATTGGGCGGAATTCAATTGTTTGCTGACAAAAACTGGAATTCTGATTTCATGAAAAGTTTCAGCATCAATAGTATTCCGAGATTCATATTGATTGATCCAACTGGAAAAGTGGTTAGCGCTGATGCGGCAAGACCTTCGTCTCCAAAACTTCAAGAGGAGTTAGATGGATTGTTGAAATAGAGAAAATAAAAGGTTCCTATCCCCAGCCCTTTCTTAAGGAAAGGGTGACTGGACGGGAATGTGTTGGTGGATAAATATATTATGGGAAGGGTTGATTTGGTTATTTGTTAATTCGGATATTTGGAAAATTCGTTTAATCCGTTTAATTTTTTGGTAAAAACATCTCTCCATTCCTGTCGTTGCAACGAAACGTTCTCTATTTGTCAATCTGAATTTATTTCAGATTCTATTTCAATGTTTAAGAAAATTTATTTGGAAATCTGTGAATCTGTGACAAAAAATGAAGAATTACTATTTGTAATTTTGCTCTTGAATAATTCCTGTTTTCAAAACCACACGAAAGGATTCGTGCGGGAGTGGGGGGGAGTGGTGTAAACTTGAATTTACTCCAAAATTCGCAATCTTGCCAAACCGCTGTTGAAATACAGCATTTATTCTTTTATTAGAATTAAATTTTAATTATTTTTTTAGTTATGATATCGTTATGTGTGAAAAATTTCAATAAATATGTTCCTTTCACAAGATTTGAAATGTTTAATTGATACCTATAATTATTGACAATATCTGAAATTATTAATCTACCGTTTATATCATACAATTCCAATTTTTCTATTTGCCCTGGTTTTATTTCATTATTTAAATATTTACTAGATGGATTGGGAAATATTGAAAAATCAGCACTTTTAATAAAATTAGATAGTCCTAGATTTATACAATCAATATTTATTGGAATATCGCTGTCTAAATTTGTACCATTGCCAAGCTCTCCATTTAAATTAATACCCCAGGCCCATAGAGTATTATTGTTTTGTATAGCATAAGAGTTTTCTTCACCAATAAATATTTTTTGCCAATCTGTTAAAATTCCTATTTGACTTGGTTCATTTTGATCTATAAGATTACCATTTCCTAATTGCCCTGCATAATTCAATCCCCAAGCCCATAGAGTTCCTTCATTTTTAATTGCTATTGAATGTTGCATTCCAGAATCAATTTCTGTCCAATTGTTAGAATTTCCTATTTGGTTGGGCGAATTTGTGCAATAATTACTTCCGGCTAATCCATTACCTAACTGACCTGTATAATTAGAACCCCAAGTCCAAAGAGAACCGTTCATTTTAATTGCTGCAGTATGATAAAATCCAACAGATACTTCTTTCCAATCGTTATCTACCCCGATTTGGGTTGGAACATATTTATTTGTATTTGTACCATCCCCTAACTGACCGTATTCATTGGTGCCCCAACCCCATAATGTCCCATCGTTTTTTATCGCCATCGTATGATAATTTCCGGGTATTATTTTGACCCAGTTGTTTGTTGTTACAAGTTGAGTCGGAGTATTTTTATCAATATTTGTCCCATCTCCCAATTGTCCGCCTTGGTTAATTCCCCAACCCCAGAGTGAGCCATCACTTTTAAGCGCCATTGACTGATGTCCTACTTTTGCATAAACTTCGACCCAATTGTTGTCATTGCCGATTTTAGTTGGTATATTTTTATCTGTAAAAGTTCCATCTCCTAATTGACCCGAATAATTCCATCCCCAAGTCCAAAGTGTTCCATCATTTTTAAGTGCTATTGTGTGATAACTTCCCGCTTTAACTTCTTTCCAATTGTTGCTAATACCAATTTGAATAGGTGTGTTTGTACCTTGAAACGTTCCGTCTCCTAATTCACCTCTAATATTTACGCCCCATGCCCAAAGAGTTCCATCATTTTTAATGGCCAAAGTGTGACCACTCCCTGATGTGATTTTTGACCAACATTGTGCGAATGAAATACTATTCACTAAAAGTAGAGAAAAGATAAATAGTGTTTGATTTTTTAGGTTGAAAAGGATTTTCATTTTAAGTTTTATTTGTGGTGCTTCTGAAGGTTTCTGCCAACTATTTATGCTTGTTATAAAGTAGCTTAAACTACCCTTATTAGCTTAGACATACTTTATTCATTAACACATTTCTTTCAAATATAGTGTTTTAATTGTAATATGTGTGGCAAGACTTAGCAATCTTTTTCGGTTTCCATAGTGGTGTAAGAAAGTTTTTGATGGTTAGAACAAATCGCTTCATTCTGTTAGACTTCATAAGCAATGACGACCCAGACTCGCTTGGCGTTTGCGTGAGGGAATGAAGCGAATAGGTACTATCTTGAAAACCAAATTTATTTCACTTTTTTTTCATATTTTTGTTCAACTTATAGAAAGCACTTCGTCTTTAAAAATGATTTGTTTATCTGGTATAGCCTCAACTTGTTTGGGGCTATTTTTTTTTGCTGTGACATTTCCTAATATTGACGAAATATTTTCATGATGCT
>OZ248376.1:0-33813 GCA_965234425.1 Flavobacterium neuenschwanderi (SeqCode) | reverse complement strand
TAAAACAACAAATGTCTGATTGTGTGTTACTTGGTGATAGAGGTTATTTATCTCAAAGCATTCAATTAGATTTGTTTCAAACAGTAAATGTCAAATTAGAAACGCCAAAAAGAATAAATCAAAAAGACTATAAGCCACAACCTTATATATTCAGAAAATCAAGAAAAAGAATTGAAACATTATTTTCACAATTGTGTGACCAATTCAAAATAAGAAACAATTATGCTAAAACTTTTGAAGGTTTTAAAACAAGAATTTTAGCAAAAATAACAGCATTAACTTTGGTTCAATATATCAATAAATTTATATTTGATAGACCAATAAATAATATTAAAAATCAAAAAATTTAATTACACCCAACGGGTTAATATTATTATTAATAAATTCTACTTTTCTGAAATCCCAAACAAGGATGGTTACTTTTGATTTTAAAACTACATTAAAATTTAAGAGTATTGAATATAAAAAAGATATAAATTTTGTAAAAGCACAGTCGTTTTTTGAAGAAAAAGCATGGGATTCTACTTTAATTTATTCTATGAAGCAATTAAATTCTAGTAATTGCCCGATTGAATTAATAAACTATTGTCACTATTTCCGAGGGAGCGCATTTATTAGAAAAAAACTTTACACAGCAGCCGAAAAGGAATTTTTATCTATTCCGAAATCATTTTTATTTGATTACAAAGTAAAAATTCAATTAGGCGGTATTTATTTAGCTTTAAATGAAAATCGAAAAGCATTGAGTTATTATGAAGAAGTTGAAAAGAATCATCTTAAAAAACTTAATTATCAGTTATTAAGCACTTTATATAACAATATTGGATTGTGTTATTTACATGAAAAGAAATTTGATAAAGCAGAATTCTATTTATTAAAAAACCAAGAATTGACTTTAGTTAAAAAAGACACATTTGCCATTTTGTATTCTTATGAATCGGTTGCTAATTTATATTATGACCAAGATAAAAAGGATAAGGCAAGAATTTATTTTGAAAAGGCTTATAAATTGGCTAACAATACAAAGGATTTCAACTTTAAAAAAATGGCTGCAGGTAATATGGCTGAAATTGAATCAGATCATAATAATTATTCAAAAGCTTTGGTTTATAGATTGGAATTTGAAAAATGGAACGATTCAATTAATGATCAAAATGCTATTTGGGCAACTGCGGATTTTGAAAAAAAATATGCTATAGGAGAAAAACAAAAACAGATTACAGTTTTAGAGCTTGAAAATAAAGCGAAAATTATTCAAAGAAATAATTATATAATTTGTTCCATTTTCCTTTTTATACTTTTTATAATAGGTGTTGTTTTATTGATTCAAAAAATAAAAATAAATAAAATAATACTATTACAGAAGGTCGAATTAGATGAATTAAACGCCACTAAAGACAAACTATTTTCTATTGTAAGTCATGATTTACGGTCTTCTGTAACGGCACTTAAAACGAGTAATCTTAAATTAATTGATAGTTTAGAATCAAAAAAATATTCGGAATTGGATAAATTACTTCATGATAATAGTGCCATTACGAATGGATCGTACAATTTATTAGATAATTTACTGAATTGGGCTTTAATACAATCAAAGCAATTGTATTTTCAAAAAGAATCGTTGTATTTATTGTCAATTGTACAGCAAGTTGAATTTAATTATAGGCCGTTAATGTTGAGTAAAAACATCAATTTTGAGATTGATATTTGCAAATCAATTTATGTTTTTGCCGACATAGATTCTATAAAAATTATTATAAGAAATGTTTTAGACAATGCTTTGAAATTTTCTAAAGAAGATGGAAAAATAGCAATTTATATAAGGTCTTCTGAAGATGAATTTCATCAATTAGTTATTGAGGATTCTGGATTGGGAATGAAAGAAACTACAAGAATGGAATTGTTAAAAGAAACTTTATTATTATCTAAAAAAGAAAATAATGAAGCAATCGGTTCAGGTTTAGGGCTGTTCTTATGTAAAGAAATTATAAGTAAAAACGATGGTAAATTAGACATTGAAAGTACTATTGATGTTGGAACTAAAATTATTTTAATGCTACCTAAATTCGTTCAAAATGGATAAAATTAATGTCTTGATTATTGAAGATTTGATAATTGAAAGTGAACCATTAGTAAAAACACTTTTGGCAAATAATTATAATGTTGTGGGTGTTGCAACAAATTTTAAAGATGCTATTGAATTGTTTTTTAAATCAAAAGTTGATGTTTTAATAATTGATATTTTTCTTAATGGAATACCAGATGGAATTGCTTTTGCAGAAACTATTACCCTGATTCCAAATGCATTAAAACCTTTTGTATTTCTTTCAAATTCAAGAGATCGTCAAATTTTTCAAAGAGCAAAATTGACACGACCTTTTAGTTTTTTAATGAAACCATTCAATGAATTAGAAATTTTGTATGCAATTGAAATTGCTGTTGAAAAATTCTATAATCAAGCAAATGTATTTTCAAATGATGAATTAAGTACTGTGATTAGTGAGGAATATCTTTATATTAAGAAGAACAATTCCCTTAAAAAAGTATTAGTCAGTACCATTTTATATATTGAAGTTGAGGAACGTTATTGTAAAGTTATCACAGAAAAAGAATCATTCTTGATACAAATCTCTTTAAATAAAATTTCGGAGTTGTTAAACTCAAAAATTTTCATGCAAACAAGTCGAAATACTATAGTAAATACACTTAAAATTAATGAAATCGTTTTAAATGACAATCTTATCATTCTTGAGGGTAAGCATAAAGTAGTATTGAATGATAATTATAAAGATTTTATTAAAAACTTCAACATTTTAAAATAAACGTTTTTGCTAAAAGTGCACTTTTTTTATCTTGTTTTTTAACAAATACAACTTTCATGACAGTAAAAACCCGTTTCATGACATTTTTTTTACAAATGTGAATTCTAATTTATACTTTCGTTTCGGATTAAATAACAACATTTTTTTTTCAATTTGTAAAAATGATTTAATAATGAAAAAGCAATTTTTGAAAATTACTTCGGATGATAATTTTGCATTTGTGAGTTATAATATTGGGGAACCCAATATTTATAATTTAGATAATGTTTCTAGTATTTTTTTAAAATTCAATAAAAAAAGTTGGTTTAACAGTAATCCAGTTTTTATGTTTTTAATAGTTATAGATATATTTTTTTTAATAGAATATCATTTTTTTATTTCAAGTTTACTCTTGGCTTTCACAATTTTATTTATAATTGGTACAATAAATAATTACAAAAGTCATTCATTAATAATTAATCTAAAAGACCAAAAAATTAAAACAATTAAAATCCATGACAAATTTAAATTGGATACTATAAATACTATAAATACTATAAATAAAATAAAGTCTAAATTAAAAAAAAATCAGAACAGTTCGTCTTAGTTTTTAGGATCTGATTTTAATTTTTAAATCTTATTTTAAAAATAAATAATCAAAAAAATTAGTTTTATATCAATGGTTAGCTTGATTATTTAAAAAAAAACTTAATAAATTTTTGGTTTAGTTATTATTAAGTTGGTTGTTAAATACACTTGTATTTAATGTTTTTTAAGGCTCTCAATCGGGGGATTCAGAGAGTCTTAGTTATTGAATAACTCCTCATTTCAAAAGATTTGAGGAGTTTTTTTATCCGTAAATTTTACTATACAAATCTTTGTATTTTTCTAATACTATTTTTCGTTTTAATTTTAAAGTAGGAGTGAGGTGACCTCCATCAATAGTCCATAAATCGGGTGTCAATTCAAAGCGTTTGATTTTTTCCCAATTTCCAAATTTTTCATTTAATTCGGTTATCTCTTCCTGGATTCGTTCAATTACTTTAGGATTTGAAACAATTGTTTCGTTTGTAGTTCCAATATCTAATTTATGAATTTTTGCCCATTCTTTTACGAAATCAAAATTGGGTTGAATAAAAGCACCTGGCATTTTTTCACCATCTCCAATAACCATAATTTGCTCAATAAATCGGGATTGTTTCATTGTGTTTTCAATCAATTGTGGTGCAATATATTTACCACCTGATGTTTTAAACATTTCTTTTTTACGATCTGTAATTTTCAGAAAACCTTCATCGTCAAAAACACCAATATCGCCTGTGTGGAAATACCCATCCGTAATTACTTCACTTGTTAATTTTTCATCTTTAAAATATCCCATCATTACGTTCGGACCTTTGCAAAGAATTTCACCATCTTCCGCTATTTTAACTGTTACATTATCGATTACTTTTCCAACGGTACCGACTTTGAAACCAAAATTTCTCATATCATTTACCGTAATTACTGGGGAAGTTTCAGTCAATCCGTACCCTTCCATAACAGGAATTTCTGCTGCAGCAAATATTCGAGCTAATCTTGGTTGTAATGCAGCACTTCCAGAAACCATCAAATCTAAGTTTCCACCAAGCCCTTCTTTCCATTTACTGAAAATCAATTTTCTTGCTATTTTAAGTTGGAATTCATACCAAGAACCATTTTTTTCGTAAGGTTCAAATCGTAATCCTAAATCTATTGCCCAAAAGAAAAGTGCTTTTTTAATACCTTTTAATTCCAATCCTTTTGCAAAAATTTTATCATATACTTTCTCAAGAAGTCTTGGCACAGCTGTCATTACTGTTGGTTTTACTTCTTTTATGTTATCACTAATTTTCTCAATTGATTCGCCAAAATAAACCGAAACACCATAATATTGATACAAATAAAGTATCATTCTTTCAAAAATATGACAAATAGGAAGGAAACTCAAAGCCCGACTATTTCCAGCAGTAAAAGGAATTCTTGGCGCACTATCCAATACATTTGAAACAATATTTTGATGAGAAAGCATTACTCCTTTTGGTTTTCCTGTAGTTCCAGAAGTATAAATTATAGTTGCTAAATCTTCAGTTTTAACTCCGTTTTTTCTATCTTCCACAACATCTTGGTTGCTTGTGTCTTTTCCTAATTCTAATAATTCAGACCAATTTACGCATCCTTCAATTTCATTAAATGAATACACTTCTTTAAGTTTAGGGACTTTATTTCGAATCAGATTTATTTTTCTAAAGACTTCGACATCTGATATAAAACAATATATTGCTTCGGAATGATTTAGTATATACTCGTAATCATCTTCAGAAATCGTTGGGTAAATCGGTACATTTTGAGCGCCAGTTTGCAATATTCCAATATCTGTAATATTCCATTCGGTTCTATTGTTTGATGAAATCACCGCTATTTTATCATTTTTTTGCACTCCAATTCTAAGAAGTGCTCTTGAAATAGCATTTGCTTTAGCAATATATTCTTGAGTAGAAGTTTTTATCCAAGTTCCATTTTGCTTTGTAACTAATGCATCTGAAATAGAATTAAATTTTTCTAATTGATAATAAGGAAATTCGAATAATCGGGTAATATTTGTCATTTTGGAATTGATAATTTAATAACTGCAAATTAATGAAAAATAAACAAATTCAATAACATTTTATTAAATTTATAGAATTAACATAAATTAATAAAATTAGTTTATAATTTTACAGGATGAAAAAACACATTAAAAAAATAGGAATTTTAGTATTGGCTGTTATTTTAGTTTTGGTTGGAAAATACGTCTATGACATAAATATTAATCATAATTTTGAAACCATTACTGAAGGAAAAGTATTTAAATCAGGAGTTATTCCACCAAATGAAATTGAAAGTTATGTGAATAAACATCATATAAAATCAATAATTGACCTTCGTTTTCCCGGAACAGGCGATGATGTAAACAACCCTGAAATCCCTACTGAATTGACCGCCGAAAAAAATGCTATTGCAAAAATTCCAGGTGTAAATTATTTCAACGATGGATCCGGTCAAGTTCCTGTTCAAAAAAATCTTGATATGTTTTTTGAAATTATGGACAATCCAGCGAATTATCCAGTTCTAATTCATTGTTACCACGGTGTTGGGCGTGCCGAATTGTATTCTGCATTATATAGAATTGAATATGAAGGTTGGGATAACGATAAAGCAAGAACTAGTACACGATTTCTTACTAAATGGAGTTCTTTTGATTTAGGAAAAGAAAAAGGAGATTTCCTTCATAATTATAAAAATAGGATAAAAAAAAGCCCTAAAAATTAATTAGGGCTATCTTAAAATTTTCTATAATATTATAATAAACCGTAGTATGCTATAAATCAAAGCTGCTAAAATACCTGATATTGGTATAGTTAACACCCAAGCCCAAATTAAGTTTACGGTTACACCCCAACGAACTGCTGAAACTCTTTTAGTAATTCCAACACCAATAATTGAACCTGTGATGGTATGTGTTGTAGAAACTGGAATTTTAAAATGTTCCGTCATAAATAAAGTCAAAGCACCTGCCGATTCAGCAACAACGCCTTCAAAAGCAGTAACTTTCGTGATTTTAGAACCCATCGTTTTAACAATTTTCCATCCACCACTTAATGTTCCAAGTGCTATTACAGTATAACACGTTAGTGGAATCCATGCAGGAATTGAACCGTCAATTTTAATACCGTCTTTTTCTGAAGGCAATATTACATTTAAATCCAACCAACCAGCAGACATATTTACATTTGGATTTGTTTTGATATAAACAGCAACAGCAGCAGCAATAATACCCATTACTTTTTGAGAATCATTTCCACCATGTCCTAAACTAAATGCTGCGGAAGATAACAATTGCATTTTCTTAAGAATAGCTTCAGCTTTGGCTGTGGAGAAACTACTAAATAACAGATTAAATATAGCTAAACTGAAAAACACAAAACCAACTAATAGCCATTTGATGTTTGCAGGGTAAGTTACTATGGATAGAAATTTACTGTGAAAACGAGCATCTTTCGCATCAATTTCATATTTCAAAACAGAGTTTAAAAACCAAACTACCAAAATTATAAGAAATACAGTAACAACTTTTGGAAGAATCTTCTTTTTTGAAGAATATATCATCCACAATGAGATAAAATAGGATATAATCATTCCTAATAATGGTGCGAAAATGATAAAAACAATTACAATCATCACTCCAGAAGGCAACAATTCACCTTCTTTTGCTGCTTTAAGCCAATTTACAATTTTAAAACCTGCGTGTTCTGGATCGGTAACATCTCTAAATCCGTGAGCAATTGCAGCCCCTGCAAAACCACCTATTAGAGTGTGTGAAGAAGAGGAAGGAATTCCTTTCCACCACGTAATTAAATTCCAAATAATCGCTGCAATTAGTCCTGAAAGTATTACCGTTAAGTTGATACTACTTGTATGAGCCGTTTTTGCAACGGTATCTGCAACACCAAAGCCAAAAACCCAATAGGCTAAAAAGTTAAAAAATGCTGCCCAAACAACTGCCTGAAAAGGAGTTAATACTTTTGTTGCTACAATTGTAGCGATAGAATTGGCGGCATCGTGAAAACCATTTATATAATCAAATAGTAATGCTAATACAATAATAAGGAGTAGTAGGTTGAATTCCATAATTATATTTCAGAATAATTCTGAGGTTTTTAAGAATGTTTTACAGCAATAGATTCTAAAATACTTGCCGCATTTTTACATTTGTCGGTCGCTGTTTCTAATACTGATAAAACTTCTTTATACTTAATTATATTTTTCGCATCTGTTTCATTTTCAAATAATTCAGCTACCGCTTTATCATAAACATTATCAGATTTATTTTCCAATTTATTAATTCTTGCACAAGCGTCTGTAATGTTTTTAATTTTTTTGAAACTTCTCAATTCTCTAACTGCAATATCAATATTCTGACACGCTTCAAGATTGATTTCTGTTAATTTTCTGATTGATTTTGTTATCTTATCAACCTGATATAATTTCATTCTACTTGCTGCACCATTAAGATTTCCTGCAACATTGTCAATTGCAGTTATCAAGGAGTATATATCTTCTCTATCAAATGGAGTAATGAAATTCTTGCTAACTTCTAAATTAGTTAAACGAGTTATATCTTCAATTTTTTGTTCCAAATCAGCTATTTTCTGAAAAATAACTTCACGTTCTTTTAGTGGAAGGTTAACTGCTTCATGCAATTCCGAAGCTATTAGAATCAAATTACTAGAAGCTTCTTCAAACAGTGGAAAAAACTTTTTATCTTTAGGAATCAAAAACTGAAAAATACTATTTGCGTTCATAATTTGTTGTTTTTTTAACTTCGCAAAGTTATTTGTTCAATGTTAACTTAGCGTTAATAAATAGTCATTTACAAGTTAACTAAATAAATGAATTATTGATTTTTAATTTTTTGCTTAAGCAAAAATATACTTTTTTACGAAATTGACAATACCCGACTTAATTTAACACCCAAAATAAATGATTTGTAAATTTATATCATTCATTTTCGTATTTTAGCATCATTAATAATACACTTTTTTAATTTTATATATGGACATCAATTTCAACAAAAACGAAGATCACAATAAATTATTAATTTCTAATTTAAAGCAAAAATTTGCCAAAGTAAAAGTTGGCGGAGGTGAAAAACGAATTGAAAAATTGCATAACGAAGGCAAAATGACCGCTCGCGAACGCATTGATTATTTGCTTGACGCTAAAGCAAATAGTATTGAAATTGGCACTTTTGCTGGAGAAGGAATGTATGCCGAACATGGTGGCTGTCCTTCGGGTGGTGTGGTTGTGAAAATCGGATATGTAAAAGGAAAACAGTGTATTATTGTTGCCAATGATGCGACTGTAAAAGCAGGTGCTTGGTTTCCAATTACAGCCAAAAAGAACTTGAGAGCTCAGGAAATTGCAATGGAAAATCGATTGCCAATCATTTATTTGGTCGATTCTGCAGGAGTATATTTGCCTTTGCAAGATGAAATTTTCCCCGATAAAGAGCATTTTGGACGCATTTTCAGAAATAATGCCCAGATGAGTAGCATGGGAATTACCCAAATTGCTGCTGTTATGGGAAGTTGCGTTGCTGGAGGTGCATATCTTCCAATTATGAGTGACGAAGCAATGATTGTTGATAAAACAGGAAGTATTTTCTTGGCAGGAAGTTATTTGGTGAAAGCCGCAATTGGCGAAAGTATTGATAACGAAACACTTGGCGGAGCAACAACACATTGCGAAATTTCGGGAGTAACCGATTATAAAGCCAAAGACGATAAAGATGCCTTGGACAGAATCAAAAATATAGTTTCTAAAATTGGTGATTATGACAAAGCTGGTTTCAACAGAGAAAAATCTCAAAAACCAGCATTTGACGAAAAAGAAATTTACGGGATTTTGCCAAAAGCAAGAAACGAGCAATATGACATGATGGAAATTATCAATCGATTGGTTGATAATTCTGAATTGGATACTTATAAAGACGGTTACGGGCAAACAATAATTACAGGTTACGCCAGAATTGACGGTTGGGCGGTTGGAATTGTTGCCAATCAACGTAAAGTCGTAAAAACTAAAGGCGGTGAAATGCAATTTGGAGGTGTTATCTATTCTGATTCTGCGGATAAAGCCACCCGTTTTATTGCCAATTGCAATCAAAAGAAAATCCCATTGGTTTTTATTCAAGATGTTACAGGATTTATGGTAGGATCTAAGTCAGAACACGGCGGAATCATTAAGGACGGTGCGAAAATGGTAAATGCAGTTTCAAATTCTGTAGTTCCTAAATTTACCGTTATTGTTGGAAATTCTTATGGTGCAGGAAATTATGCGATGTGCGGAAAAGCCTACGATCCAAGATTAATTTTTGCTTGGCCAAGTGCCGAATTAGCCGTAATGGGCGGAACGCAAGCTGCAAAAGTATTGGCGCAAATTGAAACTTCTTCGCTCAAGGCAAAAGGAGAAGTGGTAGATGAAGCAAAAGAAAAAGAATTATTTGACAAAATAAAAGCACGTTATGACGAACAAGTTTCCCCGTATTATGCGGCTTCCCGACTTTGGACGGATGCTATTATCGACCCGTTAGATACCAGAACTTGGATTTCTATGGGAATTGAAGCCGCCAACCATTCGCCAATCGAAAAGAAATTTAATTTAGGTGTTATTCAAGTTTAAATTACAGAACACAGATTTCACAAATTTTCACAGATTAATTATAAAATTCAAATTAATAACAATAGCTTTATGAAATCAAAATTGCATTTTTTATTACTGTTCATAGTGACTTCGCAACTTTCCGCACAAGAAACAACCACAAGAAAAGATACTTTAAAAGGGGGTTTTCCTTTTGAACGCACTTGTTTTGATGTTTTGCGTTACGACCTGAATATAAAAATTAATCCCGACGAAAAATCAATTGTGGGTTTCAATGAAATTTCGTTTAAAGTTCTTTTAAACACTACTAAAATTCAATTGGATTTATTTGAAAATATGCAAATTGACAGCATTGTTTTGAATTCTAAAAAACTAAACTACAAAAGAGAATTTGATGCCGTTTTTGTGAATTTTGAAGCAGCACTTACCAAAGATTCAGAACAAAAAATTCGATTTTATTATTCAGGAAAACCTTTAATAGCTATAAATGCGCCTTGGGATGGCGGTTTTGTTTTCAAAAAAGATGTTAATAATAAGGACTTTATTGGAGTTGCAGTTCAAGGTACAGGAGCCAGTTTATGGTTTCCTTGCAAAGATTCTCAATCCGATGAACCCGATTTTGGGGCAACTATTAAAGTAGCGGTTCCAAACGGTTTGATGAATGTTTCCAATGGAAAACTTATAGGCAGTCAAGATTTGAAAAACGGTTATACACGTTGGGATTGGGAAGTGAAAAACCCAATTAACAGTTATGACATCACTGTAAATATTGGCGATTACATTCATTTTGGAGAAAACTACAAAGGATTAGATTTAGATTTTTATGCTTTACGCGAAAATGAAGCCAAGTCCAAAATTCATTTTGAGGAAGTTAAACCAATGATGGATTGTTTTCAAAGTAAGTTTGGCGACTTTCCGTTCAAAGAAGACGGCTACAAATTAGTTGAAACTTCTTATTTAGGTATGGAACATCAAAGTGCTGTAGCTTACGGAAATAAGTATAAAAAAGGATATTTAGGAAGTGATTTATCAGGAACGGGAATTGGGATGTTATTCGACTTTATTATTATTCACGAAAGTGGGCACGAATGGTTTGGAAACAGCATCACCTCAAAAGATATTGCCGATATGTGGATTCACGAAGGATTCACGTGCTACTCAGAATCGGTTTTTTTAGAATGTCAATACGGACTTGAAAAAGCACAAATTTACATCAACGGATTAAAGAAAAACATCAGAAATGACGTTCCAATTATCGGTCAATATGGCGTAAACAAAGAAGGTTCAGGCGATATGTATTACAAAGGCGCTTTGATGTTGAACACCGTTCGACACATAATCAATAACGACGAAAAGTGGTGGAAAATTATTTTGGATTACTCCAATACCTACAAACATAAAATCATCGATACCGAAACCGTAGTTTCCTTTTTTAATACCGCTTCAGGAATGGATTTAACACCCGTTTTTAATCAATATTTGCGATTTACTATCATTCCAACATTGGATTTAGAAATAGTCAAAAACAAACTATCTTATCGTTGGAAAGATTCAGAATCAAATTTTACTATGCCAATTGACATTACAATTAAAGGAAAGAAAATCCGAATTCAACCCACAACAACTTGGACAAAATCGAAATTGAGCGTCAAATCACTTTCAGAAATTGAAGTGCTAAAAAATGATTTTTTGGTCAATTGAAGGTTTAGATAACTGAAAAAAATAACGAAAAGTAAAGTCCTATTTTGGGAATAATTCATACATTTAATTGTGCTTTCAGAAATGGAGGTGCTTTTTTTTTGGGCGCGCCCTCGTTTAGAACGAGATAATTAACTACCACTTTTATTCTAAACTCGGTCAGGCATTTCGCTACAATCTCTGTTCCACTTTGTTCCACAGAGGATTTCCACTGCATTCCTTCGCGCGAACCCCGATTTAAGATTAATTATGAATTATGAATTATGAATTATGACATTCAATTTTAGATTTTCCAAATAACCGAATCAACGAATAACCAAATCAACCTTTAGACAATCTGAATTTCACCTTTGATTTGTCAATTTGTCTTGTCATTTAATTGTCTTTAATGTCCGTGTCAATACTTGTGTTTTTTGATGTCTTTCGGAACAATTCTATATAATAACCTATTTGAAAAAAGTCCCGACCAGTTTCATCATTTATTTTATAGTCGAACTGATGTAAATAACCAATTTGTATTGTTGTCGCTTTTGATGGTTTGTAGTTAAATGCAAGTAACAGTCTGTTTCGTTCAAAATGCGGTTCTTTGTCCGTAAAAAATATTTCATTACTTGCACTAACTTGAAAGAGTTTGTATTTATTTTGTTCTTTTCCAAAAGGATAAGAAACGCCAATTCTGTAACGAAAACGGTTGCGGTAGCCATTACTTGAAAATCTAAATTCTGCACGATAACGTTGTTCTATTTTTAGTTTGCCAATTGATTGAAAAAGAATAGCCTGAGGCCAAATTCTAAATTCATCATTATTTTTTGGCAAAACAAAATCTCCACCTTCTTTGTAAGTTTGGTAATTACCAGCACCCAAAGTTAGCGATACATTTTTATGAACTTTGTAGTTAATACCAGCCTTATATTCGTAATAGTGAAAGTTGCTGTAGAATTTTAATGAACGCAATTGACCTTCACCAAAAAAACTTAATTTTTCATCAAGATTGTATTTTAAATTCAGAATATTCCAACTGCCAAGGTCAAAAGTCTGAGCAGATAGGGTATTCATTGAAAAAAACAAGGTAATTGTTGTTATAAAAAATATTCTCATTTAATAGACTCTTAGGTTTTTTCTTTTTTTTCAATAACAGAAAATGATTTTTCAAAAAAATGAGAATTGGGTATTGTAATTATTTCGTTATCGTTTGTTTTAATGTGAACAAAAAAGTAGTTCATTTCTGTTACTTCTCCTTCGTAATGGTAGTCTTTGTGTAATACTTTAACATAATCACCCAATTTTATCGGATGATTAAAAAATATCAAAATGCTCGAAGTGATATTAGCAAGTAATGACCATTGGGCAAAAAATGCAATACCTAAAGCCGTCAAAATTGTACTTGCAAATAGTGCAATTTCATTTTGTTTGAAACCCCAAACTCCTGTCAGAAGTATTATTGCAGTAATTGTAGTAAATAGCTGCACGGCTCTTATAGCCATTTTTCTCCTACTCCTTTCTAACCGAGTTTTTTTGAGAAAATTATTGATTACTGTTTTAAATATGAAATACAAAATGATGTAGCAAACTAATATTATTAGGGTTTCAATAATTTGAATGTTGAAAGCGTTCATTGACTATTTATTTATTATTTTATTTTAATAATCTTAACTGGCAATAATTCCATTTTCACTTGTGTTTTATCGTTTTCATTTGTATTACGTCCACTAGAAAAGCAAAGGCCATTGAAAAATAAATATATCCCTTCGGAATTTCAAAGTGAAAGCCTTCTGCAAGAAGCGAAACCCCAATCATCATTAAAAAACACAAGGCTAATATTTTGAATGATGGATGTTTTCTAATAAATTCGCTTATTGGTTTTGAGGCAAATAACATTATAAAAACTGTCACAATTACAGCTGTGTACATAACCCAAAGTTCTTGGACCATACCTACCGCAGTAATAATTGAGTCAATGGAGAAAACTAAATCTAATAAAATTACTTCTGAAAGTAATCTTTTAAAGCTACTGTTCTTTGGTACGTTTGGTTTGTCTTCAATGTCAATTTCAGTTTTATGATAAATTTCTTTTGTGCTTTTATAAATTAAGAATAGTCCACCAAAAATTAGTATTAAGCCTTTGCCTGAAAAGTCTGTGTCAAAAAGATTAAAAAGGGTTTGGTCTAGTTTTAAAATCCAAGTTATAAAACCTAAAAGTAATAACCTCATAACCATTGCCAACCCTATTCCCCATAATCGAAGTTTACTTCTTTGTTCGTCTGGTAATTTGTCTGCCAAAATAGAAATGAAAATAATATTGTCAATACCAAGAATTACTTCAAGGGAAATTAAGGAAAGTAAGGGAATTATTGCTTCTGTCATATTCAATATTTTGTCTGTTGATTTGTTGTTGTGTTCTCGGCGATGCTTGCGTCTTAAGGCAGTCTGTGAAAAACCTTCCGTGCATCGTTCAACAAATATAGTTTAAAACTTGTAAAATAATACGATTTTACACATTTTTATGAATGCAACGAATCGCAGGAATATCAGCTCCTCAACTTCGTTTTTCTAGTTTAGAAGATACTATTTCCAATGCATTCGTTCGTGCTGAATTATGGTAATTAGAACGTTTTTAATTTATTATACACTTCATTTTCCGTGATATCGGCTAACTCCGTCAGATTTTAAAACTCTGACGGAGTTGAGAAACAGAAATTCCTGTTTTATCAATATGAATTTTACTTTTGATTTGTCAATCTGAATTTATTTCAGATGCTTTTTCATTTTTTTTAACCGCAAAGAGCACAAAGGTTTACGCAAAGTGCGCAAAGTAAAAAATCTGTGAATCCGTGGCAAAAAAAAACGTTCTCTATTTGTCAATATGAATTTTACCTTTGATTTGTCAATCTGAATTTATTTCAGATTCTTTTTCATTTTTTTTAACCGCAAAGAGCACAAAGGTTTACGCAAAGTGCGCAAAGTAAAAAATCTGTGAATCCGTGGCAAAAAAAACGTTCTCTATTTGTCAATATGAATTTTACCAATGATTTGTCAATCTGAATTTATTTCAGATTCTAATTTTATTTTATTACCGAGGACAATTAGTTGTTGCATCCGAAATCGTGTTAGAATGTCATTGCGAGGAACGCGGCAATCTCATCACAATTATTTTTCTTGTATTTGTGGGCACGGATTGCAAATCCGCGCTATCGAAACGGATTACAAAACGGAACATATTCGAGCCATCTAGTTATTTTAAAACGGATTCTGTTTTAATTTATTTTCTATTCTTGAAATTGTATGTTTTTCTTTTTCCGTTAAACTTTCGTTTTTATAAAATTTTATGAATTGAAATAGTTCTTGAATTTCATCGAAACCCCATTCAAAATCATCGTTAATTGTAAAATTTTTGTTTTCAATTTCTATAAATAGTTCGCAATTAAAACCTGCTCTTGACGAAGTGTTTTTCAGTTTAATTTCAATTTCCTCTATTTTAGTTATTATAATTTGTTTTGAAGAAAAATTTAAGTAATGCGCTTCAATTGTTTTCGAGTCAGATTTTATTAAAATTAAAAAATTTCTTTGTTGATATAATTTATATCCAATTAGTAAACCAAAAACTATGCTGGTTATTGCCATAAATGTAAAATCACTTTTTTTGTCGGAACTTACGATATCAATTAATCCAAACACAGATATTAGTCCAATGTAGAGCAAAATGTAATATTTCATTCTGTTCATAAATGAAATATTCGACTTTTCTATCTCTATGTTTGTTTTCATATTTGCGTTTTTTTGGCGCATTACCGCTAACTAGTATCTATGCGCTAAAAAGTAGCGCCTATCACCCCAAATTTGGGTAGATTGGCGAAGGTTTGTATCGCATTATCTCTTTGTAAATGTAGTTTTAAATATTCAATAAAAGACTTATTTATTTTCATTTAAAAATCCAAAAAATTAAAAGTAAGAAAACAATTTTTCCCTCAGCCCCGATTGAGGCGGTATCCTCGCAGCGAAGCGAAGAGATATAGCCGAAAGCGGGAATTGCAATTCCAAATACAAGAGGACAATTCGCTCCTAAAGAAATAAAAAATTGTGAAATTAGATTTGCTCTTGCAATTTCTTGATGACATCTCGTAATTTTGCGGCTTGCATAAAATCTAAATCTTTGGCGGCCTTTTCCATTGCTTTTCGGTTTTCACGGATGCGCTTTTCGAGTTCGGGTTTCGATAAATATTCGGGGATGGGCTCGGCAGCGAAATTCATAGTGTGTCCCAATTCAAATTCTACCAATGGATTTTTGGTGAAGGCGCTGTCGATTTTCTTGTTCAATGCCTGTGGAACTTGGTTGTTTTCGGTATTGAAATTAATTTGTTTCGTGCGTCGGTAATTGGTTTCGTCGATGGTTTTCTGCATACTTGCCGTGATTTTATCGGCATACATAATGGCTTTTCCATTGAGATTTCTAGCGGCACGACCAATGGTTTGCGTCAAAGAACGGTGACTTCTTAGAAATCCTTCTTTGTCGGCATCCAAAATAGCAACTAGGGAAACTTCGGGTAAATCCAAGCCTTCACGAAGCAAATTGACACCAA
Organism: Flavobacterium neuenschwanderi (SeqCode); assembly: GCA_965234425.1. Lineage (GTDB taxonomy): Bacteria > Bacteroidota > Bacteroidia > Flavobacteriales > Flavobacteriaceae > Flavobacterium > Flavobacterium neuenschwanderi. The sequence continues at coordinate 17,516 of OZ248376.1, read as the reverse complement.
TTAGGACATCAAAAATACCTTTTCGTAAATCTTGCATAATTTCAATTCGCTCCAACGTATCGACATCAGAATGAATGTAACGGCAACGAATGCTGACTTTTGTTAAATATTTAGCCAATTCCTCCGCCATTCTTTTCGTTAATGTGGTTACCAAAACGCGTTCGTCCAACTCGCAACGCAACTGAATTTCTTCGATCAAATCGTCAATCTGATTCAGACTTGGGCGCACTTCTATGACGGGATCCAGCAAGCCTGTTGGGCGAATGAGTTGCTCCACATAGACACCGTCGCAGCGTTGCAATTCATAATCGGCGGGGGTTGCCGACACATAAATGACTTGGTTTTGCATCGCTTCAAACTCTTCAAATTTCAACGGGCGGTTGTCCATTGCGGCGGGAAGTCGGAAACCATAATCAACCAAATTCACTTTTCGACTTCTATCGCCGCCATACATCGCGTGAACTTGCGAAAGCGTTACGTGGCTTTCATCGACAACCATCAGGAAATCTTTAGGGAAATAATCCAACAAACAAAAAGGGCGTGTTCCTGCTAATCGTCCGTCTAAATAACGAGAATAATTCTCAATTCCTGAGCAATACCCGAGTTCGCGAATCATTTCTAAATCGAAATTGGTGCGTTCTTCTAAGCGTTTTGCTTCCAAATGTTTGCCGATTTCTTTGAAATAATCGACTTGTTTTACCAAATCTTGTTGGATTTCCCAAATGGCATTTTGCAATACATCGGGCGAAGTTACAAACATATTCGCGGGGTAAATCGTGAGTTTTTCAAATTTCTCGACAACTTGCGACGTTTTAATATCGAAACTTTCAATTTCTTCAATTTCATCGCCAAAGAAGTGAATTCTATAGGCATCATCGGCATAACTTGGATAAACTTCTACCGTATCGCCTTTGATTCTGAAATTACCAGGCGTGAAATCGGCCTCGGTTCTTGAATACAAACTTTGCACTAAAGTATGAAGGAATTTGGTTCGAGAAATGACTTGGTCTTTCTCAATTGCGATTACATTTTTCTGAAATTCTACAGGATTTCCAATACCATACAAACACGAAACCGACGCCACAACCAATATGTCACGCCGCCCAGAAAGTAAGGAAGCGGTGGTGCTCAAACGCATTTTTTCCAACTCTTCATTGATAGATAAATCCTTTTCAATGAAAACTCCCGTGACCGGCATAAAGGCTTCGGGTTGGTAATAATCGTAATAGGAAACGAAATACTCCACCGCATTATTGGGAAAAAACTGCTTGAATTCGGAATATAATTGTGCTGCTAATGTTTTGTTGTGCGCTAAAACTAATGTTGGTCTTTGTACTTCTTCAATAACATTGGCAACGGTAAATGTCTTACCAGAACCTGTAACTCCTAATAAAGTTTGGAATTGTTCGCCATCATTTAAGCCTCGAACTAATTTTTCGATGGCTTGCGGTTGGTCGCCTTTGGGATGGTAATCGGATACAACTTGGAATTTCATTGATTTTGTTTGCGGAACTTAAATTTTATAATAGTAATAGTCAAAATTTTACAGCAGTTTACAAATTAAAAATCTGCGAATCAGCGGTGATTTTTTATTAATGTGAAATTTTAGAAATCAGAATATTTTTAAGTTCAGGAGTATTCATTATGTATTTATTTCTATCAAATTTACAAAAAAAACTATTGTAGTTTCTTAAAATTTCCAACTTTTTTGTTGTGCTTCACTCAAGAAAGTCCACGCTACAATTCGGCTTGTTTTTTGCCCTTGCGCCATAGCAATCGTTTTTACTTCAACGGCACTGACTTTGTTTAAAGTCTTATACAAGCTGGAAAGATTTTCTTTTTTGGATACCAATGTAGTGAACCAAAAGCACTGTAACGGATATTTAGCACTTTCAAAAATCATTTGAGTAATGAAACCCAATTCGCCACCTTCGCACCATAATTCGGCGTTTTGACCACCGAAATTCAGAATGGGTTTAATGATTTTTTCTTTTGCGGTTGGTTCCAAATTGTTCACTTTTCGTAACGAACTTTTGGTAGCTTCTGCAGCCGAAGAATGAAAAGGTGGATTGCAAATTGTGAATGCAAATTTATCTTCTTGAGTAATTATATTTTTGAAAATAAAACGGGATTCTACTTGAAGTTGCAAACTAATAGCGTCTATTAATTGTGGATTGTTTTCAATGATTTTTTTGCAATTTTGAATCGCATTTTCATCGATGTCAGTTCCCACGAAACTCCAATTATAAACTGAATTCCCAATGATTGGATAAATACAATTGGAACCAATTCCGATGTCTAAACCTTGTACGGTTTCACCTTCAGGAATAATTCCGTTGTTGCTTGACGCCAATAAATCAGCGATATAGTGAATATAATCAGCCCTTCCTGGAATTGGGGCGCACAAATAATCTTTTGGAATATCCCAATTCTGAATTTCATATTCCGAAATCAACAAGGAATTGTTTAATGCTTTTACCGCTTCAGGAATACTAAAATCAATGGTTTCTGTACCGTATTCATTGGTAAAAACAAATGCTTTAAGTTCTGGGTTACTCGCTATTAATTGGTTGAAATCGTAGCCAAAACGGTGCGGATTTCTTGGGTGCAAATTGGTTTTCTCGGTAATCGTTTTTGTAGTCATCTTTCAAATTTCAACACAAAGATAGGCAATAGAATTTTGAATTAACACATTAATCCAAACACTCCATCAAAAGTAAATCCCCTTCATTGTGTTCAATGGTAACCAAGCCGTCAGCAGTAACAAAATTGCTGCTTCCCGTTCGATAACCAATCGTTAAAGTGTCGTTTTGCAACGGATAATATAAGTTGGTAGAATGAATTCCTGTAACATTACCAATCGGAATTAAAGAAATTGGCGTTTTTGCGGTGTACCATTTTTCGTATTTTTTCTGCAAAAGAAACACTTTTGAATGGTCGTCAAAAAGCACGATTTTTAGTTTTTCACGGTACCGAACAATGTTTGTTATGTTCGTAATTGTATGATCGGCACGCCTTCCTGTTGCCCAAACTACGTTAACGGCTGGGATTTTTCTTTCGTGCAAATAATCGAAAGCTTTCTCCAAATCGGTTTTGTTTTGGTCTGGCGCATGGATAATCTCAATAGGGTAGTGGCTTTCCTTGTAATAATTGGCATCAAAACCACGATCGAAATCGCCCAATAAAACATCTACTTTTATTCCGAGTTCCACCACGCGCTCCATTGCCGAATCCAAAACGATAACCAAAGGTGACCATTCCAACAATTGCCCCAACAATTCATTGCTACAAGCAGCGCCATTGGCAATAATCAAAGCAGGTTCTTGGTCGTCGCGAACGATGTGGTGAGAAGACATTTTCTATTTTTTTGAACCGTAAAAGTACTACAACTTTTTTAATTGCCATCGCTTTATAGTTTTGTTTTTTGGGCATGTCCTTCCGTAAAAACTTCAGGTCAGGCTCTTCACTTCAATCTCTGCTCCACTTTGTTTCACAGAGGATTTCCGTTGCGATCCTTCATGCGGGATTTCGGGAATTAGGATATTTAGAGGTTTGTTGAACGTTTCTTTTACCGTTAATTATTGCTTAACTCCGTCAGAATTTTAAGCTGTGACGGAATTTAAAAAGACCAAAATATAAAAATCATCAAAACAAATTTTCCCTCAGCCCCGATTGCAATGGAAATCCTGCGCTTTTTAGCGCAGATTGTAATGGAAAGCGGGAATTGCAATTCCAAATACAAGAGGGCAATTCGCTCGAAATGCTACTTGTTATTTTCTATGACATAGTTTAGAACTTTGGTCATTAAATGCACGCGGTCTTTGCCTTGAACGTTGTGTTTGTGCATTGGATAAGCGAAGAAATCGACCTGTTTTTCAGCTTCAACGAATTTTTTGATTAAAGAAAAACTGTGTTGCATTACGACCGTATCATCGTTTGCACCGTGAATTAAAAGTAATTTTCCCTTTAAATCTTTCACATAATTTATGGTGTTTGATTCGTCAAAACCTTTCTGATTTTCTGCTTGCGTGTCCATATAACGCTCGCCATACATCACTTCATAATATTTCCAATCGGTAACTGGACCGCCTGCAACGCCAACTTTAAAGGCATCGGGTTTGCGCAACATTATGGAAGTGGTCATAAATCCGCCAAAGCTCCAACCGTGAATTGCCAAGCGATTTTGATCAACATACGGCAAGGATTTCAAATAATCGACGCCTTTCATTTGGTCGTCAATTTCGTTAACGCCCAATCTTCCGTGGATGATGCTTTCGAATGCAAATCCGCGATTATCCGAGCCGCGATTGTCAACTGTGAAAACCAAATAGCCTTGTTCTGCCATCCAATACATCCATAAATTGGCGCCGTCAAGGTACGAATTGGTTATCATTTGTGCGTGAGGTCCGCCATAAACGTAAACTAAAACTGGGTATTTTTTGGATGCATCAAAATTGCTAGGTTTGATTAATCGGGTGAATAAATTGGTTGTTCCGTCGGCACTTGTTATCGTTTTGATTTCGGCAGTTCCCATCGTGTAGCCGTCATATTTATTAGTACTTTCTAATAAAGTAGTGGCTTTCAATTTTTTGTCATACAAAAGCGATTTCGACGGTGTAGAATGGTTGGAATATTCGTCGAAAAAGTAGGTTCCCGCTGAATTTGCTGCGAATGTATGAACGCCTTCGTCTTTTGTGATTAGGGTTTGTTTTCCATTTAAATCGACTTTAAATGCCAACATATTTGTAGCATTTTCACCTGTAGCTTTGAAATATATTTCGTTTCCTGTTGCATTTGAACCAATTATTTCTCGAAGTGGAAATTTATTTTGTGTCAATTGTTTGAGTAACTTTCCTTCAATAGTATAGTAGTACAAGTTATTGAATCCGTCTTTTTCAGAAATCCAAACGAAATTATTGGATTTGCTATTTGGGAAATAAGCAGCGTGTTCAGGTTCAACCCAATTTGGATTTTTTTCATTGAGAATTGTTCTCACAAAAAGTCCTGTTTCGGCATTATAAACATTTAAATTCATATCGTTTTGCCCTCGATTTAATTCGGCAATGACAACGAATTTTTCATCGGGAGTCCAAGAAATATTGGTTAAATAATCATCAGAATTTCCTCTTGGGGCAATGAAAACTGTTTTTGAAGTTGCTAAATTATAAATGCCAACTCGAGGTTTTTCGCTTTTTTGACCAATCATTGGGTATTTCAAATTTACCAATTTACCAGGGGTTTCCGTGATGTCTAATAATGGATAATCGGCAACTTCGGTTTCGTCTTTTTGGTAAAACGCCAAATAATTTGATTTAGGCGACCAGAAAATTCCGCCACTAATTCCGAATTCACTTCTTGAAATGGCTTGTCCCGAAACGATATTAGAATCGGAATTGTTTGTAACGCTTACTTTTTCATTTTTGGAATTGGTAAAATAAAGATTATTATTTTCTGTGAAAGCAAGGTTTACTTTTGCGTTGTCAAAAGTTGCATTTTCAGAAGCTTCTGAAAGTGAAGCAATTTTAGTTCCTGTTTTTGAAACGATATTATAACTGTAATAAGTTGTAGCATCTGTGACAATAAAAGTCGTAGCATCTTTCCATTCCAAACTCATAAAATTTTTGAGATTTGAATTTAAAGCTTTGTTCAAATCAGCAAGTGTAATTAATTCATTTGCAGAAGCATTTGTAGCTTTTGAAAGTAATAATTTCTTTCCAGAATCAGCATAATAGGTATAATTATCTGAATTTGGAATCCATTTAAAACCACTTAATTTATCGGCTTTAAATTGGCGATTTTGTTGCATAACACTTTCTTCTAAAGTGAACTTTTTGGCTTGACCGAAAGTTGAAATTGTAAGAAAGCACGTTAATAGAAGTAAGATTTTAGTATTCATAATAGTTTTTTTGAGGTGTAAAAATATAAAAAAAGATAGAATAAATAGAGTTTAAGTTCTATTTAATACTATCTTTTAATTAATTTGTTTTAAAAAATTTATAGCTATCTCACTTCATTTTCTTTGTCCAAATAATCTTGAATAATTTAGAAAGCAGTTTTTGATCAGCGAGGTGCACCAGCTTGGTTTCTCATCGGATGACCCTGAGTCAAGCTGCCGACGATTGATTTCACTTCGGATGAACCTCAGCTAGGCTGCCGACAATCGTTTTCTTGTTCGCTGACCCTCAGCTAGGCTGCCGACGATTGATTTCTTGTTCGCTGACCCTCAGCTAAGCTGCCGACAATCGTTTTCTTGTCGGATGACTCTCATCCGAACACAAGCAAATTAGATTTAGTATATAAGGTTCAAATGCCCTATGCGTTGTGGGACATATCCGAGAGGTCGGATATTTAACCTTTGTTTTGTCAATCTGAATTTATTTCAGATTCTATTTTTAGTTTATTAGCAAGGGCAATTAGTTGTCGCATCCGTAATCGTGTTAGAATAGCATTGCGAGGAATGAGGCAGTCTCATCACAATTATTTTTTCTTGTTTTTGTGGGCACGGATTGCAAATCCGCGCTATCGAAACGGAACATATCCGAGCCATTTGGGTTTATAAGTCAGACTGCTAGTTTTATAATTCGGACTGCAATAAATATAAGTTGGATTAAGTACTATTTTTAATTTCTAACTGATAATTAGTTATATATTTTTTTTTAAATTTCATTGTGGGCACAAGCGTGACGCTTGCGCTAGCGGGGAAAAACGAAAATAGGAAAAAGAAACGAACAACGAACCGAAAACTAGCGATTACGTTTGACGCGTTTTGGCAGTAGTTTTTTTTAATTAAGTTTGTATGTTTCAATCACTTCATATCCAAGTCGTCCATCTTTTATTTGTAAAATAACATTTTTAGCGTTTCTAACTTCTCTTTTTTTATATTTCGAAAAATATATTTCTTTCTCTTTACCATCATACTCTATTACTATTATTTGTTCTCTTCTTGTTGAACGTTTTTTTAAAATTTCATATTCTTTTTCATTTAAGTTTGATTTTTTGCTATAAAAATTAGTTGCCATAAAACTAAATACGAATATTCCACCAAAAGCAATTAAATTATATATAAATTGTAAAAAAAGTATTTTTATATTGTAATATTTAGCTAAAATTTTTCTAAAAAATGGAGTCATTATCAAACCGCTAAAAAACCAAATGCTTGTTGGTATTTTCCAATCTATTATTGTACTCCTATATAGATTAATAGAAAAAGCCCCTAGAGAAAAACCAATAATAAAAAGTATGTTTAAAAGAGATTTATTCAGTAAATATTTCTTATTTGATTTATTTCCTCCTTTTGTTTTTCTAATCATTTTTTTAAATGTAGGTTGAACTTCGTTTTTTTAGGTAAAATTACTGCCAAGTAGCTTATAGGCGAAACAAACTTTCGTTTATCACCCCAATTTTGGGTAGATTGGCGAATGTTTGTATCGCATTATTTATTCTCAAATGTAGTTTTAAATATTCAATAAACTTTGTTTTCCAAAATATAAAAATTATCAAAACAATTCTTCCGTTAGCCCCGATTGAGGCGATATCCTCGCAGCGAAGCGAAGAGATATAGCCGAAAGCGGGAATTACAATTGCAAATACAAGAGGACAATTCGCTTCAAATGTTCAGTAATATTTTTAATATTTATAGCGTTCCCTCTTCACTTTCTTTGTCCAAATAATCTTGAACAATTTCAATAGCGTTGGTTACGACATCGCTTAAAGCAGTAATGAAACTGCCGTCTTCAACATTGTCAATGGCGTGTTTTATCGCTTCGGTTTCAATGGAAATGATTTCGTGCGTTACCGTTTTTCCACTTTCTGCAATTCCCTCAAGAATTAGATTTATGATTTCTTCCTCAGTTCTTCCTCGCAAATATTTTTCTTGACGAATAATAATGTGGTCAAACATTCTGCCCGCAATTAAGCCACATTCTTTGATGTCTTCGTCACGACGATCGCCAACACCAGCAATGATTCCGATTTTTTTGGTTGCTGAAACACTTTGTAAATATTCTTCAACACCTCTATATCCAGCTGGATTATGAGCGAAATCAATCAATACTTTGAATTTCTTAAACTCAAAAATATTCATTCTTCCTGGCGTTTGAGTCGCACTTGGAATAAATGTTTTAAGAGACAAACTAATATCATCTGTTTTGAAACCATATAAATAACTGGCTAAAGTTGCAGCTAGAACATTGGCAATCATAAACTTAGCTTTTCCGCCAAGAGTTAGCGGCACGTGAGTAGCACGCTCAATTCTGATTTTCCATTCTCCTTTTTTGATGGTTATGAAACCATTTTCATAAACGGCAACTGTTTTTCCTTCAGCACATAATTTTTTGATTAATGGATTGTCTTCCGATAAACTGAAATACGCCACATTGCAACTTAATTCTCCGCCAATTTTTACACAATGAGCATCATCTGCATTCAAAATTGCCCAACCACTTTTCCTAACACTTTTGGCAACGGTAGCTTTTACTCGTGCTAAATCTTCAAGTGTATGAATATCACTTAAACCCAAATGGTCTTCCTGAATATTGGTGATAATTGCAATATCACATTTGCTAAATCCTAATCCAGAACGTAAAATTCCACCTCTTGCAGTTTCTAAAACGGCAAATTCTACTGTAGGATCTCGAAGCACATATTCGGCACTTATTGGTCCCGTGGTATCGCCTTTTTCCATCATGTGGTTTTGAATGTAAATTCCATCAGATGTTGTAAAGCCAACTTTATATCCAATATTTTTTACAATATGAGCTAAAAGTCGGGTGGTGGTGGTTTTTCCATTAGTACCTGTAACCGCAATTATAGGAATTCGACACGATTTTCCTGGAGGATAAAGCATATCGATTACTGGAGAAGCTACATTTCTTGGCAATCCTTCAGAAGGGGCAAGGTGCATTCTAAATCCAGGCGCCGCATTAACTTCAAGAATAACACCGCCATTTTCTTTTAAGGGTTGTGTTAAATTTTCTGCCATAATATCTACACCGCAAACGTCAAGTCCTATGACTCTTGAAATACGTTCTGCAAGGAATATATTTTCTGGATGCATCATATCGGTTACATCTACGGAAGTGCCGCCAGTACTAAGATTTGCAGTAGATTTTAAGAATACAATCTCTTCATTTGCAGGAATTGTTTCCAAAGTATAATTCAATCGTTCCAATAAATCTTCGGTATCCCGATCGACATCAATTTGTGTCAATACATTTTCATGTCCATAACCTCTTCTTGGGTCGAGGTTTGTAATGTCAATTAACTCTTGAATGTTGTTTTTTCCATTTCCAACAACGTGTGCAGGAACTCTTTTGGCAGCAGCTACCAATTTATTATCGATTACTAAAATTCTAAAATCGAAACCAGTTATGAATTTTTCTACAATAATTCGTCTGCTGTATTCTTTGGCAAAAGCCAATCCAGCAACAGCATCTTCCCAATTGGTAACATTTATAGAAGCCCCTTTTCCGTGATTTCCATCAAGAGGTTTCAAAACAATTGGGTATCCAATTTTTTCTATGGTCGCTGCCAAATCTTCTTCGTCAACACATATACTTCCGCTTGCCACGGGAATAGATGCCATGTCTAACATTTTCTTTGTTAGCTCTTTATTACAAGCAATGTCTACCGCAATACTTGATGTTTTGCAGGTAATTGTTGCCTGAAATCGCATTTGATTAATTCCATATCCAAGTTGCACCAAGGAATTTGTACCCAATCGAATCCAGGGAATATCTCTTGCAACAGCTTCTTCAACAATACTTCCAGTGCTTGGTCCAAGACGAACACGCTCTCTGATTTCACGCATTTTTTGTAAATCGGCTTGCAAATCGTATTCGGTTCCTGCAATTAATGCTTCGGCAATTGCAACTGCAGATTCAGCAGCAAAAAGTCCTACGTTTTCTTCGGTATAACTAAAAACTACATTGTAAGTTCCGGGTGTTTTGGTTTCGCGAGTTCTTCCAAAACCTGTTTCCATTCCGGCTAAAGTTTGAATTTCGAGTGCAATATGTTCAATTACATGCCCCATCCAAGTTCCTTTTTCGATTCTTGAAAAGAAACCGCCTCTGCAACCTTCAGAACAACGATGTTCTATCATTGATGGAAATTGTGCCTCAATTCGTTCTCTAAATCCTTCAATTTTGTTGGTTGGAAATTCTTCCATTTCTTCTAAATCCAAACGCATTTGAATTAGCTTTTTTCTTTGAACGCTCCAAATATTTGGACCACGAAGCGCTTGTATTTTTAGGATTTTCATAATATCGATTTAGGAATGTTAATTGATTTGGGTAATTAATTTTCTAAATGTAAGTAGTATTTGTTGAATTACGAAAATTATTTGTTGGAATATTTAATTTCATCAAAAATAATAATTTTAAATGTTGATTTTGATTTGCAATATTTTAATTTTTGGTTATTTTTACCAAATGAACATACAAGGAAAATTAATAATTATAGGTGGTGCTGTTGATAAAGGAAGTTTCACAGAAACAGATTTAGATAAAAACGCAACAAACAATTTAAACTTTTTTGAGACTGGAATTCTAAAAAGAATTTTAGTAGAATCAAAAAACAAGGAATTATCAAGAATCGAAATAATTACCACGGCTTCCAAAGTCCCTAAAGAAATTGGACCTGAATATGTAAAAGCATTTAACTCGTTAGGAGCTACAAATGTTGACGTTTTATATATTGAAAAAAGGGAACAAGCAATGGATTCCGAAATTCTTGAACGTTTGAAAGCTGCTGATGTAGTAATGTTAACTGGTGGAGATCAACTTCGGTTGACCTCAATTCTTGGCGGTACTCCTTTTCACGATATTTTATTGGATAAATATATAAATGAAGAATTTATATATGCTGGAACTTCTGCGGGAGCTGCGGCAGCATCAAATAATATGATTTATCAAGGAAGTAGTTCTGAAGCATTATTAAAAGGTGAAGTTAAAATCACAAGTGGCTTGGGACTTATTGATAACGTAGTAATTGATACCCATTTCGTGCAACGCGGAAGAATTGGAAGGTTATTTCAATCGGTTGTGGGAAATCCAAAAGTTTTAGGAATTGGACTAGGTGAAGATACTGGATTATTGATAACTCATAATAATCGAATGGAAGCAATTGGTTCTGGATTGGTTATTTTAGTTGACGGACGGGAGATTAAAGATACAAATTTAACAGAAGTAGAATTGGGTCAGCCCATTTCAATTTCGCATTTGGTAACACATGTTATGAGCAAATACGACACGTTTGATTTGGATACTTATAAAATGACAATTCAAAGTTCTCAATATATTAATTCGTAAGAATACTAATTATTTTATCTTATGAAACTAATTATTCACGGTGGTTTTTTCTCTGAATCTTCTACAAATACTGAAACTAAAGTAGCCAAACAAGAGGCTTTAGAGCGAATTGTGAAGAATTCTTTTGACTATTTAAAGTCACATTCTGCTTTAGAAACAGTTGTTTTTGCTGTTTCTCAATTGGAAGACGATGAATTGTTCAATGCAGGAATTGGATCCCAAATTCAAAGTGACGGAAAAATCAGAATGAGTGCTGCTTTAATGGATGGTTCTACCCAAAAAATGAGTGGTGTAATCAATATTGAAGAAGTTAAAAATCCTATTCAAGTTGCCGCTACATTACTGCCTTTTGATGATAGAATTCTGGGCGGAAGTGGAGCAACTAATTTTGCGAGACAACACGGTTTTGAGAATTACTCTACTGAAATTCCACAACGAAAAGCAGAATATGAAGCTAAATTAAAATCATTAGGAACAGGAACTGTAGGCTGTGTCGCTTTGGATAAAGACGGTAAACTTGCTGTTGGAACTTCTACTGGCGGAAAAGGTTTTGAAATACCTGGTCGAATATCAGATTCTGCAACTGTAGCAGGAAATTATGTCAATGAATTTTGTGGTGTTAGTTTAACTGGAGTAGGCGAGGACATTGTTAGTAATGCTACCGCAGCCAAAATCGTAACACGTGTAACTGATGGATTTACTTTAGAAATGGCTTTCAACAAAACTTTTTCAGAGTTAAAACCCTACGATGGTTTTGCAGGTGCTATTGCTATTGATAATTTGGGAAATATTTTTCATCAAGATTCACATCCAAGTATGGTTTTTGCCAGCTTCGATGGTGAAAATTTTGAGGTATTCAATTAAAAAACTAAAATTCTAAAATAACAAAAAACCCATTCGAAGAATGGGTTTTTTTATAGTAAGTAAGTTTAAATATTGTTTATAAAACGTTTATTTTACTTTATTAAGTACAGCTTTGAATGCTACTGGGTGGTTCATCGCTAAATCTGCAAGAACTTTTCTGTTCAATTCGATTCCGTTAGCTTTTACTTTCCCCATAAATTGTGAATAAGACATTCCTTCCAATCTAGCTCCAGCGTTGATACGTTGAATCCATAAAGCACGGAAATTTCTTTTGTTCACTTTTCTATCACGGTAAGCATAGCACATTGCTTTCTCTACCGCATTTTTCGCAACTGTCCAAACGTTTTTACGTCTTCCAAAGAAACCTTTGGCTTGCTTCATTATTTTTTTTCTTCGTGCTCTTTTAGCAACTGAATTTACCGATCTTGGCATAATTTTACTGTTTTTTTTGTAGCAGGCGTCCCGAATTTAATCAAGGGAACTTAATGGCCATACTCCAAGGTTATTAAATTTAATTTTAACCTAAAGAATTCTTTAAAGTGGTATATAGTATTGCTGTATACTGTATATTGTCTCAGACATTTTTACATTATACAATTTACATTATACAATTCTTAAATGATTCTTAATTGTTGTTTGATACTTTTCATATCTGTTTTGTGAACTAACGCTGAGTGTGTCAAAGCTAATTTACGTTTTTTAGATTTTTTAGTCAAGATGTGACTTTTAAAAGCATGCTTTCTTTTAATCTTTCCAGAACCAGTAACTTTAAATCGTTTCTTGGCGCTAGATTTGGTTTTCATTTTAGGCATTTTTTCCTAGTGTTTAATTTATTCTTACTTACTTATTTTTCAAAAGCGTTAAGCTTTAGGCTTTAGGCATTAAGCAAAGCTATTGTTAACTTCGCTTATTGCTTTTAGCTTATTGCTTATTGCAAATATTTATTTCTTCTTCTTCGGAGCAATGAAAATAATCATTCTCTTTCCTTCAAGAACTGGCATCGCTTCTACTTTACCAAATTCTTCTAAATCTGTTGCTAATCTCAAAAGCAAGATTTGACCTTGGTCTTTATAGATAATTGAACGTCCTTTAAAGAATACAAAAGCTTTTAATTTTGCTCCTTCTTTTAAGAATTTCTCAGCATTCTTTCTTTTAAACTCATAATCGTGCTCATCAGTTTGAGGTCCGAAACGAATTTCTTTCACCACTACCTGAGTAGATTTTGCTTTAAGCGCTTTGTCACGTTTCTTTTGCTCATATATGAATTTTTTATAATCCATAATTTTACAAACTGGCGGTTCCGCATTTGGAGAAATTTCAACTAAATCTAGTTCAAATTCATCTGCTAAACGCAATGCCTCTGTAAGTTTGAAAACTCCAGGTTCAATGTTTTCACCAACAAGCCTTACTTCTTGTACTCCACGAATAAGATTGTTTATTCTGTGTGCATCTTTTTTTTCTACTCGAGGTTGATAACCTCTATTGCTTCTTATTGCTATGACTTTATAATTTAAGTTAAACTGTAAATACTTTTAATGTTTTGTTGATCTCTTCATTCACAATTGAAGCAAATTCTTCTATTGTAACGCTTATATTTCCTTTTCCTTCCTGTCCGTGACGGCGTATAGAAATGGTTCCGTTTTTCTCTTCTTCCTCGCCTACAATCAACATAAACGGGGTTTTTTGCATTTCAGCATCCCTAATTTTCTTGCCTATAGTCTCATTTCTGTTATCTACAAGGGCGCGAATTTCGTGATTTTCTAGCAGATTTAAAACTTTTTTAGCATAATTTTCATATTTCTCGCTCAAAGATAATATTATTGCTTGTTCTGGCATCAACCAAAGTGGGAAATTTCCTGCAGTATGCTCTAATAAAATAGCAATAAATCGTTCCATAGAACCAAATGGCGCTCGGTGAATCATAACTGGTCGGTGCAATTCATTATCAGAACCTTTATAAGTCAATTCAAATCGCTCAGGCAAATTATAATCAACCTGAATTGTTCCCAATTGCCATTGTCTTCCCAAAGCATCTTTCACCATAAAATCCAATTTCGGACCATAGAAAGCTGCCTCGCCATATTCTACAACGGTATTCAACCCTTTATCCGCAGCAGCATTGATAATTGCATTCTCTGCTTTTTCCCAATTTTCATCGGAACCTATATATTTGTCTCTATTTTCTTTGTCACGCAACGAAATTTGAGCCGTAAAATTTTCAAATCCTAAAGAACTGAAAACGTACAATACCAAATCAATTACTTTTTTGAATTCCTCGTCCAATTGCTCTGGTGTACAAAAAATATGCGCATCATCTTGAGTAAATCCACGAACACGAGTCAAACCGTGCAATTCGCCACTTTGCTCGTATCTATAAACCGTTCCAAATTCAGCGTAACGCTTTGGCAAATCTTTATACGACCAAGGTTTTGTATTGTAAATTTCACAGTGGTGTGGGCAGTTCATTGGTTTCAACAAAAATTCTTCGCCTTCAGCAGGAGTCGTTATCGGTTGAAAACTATCTGCACCATATTTCGCATAATGTCCCGAAGTAACATACAATTCTTTTTGTCCAATATGTGGCGTAATTACTTGCTCATAACCCGCTTTTTTCTGTGCCTTTTTCAAAAATTGTTCCAATCGATCTCTCAAAGCAGCACCTTTTGGCAACCACAACGGCAATCCTTGTCCCACTTTTTGAGAAAATGCAAACAATTCTAATTCTTTTCCTAATTTTCTATGATCACGACGTTTTGCCTCTTCAAGCAATTCTAAATATTCAGTCAAATCTTTTTGCTTTGGAAACGAAGTTCCATAAACACGAGTCAATTGCTTATTTTTCTCATCACCACGCCAGTAAGCACCGGCAACACTCATAACTTTCATCGCCTTGATAATCCCAGTATTTGGAATATGACCACCACGACACAAATCTGTAAAAGTAGCGTGATCACAAAAAGTAATCGTGCCATCTTCCAAATTCGAAATTAATTCCGTTTTATAAACATTGTCTTTATAAATTTCCAATGCTTTCGCTTTTGAAACAGGACGCAACTTAAATTCGTGTTTTTCTCTTGAAATTTCCAAAACTCGATCTTCAATTTTCTTAAAATCAGCATCGGTAATCTTATGATCTTCAAAATCTACATCATAATAAAACCCGTTACTAATCGCAGGTCCAAGCGTTAATTTAATTCCAGAATACATTTCTTCCAAAACTTGCGCCATAACGTGAGACGTCGAATGCCAAAAAGCTTTCTTCCCGTTTTCGTCATTCCAAGTATATAAAACAAGCGCACCGTCAATCGTTAAAGGCGTTGACGTCTCAATCGTCGTTCCGTTAAATGCCGCAGAAATCACATTTCTCGCAAATCCTTCACTAATATTAACCGCAACATCCATCGGCGTAGCACCAACTTCAAATTCCTTAACAGACCCATCGGGCAAAGTAATCTTAATCATTTTTCAAATTTTATGAACGCAAATATAATGGTTTACAAAAAACCACGCAATACATATAGGTAAGTAATTGTAAAATAGCGATAAAAAGTTACAATTTCCAGTTGAATTACCTTTTTCAGGAGCTATTTCCAGCTTTCCGTTTCAAGTCCTCATTCAAAAAGGTGTTTTTCTAAGCCAAAAAAGGAGCTTCCTGCGGTCGCTCTTTTTCGGCAAGAAAAACTACCTTTTTTCATTCCGGGCTTTGCACTGCAATCTGGGCTAGGACATCTTGAATCTCAAGAACTTTATATTTTTCATAATTACATCCCAACTTAAATGTACTTATATCTAATGTTAATTTGGTTATTTGTTAATTTGGTTATCAGTGAAAATCCGTTTAATCCGTTTAATCCGTGGCTAAAATCCTATCCCCAGCCTGTCATTGCGAGGCACGAAGCAATCAAAAGGAAAGGGAGACTAGACGGGAAGTTGTTAGTGGATAATTATATGAACTTAAATACCTTATTTGGTGATAAATGTGCTATATGAACTTAAATACCTAAATAATCTTAAACCTTATATGAACTTAAATGCCTTATATGGTGAAAAACGCTCTATTTGTCAATCTGAATTTATTTCAGATTCTTTTTCAATTTTTTTAACCGCAAAGTGCGCAAAAGTTTACGCAAAGTGCGCAAATTAAAAAATCTGTGAATCTGTGGCAAAAAAAACGTTCTGTATTTGTCAATCTGAATTTATTTCAGATTCTATTTTCATTGAGATGCTGAAACAAGTTCAGCAAGACAAAATTAATGCACACTTTTCAGTTTCCTAAAAAATTTATGCGTAAAAAAAAACGAAAAACACAAAAAATGCCCACTTATTCCCAAATACGCCCGTTTATTACCTGGCTTTTTGTTCTATTATTTTTTTAACATACGTTTGCCAAATATTAATAAGATTTAAATCAAAAAATATGAAACAACTATTTTTATCCGCCGCACTCTTAGTGATTGGCTTTTCCAACGCCCAAGTAAAAATTGGTGGCATTACTACAAGTATGAACGCCGCTTCTCTTTTAGAGTTAGAGTCAACCACGCAAGGGTTGTTACCCCCGAGAATGACATCTACCCAAATGAGTTCTATTGGAAGTCCTGGAACACCACCCGCGGGAATGCAAGTTTGGTGTACTGATTGCGGAACTTCTGGAGAAATGCGAGTGTATAATGGAACTGCTTGGACAGTTTTATCTAACGGGCAAGTTGGTGGCTTTACCCACTTTCTTGGCGAAGCCTTTAACGGTGGTATTATTTATTACCTATACAAAGGTAGCGATGGTTTAGAACACGGCCTTATAATAGCACTTACAGAACAGGTAACCACTAAATGGCAAAACACAGCTACATTAGTAAATGCTAACCGTAACGAAGATGGCGCTTATAATACCACTTTAATGACAGGAAGCCCCGCTAAAAATTATATTGCCACATTAGGTTCAGGTTGGTATTTACCAAGTATTGATGAATTAGGCTTATTGTATTACAACCGTTACAGTGTTCAAAAAGGCTTACGTGCAGGTGGCAACACCCTGTTATCAAATACATATGTTTATTGGAGTAGCACGGAGTACGACTCCTCCAATGCGTACTACTTCGGCTTCGACGTTGGGGGCGGCAATAACTATAGTAAGTTGGCCACGGCCATTGTGCGTGGAGTTAGGGCTTTTTAACAATTTATCTATTTAATTAACCCGTTGGGTGTAATTAAATTTTTTGATTTTTAATATTATTTATTGGTCTATCAAATATAAATTTATTGATATATTGAACCAAAGTTAATGCTGTTATTTTTGCTAAAATTCTTGTTTTAAAACCTTCAAAAGTTTTAGCATAATTGTTTCTTATT
>OZ248375.1:0-205868 GCA_965234425.1 Flavobacterium neuenschwanderi (SeqCode) | reverse complement strand
AACAAATGTCTGATTGTGTGTTACTTGGTGATAGAGGTTATTTATCTCAAAGCATTCAATTAGATTTGTTTCAAACAGTAAATGTCAAATTAGAAACGCCAAAAAGAATAAATCAAAAAGACTATAAGCCACAACCTTATATATTCAGAAAATCAAGAAAAAGAATTGAAACATTATTTTCACAATTGTGTGACCAATTCAAAATAAGAAACAATTATGCTAAAACTTTTGAAGGTTTTAAAACAAGAATTTTAGCAAAAATAACAGCATTAACTTTGGTTCAATATATCAATAAATTTATATTTGATAGACCAATAAATAATATTAAAAATCAAAAAATTTAATTACACCCAACGGGTTAAAATCATCAATTTTTATGATTTTACCATTTTCAATTAAAACACTTTTGTTCTTCAAAACTATGTTTTCATTTATCGGAATGATATTTACGTTTTTAATTACCATTCGTTGCCCAAAAGATTGAGCAAATAGGAACAGACTTAGTAGAATCAATATTTTATTTGTCATTTTAATTTATTTTAATATTAGGCAATGGCGAAGATTCTTTCGTAAATTGATATATTTAATTCTTACGCTTTCTACTCTTTAATGTAGTTTTTGGGTTTAAAATTCGCGCTATTCGTTAAAGGGGACATATCTGAGTGTTCTAGTTTTTATTGTTCGTGCTAAGCACGCAACGAAACCCTAGTTATAAGGTACAGTTTTAACCTTTTTTTATACCAATGTATTTTGATTGATACATTTCGATTAGGTTTTTTATCAATACTGGAGATGCTTCATATTCTTTTAACAAAACTTCTTCTATTACTTCTGTTGGTAGACCTTTTTTTACTAAATCTTGAACTATCATTTCAAGATTTTTTGAAATATTTCTATTGTTATTGATATTTAAAAATTCTCTTTCATTTTTAAAATTCTCTTCATTTTCAATTCTTCTTATTTTTCTATCAAGCATTCTAACTGAAGAGAGTACTTCTAATAATATATCATTTTCACTTCTTGTTTCTTCAATTTCTGTTTCCAGAGTTTCCTTAATTATATTTTTAAATTTATCTTCAAATTGTTTCCAATATGTATCAAAAACTTTTTCTAATATTGATTCTTTTAATGCTTTTTCTTTTAATGATAAATTAATAGTTCTTACCAGTTCCCATACTCCGCCTTTATCCGGTTTAGTGTGATTAAATTGAGCTAATGGATTTTCAATATCTGTCGGCTTTAAATCAATCAAGAAAGTGCAGACTCTACTTGATGAAATGCCTTTAGCTAAAGCACCAGATTCAAATAAAATCCAAGGTTTAAGTTTGTTTTCTTTCGTAAGACATATTATTCCAATTGAAGTGTTCGCAAGTTGGTCTGAAATTTCAGTGAACCACAAAGCACCTCTGTCAATATCTTTACTTGACATCCAAGGATCTGCAGCCTGAATAACACATTGTAACCAATCATCTAATAACTCAGCCACTCTTCTGCTTCTTTCCCCTGACCAACTTATAAATACTCTCATATGTTTTTCTGATATTTTATGTTTTTTTTAAATTGTGCCTAACTTGTATTTAGGTCTGACAAAGTCAAACTTATCAACCCTAAATTGGGTTGCATTGTCTCAAAAATCAGACTTTATTTCACCTACTCTTTTTCACTTCTCGGTTTCCCTATTTAATTCAATTCTAATTCTTTAAATTTGAATGTAACACCTTTGTCAAAGTTTAAAACTTTGACAAAGGTAATTTGCTATAAAACAACGTGTTTGTGTTTTACTGCAAATACTGCGTATGCTTTGTGAGGGATTTGGCAAAGCACTTTGTTTGCCGGTGTTACTCAATAACTCGGGAATCTTTGTTATTGTGCGCTACAATGAATTTGTATTTTGTAAATGTAACGTTTATTTTGGTTAATCGGTTGTTTGTTAGAAAAGTTTATTTGGTTATTCGTTTGAGGAAAAAGTTAATTTGGTTATTCGTTAATGCGGTTATTTGAAAAATTTGTGGAAATCCGTTTAATCCGTTAAATCAGTGGCGAAAATTTTCTGTGTACGAATCCTTTAATGTGGCACTATCATTGAGAAAGTTCTTATGAAAATATAAACGTGAATTAGTAGCCCTGACAGCAGCGGCATCCCACGCTTTTGGGCGTGGATACAGCGAATGGCAGGTGGAATAGTGAAAGAGAAAATAAAACGTGTGCTCCAAAAAAAAGAAACAAGCATTGAAATGTGGTGTATCTTTCAAAAAACTTCCCGAACTTTGCAGCGCAGTATTAGCAACGAAATTTATAATTTACAATGAAAATAAACCCAAAAAACGGAATTGATAAACTCATTTTCGGAATGAAACAAAATGATGTAATTGCTATTTATGGTAAGCCAAATAAAAATTACAAAGACGAAGACGACAACGTAATATTCTCTTATAATGCACAGAAAATGCGTTTGACTTTCTATAAAGATGAGGACTTTAGAATGGGGTATATCGTGGCTTCAAGTGCCGAAATGGAATTGTTTGGCAACAAAATTATCGGTAGAACAATCAGTGATGTCAAATCAGAATTGGCTCAAAAAGGAATTACAAAATTCACCCAAGAAGAATTTGATACTTTTGAAAATTATTTCAATGAAGATAATTGGATTATTTTTCAAACGGAATTTGATGAGGTTGTGAAATTTGAGATTGGTGCTATCATCAATGATAAAGACGAATTTGACTGGAAATTCAAAAGTTAGGTAATGGCTAAAATTAATATCGCATTTAAATAATGCGCTAATTTTTTGCCACGGATTTAACAGATTAGCACAGATTAGTTTGCTCTATATTTTAAAATCCTTTTAATATTTGGCAAAATTCTTTTAAAAATTGTGACACTATATCTTGTTACTTAGTTTTAAAAAATCACAATAAAAAAAGGTGTTTCAGAGCTTTCCGAAACACCTTTTTTAGTACTATAATTTTCTTATATTATTTTTTAGCTTCTGCAGCAACTGGTGTTGGCATCGCTTCTAATAATTCTATTTCAAAAATGATATTAGCATTTGGTGGAATCACATTTCCTGCGCCTCTTTCGCCATAACCTAATTTTGAAGGGATGAAAACTACCGCTTTATCTCCAAAAGACATTGCGTTCAATCCTTCGATAAATCCAGGAATCAAGCCGTCTTTTTTACCATATTGGAAAGGAAAAGGTTGGTATCCGTTTTGAGAAGCTCGGTTTTGGTCAAATTTTCCGCAAACTTTATTTACTTCTTCATAGCTGCTGTCAAATAAGGTTCCATCTTCAAGATAACCGGCATAATGTATAAAAACATTTGCGCCGTCAGCAGGTTTTACACCAGCTCCTTTTTGAACAATTTTATATTCTAATCCTGTTTCAGATTTTGTTGCTGTTGCTCTAATTACTGCTAACTCAGCTAATTTTGCAGCTTTTACAGGACCATATTTTTCATC
Organism: Flavobacterium neuenschwanderi (SeqCode); assembly: GCA_965234425.1. Lineage (GTDB taxonomy): Bacteria > Bacteroidota > Bacteroidia > Flavobacteriales > Flavobacteriaceae > Flavobacterium > Flavobacterium neuenschwanderi. Next base: position 202,407 of record OZ248375.1, on the reverse strand, counting down.
GTAAACTTTCTTTGCTTCGGCATCAATAGCCGCTTGTTTTGCTTTTGCTTCTGCTTGTGCTGCATTTTGTTTCGCATCGTCGGCTCCTTTATTTGCGTAGTAATCAGAGAAAACTTTAGGCGCATCGAATTTTTTTGCTTCTGCACCCACTCTTGAAACGGTAACTTTTAGCATTACATCATCTTGAACGATTGCATTTACAACTTCCATTCCTTTTACAACGTGACCAAAAACAGTGTGTTTTCCATCTAACCAAGGCGTGTCTTTATGTGTAATAAAAAACTGACTGCTATTGGTTGCAGGACCAGAATTTGCCATCGATAATATTCCTCCTTTGTTGTGTTTTAAATCAGCAACAAACTCATCTTTAAAGCTATAACCGCAACCTCCAGAACCATTTCCAGCAGGATCACCACCTTGAATCATAAAATCTTTGATAACTCTGTGGAATTTTAATCCGTTATAAAAAGGTTTTCCTTTTAGTTTTTCATCTGTAATAAATGTATTTGTTCCTTCAATTAAGGACACAAAATTGGCAACAGTAATAGGTGTTTTTTTGTATTCTAATACCACTACAATTTTTCCTTTTGTAGTTTCAAATTCTACGAAAATCCCTTCGTTTGCTGTTGGATTTAGTTTCTGAACTGTTGCAACTGGTTTTTTAGTGGCAACAACTTTTTTAGTTTTCTGAGAATAAATCGAGGTAGTTATTCCAAAGAACAATAAAAACAATACTTTAAATTTCATTTTATTTAGTTTAAAAGCTCCTTACTTATTTGCGTTATGCTGGGATTTCAGGTTTATTCCCAATTCGTTATTTATTTTTTAGGCATATTTTCTAACAATTCAATTTCAAATATGATATTTGCATTTGGTGGAATTACGCCGCCAGCACCAGCTTCTCCGTAACCCAAACGAGTTGGAATAAATAAAATTGCCTTGTCTCCAAAAGATATGTTTTCAATACCTTCAATAAAACCTGGAATCATACCGTCTTTTTTACCCGCTTGAAAAGGGATTGGTGTGTATTGATTTTCGTCAGCTCTTCGTTTATCAAATTTCCCAAACGCATTTGCCACAGCTTCAATGCTCGTATCAAATAATGTTCCATCTTCTAAAAAACCTGCGTAATGAATATAAATTGATGCTCCATTTACTGGTTTTTTCCCACTTCCTTTTTTGGTAATTTTAAATTGCAAACCACTTTTTGTGGTAAAAGAAGTTGCTTTCAATGCTGCAAAGGAAGCTACTTTTGCATCAATTACGGGTTTGTATTTTTCGTTGTAAACTTTGTTGTTTTCAGCTTCAATTTTAGATTGGTTTTTCAAATTTTCTGCTTCGGTTGCAAAGAAATTACTAAATACTTTAACGGCATCAAATTTCTTCGCCGCTTCTCCTTTTCTAATAATTGTAATGGATTTTATATCGTCATTTTGAACAATCGCATTCACGGTTTCCATTCCATTTTCTACAACGTGACCAAAAATGGTATGCAAACCATTTAGCCAAGGCGTTTCTAAATGTGTAATAAAAAACTGGCTGCTATTGGTTCCAGGTCCTGAATTTGCCATTGCCAATAATCCACCTTGGTCAAATTTTAAATCGGTAATTTCATCTTTAAATTTGTAACCGGTATCTCCAGTTCCATCTCCCAAAGGATCGCCACCTTGAATCATAAAATCGGGAATTACTCTATGAAATTTTAGGTTGTTGTAAAAAGGTTTCCCTTTGAATTGTTCGTTTACATAACTGTTATTTCCCTCTACTAAGGTTACGAAATTGGCAACGGTTATTGGTGTTTTCTCAAATTCTAATTGTGCTAATATCGTTCCTTTGTTGGTTACAATTTCAGCGTACAATCCGTCTTTTAAATTGCTATGGGCATCTTTGCAAGAAATAAATGTTGCAATTACGATTAACAATAAACTTATTCTTTTTTTCATTTTAATTACTATTTGTTTAATTTTTTGAAGCTTCGCTTCTTTTCTTTTTTTTGACACAGATTTCACAGATTTTCACAGATTTTTTTTATGAATTTTAGAATATCTGATGCGTTATATTTATTCTGTTATTACTTTACTTTCAGGTTTAAAATCATTCAAAGTTACGGTGCAAATAATGGGCTCATTTGTTCCAATTCTTCGCTCGTCACCGTGATATCCATAGGCTACGTGTGAAGGGAAAAGAAAGGTTATTTTTTCCTTTTTGTGCATTAATTTTATTCCGTGACGCAATCCAATAATTATCTTTTGCTCTTTGTCAACGTGATATTCTTGCGGTTTTAATTCTACATCGGAATAGATAATATTTCCTTTTAAATCTTTGATTTCATAATCAAAATAGGCAACATCACCTTTTTTAGGTCGCAGTGTATCCAATTCATTTTTGCTATCATAATGATACCAATATCCTTTTTTTGAAGCGATATAATTCATTTCAGGATTGCTTTTTATAATAGAATCAATCTTCGCTTCTTCGGTTGCAATGAGTTTTTTATTGCGCTCGGCAGATTCTTTCATAAAAGTTCCCGACGATTGTGAAATTGGACTTCTCGCTTTTTGTTGGCTACAACTCAAAATAGTAAATATTCCAATAATTAGAAGTAGTAATTGCTTAAATAATTTCATTTAGTTTTAAATTTTGAGTTACCAAACCTTCAAATTTTTTGATAGTTTCTTCCAATGATAAATCCGATTTTCCCCCAGCTGCATTGATATGTCCGCCTCCGCTAAAGTTATCTCTTGCAAATTGGTTGACATCAAAATCGCCTTGTGAACGGAACGATATTTTTATGATTTTTTCTTCTTTATTTTCGATAAAAATGGCTGTAAAAATAATACCTTTTATCGTTAATCCATAATTTACAATTCCTTCTGTATCGCCTTTAATGTGTTCAAAACTGTCTAATTCTGATTGAGATAGTGTAATATAGGAAGTGTTAAATTCCGACATCACTTTCATATTTTGTAATGCTCTTCCCAATAATTGCAAACGATTGTAGGAATTATTATCAAATAATAAATTTGGAATTAAAGTGTTTTCAACGCCCAAATCTATCAAACTTGCCACAATTCGATGTGTTTTTCCTGTTGTTTTTGGGAATCGAAACGAACCAGAATCGGTTAGAATTCCAGTATAAATGCAAGTTGCAATTGTTTTGTCTAATAAATGAGTTTGATCTAATAATTCAATGAAATTGTAAACCATTTCACAAGTTGAACCAAATTGCGTATCAGAATAAATAAATGCCGCATAATCATCCGGTTTTTGATGGTGATCTATCATTATATAAGGTGCGGTCAATTCTTTCAAAATAGTTTCCATTTCCCCAACACGATGCAGTGCATTGAAATCTAATGTAAAAAGTAATTCTGCTTCTTGAAGGATTTTTGTGGTTTCGTCTTTGTGTTTTTCATACGTCAAAACGGTTTCTGAACCAGGAAGCCAGTCCAAAAATTCAGGAAATTCGTTTGGTGAAATTACAAGAACTTGGTGTTTTAATTTTAATAGAAAATGGTATAAACCCAAAGTAGAACCCATTGCGTCCCCATCAGGATTGCGATGCGGAATAATTACAATTTTTTTTGGTGTTGCTAAAAGCGACTTTATCGTTTGGATGTCAAAATTTTTCATAGACTGCGAAGTTACATTTTTTTCACAAAATAGAAACAATTTAACACGTTCTTACAATTTTATTTTGCAATAATTAGTCCCAACCAAACGGCAAATAATCCAGTGATTATGCTTAAACCAATATAAATAAAAGCCAAACCAGAATTATTATTTTGTAGTAAATTGATATTTTCAAGCCCAAAAGTTGAAAATGTAGTATAACCACCACAAAATCCTGTGATAAAAAACCATTTTAAATTGGAATTTACCAAATCATTTTTTTCTAATAAACTGATGGCAATTCCAATCAGGAAACAGCCCAAAACATTCGTAATTAGGGTGGCGAGTGGAAATATAGAAGCATAATATTTTTGCACTAAAACAGCAGTTAAATATCGGAAAACACTTCCAATTCCGCCTCCAAGTGCAATTAATATTAAGGTTCTAATCATTTTTATTGATTTGTAGTATTGAAATGAATCTGTTTTTAAACACGAATTACGCGAATTATCACGAATTAGTGGAAATTGGTGTAATTCGTGGCTCCTTTTTATTAATTAAATTTAAGTTACTTTATTTAGAAGTTGCAATTACAAAGTTCAATTTTAATTTTACTCCCATTTGCATTAAATCGACTAAATCTTGTACTTTGTTATCTGCGGGAACTCGAACCACCACAGTTTTGTCATTTGATGCAGCTGTTTTTTCAGCTAAAGTTTGCTCTAATTGATCGAACGGAACTTCTTGTTTGTCAATATAGTACAATTTATCTTCCGTAACCGATAAACTGATATGATCTTTATTTGTAGTTTCATTAGTCGCTGCTTTTGGCAAGGTCAATTTAATCACATTTGGATTTGCCAAAGTAGAAATAATTAGAAAAAACAAAAACAAAAAGAACATAATATCGCTCAATGACGAAGTCGGAATTTCTGCGTGAAATCGCTTGTTTCTTTTAATTGCCATATTACGGTTGTTGAATTACGTTAATGATTTCTAAAGTCTGTTTTTGTACTTTAAGTGAAAAACTATCAATCATCATATTGAATAAATGATAGGCAGAATAAGCAACTACGCCCACAACAAGTCCAGCGCCACTACTAATCATTTTTTCATATAAACCCCCAGAAATTGTTTGAATATTCAAATTTCCTGTATTTGAAATGGTGTGAAATATTTTTATAACCCCAGAAATTGTTCCGATAAAACCAAGAATTGGTGCAATTCCAGAAATCAATCCTAAATGTCCTAAACCCTTTTCCATTTCTGCAATTTCAACATTGGCGGTGCGTTCCATCACTGATTCGATTTCGCTAATGGGTCTTCCAATAATTGAAATTCCACTTTTCATAATATTTCCAGAAGCCGTATTTTCACGACTACACATCATAATTGCATTGTCTAATTTGCCTGATTGTAATTGCATTTTCACATCGCTAATCAAATTTGCATCTTGTTTAGTCGCTTTTTTGATGGATAAATACCGTTCAATAATTACATAAATACAAAAGAAAAGAAGCAAAATAATTGGAATAATCATAATTCCACCTTTCAGCAAAAAATCCAAATAGGAAACACTTTCAGTCACACTAACATTCATTTCGGGATTTGTTGCAGTATTTGCAAGGGTGTCAGCAATAGGATTGGCGGCTTGAAGCAAAAAGTTTAAAAACATAGCTATTATTTTAATTTAGTAAGTGTACAAATTTGCATATTTTTTTTAAATGCATCAACAAAAATAATTTATTTTTTGGGTTTTGCACTGATATTAAAAGTTTAACGATTTATTTGTAAAAATAGTATTTGAATTCAAATGAAAATAATATCAAAAATATCAAAAATCCATTTTTAAATACTTGTTTAAAAAAAGTGTACTTTAAAAGATATTTAAATTAGGTGTTGTTTTCAATTTCATTACTTTTGTTAAAATATTTACTCTTCCCTCATATGTTGCTATCTATTTCTATCTTATCTATTGTCTTGAGTTTGATTATTATTTTTTCAAACTGGCACATCAATAAAAATTCTGTTTTCATTGGTGGATTTTTATTTTTAATGTCGCTATTTAGTATTCATTACCAATTAAGTATCGTATCTTTTTCGTTACTATGGAATGTCATTTATTTTAATACTTTTACTCCCTTGTATTTGCTCTTGGGTCCGCTATTTTATTTTTATGTACGGGGTCTGTTTGCGGATCGGTTTTTATTTACTAAGAAAGATTTGTTGCACTTTATACCTGCAGTAATTCACTTGATTTCCATAGCCAAATATATTGTTCTCCCTTTTTCTAAAAAAATGGAATTGGTGCAGTATTTAAACACTCATGCCGACCAGCTCAATCAGTTGCCTTTCAATAGTTTTTTTACTTGGCAATTTAATTATGTGTTTCGTATTACTTTATTTTTCGGGTATATGTTTGTATGTTCCTTTATTATTATAAAAAAGTATATTCTTTATAGAAAGGAACTAAAATCTACTAGGAGTAATTATATTTTTCGTTGGTTGTTTATTTTAGTTTTATCGGTTCTGGTTATTTCACTTTCGTTTAGCTTTTCCTCTACTATTTATATGCAAAACAATAATTCTTTATTTAGATTGTACGGGCAATATTCAGTTTATATTCTAACTATAGGAATTGTTTTTATTAATTTAACACTTCTGCTAATACCTGAAATATTGTACGGCAAACTGACCTTAAAACCAGTGCCAAGTGTATTAAAAAAATCAGTTGAAGTAGTTGTAATAAAAGATTTGGTTTATGAAAACGAATACTTCATCGATTTAGCCAAAGAGATTAATCAGTTTTTCTTGGAGGATCAGCCCTACCTAAAAATTGATTTTGCAATAAGCGACTTAAGCATTGTGTTCAAAGTACCTCAACACCATATTGCGATTTGTTTTCGCGATTACATTGGCTTAAAATTTACCGATATGAAAACCCACTATCGCATTGAATATGCAAAAGAGGTGTTACTTGGCGCTGAATACAAAAACTTAACACTCGACGCAATTGGACAGCAGTCGGGATTTTTATCAAAGTCCAATTTCTTTAGTTGCTTTAAAAAAAGCACAGGTATAACCCCATTAGAATTTCAGAACAACCATAAAAAAAATAACATTCTGGCTAATTAATTTGTGCTGAAATTTGAATTCAGCACTTAAAAAAGGTATTGAAATTTTTTTATTTTCTGTTTAAGAATCATTTTTGCAACCTACTAACTAACTGTTAAAAATGTTCTTATGAGAAATTCAATTCTACTTACTTTACTATTACTTCCTATAGCCTTAATGGCCCAAGTTGGTATTGGTACTACTATACCAAATGAATCTGCTAAGCTAGACGTAACATCAACTTCTCAGGGGTTTTTACCTCCACGAGTTGCCTTAACTGCAACTAGTGATGCTACTACAATTAAAAATGCAGCTGGAACAAGTATTACTCCTGCAACGGGACTCTTTGTTTACAATACTGCCACTGCAGGTACTTCGCCAAGCAATGTAACACCGGGAATTTATTATTATGATGGTAGTAAATGGCAACGAATTATTAATCAACAGCCAGATGCAACGATAGAGTTCAATACTACTGATCCTAATTCTGGAAGTCCCACATTCAATCCAATTACCCCAGCAAGTAAAGATTATGTATATGTGAGCTCTATTGATAATTCGCAATGGACATATAACGGAACAACTTATGTCACTTACACACCTCCTTCAAGCACCGCTTGGAATCTTGCTGGCGGGACTACAGATGCTGGCAGTAATAAAACTGGTGATATTGTTCGCGCTGGAAAAGTAGGAATAGGAACTACCACTCCAAATGCCTCTGCTAAGTTAGATGTAACATCTACTACACAAGGATTTTTACCTCCCAGAGTTGCATTAACAAGAACAACAGATAATACAACTATTAAAAATACCGCAGGTACTGCAGTTACTCCTGCAACAGGATTATTAGTATATAACACTGCTACTACAACTGCAGGCACAAACGATGTTACACCCGGTTATTACTACTATAATGGAACTAATTGGGTACAATTAGCCATTGCTTCAGTGTCTAATACTTATAAGCTCGTTTCAACGGCAACTGCACTAGTTAACTCTCCACAATCTTTAACTTCCCCCTCCGCATTAAACACTTTTGTGGATGTAACCAATAGTTCTATGACAGTTACTATTCCATCAGGTTATACTTCTGCCCAAATTGTAGTAAGATGGGATATGTGGGGAGATGTGACTACAGGTAATAGCGCAATGGGTTCTTTGAAATTTGATATAGCGCAATCCGGTACAGCTGGAGATTACAAGGGATCTATTATGGTGACTTCATGGGCTACAACTACTAATAGTACCGTTAGATGGTCTGCACCAGTAGCTTATGTTTTTTCGGGTCTTGCTGCAGGTACTTACACCTTTCAATTAAGAATACAAAGGTTAACAGAAGCCGGAACGATTTCAAATGCGTTTATATATGGAGCGACTGGTTTAGCTCAGGTGTTTGTGAAATAAATGGAGGTATAATTATAAAACATATGAAAACTAAAAATACAGTACTTGCATTATTACTATTCCCAATCTTGTTTTTTGCTCAAGTAGGAATAGGAACCACTACACCAAATGCTTCTGCAAAGCTAGATGTTACATCAACTAATAAAGGTTTTTTACCTCCAAGAGTTACACTAACAGGAACTGCTGACGTGACTACCATTGTTAGCCCGGCAACAGGTTTATTCGTTTACAATACCGCCACAGCAGGCACCACACCAAGTAATGTAACACCGGGAATTTATTATTATGATGGTAGTAAATGGCAGCGTGTAATTAACCAACAGCCAGATGCAACGATAGAATTTAACAAGGATACACCAACTACGGCAGGTGTGGTATTTAATCCAAATACCCCAGCAAGTAAAGATTATGTATATGTGAGCTCTATTGATAATTCGCAATGGACATATAACGGAACAACTTATGTCACTTACACACCCCCTTCAAGCACCGCTTGGAATCTTGCTGGCGGGACTTCTGATGCAGGAAGTAATAAAACTGGAGGAATTGTTCGTTCTGGTAAGGTGGGTATTGGATCGGGAATTACTACGCCTTCTAATATTTTAGAAGTAAATGGAACTGGTGGAACTGGTACAGGATTAAAATTAACTACTGGAGCAGCATCTGGCAAAATACTCACTTCCGATATCAGTGGCAATGCTTCTTGGCAAACTGGTGCTGCTGAAATCTATAGTGAAATTCATAGTTCGGGAGGTAGTGTAAATTATACAGCCGCAAATACAATTGCTTGTTTGAGCGTAACAAAAGCTGATAATGTTAAACATTATATGGAAGTACTTACGGCTGGGACGATACCAACAAACGATGGGTTGCTCCTTTTAGTGGTTTATACAGAGTAACTAGTAATTTTTATTTCAATCTAAATAACAGTTACACTAATCCTCGTGTGTATGCTTACAAAAATGGTTCAGAAATATGTGGCATTATTTCTGTAAATATGCCTTCAGGTTCAAGCTACATTGCTACTTCTACTTCAGCAATCATTCAGCTGAATCAAGGAGATTATGTTATATGGAAAACAACCGTTACCGGTGGTGCGCAAATTTATTGTTTCGATTATCATTCGTTTATAAGAGTAGAGTCGGTGCAATAAAATTAATTTTAAAAGCGGTTCATTCAAACGAATGATAAATAATCTGTAATCGCTCGCAATTTGCGAGTGAAGGTATTGAAAAGACTCCGGCTGATTATTATTTTAAAAAAGATTAAAAACTGAATTAAAAAATATTTAATAATGAAAAAACGCATTCTTTTTTTACTCGTTTTTGTGGTTGCAAACACTCTACAAGCGCAGCTCTCTATTCCAGTGGGTGAAACGCTACAAGTTACTGGCACAGAATCTTTATATAGTAATGAGCCAATAGTAAATGCTGGAACTCTTACTTTAGGAACAGGTATCCTTGAAATTGGAGGGGCGTATACCAATACCGGAAGTGTTAATTTGAGTACGGCCACCTTAAAATTATCAGGTAATGCCTCACAAAGTATCAGTTTTGGTTCGGTCGACACCGCTAAAAAAATAGAACTAAACAAATCTGCCAATACCGCTACAGTTACTGCTGGTGCATTAAGTATCACAGATTTTGTTCAATCTGTTCAAGGTACATTGAATGCTGATGGTAAAATAACTTTAAAAAGTACCGCCACAAAAACGGCAATTGTAGAATTCTCCACTGGAGGTGCTATAAATAATTTGGTTGTAGAACGATTTATCCCTGCGCGCAGGGCTTTTCGATTTGTAAGTTCTCCTGTTACAACTTCAACTTCAATAAAGGCAAACTGGCAAGAAAATGGAGCTAATACTGCTAATTTGGGAACCCACATTACCGGAACAGGAGGTATCTCCAATGGTTTTGATGCCACGGCTACCGACAACGCTTCTATGTTTACTTTTACCAATAGCACATCGGCTTGGGTGGCAGTAACGAATACTAATGGCTTATTAACAGCTGGAAATGCCTATCGCTTAATGATTCGTGGAGACCGTACTATTGATTTAACCCAAAATGCTCCCACTGCAACCAATACAACATTGCGGACTAAGGGCAGTTTGTTTATTGGCTCCAAAACCATTACCGACCTGAATCAGAATACTGATGGCTATAGTTTAATTGGTAATCCTTACCAAAGTCCCGTAAATATGAAAACCGTATTAGACAATGCAACGAACCTCAATGCTACGTATTACTATGTTTGGGATCCTAAAATGGCTACTCGCGGTGCTTATGTAACAGGAACGTTGGCAAGTGGTGCTAATAATGTTAGTGGCTCACAAATAAACCAATATTTACAACCAGGTCAAGCTTGTTTTGTAAAGACCAATACCACTGCAACAACTTCAATGCATTTTGAGGAAGCTTATAAATACACTACCACTACAAACGAGGGGGTCTTCAGACTAGCTTCATCAGCACAAGAAAAAATACAACTTACTTTATATAATAGCGCATCTATGGCATTGCAAGGAGCAGCTTTAGATGGTTTATTAGTATTCTTTGATGCAAACGAAAATAATACTTTAGATGGGAACGATGCTGGGAAATTTTCTAATCTTGATGAAACAATGGCTACTTTAAATGGTACAAAATCATTAAGTATTGAAAGTAGAAATTTACCAATCGCTACAGAAGTGATTCAATTAACGATGACCCAGTACAGAGTGAGTAATTATACCTTGGTTATGGAAGGCACAAATAACAGTAGTTTGCCTTGCTATTTGTATGACAGTTTGCTTCAAACCTATACTGCTATACCTTATAACGGAAGTATTTCGTATTCTTTTAGTGTGGATGCTTCCAATGCGTTATCGAGTGCTTCTAATCGTTTTCAGTTGGTGTTTGCCAATCCAAATTTAGGAATGGATAATCCCAACAATATCCTTTTCACCCTTAGTCCAAATCCGTCTAATGGAAATTTTACCATTGCATTGCCGGAGTACATGCAAGACGCATTACTTACTGTGTATAATAATTTAGGCCAAGTTGTTTTTACAGAGCAATTATTGCAAGCGGGTCTTCATCAAATTTCAGCGGCAAACCGATTGTCTTCAGGTGTCTATTATGTAAAAGTAACACAGGACAACAAATCGTTAACTAAAAAAATACTTATAAAATAGCACATGAAAAAAAACACCCAAATATTCACGTATCTTTTTTTTGTATTAGTTATTTCTACAACATCCGCACAAAATGACCAACCAACATTTGAAGATGATGTTCAAGACAATCCTGTTGCTCCTATAAATGATTATTTGCCCCATGCTTTATTCACCGCATTTGCATTGGGTTGGTACTTCTTTAGGAAAGTAGCACATAAAAAAGCATAATTAAAGAGTTGGTATAATGCCAACTCTTTTTTTTTAAAATTAATTCAATACGATTAATACCTTGATAATAAGGTCCCTTTTTGCAAAAGCTTATTTAGGAGTTTCTACTTAACATATTTGGTTTATATCTAATAAAATGTTGCTACGATAAATATTTTCATTCCCATTATAATTCGTTTTTTACTTACATTTGTACCATTAGAATATAAAACCTGAAATAAAGTTTCCTGCTTTCTTTCTCACTTTTTTAAAAGTATTTTTGGGTACGAAATGCAGCTAAAATTTTGTGTATTCTAATCATAAAGATTATAAAAACACAACTCGAATACTATTTTAAAATGGTCAATTTAGATTTATGGGTTTATAAATCAAAAAGGTAAGTTAATTATAAAAAGTTCAAAAAATGCCGTTTCGATAATTTGATAAGTAAAATATACGGCTACTAATAAGATAACAAATAGAATTAACGCAAATACACCAGCACCTTCGCCACCTGCTCTAAAAAGCGCTGCAAATAATAATGGGTAAACAACAAAAAGTACAATTAGGCCTAATATTGATATAACGATTACACCCATACTGTCGGACCAATTTAATGTAAAAAAACTAATTTCTTTTCTATCTGATAATTTAGATGAGAAATAGACTTCTTTAATATTGCTTTTTTCTGATTCAAAGTAAAATCCTTTTCTCCAATTTGAGTTGTCATAATTATCATCCATCAGTATTTCATCTCCTTTTTCTAATTGACCAATTACTTTATACTTTTTTCCTGGCCCAGTTCTAAGATTTATTTTTTCAACTAAAATACTAGATAATTTGATGTTATTGGAAATAGATTTTTGATTCAAATCCCAATCGAATGTTACATAATTTTTACCATTTGAATTTTTTACAAAAATGGTATCTACAATTTCAGTTCCTGACAGTAGATTTTTTTTATTGGTGAAATAAGTCAATAATTCCTCATCGCCATTATTACAATTAAATGTTACTTTATAACTTATATCATTTAACTTTTCAATCTCCTTAATATCTAAAGATAGCAATTCATTTTTACTTAAAAATCGTTGATCAAAAGTATATAGGTTTTTATGGTCTTCAGGCCAGATGTATTTGGATGCTGCCGAAGTTTCACGTGAATTTAAACGATTGAATGTTTTTTTTATGTTTCTTTCATTAGAATCACATGAAATTAATACTAATGAAATAAATATTAGGTAAATTAAATTTTTCATACTTATATTTTTATCTAAAAAAACCTCTTAAGCCCTTTTTATTTTCGTTTTCGAATAAATTAAGTTGTGATTTATAATTATCCTTCAAATCTTTAAATTTCGTTTGCATAGATTCACTACTAAAAGACCTTAATTCTAAAATCAACAAATATTTATCCGCTAATTCAACAATTTCTTTATGTTCAATTTTTTGAACTTCATTTGCACCGCCAATTGTTAATCCAGCTTTTATGATACTTCCAACTCCTGGCACCATTCCTGCAATATTAACAATTGTACTAGAATTTAATTTTTTGAGAATAGCTGCGCCTTCATCAGTATATTTATGATACGATTTAGTATCTGCTTTCAATCTTGGAAAAGACTCTATTTCGACTTTGATGCTTTTCTCAGAAACTCTATTAACCCATTTAGTAGTTCTTAAAAGCAACTCTTCGTTTGATATTAAAAAACCATCCGACTCCTCAATTATTTCTGTTGTGGTTTTAGTTAATTTTGATAATTCTCCTTCGATAATCATTTCTGCTTCGAGAACATCCATGCCCAATTCTGACGCTTTCATTAGAAGTAATTCTTTTTCTTTACTGGATAATTCTCCGTCTAATAAAGCCAATGTAAGAAGTTTATAAAATTGTTCCATATTATTTAATATTATTTTAATTATAAATTTTAATCAAATTATTTTATTCATTATCAAAGAATCTTTCTTCAAAAGTCTTTGGCTTGGGTTTTGGCTTTGGTTTTTCTCCTAAAATTTCTACGGGGTCAATTCCTATTATTTTTAAATAATTTCGTCTTTTATCGTCCCAAATTTCAGCCAGTTTTTTACATTTAACATCTGCCCCGACTGTAGTAGCAACATATTCCCATTTCATTTGAATACATATAAGCTTAGCACGCTCGATATTTTTTTCGGAAATGGATTTATTTAATTCTTTCTCTAAGGTTTGCAATCTTCCGATTTCTGTATCAATATTTTTTTGTTCACAACTAGATAAGAATAGTAGCATTGCAAGACTAAATAATAGCGATTTTAAAAATGAATTATCTAACTTATTGTTAGTAAATGTTTTGTTTTTTTTAAAGTAGAGCTTATTAAGACATAAAAGACCTAATTTTAAAAGGGATTTAGAGAGTATTAGCATTCGTATTAAATTTATGATTTTTTGATTATCCTAATTAATAGCATATAGTTCTTTATTTACTTCAAGAGCCATATCATTTTCAATCTGACAATTAATAATATCTGTTAATTTCTTAATCATTTCATCTGTTAATTGAACCTCCTTGTTTAGCAAACGATATTCAGATTTACTTCCATTTTCTTGTCTTTTTGTTTCTCCTATCACTTGTTCAATTATACTCGTTAATCCAGCTTCAACTCTAGCAACATAATCATTATTATAATTTGACAAATCGACTATAAGATAGGATTTTACTTCATTGAGTAAACAAAATTCATTTGTTGATTTGTATTTCCAACTTTTATAGTAGCTAGCGCATCTTCCAAATAAACCACTCGTAAACTTTCCTGGCTTAAAAACTATTGTTTTAGAATGTATTATATGTTTCTTATTCTTTCTGTTTTCATAAATATCTTCAGATGGTTGGAAAACATGTAAATAAATTCCTTTTTTTATACCTTCTAAATTTGTTTTCGTAGCATTACATTTTTCTAAAATAACTTTGTTTAAATCTTCTGTTATATATCTCATATTTATTATTAGGTGCATTTAATAAATAAATGCATATTTGTTATAGTTGTATCGATTTTATAGCTTATTTTTTATAATTACAGAGCCAAAATCATTCTGAGCAAAACTGTAAGTGCTATCTGTTGGTTTTTAATTGTTTTGAGCATTAATAAAAGCTACTTATTGTCTTGAAGCATCTCCTATAGTTGAATTATTGTCAACCAAATTTTTAGCGGATTTATCTTTTATTTGAACAGTTACACCGTAAATCGAATCAAATAATTTTTCTGCATCACCAACTTTCATACTGGCTTTTAATTTAATCCCTTCTTTTGATGAAGTATCAACTTCTTTTGATGTTTTATTGTTTAAAGCAGCTAATGTTAAACTGTCTTCTGCTATCATTTTACCTTTGTAAAAAATCAAACTCAAACCAAAAGCTTCTTTAAATTCTTTTGAAATTGTTTTTAATTTTTTATTTGGTGCGATTGTGAATTCTGCTTTATTGAAGTGATCTTTAATACTATTAAATAGTCCCATGATTATTTTTTGTTTTTGTTAGTTACATTTTGATTTTCAATGCTATTTAAAATACAATTTTTCCAGAAAGTTCTTTAACATCATTAAATATTGAACAGCCATTATCTTTTGCCCAAATATTAGCCTTTGCCAAGGAAAGACCATTAAAATAATCCCCTATGGGAAAATATAATTTGTGTCCCATATAGTCTTTAACAGCAATCTGAACTGAAATCCCTAATTCTTCCCAAAAATATTTTTCCATATTTTTAACAAATGTTCTGCCATTTAGTGAAATTTCTTTATTACTGAACTGCTTTCTTGCATCTACAATTTTCATATCTGTTTTTAAACTTTTTACATTAACTGATTTTCCTCTATCTTCATCTACAATAAATGCTAAAAATAAATATTCATATTTTTCTGAAAATTCATGCTGTAAAGTTCTTAGTAATTTTCTCCCGTTAACTGTTATTTCTTGAGCCATAATAATATTAGTTAAGTATAATTAATTTAAAAAGGAGATTTAATTGAAATCTCCTTTTTTGTTATTTATTTACAATTTACCAGCCTGTGTCAAGGTCATTTCATTACTAGCCAATTTAGTATCGTCTGCATTAGATATTTGAACTTTTATACCGAATGTTTCTTTAAAATATTTCTCAACATTTTCTACTCTGCTTCTTGCGCCTAATTCTAAATCGCCTCCAGGATTATCTGTTTTGGATAAATCACTAATTTTCATTTTGTCGTCAGCGAATTTTATTCCGTTATAAATCCGAATGTTACAGCTAAATTCTTTGCTAAATTGTGATTTAATACTTTGTACTGAACTTGCTTTTGTTACTTTAATAGTTGCCATTTTATTTAATATTTAATTTTTCCTACTCTTTGGTTTTTCGGAATACACCATTATTTATTTTTTTTTAATTACATATATTGAAATTCTATTAAAATATTATAAGTACATTTTCAACCCATTAGTTAAAACAATGTTTTTCTTGCTAACGTTAGATGGTGCATAAGAGTCATAACCATAATTAATACTATTAACAAACTGCAATCTTGAAGTGATGTTAAATGCTAAATTCGTTTGACTTGAAAGTCTGTAATCTTCCCAAAAATTAATATTGGGTTGGTAATATACCACAGAAGTTAATTCTAAAGTTTTCGCCTTGTTTTTTATGGATAACGAAAAATAATTTGAAAGTCTTTGATAGCTCATGGTCTTAATATTATCCGAAGTTTTTTCAAATTCTTGCATAAGCAAACTTCCAATATAAAGCACGTTTTTATCAGATTTATTTATTTTATATCTTGGTCCAATCCCAATCAAATTGCGACTTTCAACACCTAAAATTTTGTTATATTGGTATTGATTAAATGCTTCTAATCTTAATTTTTTATTGAGTTTGCGATTGTATCTAAAATGAATTAAACCTGAATTTGATAGTTCTTCCCCATTTGCTAACGAATAATCAATGTTTCCAAGAAGTAGAAAGTAATTCTTCAAATTCTTTGTTTTGTGTTGATAAGTTCCTGAAAAATTTACTTGCGATAATTCTTCACTGTTATTATTTTGGTAATTATACTGCAAGTCTATTATCGTAACAATTCTAATACTATCATTTTGAATACGCTGGTTTTCAATATTAATAAGTTGTCCATAAGATAACGAATGAACTATTATTAAAGAAAATAACCAAAAAATTCTTTTCATTACTTGTAGTTTAAGGTCAGAAATGATTTAAATTCAGTATAATTTAATTCTTTAGAAACTTTGAAAGCAATTTTTTGTTTCTTAACATCTTTAACACCAACAGAAATAAGCCCTTTTGGTAAATTAGAGTAATCTTTAAGTCGCATCAATTCTAATCCTACTAGTTCTGTTTGTTTTGGCGGATTTTGTAAATATCCAAAATCAAATTTTACGGAACTACTCATAATCTCGAATTTTGTTCCCATTTCTTCAGCAATCGCTAAAAAGGTTTCAAAAAGATTTTGATAGGTTTTTAGTTTAATTTCAATTCCTTCTTTTTTGGCACCATTTTCAATTAGTTCTTTTCTAAGTGTCTCGACTTTAGTTTTGATATCAGAAAAAACAGTTTTATTTCCTCTCTTTTCAATTACACCTTTAATATTTACATCATCGTCAACATTTGTAATTGAAGCAAATTTTAGTGCCATCACAATTTTTTCATCTAAAACATCAGGCCTATTTTCAAATTTATTTCTCAAATAATTAAATAATTCAAGGATATTGAACACTTTTGATTTCAAGTACACATCATTTTGACAAGCACCATAAATTATTTGTTCCCAATCTTCGTCTAATTTATCGTTATCGCCATATTTTTGAATATCCGTTTTTACAGCTTCTAAATCAATATTGTTTTTATTTGCAAAACCTTTATCCCAATCATAAATATCAGACATTTGTGTAATGAGTCTAAATATTTTCGGGTACGAAATTTGCACACCAATCATAGCAAATAAGATCAAATCATCTTCGGCATCTGGAGCGTTATCACCAAAGTCTGAAGCATCTTCTTCAAAGTCAGAATTACGAAGACTACGCAGTAATGAAAACGAGTTAATATATCTTTTTAAACTTCTAGGATTATAACCAATAGTATATTTTACAACATTACTGTAGGTATCAATCAAATCTTCAGGAATTTCGATATTTAGCGTTGTTAATTTTTCGCTTAACAGATTACCCATATCATAAGTTCCTGTTGGCATTGAAAACGGAACTTGAATAATTTTGTCAAAAAACGATCTAAATTCTCTTTCGTTTTCTTCTGTTTTTTTACCAAATTTTGATTCTAAACCTTTTACCACCACATCATAATCAATAGCTAATACAAAAACACAGTAAGGCACATCAAATAGATTTTTTAAACTTTCTAATACTTCTACAGCTTGTTCAGGAGGAATTCTATCCAAGTCATCTACTAAAAATACAACTTTTTGATATTCGTTATTAGTATCTTCAATTAGTTTGGTAATAATGAGTGCTATTTCTTTTTTAATTTCAGCTATTTCAGCTTGTTCTCTTGAAGCATCTTCATTATCTGTAGCGCCTTTAATATCTACTCCTGTTTGATTTGAAATTACTTGATTCGCAACATTTCCTAAAAACTTAAATACTTTTTTTACACTGTCTTTAGATTTCTCTTCAATAGTCCATTTTCCTTCACTTTCGCAACTTAGTTTCAAATTGGTAAGCATGCCTTTTAAGATAGCTGGAGTGGTTTCGCCCGGACTTCTGAACATACTATATTCCCAAGTATTTACCCATGAAGTAGCAATGTTTTCACTTTTAAAATGTTCTAAAAGCATATATAACATTGATGTTTTTCCAGTTCCCCATTCCCCTTGAAGCCCAACGGTTAGTGGTGTGTCACTCGCCTTAATGAAGTTTGACAACACATTTCCATAACGTGACATTTTTAATTTATCCTCTGAATTATTTTGAATTGGTTTGTCTGTAATACATGATCTTATTTCCATAAATATTGATTAGTTGATTAGCTAAAGCTTTTTAGTAAACTAAGGGAGTAATTTTTTATTTGTTAGATTTCAAATCTATATTTATAATTCACTACATTTAGCCCATAAACAGCCCATCATGAAAAACGATTCTACTCAAATTTTAATTGACATACAGAAGAAATCTCGCATTAGAGTTGAGAATGTAAGGGATATAAAAAATCTAAAAGAGGAAATAGAATCAAGTGGCTCTGTTAATATTGGCTATAATACTTTAAGAAGGCTGTTTGGTTTTTTGCCAAAAACAGAACCATCAAATGCAACATTAACTATATTATCAAAATACTTAGGGTTTGCATCGTATTCAAATTACATCAATAACAAGCTGAATTATGATGAATGGTATTTTCAAATTAAAATGTTGCGGTTACAACTTAACGAAAATCAGCTAGAAGAAAACGAGGTGTTGCAATTTAATGAGTCTTTAGAAAACGAAAATAATATTATCCCGGTTGCCAATCATGTTTGTTTTTTAATCGAAAAAAATAAGATTGATTCTCTTATCGTCTTTTTTACTTTTTTTGATTACGTTAAACTAACAGACAGTGCACTTACAAAATTTGCTCTTTTAATTACTTTTAGCTTTTATAAATTAGAAACTCAAGTTGCTTTGACTATTTATAAAGTCCTAATTCAATTTGAAAGTTTTAGAAATTCTGTACCGTTGCGCTTTATTGACTATTCTCATTTGAACGGTTATTATATTGAGGTAATTAGAATGATTAATAAATTTAATGCCAATGAATCTGATTTTCTTTTTACTTCTTTGATGGAATTCTATCAAAAATTTTATTCTAATGAAGACCATAGTATGATTTTGATTGATTATCCAAAAAATCCGAACCAAATTTATTCTGTTTTATTGGGAAGATATTATGGATATAAAATATTGAGTGTTGAAAAAATAGACAAATCACTCGAAAATTCAATTAAAAATGAGATCAAATTAGAAGTTCCTCATTTATTCTTGATTGAGATAGTTCCTGCGCTTATATTTAAAGAAGAGTATGATCTTTTAGATTCGATTATTGAAAAATATTATGAAGAAATATTCGAAACGGACAGATGGTCTTCAAATAGTACTGTCGCAAATTATTTAATTGGTATTGCAAGTGTTAACATATACAAAGGAAATTTAAAAGTTGCTAAAAGTAATTTGGATTTAGTCGAATTAGATAAAATTGAATTAGCCTATACAGATTATATTACGCTTTTCTATTTTTTAACAAAAATAAAATTACATTTTTATGAAAAAGACTTTATTAAAGTAAATGAAAATTATTCTAAATTAAAAGAATTAGCTGATAAAATTGGATTTCAAAAGTTCATTACTATTGCCCAAAAATATATTGAATAATGATTTTTATACTACTGTCTTTATGCTAAATATTTTCTTAAAAAAAATCCACTTTAATTTAAAAACATCCAAAATGTTCATAAAAAAATTTTTTTTTCAGGAGTAAGGATTTTTATAGTGTTGCAAGGTTTTCTCGCTCAATCGATGGAATATTTATTCAAGAATTTCTAATTTAATTTCCCTAAATTTGCAGCTTAATAAATAAATTTAAATTAATCCCACTTTTTGAGATTATAAATATTTATTAATCAGTACAAACACACAACGACACTTTTTCAAATGCAACACAACGTACTTATTTTAGATTTCGGATCGCAATACACACAACTTATTGCAAGAAGAGTTCGCGAGTTAAACATATTCTGCGAAATTTTTCCCTACAATCACATTCCGAGTGATTTATCAAGTTATAAAGCGGTAATTCTTGGTGGAAGCCCATTCTCTGTTCGCGGAGAAGATGCGCCACATCCTGATTTATCCCAAATTCGAGGCAAATTACCTTTGCTTGCCGTTTGTTACGGAGCGCAATATTTAGCCCATTTTAGTGGTGGCGAAGTTGCGGCTTCCAACACCAGAGAATACGGTAGAGCCAATTTGTCTTTTATCAAAGAAAAGGAAGTTTTTTTTGATGGAGTTTCTGAAAATTCACAAGTTTGGATGAGCCATAGCGATAGTGTTAAAGCATTGCCTACCAATGGAATAAAGTTAGCAAGTACGCACGATGTGGAATTTGCTGCTTATAAAATTGAAGGAGAAACTACCTATGCAATTCAGTACCATCCCGAAGTTTTTCATTCTACAGATGGGAAACAAATGTTGGAGAATTTCTTAGTGAAAATTGCCGAAGTACCTCAAACGTTTACACCAAATGCTTTCGTTGAAGATATGGTAGCGGAATTAAAAGTAAAAGTTCAAAATGACAAAGTGGTTTTGGGACTTTCAGGCGGTGTAGATTCAACGGTGGCGGCAGTTTTATTGCACAAAGCCATTGGTGAAAACCTATATTGTATTTTCGTAAATAACGGTTTGTTGCGAAAAAATGAATTTGAACAAGTTTTGGATCAATATAAAGGAATGGGTTTGAACGTAAAAGGAGTAGATGCCTCGGCACGCTTTTTGGACGCTTTGGCAGGAATTGAAGACCCAGAATTAAAAAGAAAAGCAATCGGTAGAGTTTTCATTGAAGTTTTTGATGATGAATCTCACCGAATTGAAAACGTAAAATGGTTGGCTCAAGGAACTATTTATCCTGATGTTATCGAGTCGGTTTCTGTAAAAGGACCTTCGGCGACAATCAAATCGCATCACAATGTGGGAGGTTTACCAGATTATATGAAATTGAAAATCGTTGAACCCCTTCGAATGTTATTCAAAGATGAAGTGCGTAGAGTAGGGGCGACCTTAGGAATTGATGCGGCATTATTAGGAAGACATCCTTTTCCAGGGCCAGGATTGTCAATTCGTATTTTGGGTGATATTACACCCGAAAAAGTTCGTATCTTGCAAGAAGTTGATGCCGTTTTTATTGACGGTTTGAGATCTTGGGGATTGTATGACAAAGTTTGGCAAGCGGGCGCAATTTTACTTCCTGTGAATAGTGTAGGAGTGATGGGCGATGAGCGTACCTATGAAAAAGTGGTGGCACTTCGCGCAGTGGAATCAACGGATGGAATGACCGCAGATTGGGTACATTTACCTTATGATTTCTTGATGAAAGTTTCCAATGATATTATCAATAAAGTGCCGGGTGTAAACAGAGTTGTTTATGACATTAGCTCGAAACCACCAGCAACTATTGAGTGGGAATAGCAGTATTACAATTGAATTTTAAAAATTATAGCTATGTTTAAAAGAGTAATTTACATTCTTGTTTTGGTTTTTACACTGTCTCTTTTTGGGCAGAATTATACCAAACATATTGTTCTCAAAGGGGAAACGATTACGCAAATTGCTCTGAAATATAAAGTTTCGCCTTCAGATATTTATAATTTAAATCCTGATGCTCAAAGCGGAGTTCAATTGAATTCGGTATTGTTGATTCCTATTTCAAAACTAAAAGTACCTGCTGTTTCTACTTCAAAAGGCAATCCAAAAATGCACGAAGTTCTTTCAAAAGAAACGGCTTATAGTATTTCAAAATTATATGCTGTTTCGGTTGAAGATTTAGAAACTGCCAATAAAGACGCTTTAAAGGAAGGTTTGAAAATGGGTCAAATGCTTGTTATTCCATCAAAATCTGCATTGAAACCAGCGGTTAAGACTACTGTAAAAGCATCGGATAAAATTATTTATCACGAAGTTTTGCCAAAGGAAACTAAATATGCTATTGCAAATAAATACGGATTGACTGTGGAACAATTGGAGCAATTGAATCCAGAAATTGTTTCGGGTTTACCAATTGGTTATAAGTTGATTGTGAGTGGTACAAAGGATAAATTCGTTTCAAAAGAACAACCAAAATTAGCTTTAACACCTAAAAATATAAAAATTGAAGACGTTGCAAAATCGAATAAAGTAGTTGCTAAATTAACAAAAAGTAATACTTCTCAAAATGTCAAAGAATTGGTTTTATTATTGCCATTTAATATTTCAAAAATCGAAAATGACAGTTTGAATTCGGTGGCATCAAAATTGAAAAAAGACAAATTTCTTAATATGACTTTGGACTTTTATTCAGGAGTTTTGATGGCAATTGATTCTGCAAAAGTGATGGGTTTGAATGTCAATATTAGAATTTTAGATTCCGAAGAAACTAAGAATTCATCAGCAATTTCAGGATTGGTAGAACAGAATAATCTTCAAAATGCCGATGCTATTATCGGTCCTTTTTATCAAGCAAATGTTGAAAAATTAGCAGAATTGGTAAGTGAAAATAATATACCTGTGATTTCACCTTTATCAAAAGAAATGGGTAAATCATTTCCTAATTTATACCAATCGATGCCTTCAAATGAAGATTCTAAGGCAGCAATGTTAGATTATATTTATAGAAAAAATGGAAATATAGTTGCCGTAATCGATGCCAAAAAAACTACTTTGAAAGATTTTTTTATCAAAAGTAAAAAAGGAATTAAAATAGTTGGTTTCAATGAAAAAGGAAGCATTGCCAAAGACAGTTTGAAGAAATTGTTTGTAAAAAACAAGATGAATTATGTTATTTTAGATTCTCAAAAAACAAATGTGATTTTGGCTACAACCAATGCGATGTTGGCTTTAATGCCGGATTATCAAGTTCAATTGGTAATTTTGGAAGCCAATCCAACATTAGATTTTGATGAAATTGATATGAGTCGCTTAACAAAATTAAAAATGTTACATCCTTCAATTGTTCGTGAAAACCTTTCGCCGGAAGCTGATATTTTTAGAAATGATTTCAAAAAAGCGAATAAAGTATTTCCAAATCAATTCGCAATTCGTGGGTTTGACTTGACATTTGACACCTTATTACGATTATCACAAGATAAAAATTTTCAGGAAACTTCGGAAAATGTTGCTACAGAACAAATTGAAAACAAATTCAGTTATAGTAAAAATAGTTCGGGAAGTAATAGCAATAAGGGGATTTACATAGTGTATTACGATACCGATTTAACCATAAAACAAGCAGAATAATGACTTCAAAAATCACCTATTTAGGAGAATTACGAACTTCCTCAATTCATATTCAATCGGGATCAGAAATTATTTCGGATGCACCAATTGACAACAATGGAAAAGGAGCTGCTTTTTCACCAACAGATACCGTTGCCAATGGTTTAGGGAGTTGTATGTTTACCGTAATGGGAATTAAAGCAGCCGAAATTAATGTCGATCTTTCGAATGCTACTGCTGAAATCACAAAAATTATGGCGGCTGAACCAAGAAGAATTTCTGAAATTCATATTGTTTTTAATATCAAAGCTGAACTCGATGATAAAACCAAAACTATTTTGGAACGTACTGCAATGACGTGCCCAGTTTATTATAGTTTGCACCCAGATATCAAGAAAGTCATTACTTTTAATTGGAATTAATTTTGGACGAAAACCAACAAAAACTGATCACTTTAGCGCATACAAAAATGCCTTTCGGCAAATATGAAGGCTGGCATTTAATTGATTTGCCAGAATATTATGTGGTTTGGTATAGCAATAAAGGTTTCCCAAAAGGGCAATTAGGCGAACAACTTCAGTTGGTCTATGAGTTGAAATTAAACGGTTTGGAAGAATTAATTCGGAATATAAGAAAGAAATATCCGAAGCCGTAAATCTGGAAATTTAGGTAATTATTGGGTTCGCAAAAGCCTCTATTTTTTTATTTATCTAATGTTATAAATTACCGCATTATCTAATTATTTTCGTACTTTTGCCAAGTTTTTTACACAACAACAACACACTATACAATGGCTCAAACGAAATATATTTTTGTTACTGGCGGAGTTACTTCTTCTTTAGGAAAGGGAATTATCGCAGCTTCTTTAGCAAAATTATTGCAGGCAAGAGGATATCGCACTACAATTCAAAAATTTGATCCGTATATCAATGTGGATCCAGGAACGCTAAACCCCTATGAACACGGTGAATGTTACGTTACAGATGACGGTGCAGAAACCGATTTGGATTTAGGACATTACGAGCGTTTTTTGAATGTTCCCACTTCACAAGCCAATAATGTTACCACAGGAAGAGTCTATCTTTCAGTAATTGAAAAGGAACGAAGAGGCGAATTTTTAGGAAAAACCGTACAAGTTGTTCCTCATATTACCAATGAAATCAAAGAAAGAATGCAATTGCTTGGTAATTCTGGCAATTTCGATATTGTAATCACTGAAATTGGTGGAACTGTTGGTGATATTGAATCCTTGCCATACATCGAATCGGTGCGGCAATTGGTTTGGGAATTAGGCGAAAATAACGGACTTGTTATTCATTTAACTTTGGTTCCTTATTTAGCAGCAGCCGGAGAATTAAAAACAAAACCAACACAACATTCCGTTAAAACATTAATGGAAAGTGGTATAAAAGCAGATATTTTAGTTTGTAGAACCGAACACGAATTGTCTGAGGAATTAAGAAATAAATTGGCTTTGTTTTGCAATGTAAAACGCGAAGCAGTGATACAATCTATTGATGCTTCAACTATTTATGAAGTACCCATTTTGATGCTTGAAGAAGGTCTTGATGTTGTGGCTTTGAAGAAATTAGATTTACCTATAAAATCAGCCCCAGATTTAAAAAATTGGAATACTTTTTTAAGTAGATTAAAAAATCCAAAACATTCTGTAAACATTGGTTTGGTTGGGAAATATGTAGAATTACAAGATTCTTACAAGTCCATTTTAGAAGCATTTATTCACGCAGGAGCTGCAAATGAAACGAAAGTTAATGTGGTTTCCATTCATTCGGAATATTTGGATGCTTCCAATGCCAATGAAAAATTAAAAGATTTAGATGGAATTCTCGTAGCACCTGGTTTTGGAGGTCGTGGAATTGAAGGGAAAATTGAAACTGTTCGCTATGCAAGAGAAAATAATATTCCTTTTTTAGGGATTTGTTTGGGAATGCAAATGGCAGTTATTG
Source organism: Flavobacterium neuenschwanderi (SeqCode) (assembly GCA_965234425.1). Lineage (GTDB taxonomy): Bacteria > Bacteroidota > Bacteroidia > Flavobacteriales > Flavobacteriaceae > Flavobacterium > Flavobacterium neuenschwanderi. Next base: position 176,971 of record OZ248375.1, on the reverse strand, counting down.
AATATTCAAGAACTATTTTAGGATTGAAAGATGCCAATTCTACCGAGATGGATGAAGGTACATCAAACCCAGTTATCGATTTGATGGAAGAGCAAAAAACCATTACCGATAAAGGAGGAACAATGCGTCTTGGCGCTTGGAAATGTGATATTAAAGAAAATACTTTGGCACACAAAATATACGGTAAAACAAGTATTTTAGAACGCCATCGTCATCGTTATGAATTTAATGGCGATTATCTTGAAGCATTGGAAAATGCAGGATTAAAAGCTTCGGGAGTCAATCCTGATACAGGATTGGTAGAAATTGTAGAGCTAGAAAACCATCCGTTTTTTATTGGGGTACAATACCATCCGGAATACAAAAGTACGGTTGATAATCCGCACCCACTTTTTGTGAGTTTTGTGGCAGCAACCGTTAAAGCGAAAAAAAAAATAGTAATTTCGCTGAATTATAAAATTAAATAATAGTAATACTATATAATGGAAGATAAGAAATTAGACCTCAATTCAATCATTGGCTTCATTTTAATTTTTGGAATTTTGATTTGGATAATTTACCAAAATCAGCCTACTGAAAAAGAGATTGCTGCTGAAAAAGCCAAAAAAGAACTAGTTGTTGCTGCTGAGAAATCAAAACAAGTCGTTGCGAAACAAGCTGTAATTACTGCTGTTGCTGCAACTGTTGGCGATACATTGCAAATGGCAAAACTTAAAAAATCGTTAGGAAATTTTGCTTATTCTGCAACATTACCATCTGCTAAAGATACGGTTACAACAATTGAAAATGAATCCGTTCGCATTACAATCGCTAATAAAGGTGGTTATATTGTTGAGGCAATTTTGAAAAATTTTGAAAAATTCAAAAAAGGTTCAGGCGAAATAGTTGAGTTGATTAAAGACAATAATTCAAATTTAAACATTCAATTAATTACCAACGATAATCATACATTAAACACGAAAGAGTTATTTTTTGAACCAACATTAACGAAAGTTGGTGCCAATCAAATTCTAACGATGCGTTTGAAAGCGGGTGCAAATGAATTTTTGGAATACCAATATACTTTGAAACCAAACGATTATATGATTGGTTTTGACCTTCGTTCGCAAGGTTTAAATAAAGTATTGAATACGTCTAAACCATTGGATTTAGAGTGGGATTTGAAAACTTTCAGAACTGAGAAAAGTATCTCTTATGAAAACAGATATACCTTGCTTAATTATGAATATGGCGACGAAAAATTCAATAATGTTAGTGATGGAAACAACCAAGAAGAAACGCTTGATAATGTAAAATTCATCGCGTTCAAACAGCATTTCTTTTCTGCAATTTTATTGACCGACACGCCATTTGCGAAAGCGGTTTTAAAATCTAATAATTTAGTTGTTGATGAAAATAAAGATACAATTTTCATCAAACAATTCAATGCTAACGTGCCTTTGGCGTTTGCAAATGGAGAAGTAAACTATAAAATGAATTGGTATTTTGGACCTTCTGATTATAAAATTTTAAATAGTTACAACAAGAATATTGAAAAAATTATTCCATTAGGTTGGGGAATTTTTGGATGGATTAACAAATTTATTTTCATTCCGTTATTCGGATTTTTAAGTTCTTATATTTCTTATGGAATTGCAATTATTGTATTCACAATTCTGATAAAAATTGCAATGTCGCCAATTACATATAAGTCGTTTTTGTCTCAAGCAAAAATGAAAGTATTGCGACCAGAAATTACAGAATTGGGTGAGAAATTTAAAAAAGAGCCAGCGAAAAAGCAACAAGAAACAATGAAATTATACAATAAAGCAGGGGTGAACCCAATGGCTGGTTGTATTCCTGCATTAATTCAGTTGCCGTTTATGTATGCTTCGTTTCAGTTTTTCCCGTCAGCATTTGAATTAAGACAAAAAGGATTCCTTTGGGCAGACGATTTATCTTCTTTTGATGAAATTGCAAAATTACCGTTCCACATTCCATTTTATGGAAGTCATATCAGTTTGTTTCCAATATTGGCTGCAATTGCGATTTTCTTTTATATGAAAATGACTTCTGGCGATCAACAAATGGCTGCACCATCGCAAGAAGGGATGCCAGATATGGCTAAAATGATGAAAATAATGATTTATGTTTCACCATTAATGATGTTGTTTTTCTTCAATAGTTACGGAGCTGGATTGAGTTTGTATAACTTTATATCCAATTTAATTACGATTGGAATTATGTTAGTCATCAAAAACTATATTGTTGATAATGATAAAATTCACGCTCAAATTCAAGAAAATAAATTGAAAGAGCCAAAGAAACAAGGAAAGTTCCAACGAAAAATGCAAGAGATTATGGAACAAGCTGAAGCTCAAAAGGCACAGCAAAAGAAAAAATAATCGATTTGATAATAAATTATTCAAAGCCTTTAACGCATTTCGGTTAAAGGCTTTTTTATTTGGGCATGTCCCTCCGTAAAAACTTCGGGTCAGGTCGTTCGCTGCAATCTCTGTTCCACTTTGTTCCACAGAGGATTTCCGCTGCCACCCTTCATGCGGGATTTCGGAAATTAGGATATTTTGAATTTTTATTGTTCGCTTTTTTTCGGTGAATTATCGACTAACTCCGTCAGAGTTTAAAACTCTGACGGAGTTGTGAAACAGAAATACCTGTTTTGTAAATCTAAATTTACCCTTTAATTTGTCAAACTGAATTTATTTCAGATTCTTTTCAATAGCAAAAAAGGTTTATTTGTTTATTCGTTGATTCGATTATTTGGAAAATCAGTGAAAATCCGTTTAATCCGTTTAAATCTGTGGCAAAAAAAACGTTCTCTATTTGTCAATATGAATTTCAACTTTAATTTGTCAATCTGAATTTATTTCAGATTCTAAATTTATAGTAGTATCGAGTGCTATTAATTGTCGCATCCGTAATCGTGTTAGAATGTCTTTGCGAGGCACGAAGCAATCTCATTTCGTTTTTGCCATTGCCATTAACAGATTGCCGCGCTCCGTTGCTCTTCGCTCGCAATGACGGAGACGAGATGTGAAAGTGTTAGAGGGAAAACCCGATTTTTTCATATTTTTTTGTCATTCCGACGCAGGAGGAATCACATTATTTTTTTTGTGAATTGCTTTATGTGATTCCTCCTTCGTCGGAAAGACAAACTGGATGTTAGGGAGACGAGATGGGAAAATTCCTATCCCTAACCCTTTCCGAAGGCGAGGGAGACGAGATGGGAATGTGTTGATGTTGAGATAATGGATAATAGAATAAAAAATTCAAGATAATTTGTGTAATTCGTGGCAAAAAATCTTTGCGAACTTTGCGGTTAGAATCTAAAATCTAAAATCATAATTCTTAAATCGAGGGTTTTGCGCGAAGGGTGGCAGCGGAAATCCTCTGTGGAACAAAGTGGAGCAGAGATTGTAGCGAACGACCTGACCGAGTTTAGAAAAAATGGTGTAGTTACTAAAATCGTTCAAAACGAGGGCGCGCCCAAATGAAAAATAACAATAAAATGTTTCTGGAACGCAATAGTAATTCCTTTTTTTTTATTCCCAATATAATTGCTTACTTTTGATGCTTAAAAAAAAATAGCAATTATGGCAGCAATAACATTAGGAGGAAATCCAATAAACACAAGCGGTGAGTTACCAAAAGTAGGTACAAAAGCAATCGATTTTAGATTGGTTAAAGGCGATTTATCAATAGCAACCTTGGCAGATTTTGCAGGAAGCAAATTGGTTTTGAACATATTTCCAAGTATTGATACGGGAACTTGCGCAACTTCGGTTAGAAAATTCAACGAAAAAGCGAGTGCTTTGGCAAATACAAAAGTGTTGTGCATTTCGAGAGATTTGACGTTTGCACAAAGTCGGTTTTGTGGTGCTGAAGGGCTTGAAAACGTAATTAATCTTTCGGATTTTAATACGGGTGCTTTTGGAAAAGACTACGGTTTGGAAATTTCTGATAGCGTTTTGGCGGGTTTACATTCAAGAGTTATCATCGTTATTGATGAAAACGGAGTGATTTCACACACGGAACAAGTTGGAGAAATTGCTAACGAACCTAATTATGATGCGGCTTTGGCGGCACTTTAATATCGATTATGGAATTTCAAAAAGACAATACCTTTGTTACAGGAAGATTTAAAAGTATGGGATTTGCGTTGAAAGGCGCTATCAAATTGATAACAACCGAACACAGTATAATGGTGCAATCAACTTTGGCGGTTGGTTTAATTATTGCGGGTTTGTACTTTAATATTTCGCACGAGGAATGGATGTTTCAAACGCTTGCAATTGGCTTGGTTTTGAGCATTGAAGGATTGAATACTGCAGTTGAAAAAGTAGCTGATTTTATTCATCCTGAGTTTCACCAAAAAATTGGTTTTATAAAAGACATTGCGGCTGGTGCGGTATTTTTTGCAGCAATGACAGCAATTGCAATCGGTTTGATGATTTATTTACCAAAATTTATATAATTTAATTCTTTGTTTTAATTCTAATTAGCACAATTAAGAATGGCGAAAAAGACACTTATTACAGATAAAAAAGAAGCTATTTCTGAGGATAAAAAACCTTGGAAATTAGGACGACAATATAAAATCTTGTTCGGATTTGTATTGATATTATTTTCTGTGGCTTTGCTATTGGCATTTATTTCTTTTTTCATTCACGGTCAAGAAGATCAAAGTGCCGTTTCTGAATTGGCAAATCGTTCTAAAACTGTAAATAATTGGTTGGGTAAATTTGGTGCTTTTTTAGCAGATTTGTTCATATACAGAGGTTTTGGTGCAGCTTCCTTCTTATTTGTAAAATTATTTTTCTTGTCAGGAGCTTTTTTAGTGATGGATATTTCATTGAAAAAAATGAAAAATGTATGGTTTTGGGATTTGTTTGCCATTGTAATTATTTCTATTTTATTAGGATTTTTTGCAACCTCATTACCAGAATTAGGCGGAACAATTGGTTATGAAATGAACTTGTTTTCTCAAGCTTATATTGGAAAATCGGGAACGCTTTTGGTATTATTATTAGGATTAATTATCTATTTGATATTCAAAATAAAAATATCACCTGATGCGATAAAAGCATTTTTTGAAAGAACTAAAAATGAAATTGATACGGAATTAACACCTGTGAACCGACCTGTTTCTGAAGGTTTGTATAATTTGGAAGAATTTGCAGTTTCAGATGAAGAGGAAATTGAAGAACCGATTTTGAAACCCGCTTCGCAATTTGAAATTAATAAAGAAGCGTTGAAACCTACCATTAGTAATGCTTCGGAAATCAATATGGATCCTGTATTGAAATCCCCTTTATTTTCGATTACGCCTTCTCAAGAACCAGAAGTTATTTCTGAGGCTGTTCCTGAAATTGAAAGTGAATTTGTCATTGAAAAAGCACACGAAGAAGATATTGTAGAGGAAAATTTAGCCTCTCGATTGGTGGCTGATTTTGGATTATTTGATCCAACATTAGATTTATCAAACTATAAATTTCCAACATTAGATTTACTAAAAGAATATTCATCTGGCGGAATTACTATCAATCAGGAAGAATTAGAAGAAAATAAAAATCGAATTTTAGAAACGCTTCGCAACTATAAAATTGAGATTGCTCAAATAAAAGCAACTGTTGGTCCGTCGGTTACGTTGTATGAAATTGTGCCAGAAGCTGGAATTCGTATTTCAAAAATCAAGAGTTTGGAAGACGATATTGCGTTGTCATTATCGGCTTTAGGAATCCGTATTATTGCACCAATTCCAGGGAAAGGAACTATTGGAATTGAGGTTCCAAACAAGAATCCGACGATGGTTTCTATGAAAAGTGTAATTGGTTCGGCACGTTTTCAAGAGGCTGAAATGGAATTGCCAATTGCTTTAGGGAAAACAATTTCCAATGAAACATTTGTAGTTGATTTGGCTAAAATGCCCCATTTATTGATGGCGGGAGCTACAGGTCAAGGAAAATCTGTTGGTTTGAATGCAGTTTTAACCTCTTTATTATACAAGAAACATCCCGCAGAAGTTAAATTTGTTTTGGTAGATCCAAAGAAAGTGGAATTGACACTTTTTAATAAAATTGAAAGACATTATTTGGCTAAATTACCCGATTCTGGAGATGCTATTATTACAGATAATGCCAAGGTAGTCAACACGTTGAATTCTCTTTGTGTGGAAATGGACAACCGATATTCGTTATTGAAAGATGCGATGGTTCGAAATATCAAGGAATACAATGATAAATTTAAAGCCCGTAAATTAAATCCTGAAAATGGGCATCGTTTTTTACCTTATATTGTATTGGTTGTCGATGAGTTTGCCGATTTGATTATGACCGCTGGAAAAGAAGTTGAAACACCGATTGCGAGATTGGCACAGTTGGCAAGAGCCATTGGAATTCACTTGATTATTGCAACGCAACGACCTTCTGTAAACGTAATTACAGGTTTGATAAAAGCGAATTTCCCTGCGAGAATAGCGTTTAGAGTAACTTCAAAAATTGATTCAAGAACTATTTTAGATACACAAGGAGCCGATCAATTGATTGGACGTGGCGATATGTTATATACGAATGGAAACGATATTGTGCGAGTTCAATGTGCATTTATTGACACGCCAGAAGTTGAAAAAATCACCGAATTCATTGGTTCTCAAAAAGCCTATCCAGATGCTTATTTGCTTCCAGAATTTGTAGGCGATGAAAGTGGCATTAATCTTGATATGGATATTTCCGAGAGAGATTCCTTATTTAGAGAAGCTGCCGAAATCATTGTTACAGCACAACAAGGTTCTGCATCGCTGTTGCAAAGAAAACTCAAATTAGGCTATAACCGCGCGGGAAGATTGATAGATCAGTTGGAAGCAGCGGGAATTGTTGGTCCGTTTGAAGGTAGTAAAGCACGAAACGTAAATATTTTAGATTTGGCCGCTCTCGATCAATTTTTCAGTAATGAACAAAACTAAATCCCAAAATGAAAATTAATTTATTTCCAATAAAAACAGTGCAATTTAAAACGTGTTTTATGCTTTTGGCAATTGTAATGCTACTTCCTTTTGGTGTTCAATCTCAAGACAAAAAAGCAAAAGCATTGTTAGACGAAGTGACCTCGAAAATCAAAGGATATGACAATATTATCATTGATTTTAAATATTCTTTAAATAATTTAAAAGAGAATATCAATCAGGAAAGTAAAGGAAATGTTACGATGAAAGGCAATATGTATGTATTGAATTTAATGGGTGTAACGAAGATGTTTGACGGAAAAAAAACCTACACGATTAATCCTGAAGACGAAGAGGTTTCGATTTCAAAATTGAATGAGAAAGACGATAATGCCATTACACCTTCAAAAATGCTTACTTTTTTCAATACAGGATATAAATTCAATTGGGATATTTTGCAGAATGTTAAAGGTCGGAAAATTCAATATATTAAATTGACGCCTAATAGTTCGAAAGACCAACGCAAAGAAATCCTTTTAGGAATTGATATTCAAACCAAAAACATCTACAATTTGATTGAAGTTGGGAAGAATGGAACCAAAACAACATTGACTGTTAATTCTTTCAAAACCAACCAACCGTTATCAAAGAATCAATTTATCTTTGACGCAAGTAAGTACCCAAAATACTACATCAATAAATTAGATTAATTTGAAGATTCTTGACAAATACATTCTAAAAACTTTCACGATTACATTTACTACGGTATTTGTAATTTTGTTTTTTATATTCATCCTTCAAACGATTTGGCTTTTTATCTATGATTTAGCGGGTCGCGATTTAGATTTGATGCTAATTGTCAAATTCTTACTTTTTGGAATGCCACGAATTATTCCATTGGTATTGCCACTTTCAGTTTTGTTGGCTTCGATAATGACATTTGGAAATTTGGCTGAAAACTATGAATTTGCAGCAATGAAATCGGCAGGAATATCGTTGCAACGGGCAATGAAAAGTTTAACGATATTCATATTATTTTTGAGTGTTTTGGCTTTTGTATTTGCCAATAATGTGATTCCGTATGCCGAATATAAATTCATCAATTTCAGAAAAAATATAGCACAAAGAAAACCTGCGATGGCAATTGCCGAAGGTCAGTTCAGTGAAATTGGGTATTATACTATTAAGGTAGATAAAAAATCGGGTGAAAACGGAAACCATCTTACAGGAATTACTATTCATAAAAAATCATTGCGTGGCGATGGCGTTCGTACGGTTATTAAGGCAAAAGATGGCGATTTGGTAAGTAATGAAAATTCCAATATTTTGAAATTGGTATTGAATGATGGCTTTTATTATGAGGATTTAATTCCAAAGAAATATGAAGACCGAAATAAAATTCCATTTGCGAAAGCTTCCTTCAAAAAAGATGTAATCAATCTGGATTTATCGATATTAAATGGAAATCAAAACGATCAAAATATCACCAATACCACTTCAATGTTGAATATGAGTGAATTGAATTATACGATAGATTCCTTGCATAAAATTTACAATCGTGATATTGTTTCATTTGCCGAAAATATTCACCAGCGAACAGGAATAATGAATGTAAACAAATCTATTTTACCGCTGAAAAAAGACACTATTAAAGCGGATTTACTTTCGCTTATAAGCGATACTGAAAAGCTTCAAATTCTGCAATATGCTTCAAGTAATGTAGCGAGTACTATTTTTTCAATTGATAGTTCGAAGGATGAAATGCAAAACAAACAAAAAAATATAAACAGTCATTTTATTGCTTTGTACGACAAATTTGTAGTTGCATTTGCTTGTTTGATGATGTTTTTTATTGGAGCACCATTAGGAGCAATTATTAGAAAAGGAGGCATTGGACTTCCAATTGTTTTTGCAGTTTTGATATTTATCACTTTTCACTTTATTAATACTTTTGGAAAAAGATTAGCTGAAGAAAACGGAATTTCACCATTTTTCGGATCTTGGATGTCGTCACTAATTTTGTCGCCATTGGCAGTTTTATTAACTTATAGAGCTACAAATGATATTGGATTAATCAATATCGATAGTATATTACAGCCTTTTCAAAAATTATTTCAAAAATTATTTCCATCACAAAATTAAATAAAATGTCAATTCCTACATTCAAATTAAATACAATAGAAGAAGCCATTGAGGATATTCGTCAAGGCAAAATCATTATTGTGGTTGATGATGAAGATCGCGAAAACGAAGGAGATTTCTTGGCTGCAGCCGAAAAAGTAACGCCAGAAATGATAAATTTTATGGCTACGCACGGACGAGGATTAATTTGTGCACCATTAACCGAAAGTCGATGCAAGGAATTAGGATTGCACGTAATGGTAAATAACAATACCGATCCAATGGAAACGGCATTTACGGTTTCAGTAGATTTGCGTGGCAATGGAGTTACCACTGGAATTTCAGCGTCTGACAGAGCGAAAACAATTTTGGCATTGGTAGATTCTGAAACCAAACCGCACGAATTGGCACGACCAGGACATATTTTTCCTTTGATAGCAAAGCAAGGAGGCGTTTTAAGAAGAACAGGACATACAGAAGCTGCGATTGATTTTGCGCGTTTGGCAGGTTTCAAATCGGCAGGAGTAATTGTAGAAATTATGAATGAAGATGGGACTATGGCGCGTTTGCCGCAATTAGTTGAAGTGGCTAAGAAATTTGATTTAAAATTAGTTTCTATTGAAGATTTGGTAGCCTATAGAATGCTTCACGACAGCTTAATTGTTAAAAAGGAAGATTTTGATGTTGAGACTCGATTCGGAACCTTTAGACTTAGAGCCTATCTTCAAACCACAAATAAGCAAGTTCATATTGCGTTGTCAAAAGGGACTTGGAATTTGGGAGATTCAATTTTGACTCGTATCAATTCAACTCAAATAAACAATGATATTTTGGGTACATTAACTCATAATACTGATAAAAACTTAGATGATATTTTTCATTTAATCAATAAAAATGGGAAAGGTGCTATTTTGTTTATCAATCAGGAATTGCAATCGAATAATTTATTGAATCGCATTAGCGAATTGAAAGCGTTGCAATTGCAGGGTGAAATGAAAGCGCCGTTGATTAAAATGGACGCCAAAGATTTTGGAATAGGAGCACAGATACTTCACGACATTGACATTTCTAACATCCGTTTAATATCCAATTCTGAGCAAACGAAGCGTGTTGGAATGATTGGATATGGCTTGGAGATTACGGAATACGTAAAATATTAAGTGTTTTCAGAGGAGTTTTATTTGTAATACCCCTATAAAAAATGCTTAACATATAGATAATGAATTGGTTAAAACCCAAGATTTTCTTTTTCTGAATATTTTTAAATAAATGTTTTAGAAATCAAAAAAAGGTTACTATATTTGCAACCGCATTGAGGAAATGATATGCGTCTTATTGGAGAAATGGCAGAGCGGTCGAATGCGGCAGTCTTGAAAACTGTTGACTGTAACAGGTCCGGGGGTTCGAATCCCTCTTTCTCCGCCAGTAAAAAACAAAATGGTATCAAAACCCCGTAAATCTTATGATTTACGGGGTTTTTGCTTTTACAACATATTCAATTTATTCAATTAATCTCATTCCTAAAGAGATAAAATCGAGACCCTATATTTTATTCAAAATTAGGGTCTCGATAAAATTAAATCAATCAAAATGCAGCTTGTTTGATAACCTGTTCAATTACTTGTTCAGTATCTAAACATCTTGTATTGTAGCATTTAGAAACTTAAATTGAATATTAATTAAAAGGTTACCACTATGAAAACTAAAATCACTTTGCACTTCTATGCAAAAAGCACAAAGTCTAATTCAGCAGGGCTATTCCCAATCTATGTAAGATTAACTGTAAACGGAAAACGACTAGAGTTCAGTACGAAAAAATTTGTTGAACCATCTAAATGGTCTTCCGAAATGACTAAAATGAAGGGGCAATCAGAAGAAGCTCGTTCATTGAATGAATACCTTGATTTGATGAAATCAAAAGTTTTTGATATCCAAATGGGGCTAATCCATAGAAACGAAGAAATTACAATTGAAGTATTTAAAAACATACTTAACGGCACCAAAGAACGCCAACGCCTACTTATTCCAATTTTTGAGGAACACAACAACAAAATAAAAGAACTCATCGGCATCGAATATGCACCAGGAACTTATGAGCGTTACAAAACCTCATTAAAACACACAAAGGATTTTCTGAATTGGAAATACAGTATCTCCGATATTGACATTACAAAAATCGACTACGCTTTCATCACCGATTATGAGTTTTATTTGCGGAGCGTTAGAAAATGTGCCAATAATACTGCGGTCAAATACATCAAGAATTTCAATAAAATCATCAAAATTTGTCTGGCCAATGACTGGCTGGATAAAAATCCTTTCGCCAACTACAAATCGAAAGTCAAAGAAGTAGAACGAGTTTATTTATCTGAAGACGAAATTCAAAACATTATTAATAAAGATTTCAAAACCGAAAGACTATCATTAGTTCGCGATATTTTCCTTTTCAGCTGCTTTACTGGTTTGGCATATATTGATGTCAAAAACTTAACAAAATCTCATATTAGCCTTGGAATTGATGGCGATAAATGGATATTTACCCACCGTCAGAAAACTGAAACTGCTTCAAAGATTCCTATACTCTCAGTAACACAAATGATAATTGACAAATATTCAGACCATCCACAAAGTGTGAATGAAGATAAACTATTACCCATACTTAGCAATCAGAAAATGAATGCCTATTTAAAAGAAATAGCTACCGTTTGTGAGATAGAAAAAGAACTAACCTTCCACATTGCGCGGCACACTTTTGCTACCACAGTAACGCTTACAAATGGCGTTCCAATAGAAAGCGTAAGTAAAATGTTAGGTCACAAAAACTTGCGAACAACGCAGCATTACGCAAAGGTTTTAGATAGAAAAGTGAGTGATGATATGAAAATACTTCGGGATAAATTTTCATTGACTCCAATTCAACCGATTAAAAAAATAATGTAAGCTTAATATTGTATTTGGTGTTTTTAGGTTTATTTTTTGGCCATATCTAAAATTATAAACCTATAAAACACTAAAAAAATGAGCATTAAATTCAAACAAATGTTATTCGAATTAACGGAACAATTAAGCTTTATCAATATAGAACTTGACGATTCAATAGCAAAGTCAGAGAAATCTGTTGAAATTTCTATAAAGGCATATAATAATCTAAAAAAGCAATTTCTTAAAGAGAAAATAATGAGTTCTGAAAATGAAATTGATTTCTTTAAAAACATAAAACCCAAGTTTACCTCATTGTATATCTATCATAATGCAGTTTATAAAATAGAATTAAAGATGCCACAAATTGGCGACCGCATAGCAAAAAAATTCCTCAACAAAGAATTGAAAAAGCTAAAGCGTTATTTTGATAACAATTTAGAATTCTATAATTACCACAGAACAGGAAGTTGTTATCTTGACTTTAAATATTTTGTGAGAGGCAACCTTGATGTAAAATTACGTTTAGACAGTTTTTATTTTGAAGCAGATCATAATTTCTCAACATCCCACGATTTTAAAATTGCCAAGATTCTTGCTCACGACTTAGTTCAAGTGTACATAGAAACCAAAATTCTAAAAATAGGTAAAAAGGAATTCAATGAAAAATCACAACATGAACCGAAAGGGAAAATAGTTTGGACTGGCTCAAAAGTAGCTTTAATTGAAATTTTATATGCTTTTCACACCAAAGGAGTTTTCAATAATGGTGCTGCCGAATTAAAAGAAATTGCAAGTTATCTTGAAGAAATATTCCAAATTGACTTGGGGCAATACCGTAGAACATTCCTTGAAATACGGGATCGAAAGTCCGATAAAACAAAATTCATAAGCTCCTTGGTTGAAGAATTAATGAAACGAATGGAGGATACAGACGAAGCATTTTAATCTTGTTTTCTCATTTTGAATAAAATCTTACCCAACGGGGGTCGTGTTGTGATTTTATTCAAATCAAAACCCACAAATTTGCATCATAACAATTTAAAATCATCAAAATGGCTGTAGAAATTATTACTCGAGAAGACTTAAACGAATTTCGTTCACTTCTCCTAACCGACTTAAAAGAAATATTCAATACGAAATCGCAACCGCAAAAGCAATGGCTAAAATCAAGTGAAGTCCGGAAGCTTTTAAATATTTCTCCAGGCACGTTGCAAAACTTCCGAATCAATGGAACACTTTCCTACACCAAAATTGGCGGCACTATATATTATGCTTACAGCGAACTTAATAAAATATTAGAATGCAACAAAGTAAATGCTTTACCAACTCTTTTCAAATAACTACAAATCTCAAACATAAAACCTATGAACTACATAAAACACCTAACTGGTTTTTTTAATAAAATTGGCGATGAAAATAAGCTTAATCCAACGCACATTTCGCTCTATTTAGCCTTATTCCAATGTTGGAACGTGAACAGGTTCAAAAATCCGACAGGTATTTCTCGTGAAGGAATTATGAAAGCCAGTAAAATAAATTCAAATGCAACCTATCACAAGTGTATGAAGGAATTGCAAACACTTGGTTTTATTGAATATTTACCAACCTATAACCCACATTCAAGCTCCAATGTAAATATGATTAGTTTTTCGGAAGAACCTAAAACGAAACCAAAAAGTGAACAGCTTACCCATTCAAATAATGAACCCGTTCAAAAAATAACCTTGTCAAAAAATAACAAGGCTATTGAACAGGTTAATGAACAAGCCTATATATATAATAAACAAACATATAAAAACACTATAAACATTGATAATGGCACCAATCCAATTTTTTCAGAAAATGAAAATTTAATTTTTGAAGAAAAAAAAGAAGAAAAAAGTTCCGCGAAAAAAGAAGAAATGAAAATCTTGAATTCAATTTTACCATCGCTTGAACTCACAGTAGAATATTTCAGGTTCCAGTCAAGCACAGAAACCGAAGCCAATAAATTTTTTAATTACTATTCCAGTACAGGTTGGTTAATTGGTGGCAAAACCAAAATGCGTGATTGGAAAGCGGCTGCGCGAAATTGGATTATGAATCAGGATAAATTCAAAATCAAAACTCCAATAGCACAACTGATGCCGCACAAACTCAACATAGCAAACAATAAAAACTATGCAGAACCTCTGTAATAATCACGTTCGCTCTGTTTTACGTTACTTTGGATAAGGCTGGGCGATGAAAATTTAAAACAATGACGAAATTCAATTACCCAGAAATCATCAAATGGCTTGAACAAAAGGGTAAACAAAGTTATGGTGATACCTTCACAATTTCAGAAGAGGATTTACCCATAATCACTACGCTTTTGGTATATTTTCTAAATGATGAAATAACAGCAAAAACAGTCGGAATTGACCTCAACAAAGGTATTTTGTTGTCGGGACCAATTGGGTGCGGTAAAACGTCTTTAATGAACATTATGCGCCTTGTTCCGCAACAAGAAAGAAAGTTTATTTTGAAAACAACACGCGAAATAAGTTTTGAATTTATCAAAGAAGGCTACGAAGTAATTCAAAGATACAGTTCTGGAAATAAGTTACAAAACAATGTGAAAAACTATTGTTTTGATGATTTAGGTACGGAAAACAACCTAAAATACTTCGGCAACGAGTGCAATGTAATGGGCGAAATTTTACTCAGCCGATACGATCTTTTCATCAACAAAAAAATTATAACCCACATTACAACCAACCTTTCCGCATCTGAAATTGAAGCCGCTTATGGTAATCGAGTTCGTTCACGACTAAGGCAAATGTTAAATCTAATAGCATTCAATCCAATAACCAAGGACAAACGCTAGTCATGCGAAGAACATTTCAAATAACCGAATTAATAAATATTCTTATGAAACAAATAACAAAATTCTGGAGCTGGTTCCAAGACAATGAAGAAGCCATCAAAAACGCGTTATTACTCGGAATCAATACCAAAGAAGTATTTCACCACTTCAATAGAAACTATAGTTATATTTCCAAAAGAATCGGTTTTTTAATCATTATTCCGTCAACAGATCAGGGCAAATTTACTATCATTTTTACAGCGGATGGATACCGAAAATTATTCCCTAAACTCATAGCTTTAGAAGACCAAGCACCACAACTGCAGTATTTCATTGCACAAGCATTTATCAAACCAATTCAGGACAAAACTCCTTATCTAACAGGAAAAGACAAACCTTATATTTTCAAAAAGTATAAAATCAAAATAAGCCAATTATACATTGCATTAGCTGATTACAACATCACAACCAAAGAACTAAAAATCAACCTCTATATTCCAGACTATGACAGAATCAAAGACTGTGACGAAATTGAAAATAACTTGAAATATATTATTATGGAAGTAATCGGAGAAATAGCCTTCAGAAAACACATCAAGAAGATTGAATTCTTTGATTTACCCGAAGCAACCATCGGACTTTTGAGTATAATAGAATTGCCTGATTATATTGATTATTTGTATAAAATAAACTCAAGACAGAAAACGAGAGTTATATAATTAAGAAACAAATTATTTATGTTTCATATCCATATAGTGAGTTCAAAACTCACATTTCGCATATAATACATAAATTATTATTCTAATACGTACAACATAATATTATATTTTGTATCATTGCAATGAGTTTAAAACTCACATTGAAACTATGAAGCATAAAAATACTTCAACACAATCAAATGAATTACTTTCTTATTTCAACAATAAGAACAAAACTTGTTTTGCATACAAAGAAGCTTTAAAAATATTTCCAACAGCAAAAGAGAATACAGTTAGTAAATTATTGAGTGATATGACCAAAAGAGGTCTTATTATGCGAATAAAAGAAGGGATTTACTACATCATTCCATTTGAAGAAGAAGCCAGCAGTTTTATGCCCGATTGGCACTTAATTGCAAAATATTTAGTCAAAGATGCAAAACATTATATTGGCTATTATTCCGCTCTACAAATTCACAACCTCATCACACAGCCATCGCTAAAAGAGCAAATTGTGGTGTCCAAACAAATCAGACCCTCTGAAATTAAAATCAAAAACATAACTTTCCAGTTCATATACCACAATGAAAACCATTTCTTCGGAGAAAAGAAAATATGGATTGATGATTTCAATAAAGTACAATGTTCCGATTTAGAAAAAACAATAGTAGATTGTCTATTCAAACCAGACTATGCAGGGGGGATTGTAGAAATTGCAAAAGCAATTCACGAAACACGCAATCAAATTAATTATAAAAAACTCTTGGAATATGTTATAAAATTCAAATCCCAAGCAGTCATTAAACGATTGGGATTTTTATTAGAAATGCTGGAAATAGAAAACGAAATCGTTCAAGAATTATGGAGTTTAAAAACAGCCTCTTATGTACTACTTGATACGGAACTTCCCAAATCGGGTAAAATGATAAGCCGTTGGAGCATTCAACAAAATTTAGAAACAGAAACAATTAAGTCTGCAATTTACTCATGATCAAACCAGGAGAAATACAAAATAAAGCGCGAGAAGTTGAAGTTCGCGACCAACAAATCGAAAAGGATTACATATTGTCATGGATATTAAAAGGCGTTGCACAACATGAACAACTTTCAAAAATCATTGTCTTTAAAGGTGGAACCGTTCTCAAAAAAGTATATTTCGCTGACTATCGATTTTCAGAAGATTTAGATTTTACATTGCTAGAAAATACGATCACTAATGAACAAATTTTTGAATGGTTCAAAGAAACTTTTGAATATGTAAAAGAAGAAGCAAATATTCCCTTAGCAATAATTGATGATAATGAGCACGAAGATGGCGGTATAAATTTCTACATCAGTTATGTTGGTCCTCTTGGTGGTTTTGGAAATAATAAAAAAGTAAAAGTTGATATTTCAAGAAGCGAAAAATTAGAGTTTGAACCAATTATAAAAGCAGCAATAATTGACTATTCTGACGAAGAAGAATTTAATTTATTATGTTACCCATTAGAAGAACTATTAGTCGAAAAATTACGTTGTGTGATGCAAAGAATGCAACCACGGGACTATTATGATATTTGGTATCTACTCGAAGTACATGGAATGGATATTGACTTTTATACGAATGAATTCCGAAATAAATGCATCAGCAAACAACAAAATCCAGAAGACTTTCACAAAAAACTAGAACTAAAGTTACCACAATACAAAGCAAGATGGGAAAAATCAATGAGAGACCAAATAAAAGATTTACCAGATTTTGAGCAAGTAGAAAGAGAAGTGAGTAGAAAGATTAAAAACTTTATGTCAGATAAATAAAATATAACCCAGAAGCTTTTTACTATTGGTATAAGGCTTTACAAATCAACAAACAAATAAATGGCATTAAGCTGGAACGAAATAAAAGACCGAGCCTTTAGTTTTTCAAAGGAATGGGCAGACACCGTAAATGAAGAAGCCGATGCAAAACCTTTTTTGGTGGAGTTTTTCAATGTGTTTGGCATTAGCAGTAAGCGGGTTTCCACATTTGAACACCGGGTGAAAAAATTAGACGACAAAAACGGCTATATCGATTTGCTGTGGAAGGGAACCATTTTGATAGAAATGAAAAGCCGGGGCAAAAACTTAGACAGAGCCTATCAACAAGCCATTGATTACACCCACGGTTTGAAAGAACACGAATTGCCGAAATACATTCTTATTTCTGATTTTGAAATCTTTCGTCTTTACGACCTCGAAAGTGGCAATTCTTCCGATTCAAATGAGGGTTTCATTGAATTTAAACTTGCCGACCTCGTGCAAAACGTGCAGCATTTTGGTAGTATTTTGGGCTATCAAAAAAAGGTGTATGCCGCTCAAGATCCTGCCAATATTAAGGCTGCAGAGCTGATGGGAAAATTGCACGATAGGCTGGAAGAGATTGGCTATACGGGGCATCCGTTAGAAGTATATTTGGTTCGGATTTTGTTTTTGTTGTTTGCCGAAGACACCACGATTTTCAACAAACAACAATTTCAGGATTATATAGAGCAAAGAACTTCAGACGATGGGAGTGATTTGGCATCGAAACTACAAGAACTTTTTCAGGTGTTGAATACTGCGCCAGCCAACCGATTTAAGAATCTGGACGAGCAACTGGCAGATTTTCCTTATGTGAACGGAAAACTATTTGAAGAAATATTGCCCTCTGCAAGTTTCGATACTAAAATGCGCCAAGCCTTGCTAGACTGTTGCTATATTGACTGGAGCAAAATTTCGCCAGCCATATTTGGTTCGATGTTTCAAAGTGTGATGAACCCGAAGGAACGCCGCAATTTAGGCGCCCATTACACGAGCGAAACCAATATTCTAAAACTTATAAAACCGCTATTCTTGGACAATCTTTGGGAAACTTTTGATAGTATTAAGAGCAATAAAAACAAACTTCCTGAATTTCATAGAAAACTAAGCACGCTTAAATTCCTGGATCCTGCCTGTGGTTGTGGCAACTTTTTAGTCATTACTTACCGTGAATTACGCTTGTTAGAATTGGCAATTTTAAGAGCGATTTATAAAGGTGGACAACAAGTAATGGACGTTCGGGAAATTATGTTGCTCGACGTGGATATGATGTGTGGCATAGAATATGAAGAATTTCCTGCCCGAATTGCAGAAGTAGCCATGTGGCTGATTGACCACCAAATGAACATGCAAATTAGCAATGAATTTGGACAGTATTTTGTGCGTTTGCCATTAAAAAAATCAGCGAAGATTGTGCATGGAAACGCACTGCAAGTTGATTGGGAAGAAGTAGTTTCAAAAGAGGAACTTTCCTTTGTACTTGGGAATCCACCATTTATTGGAAAAAAAGAACAAAAGCCAGAACAAAAAGCAGATATGGTTATGGTATTTGCAAATGCAAAAGGAACAGGAGTATTAGATTATGTAACGGCTTGGTATATTAAAGCCGCAAAATATATTCAAGATACAAATATAAAAGTTGCATTTGTTTCGACAAACTCAATATGCCAAGGTGAACAAGTAGGATTATTATGGAGTATAATGTTTGAAAAATATAAAATCAAAATTCATTTTGCTCACCGAACTTTTAGCTGGAGAAATGAAGCAAAAGGAAATGCAGCGGTTCATTGTGTAATTGTTGGCTTTGCAAATTTTGACACGGATAATAAAAGCATTTTTGAATATGAAGATATTAAAGGCGAACCCCACGAAATAAAAGCCAAAAATATTAATCCTTATTTAATTGAAGGAAAAGATATTACTGTTGAAAATAGAAAGAAACCAATTAGTAATGTTCCAGAAATGAATTATGGAAGTATGCCAATAGATGAAGGACATTTGAATTTGACAGATGAAGAAAAAGAAGAAGTAATAATCAAAGAGCCTAATATTATCAATGCTATTAGGAAATATACAGGAGGTGATGAATTTATTAATAACAAAAAGCGTTGGTGTTTATGGTTGCAAGACGTAGAACCTTCAATTTTAAAAAACTCTAAGTTTATAATTGATAGAATTGAAAAAACAAAAAAATTTAGATTAAGTAGCAACAGAGAAGCGACAAAAAAACTCGCTGAAAAACCAATGTTATTTGGAGAAATACGTCAACCAATTTCTAAGTATATCATCATCCCAAAAGTATCATCAGAAAATAGAAAATACATTCCAATTGGAATTTTAGAACCAACCACTATTACAAGTGGAAGTGCTTTGATAATTCCAAATGCAAACTTATTTATGTTTGGAATAATGACTTCATTTATGCACATGACTTGGATGGCTCATATATGTGGTAGATTAGAAAGTAGATTTCAATATTCTGCAAGTATTGTTTACAACAACTTTCCATTTCCAGAAAACCCAAATGAGAAGCAAGTACTTTCGATAGAAGAAAAAGCACAAAAGGTTTTGGAGGTTCGGTTGCAATTTCCAAACAGTTCGCTTGCGGATTTGTACCATCCCTTGACTATGCCTCCCGCATTAGTAAAAGCCCACAACGACTTAGACAAAGCCGTTGATTTAGCTTACAGACCGCAAGCCTTTACGAGCGAAGCCAACCGTATGGAGTTTTTATTTGAACGCTACGAAAAATATACCGCAGACTTGTTTAGTAATGAGAAAGTGAAGAAGGTGCGGAGATAATGGTCATTGCGAGGCGTTGCGAGGCACGTGGCAAAGCAATCTGTTGATGTTAAATTATTTCCAAATGATATTGCCGCGTTCCTCACAAGGAATTAAAAAGAGAATCAAAACCTTAATGGGTTAGCAATAAACAGGGAAGCCGAAAACTGAGAGAGTAGGTGGGGAAAAGTGTGGAGTGCTTAATACGGATTCGAAGTGATTTTCACAAAATAAATAAAAAATATAACTATGATAGAAGAAAACAAAAACATTGAAAATGTAGACGATGAAGATCAAGGATTCTCTAATGATGATCTATTTAATATAACTTCGTGGGGTGCAGATATGACTTTTAGAGAATTAATCAATATGTATGAAGATGACGAATTATTAAAACCTGAACTTCAACGCAAATATGTATGGGATAAACCAGAAGCAAGCAGATTTATTGAATCTATTCTTTTAGGATTACCCATTCCATCTATTTTTCTGGCAAATACGAAAGAAAACAATAAACTAATCATTGACGGTTACCAAAGAATTATGACAGTTTATGATTATGTGAAGAAAGGAATTTTCGCAAAAGATGGAAAAGTATTTAAGCTAGTAAATACAGAAAGAATAAATAAAAAATGGAGAGGGAAAGCATTTATAGAACTTGATGAATTCGACCAAAAAAAAATTAGACAAACTACAATTCATTCTATAATTTTTGAGCAAAAACATCCAAATGATAACGATTCCAGCTTATATCAAATTTTTGAAAGAATTAATACTAGCGGAAGAGTTTTAAAACCTCAAGAAATAAGAAACTGTGTTTATCAAGGCAATTTAAATAGTTTATTATTCAAATTAAATATTGAACCAAATTGGAGAACTTTATTTGGTATTGAAGAAGAGGATTCGAGAATGTTAGATTTAGAATTTATCTTAAGATATTTTGCATTATCGAAAGAAGATTTAATTGGAAAAAAAACAGGACAACTTTCTCTTAAATTATTTTTAAATAATTATATGGGAGAAAAAAGTAATAATACAACAGATTATATCGAAAATAAAGAAGCCGAATTTAAAAATTTAATTATTATCATATTAAATTCATTTGGAGACAATGCCTTTAGAAATTATTCTTCCGAGGGGATTTTTTCAAAAAAATTTCATCCAACAATTTATGATTCAATAATGATTTCTACAAATTATGCTTTAAAAAAAGGAATTGACATATTAAATTTGAAAAATATCAACGAAAAAAGACTTGAACTTCTTCAAAATGAAGATTTTAAACGTTACGCAACACAAAGAACAACGAATTTAGAAAACATTAATGGTAGGATAAATTTAGCTTGTAACTATCTATACGGTTTAAATTATGAATAATCAAAGCGCAATAAGTTTGATAGAAGATTGTAAGTCTGATTTAGAGAGAATTTCTTTGATAATTGAAGTTCTAGGTAGCACAAATAGAGCAATTCCATTTCTAACTAAATATTCCATTATTAAAGTTTGCGGAACACTAGAACAATGTTTCAAAATAATTATTTCAGATTATTCAACAAATCAACAAAACCAGCAAATTAAAAATTACATAAATATTACATTTAGAGAAAGTTCAATAAACCCAAATTTAGATAATATATATAAATCGTTGAGTAAATTTGATACTAATTGGAAAAATAATTTCAAGCAAAATATAAATGCAAACACAAATAAAGTTCGAATTTTGGACTCAATTAAATCATTAAATAATGCAAGAAATGAATTTGCACACGGAGGAAATCCACAAACAACATTTAATGATGTTGAAAACTATTTTGTTGACGCTAAAACAATAATTGAATACATTGATGCATCGGTTACTTAAAACCCAGCTCTACGAAGTGTTCCATAATAAATTAAACGTTCCTAATAGTCGGGGTTGCTGTGCGAAGTCTCCCGACTTCGCACCCACAAACACAAGAAATTAAGAAATTGAAATAATGTATTTAGTTATAATAAGTAGTAACGACCAATTTGATTTTTTATGATGCAATTAGATTCCAAAGAACAAAATGAATATGCCAAAGATATTAGAGGCTTAGAAGTATATATTCTTGATGTAGAAAGCGGTCAAAAAAATTATTGGTGCATTGGTTGTGGTCATGAAATGCAAGCTATACATAGAATGATTATTGGTTACAAACCCTATTTTAGGCACGTAGCTAAAGACGTATCTACTGAACGTAAATGTACTTTCAGTAACCAAGAGTATCGTCACAAATTAGCAATCGCTATTATTCAAGAATCCAAACGAATAAAAGTGCCAAATCTTTATAAATATGCTCCTGATGGTAAGAAAAAAGTTTTACTAAGGGAATCTGAATTTATTGAAGCAAGTTACGTTAAAGCAGAACTTACCTTTTATGAGGATGATAATGGTGAGGTTTTACATGGAAAAAATCCGCTGTTAGGTAATAAAAATTTACTTATCAGACCCGACATTACTTTTTTTAATATTCACAATGAGCCTATTTTATTAATTGAAATTGTAGTAACTCATAAATTAGATATTGAGAAAATCGTAAAACTAAAACGCCTTGGAATAAATACAATTCAAATAATAATTCCAAAAGATTCAGAAGAAAATATTGCAAAGAATTTACAAACTAGTAATAATACTAAATGGGTTTATAATGACATCGAAGAACGCACTGAGTACTTACACGTTTCCAAAGGAGTTAGAGAGGACATTTCACCAATTGATGAACTCCAAAGAAAGTTTTTTGAAGAATCTGTCATCTGCCGAACAGCACAAATTAAAAATCTTCTACGGACAATTAAAAGAAGCTTGGAAACTGAACATTACAAGCGAATTGAATTCCAATTTGAATCAGAGATATCAAGAATTAAGGTTGCTACAAAAGAACATCAATCAAGACTGGACGAAATACAAGCAGGGATTGAACGTGAAATACATTCAGAACTTGGAGAGCGAAGAGGAGAGCTTGACAAAAGAAGCAATAAATTTCAAGAATACCGTTCTGATTTGGAAGGCAGATATTATAACAAGAGATTCTCAATTATTGAGAAGAGAAGGGATATTGACAAGGAAATTGAGTTTAGATACGGAATCGGAAAATCTGATGAGGACATTAGAAGAGAATTCGAAAGAATTGAAAGATGCCTTGTTGAAGAAGAGGCAGATATCGACTCAGAACTCGAAGGCATTAGAATTGATGAAGCATCAATTCTCAGAGAAATTGAAGAATGTTCAACCTTTGAAAATGATTTTGGAGGAAAAGAAGACATTCTTGGAAAAGAATTTGACAAACTTGAAGAATCAGAACAGAAAAACTTTGAACGAGAAACAGAAAAACTTGGATCAAAAATTAAAGGAATTAGAAAATCAAGAACAGAATTTGAGAATGGATTACGAAGCGAATTTGAAGGGAGATTCGAACAAATTACTGAAAGAATTAACAACAAAGACATACAAGGACGAGATGAACTGTCCGAAAGAATTGAAACCATACTTAATCTACGGAGACTACTTGGAAGTTATACAAAAGGAGAAGAAACTCTCGAAAAATGTAGAAAAGGAATTGAAATTATTAAAGACGGAACTTGGAAAAAATGGAATTGATGAAGAATGGTTTTGGAAAGAGTTGGATAAAAATGAAATATAAGATGAAATACGCATCAAGCTAATTTTCAATTCAACTCTAATTCTATAATGGAATTCCTAACGATAGGCTGCCCTACTAAAATAGATTGACTTATAACTTTTCCTATTCCACTCTTTTTCAATTTAACTTTTAAACCCATATTTTCCAATAAAGCAACAGCGTCCATTCCTGCCATTCCTTTTACATTGGGAATTCTGTTTTTTTCGTTTTGAGTTTTTAAATAATAGTCATTAAATGGACTTTCTTGCTTAGTATTCTTTTTGTTCAAATCCTTAATTTCAAATGTAGAAGGGGAATCTGTAAATATCTTTTGGGCAATTCTTTTAAAAACAGGACCAGCTACATCAGCACCATAGTAATTTCCATTTACAGTACTCGGTTTATGTACTACAACAATACAAGTATATTTAGGTTTATCGACAGGGAAGAACCCAACAAAAGAGGATATGTAATGTTTGTCTGCACCACCATTTACTCCATAATTCCCTTGTGCAGTTCCTGTCTTGCCAGCCATAGAAAAATCTGATGAATAGATGTTTTTTGCGGTTCCTATTTTGACAACATTTTTCAGTATTGCTTTTAATTTTTTAATGGTTTCGCCCGAACATATTTTGGGATTAATAACTTGCTTATCAAACTTTTTTATGGTTTTATTCTGTTCTTTAATTTCAGATACAAATTGTGGCTTAACCATTTCACCATGATTAGCAATGGCATTATACAATGTTAGGGTTTGCAATGGAGTAACTTCCACACCATAACCAAAAGCCATCCAAGGCAGTGAAAGTCCATTCCATTTTTTAGTATTGGGTTGAGGAATAGTTGGTATGCCTTCGCCTTTTAATGACAATCCCAATGGTTTGTTCAATCCCATTGCATTGATTCGGTCAACAAACTGGCTTGGATTATTTTTATAGTTATCATATACCGCCTGAACCATAACCGTATTAGAAGACATTTCAAATCCTTGTGCTAGGCTAACTTTTTGAATACCATCGCGGTGTGAATCAACAACATCTCTTCCGTAATAGCTTATTAAACCACCTTTACGTTCATAAACCTTAGAAGTATCTACTTTTTTATCTTCCAACAAAGCAATCATATCAACCAATTTAAAAGTAGAACCAGGTTCTCCTTTTTCTCTAATAGCATAATTAAGTTGTTCATAATATTTCCCATCAGTCCCTTTACCCAAATTTGCAATAGCTTTGATATAACCAGTTTTAGTTTCCATAACAAGTACACATCCATGTTCAGCATCAAACTTTTTTAAAGCATCTAACAAAGCATGATGTGCAATATCTTGAATATATACATCAATTGTTGAAACAACATCATAACCCTCTATCGGTTCAATCTCATTTTCATCACGAATTGGTTTGTATTGACCATGGGCAATTTTTTGTTTCAATATTTTACCATCTTTACCATTAAGGTAGTTGTCATAAGATCCTTCAATACCAACGGATATAGAATTCCCTTTATTATCAATACTTGTATATCCTACAGTTCGCTGAGCAATATTTCCAAGAGGATAAGCTCGAATAGTATGTAAATCTGCAATTAATCCACTTTTGTAGCTGCCTAATTGGAACATTGGCATTTTTTTTACTAGCATGTAATCGGAATAATTCACTTTATTTTGAATAACAACATATCTTCTTTTTAATTGCTTCGATTTTGTCAGTATAGAATTATAATGCGACTTTGATTTACCAAATAATTTTGAAAGCGAGGTAGATAAAGAATCAACTTTTTCATTAAAGTTTTTATCACTTGGTATTGTAGCATTAAAAGCAATAGTATATTCTGGAATTGAAATCGCCAGTAAGCTACCATCAGAAGAATAGATGCTTCCTTTATTTGCAGGTACAACAAATGTCTTTATGGTATTTTGTTTTGCTAATTTTCTATAATATTCACCATGAACCCATTGAATGTTGGTTAGCTTTACAATAATTGCAATCGCCATTAAAAAGATAACTAATGCAACAATATAAATCCGATTGGTAATAGTAGAATTGACTTCAGACATTTTTAGGGTATTAAATAAAGGGACTAATTTTGGAATGAAAACTAATTTAGTTAGCGGTATTATTTTCTTCTTCTTTCTTTCTCAAAAGCTCTGAAAAAACAAATACAGGGTCGTCACCAGTTTCAATCAAATTAGTAAATGACCAAAAGCAATCTGATGTTAAATCAAAATGCGTGTCTGTGTCTGAATTTATTTCTCCTGGGTACAGTGAATAGATTAATAAATCTCTAGTGTAAATAAATTCAACATAATTATATTTCAAACTTACTTTAACAACACCAAAATTTAATAATCCATTGAAATGCGATGCCAATACTAAAATATCATTGGTTCTCTCTTCGTCAAAATATTGAAGAATTGTTGCTCTAAAGTTTAATTTCTCATTGGAAATAGCATAATTGAAATTGACAATGTTACTTTCGTCAACTTTAAAAGAACATTCAATATGCTTATCAACATCAAATTGTCCAAAGTTCCAACCAGATATTTTGTGAAATTTAATCAGTTCTTTCCAAACATAATCCGAAGATTTTTTTACATTTAGAGTCCTATAAATTCTTCGAAATACAAATTTTAATTTATTAGAAATAATTCTTATAGTTTTCATAATTCTGCTTATTAATTTTGGGTAAATCCTCCATAAAATAATGAAGATAATTATTTTGATGATTATCCTAAATGAATAATTTAAAAATGAATACCAAATCCACATTACCATTTAATTCAGATGTTTCAAATAAAAAAATCGATTTTTTGTTAGTTAATTTAACGTCTCATTTAAAATTAAATCACTCAACAAAGTAACCTATTTCAGTAAATAACTGAAGCGGTTACTTTTTTCTGAATCTATAATCGTACATTAATTTTACTGTCTCAAAAGACTATTTTTTACCGAAGTAAAAAACATAATTCGGTCTTTATGAAAAGTCAACTCATTATTGCTTCTACTCAATGTAAACGAGGTATTATCAATATTTACTCCATACAAACCATTGCGATAGGCTAACGGGTAAGGCAAACCGTTTTGTACTAAATCTAAAGTCGATTGAGGCACGCCAACATCGCCCTTTTCAGGAATTAAATTGTAAATAGTAGTTACTATTATCCCATTTTTAAATCCAACTATAATTTCACCAATCTTTCTATTGTAATAATAAGTGTCGGTTATAGTTCCAATATATTTGTAAGTACGAACTCCAGTTGCAGAAGAAATTCCTAATAGTTTAAACCGTGTTGATTTTGGGGTTAATTGATCACCTAAAAAAAACTTTTGAGAAAAAGACGAAACCGAAACCAACAGAAATAATGCGAGAATTATAGTTTTACTTTTCATGGCTATTGCTTTTTTTCTTTATTATCACTTCTCACTAATAAAATGCCAGGGACAATAATAATTGCAAATCCAATAAGAGCTCCAAATGTTTCTGCTGCATCTCTTCCTAAATTAGGATAGCGAAATAAAGAAACTAAACCAAGGATGATTAATCCAATTCCAAATAATGTTTTCATGCTTTTATTTTTTTAATGTTAGAAAATAGTTTTGTAGAAAGCCCCTTGCTTGCTACTATTAGTTAATATCCAAAATGGAAAAAGGTAACCCTAGGAATTGAAAAAAGGTTGATTTTATTTTTTAATCCCTTTATTTCTTAGGTTAGAAAATTTGAAAGTATCAATCATAATCGCAAAGGCAGGAGTAGTTTCATCCAAATAGGTTTCAATAGAACAGGCATCAATAGATAATATTCTATAACCCTCACTATAATAGAAATTTTTATGATACAATTGCAAACCGTCTTGAAACGGGGTCAACAAGTGAATGTAATAGCACTCTTTCAAGCCAACAAACACGCTTCCTCTTTTGATTACTTTGGCAGTTCCATAAACAGCATTGAATTGTTCTTCAAACTCTGAATTAGTAGTCGATTCCATTTGTTGTTTTGCAGTAAGTTGAGTTGCCGTTGGAAACGTTTTTATAGAAACTATAAACGAGTTCCCTTTTCCATCTACTATTTTGGCATCCACATCAGGATTAAATATTTTGTCTTTCACATACCATCCATCCGGAATGATAAAAGAATAATTGTATTTAGAACTGGTGAATTTTGTTTGGCTGAAAACCGTTAGAGTTGTCAACATAAGTAAAAAATATATCTTAGACATGGTTTAATGAATTATTTTGAGGAATTGATTGCCAACCCAAATCACCTTTGTAAACTTCAGCAAGAATGAATTTACCCTCGTTATCTTTAACATAGATATCAATAGCTGTAACCTTAATACTTTTGCATCGTATAAATACATTATGGGTATTTTGAATGGGAAGTTTCAGTATTTTTGACTTTGAAAAAAAGGGTATTGAAATTTTTCCATTTTTATTAAAATTTAACTTCTTCACAAATTTAACTTCCTCACAATAAAGGGTACCAATAATGTATCGATTGTAATTCATTCTCATAGTTGAGTTAACAATTCTATACCAAGTTGTCGTGTAACCAACGTTTAATTTAACCCTATTGTCAGGCAAAACCTCATAGGAAGTCAGATATAAATTTTCTGGTTTAAGTAAATAAGGTTTTTTGGGGCAATTAATATCCGACTTTTTTAAATCGTAATACTTCAATAGCATTTCTTTTTCATCACGCTCCATTTTTTCTAAAAACCTTTCGTCTGCTTTAGTATTTTGGTATTCCATTTTTTATAATTTTTAAGTTGTTATCTAATCGTTTATAAGCCAATTTCAAAAAGGTAACCCTTGTAAATAAAAAAATAATTATTTAGCGTTCAAAAAACACAATTTAGACTCCAATAAATGAAAAACAAATTCATCGAAACTTTACTTATTAATTATTTCCGTTTGAAAATTTATATTAATTCATTACATTTGTTACACTTTAATAGCAGTAAAATTCCAATTACTATGAACTCAAAGAAAATTTTCAGACAAGACTATAACCAAACTAGATCATTGGTAAAAGCAGGGAAAATCAGCGGAGAAAATGCTGTACGACGTTCTAAGGCATTAAATTTAGTAGTTACTTATATTGAAAACGGAATTGTTTATGAAGAACAACCTGATGGTTCAAAAAAACAAATTGAAGTACTAGTAAGAAAGCCAGCCAAAATTATTTTAGAAAAAGGAATGGTATTTCATGGCAAGTAATAAAAGAGTTCGAATATTTGCAGGTCCAAATGGTTCCGGAAAAAGCACCTTGTTTGAAGCTTTCCAAAGCGAATATAAAGAGAAAACGGGTTATTTTGTTAATGCAGACCTTTTAGAAAAAAAACTATTCGATTCCTCACTGATAGATTTAAAGAGTATTGGCTTATCGGCAACTCAAGCCGATTTAGAAACTTTCAAACAGTTACCTAATTCACAAACGCTTATAAAAAAAGCAATTGCAGACGGACACACTATAGCTATCCATATTAAAGAAAACTGTATTGTCGATAATTCCGATGACTCACATAGTTACGAAGGTTCATTTATAGCTTCCTTCATACGACATTTACTTGTAGAGCAGCATAAATCATTCAGTTTTGAAACGGTGATGAGCCATCCATCAAAAGTAGATGAAATTAAAGAAATGGTACAATTAGGCTATCAACCTTATTTGTATTTTGTGTGTATCGATAAACCCGAAGTAAATATTTCCAGAATATCCAACAGAGTTAGCCATGGCGGGCATAATGTTCCAGATAAAAAAGTGCTTGAACGCTATGTTAGAACCCTAGAATTACTTCCTTCGCTTTTGCCCTTTTGTTACCGAGCCTATTTATTTGACAATTCTGGCAAGAAAAACCAATTGATCGCCGAACTATACAAAGGCGATTTAGAGCTAAAAACCAGCAATCCACCGCAATGGTTTATAGAATATGTTTTGCCGCATTTTGTTTAGATTAGATAAATGAAAAAATAGTAATGCTATATTATGTCCAAAACTTTGCGAAACGGCAATATTTCTCTTGGTATTCAGGAAATTGTGATTTACATTTGAAGTTTAACAATACAAAATTATTTTTTTATTATGAAAATAGAAACCCCAAAAACATTATATGAATTCAACAATCTATTTTGTAAACTTAAAAATCAAGGAATAGATTATTATAGAGGTCAATCAGATTATTCTTGGCAAATAACAACAAGTATAGCTCGAAATAAAGGAATAAAAAATATTGAAGATTTTTTGAAAACTGAAAAAAAGATTATAGATAATTTGAAAAACAAAATTAGAGTAAATAATCTGTTTGATTTAGCACCAGTTATTAATAGTAGTTATCATAAAAGCTGGAATTTTATGATGATAGCCCAGCATTTCGGTTTTCCAACAAGATTGATGGATTTTTCAAATGAACCATTAGTTGGGCTTCAATTTGCAGTTGATAAAAAGCAAAATTCTGATAAAGATGGAGCACTAATAATTTATCATAATCCAAATTCAAATTATCAATTTGTTGATGAATCAACTATACTAGAATCAAATTTTGACCAAACTCATAATTCATTTTTCTTCCAAGGAATATCCTATGGGTATTCGTTTAATAATGAATGTTATTTAGCCGAAAGAAGGAAACTTATTCAGGGAAGTAAATTTCTATATAGAGATACAAATAACCTACACAAATGTCTTACTCTGGATGATAATTTCAATGAAGACTTAACAATTATTCATATTCCATTTCAATTGAAATCAGAAATTAATGAATACTATCATTTTCAAGATTTATATCGTGGACAAAATATAATTGACCGTTATTCAAAAATAACGAAAGGCGAATACATGAAATTAAATGATGGTAATGTTAAAAAATATCTGAAATGAGAGTTCTACTCCAACAACACAAACCCAGCCCAGTAATAAGGCTGAGGATATAATTTTTTCATTTCTAATTTTGCCTGATAAAGTGCCTCTTTTTTTGACATATTATTTTTAATCCAGTTATTGTAAAACAAAGTCATTAATTCTTGTGTTTTTTCGTCACTAACAGACCATAAACTCATAATAACACTTTTGGCTCCTGCAATCATAAAAGCACGTTGCAACCCTATTACACCTTCTCCAACTAAATTGTCTCCTAATCCAGTTTCGCACGCACTTAAAACAACCAATTCCGTATCTTTTAAATTCAAACTTTTAGCTTCTTCAGCAGTTAAAATCCCATTATTGCTGTTTTCAGGTTGTTTGCCATTCAATGTGTTTTGTGCTCCGGCTAAAAGCAATCCAGATTTCAAATAAGAGTCGTTTTTATACTTGTCATTTATTAGATTAGCAATACTTTGTTTTGTATTTGAAGCATCATCATTGGTCAAAAAATATCCATGTGTGGCAATATGTAAAATATTAGGAGATTGTATTTTCTTTAAATTATCTTCTGTAGCATTAGTTTTGGAAAATAGCTCCACAGTAGATTTAGAATCTTTCAAAATAGAATTAATAGTTTCTATTTCTTTTTGAGTTCCAGCTAGGTTACTAATTTTTATCCCTGTTTTAATTTTATCTAATAAATCACTATCTAAACCTCTGTCTAACGAAATTTCATTAGTAGGCGTTTTGCTAATTGCCAAGTCATAATCGGGATTACCAAACAATGCAGCTTTTGATGTTGAACCAACCTTGAAAACTTTCTTTTCGTCTGTAATTGCTCTTACATTCTGTATTTGTTGAACTTTCAAATAATCAATTAAGTATTGTTTTCTGTTAGGGTTGAAAATAGACTCAATATTGATGGAATTATAGATGCCATCAGTTACTAAATAGATTTTTTTAACATCCTTCAACTCATTATCAATTTTTTCAAAAAGCAAATGGTAGCTTTCCAAATCGTCTTGTTTACCTTGAATTTTAGTTTTAAATCTAGAAGCATATTGTTTTTCTAATTGATTACTGCCATCAATTAGAATAAATTTAGGTGTACTATTTTTTTTAATTACTATAGCTCCATAAGCAATTGAATCTGTAAACATTTTTACAATATCTATTCCTTTTTTAGTAGCAATTCTGGATTGTTTATTAATTCTAACGATTTCAATATATGCTTCTCCAGATACAAGTTTAGTGTTTAAATCTTTTAAGGTAGGCACTACCAAAGGTTTCGTATTTGCAGACAACATCTTTTCTATCTCCCTGTTTTTATTCTTTAAATCTTCAATTGTTTTAGTGTCACTTACCTTATTTTCAAGTTCCTTATTAATTTGAAAAGTATTACTTTTTAAATCTAAAAATAATTCTTTATTTTTCTCATCAAGTTCATCTGTTTTGAATGAATTGGATAATAATAAAGATTTACTGTAAAATCGGAAATTAATATATTCTTTTAAAAATGAATCATCATTATTTAATAAATAAGTATTCAAAAATTCAAATTGATCCGAAAAACCTTTGTATAGAATTTCTTTTTCAGTATCGCTCAATAAATGAAAAAACTGATTATTATTAGAAATTATAGTATTCAACTGGCTAATAAGTATATTCCTTGCAGAAATAAAGTCACCTGAATTATATTTCAATAAGTAAATTATTTTTGGAACTATAGCAACCTCTTTATTATTGTTATGAAATTTTTCTAAAGACAAAATCGTTTTTTGTAAGTCGTTGCTAATAAAATAATCGCATAAAATATAATTTAGATTTCTACTATTAGTAATACTTTCGCCGTAAATAGTAAAACTCTTTTCAAAATTAATTTTTGCTTCCATAAACTTATCTTCGTGAAAATATATTTCACCTAATTGGTAATAATAGTCACCATATGCAATTTGAGGAATTTGAGAATTATTGTCTAAAAATAATTTAACCTTATTGCTATATTCTAAAGCCAAATCAAAATTAGACTCCAATATATTTACGTTTGATAAATTCAATAATAGCGAATAATATAATAATGGGTTTGAAATTGCTTTTGAAGACTCTAAAATATTAACTGCCTTTTCGCAATAAATCTTTGCATCTTTAAGATTCTTATTATTTAAAGCAATTTGACCTAAATCATACCATACATTTATAGCTACATCTGTAAATTCTAATTTATTATCATATAAAATTTTTAAAGTCCTTGTTGCTATTTTTGTTGGATTTAATTTGGATTCTTTAAAATCTAAACTTAAAACAACTGTAAGATAAGGCAATAATTTAGGGTTATTTTCCCCATAAATCTCGGAAGCAATATCAAACATCATCAAAGCTGATATTAAAGATTTATCCTTATATCCAAGCATTTTTTCACACATAGACTTTGATTTATAAAAATACAATCTGTTTTCTAAATTTGTTTCATTTATATACAGATTACATATTTTAAGAGCAGAATCAAGTTTCCATGTTACAGTATAAAATTCTACTAATAATGAATCAAATGAAATTTGATTTTCTTTCGAAAAAGTCGATTTGGTATCATTCAAAAATGAAATTTGATTTTCAATATCATCCTTAACAAAAAGGATATTTTTTTCAAATAATGTAATTGAATATCGATAAATATCTAACAAGCCACTTATATCTTTTTGCGATTTTAAAATGGCTTCAAATTCATCAAATTTTAATTTAAATTCAGAATAATTTTCTTCTTCATACAATTTTTCTAGTATATCGTAGGAATCTATTTCGTTGTTTTTTGAATAATACTCATAATTTAATTTTCTATATTTTTCCTTATTGATATTATCTTTTATTTGACCGTAAGATTCCTCAAGTCCTGTATATATTGTGCTCAGCTCAATACCTGGCTTAACATTATTTGAATTAAGTTTATTAGATTGAAAAACATCAATAGCCTTTTCACCATATTTAATAATTTCTTTAGGAAATATAGGATAAATTCCATTTCTAAAATTTTGTTTATTAATAAATAATTGAAAATAAATTTTAAATAGTAATTCCGGATTATTTAATTTTTGAATTTCAAATTTCGCAAGATATTCTTTTAGGACTTTTTCCTGTTTAATATAATCTTCTTTTAATCTTAGAATATATATGTAATCAAAATTAAAATCTGTATTACTAGTTTCTTTAATATAATTAATATATTCCTTTGCATATTTTTTAGCTTTTTTATAATTTTTATTGGAATAATAATCCATCGTTGTTAAAACATATAATAATCCAGTAAAATTTTGCTGATTTTGATAATTATATTTTTTAATTAGGTCATAACATTTTTTAAAATAAAAATAACTAGAATCTATTTCTATTTTGTTTTTAAATTGGTTCTGATTTCCTAATGAATAATAATTCGTTCCTAAAAAATAATTAATTTTCGTTATTTTTAAATAATTCTTATTATTACTAGACTCCCAAATATCCAATGCCTGTTTCAAAAGAGTAGAATCATAATCTCGTAACGAAGATTTAAGTACACCTTTACGATATAAATAATCCGCATAAATAGTGTCTTTTATAAATTTAGATTTTATTAATTCTTCATCTGCTAATTCAATGAAATGGGTTGCTTTCTCAATATTGTTTTTCTTAAAATTTACCAATA
The DNA here is from genome assembly GCA_965234425.1 of Flavobacterium neuenschwanderi (SeqCode). Classification (GTDB taxonomy): domain Bacteria; phylum Bacteroidota; class Bacteroidia; order Flavobacteriales; family Flavobacteriaceae; genus Flavobacterium; species Flavobacterium neuenschwanderi. The sequence continues at coordinate 142,689 of OZ248375.1, read as the reverse complement.
CAGAATCAGAATACTGATGCCATTGTTGCGAGTAAGCAAAACAAGGAAAACAAATAAATAATAATACTTGAATTTTTTTCATACTTTTAATTTTTACTCCAACAAAACAAAACCAGCCCAATAATAAGGCGAATAGTTTGCTTTCATTTTGGCTTGAGCCGATTGAAATGCTTCATGAATTGATTTACCAGCAAAGCACTCACTATAAAAAATATCAAAAAGCGCTGCGGTTTGAGTATCGGGTACTTTCCATAAACTCATAATTATGTTTTTAACCCCTGCCATTTTAAAAGCACGTTGCAAACCAAAAACTCCTTCACTTCCTTTTACTTCACCTAATCCAGTTTCACAAGCACTTAATACAACTAATTGACAAGCACTTAAATCCAAATTAGAAATTTCACTAGCTGTTAATATTCCATCTTCTATTGTGTTATTTTGATTAGATTTTCCCCAATAATTTTTAGCTCCTGCCAGCAACAAACCAGAACGCATCATTGGATCTTCCGAAGCCTTGTAAATCTTTGACTTACCGCCTGAACTTACAATATCTTTTTGTATTTCTTGAACTGGGTCGGGAAAGAAATACCCATGAGTTGCCAGGTGTAAAACATAAGGTGTTTTTTTTCCATCTAATGCTTTTATACTTTCTTCTGTAGCTTCACTTTCTTTAAAAATTTTAGAATTAAAACCACTCTTATTAGCATTTGCATTAATTCCATCTACTTCTTTTAGGGTTCCTGGTAGCTTTTCAAAACCGCTTCTTTTTGCTGAATTTAAAAAATCTTCATCGGATGATATTGAATTATCATCAACATTTAGGCTTGAATTCCCATTACTTTTAGTGTAATCAATCCCTCCATAAAGCAACAACTCAATTTTATTTTTCTTTTCCAAATTAGCAACTTTATAATCCATTAACTCAACAGGAGAACTCAAAACATGAAGTTTAAACTTTTCTCCAAAAGTTAGGTTTTCTTTTATTGGTAATGCAGCAAAATCAATTTGATTGCCTAATCCAGATGGAGATAAATAAATGGTGGTTACACCTTCCAATTCATTTTCTAATGGTTTTAAAAACAAATTACTAATATCTTGATTTAAATATTGTTTATTGATACGAGTGCTATCAGGTTGGATTTTATTTCTTGACAATAAAAAATCTAATTGTTTTTCTTCAAAAAGGGAAATAAATTTGGGGAATTTTGAGTCTTTTTTTAGTACAAAAGCTGCATATAAAGTATTTGTTTTATGGTGTTTAAAAGAAACTAAATCAATAGTAATCTCATCACTTTTCAACTTAACTTTTAAATCATTCCATTTAAATGACATTAATTTCTTGTATTCAAAAAATGTTCCCGATTCTTTAATTAAATCTTTTTCTAAAATTTCATTTTCTGAAATAAGTATTTCAGAATCAGATTTTCTGTTTTTTATTGCAATTTCATTAAGCTTACTAATTTTTATTTTATTGGTAATGAATTTTTCATATTTCTCTTTAAGTAATTTATTACCCGTTTTTTGTATCGTTCTCTGAACAAGTTGATTATTTCTTAATGACAAATTTTTAACTAATAATTCATTTTCAAAACAATTATTATTAGTTTTTGGATAGATTGTTGGGAAGTCATTTAAAAATGATAATGGAGAAAATAACAATGTTCTATTAACATCAATATAGTTTATTAGATCTTTTTCAGATAAACTATAAATATCTTCAATCATTCTGTTATGATTTGAATTCATAAATTGTTCATAATAATTAGCTGCTTTTTCATTTGATTCTATTATTCTATAAAAATTTGCTACAAAAAATAAACTTGAAATATAACCTGGGTGATTTTCTCCTAATATTTCCTTCCGAATTTCTAGCGCTTTTAAAAATAATGGTTCTGCCTTTGTATGTTTGTCTTGTAGTTCATACATTATAGCTAAATTGCTCATAGTTAATGCGTAATCTGAATTTTTTTCTCCTAAAATTTCCTTACGAATATCCAAAGCTTTCAAGAATAATGGTTCTGCATCAGAATATTTTTTTTGATCTCTATATAACTGAGCTAATAAATCTAAAGAAGTAGCATAATCAGGGTGTTTACTACCTAAAACTTCCTCATTTATTACTAAAGCTTCTTTGTATAGAACTTCTGCATCTGAATATTTATTTTGATTTACATATATAGCAGCTAAATTTTGTAATGAAGATGCATAATCTGGATGTTTATTTCCTAAAATTATCTTTCTAATTTCTACTGCTTGTTTTTGTAATGGTTCAGCTTTGGCATACATACCTTGGCTAACATATAATACCGCTAAATTGCTTAATGAAGATGCGTAATTAGGATGTTGAATACCCAAAAACTTTTTATTTAATTCTAGTGCTTTATTATATAAGGGTTCCGCTAAAGAATACTTACCTTGATCAACGTATAAGACAGCTAAATTAGTTAATGAAATACAGTAATCAAGATTATCCTCACCGATGGTTTCTTTTCTTATTTTCAAGACTTTTTCAAATATAAGTTCGGCTTCTAAAAATTTACCTTGTTGCAAATAGCAATTACCTAAATTATTTAAAGATATTAAGTATTCGGAAGATTTATCTCCAAAAATCTCTTTACGTATTTCTAAAGATTTAGTATGCAATGGTTCTGCTAAATTATATTTTCCTTCATCATCGAATGTAGTTGCTAAATTTGACAACGATAAGGCATAATCAGGATGATTTTCACCAATAGTTATTTTTCTTATATCAACTATCTTTTTAAAAAGAATTTCAGCTTCTTGAAATTGTCCATCTAATGAATAGACATAGGCTAAATTATTTAAGGATATAAGATGTTTCCGATCATTTATTCCATATTTAAATTCATTTAATTTTGTAGCTTTTTGTAGATAAACTATACTTTTTTTATAATTATTTAAAAAGTTATAATTTAAAATCAATTTTGCCAAATAACTAAAATTACCTTCGTTATATTCTCCATACATTTTATTGTTTAAATTAAATACCTGTTCAAAATATATTACTGCATTATTATAATCCTTTAAATCTTGATAATTAAAACCTATCTGTTCCAATAACAATAAGCTAAATTTATCATTAAAATATTTTTTACCAATTTCATTTGCTTTTAAATAAAATAATAAGGAATTAGTAAAATCTTTTTGATTATATAAATTATCACCAAGAGTATATAATGTGTGGTAATCCTTTTTATTACTGCAAAAAATTAACGTTTTCTCGTATTTTTTTTGATTAAAATATATTGTAGTTGAATCAATATTTATTTGTGCATTAATCCTAAAAACAATTAAGATTATAAATGCTGTAAGAAATCTTTTTCTCATAATCACATTTTTAATTTCATCCCAGAAATAGCAACAATTATTACTATTTCATTTGATTTTCAACACTCTAAATCTGTTAATTAATTCTAAATTTGCAAAAAACTAAAAATGTTTTGTATATTTGTACAACCTAAACGTCACGGACGTATTGAATAGGTTGCATTCGTACAACACAATTCGTAGGTAAAGTCCAATTAACCCTGTTAGTTGGGCTTTTTAAATTTATACATCGTATGAAATACCAACCGGCTTACTTTTTGTTTCTTGGTACTTTGCACTGTTCGTACTTCCTTAACAACAATTTTCCTGTTTTCAATAATTTTTTCAAATTGTAGTAATGGTAAATTAGTCCTTTTAGTATCGCCCAAATGTTTAACCTCATCTGGGTACAAAACAACCTCTAACCATCTAATAAAGTCTTCGCGCTCTATGGCAACCTGCCCTCTTTTGGCTTCTGTTATTGGGTTAGAATGTTGCTGCAAGGTGTGTATTATGCCATAATTATCTATTGTAATTAAATGGTTAGAAATATCAATGTTGGTTGTGGTCATAACCATTATGGCTAGCTCCTCTGGAACCATACAAACATCAATCTTTACATGAAAAGGAGTTGTTGATTCTAAACAAGCATCATACAAGGCATTTATTTTATCTTTTATATCTTCAAAATCCATTAAATATCTTTTTTCTACAAATTTGCAATTATTTTCCTAATTGTTTCCAAATGGCATCGGCTTTCTCTTGATATTCTTTGACATTAGAGTGAAAATAGGCAATCGCTAAAATACGTTGAGCATCAACGCTTTCTCTTTTGTCTTTTGGCAGTAACTGTTTAGTTAAGATAGAAATTGCTCCATTTGAATTTTCTAACAAATCTGAAACACAAGCCAAATTAATATAGCCTTTGGTAAAATTAGGATCTAAACGAATCGCTTCTTCAAAATCTTTCTGGGCTTCATTCAAAAGCTTTTCTATTTCTTCATTGGTATCATCCAAACCGCCTCTGGTTATTTCTTTACGCAATCGGCTTTTATTTTCAATTTCTAATGGATATAAAAAACGTTCTGGACTTTCTCTTTCAATTGTATTTGGTTCTTTCAAATCAAGTGCTTGTCTAGTTTTAGCAACACCTAAATTATTGAAATTCTCTCGATAAGGAATAAAACTATTGGCTTTGTTAAAAGCTGTAATAGATTCAGGATATTTTTTTTCCTCCATTGCTTTTAATCCTGCTAGAAAATAACCAAATAATTCCTTGGCTTTGTCTTCTGCATTTTTTGCATAAAGTATTCGTTCTTGTTTACTTGGATAACCTGGTAACTCATTGGGAAATTTATAATCTTTATATAATCGGTTAATTAAATTACTATATAATCCAAAAGGCGAATATCCCGCAGCAGAAGCATAAAAAAGACCTTTCTGATCGGCTTCTGTTTCTTTTTCAATGCTTGAAACTAAACTAGATTTAATGAGTTTAGGAGCTAAAGTTTTATTCTTATATCTTGTTGCAACTGCGTAATCAGAACAAAAAGTATGGTCTTCATAATAATGCACCAACTCATGACTTAGAATAATGGATAAGGAATTTAAACTATCTTTTCCGTAGCTTCGACAAATTTCATAAACATAAGAATCAATAAAAATAGTTGGTGTTGATTTGGTACTATACTCTGCAGGTTTTGACGATTTTCCGTCTCTAATTTTAAATATAGGATCAGGTTTGGAACTTCCATAAGAGATAACCAATTGATTAAAAACGGAATTTATTTGTTTATGTGAATTTGTTTGCCCAAACGTAAAAATGGACAAGCTACAAAATAGTAGGATAAGCCCTTTTTTAAATACCATATTTTCTAAATAAGATTTCTTTTAAATCATTCAAAACAGCAGTATCTGTTTCTTTTTTATAATTCTGAGGTTCTTTTGAAAGAGACAATTTATAAAAACCATTTATATTTTTTAAATAATAAATTTCATTAAATAATAGAACATAGTCTTCTTTTGAAGTTGATGAAACAAATAAAGTCAACAATTTACCATTAAAAACATATTGCTGTTCTCTAATTTTTAATAATTCTAATTCATTTTTCAGAGTAACAATAGTATCTTTTAATTTTTTTATTGTGGAATTATCTTCAACCTTATGATTTGGAAGAATCTTTTGTAGTTGAATTTGATAATTTTCAATAGCTTTTACAATTGATGCTATCCTCAACACTTGATTATTTCTAACAATACTAATCACCTTTGGTTTGGAAGCAAAAGCAGAACTAGTTTCTTCAATAACCGTTGAAGATTCCGAAAATGAACTCACCGCTACAAGGGGATAGGTTTCTATCTGTGAGGATTCAGTTGTTACAACATTGTTGTCACCAGTTTGATTAGTAAATGTCGCAATTCCTGCTGTCAAAACAATACATGCAGCTGCTGCATATTTTATCCAAGATAAAGAGATAACTTTAGGTTCTTTTTTAGCAGAAACAGAATAAACAGGAGCTTCTTCTGAAGTAACTAATTGCTCATCCCAAGCATTCATTTTTTCTTTGAGAGCTTCACGTTCTTTTTTGGTAATAGCTAAGGCAATGGCATCATCAGAAATCTCAAAGCTTAGTTTATCAAAAGCATTAGGAAGTTCCGTTTTAATGCGTTTACGCTCCACTTTTGTAATGACATTTTTTAAATCAGTAAAGAAGTGCACCTCTTTTTCAAAAGTGCTGTTTTTTGATATAATCAAATAATCAATAGCTTCAGAACTAATTCCTAAAACATGGTTTTCAGCCAACTCTTTTATAAAAGAAATGTAAACAGTATCTAATTTAGAAATGATTTTCTCGGCATCTTTCAATTCCAAACTATAAATAGCAGCATATACTGGTTTAGCATCCTTTTCAAAATCAAGAAAGGCAGTAGTAAAGGTTTCCCAAAAAGCTATATTCGTTTGGTTGATATCAAAACTGGCATCTTTTTCCAATTTTGGTAACAACAAACTTTGTACTATGTCGATAGCTAATTTCATTTTTATTGATTCAATTCGTTATAAGCAATTTTTTCCAATCGTTTTTGGCATCTTGCCTTTTGAGTTTTAGTAGTATCTGAATTGTTATAACCAAATTCAGTAGTCAATTCATTCATTGATTTTTTATGATACCAAAACAAAGTGAGCAATTCATAACAATGACCTCCAGCGTCTTTCATCTTTTCTAAAGCGGTTTCGATAGCCAAAAATTGTGGTTCGTTGGAGTGATCTACAGCATCCAAACTATCCGTTATTGAAGAATGAAAGCCATTTGGATTTTCATCATCGTCTTCATTCGAATTATCTTGATAATCAGTGGTCAATTTACTTTTTTCAAGAGTATTCAACAATTGAAAACGACAAACAGAATTTAAATACGTTTGAAAAGAAGCAGTAAGTACGAAATCACCTCTTACAATTTTTTCATACAAAATAATATTGGCATCTTGAAAAACATCTTCAAGTTCATAATCACTAATTTTCCCACTCGTCATTTTCCTCATAAACCCCAAACAATTAGATTTGCAACGTTTATAAACGATTCCTAAATAATCTGAATTCCCCTTTATTTTAATTACTAACTCCTGGTCGGTAAGATTTGAAAAATTGTTTTTATCTGCCATAGTAACCTTTTTTATATAAATCTGGGATTATAAAGGCAGCAATTTAACATTTTTTTGTCACTTAAGGCGAGTTCTTAGAAATCAATTATTTAAAGCTCTTTTGTTTTATAAAAAAGACCGCCATCTAAGACGGCCCTTCTCAAAAAAAACATCAACTTACTTTTATAATTGTTCTGATAACTTAGAACTCATATCTGTTTTGGAACTATTCAAAATAATTCCAATACTTTTTACTCCTGATTGTTTCAACCATTTTTCCCAGAAATAGGTTATTTTCTCCGTTTGCAAAATATCAGTTGCTTTCTTCCCTGAAATTCCAGCTACAATCCATTTGGTGTTTTTATCTAATTGAATTGGCAACAATCCATATTGTTGAGATTCTGAAATTAACTTCCAATTTGAAGTAGTCAAATCATTCAAAAAACGAGTACTGGTATATTGATTTTTATCTTGAATAACATGCGCTTGACTTTCAAAATCAAAATAACCGTCAGTAAGAATTATAATTTTATTTTCATAACCTGATTTACTTAATCCCATTCCGTTATCGTGTAAATAAGCCCAAATATCGACCCCAAAATAAGCGTTTGAAGTTTTCCCATAAAGAGCTTCTTTTTTTAGGTTTTCGAGTATTTTAGGTAATGTTTTTGATAACGTCACTAACGATTTATTCTTAACTGCAACTTCAGTTTCATCAAGATACAGTTGCAATAAATCTTCATAATGATTCACATTCAATGGACTGTTTTTCTGCGGTATGATTTTAATGCTAAACCGATCCTTAGAAGAGATAACTAAATTTTGTCTCGCTTGTTTTTCAAAAGATTTGAAGGTGGTTTCTATCAAAGCAAAATCTTTATCCAATTGCTCCGGTGCCAATATCCGATCACTTAAGTCTAACAAAACAACGTAGTTTACAGGTTGTTTTTCTACCTTGACTTCTTCACATCCGCAAGAAGTAAATAACAATAAAATGGATGCTAATAGTATGATATTTTGATATATAGTTTTCATAATGTTTTTTTATTAAAGATTAAAAAAGGTTTTTAATTAGCGCTTACTGCTTGGTGGAATTGTGATTGTATAAACTCATTAAAAGTATGCTCGCAGGGGTCTTTTTCTAATAAAAACTCATTAGTGCTGTTTAACCATTGTTGCCAACCCATGTAAAAACTGGTTAAGTTTTGAGATAAGGCATCTGGATTTTGAAGTCGTTTTTCCAACTCTTTTTTCAACTGTTCCAATTGTGATACAATAGCTTTTAATTGTGTTTCCAATTCAATAATTCTAGTTTCCAAATTACTCAATTCAACTCTCAAAAGGCTTATTTCTTCTTTCAATCCTTTAATAATGATAGCCGCTTTAATATCCGCAGATTTTTTTGTTTTCTCTTTTAACATCATTTCGAACATATAGCCCCAAACTAAATATGCTGCAAATCCAAATAATAAAACCAAATAGAAATTGATACTGGTATAATAATGCCATTCTCCATCAGAAATTCCAGCCATTATTTTCAAATTATGAATTCCTAAATCAATTTTATAGGCAAGCATACTGTCGGCAACCAAAGCTCCAAAAAGCGATAATCCAACATAATAACTTTTATTTTTTCCTTCGATGTTATGAGGAATAAGTCCAATCGCAAAAAATAAGAAAGCACCTAAATAAACAATTAATAATACTGGTGAAGCTGTAAAAATTCCTTTAACATCAAATATTGAATCCAGATACAAAGCGATATCACCTCCTGCAGTAGCTATTAAACTGCCGTTATTTCTAAAAAATGCAGCGTAAATAGTAGAAGCGTAAAAAAATAGTAAATAAAACGAAAGGATGATAACCAAGGTAGAATACATAATGAATTTAATAGGTTCATATCCAGTCTGCAAGGTTTTATCAGCAAGATCAATTCTAGTTTGCTGAATTTCATCATTCAAATCCTTGATTTTTCTTTCAATGGAAGGTTTGTTAACTTCAGTTGCAGTTTTTTTATCTCCTTCAATTTTTTCTTTTTCCTCATCTTTTGAAATAATTTTATTTTCCACTTGTAGTCTCAAAAGATGTTCTTCATTCCCATTAAAAGTCTCATCAACAAAATGACCGTCTCTAATCCAGTTGAGGTGTGCTTTCAAAGAAAGGCAATTACCCAAATTTTGACCCGCTCTTTTAAAACCAAAGTCTTTAAAGCTTTTTACTCGTTCTACTTTCTCTTTCGAAATAGTTTCAATTTGATTTTGTAGTGTTTCATTTGCAGTTACTACCGCTGCTTCTGATTTGTTGTTTGTAAGTTCCATGATATATGTTTTTTCTTATTAATACAGAAAAAACAAAAAGGTAACCCTATGAAGTGAAAAAAAATATTTATTCAATAAGTAATCCTTTAATTTGCAATAACAAACTACAATAAGTAATTAGGAGTGAATCACAAAACATACAGAGATTTAAGTATTTAAGTTGATAAAAAACATACTTAAATCAAGTGATTTTAAGTAGACAAGTTCGTTTTACGAACTTCTTTAATTGTACAAATTACACAATTAACCTAAATTATTTAGTGTAATCATAATTGTTCCCAAAAAAGTTTTTGTAGGTGCTTTTGCATTTCCATAATTACAATACTGAAGAAGATAAAAATCTATTTTCATAATAACTTTTTTAGCACCCACAAAACCTAAAGAACCCAGCAACAGTTTGGAATTTAAAAAACAGCCTCTGTCGAGGACTGTTATTTCAAAATTCCCAAACCCTTGCTCTCGCTGCTGCCAACAACACTCGGTATGTCGTCCCAAAGGGGACGACATCTAAGTTTTCATTTTGCTAAAAAGCAAAAAAACATTTTTAGTTCTGTTCACGCAAGTGGTAAGAAGGCACTTTTAAACCGGAACGCAGCAATCCCACACACCGCTAAGGCTGGTAGAGCTACCCCTTTCGCAACACCATTTTTCTAAACCACAAATTCCCTTTTTCCGTTTTACCATTCAGCTACCAGCCTAAGCGTTGTGGGGTTGCGGCTGATATAATATTTCAAGTGCAGCTGCTGGGCTTCAGCCTTTTTAGCTCGGCGTACCGCCGGACCTTGTTGTGTTGCTTCCGCCCAGCAGCTGAGGAGTGCGTGAACATAACTAATAACAGCTACATTCCAGAACCTGCATACAGCCACCAGCCGATAAATCCGAGTCCTACCATTGCTAAGGCTTGCGAGCCAAAAATACCTTTATATTGTTTGATGCTGAATTTTTAACTCGCAAGCCTAAGCACTGCTGGGTCGGTATTTTTCCCGCCTGATGTCCTCCTACAGGTTCCTCCATTTCGCAAAAAGAACGAATAGTGGAATCAATCGTGCTGCCGTTGCAAAATAAAAACAATATCCTCAAAACCACATTTATTGGAATTAAATCGTGCTGCCACAATTCCAATTAAAAATCCTACTCAATAACACGTTTTCTTTTTTTGGAATTATTGGTTTTTCGAGAAATAAATAAAAAGTTTCGCGAATATAAAAATCAAATTCAAAACAAAAGTACCGGCACGCCTAAAAATATAAAATCTTCCTCTGAAAAGAATAGGTTTCGGAGGAAGAAAAAAGTAAATCCTTTCAGTAAAAAAGGGTTCAAAAGCTGTCGCATTTGAATCCTTTTTGTTTTTTTATTTGATATACTTTTTTACCGAACCCTTTCTTTTCAAGAGCGTATTTTCAATTTTTTACTTTCCTTATTTGAATTTGATTTTTTCAGACGGCTTTCTTTTTCATTATTAAATATCATTTTTTAAAAATTTGATTTCGAAAAAAAATTATTTGTAAGGTTTAAAATTCATTAAAAATCCAATTATGACAACACCAATTTTCTACATCATCGAGGGCGGAGATTACATTTTTGACTATATATATAGCATCCAAAAAGACAAACTCATAAAAGGTGGGGATTCCATCCTCTACCAGTTCCAAATGCCCAGAGAAGAAGCTATAAAGCTCTTAAATCACCTCAACGAAACCCGAGATTTCGGACTTTTCCTGCGCCTAATGAGTACCGAATATATAAAGTAAAACCTCTAAAAAAAACTATATGCCGAGCTTCATCATCAAAACGCACCAGCCCAAAACAAGCTACAAAGGAAATCAGATCTTCATTCTCAACAAAGGGATGAATAGTGGAAAACCCCAAAAAGAACCTTTCACCAACAGTTTTGTAATAAACTTCGCCAACCCCGAAGATGCCGAAACAATCTACTGGCTCGCTTACAGCCTTTGGAAAGCACATTTCTGGCACACTTCCCTTTGTGGTTCTGTCATTCCTTTTCTAAGAATCAAGGAATTCAAAAAAGAATTTATCTCAAAAGTAGCCGAAGTACTCCAGGAACACGAGCTGCACAAAACCCAGGTCCAAGCGCTGAGGTTGCTGGAACTACAAGAAAGCCAATTCCAAAAAAATATCCTACTCATCAACGAAATGCGAAGAGCAATTTTACAGAGATATTGCAAAAAATAATAAATCTCCTACAACCAGTTTAAAAGACTACATTTGAAAAATAATAATGCGATTAAAACCTTCGCCAATCTACCCAAATTTGGGGTGATAAGCGAAAGTTTGTTTCGCCTATAAGCTAGTTAGCTGATACCCTTGAGCTCACCGAAACTCATAAAAAACATATGCAAAACAAAAAAATACAAACTAAAAACAACTAGATTTGCACAATGAAAGATTTTTGGTTAATCTTTTCGCTTTTACTTTTAACGCTTTCGGTTTATCCGTGTAGCGACAGTGTGGAATGCAAAACCAAAACAGTAACCCAAGTTTCCGAAAACACCAACCATGAAAAACACAATCACGAATCCGAACATTGTCCACCATTTTGTTCTTGTGCTTGTTGCGGAGTAAATGTTTTTCAATTTCAAAATCCAGTTTACAGTTTCAAGAAAAATTTAGTTTTCTACCACCAAAAAGAGAAAATAAATTTTTATTCCTTTATCTACAACAAAAAAATTGCGGACAAAATCTGGCAACCGCCCAAAATTAGTTAGTAAAAAAGTTTGTGCTTCGCACTGTAACTAATCATACATTTTATTTAACTAATATTCATCAAAATGACAAAATTCATATTGCCATTAGTTATGCTTTTTAGCATTTGCACAGTGGCACAAGTCGAAAACGACACCATAAAAAAAGAAAAAGAAACCGAAGAACTCGAAGAAGTTCGCGTACAATCAACAAGAACAACTCGAACAATTCGCAATACACCAACCCGAATTGAAACTATCGATGCCGAAGAATTAGAAGAAAAATCGAATATGAAACCTGCAAACGTTTCGATGGTTTTGCACGAAAGTACAGGTTTACAAGTGCAACAAACATCTGCCACAAGCGGAAACGCAAGTATAAGAGTTCAAGGTTTAGACGGTCGATACACTCAATTACTAAAGGATGGTTATCCAAACTTTGGCAACTTTGCCAGCGGTTTAAGCATTCTCGAAATTCCACCTTTAGATCTAAAACAAGTCGAATTTATAAAAGGACCAGCCTCTACCCTTTTTGGTGGCGGCGCAATCGCGGGAGTTGTAAATTTCATTTCCAAAACACCAAAAGAAAAAGGTGAATTCAATTTCATAGTCAATCAATCCAACATCGGACAATCCAACATTGGTGGTTACGCATCTCAACGTAAAGGAAAATTTGGCTATGCCATTCTAGGATTATTTAATCTGCAAAAATCTTATGACGTTGATAAGGATGATTTTTCAGAAATTCCAAAATCAAATAATTTTACCATCAATCCACGAATTTTTTATTATCCAAACCCAACAACTACTTTTATGCTAGGAAATAGTTTTACAAAAGGAATAATGAAAGGTGGCGATATGAATGTTATTGCAGGAAATGCTGATTCATATCACACGTATTTTGAGAAAAACGAAACTATCCGAAACACAACCACTTTTGAATTTGATAAAAAATTTAGCGATAATAATAGTTTCAAACTCAAACAAAGTTGGAGTTTTTTCGATAGAAAAATTAATATTCCAAATTATGAATTTGCAGGTTTTAATACCAATATTTTTACCGATGCATCATATCTTTGGAAAACCAAAAAACAAACAATCATAACGGGTTTAAACTTTCAGTACGATGATTTTAAACAACAAAATGTTTCAACACTAGATGCAAAATCCAATACAATTGGCGCATATATTCAACAAACTTGGGACATTTCGGAATATATTAAACTCGAAAATGGATTAAGAATTGACAACGTTAACTATTCAAATCCAAATTTTTCAAAAAATCAATTGTTTGTGTTACCTAAAATTTCGGCATTATTCAAATGGAATTCCAAATGGAATTCCAGAATCGGTGGTGGATTAGGATATAAAATTCCAACCATTTTTACCGAACAAACCGAAACAAACCAATACCAAAATGTTGTGGCACTCAACAATGTCGAAGCCGAAAAAAGTTTTGGAGGAACAACTGATATTAATTTCAAAACAAACTTTTCAGACGATTTAGTTTTCAGTATCAACCAAATGTTTTTTGCAACCCAAATCAACAAGCCGTTAATTTTACAAAATAGTGGTGCAAATACATTTTTTAAAAATGTTGATAAACCAGTCGTTAGTAAAGGTTTTGAAACCAATGCAAAATTTATTTATAAAGAAGATTTAAAATTCTTCGTTGGCTATACGTTTACCGATGCCAAAGCAAAATATTTAACTACAAATCAGTTTTTGCCACTATTGCCAAAAAATAAATTAAATATGGCATTAATTTTCGAAAAAGAAAACAATTTTAAACTTGGTTTAGAAGGCTTTTTTACTGACAACCAATTTTTATACAATGGTACACAAACGCCAACATTTTGGGAGTTTGGTTTTATGGCAGAAAAAACTTTATGGAAAAATTATTCATTTTTCATCAACTTCGAAAACTTCACCGACACACGCCAAAGTAATTACAAACCAGTCGTAAATGGTTCTCATAGCAATCCAATTTTTGATGATATTTGGACACATACCGAAGGTGCAACAATAAACGGCGGTGTAAAATTAAAATTTTAAAAAGTAGAGATAAATAAAAGGGCATCAGCTAACACTTGCTAACACTTATGGCTAGTTTTTCGGTAAATTGTTCGTTTACTTTTCATAACTTCGCTTAGTCGGTTATGAAAAAAAGCTTTCCATAATCCGCCACAAGCTCTAGCAAGGAAACGTTAAACCACAAAAAAAGCCTGGTCTAAAAATAGACTAGGCTTTCTCATAATAATTCGTAAAAGGTTACCAAGCCAAAACGAATTTATGCTGAACTTGTTTCAGTATTATTTATTTTTAAATTTCATAAACCATTTCAACAAGAGCGAAACCGTAAAACTTACCGTTGCTCCCAGAGCTGCTAAGATAATTGTTTTTAATACATCTTCAGAAAATAAATTAGGCAAAATACTCAATAAAGTTCCTGCAGCAGTTCCAGTTCTAAGGGAAATATTAGTCTCCATTTACCCTGAATTTATTTCAGGGTCGTCCACCTGAACTCGTTTGTCCCCCTGAACTTGGTCTTTCCCCTGAACTCGTTTCAGGGTCTCACTATCTTCGGGGGTTAGGGGGCTTGTCAATTGGCTAACCGCCGAAATCACACCGCCAGCAACCGCAACATATCCAGCAGCACTAACAAGTGCAACAGGCAACGCAACAGGAGCTGCAATAATCGTTCCGCTTATGGCCAACAAAACCAATCCTATACTTCTCAAAATCCTAAAAAATTTCGGTGTGGGCGCTATCGCGCGATCTACTATATTCATAGCACTTCTTTTTTTAATTGTATTTTTAAAATCACTTCTTCATTTCGCTCAAAAGCCTTTTTTGTCAAAGCTTTTAACCTTGCTAATGCCTTTCGTGAGGCACTTCCTTTTCCAATTCCAGTGTGAACCGTTACAGGCGCAATGCAACCCAATAATTCCAATTTGGCATCATTTGCCGGGTGAATTAATATCAAATCTCTTCCCGGAACATTCATCAATAGAAAGTGCCATTTAAATTTTGGACTAAACCGCAGCTGCAAAAAATAGTCTCCTTCAGGAATACAAGAAATTCGCCGTTGGTTTCCCAACCAGGGCAATTCGATGGTATAACAAATCAATGTGCCGTTCCATTCTAAAACCCCTTGTGTTCCCTCAGGAAAATAAGT
This sequence comes from Flavobacterium neuenschwanderi (SeqCode), assembly GCA_965234425.1. GTDB lineage: Bacteria > Bacteroidota > Bacteroidia > Flavobacteriales > Flavobacteriaceae > Flavobacterium > Flavobacterium neuenschwanderi. The sequence goes on along the minus strand of OZ248375.1, from coordinate 127,525 downwards.
TCTATTCAACACTAAAACCATACTACAATCCGCTAACAGTCACCAATGCTAATGGGTTGTAAGCTCCATTTTTCAAAGGATACATTTGCTCATTTACCTCTTGGTAAAACTCAACTCCCAAAGCCAAAAACAAGGGTTTTATACTTGCAGCAGTAACCGCATTTTCTTGGCTAATTGCAACTGTTTCAACATTATCCCAAGGAAGAATCGCAGTTTCTGTATGCGCTTCAATAAAAGTTTCCGCTTCAAAATCCACTTCTGAACCTGCAGAAATTATCTTGAAATGCGTAGTTCCTGATGGAGCTGCAATCATATTGGCAGGAATAAATGGAGCAATATCCACAGTAATCGTACCAGCAACACGGTCAATTGTTCCCACAAAAGGAGCAAATAAACTGGTTCCCAATTTCCCACGAATATTAAATTCAAATCCTTGAAGCAATTCCGCTTCGCCATCAATCACATTTCGCAAACCTCTCACGCTTACCGTGTCCGCTTGGATAACTTTAACCATTTTTTGAGTCAATCGGCTCACCATTCTACCATCCGCTGAATTGATAAGCAACGCTCTCAAAGAAGTTCTTAAAATCTTCCCAGCCTTTCCAGCTCTTCCAAACTCAGAACCATTCTCCCGAGTTCTTTGAAACGCAGGATCACTCGCAATACGGCTGGCATCAATGCCGCCTTTTTCTCTTGCCAAATGTCCGTCTTGGGTTTTGTAAAAAGTAATATCCCCGATAGTACCTTTTAATTTAATTATGCCTTTCTGTCTTGCCATAATTCCTAAAATTTAATATTAATAATTCACTTTTTTTAACATTCCGAATTCTCGTTGCAACTAAATATTGAATGATTTCCAAGCAAATATTACACTTAAAGTAGTAGTTTAGAACAATGAGGTATTCAATATGTCATACAGTGGTATAAATGTCATTTATAAACATAAATGTCACTCAAAAAGGGAAGAGAATATTCACTAATTTTATAACCTAATACAAATTGATAGGGTAGTGCCATTATGGTACTCAAAGCCTAGCCAAAGCTATAGATAGAGTATGAAAATTGAAAACAAGAGGTTGTGTATCTATCCAAAGGACATACAACGCATTACTGGGAAGAGTTATAGGCAAAGCATAAGAATGTTGCTAAAAATCAGAAAGGACCTCAATAAGCTCCAAAATGAATTAGTAAGCATCGAGGAGTTTTGTCAATACACTAGCTTAAAATATGAACAAGTAGAGCGGTTGATTATTGGCTGATTTTAATAGTTCAGTAGTTCAATAAACAAACTTTACCTGAACAAAAAATAGCACTTTACTTGTTTTATTTTTAGTCATATAAAACATACTATTTATTGTTTAAAACATACTAATTCATTACATTTGTGTTGGAATAAGTTATAGGATTTTTTGCAAATATGTAGTAGGAGCAAAAGCGAGACCCTAGTTTTTTTACTAATTATAAGTATTTAATTATAAGCGATTTAGAATAGAGATACAAATCCCTCTTTCTCCGCCAGTAGATTAACAAAAAAGGCTAAAACGCTGTAAAACAAATGTTTTACAGCGTTTTTTTATTGGTAGCTATATCAAAATCTTCATCTAATCACATTCTTTCAGTGACCTATTTAGTGACCTATTTAGTGACCTATTTGTAAAAAACAAAAGGGTCACATAAATTTTCTGGGGATTAGGCAAAAAGTTTCTCCATTCTAAAGAGAAAGAATTTGACATCTACTACACCTCTTTGGTTTGCTCTAAAGAGTTTTATTTTAGAGTTAAATGATTCCGCATTTGCATTTGTATGTCTTTTTATGAAGAAGTTCAAAATGGTTTCCAAATGATATTTTAAGCTGTTTGCCGCGGTATTAAAAACGTTCATTTCTAATAGTTTGGTTTTCTCTATCCAGTTCAATATTTTTTCTTTGGCGAGTTCTCTTGATGTTTCTTCATAAATGTTTCTGAACTCAAGAGTATGTTTATAAGCTTTATGTAAAAGAGGATAATTTTTGAATAGTAATTCAGCTCTTATCTTTTGGTTTTGCGTCCAATCATTTGTTTTTTTAGCAATAATGTAGCGGCTGCGAGCTAATAATTGTTTGGGGGTATCGTCATTTTCAAAAGTAAATGGAACGTATTTTACGCCTTGTTCTTTAGCCGTTTTTATGGCTTGGTTTTCTTTTTCAATTTCCTCCCATCGGTATTTTATTCTTAAGTGTTGCAGTGCTTCCATTATTAGTTTCACAACGTGGAAACGGTCTGTAACAAGATAACTTTCAGGGAAACACATTCTTGAAGCTAACTGCATATTGTTTGCCATATCAAGGGTTATTTCTTTTACTGATTTTCTTTTTTCTAACGGAATTTTGTTTAGAACATCAATAATATCTTGACTTTTAGTTCCTTTGATAATAGCCACAAGTGTCTTTTTCTTTCCTTTTCCATTTTTATTGGTAACAAAAGTATAGAGTTCTCCTTTTGACAAACTTAACTCGTCAATGCTTAAATGTTCGCCTATATTTTGGGGATAAATCAAATAATCTTCGGAGTGATTTAACTGTCCCCAATCCTTAAAGCCACTGATTTTTTTCTTGTAATGACGTTGCAGTAAATTGGCTTTTATGCAGTAATAACTGGCAATATTACTTATCGTATCTTCTCGGGTCTCTACCTGTATCTTTTAAAAAAGCCGAAAGCTCAACTGTTAATTTTGAACCTTCAGCTATAAAAGAATAATCACTTTTCACTTCTATTGACTTATCAAATTTATTACGCCATCGCCGTCTTCTTATCCCTAAATAAACAGCTTTACCTCGTATGGGAAAATCTTGTATTATTGTTCTTTCGTAAAAACCTTTAGACTCAAATTCAGCGTTTTTGAAGTCTTTTGGAAGTATGTTTTTCTCATCTAAATAGATATAAAAACAATCATTTTTTGTTTGTAAATCACCCAATTCTTTGAAATCAACAATGTCAAAATGAGTTAATAACCCTTGGGGTAAAAAGGAAGAAGATATTGAAAAATCCATTTGCTTTTTTTATGCAAATCTATAACTTATCCCCAACTTTTTTATGTGAGCCTTCAGAACCCCGTTAATGCACTTCGAGACCCCGTTAATGGAGTTCAGAACCCCGTTTACCACGTTGTATAACCCCATTAATGCACTTCGAGACCACGTTAATGGAGTTCAGAACCCCGATTATCCATTTTACGACGTGGTAAATGGGTTTTGTCTATGAAAATTTTGCTGGAGTCTAAGAAGTCTAAAAATCTAACTATCTAATTTGTCTATCTTGCGTGAGGGGGTGAAGCGAAAAGCCCACAGACAAGTGTAGCGAAAGCGGAACTTGGCGAGGACTTGCAGCGGAACACCCGACCGAGTTTAGTACAGATTTCCATGTTACTCAAAACGTTCTAAACGAGGGCACGCCCAAAAAAAACTTCTAAAACGAAGTGGATTGTATGAAATAATTCATAAAAAAAAGGCTCATTAATTTTGCAATTAATAGGCCTTTTTGGTAAATCTATTTATTTTATTTCGCTATGTTAACCGCTCTTGTTTCTCTAATTACGGTAACTTTTACTTGGCCAGGATAGGTCATTTCAGTTTGAATTTTTTGGGAAATTTCAAATGATAAAGTGGCTGCATTGTCGTCAGAAACTTTTTCGCTTTCAACAATAACTCGTAATTCTCTACCAGCTTGGATTGCATAAGCGTTTTTAACACCTGTAAATCCGTAGGCAACTTCTTCTAAATCTTTCAGACGTTGAATGTAAGAATCCAAAACTTGTCGTCTTGCTCCAGGGCGAGCTCCAGAAATAGCATCACAAACTTGGATAATTGGCGATAACAATGATTTCATTTCGATTTCGTCGTGATGCGCTCCAATTGCGTTGCAAACTTCTTCTTTTTCACCGTATTTTTCTGCCCATTGCATTCCTAAAAGTGCGTGAGGTAAATCGCTTTCTGCATCTGGAACCTTTCCAATATCGTGTAATAATCCCGCTCTTTTAGCCAGTTTTACGTTCAATCCTAATTCAGCTGCCATAATTCCACAAAGTTTGGAAACTTCACGGGAGTGTTGCAATAGATTTTGTCCATAAGACGAACGGTATTTCATTCTACCCACAACTTTTATCAACTCAGGGTGTAATCCGTGAATGCCTAAATCAATTACAGTTCGTTTTCCAACTTCAATAATTTCATCGTCAATTTGTTTGGCAGTTTTAGCTACAACTTCTTCAATCCTCGCTGGGTGAATTCTTCCATCGGTTACTAATTTATGAAGTGCTAAACGTGCAATTTCTCTTCTAACAGGGTCGAAACAAGATAATATAATTGCTTCTGGCGTATCGTCAACGATGATTTCAACTCCAGTTGCAGCTTCTAAAGCTCTAATATTTCTACCTTCACGACCAATAATTCTACCTTTTACATCGTCAGATTCAATATTGAAAACGGAAACGCAATTTTCTACAGCTTCCTCTGTTCCAACACGTTGAATTGTATTGATAATGATTTTCTTAGCTTCTTGTTGCGCTGTTAATTTTGCTTCTTCAATGGTATCTTGAATGTGCGACATCGCTTTGGTCTTGGCTTCAGCTTTCAAACCTTCAATCAATTGTTCTTTAGCATCTTCCGCTGATAAACCTGAAATTACTTCCAATTGGTTCAATTGACTCTTGTGCATTTTCTCAACTTCTTGTTGTTTTTTGTCAAGAATTTCAACTTTTGAAGTATATTCTACTGTTTTTGCTTCAAAATCGTCGTTTACTTTTTTGGCTTTTGCCAATTCGTTAGAGATTTGAGATTCTTTGTCACGCACTCTCTTTTCTACTTCTGCTACTTTTCTATCACGAGCAAGAATTACTTCTTCGTGTTCTGATTTCAGCTCAATAAATTTCTCTTTTGCTTGAAGAATTTTGTCTTTTTTGATGTTTTCGCCTTCAAGGTTTGCATCTTTTAAAATGGAAGCCGCTTCTTTTTTAGCATTTTGAACTAAATTGGAAACGTTGCTTTTTTCCATCATTTTCGCAACGATAAAACCACCTGCAATTCCAGCTATTCCTGAAATAATTATAATTAATGTACTGTCCATGTTTGTTAAAATTTATATATAAAAAAAGCCTACATTAGATTGCTTGAATAAACTCGGAAATACAAGTTTTGAGCTAACTCATTGTTCAAGATTCCTAGTCAAAGCAAGGCATTCTATAGTAATGAAGATTCGCTCATTCTAAATTGTTAGTGTTGAGTTTACCAAATGTGAACTAATGTAGGCAGTATCTTAGTTATTGTAAAGAACGTGTTTATTTGTCGAGATATTTTGCTAATAAATCATTAATTTTCTTCAGTCTTTCGTTCGTTTCTACATTATCGATTGACTTGTCAATTTGCTTTTGTTCTAATTGAGAGGCAAATTGTAAGGCACACATTGCCAAAACATCTTGCTTATCACGAACCGCATAATTTTCTTCAAATTGCTTAATCATAACATCAATTTTCTTAGAAGCACTTCGCAATCCTTCTTCCTGCGACATATCTACCGTTAACGGATAAACTCTGTCTGCAATTGATAATTTAATTTTAAGCTTTTCATCCATAATTTTTACTAATCAGATAACTGTGCAATACAGTAATCAATTTCACGAATTAATGAATTTATTTTTAGCTTTGTATCTCTTTTATTTTCATCACTGCCAAGCAACGAATTCGCCATTTTAAGTGAATTATATTGTGTTTTTAACACTTCAATCGCATCAGATTGTTTTTTTATAATTGTTGCAGACTCGTTTAATTCGCCCTTTAAAATATGGTTGTTTTGCTCTAAAGTATCTATTTTACTAAAGAGTTTCCCTATTCTACCTTCAAGAGTATCAACTATTTCTGCAATTTCACTCATTATGAAACTAAATCATTACTTAATCCACAAAGTTAATATTCCTATTTAATTAAAGTGCTTTTTTCTAAAATATTTTACATCAAACAGAATAAAAGTTTTTAATATTTTGAAATTTAGTTGTTTATAGCTTCATTTTATTTTAGATTTTTATCTTTTTTTGTTTAAATTAGCAGAAACCTTTCAAATGAAATTTTCTTTTTTATTACTAGTATACGCCTCTGTTTTTTCTCAAAATCAGTATCCAAAAGATTATTTTGGTACGCCTTTAGAAATACCTACGCAACTTTCAGGCAATTTTGGTGAATTAAGACCCAATCATTTTCACGCAGGTTTTGATTTTAAAACACAAAAGAAAGAAGGTTTGAACGTTTTTGCTTCGGCAGAAGGTTATGTTTCAAGAATTAAAATTTCCACTTTTGGATATGGAAAAGCAATTTATATTACACATCCAAATGGTTTCACAACGGTTTACGGACATTTAAAATCTTTGAATCCAGCAATTGAATCTTATTTAAAAGCAGATCAATATAAAGAAAAATTATATGAAGTTGATTTGTATTTGAAACCCAATCAATTGCCAATTAAAAAAGGAGAAATTATTGCATTATCAGGAAATACTGGAGGTTCGGATGGACCACATTTGCATTTTGAAATTCGGGATTCCCGAACTGAGAAAATTATAAACCCACTTCTATTTGGTTTTGATGTTTTAATAAAAGATACGCAACAACCCGTTATTACAAATGTTTTAGTTTATCCAATGGATGAAAATACGGTCATTAATAAATCAAAAAATCCATTTATGGTCAATTTAACTTTGCAAAAAGATGGAAGTTATTATTGTGATAAAATTCTTGCCAATGGGAATATTAGTTTTGGAATTCATACTTATGATTTATCAGATTTATCTTGGGATAGAAATGGAATCTACAAAGCAGAGACTTTTTTGAATGGAAAAACTATTTTTGGGTTTCAATTTGACTCGTATGCATTTGATGAAATGCGATATATAAATGCCTTAATTGATTATTCACGCTATAAAATAATGGGGCAAAGGGTTCAGAAATTATTTATGAAAACACCATTTCCATTGAGTATTATCAAGCCTTATGACAATAATGGAATTATAAATGTTACTCAAAATACCAATCAAATTTGTAGAATTGAGGTTTCTGATTTTAATAATAATATAACGACAATCACTATTCCCATTGAAAATTCTTTGGAACCAGCTATTGATACTTTAAAAGTCAAAAAAACGAAATTTTTCATTAAAGCGAATAAAGAATATAATTTTGAAAAAGGAAATTGGACTTTATACATTCCAAAAGGCACTTTTTACGATGATTTTTATCTAAATTTTGATGTAAAAGCCAATGCTTTATTATTGGATAATGAAAATATTCCCGTTCATTCCAATTTTGTAATTTCTATACTTGATTCTATTTCATCTCAAAAAGACAAGGAAAAAATGTTTATCGGTTCTATTCAAGATAACAAAACCTATTATAATTATACCAAATTAAAAGAAAACACGTTTACTTCCTATACTAAAAATTGGGGAAAATTCATTTTGATGAAAGACACTGTTTCACCTACAATAAAAATTAGTAAAAACATTGAAGGTAAGTGGATTAGCGATAAAAAAACTATAGAATTTACCATAAATGATGAGTTGTCAGGGATAAAAACGTATGATGGTTATTTAAATGGAAATTGGATTTTATTTGAATATGATTATAAATCAAAAAAAATGTTTCACAATTTTGATGATGGAATTGTGGCAGAAGGAAAAAACGATTTAAAAGTTGTTGTTACTGATAATGTAGGAAATTCTACTATCTTTGAAACGCAATTTTTTAGAAGTCAAATTAAAAAATAAATACTCTTGAAAATCAAAAATCTATTATTTACTATATTATTTTTATTTATCGGAAGCCTTGTTTTTGCTCAAAATGCAAGAGTAAAAGGAATCATTTTAGACGAAAACAACAATCCCGTTGAAAACGTAAATATATCTTATCAATCTAAATCGACAGTAACTAATTCCAATGGTTTTTATTCATTGACAGTTCCTGCAAATAAAAAAATAACACTTGTTTTTACGCACGTTTCTCTAAAGAAAACCACAGCATCATTGGAATTAAAACCCAATGAAGACTTTGAATTCAATGTTACGATGAATGAAAAAGCGGAGCAAATGGGCGAGGTAATTATCACTGCAAATAACAGAAAACGAGTTCAGGGAATTACTACAATTGAACCCGAAGTTATCAGAAGAATTCCGGGTGCGAATGCAGGAATTGAGAATATTTTGAAAACATTACCAGGCGTTTATTCTAATAATGAATTGAGCACACAATATGCAGTTCGTGGTGGAAATTATGATGAAAATTTAGTGTATGTTAATGAAGTTGAAGTCTATCGTCCGTTCTTGGTTCGTTCGGGTCAGCAAGAAGGTTTGAGTTTCACCAACACCGATTTGGTTCAGAATGTTGATTTCTCGGCAGGTGGATTTCAGGCGAAATATGGGGATAAATTATCATCGGTTTTAGATATTACGTACCGTCGTCCTACAAAATTTGGAGTTGCCGCAGAAGCAAGTTTATTAGGTGGAAGTTTAGCTGTTGATGCCGTTTCCAAAAATCAAAAATGGTCAGCAATTACAGGTGTACGCTATAGAAACAATAGTCTTTTGGTAAACAGCCAACAAACAGAAACTAATTTCAGACCTACTTTTGCTGACGTTCAAACGAATGTAATTTATAACGCTTCAACCAAATGGCAATGGAGTTTTTTGGGTAATATTTCTCAAAATAAATACAACTATCAACCCATTTCAAGACAAACTAATTTCGGAACTATTGACGAACCAATTGCCTTGCAAGTATATTATGAAGGGCAAGAAAAAGACAAATACGATACTTATTTTGGTGCATTCAAAACTACATTTAAAGCAAGTGAAAATTTTACTTTAAAATTTATTGCATCGGCATATCATACTTTGGAACAAGAATATTTTGATATTTTCGCTGGCTATTTTTTGGGAGAAGTTGATAGTAATATAGGTTCTGAAACTTTTGGTGGGGTAACTTTTAGTCGCGCTATAGGAACACAATTAAATCACGCTCGAAATGATTTGGACGCATTAATTGTAAATGCGGAAGTAAAAGGATTTCACGATGTCAAAAAAAATCAGATAGAATGGGGCTTCAAATACACTCGTGAGGATATTCGGGATAGAGTAGTGGAGTGGGAAGTTATCGATTCTGCTGGGTTTTCTATAAATCCACCCAATTTGAATTTGCCTACAAATCAACAACCGTATCAGCCTTATATTGGGCCATTAGTTCCATTTCAAAATGTGAGAGCATTAAATTTTGCTACGATAGATAAATTTTCTGGTTATGCCCAATTGAACAGAAAAACTAAATTAGGAAATCACGATGTTTGGTTAAATATTGGAGCGAGAATGCACCAATGGAAAGTTTCTGGCGCAAATGTTGAGGGTAAAAATCAAATAGAATTCAGTCCAAGAGGGCAATTTGCAATCAAACCCGATTGGGAAAAAGATATGGTTTTTAGATTTTCAACCGGTTTGTATGTTCAGCCACCATCCTATCGAGAACTCAGAGATTCAACGGGAACGGTACTTCCGAATGTAAAAGCTCAAAAATCGATACATTTTGTTTTGAGTAACGATTATAGTTTTAAAATGTGGAATCGCCCATTTAAGTTGGTTACGGAAGCCTATTATAAAATTCTTACTGATGTAAATCCATATACTTTGGATAATGTCAGAATTAGATATGCCGCCGATAATAATGCAACCGCTTTTGCACAAGGACTTGATATTCGTTTGAACGGTGAATTTGTTCCAGGAACTGAATCTTGGTTTAGTTTTGGGTATTTAAAAACAGAGGAAAATATCGATAATAAAGGTTTCATTCCAAGACCAACAGATCAAAGATTGAAATTTGGAATTTTGTTTCAGGATTATATGCCGAACCTTCCAAGTGTGAAATTATATCTGAATTTAGTATATAATACGGGACTTCCGGGTGGTTCGCCATCGTATGCAGATCCATATATTTATCAAAATAGAATGCGTGATTACCGTCGTGCGGATGTTGGATTCTTTAAAGTTTTGACTGATAATAATAAGAATTTGCCAAAAGGACATTGGTTAAAAAAATTCAAAGATTTGTCTGTAGGAATGGAAATTTTTAACTTATTTAATAATTTGAATGCAATTACCAATACTTGGGTTCGTGATGTTTATACCAAAAATCAATACGGAATTCCAAATTATATGACGACAAGGGTTTTTAATTTTAAAATCACAGCAAGATTCTAAATTAGAATTTCACTTTCTAAATCTGATTTTTCAATTTTGAAATCAAACCCAAGTCTGTGAACCAATTCAATTACCAAATTTTTATACCAGTTTTCAGATTTTGGATGGATATAAATTTTCTCAATTAATTGATTTATATCAACATCGATTTTCAAGCCGTTATCAATTTTCAATTCAAATTCTGTTACATCAGAAATAATTCGGATTTCTCTTTCATATTGGAAACTTTTTCGCTTGAATAAAAAAGGAAAAAAAGCATTGTCAAAAGGAATATATTCTTTTTTATAATCGATATAATTCACTTCGCCGATATGTTGGTTGTAGGTAGTATCGAGTTTTAGAGCCTCTTGAATTCGTCCCAAAGTAGATTGAATTGCCAACCCTTCACTTTTTTGTGTGAAAATTTGCCACATCGCAAAAGATTCATATTCGTTGATATGCCAACTGCTAATCACTACATTTTCACGGTGGGATTTGTAATAATCTAAAAATTCAGGATTATTAATGGATAACTTCCGAATTTCTTCAAATGTAGGTTCGCTAAAAGTACCTTCATATTGATCTTCAAATTTATCCGAACGCGAAAGAAATAATTTTTTATATAACAATAAATCGACAAATTTTGACAAGTCTAAATACTTCCAAACAATTGTATTTGGATCTTCAGGAATCTTGATATTTTTGTCGTTTATAAACATCTATTTAAGATTTAGGAAATCTCATAGAATATTGCCCTAAATAGAAGGCAATCATAAACCAAATTACTATATAATTATTTAAAATAGACATTATTTTTTCTTCGCCGAAAATGTATTCCGCTGAAAAATGTATGCCAATAAACAAAATTAAAAAAATCGCTAAAATATATTCTCTTTTCATAACTATTTTCGTTTTATAGTATCACTCAAAACTCTGCATCGTAACCAATTTGTTATACGTTCCGTTCCTTGCAATTAATTCATCGTGTGTGCCTTGTTCTACAATTTCGCCTTTATGCAAAACTACAATTTTATTTGCTTTTTGAATCGTAGAAAGGCGATGCGCAATTACAATTGAAGTTCTATTTTGCATCATATTTTCTAGCGCTACTTGTACAAATTTTTCACTTTCTGTATCCAATGCTGATGTTGCTTCGTCCAAAATCATTATCGGTGGGTTTTTCAATACAGCACGAGCAATTGACAATCGTTGTTTTTGACCGCCCGAAAGTTTGTTTCCGCTGTCACCAATATTGGTGTAAATGCCTTTTGATAGGTCTTTTACAAATTCATACGCATTGGCAATTTTTAATGCTTCAATAATTTCTTCATCTGTAGCATCTAATTTACCTAACGAAATATTTGCTTTTATAGTATCATTAAATAGAATACTGTCTTGCGTTACCAATCCCATTAATCCTCGTAAGGATTGCAAATTCATATCTTTTATAGCAACAGCATCAATTTCGATTGTGCCTTCATTTACATCATAAAAACGAGTCAATAAATTTGCAATCGTACTTTTTCCACTTCCAGATTGTCCAACAAGTGCAACCGTTTCCCCTTTTTTTACTTCCAATGAAAAGTTCTTAAGTACAATTTCGTCTTCGTATTTAAAGTTGATATTTTTGATACTTATTTCAGATTCAAATGTATCTTTTTCAATTGCATCAATTTTGCTAACAATTGGATTTTCTTGTTCTAAAATCTCTAAAATTCGTTCCGCTGCAGCATTTCCTCTTTTGATGTTGTAAGAAGCCTTAGATATTGATTTTGCTGGGGTTAAGATGTTGTAAGCCAATCCCATATACGTAATAAAAGCCGCGCCATTTAATGTGTGTTCTATCAAAACCATATGACCACCAAACCAAAGTAAAATGGCAATGACCATAATTCCCATAAACTCGCTCAAAGGCGAAGCAAGGTTTTGTCGGTTTCCAATTATATTTGATAAACTGAAAAATTTAGTTGTTGAATTTTGAAATATTTGATTAAAATACTTCTCAGAATTATATCCTTTCACCACTTTTAATCCGCCCAAAGTTTCTTCAATTATAGATAGAAAAACGCCTTGTTCTTCTTGCGCTTTTGTAGATTGTTTCTTTAATTTTTTTCCAATTAATGAAATTATAGTGCCAGAAACGGGAATAAATATAAACACAAAAATCGTTAATTTTACACTGATTGTAAACATTGCAATTATCGTAAAAATAATTGTCAAAGGTTCTTTCACAGCCAATTCTAATATCGATAAAAAGGAATTTTGCACTTCATTTACATCACCTGAAATCCTTGAAATGGTATCCCCTTTTCGTTTTTCTGAGAAAAATGCCAAAGGTAAATCTATCGTTTTTTTGTACATCGCATTCCGAATGTCTTTTAATATTCCATTTCTCAAAAAAGTAATGAAGAACATTGCCAAATAATCAGAAAGATTTTTCAATAAAAAGATGGATATAATTCCAATAACCAATAGCGCTAATGTAAATCCAATTCCTTTTGTATCGGTAATATTTGTTAGATAATAACTCGAGAAATCAGAAATGTATTTTTTTAGTTCCCAAATTCCTTTATAAGTAGGAACAATATAATTTTTCTTGGATTGTCCAAACAAAACATCCATCATTGGCATCAATGAAATAAAGGAAAGAGTTCCAAAAAGGGCATACAAAACATTGAAAAATATGTTTAAATAGGCGTACTTTTTATAAGGCAGTACAAAGGGAAATATTTTCTTAAAATTACTCATTTTTTCTTGAATTGTTTTCTGCTATTGCAATTGCTCGTTCTAATTTTTCAAGCAATAATTGTTTTTCAGGTAATTGGGTTAGATATTCTGAAACTTTAATTTGATTTTCATTATCCAACATTAAATAATTAATTTGTTCAGGGGATTTCTCGCTACAAAGTATTAGTCCAATTGGCTTGTTTTCCCCAGCTTTCTGTTCATTATGTTCAAGCCATCGTAAATATAATTCCATTTGTCCTTTATAACTTGCTTTAAATTTGCCAAGTTTTAATTCAATTGCAACTAAACTTTTGAGACCTCTGTGATAAAAAAGCAAATCAATATAAAAATCTTCATTATCTATAGTTATTCTTTTTTGACGGGATAAAAATGCAAATTCACTTCCCATTTCAGTAATGAAATATTGAAGTTGTGCCAAAATAGAGCTTTCTAAATCTCTTTCCGAGTAAGAATCGTGTAAGCCTAAAAAGTCTAAAAAATAAGGATCTCGAAAAGCTAAATCAGGACTTATTTTTTTTTCTGTTTCCAGAACTTTTAATTCATTAATAATTGTTTGTTCTGGCTTTTTGCTGATGGCTGTTCTTTCAAAAAGCATACTATCTATTCGTTCTAGTAAAACCCGAACACTCCAACGTTCGTGGACACACATTTGAATATAAAACTCTCTTTTTATTTCATTTTCTATATAAATTAAAGTTCTAATATGTGACCAACTCAATTTTGCACACACTGTGTGCAAAATGCTAACGTCTTCAAAAACAGTATTTAACTTTAAAAACCCTTGTAAGTTTCTTTTGCTAAATCCTACTCCGTATCGATTTGTAAGCTCTATACTCAATTGTGGAATTATTTTCTTTCCATAATCAGCTCTGTTTTTATTTAAAACATCATCATTAATGTTTTTTCCGATTTTCCAATATAATAATGTAAGTTCTTGATTTACTGTTACTGCAACTTTTTGACGTGTCGAATCAATTAAATCTATTATAGAATTTAATATTATCGAATTGTCATTTGGGCTCAGTGAGTTACTCATCAATCAATTTTTAAATCCTCTAAAATCCTCTTAATTTTAGTATCCAAAATAGCATTCACTTCTTTAAAATCAGCAACTGAATCAAGTTCTGCATTCACACTCACATAAAACTTAATTTTCGGTTCCGTACCGCTTGGTCTTGCAGCAATTTTTGCCCCATCTTCAGTATAATAAATCAACACATCCGATTTCGGAATTGACATAGTTTCCTTTTCGCCTGTCAATAAATTAGTTGCCACCGAAGTTTTATAATCTTCCATCATTACGATGCGTTCGCCGTTAATTTCCTTCAAAGGATTCGTTCTCATATCCACCATCATCTGGTTTATTTCTGCTAAACCTTCAATTCCTTTTTTGGTAATTGATACCAAAAATTCTTTGTAGAATCCATAATCTACATATAAATTCAATAATTCTTTATAAACAGAACTGCCTTTTGCTTTGGCTTGAGCCGCAATTTCACAAATCAGTAGGGTAGAAGCCACCGCATCTTTATCGCGAACCGCATCACCAACCATAAATCCAAAACTTTCTTCGCCCCCGCCAATGAATTCCAACTCAGGAAAATCCTTAATCATTTTTGCAATCCACTTGAATCCCGTCAATCCCACTTTGCATTCCACGCCATAAGCTGTTGCCAATTCCATCATCATCGGAGTAGAAACTATCGTAGATCCTACAAACTGTTTTCCAGTAATTTTCCCAGATTTTTGCCATTGTTCCAATAAAAATGCCGTCATCAAAATCATAGTTTGATTTCCGTTCAAAATCATCATTTCACCTTCGTTATTTCTCACCGCAACGCCCAATCTATCGCAGTCTGGATCGGTTCCAATCACAATATCAGCTTGAATTTTATCAGCCAATTCCAACGCCATTTTCAACGCTTCAGGCTCTTCAGGATTCGGAGATTTAACCGTTGGAAAATCACCATTTGGCTCTGATTGTTCCGCAACAAGATTCACATTCGTATAACCCGCTTGCGCCAAAGTTGCAGGAACCGATTTTATAGAAGTTCCGTGCAATGAGGTAAAAACAATATTTAAATCACTTTTTGCAGTTGCAGAAGTATTAAAACTTGCATTCGCAATCGATGAATTCACAAAAGCCGCATCAATTTCCGTATCTATATATTCAATCAAATCTTCGTTTGCATCAAATTTAATTTCGTCATATTTCAATGCTTCAATTACATCAATAATCGCCGCATCCTCAGGTGGAACAAGCTGTCCGCCGTCTTCCCAATACACTTTATAACCATTGTATTCCGGCGGATTATGCGAAGCTGTAAGCACAATTCCTGCTTGACATCCTAAATATTTCAACGCAAAACTCAATTCTGGTGTTGGTCGCATATCCGAAAATAAATACACTTTTATCCCATTTGCCGAAAAAACATCCGCAACTACTTTCGCCAAAGATTGACTATTATGACGACAATCAAATGCAATTGCAACTTTCAATTCCTTTCCAGGAAAGACTTTTTGCATATAATTTGAAATCCCTTGCGTGTTTTTTCCAAGCGTATATTTGTTGATTCTATTAGTTCCAACGCCCATAATTCCGCGCATTCCACCCGTTCCAAACTCTAAATTTTTATAGAAACTTTCTTCCAAATTTTTTGGCGACGAAGTCATCATTTCCTTAATTTCCTCTTGCGTTTCTCTATCGAAAATTGGAGTTAGCCATTCATTCACGGCACTTAAAATATTTTGTGGTATATCCATTTTTATTTTTTTTGGAGCTATTTCCTGCTTTCCGTTTCAAGATTTTTCATTTCAAGCCATTTTTTATATGGTTTTAAAAGAGCTTCCTTCGGTCGCTTTTTAAAACCAAAAAAATTGGCTTTCAATTTCAAAATGCTTTCCACTTCAATCAGGGCTAGCCATAAATAGTTTTTATTTTTTAAACTTAAATTTTATTTCTTGTAACCTATTTTGTTTCTTTCATTATTATTATCGGAAACTGAATCTTTTTCTACTAAATAATTTAATGCTTTGTAAATATCAGGAAACTGACTTTCTATTACTGCTATTCTATCTTTTAATTCGCTGTAAGATAATGAAAATTGCCTAAAAGTTACAAAAGCCCTAATTATTGAAATGTTTACTTCAATTGCCTTTTCGCTATTTAATACACTCGATAGCATAGCTATTCCTTGTTCAGTAAATGCAAAAGGCATATATCTTAATCCACCATAACTTGAGGACGAAAATTTCGTCCTCAAGTTGGCGAACTCAATTTCAGTAAGTTCAAACATAAAATCTGCAGGGAATCGATTTGAATTTCTTCTTACAGACGCTTTAAGCCTTTTGTTTTCAACATTATACAATAGTGCTAAGTCAAAATCAAGCATCACTTTACTACCTCGGACTTCAAATATTTTATTTTGAATAACTTCTAATTCCATAATTTTTTAGTATTTGAGGACGCAGATTGCGTCCTCAAGTTGGCTTTTATTTTTTCTTTAAGGTCGCAATTTTCGTCCTTAAAGAATTGATAGTATCACAATTTGCGATACCATCAATTTGTTTCCTTTGAAACCTTATATCGTTCTTCGTTATTCTTTGTTCTCAAAATTATTTCCCCTAAAAATCCAGCCAAAAATAATTGTGTTCCTATAATCATTGTGGTCAACGAAATGTAAAACCAAGGATTATTAGTCACCAAATCATACGGCATATTATGGTATAATTTATACAATTTCATAAACCCAATAAACCCTGCAGATACAAATCCAATCATAAACATTACCGATCCTAAAGCACCAAACAAATGCATCGGTCTTTTCCCAAAACGAGAAAGAAACCAAATCGTAATCAAATCCAAGAAGCCGTTAATAAAGCGTTCCATACCAAATTTAGTTTCGCCATATTTTCTTGCTTGGTGTAAAACTACCTTTTCACCAATTTTGCTAAAACCTGCGTTTTTTGCTAAAACTGGAATATAGCGGTGCATTTCACCCGAAACTTCAATGTTTTTTATAACTACATTTTTATAGGCTTTCAAGCCACAATTAAAATCATTCAGCTGAACGCCAGATGTTTTACGTGCCGCCCAATTGAATAATTTTGAAGGTAAATTTTTTGCAAATACAGAATCGTAGCGTTTCTTTTTCCATCCTGAAACCAAATCAAATTCTTGATTGGTAATCATATCAATTAATCCCGGAATTTCTTCAGGGCTGTCTTGTAAATCGGCATCCATTGTAATCACAACATCACCTTGCGCTTTTGCAAAACCAGCGTGCAAAGCCTGTGATTTTCCATAGTTTCTCAAAAAGCGAATTCCTTTAATACTTGAATTTTCAGCAGACAAACGCTCAATGATAGACCAAGAACTGTCGGTGCTTCCATCGTCAATAAAGATAACTTCGTAGGAATAATTGTTGGATTTCATCACAGAAACAATCCAATTATGGAGTTCTTGCAACGATTCTTCTTCATTAAGAAGTGGAATTATAATGGATAAATTCATTTATCTACAAACTTTGTGGATTGTCATTTTTTACAAATGCCCCAATTATTAATGAATATATTAAGCCTATAAAGGAATACATTGCTATAGTTGCAGGAATTACAATTGCTGGACTCATAAATTTTTTCGTCATAGAAATTGCCATTTCAGCTTGAGCGGAAGTCATACTTGGATTTTGCTTTAGCATTACTTGTCTCGTTTTTTTCATAAGATCTTCTATAAATTCAGGAAATATCATATTAAAAACAGCACTGAAAACACCGTAGATTAAACCTGCTATCAAACAAATTGTAACCCCAATTTTTAAACATTCCCCAAAAGAAATAAAACCATTATTTAAGTTTTTCTTGTAATTCATACAGCTGATTGTAATTATACTCACAGGAAACACAAGGTAATTCAACGTGTTAATGATAATTCCGGCTGCTGGATTTGAAATTGGATCGACATCCATAACATAGACGATTACAAATTCTAATACCATCAAAATTCCGAATAACGCACCGTACTGTAAAGCTGATTTCGAAGGAGACATTTTTTGTTCCATAACACTATTGTTTTAAATTAATCTACAAATATAACAATTCCCAATTTACCTAAGATAAAAATTACATTTTCCTTGAAATAAAAAAAAATGCAACTAAGGTTTGATTATTGAAAAATAAGTGTAAATTTGCAAACTCAAAATAATAAAGTTAAAAACAAAAAGTTATAGCGTGTTTATACCTTTTCTGTGAGAAGAAAAGCTTCAAAGCAAATTATAATTGAAACAAATAAAAAAAGATTTAAGATGAAAAAAGGTGTACACCCAGAAAATTACAGATTAGTTGCTTTTAAAGATATGTCAAATGAAGACGTTTTTATTACAAAATCTACTGCAGATACTAAAGAAACTATCATACACGAAGGTGTTGAATATCCAGTTGTGAAAATGGAGATTTCAAGAACTTCTCACCCTTTTTACACAGGTAAATCTAAACTTATCGATACTGCAGGACGTATTGATAAATTCAAAACTAAATACGCAAAACACGGTAAATAATAGTTATCTGTTTTCAAATTATATAAAACCTCGCAAATTGCGGGGTTTTTTTATGGACAAATTCTTCCTTTTTCTATTAAACTTTGTAACTTTGGAGTCAATAGTATAAAAATCGGTAAAGTTTTCGGAATCTATTTTCGATTAAACAAATAACCAAATCAACAAATAACCAATTTTATGAATTATATCCTTTTTGACGGACCTTCCAGAAACGCATTATTGCCTTTCACATTTACGCGCCCAGTTGCAGACATTCGCATTGGAATTTTGACAATTCGTGAAAAATGGGAGAAATATTTGGGTTCTACAACGACTACTTTAACCGAAGAATATTTATCGGAAAAGTTTCCAATGGTAGAATTGGAAGAAAACGTAATGATAAATGCCTCGTATTTACCCAATCCAATTTTGGTTGAATTAATTAGTAATTTAGAGCGAAATCAAGCGGTTTTCAAAGGCGATGAAGTAATTGCTTTTTACACACAAGAATCTCAAGAAGAAGTAGATTTTGATACTTATGAAATAATTTATTTCAATGGAGATTGTCTGACAGTAGAACACACTTGGGATATTTTTGCCAAAAATGATGCGGCTCTTCGAGAAGATTTTGAGCTTTTAACCGAAGACAGAACCTCGCAGCCCATTCCGAAGAGTGTCAATGTGATTTCCCCTGATAATATTTTTATTGAAGAAGGTGCTAAATTAGAATTTGTTACATTAAACGCCTCTTCCGGACCTATATATATTGGTAAAAACTCTGAAATTATGGAAGGTTCTGTGATTCGTGGTCCGTTTGCATTGTGTGAAGAAGCGCAAGTAAAATTGGCTACTAAAGTATATGGCGCAACAACTGTTGGTCCGCATTGCAGGATTGGTGGCGAAGTCAATAATTCTGTTTTATTTGGTTATTCTAATAAAGGACACGATGGGTTTTTGGGAAATTCTGTATTGGGAGAGTGGTGTAATATTGGTGCCGATTCCAATAATTCTAATTTGAAGAACAATTATGAAGAAGTAAAATTATGGAGTTATGAAACGGAGAATTTCGCCAAAACGGGACTTCAGTTTTGTGGTTTAATGATGGGCGATCATAGTAAATGCGGAATTAATACAATGTTTAATACTGGAACCGTTGTTGGTGTGAGTGCAAATATCTTCGGAAGTGGTTTTCCTCGTAATTTCGTTCCTAGTTTTTCTTGGGGCGGCGCTTCTGGATTTGTAACGTATCTTACTAAAAAAGCTTTTGAAGTTGCCAAAATCGTAATGGACAGAAGACACGTAGAATTTACCGAACAAGACAAAGCCATTTTGGAACACGTTTTTGAAGAATCTAAAAAGTGGAGAAAAGAATAAAGTAAGTCTTTTTTAATTTAAATAATATAAAATATCCGATAATTTTCAATGTACACATTGAAAATTATCGGATATTTTACTATATGGATATAGTAAATTATCGGATAATTTTAATAAAAATTTTAAAAATATCGGTTTTCATATATAAAAGGATTACATTTGTTGTATGGTAAGAAGAAAAAAACATACAATTATTTCCAATCACATTTCTAAAAGGGAGTTTACAATCCTTATTGGGGCTCGTCAAATTGGAAAATCTACTTTGCTAAAACAACTTTTTGAAGAGTTAAAGCAAAATGGAGAAGCTGTGTTTTTTTTGAATTTAGATAGAAAAGATATTTTAGAAGAATTAAATCAAAATCCGGAGAATCTTTTAAAAATTTGTCCTTTACAAAGCGATAAGAAAATAATCGTTTTTATTGATGAAATTCAATATCTTGACGACGCAACGAATTTTCTAAAATTGCTTTTTGATGAATATTCAACACAATTAAAAATTGTAGCTACTGGAAGTAGTGCTTTTTATATTGATCGTCAATTTAACGATTCTTTGGTTGGAAGAAAAAAAATATTTCAGATGGGAACGCTTGATTTTGAAGAGTTTTTACTTTTTAAAAATAGAGCCGATTTGGTAAATGAAATTTCGCAATTTAAGAGTAAGAAAAAATCGAAATCCATTCAAGAGAATTTACTTTGGGCATATATGGATGAATTTATAAATTATGGCGGTTATCCCGCTGTGGTTTTAGAGGAAAATATTGAAGATAAAATTGAATTACTAAGAGAAATTCGGGATTCCTATATTAAGCGAGACGTTTTAGAATCTGGAATTACAGATGAAACTAAGTTTTACAGAATGTTGATGCTTTTGGCAAGTCAAACGGGGAATTTATTGAATGTAAATGAAATTTCAAATACGTTACGAATTTCAAATGCAACGGTTGAGAATTATTTATATGTGTTGCAAAAATGTTTTCATATTACGCTTCTAAAACCTTTTTATGCCAATTTGCGTAAGGAACTTACGAAGATGCCAAAAGTTTATATTAATGATTTAGGATTGCGAAATGTTTTGATTAATTATTTTTCACCATTGGAACAAAGAGCGGATAAAGGAGCTGTTTTAGAGAACTTTTCATTTAGGTTGCTTTCCGAGCGTTTTGAAGATGATCAAATTAAATATTGGCGCACCGCTGATGGAAATGAAGTTGATTTTGTTATAGAAACTTCGTATTTAAAGGGTTTTGCAGTTGAAATTAAGTTCAGTGAGCAAGAAGCCAAAACGAGCAAATACAATAAGTTTATTCAGAATTACCCTGATTTTCCTTTGGAATTTTGGTGGTGGAAAAAAATGGATTTATTGTTATAGCTTTAGATTGTAAAAATTATTTATTGCTACGAATTCACTATTTTTTCTAAGATTAATTGGTGATTTCGTTGCTTTTATGTTTAAATTTGCATCCTGAATTTTGTTGTTAAAAACTAAATTTCAATGGAACTAAAATTCCGCGAAAGGGATAGAGGCGGTATCATTTTGTGCAGCGAAAGCGGAACAAAATATATAGCCGAAAGCCCGACCCGCAGGGATTCGCCCAAATAAAAAAAATATGACGGATAGAAAAAAAGTTGCTTTTTACACCTTGGGTTGCAAGCTGAATTTTTCGGAGACTTCTACGATTGCGAGAAATTTCACGGAGGAAGGTTTTGACCGTGTTGATTTTGAAGAAATTGCCGATATTTATGTTATAAATACGTGTTCTGTGACGGAAAATGCGGACAAACAATTCAAGCAGGTGGTGCGAAAAGCGATGAAATTGAATGATAAAGCGTTTGTTGCGGCGGTGGGTTGTTATGCGCAATTGAAGCCTGAGGAATTGGCAAATGTGGATGGTGTGGACTTGGTTTTGGGCGCTACAGAAAAGTTTAAAATTACCGATTATATTAATGATTTGTCCAAAAATGATATGGGCGAAGTGCATTCTTGTGAGATTTCTGAGGCTGATTTTTACGTTGGAAGTTACTCGATTGGAGATAGAACTCGGGCGTTTTTGAAGGTTCAAGATGGGTGCGATTATAAGTGTACATATTGTACAATCCCTTTGGCACGTGGGATTTCTAGAAGTGATGCGCTAGAAAATGTATTAAAAAATGCAAAGGAAATTTCGGAGCAAAACATCAAGGAAATTGTTTTGACTGGTGTGAATATTGGGGATTATGGAAAGGGTGAATTTGGGAATAAAAAACACGAGCATACTTTTTTAGAATTGGTTCAAGAATTGGACAAAATTGAAGGAATTGAGCGCTTGCGAATTTCGTCGATTGAGCCTAATTTATTGAAAAATGAAACGATTGATTTTGTTTCCAAAAGCAGGACTTTTGTGCCGCATTTTCATATTCCGTTGCAATCTGGAAGCAATGATATTTTGAAATTAATGAAGCGTCGTTATTTGCGTGAAATTTATACGGAGCGCGTGAATAAAATTCGGGAAGTGATGCCGCACGCTTGTATTGGCGTGGATGTTATTGTTGGTTTTCCTGGAGAAACGGACGAACATTTTCTTGAAACCTATCATTTTTTGAATGAAATGGACATTTCTTATTTACACGTTTTTACTTATTCTGAACGGGATAATACGGAAGCTGCCGATATGGAAGGAGTTGTTCCTGCCAATGTTCGAGCGAAAAGAAGCAAAATGTTGCGTGGTTTATCAGTGAAAAAACGACGTGCTTTTTATGAAAGTCAACTTGGAACCAACCGAATTGTGCTTTTTGAAAGTGAAAATAAGGGCGGTTATATTCACGGTTTTACAGAAAATTATGTAAAAGTGAAAACGCCTTGGAATCCAGAATTAGTGAATACGTTGCACGAAATTAATCTTACCAAAATTGATGAAGATGGAAGTGTGCGTTTGGAGTTTTTGAAAAGTAAAATTACAGCTTAATTCCCGGAGGTAACAAATCTTTATAAGTAGGATTTTTTCTAAAAAAAGTTGCTATTTTTGGTAAAATCGGTACAACTTTTAGTTTTCTTTCGTAGGCGATTTCCATAATATTTTTCAGAAAATCATTTATAAAAGCTTCATTATCAAAATTGTCTGGAGTTTGAATTTTTGTTAGAAATATTTTTTTTTCTTGAAAAGAATATTCTAAGATAATCATTTTCCCGTCTAAAAAGGTTTCAAATTGTCTTGAAAATGCATTGTCTTTAATTTCCATTAAGTTGGTTTATTTGGTTGGTATTTCGATTATCAGAATCTTGGCTTTTTGTTTGATTTCAATATCAAAGTCGCTAAAATCGGATATTCCTATGGCGTCTTTTGCTGTTAATGTCTGATTATCAACTACAATTTCACCGTCAATTAAAAACAAATATACACTATTATTGGCGATGTTTAGTTTGTAATTAGTTTTGCCACTTTCAAAAACACCTAAATTAAAAAAAGTTTTTTGGTGCACCCAAAGGGCATTTCCGTCATTTGAGTCTTTTGGAGAAACAATATTTACAAATGAGTTTATATTTTTTTCAAGATCGAAAAACTTTTGCTCGTATCTTGGGGTTACATTTTCGGTATCTGGAAAAACCCACAGTTGCAATAATTTTAATTGCTCTGTTTGGCTTGCATTGACTTCAGAATGTTGGATTCCTGTTCCGGCACTCATAACTTGAACTTCCCCAAAGCTAATCGTGCCTTCATTTCCCATACTGTCTTGGTGTTTCAAAGCGCCTTCAAGAGGAATGGTAATAATTTCCATATTTTCGTGAGGATGCGTTCCAAATCCCATTCCTGGTGCAATTGTATCGTCATTTAAAACACGTAACATTCCATATTGTATTCTCTGTGGATTGAAATAATTTGCAAAAGAAAAGGAATAATTAGCGTTTAACCATCCAAAATTGGCAGTTCCACGTTCAGAAGCTTTGTATAATTGGGTTGTCATAATTTATTCATAATTATAAAGGAAACCGATTTTTATTTCCAATTAATGATTTAATTTTATACAAATTTCGTTATAAATTTCTTTTGATTCAATTTTTGAACGTTAAAACATTTTTAATGAGTAGAATTCCAGTTTATTTTATGCCAGGATTAGCAGCAAGTTCTTCAATTTTTGAAAGAATTGCTCTTCCAGTTGATGTTTTTGAAATGATTTTATTGGAATGGGAATTGCCTTTAAACGATGAAACGTTATCGGAATATGCAAAAAGAATTTCTAAAAAAGTTACTCATAAAAACCCCGTATTAATTGGCGTTTCATTTGGTGGGATTTTAGTTCAAGAAATGGCTAAATTTTTGGAAGTTAGAAAGACAATTATAATTTCTAGTGTTAAAAGTAATGTGGAATTTCCAACTGCTTTTAAAGTTGCTAAAACTACAAAAGCGTACAAACTTTTACCAACAAGTTTGGTTTTGAATATCGAAAATTTAGCTAAATTTTCTTTTGGAGATAAGATTAAACAAAGATTAGATTTGTATAAAAAGTTTCTTTCTGTGCGTGATAAAAAATATTTGGATTGGGCAATCGAAAAAATAATTTTATGGGATAGGACTGAAGTTTTAAAGAACGTGATTCACATTCACGGTGATGCAGATGAAGTTTTTCCTATAAAAAATATAGAGAATTGTATTGTTGTGAAAGGCGGCACGCACATAATGATTTTGAGTAAATTCAAATGGTTTAATGCTAATTTGCCTAAAATAATTTTGGGACAAGAAGTAGAATCGATTTGATTTTTGTAGGTTTACACTATTAAAATATATATAATGAATTGGATTAAAAAAGCAGGAATTATTACCTCAATTATAATAGTAAGTGGCATTTCGATATTTGCTATTTCTAATGAAAATAAAAACAAAATTACGCACGAAGGAACGGCTTATTATTTTCCTAAGGCAGTTGATTTTGCTGGTGAAAATACACCTTTAAATATTGCTGATGTAAACGAGCGTTTTGAAAGGGAATTATTGGTCAATGCCAATTTACACGCATCAACGATATTAATTTTAAAAAGAGCGAATCGTGCTTTTCCAATAATTGAACCTATTTTGAAAAAAAATGAAATTCCCGATGATTTTAAGTATTTAGCAGTAATTGAAAGTGCTTTATTGAATGCAGTTTCAAGTGCGGGCGCAAGAGGTGTTTGGCAATTTATGCCTGAAACGGCAAAGGAAAAAGGAATGGAAGTGAACGATTGTGTTGACGAGCGGTACCATTTGGAGAAGTCAACTGAAGCGGCTTGTAAATATTTATTGGCGGCAAAATCAAAATTTGGTTCTTGGACTTTGGCTGCTGCTTCTTATAATGGCGGAATGACGGGTGTTAACAAGCAAATTGAAATTCAAAAAGTGAGTAATTATTATGATTTATTGTTAAATGATGAAACGTCGCGTTATGTTTTTAGAATATTGGCATTGAAAGAAATTATGAAAAACCCTGAAAAGTTTGGATTTGATATTCCAAAACAAGAATTATACGAACTATTTCCAACTCGAAAAATAGAAATTGATAGCACCGTAAATAATTTAGCAGATTTGGCTATTAGTCAAGGTATTAATTACAAAATATTGAAGATTTACAATCCTTGGTTGCGAGATTCTAAATTGGAAAATAAGAACAAAAAGAAGTACAGTATTTCAATACCGTTGTAAAAAAAAATACCATCAATTCAAAAACTGATGGTATTTTTTTATAAAACAATTAAGATTACATCTTTTTCAACTGGTCTTTCATCATTACGATTTGCTCTTTTAGCATATTTTGCTTGTCTAATTTTTTAGCTTCATTCAACAAAGTTGTCGCTTCCAATTTTCTTCTTCTTGTCATTGCAACACCCGCCAAATTCAATTTTGCAACTGCTAAATCCATATCCATTGACAATCCTAATTCAATTGCTTTCTTGAAATATTTCTCTGCTTGAATCAAATTAGTTTGCGAAAGCATAATTCCGTGAAGATAATTAAAATAGCCTTGTTGCTTGCGAACTAAAGCAGATTCAGGGTTTTTGATGTGTGCCAACCATTTTTGTGCACCTGGAAAGTCTTGTTTTCTTAACTTCAAAAATGCCAATAAAATGAATTCGTTTTTGAAATATAAGAAAATTGGAATTAGAGATAGAAAAATAAGGAAAATCCCATTTCCGATTTCGCTTTCTGTAAACCTCCAAATTCCTGAACAGATAATAAGTGCGGCGAAAATTAGTTTGATATTTTTGTGAAACATAGTATTTGATTAAATGATTTTGCAAAGATAGTAAAAGGAATTTGAAATATTTTTACAAAACTACTTGCAAAGAAAAAAAGTCTTTGTATATTTGCACTCGGTTTTAAAGCAGATAGTATTTAAAACAACCAATGATATTTTAATACAAGATTTTAAAGATAACAAACAATGAGCAAAAGAACGTTTCAACCATCGAAAAGAAAGAGAAGAAATAAGCACGGATTTATGGACAGAATGGCTTCTGCGAATGGAAGAAAAGTCCTTGCTCGAAGAAGAGCTAAAGGAAGACATAAATTGACAGTTTCTTGCGAACCAAGACACAAAAAATAATGTTTGTTTAAACATATATAAAGGCGTTACTGTTATTAGTACCGCCTTTTTTTATATCTCTTAAATAAATATCAACTCGTTAAAGGTTTCAATTACAACAAAACCTTAAATATAACAACAACACAACAAACTAACTACACAATGCCAAAAGACAATTCAATAAAATCGGTTTTAATAATAGGTTCGGGACCAATTGTAATCGGGCAAGCCTGCGAATTTGATTATGCAGGTTCTCAAGCTGCTCGTTCCATTCGTGAAGAAGGCATCGAAGTAATCTTGATAAATTCAAATCCTGCAACAATTATGACCGACCCTTCTATGGCGGATCATATCTATTTGAAACCTTTAACTACAAAATCCATCATTGAAATCCTAAAAGCACATCCTCAAATTGATGCTGTTTTACCAACAATGGGTGGGCAAACTGCTTTGAATTTATGCTTGGAAGCAGATGAAAAAGGAATTTGGGAAGATTTTGGTGTTCGATT
This sequence comes from Flavobacterium neuenschwanderi (SeqCode), assembly GCA_965234425.1. Lineage (GTDB taxonomy): Bacteria > Bacteroidota > Bacteroidia > Flavobacteriales > Flavobacteriaceae > Flavobacterium > Flavobacterium neuenschwanderi. The sequence goes on along the minus strand of OZ248375.1, from coordinate 100,593 downwards.
AATTGGCGTTGACATCAATGCAATCAATATTACCGAAGATAGAGAACAATTCAAACAGCTTTTACATAAAATTAATATTCCAACAGCTCCTGCAAAAACAGCAACTTCATTCTTAAAAGGAAAAGAAATTGCACAGGAATTCGGGTTTCCATTGGTAATCCGTCCGTCATTTACTTTAGGTGGAACTGGCGCAGCTTTTGTTCATACTAAAGAAGATTTTGATGAATTATTAACTCGAGGTTTAGAAGCGTCTCCAATCCACGAAGTCTTGATTGACAAGGCTTTAATTGGTTGGAAAGAATACGAATTAGAACTTTTAAGAGATAAAAATGACAATGTAGTAATCATTTGTTCTATCGAAAATATGGATCCAATGGGAATTCATACGGGTGATAGTATTACGGTTGCGCCTGCAATGACTTTATCGGATACCACGTTCCAAAAAATGCGAGATATGTCCATTTTGATGATGCGAAGTATCGGAAATTTTGCGGGTGGTTGTAATGTGCAATTTGCCGTTTCACCTGATGAAAAAGAAGATATTGTAGCCATCGAAATCAATCCTCGTGTGTCTCGTTCTTCTGCATTAGCATCAAAAGCAACAGGTTATCCAATTGCGAAAATTGCTTCAAAACTGGCTTTAGGGTATCATTTAGATGAATTACAAAACCAAATTACAAAATCAACTTCGGCTTTATTTGAACCAACTTTGGATTATGTAATCGTAAAAATACCTCGTTGGAACTTCGATAAATTTGAAGGTGCCGATAGAACTTTAGGATTGCAAATGAAATCTGTGGGTGAAGTAATGGGAATTGGTCGTTCTTTCCAAGAAGCCTTGCACAAAGCAACACAATCATTAGAAATCAAACGAAATGGGCTTGGCGCCGATGGAAAAGGATATAAAAACTACGAACAAATTATCGAGAAACTGACTTTTGCGAGTTGGGATCGGGTTTTTGTGATTTATGATGCTATCGCAATGGGAATACCATTGAGTAGAATTCACGAAATCACTAAAATTGATATGTGGTTTTTGAAACAATATGAAGAATTATATACTTTAGAAAAAGAAATATCGAAATTTAAAGTAGATACTTTACCTAAAGAATTACTTTTGGAAGCCAAACAAAAAGGCTTTGCCGACCGTCAAATTGCTCATATGATGAGCTGTTTAGAAAGTCAGGTTTATAAATTACGGGAAGAGAAAAATGTAAAACGAGTTTATAAATTAGTTGATACCTGCGCTGCCGAATTTAAAGCAAAAACGCCATATTACTACTCGACTTTTGAAGCTGAAATTGAAAAAGCAAACGGTGAAAAATATGTTAACAACGAAAGTGTTGTTTCCAACAAGAAGAAAGTCGTAGTTTTAGGTTCAGGGCCAAACAGAATTGGGCAAGGAATTGAATTTGACTATTCTTGCGTTCACGGTGTATTGGCTGCGGCAGAATGTGGCTATGAAACGATTATGATTAATTGTAATCCTGAAACCGTTTCAACAGATTTTGATACCGCCGATAAATTGTATTTTGAACCTGTATTTTGGGAACATATTTACGACATCATTCGTCACGAAAAACCAGAAGGCGTCATTGTTCAATTGGGCGGTCAAACAGCACTGAAATTGGCCGAAAAACTTTCTAAACACGGCATAAAAATTATTGGAACTTCCTTTGACGCATTAGATTTAGCCGAAGACAGAGGTCGTTTTTCTGAACTATTAACAGAGTTAAAAATTCCATTTCCTCAATTCGGAATAGCAGAAACAGCCGATGAAGCCTCTGCATTGGCAGATACATTGGATTTCCCATTATTGATTCGTCCTTCCTATGTTTTGGGTGGTCAAGGAATGAAAATCGTAATCAACAAACAAGAATTAGAAGAACACGTAATTGATTTATTAAAATCGATTCCTGGAAATAAATTGCTTTTAGATCATTATCTTGACGGTGCAATTGAGGCCGAAGCCGATGCCATTTGCGATGGTGAAAATGTGTATATCATTGGAATAATGGAGCACATCGAACCTTGTGGCGTGCATTCAGGCGATAGTAATGCCACTTTACCGCCATTTAATTTAGGGGAATTGGTAATGACTCAAATAAAAGAACATACCAAGAAAATTGCATTGGCATTGCGAACCGTTGGTTTAATCAATATCCAATTTGCCATCAAAGACGAAGTGGTTTATATCATCGAAGCCAATCCGAGGGCCTCAAGAACGGTTCCTTTTATTGCAAAAGCTTATGGCGAACCGTATGTGAATTATGCCACAAAAGTAATGTTGGGACACAATAAAGTAACCGATTTCAAATTCAATCCGCAACTAAAAGGATATGCAATCAAGCAACCCGTTTTTTCATTTAGCAAATTCCACGGTGTAAATAAAGCATTGGGACCTGAAATGAAATCCACTGGGGAAAGCATTTTGTTTATTGACGATTTAAAAGACGACCAGTTTTACGAATTGTACTCCAGACGAAAAATGTATTTAAGTAAATAATATCGAACAAACATTAGAAAGCCTCAAGCAATTGGGGCTTTTTTTTGTTTAAAACCTACCTAAATAAATTTGAAATTATTTCTGATATATAATTTGGAGCGAATTGTTCCTGCCTTTCAGCAATTGCAATTCCCGCTTTCGGCTCAATCTCTCCGCTTCGCTGCGAGGATACCGCCTCAATCGGGGCTGAGGGAATAGTCATTTTCTTGCTTTTAAATTTTTGGTTTTTTAAATAAAAATAAATAAGGCTTTTATTGGGTAATTAAAACTACATTTGAAAATAAATAAAGTATGACAGCCGTCATACATATCTGCCCAAATTTGGGTGGCTTTGTATGGTTTTGTCATACATATATACAAGTTAGCGGTCATTCTAAGTGACGACAGCACAAACGGGAAAGCTGAAAACCGAATAGAGTATGCACAAATAAAAAACATAAAACAATGGCAGATAATTGGGACAAATTTCCAAGCAACATCGGTGAAATGTTAGGGCCGATAGAAAGAAAATCATTTACATTCAACTACAAAAGATTTGAAGTTTGGCAAGGCGGTGCTTGTATTTATTCAGGTAAATCAAATGGACAAATAGTTGCAAAAGTGGTAAACGGACACTTAAATGTTACAATTGATGATGTTATGATTAACAACCACATAATTAAAGATTTTTCGTTTGGAGAAATTTCTACAAATAATGACCGAATAATGTGGAGCAAGGATATTTACAACTCTTCAGACAAAGTTGAAAGGGATAATCCAGACATATCTTCTCTTTTTTTTAAACAAGGTCTTTTGAGTAAAGTTACTTTTACAATTCACAATCCAAATACACTTGTAGAATTCTATTTATAAACATAAAAAAACAAACAAAATGGGACTATTTGACTTTTTTAAATCGGACAATAATAAACCGTCAATAGATTTAACGGACTTTAAATTTCTATCTGACGACCATACGAGAGTTGAAAATGGACGACCTACAAATGCCAATAATAAAGGAGCTTGGAGAGGTATTAGAGTTAAAACACCAGACAATAACACTTTTTTTGTGACTATGTATAATATGAATGAAAATCACCCAATTTGGGGTGACAACATTCAAATGGCAGAAAAAAGAATGAAATTAGTTGCCGAGCAAAATGACAAAATCATTCTTCGTGGTTTTGGAACAGATGCAATGGGAGCTTCTTTTGCTGACTATGGATTAACACTTTATAAATCAAACGGCACCGTGAATAAAGTTACATTACACATGCATGACAGAAGTATTGATATTGAATATTTAAAAGCAAAGGAAAAATCAACACTAGAACCGAGTTCAACACAAAATAGTGGTCTTGAAGAAATTCAGTCTTTTCTTGGGAAATTTCACTCACTACCTATGAATATAAAAAGAGAGTTAGCAGAAAAAACTGATGAATTAAATAATATCGGTGTAGATTATTATGAAAAAAATGATACTGCTAATGCAATAGTATATTATAAAAAAGCACTTGAAATTTATCCAATAAATGATGATGCTTTAAAAAACTTAATAATTTGTTATAAGGAAACTAACAACCGTTTTGGAAGGATTGAATCAGAATTTAAATTAGATTATCTTAAAGAATTAGGAATAAGTTAGGATTAATAAAAGAACGAACCGCTTACCGCCGTTTGGCAATATGGCGGGCTTAGGCATAATCTAAAGTTGGTTTTGTACTTGTAAAATTAGTGTTTAACCGAAAAATAAATCGTTATTTAGTCCCAAACTTCTTGTAGCGAGGGAACGTTAGCTGTAACCACCGCGCAGAAAATTAAATCGACTAATATTATTTTATTTGAAGAAAAAAATGTAAATTTGAAATAGTCGTATTTTAAAACCAAAAGCAATGGAAAGTATCACTGTTTACCCAAAAAATGAAAAGCAAAAATCATTGCTTAAGTCATTATTAGAAGAAATGAAAGTTCGATTTGAAGTAGCGAGCCTTAAGGATGATACATCATTAAGTGAGAAAGATTTTTTTGCTAAAATTGACAAATCCATTTCTCAAGCAGAAAATGGCGAAACTAAAAAATTGTCCAAAGTACAACAAAAAGAGTTTTTAGGACTATGAGTTTTTCTATTGAATTCACCATTGAAGCTGAAAAAGACATTCAAAAGTTGAAAAAATCAGGAGATAAAAAAGCACTATTAAAGATTGACAAATTATTAAATGAACTTCGAGAACATCCTTTGACAGGAACTGGAAAACCTGAACAATTAAAACACTATAATATCCCAACTTGGTCAAGAAGAATTACCGAAAAGCATAGGTTAATTTACAGAATTGAAGAAAACAAAATTATGGTTTTAGTGCTATCATTTTGGGGACACTACGGAGAAAAATAACAACCAATAAGATTAAGGCTAAACTAACACAGGCTTCGAGCAATTGCGATTTTCTTGCTGATTTTAAATTTTGTTTTGCACTTTTATAGTCAGTGCTCAACTGATAATTTCGGCTATTTAAATACTTAACATCGCAAAAGGCTGCGAAACGTTAGCCTTAATAATTTGATAAATAGTGCGTAAAATCAAAATAGTGTACATAAATTTGTACAAATTACAATAATTATGATAATTACAAATATTTCAGACTTCAGAAAAGATATTAAATCTTACTTTGATAGAGTAGCAATAAACTTTGAAACTCTAATTATAAATCGTGGAAAAGATTCAGGGATTGTTGTTATTTCACTTGAAGAATATAACTCACTAATTGCAACAAATTATGAATTATCAAACAGAACTAACGAAAGTAGGTTAGATGCTGCTATTGATAAATTTAAGAGTGGTAAGTCATTTTCTAAAGACTTAATTGAGGAATAAAATGAAATATGTATTTGTTGATGAATCTTGGGAAGATTATTTGTATTGGCAAAAAATTGACAAGAAGAAAGTTAAAAAAATAAATGATCTACTCAAAGATATTTCAAGAAATCCTTTTGAAGGAATAGGAAAGCCAGAACCATTGAAACACAAGTATGCTGGATTTTGGTCAAGAAGAATTGATGATGAACATAGATTAATTTACAGGTTTATCGATGATGAAATTCAAATTTTGAAATGCAGACATCATTACGACTAACCCCACAAAGACAAGAAAATAATTGTTTTGAAATTGCTGCTTGCCTCGCAATGACATTCTAACACAATTAAAGGTGCGACATCAAATTGCCTCAATAATACTATAAAATTAGAATCTGAAATAAATTCAGATTGACAAAACAAAGCCCATAACGATTTTCCCATAAATAATACTTTCATTTATATTTGCTAAATATTACCTTATTAGGTAACTTTGCTAAATGAATAAAAAATTTATACGCCAAATAATTTATTACGAAGGGTATTACCTCGATTTTTTTAACGCCCAAAAAGAAGAAGTTAGAAAAAAACTAAACTGGACATTACAACTTATTTCGATTCAAGACAGAATTCCAGAAAAGTTTTTTAAACATATAACTGGATCAGACGCACTATTTGAAATTCGAGTTGAAGTGGGTTCAGATATTTTTAGAGTTTTCAGTTTCTTTGATAAAGGAAATCTAGTAATATTAGTAAACGGTTTTCAAAAGAAAACACAAAAAACGCCAAAAGCAGAAATAAAAATGGCGGAAAAATTAAAGAAAGAATATTTAGAAACTAAATATAAATGATAATATAATGAAAGCGGAACATAAAAAAATTAGAACATTTGCGGCACATTTAGAAGAGCAATATGGCAAAATCGGTACAGAAGCTCGTGATAAATACGAAGAAGAATACGAAAGCTTTGAACTTGGAGTGCTAATTCAAGAAATGAGAAAAGAACGCGGATTGACTCAAGAACAATTGGCTTTAAAATGCGGAACTACAAAAAACTATATTTCTAAAATCGAAAACAATGCCAGTGATATTCGGCTTTCAACTTTAATGAGAATCATCCGACACGGCTTGGGCGGACATTTAAAATTAAGTTTAACTGATTAGTTTTTTGCATAAACTGTGACTCGTCCTAAAATAAGTTTACAGATTTATAATTAGGTTTTCAAAAACCTTATAGGTTTTCGATGCTGTTTAATTTTTCTTTAATAATCGGTATCGATTATTTAGGAGTAGTCAAAATTCTATTTTAATACCAACAACGGGCTGATAATTTTGAACCAATGCGTTTTGTTTTGGAAATGAATCTGCATTGAAAGTTAGTGAGGCAGCACGACGAGCGTTATTATGTACTAGTTATCGCAATAACTTCTTCGCTTTCTCCTGAATAATCGAAGCCACAGTTTTGTTTTCGATTTTGCTTTCCAACCAAGAAATAATATCCAAATACAGAAAAGCGCGTTTTTCATAAGGATGATTCTCAAATGTTTTCAAACGGGTATGTAGTTTTTTGAATTCTCCTTTCAATTGATGAGGAAAAATTGACCCTAAATTTTTCAAGAATTTAATCATTTCTCGTTGCACCTCGTGCAAGTCATTCATCTTAATTAGAAATTTGTAAGTACTTTTTAATTGTACTTCCAAATGATAATCCATTCCGCATTCATAATGGGCAACCAAACTCAAAACTCGTGCAAAACACATCAAATCTTCCCGCATTGACAAGTTTTTATTATCGATAATTTTCTTTAAATATTCGATACATTTTCTATTGTCACCAGCGCCAAAATAAAGACTTGCAATTTTGTAATAAAACACCATTACGTGGTGCTCATCTATTCGGTCTTCGTTGATTTTCAGGTTTTTTAGCACTTCATCAACCAAGTATTTTCCGCCCTCAAAATCGCCTTCTAAAAAGTGCAAATTGAATTTACTGCTATAATAACATAAGAAATATAAGGAAGTGGTATTGTCGTTTTTGGGAAATTCTTCCTTTGAAATTGTTTGTTCCAATTGTTGCAAAACGTCTTTAGAATACGATTTGTGTTTTATAAGATACAAACATTCCAATAAATAGCTGTTTCCTTTGATGTACCAAACGGGGTTTAGATAAATCATTTGTGGAGTATCATTGAATAAATTAACCCATTTACTGGCATATTTATAGCAGGAAAGAAAATCTTGAATCAAAAAACTATGCCATAAATGTGCTTTGTAAAGCCATAATTTTTCTCGGAATCCAAGTTCTTCAATTTGATATTCTGGCATTCTATTATTGAAATAATCCGTAATTTCTTGCATTTCCAAATCGCTTTTGGCATAACCCGTTTTGAGCATAATGCTATACAATTGCAGGGAAATATTGGAAAGTTTGCTCGCAATTACATTTTGCTGACTCAATTCTTTGGCTTGGATAGAAAGTTCATCGGCACGATCTTCAATACTTCGGGTGATGTATTGCGACTCAATAATTTTTTCTAATTCAACAATTTCAAAGGCAATATTTTTTTCTTCGTGTTCTAATGCAACTAATTTGGTCTTATCTAAAATTTTCAAACTTTGCTTGTACAATCCTTTATGATATAAAATGGTAGCAAAATCCAATTGTTCTCTAATTTGAATCCGAATATTTTGATTCACAGGATTCAGCCTTAAACTCACCAAAATCTGTTTGTATAAATGTGCTTTTAAATTCGACAATTGCAATTTGGTAACTATCTTACTTTTCAAAATATCCTCTTCATTATAGTCATTCATTTTATCCAAAAGATTGAAAAGCAATAAAAATTTAGCATCTACATTTACCCCTAATCGATTTACGTAGAGTTTAAATTGCCTTTTTTCTGATTTAGAAAGAGAAGAAATAAGCACAAATAAATTATCTTTTGAAGCGTTTGCCATCGTAAAAAAAGTACTTTTAATTAATTGGTAATCAGTTGTTTAATAGTTGTATTTTTTTGTTTAATACTGTAGATGAATGCAAACAAATACATTCAGAAACAATCACAATATATACATTCGTATCGAGATAATAAAATTAAGTTTAAATATCGATATGGATAATCAAAAAGTACAAATATTTGACACCACTTTGCGTGACGGAGAACAAGTCCCTGGATGCAGATTAAATACGGAGCAAAAGCTAGTCATTGCAAAGCGTTTGGACGAATTGGGTGTTGATGTAATTGAGGCAGGTTTTCCAGTTTCAAGTCCAGGAGATTTTAATTCTGTAGTTGCAATTTCTAAAATTGTAAAAAATGCCACCGTTTGCGCCTTAACAAGAGCTGTAAAAAATGATATTGAAGTGGCTGCACAAGCTTTGAAATTTGCATTAAAACCAAGAATTCATACCGGAATCGGAACTTCTGATTCTCATATTAAATATAAATTTAACGCTTCAAGAAACGAAATCATTGATCGTGCTGCCGAAGCCGTTGCATTTGCCAAAACTTTCGTTGATGATGTTGAATTTTATGCCGAAGACGCCGGCAGAACTGACAATGAATTCCTTGCATTAGTTTGTAGCGAAGCCATAAAAGCGGGTGCTACGGTGTTAAATATTCCAGACACGACGGGATATTGTCTTCCTGAAGAATACGGTGCAAAAATTAAATACCTGAAAGAAAATGTAATTGGAATTGAAAAAGCAATCCTTTCTTGCCATTGTCACAATGATTTAGGAATGGCTACTGCCAATTCTATTGCGGGAGTAATAAATGGAGCGCGACAAATTGAATGTACCATTAATGGAATAGGGGAAAGAGCAGGAAATACGGCTTTGGAAGAAGTGGTTATGATTTTGCGTCAACATCCAGATTTAGGTTTGGATACCAATATAAACGCCAAATTATTATACGATACAAGCCGAATGGTTTCTGAAAGTATGGGAATGTTTGTGCAGCCTAACAAAGCAATTGTAGGCGCAAATGCTTTTGCGCACAGCTCAGGAATTCACCAAGACGGAATGATAAAAAACAGTTCTACGTATGAAATTATGGATCCAAGAGATGTTGGCGTTACTGAATCTGCCATTATTTTAACGGCGAGAAGTGGACGAGCAGCGTTGGCATATCGAGCTAAAAAAATTGGTTACGAATTGACAAAATTGCAATTGGACATTGTCTATAATGAGTTTTTGAAATTTGCCGACAGAAAAAAAGAAGTTATTGATGGCGATGTTCATCAAATTATAAAAATAAGTAATATTGGAATTTTAGTTTAAAATGAATAAAAAAACACTATTCGATAAAGTTTGGGACAGTCACGTGGTTACCAATGTGCCAAACGGACCTCAGGTTTTATATATAGACAAGCATTTAATTCACGAAGTTACGAGTCCACAGGCTTTCGCCGAATTGGAAGAGCGTAATATTCCTGTTTTTAGACCCAATCAAATTGTGGCTACAGCCGATCATAATGTGGCTACCATTAATCAACATTTACCTATTGTAGATGATTTAGCTCGGAATCAGATTGAAATGTTGACTAAAAACTGTGCTAAAAATGGAGTGGAATTATACGGATTAGGTCACGAATACCAAGGAATTGTGCACGTAATTGCACCCGAATTAGGAATTACACAACCCGGAATGACGATTGTTTGCGGTGATAGCCACACTTCCACACACGGTGCTTTTGGAACAATTGCTTTTGGAATTGGCACAAGCCAAGTGGCACAAGTTTTTGCAAGTCAGTGTTTATTGCTTGAAAAACCAAAAAGTTTGCGTGTCAATGTAAATGGAATATTAGCAAAAGGTGTTCTTGCCAAAGATGTTATTTTATATATAATTTCAAAAATCGGAACGAATTCTGGCACGGGTTATTTCTGTGAATATGCAGGAAATGTATTCGAAGAAATGAGTATGGAAGGTCGAATGACTGTTTGTAATATGAGCATTGAAATGGGTGCTCGTGGTGGAATGATTGCTCCCGACGATACAACTTATGAATATGTAAAAGGAAAAAAATTCGCTCCTCAAGGTGCCGAATTAGAAGCAAAAATCGCCTACTGGAAAACACTCCCAACCGATGAAGGGGCTGTTTTTGATAAAGAATATGATTTTGATGCAGCCGATATCGCTCCAATGTTAACCTATGGAACCAATCCTGGAATGGGAATTAAAATCAATGGAACTATTCCTATTTTGAACGATGTTTCTTTTGAAAAATCATTAGAATATATGGGATTTGAACAAGGCGAACAGTTGTTGAACAAACCAATAAATTACGTTTTTATTGGAAGTTGCACCAATTCCAGAATTGAAGATTTTAGAGTGGTTGCCAAGTATATTAAAGGAAAACAAAAAGCAAAGAATGTAGTTGCGTTAGTCGTTCCCGGTTCCCAACAAGTAGCGAAACAAATCCACGCCGAAGGGCTAACATCTATATTTGAAGCAGCTGGTTTTGAAATTCGTCAACCGGGTTGTTCTGCCTGTTTGGCAATGAATGACGACAAAGTTCCTGCTGGAGAATATTGCGTTTCTACGTCCAATAGAAATTTTGAAGGACGACAAGGACAAGGCTCAAGAACGCTTTTGGCAAGTCCACTTGTGGCGGCAGCAACGGCAATTGAAGGAAAGATTATTGATATTACTTTACACTTAAATTAATATGGAAAAGTTTATAAAATTAGTTACAACTGCGGTTCCATTGCCAATTGAAAACATAGATACTGACCAAATTATTCCAGCAAGATTCTTGAAAGTAACAGATAAAATTGGTTTTGGAAATAACTTATTCAGAGATTGGAGATTTGACGATAAGGATGAAATTATAACTTCATTTGCATTAAATGACAAAAAATATTCAGGAAGTATTTTAGTTGCTGGTGATAATTTTGGTTGTGGTAGTAGCCGTGAACACGCTGCTTGGGCATTAGCCGATTATGGATTTAAAGTAATTGTTTCAAGTTATTTTGCAGATATTTTCAAAGGAAATGCTTTAAATAATGGCTTGTTGCCAATTTTGGTTTCGCCAGAATTTTTGAAAGAAATTACAACTATAATTCAAGAAAATCCAAGTACGAATTTATGTGTCAATTTAGAAGAGCAAACCATTGCAGTTGAAAATTCTGATTTGATTGCTGGTTTTGAAATAGATGCCTACAAGAAAATTTGTATGATAAATGGATTTGACGATATTGATTTTTTAATCAATAATAAAGATAAAATTGAAGCCTTTGAAAAAGGGAAAATAACAGCAGTACAAGCATAAAATTGAGATAGTATGAAATTGAAAATCGCATTATTAACAGGAGACGGAATTGGCCCAGAAGTCACAAATCAAGCTGTAAAAGTACTGAAAGCTATCGGAAAAAGATTTGGACATACATTTGATTTTGAAGAAGCTTTAGTAGGCGCAATCGCAATTGATAAAACGGGAAACCCTTTGCCAGATGAAACAATTGCAATTTGTGAAAGTTCAGATGCTGTTTTGTTCGGTGCCATTGGCGATCCAAAATACGATAATAATCCAGATGCAAAAGTGCGTCCCGAACAAGGATTACTCAAACTGAGAAAAGTGTTGGGTTTGTATGCCAATATTCGCCCAATAAAAGCGTATGAAACATTGATTGACAAATCGCCATTGAAACGCTACATCATTGAAGGAACGGATATGGTTATTTATCGGGAATTGACTGGTGGAATTTATTTTGGTGAGAAAAAATTAAGCAATGACGGAACTGTAGCGTCTGATTTATGTGAATATTCTCAAATGGAAATTGAACGAATTGCACATTTAGCATTTAAATCGGCATTGACAAGAAGAAAAAAAGTCACACTTGTTGACAAAGCAAATGTTCTCGAAACCTCAAGATTGTGGCGTCGAGTTGTAACAAATATCGCTACAGAATATCCAGAAGTAGCACTTGATTTTCTATTTGTAGATAATGCTGCGATGCAAATGATTTTGAACCCAAAACAATTTGATGTTATTCTTACCGAAAATTTATTTGGAGACATAATTTCAGATGAAGGAAGTGTAATTGGGGGTTCGATAGGATTGTTGGCTTCGGCATCTGTGGGTGATAAAAGTGCAATGTTTGAACCAATTCACGGTTCGTATCCACAAGCAACAGGAAAAGACATTGCCAATCCAATCGCTGCAATTTTGAGTGCCTCAATGTTATTGGAACATTTCGGACTTTTTGCTGAGTCGGAAAGTATTAAAAAAGCTGTCGAAAAAGCATTGGAATTCAATATTGTAACACCCGATTTGAATGCCATTAGAAATTATGGAACCAATTATGTAGGTGATGCAATTGCAAGTACCATTATAAACAGTGAAGAATCGAACGGTTATATCAATCACGAAAATATAAATTTGGGGAAATCCATATTTTTTTAAAGATAGTTTTTTAGTTAGTTTTTAGTTTTTTAGGGGAAAGGAGTCTTGAGCAATCAAGACTCTTTTTTTGTGATTTTGTTTCTATTGGTATAACGCGCTAATCTTCTGCCATAACACTTCGTCAAAATTTGATAGTGCTAAATTCTCAGAATCGGCGGCATCTCCCATTCGGATAACAACCATTTTTTTACTTGGAATTACATAGATTTTCTGATCGTCTTTCCCTAAAGCCATAAACATATCATTTGGCGCTGATGAAATTAAACTTCCGTTAAATTGTAATTGTGTTTGTGGCAAATGAAAACTAGATTTACCGTTCAGCCACCATAAATAGCCATAAGATAAATTAATATTTTGAGAAGTACTTGTAGCTTGGTTTAAATATGCTGAATTAATCACTTGATTTCCATTCCAATTCCCATTATTTAATGCTAATAATCCAAAACGAGCCATACTTCGAGTCGTACTGAAATAAATTTTTAAGCCTAAATTAACTCCAGTTCCAGTAAACCAAAATCCATTTGAACCCATTCCAATTTTATCTCGTAATTTGGTATTGAAATAGGTATTCCAGCTTTGTCCTGTTGCTTGTTCAACAACGTCTTGAAGTTTCACATAGACATTATGATACGCCCATCGAGACCCTGAATCCGCAACATATTGAAGATTGCTTGGCGAAACTTCATCACCCATAGAATCATCTAATCCCGAATTCATCATTAATAAATTTTTGCAGGTAATTAAATTTTCTTTTGCTAAAGGCGCACTTGTCCAACCAATTCCTAAATAATCTGAAACCTTATTATTGGTAGTAATAAATCCTTCTTGTTCCGCAATTCCAGTGACAGTTGACGTTAAAGTTTTTCCCGCACTGTTCCATTTCCAAAGTGTTGTTGCTGTGTGTCCGTTGAAATAGTTTTCCATTACAATTTTGCCATTTACAAGAATTATAAATGATTTGGAATTTTTCAATTCTAGGTAATCTAATAAAGGTTGTACTGCATTTTGATTCCAATTTAAAGATGCAATTGATTGTGTTTCCCAAGTTGAACTTCCGTCAATAGGAGGGAAGTAGTTGGTTTCGACTGAAGTATTATTGTCTTTAGAACAACTTAATAATAGAAAAACTATCGCTAATAAAAGGAAATTAATATTTTTCATAATTTGAGTTTGAAATTGGACTTTAAAAATAGGAATAAGTTTAATATAATTCGTTTTTTAATTAAAAAAAATGTCTTTTAAAATTCAGAATAAAGTAAATTTGTAGAAATGTATATTCTTATGAAAAAAATTGTTGTACTCCTTTTTGTTCTTGTTTTTTCTGCCTGTCATCAAAAGATTACTAAAAATGACATCTCTAAATTGAATGGCTATTGGGAAATTGAAAAAGTGATTTTGTCTGATGGGACTAAAAAGAACTATAGTTATAATGAGTCTTTTGATTTTTTTAAAGTTGCTGATAATAAAGGTTTTAGAAAAAAAGTGATGCCGCAATTGGACGGACGATTTTTAGTAAATGATCAATTTGAGAAAATTGAAATTACTTTTGAAAACGATATTGCTTATATCAATTATAGCACGCCTTATGCAAAATGGAAAGAAGAAATTGAATCGCTTTCAAGTGATAAATTGGTGGTTATAAATGCTTCGAAAGCAGAATATTATTATAAAAAATCGGCACCGATAAATATCTTGGGAGATGGCAAAACGACTAAATAACGAAAGTTCGATTGGGGATGTTTTAAAAGAAATTATCCAAAGTAATAAATTACAACCAGGAATGGATCAGGTTTCTGTGAAAGAGGCGTGGATTTCCTTGATGGGGAATGGTGTGAACAGTTATACAAAAAATGTAACTTTGAAAGGAAGTACCTTATATGTAGAGTTAACTTCTTCTGTTTTGCGGGAAGAATTGGGTCACGGAAAATCTAAAATTATCGCTATGATAAATGAGGAATTGCGTCGTGATATTGTGAAAGATGTTGTTTTGCGGTAGGTTTTAAAGTTTTTTTTGCCACAGATTCACAGATTTAAAAGGATTTTAAGTAGTGGTTTTTTTGCCACAGATTTGCACAGATTAAACGGATTTTAAAAGTGGCGGTTTTAGTTTTTTTATTTTCAAAAAGAATAAATTTTTTAAAATCTGCGACCCGAGATCAAAGGTCGAATAAACGAAGTAATCTGCGGTGGTTTTTTTTTGCCACAGATTTGCACAGATTAAACGGATTTTAAAAGTGGCGGTTTTATTTCTTCAAAAAGCTTATGTTTTTTTGCCACAGATTCACAGATTTAAACGGATTTAAACGGGTTTCCTAAAATTTATTTACTGCCAGAATTTTCAGATACGCCCTTTTTTGTGTGAGGGACGGCAGCGGAAATCCCACGCTTTTGGGCGTGGATTGTAGCGAACTGCCCGACCGAGTTTACCGAAATAGTTGTAGTACCCAAATTTGTGAAAAACGAGGGCACACCCAAATTAAATTTAGTAGCTTAATTCCCGTCTTTGTCAACAACTGGACGGTTTTCTCGGTTTGCCAAATCCCAAGCGATGGCAAAGGCGAATTGGGTTCTTTTGGTCAAAGCATCAAATTCTATTTTGTCGGGAGTGTCCGTTGCTTTGTGATAATCGGCGTGAACACCGTTGAAAAGGAACACGGATGGAATGCCGTTTTTGGCAAAATTATAGTGATCGGAGCGATAATAAAATCGGTTGGGATCGTTTCGATCGTTGAACGTATAATCGATGTTGAGGTTGATAAATTTCTTGTTGGCGCTTTCGCAAATGTTATATAAATCGGTTGAAAGATAGTCGGAACCTATTAAATAAACGTAATTATTGGATTCTTTATGGGCTTCGTCGCGGCGTCCAATCATATCGATATTGATGTCGGTTATGGTGTTTGCCAAAGGGAATAATGGATTTTCAGAATAAAAACGGGAGCCGTGAAGTCCGTGTTCTTCGCCAGTTACGTGCAGAAAAAGGATAGAACGTTTTGGGCCGTGACCTTCATTTTTGGCAATTTGAAATGCTTTTGCAATTTCTAATAAAGCTACAGTTCCTGAACCATCGTCATCGGCGCCATTGAAAATTTTTCCGTTATTTATTCCAATGTGATCATAATGAGCAGAAATTACAATGATTTCATCGGGTTTTTCGGAACCTTCTATGAATGCCCAAATGTTTTCGGAATCGGGCAAATTTTCATTATCTTGTGCATTTAGAAAAGCTGCGGGTACTTTTTGATAATAATCTGTTGCTCCTTTTGGAAATGAAATCCCCGCTTTTTTATATTGAGAAATTAAATAATTTCCCGCTTTTTTCTGACCTTTAGAGCCTGTTTCTCGACCTTCCATTTCATTGGAAGCGACAATATCTAAGTTGATTTTCAGTGCTTCTTTTGAAATAGTGTTTATATATTTTGTTGGTTGTTCTTGAGCAATACCAATTGTGGTGAAAATTGCGAATAGAATTGAAGTGGTAATTTTTTTCATTGGGTGTTTTATTTATACAAATATCTGAAAATAAAGTCGATTTAATTTATTATTCTCTTTTGATTGTGTTTTATTTTCTAAATTAGCTTAATAAATTGAATGTATGCAATCAGATTTTAAAACACCACAGGAATATTTAGATTCGTTGCCTGAAGAAAGAAAAATAGCGATTGAAAAACTACGGAAAGTTATAAAATTGAATTTACCTGAAGGCTTTCAAGAGGAAATGTCTTATGGTATGTTGGGTTATGTTGTGCCACATTCTATTTATCCCAAAGGCTATCATTGCAAGCCAAATTTGCCGTTGCCCTTTATGAATATTGCTTCACAAAAGAATTTTATAGCTTTATATCATATGGGAATTTATGCAAATCCTGAATTATTGAATTGGTTTGTTGCCGAATATTCTAAATTAGTTCAATCCAAGATTGATATGGGAAAAAGCTGTATTCGATTTAAGAAAATTGAAGATATACCGTATGAATTAATAGGAGAATTGGCTGCAAAAATGACTGTTTTGGAATGGATTTCTATTTATGAAAATAATTTTATTAAATAATTATGGTCGATTTACTAAAGGAAACGTATGGTTTTGTATTTGAAGATCAATTAATTGAAGAGATAGCAAAGGTTTCTAAATTGCATTTATTTAAGGAGGGAGATATTTTAATAGATTTTGGTGATTACATAAAAAGAATGCCATTATTAATTAATGGTGCTATAAAAATATTGCGAGAGGATTTTGATGAAGGCGAATTGCTTTTGTATTTTATTGAAAAAGGTGATACTTGTGCAATGACAATGGCGTGTTGTTTGGGTCAAACAAAAAGTGAAATTAGAGCTATTGCTGAAACCGATGGAACTGTAATTATGATTCCAGTTGAAAAAATGGAGGAATGGCTGGGAAAATATAAGAGTTGGAGGGTTTATGTTTTCAATAGTTACAACAATCGTTTGAAAGAAATGCTATCTGCAATTGACCATTTGGCTTTTATGAATATGAACGAACGTCTGTTGGCTTATATATATGAGAAAGCAAAAATCAATAAAACCGATTCAATTCATAGTACGCATCAAGAAATTGCGGATGATTTACATACTTCAAGAGTTGTGGTTTCCCGTTTGTTGAAAGCATTTGAAAAAGAGGGTAAAATCAGATTAAATAGGGCTTCTATTGAATTGCTAAATAGAGATTAATTATTATTTGCTTAAATATTTACTAAAATAGGGTTGTATTTAGAAATTATTATTATTTTTACTTTATGTTTTTGTAATTATTAATAAACTTTAAATAAATTAAAATGAAAAATTTAGTAGCAGTTTTAGCCGTAGCGCTTTTGTCAGTGTCAATGAATGTGAATGCACAAGAGAAAAAACCAAAAGAAAAAGCTAAAAAAGAATGTTCAACAAAAGAAGTGAAATCTTGCGATAAAGAAAAAAAAGCAGGATGTTGTGCTAAAATGGCGGATAAAAAATAATTAGATTTTTTTTATTCAATAAAAGTGCTTGAGGAATCAGGCGCTTTTTTTGGTTTTATAGCTGTTTAATATGTTCCGAGTTGTTTATTTTGAATTAAAAAACGTGAATAAATCACACTTTAAATAGTTCAAAAATAGTATTTGTTTACAAATAAAATAAGCCTCGTTTAAAGTTAATTTACAGTTTTTAAATGATATTTTTATATATTTTAAATGAAATGGCATTGAGTATGTTTTATTTTTATTTAATCTAATTAAACAAAAACAAATTAAAAGGATAGGAAATTTCTTTTAATTCGTTTTATTATTACAAATTTAACATTTTTATTGAAAATTTATTTTCGCAAAGCCTTCTCAACTTCCGCTACTAATAATTTATAGTCAGCTACAATCTTTTCAGAAGTTTCGCTTACTCGATCTCCTCTTAATGATTGATGAATATACTGTGTTGACAACCCATATTTGTCTTTTAATCGGTTAATAACCACAGATACGTATTTGTTATACTTCTTTTTTTGATTATCTTTGTTCATTGCATTGCTTGTTTCAAATATTGATGCAAAAGTAAGTAAACTTATTGTTTATTTACATAAACAATGGTTAATTAGTTTTAAATAAAAAGTATATTTTTTTTTGATGGATAAATTTCAAATTTTAAATGACATAAAAAAGCATTACGCTTTTAAGAGAGACACTGATTTTGCTGCCTTTTTAGGGATTTCTCCACAGGTACTCTACAACTGGAAAGCTAGGAATACATTTGATACCGAGTTAGTGTTTGCTAAATGTGTTGATATTAATTCAGAATGGTTATTGACTGGAAATGGTGCAATGGTGAAAAACGGAGTGCGAACTTCTAAAATTGGACAGTCAAAAGGGGTGTATTATAGTACATCAGATACTTCGAATGGTTTGGTTTCTGAATTTTATAAAATAATGGAATTCGAAAACGAACAGTTTGTAATTCCAACATTTAAAGATGCGGATTATTTAGTTCAGGTAAAAGGCGATTCAATGTATCCAAAGTATAATAGTGGCGACATTGTAGCTTGTAAAAAATTGGATATGGAAGATTTCTTTTTTCAATGGGACAAAGTGTATGTTTTAGAAACTTCACAAGGAACTTTAACTAAAAGAATCAAAAAAGGGAGTAGCTCAGATAAAATCACTTTAATTAGTGATAATGATAGCTACGACTCATTTGAGCTTGCTATTTCAAAAATCTTAGGAGTTGCTTTAGTAATTGGAGTTATCCGTGTAGAGTAAAGATAATCAAGTTTAAAAGTAATAAAGATGAATATATTTTCAATTACAATTATATAGAATTTAAACTATTATTCTCCAATTAGTTTTATTATTATCAGATGTTTGTTTTTCACTCGATTTAATAGCTATATTTGCATGTCTGATAAATATAATTATATTCTCTCCAATTGTTTCTATTAAGATGCGTTTCAATAAATTTTAAACTATTAAATTTATGATTGTACATAAAGCAATTGTCGTAAAAGAGGAATTAATTAACGTTTCAGAATTAACAAAATTAATTTCTAATTATTGTTTAACTCGTGAGTCAGTTATTGAAGCTATTCCGATAGAGAGTTTAATATTAGAAATTAATATCGTCAATCCAGATGTGATATTTGTAGATGTGAAACCTCTAATTATGGAGCAAGTAATAAATGCAGTTTCAAAAGTGGTTCAAACTATGGAATTGAAAAAATTCCTAGAAAATCCCGAAAATCCCGCTGTTGTAGTTCAAAACCTTAACGTTGAATGTCGAGAATATGTTGCGATATCATCTGTAGATGAAATATTTTTTTTAAAAATGGAAAATATTATGTACTGTAAATCGGAAGGTCGTTTCACGAAATTTTACTTGGAAAATGGAGACGTAAGTATTTCAAGTAAAAACATTGGCGATTATGACGAACGTGTTCTTGATCCTACAAATTTTTTCCGAATTCATAACTCCTATATTATCAACATGAAATATGTCAATAGAATTGTAAAAATTGATGGTAATAGTTGCGAAATGAAAAACGGTTTGATAATCTCAATATCAAAACGAAGACAGGATGATTTTAATAGATTTATGAAATTAAAAAATTAAGAAATATATTAACTTTTTTTTAACTATTGTTTTTCTTTCTGGGTTTTTATAGGTATTTTCTGCTATAATTAAATTTTCTTTTTTATAATAATAATTCCTTTTTATAAAATCAGGAATTTTTATTTTTTCTCCAACTTATTAAATTGTATTTGCATTTAAATATATTATGGTTTTCCTATTTATACGATACCTTCTTTTTATTGGGCACAGAAATAGTTAAAACTTTGCGCTTCACTGCATCTCACTTTCAGGTTCTAAAACCCTTCCATAAATTAATTCGTCAGTTCGACTTTTGGTCTCGGGTCGTAAATTTTTTTTTTACTCATATAGGTTTACTTAAATTGGCGACCCGAGACCAAAATAAAAACAGACCAAGAAATTTGAGGTTTAATTTTATTATATTTTTACCAGTATAGACTTTCAATCTTCTAAACTAATACTATTGACTTTAAGTCCATAATAGTTTTATTCATTCCTAATGAATTTAAAATACTAAGTTTTATAAAGTTTCGTATTTAAAATATGTAATTTATTGTAATTGGCTGATTTTAAATATTTTTTTACTGCTTTGAGACTTTTGAGTTTACGAATGTAATACTTTCAACTTTCTCAAACACTCACTAATTGGAAATTGATGTTATTTTATGTTTTTTATTTTCAAAATTTCATAAAAAACACAAATATTTTCATTTGCTCGCTTTTTCACCTTAAAAACAGCAAAAAAATACCTTAAAAAGGTCTTTTTCATCCCAAAAAACAGCTAAAATTTAGGCTTTAAAATACGGTTATTCGCAAATATGACCGTTTATTCCCAAATACGCCCGTTTATTACCTGGCTTTTTTTTAAACTATTGTTTCAATTTACCTTTGGAAAATAATTAGCTGCACAGATTCAATAATTTAAAATTATATGTTTTTTTAAAAATTAGCAAAACAATGATTTCGGAAGTTTCATAAACGATTAAAGTTAAAAGGTTCATAACAGTAAAAGCCATTAATATAAAAAGTATTCAAATATTTATATGCACATATAAATTATATGCCAATAATAAAGTCTCATTTACTTGTAGGTTATAAACAGCTACGAGTAAATAGAGACCTAATTTTTTTTAAAATAAAATAACAATAATAACAAACAATAATATTAACAATAGAATTATGATTAAGAAGAAAAACATTTTAACAATTTTAATTACAATTTGCTTTGTAATAAATTCGGCGGTATTATTTGCGAGTAATATTGTAGATAATTCGGGAAACCCTGATGGTAATGATCCGCCACCAAGCCCAATCAGTGGTTTTATTATTCCAATGATTGTAGCAGCAGTTTTGTTTGTGGGTTATACCCTTTATAAAAATAACTTAATTGAAAACCAAAAAGCCTAATAAATTTAACCATTAAATTTTTAATTATGAAAATTATTTACAATCCAAAATCGATTTTATTACAAGCATTGTGTCTAGCAATTGCCTTAATTGGCTCTTTGTCTGTAAATGCACAAATGACCAATAAAGGAAGTTTGTATATTTCAAAAAATGCTAATCTTTACCTTGAAGTGAATTACAAATTTGGTGCTACTGGAACAACTGTTTCCAATAGAATCGATTTGCCCTTGGGAAAACTTTCTTTTGCAGCTGCCGCGACATCAACCGATGCTTCAGCAACTCATTTTATGGATGGCTATGTTAGAAAATATGGAACTGGAAGTTTCATTTACCCAATTGGTCAATTTATTTTTGCACCTATTCGTGTAATTCCATCTTCTGCAGGTTTAAATGGAATTGATGCCGCTTACTATAATGGAGTTACAAGTACAATTGGAGCAACATTAGATGCTAATACTGTATCCGCTGTTGCTGCTTCAGGATATTGGGATATTAAAGGAACGCCTTCAAATATTTCATTGACTTGGAGTTCAGCTCTTGCTATTCCATTGACAGATTTAATTATTGTTGGATTTAAATCAGGTCAATGGTTTCAAATTCCTTCAACTGTAGATGTAGAAGCTATATTAGGAGGAGTAAGTACCTTAAATGCAAGTACCGTAACTGCTGGTTCAATTACTTCAATTGGTGATGTTACTTTAAGTGATTATTCTGCATTTTCATTAGGTAAAAAAGGTGGATGTGCTGTAATTGTAGCTTCTTCTGGAATTACAAAAACATGGACTCTTCTTGGGTGGGTTGGTGCTGATACATTTCCAACAACACCACCAACTTTAGCAGATAAAGCTATAATCAGTAGTGCATTTGTAGGCAACTTGTCTTGTTATTCGTTAAAATTAGATGCAAATATAACTCTTATAGATGGACAACTTGTTGAAATTGTAGAGGGTGTAACTGGTGATGGAAAAATTATTATGTCAAGTCAAGCAAGTGTAGTTCAAAGAAGTAATTCTTTGGATAGACCTAAAATTGTTTTGACAAAAACTACTCGTGAAATGAAAATGTTTGATTATGTCTATTGGGGAACACCAATTTTAGAAAATAGTATTTCGCAAATTGCAGAAGCAAAAGCTCTAGGAGCTCCTACTCCGGGTGCATTTGATTTAAAATACAGATACCAAACAGGAACTGGCGGTGGTTGGAAATCTATGACAACTACAGAAAATGGTAGAGGTTTTATTACTCGTATTAAACAACAAGCTCCATTTGTAAATGCTGCCGCTAGAGGTTTTATTGATTTAACATTTATAGGAACTGCTAATAACGGAGACATTACAGTTGAAGGCATGAGAAATGGAGATGCATCAAGTAATTTCGATTATGAATTACTTGCAAATCCTTATCCTGGAAGTATTGATGCTGGGAAATTTTTAGAATTGAATACTAATTTAGAAGGTTCTATACATTTATGGACTGCTAATACTCCTGTTGTTTCAAATTATACAGGAACTTATACCTCTGCAGATTATGCAATTTGGAATAAATCAGGTTCTACATTTTCTGGTCCACTCTCTGTAAATATTGACGGAAAAATTGCATCGGGTCAAGGATTTAGAATTAAGGTTTTAGCCGATAACTCATCTGCCACTTTTACAAACTGTATGCGTAATACTTCAGGAAATGATAATTTCTTTAGAACTTCAAATGAAACAGCCGTAAAAGATCGTTACAAATTGAACATGACAGGAAATGGTGGGATTTTTAGCCAAATTTTAATTGCGTATGTTCCACAAGCTACTTACGGTCGTGACAGATTGTATGATGCCGATAGAAATTCTGCAAGTGCTTCACAATTGTATAGCCTTTTAGGTACTACACCATTAGCAATAAATGGTCGTCCTTCTTTTGATGCAACTGATGTTGTTCCTTTAGGAGTTAGTAAAGCTGCAACTACAACAGAAAATTTCACAATTAGCTTGACGGAACAAGAAGGAGTTTTTGCAAATGGAACTGCAACGGTTTATTTGCATGATATTTTGCTAGGTACTTACCATGATTTTGTTGCAGGTGATTATACTTTCACAGCAAATTCATTGACATCAAACAACAGATTTGAAGCAGTTTATGCAATTCCTGATGGAGCTTTAAACACAACAGATTTTGCTGCAGGTCAAGTAATAGCGTCTATCATTAGTGGTACTTTAACAATAATGACTTCAAACGAAATGGCGTCAGTTGAAATTTTTGATATAACAGGTAGAAAAGTTCAATCTTTCCAATCTTTAAATGCATTAAATCTTTCTAAACCTTTTAATTATTCAGAAGGAATTTATATTGCTAAAATTAAATTAGTAAACGGTGCTACGGCAACACAAAAATTAATCAATAAAAAATAAATTACCGCGTAATTGCAAAAACATTAAAGAATTATGAAAAAAACAATAATTACATCAGCAGCATTTTTAATTACACTTGTGTCTATTAATGCTCAAGAAAAAGAGGAAAAAGTAGAGAAAGGATTTAACAGATGGTCTGTTGAATTAAATGTGGGAACAAATAAAGCAATTAAGCCTTTTGCTACTGGATATTCTTCTTCCAATGAGACCAATTTGAATGTTATTTCTGTTAATCATTATGATTTCGGAGTTCGCTATATGGTAACTACAAAATTTGGATTAAAGTTAGACGTAGCAAATGATAAAATTACAAATCAAGAAGGTAGCATATCAATGCCATTTGAAACACAACAATACAGATTAGGACTTCAAGGGGTTGTAAACGCTGGAAGAATCATGGGCTTTGAAGAGTTTTCTAAATCAATTGGAATTTTAGCACATGCTGGAATTCAAGTTTCACAATTTACTTCAAACATGGGAGTTAATGATGGAATTTCAGAATTTAACGGTGGAATAATGTTTGGAATTACACCTCAAATTAGAATTACTAATAAATTGGTTTTTTCAGCTGATTTTACAGTTTTGTCTAATGTACGTCAGCATTTAAATTGGGACGGGAGCGATTCAGACCAAGCAAACAATCTTACAGGCCAAATGTATAATACTAGTTTAGGACTTACGTATTATTTCGGTAAAAATGAAAAACATGCTGATTGGTTTATACCAGTTGTCATAGCAACGATTGATCCTGAGCTTACTAAACGTTTAGATGCTATGGATGCTTTAATGGATGACACAGATAGAGACGGAATTGTAGATCACTTAGATACTGAAAACAACACTCCAGCAGGAGTTGCGGTGGATAGTAAAGGTCGTTTCATAGATGTAAACAAAAATGGTACACCAGATGAATTAGAGCCTAAAGATGCTAAAGATGGTAAAGATGGAAATACTTCAATTGCTCAATCTGATGCTATTAAAGTATTAATTGAAAAAGGATTTATAAATGTGTTTTATGACGTAAACAAAGACGAGCCAAATTCAGGTTCAATGAATAATATCTATTATATCATAAAATTCTTAAAAACATATCCTGAATCTAAAGCTACACTTAAAGGATTTACTGACTTAAATGGAAGTGAAGCAAGTAATGCCAATCTTTCACAACGTAGAGCTCAAAAGTTATACAATGTTGTAATTGCTAATGGAGTAAATCCGAATAGAGTTTCTATTTTAGCAAATGGTGTTGATAAAGATTATGACGCAAATTCAAAAATAAGCCTTGGTTTAGCTAGAAGAGTTTCTATTACTTTGGAATAATTAAGAAGTCTTACTAATCTCTAAAAATGCTACTCATAGGATTTTGTATAATCAAAATTGATTTTCAATAACTATCAGGCAGTATTTTTAGAGATTTTTTTTTAAAATAATTACTATTATTATGAAAAATTATATTTTAAATATTTTTGTCGCATTACTTTTTACTTGTACGTTAAGTGCTCAAGTAGGAATTGGTACAGCTACACCTGAAACTTCATCTGTTTTAGATCTAACATCTATAAATAAAGGTTTTCTTGTGCCGAGAATGACATCACTTCAAAGGAATGCTATCATTCCCGCTGCAGCTGGACTTATGATTTATAACACATCTGTAGGTCAAATACAAGTTAATATTAGTATAGTACCAGCAACCCCAGTTTGGACAGTCGTGGTTTCTTCCATAGTAAATTCAGGAATTGGCCCAGGTTCTGTTATAGGCGGTGGAACTTCAAATAATGCAAGTGGTGATGGTTCAACTATTGCTGGCGGTACTTCTAACACGGCTTCGGGAGCAAATTCCGCCATTGGTGGAGGAACTTCTAATATAAGTTCGGGAGCCAATTCCTCAATTGCAGGAGGTACTACTAATGTAACTTCTGGAGAAGGTGCTTCAATTACAGGTGGAACTTCTAATCATGCTGAAGGTGCTAAATCTCATATTGGAGGTGGTGTATCCAACACAACGATAGGTCCGAATTCTGTAATTTCAGGTGGATCAACAAATATAGCTGAAGGAGCCGCATCATCAATTTGTGGAGGAACAGGCAATTATGCTTTAGGAGCCGCTGCTGCTATTAGTGGAGGAACAACCAATAAAGCCCTTAATGTTGAATCTTTTGTTGGCGGTGGATTATCCAATAAAGCAGATGGAATTTATTCAGCAGTTTTAGGAGGAACTGCAAACGTTTCTTCGGGACAAGCTTCTTCAGTTTCAGGAGGTACTGCAAATGAAGCCAAAGGTGCAAATTCTTCTGTGTCTGGTGGAAATGTTAACATAGCAGATGGAGCACAAGCTTCTATTTCGGGCGGAGCAAGCAACAATACTAAAGGTAATTTTTCGTCAGTTTCTGGAGGAATAGGGAATACAGCCAATTCCTATGGAGAATGGGTTGGTGGTGTCTATGGTACTGCCGCTGTTGCAACATCTACAACAGCATTTGCTGCATCAGATCGGTTATTCAATATTGGAAATGGTAGTTTAGCATTGCCTTCAAATGCGTTGACAATTTTAAAAAATGGTTTGGCAACTTTACCAACTAATACAATTGATTACAATGCTTTAATTAATACTGACGGACAAGCCATTGTAACCAGAAATTATACCGATGCCAATTATGCTAAATTTAGTGCTGTAAAACCAGCATCAGAAACAGATTTTGGAAAATTAGGAGAAATTAGAATGGCTTCGGGCTTTATATATTTTTGCTATGGAACAAATCAATGGATGAGAATTCGGGCAACTCCAGTTACTACTGAATTACCCTGGTAATTTAACTTTTATATACAATATAATTTAATACTAATATAATGAATATCTAATAATTTTAAAACTATAAAATGAAAAAACAAAAATATATTTTAATTGCATTTTTAATTCTGAATTCAGTATTGTTAAATGCGCAAATCGGAATTGGAACAGTTACGCCAAATGTATCTTCAGTTTTAGATATATCTTCAACATCCAAAGGATTACTTATTCCTAGGATGACAACAACTGAAAGAAACAGTATTAAACCTGCTTTAGGATTAATCATTTATAATATTACGGAAAGTAGAATTGAAAATAATACAAGTTCAGATCCATTAATTCCAACTTGGGAAGCTTTTGGAAAAATTGGATTAACAGGGCCTCAAGGTGATGTTGGAGCAACTGGAGGTTCAAGTACTGTTGGTGGTGGAGCTCCTTCAAATGTTGCTTCTGGAACTAATGCTACGGTAGTAGGTGGAGTTGCAAATACAGCTACTAATACCAATGCAACCGTTGCAGGTGGAAATACCAATACAGCAAGCGGAATCGCATCAGTAGTAGTTGGAGGCGATCATAATGTTGCAAGTAATACTTATTCAACAATTTCTGGAGGTGTAACCAATAAAGCATGTGGAGTGGGTTCAACAGTGGCTGGCGGAGTTGATAATACAGCTTGTGGAGATTATGCAACAATAGCTGGCGGTGATTCAAATACAGCTACGGTAGAAGCAGCAACAGTTGCTGGTGGAACTTCAAATAAGGCTACAGGAATAAAATCAGTTGTTTCTGGGGGTTATTCAAACATATCGAGCGGATTAACGTCAAGCGTTGGGGGTGGAAGTGTGAATACAGCAAGTGGAAAATCCTCAACTATTTCTGGAGGAGAATCCAATGTAGCATCAGGGGATTATTCAACCATTTCTGGAGGTGGATTCAATTTTGCTCCTTCTTTTGGTGAATGGTCAGGTGGGATGTATGGAACTACTTATACAGCCTCTTCTGCTATTTCTTCTGATTCAGCGGATAGAATTTTTAATGTTGGTAATGGAATTGGATTAGGTACTCGCTCAGATGCATTTACAATTTTAAAAAGTGGTTTGGCTACTTTGCCAAGTGTAAATAATACATTAATTGCCAATGGAAGTGATAAATCAATTGTAACTAAAGAATATCTTGAATATAAGGAAACAAAAACAATTGATACAACTACTTACACATTGGAACAAGGGGATTGTAGTAAAATTTTACTTTTCACTGCCAGTGCTCCAATAACCGTAACAGTGCCTGCTGGATTTAGATTGAACAGTAGGTTTGAAGGAAAACAAATAGGAGCTCAAATACTTTTTATTGTAAGCGGAACAACAATTGTTAAATCAGCTTCTGATTTGCAAAAAACCAAAGGACAGTATAGCACCTTTTATTTAGACAATATTTCATTAGGAACCTATTTGTTATATGGAAATCTTCAATTGGCTCCCCCAACACCATAAAATAGTATTTAATTATAAATAACATTCAAAATGATAAAATATATATATATAGTTTTAATTTTTATTTTCTGTTTTGCAAAGGTTTCTGCACAAGTTGCCATTGGTACAACAATTCCAGATGCTACTTCTATATTAGATTTGCCTGCTAAAAATAAAGGGATACTAATTCCAAGATTATCAAGTTCGGCAATTACTAATCCAGCAAAGGGGTTGGTTATTTTCAATACCACTACAAAACAAATAGAAACAAATAATGGAACAGCGAATGCTCCTTTATGGGCAACAAGAGCTACTGGTACTACTGGAGCGAAGGGAATCAAAGGAGCTTCTGGAGCTTCGGGTGTATGGACTTATGTTGGTGTACCTATAATAGATCATGCTGCAAATGCTAGTATTGCTGGTGGTACTGGAAATACAGCTTCAGGGCCAAACAGTACTGTAACTGGAGGTGCTGGTAATACTTCAAGTGGAATCAGTTCTACTGCAGAGGGAAACATAAATACTTCTACTGGAAATAATACAACAGTAGTAGGGGGTTCTAATAATGCTGCAAGTATTGAGGGTGCAACAATTGGAGGAGGAATTGCTAATGCATCAAGTGGTGCAAACGCTACAATAGTGGGAGGAAATACAAATGTAGCAAGCAATCCTGCGGCAACCAATGTTGGTGGTGATCATAATACTTCAAGTCAGGCTGGATCTACACTTGTTGGTGGTGATCATAATACTTCAAGTGGTGTGAATTCAAGTCTTATTGGCGGTGGAGTTTTAAATGCTTCATCAGGAGTAACCGCTTCAATTTCTGGGGGTTCATCGAATGTTGCAAATGCCGTAAGTGCTACTGTATCTGGAGGGTCAAATAGTACTGCGTCTGGTGTTAAATCCACTGTTTCTGGAGGTTATTATATGGTAGCACCTTCTTTTGGTGAATGGTCAGGAGGGATTTATGGAACAACCTATGTTTTTGTTTCTGCCACAGCACCTGATCTTTTAGATAGGGTTTTCAATATTGGAGTTGGTTCTAATAGTACTTTTCCTAAAGATGGATTTACAATTTTAAAAAATGGAACGTCAACTTTGCCAGAAACTACTATAAGTAAAATTCTAAGCAGTAGTGATAAAACAATTATAACTAAAGAATATTTGTTATACAAAGAAATTAAAACCATTTCAGATACAAATTATACTTTATTACAAAGTGATTGTAGTAAAATTTTACAATTCACAAGTGACTTAGCTGTTACAGTTACAGTTCCTTTAGGATTAAAACTAAATTCAAAATTTGAAGGAAAACAAATTGGTTCAGGTAAAATTTCGTTTGTACCCGCCACATTAAGTGTAAGTCTCCAAAAGGCACCAACAGACAGATTGAACACTTTAGGACAATATAGCACATTCGAAATTAATTGGATTTCACTTGAAAACTATTTATTATCTGGAAAATTACAAGCTTTATAACTATTTATTAACTATTTAAAAATGATAAAAATGAAAACGATGAAATATATAATTATTACAATTGTAATGATTATATCTGTTGGTTTAAACGCTCAGATTGGTGTAGGAACAAATGCTTCAGAATCATCTTCAATTATTGATTTAAATTCAAATAGCAAGGGTTTTTTAATGCCGAGATTAAATCTAGGAGAACGACGTTTGATAAAATTACCTGCAAATGGTTTGCTTATTTTCAATACTACAAGAAAATGTGTTGAAGTTAATAGAGGAACCCCATTGCTTCCTGTATGGCAAAGTGTTACAGGCGAACTCGGAGACACTGGACTTGGAACGGGTACTGGTGATAGTGGCGCCTATTTAGATCCCGTTACGGGATTGCCAGTAGATGTTTTAAATTTAGCTTCGGGTTCATCAGCTGCTGTTGGTGGAGGTGTTAATAATAGTGCTACTGGGGATTATTCTGTCATTGCTGGAGGAACAACAAATTTTGCTTTGGGAGATTATTCAGTAATTTCAGGAGGTTCTACAAATGAGGCAAGTGGAAATTTATCAACAATTGGTGGCGGTACAACAAACAATGCAAGTGGAATTGGGGCTAGTATTTCAGGAGGAACTACTAATAATGCAAGTGGTGAAAATGCTTCAATTGGCGGTGGAACTGTGAATAATGCTGGTGGTGAAAATGCTCACATTGGAGGAGGTTCATCAAATATGGCTTCTGCTTTAAATTCAAATGTTGGTGGTGGTGTTAGTAATTTATCATCAGGGGAGGCATCCTCTATTTCAGGAGGAACTTCGAATAAAGCTAGTGGAAAAAATGCTACAATTTCTGGAGGTACTTCAAATCAGTCAAATGGCGAGGGTTCCTCTATTGCTGGAGGGACATCTAATATAGCACTTGGTGTTAGTAGCACCATTGGTGGAGGAACATCCAATATTGCCGATGGAGATAGTACCGCAATTGGTGGAGGAACAGACAACAAAGCTTATAAATTTGCTTCAACAATTAGTGGTGGAACTTCAAACAGAGCAACCCAAGCTACTTCCTCTATTTCAGGAGGGACTTCAAATTTTTCAAATGCTGATAATTCAACCGTTTCTGGAGGTTTTGCAAATCTTTCAAATTCTTATGGAGAATGGGTTGGTGGATTAAATTCCCCAGGATATGTTGCGGCTTCTTTAGTTGAATTTTCAGAATTAGACCGAATTTTTAATATAGGTTGTGGTTCAAGCTTTGAGGTTTTTAACCTTTTTAAAAACGGATTAGCGATATTACCAAATGCAACAAATGCAGCTGTTAAATCAGATCCTAAAGCAATTACTACAAAAGCATTTACAGATTTAACGTATTCACGATTTTCAACTGTTGCACCCGCTTCTTCAACAGCAGCAGGTTTTTTAGGTGAAATAAGAATCACACCTGAATTTATGTACACGTGCATTTCTGTTAATAGTTGGGTGAGAACTCCAATGTTATCTTGGTAATACTAAAAAATACTTAAATAAATACTTATGAAAAATCTAACTTCAACACTAACGATTTTAATTCTTCTATTTTCAACATTAACAAACGCACAAGTTGGCATTGGGACAAATACACCTGATGCTTCTTCTATATTAGACATTTCCGCTACAAACAAAGGATTTCTATTGCCTAGAATGTCAACAGAAGATCAAACAGCAATTCATTTACCGGTTCACGGTTTATTAGTCTTTAATACCTCTACAAATTATGTTGAGGTAAATGGGGGAACTCCTGAAGTTCCACAATGGGTAAGCGTTGTAGGAATTAAAGGAGAAACAGGCTCAACTGGAACGAGTACAGGTGGAACTACAAATCACGCTACTGGTGGAGGTTCTACAGTTGGTGGCGGTCAAGAAAATACTGCAACAGGAATAAATTCTGTAGTTGCAGGCGGAACAAATAATACTGCTTGTGGTGCCAATTCAGTTGTTTCTGGGGGGTTATATAATATTTCTTGTGGGTCTCTTTCTACAGTTGCTGGCGGATTTAATAATACTGCCACAGGGTTTGCTTCAACAATATCTGGGGGTACTGCAAATAGTGCTACTGGAGCTGGTGCAGCCATTAGCGGAGGTGATGAAAACACAGCTTTTGGAGCCAATGCAAGTATTGGAGGAGGAACATTAAATTTTGCATTTGGAGGCAGTTCTACTATTTCTGGGGGTGTAAGCAATTATACTTACGGAACAGCCTCATCTATTGCAGGAGGAACTTCAAATCAGGCTACTGCCCCAAGTGCAAGTGTTGCAGGTGGAACTTTTAATGTTTCTTCGGGTGCGAGTTCAAGTGTTGGTGGAGGAAATTATAATACAGCAAGTTCCCCAAGTTCGAGTGTTGCAGGTGGAGAACACAATACTGCAAGTGGAGCAAGTGCTGCCGTTTCAGGGGGAAATTACAATATTGCTTTCGGAGCTGCTTCGGTTGTTTCTGGAGGTATAAATAATTCTGCAACTGGCGATGCCTCAGTAGTTTCTGGAGGAACAGACAATAAAGCAAGAGGAATTAATTCAACTGTTTCTGGTGGAATTGGAAATTTTGCAAATTCTTATGGAGAATGGGTTGGAGGAATTTATGGAACGGATTATACAGCAACATCATTAACTGGATTTTTTGCTTACGATAGAATTTTTAATGTAGGTAATGGAACGGGAGCTTCGGCACGTTCCAATGCACTTACCATTTTCAAAAATGGTTTGGCTTTATTGCCATCGGTAACTCCTGAATTAATAAGGGCAGCAAGCGGAAAAGCGGTAACTACAAAAGAATTTAACGATGCTACTTATGCCAAATTTGGAATTGTAGCACCAGTTTATTCAACTGACCCAGGAATTGTTGGTGAAGTGAGAATGACAGCCACTTTTGTATATACCTGTATTGCAACTAATACATGGGTAAGAGCAGCAGTTGCAACTTGGTAAAAGCTGGTGATTGTAACTAAAATAATTATAATTTATTTATAAAGAAATAAAAGAATACTAAAATGAAAAAACTCCAATGCCTTATATTATTATTTATACTATTTGACGCCCATTATACACATGCACAAATAGGCATAGGAACTCAAACGCCTAATGCATCAGCAGTTTTAGATATTACTTCTACTGAAAAGGGATTTCTGTTGCCAAGAATGACAACAGTTCAAAGAGATGCAATACAGAATCCTGCAAACGGTTTGTTAATCTACAACACGACAACGAATAGTCTAGAAGTATTTATAATTTCAGGTAGTATTTCGTCTTGGATGGGAATAGTTGGGATTGTTTCTGGAGCTGCGGGTTCTTCGACTACGTATCCATTTGACCCAATAAATTATGCTACGGGTATTTATTCGGCTGCTATTGGAGGTCAGGGAAATAAAGCTTTAGGATTAAATGCTATAGCCATTGGTGGAGTTTCAAACACTGCCGAAGGTATAAATTCTAGCACTGTGGGCGGAGCTTCAAATTTAGCTTATGGTTTGAATTCTTTTACTCTTGGCGGAATTACTAATAAGGCTTATGGAGATAACTCCTGTATTATGGGTGGTAATGTAAATAAAGTGGAGCGACATAACTCAGGAATTTTAGCTGGAACAAACAATATAGTTCTTTTAGATAATTCTGTAAATCTAGGAGGGGTTTCTAATAGTGTAGGTGGAGGCAGTGCCGGAATTATGGCTGGTACATTAAACAAAACTAATAATCTTAATGCAACTGTATCTGGAGGAACTACCAATTATGCGTATGGGCTTAATTCAGGTATCATGGGAGGGCACGATAATTTAGCCAATAATGATAATTCAACCGTTATTGGCGGAAGCACAAACCATGCAATGGGCGTTAATTCTACCATAGCAGGTGGAAATACAAATATAGCATTAACCACAAATTCTGGGGTTCTTGCTGGTTCAAACAATCAAGCCAATGGCTATAATTCTGCCGTTTTGGGCGGTGCATCCAACATTGTAAACGGGTATAATGCGGCGATGGCAGGCGGTCAGAACAATCGTGCCAATGGTGCTGATTCTGTAGTTTTTGGAGGTAGTGATAATGAAACCGATACTGCTGCAGCCTATTCCAGTATTATTGGAGGACTTTCTAATAAAACTTTGGGTGCCTATACAACCGTTTCTGGCGGTATTTCTAATTATGCACATTCTTATGGAGAATGGGTAGGTGGTATTTATGGAACCGAATATATGTTGAAAGATACATTAGCCTCTAAAACAGCTCGTTTTGTTGAAGATCGGATTTTTAATATTGGAGTTGGAACTGGTCCTGGTATTCTACAACGAAAGGATGGTTTTACCCTTTTAAAAAGTGGGGTTGGATTTTTACCATCTTCTTCAAAAATTTTAATCGCTGACGCAAATCAAAAGGCGATTACAACAAAAGAATATACCGATGCCAATTATACAAAATACAGTACCGATGCTCCAGCTACCATGAATTCAGATGGAAAGGTTGGAGAAATACGATTAACCACAACTCATATTTATATCTGTGTGGCAACTAATAAGTGGCACAGAATGCTTGTTCCAACTTGGCCGTAAATCAAATTTAAAGTTCTAAATTTTAATAAATATGAAAATATTTAAAATCTTATTATTCTCTGCTTTGCTATTCTCTGGAATGGTAAACGCTCAATATGGAATAGATACCAGTTCGCCTGATGCTTCTGCAGTATTAGAATTGAATTCTACTTCAAAAGGATTATTGATGCCGAGAATGAACACTACAGATAGAGATTTAATAGGTAATCCTAGTAACGGATTATTAATCTACAATACAACAACGAAAAGCTTAGAAGTATATGTAATTACTCCTACTTATTCAAAATGGATGGCATTGGTCTGGATTGTTTCTGGTAATGGCGGTTCTACCACAACTTATGCTATCAACTCAACAAATACAGCTTCTGCATTATTATTTGCTGCAGCTATTGGAGGGCAACATAATAATGCTACAGGATTAAATTCAGTGGCAGTTGGAGGAACTACCAATTTGGCATCAGGAGAAAATTCAAGCACGGTGGGAGGAACAACAAACCTTGCAGAAGGATTGAACTCTTTTACCTTGGGAGGAAGTACCAATTATGTTTATGGTGTTAATTCTTGTGTTTTGGGAGGAAGTAGTGCAAATACAGTTTTAAAAGATAATTCAGGGATTATTGGCGGGACCACTAATAAAGTACTTCTATACAACTCCGTTGATTTAGCTGGAGTTACTAATATAGTGGATGGGGACAATGCTGGAATTCTGTCAGGAACATCCAACCAAACTAAAAATTTAAATGCTACTGTATCTGGGGGAACTACCAATTTTGCTTATGGGCTTAATTCTGGGATTATGGGAGGACATACTAATGTAGCTAATGTTGCAAATTCAACCGTTATTGGCGGAAGCACCAATCATGCGTATGGAATTAATTCAAGCATTGCCGGAGGAGGTACTAATGCCGCTTTAGGAGAAAATTCTGGAGTTCTTGCAGGAGCTACCAATGAAGCAAATGGCGAAAATTCTGCTGTTATGGGAGGTGCTACAAATTGGGCAAACGGTCTTAATTCTGTTGCAGCTGGTGGAAACGCCAACCGTGCCAAAGCTGCTGATTCGGTAGTTTGCGGTGGTAATGCGAATGAAACTGCTATTGCTGCAGTAAATTCCAGTAGCATTGGCGGACTTTCTAATAATACTTTTGGAGAATATTCCACCGTTTCTGGAGGAATTTCTAATAGTGCAAATTCCTATGGAGAATGGGTAGGTGGTATTTTTGGTACCGAATCTGTTTTGACAGATCTAACTTCTAAAACCGCTCGATTTGACGGTGATCGTATTTTTAATATTGGCGTTGGAATTGGTATAGGAAATAGAATGGATGGTTTTACCGTTTTGAAAAATGGGGTGGCTTATTTACCAACTTCAACTGCGCTATTGATTGAAGAAGCTGCTGATACTGCCATGACCACCAAAGAATACACCGATGCTCATTATACAAAATACAGTACGGTTGCTCCATTAACACAAGGGGAATTAGGAAATGTTGGAGAAATACGATTAACAACTAATTACATTTATATCTGTGTAGCACCCAGTTATTGGCATAGAATGGAAGTGCCTTCATCATGGGAACCATAAAATAAATAATAAGAATTAAATTTTAATAAATATGAAAATATACAAAAGCCTATTGTTCTCGGTCTTATTATTCTCAGGAATAGCAAATGCTCAAATTGGAATTGGTACTAAAGTGCCAGATGGTTCTTCAGTTTTAGACATGTCTTCAAATGATAAAGGAGTGCTATTTCCAAGAATGATTACTGGTCAAAGAGACGCAATAGTTGCTCCTGCAACAGGATTAATGATATACAATTTAACCACCAATGCTGTTGAGGTAAACACTGGAATTCCACCAGCTAAAAACTGGATTAGCGTTACAGGAGCAACAGGACCTCAAGGAGCTTCAGGTGTTGTTACAACCGCTATTAATAATGCAGCAACTGCTAATGGTGCTTTGGCGTTGGGCGGTGCAGGAAATCAAGCAAATGGGGTTTTCTCTGCCGCTATAGGTGGAGCAAATAATAAAGCCGTTGGTGATAATTCGGTGGCTTTTGGAGGAGCAAATAATACCGCAACAGGAACGAGTTCAAGTGCAATTGGAGGAACTTCTAATAATGCTGTAAGTGCAAATTCTAATGCGCTCGGAGGAAGTCTTAACAGCGTTACTGGTGTTGGAGCCTCTGCTTTGGGGGGACTTAGTAATATTACTGTAGGCGCTTATTCAAGTGTAATTGGAGGTGCTTCAAATAAATCGGGTGCACCTTATTCATCAGTTGTTGGAGGTTCTTATAATACTGCTTCTGGAGATAGTTCAAGTGTAATTGGAGGAATTCAAAACAATGCTACGGGACCAAATTCTGGAGTTTTTGCTGGTACTTTTAATGAAGCAACTGCAGATAAATCAGGAGTTGTTGGTGGAAATCACAACCACGCTACAGGAGTTGATGCTGTGGTTTTTGGAGGTACTTATAATAGTGCATCTGCTGCAAAATCAGGAGTTTTTGCAGGAACAACTAACGTTGCCTCAGGAGTCAATGCTATTGTTCTCGGTGGAGCAGATAATACCGCTAATGGTATAAATGCCGTTATTTCTGGCGGTACAAACAACACTGCAATCGGTGATTATTCTGTGGTTTCTGGAGGAGTTGCTAATACTGCTAAGTCTTATGGTGAATGGGTAGGAGGATTGTATGGAACAGATTATTTAGTAGGTTCAACTACTGCTGCTGTTGCTACGGATCGCCTTTTTAATCTGGGAAATGGAACACTTTTAGAACCTTCTGATGCTTTTACAATATTAAAAAATGGTTTGGCAATGTTGCCAAAAGCCAGTATTGGTATGCTGACAACAGCTAGTGGAACAGCTATTATTACCAAAAACTTTGCAGATAATAAATACGCTATGAAAACAACAGTTCCAGTGGTTGCACCTTTAAAAAATGGACCAGGAACAATTGGAGAAATTAGAATAACTGCACAATATATATATGCTTACATTGGATTAACAGAGGGTTGGGTACGATTTGAAAATGATAATTTGGGTTGGTAATCACAATTTCAAAACCATAAAACAAATGGATTTTAATTAGATTGGATTTCTATTTAAAAGATTGAAATTCAATTTTATAAAATATAAAAAAATGAAAAATAGTTTTAAATATCTTTTCCTGTTTGCAATTCAAATTTTGAATGCTCAAATAGGAATCCAAACTAAAAATCCAAATACAACATCATTGTTAGATATTGTGTCAACTACCAATGGGGTTCTAATTCCAAGAATGGATACTACTGCAGAATCAGCAATAGCAAATCCTGCAACTGGACTAATTATTTATAATATACAAACAAGTCAAATAGAAACGAATATTGGAACTCCCGAAGCTCCAAATTGGAATGGTCTTCTAGGGGTAACAGGTTTAGCTGGTGCTTCGGGTGTCGTTTCATTTGGAACAGTAAATGTGCCAACTGCCGATGGTGCTCTAGCATTAGGAGGTTCTGGAAATGTGGCAAGTGGTGTCTATGCAAGTGTTATTGGCGGAAGCTTTAATAAGGCACAAGGTGCTCGTTCTAATGCCCATGGCGGAGGAACAAACATTGCTACAGGAACGGGTTCCAACACAATAGGGGGTTTTAATAATCACGCTATTGGAGCCGATTCTAATGCATTTGGTGGAACTAATAATATTGTAAATGGAGTTGGGGCAAATGCTTTAGGCGGTTCTAATAATAATGTTGTAGGAACAGGAGCGAGTTGCTTGGGTGGTGTTTCCAATATTGCTGGTGCGCCATCTTCAAGTGTAATTGGTGGAACAAGTAACAATGCATCAGAAGATAGTTCGGCTGTAATAGGTGGAATTCACAATAATACAAGTGGTACAAATGCAATTGTTCTTGCGGGAACTTATAATAGTGCAAGCGCAAATGAAACGGGAGTATTGGGAGGTAACTTTAATAGTGCAAGTGGAGTAAGTGCTGTTATTGCCGGTGGAGTTCACAATTCTGCAACTTCAGGTTCTGCTGGGATTGTAGGTGGCGAATACAATTCAGCAACCGCAGTTGGAGCAGTTGTAATTGGTGGAAATAATAATACATCCACTGCTACAAGTTCAAGTGTTACAGGAGGAAAATTGAACGACGCAAGTGGTATTTTTACAACAATATCTGGAGGAATTGGAAATTATGCAAAATCGTATGCTGAATGGGTTGGGGGTTTTTATAGCACCAATGTCAGTCCTGGTTCTGCAAGTTCTCCTATTGCAACAGACAGACTTTTTAATATAGGAAACGGAACTTCAATACTTCCTTCAAATGCATTTACCGTTTTAAAAAATGGATTGGCATTATTACCAAGCTCTTCAACTGGTTTGATTGCTGATGGAAATGAATCTGCTATTGTAACCAAAGAATTTGCAGACGCAAAATATGGTCTTAAAGTTACGACTAATCCACCCGCTTCTCCATCTGATACTGGAATAGTAGGAGAAATCAGAGTGACCGCAACACATATTTATACGTGTGTTGCAACAAATTTTTGGGTTAGTAAAGCGGCAACACCTTGGTAAAATATAATAGTAATTTCAATTTTAATAAAATCAATAATAATAAAAATTAATAACCTTAAATCTAAAAACATGAAAAAGCCGAACTTATTATTTATGACTATTTTTTTAATTGTGTGCGCTAATGCAAATGCACAAATTGGTATTGGAACAACAACTCCTGACGCCTCTGCAATTCTTGATTTATCTTCTACAAATAAAGGGTTATTAATGCCAAGAATGACGACTTTACAACAAACGGATTTAGCTAGTCCAGCTATTGGTTTAACGATTTTTAATACCTCAAATGGTCAGATTGAAACTAATAAAGGAGACGGATTTGGTGGAGCATTATGGACAGGGGGTTCTGCTACTACTGGAGTTACAGCTCCTTTAGGAACAAACACCACACAACTTGCCACAACAGAATTTGTATTGGCGAATTCTGGTAATTATATTTTTAAGGAAGCCATTGGTGATATTACGACTAATTTAACAACGGATATATTGGTTTCAGAAATGTCGCTAACACCGCCAGCAGGAACTTATTCTGTTTCTTTTAATGGACAATATAGCAATGCACCAACAATTTCAAGTTCAACTATGTCCACAGGTCAATGCCTTACCGATTTAGTAGAACTTTATAATCAATTACAAGGAATTCCAACAAATTTTACTGGTCATGATTTTAATTTCGGAAGTGGTGAAACCATTTATGCAGGAAAATATTCAGTAGGAAGTGCCATTGCAGTTGCAGGAGTATTAACATTAGACGGGGGTGGAAACCCAGATGCTATTTTTATTTTTAAAGCTTTAGGTGCAATAAATACCTATTCAGGAACTTCTATTGTATTGACGAATGGAACGAAAGCCTGCAACGTTTTTTGGGTTGCTGAGGGAGCCGTTGGAATTGGCGCCAATACAATTATGAAAGGAGTTCTTATTGCTCATGGAGCTGCAGTAGCGGTTGGAGCAGAAAGTATGCTTGAAGGAAGAATGTTTTCTACTTATGGAGCAGTAGCTTTTGGACCAGGTGTAGCTACAATTCCCATAGGAGTTTGTCCCGCTGTTAGTTTAGGTGTATTGTCTTCTTTTGTTCTTTTTACAGGAGGAGGAGCAATTAATAACACGGGTGCTTCAACATATAATGGTGATATTGCTACGAATGCTGGTGCAACTGGGAGCCTTGCTGCCGCTGTTGTAAACGGAACTATTTTTCCTGAAAATGCAAGTGCAAGTGTCACAACTACGGTTGTAAATACCACTGTTGCAAAAGCAACTTTTAGTATTTATCAAAATGATGTTATCATTCCCAATTCAGTTCGGTCAGCAACAAGTAATGGAAACCTTGCCATTGTTTCATTACAATCCATAGCAACAGTAACAGCAGGACAATCCATTGCTATAAAATGGAAAACAAACGTAGGTGCTTTAACGCTTGGAAACAGAACGCTTACATTAATAAAAGTACATTAAAAACAAATAAAATAAATTAAATAATTTAATGAAAAAGTACAATCAATTTATAATAATAATAGTTTTAATTTTATCAACTATAGCAAATGCCCAAGTAGGAATTGGGACTGTAAATCCCGATCCTTCCGCAATTTTAGATTTATCATCTGAAAATAAAGGAATGCTTGTGCCAAGAATGTCTTTAGAAAAACGTGATTTAATTTCACAACCTGCTGATGGACTTTTGATTTATAATACAACAACAAAAGGATTTAATTACTTTCAATCGGGGTGGAAAGATTTTTTGCCTAATTATAAAACTATTACGGCAAATACAGCAGTATCAACAACTGATGCAACTATCGACGAACCTATTGCAGATGTCACATTGAGGCCTTCCTCGGGAACTTATTCGGTCAATTTTAATAGTCAATATAAAAATGAACCGATAACCACAGTAACTACTGTTGTAACTCCTGGAGTTGTTAGTTTCAATACTGCAAATTGTTTTGCTGCACTTAATACTGCAATTGCTACATTAGACGCTATAGCTGTTACCAATTCTACTCATGCTGATATTATTGGAAATGGAGAAACAATCACACCAGGAAAATATAATTTTCCCGCTGCAATTGCTTTAGCTGGTAGAATAATTTTAGATGCCCAAGATAATCCTGATGCTTTGTTTATTTTTCTAGCTAACGGAGCAATAAATTCGAGTGTTGAAACTAGAATGTCATTAACGCGGGGAGCTAAAGCTTGTAATGTTTTTTGGCTTGCTGTAGGAGGAATCGGGATTGGTGCTGACTGTACAATTAAGGGGACTTTAATTGCAAGAACTGCAGCAATAGCAGTTGGTTTTCGTTGTGATATAGAAAGCAGAATGTTGTCTGGTGGTGGAGCAATTGCTTTTGGACCTGGAACCGCAAGTGTGCCTGTCGGAACGTCATCTATAGATTTGGGAATTGTATCGCCTTTTATAATTTATACCCATGCGGGAGGTTTAGGAAATGTCATCGATGGTGCTAATACAACTTCCATTTATAACGGACTTATTTTATCAGATGCTGGAGCAGCGACCGGTTTTGAAACAGCAACGCTCTCAAATCCAATAATTCCTGCTGGTGGAACCGCTACTTATGGTTCAGGACCAGGAACTTCAGTTACTACAACAACGGTTGCTGAAAATGATAATAAAGAAATCGTAACTTTTAGTATCTATCAAAATGGAATAATGATTCCAGAATCAACAAGATCGGTTTCAAGCAGTGCCAGTACAAATAGTATCTCATTACAAGGAATTGCAACTGTTGCAGACGGAGAAGCAATAGATATTCGATGGAAATCAAGTGGTTCTAAAATTACAATAGGTAAAAGAACATTAACCATAATTAAAGTCCAATAATAAAAATATTAAATCTAACAACATGAAAAAAGCATATCTATTATTATCGATAATTTTTTTATTTGTGTCTGCTAATGCAAATGCACAAATCGGTATTGGAACAACAACTCCAGATGCTTCT
Organism: Flavobacterium neuenschwanderi (SeqCode); assembly: GCA_965234425.1. Lineage (GTDB taxonomy): Bacteria > Bacteroidota > Bacteroidia > Flavobacteriales > Flavobacteriaceae > Flavobacterium > Flavobacterium neuenschwanderi. The sequence goes on along the minus strand of OZ248375.1, from coordinate 59,173 downwards.
GCAGTGTTGGATTTATCATCTACTACCAAAGGATTATTAATGCCCAGAATGACTACTTTACAACAAACGAATTTAGTTAGTCCAGCAATTGGATTATCCATTTTTAATACCACAACGGGTCAAATTGAAACCAATAAAGGAAACGGATTAGGTGGAGCATTATGGGTTGGGGATTTAAACACGGGTACAACTGCGACATTAGGTGATAATTCAACGTTATTAGCTACAACAGAGTTTGTACTATCCAATTCAGGACATTATAATTCAGTTAATGCCGCTGGAACTGCAACAACAACTTCTGCAACAGTAGCTGTTGTTGATGGAATGACAATTTCTCCAGAAGCAGGAACGTATTTAGTTTCTTTTAATAGTGAATATACCAATACACCAACCGTTATACTTGGTACCACCACCACGACTACTACTGGTTTTAATACGGGACAAGGCGTAATAGATTTGGCTGCAGCATATAATGTATTGATTGCTATACCAGTTACAAACGCAACACATACCATAACTTTTGGTAGTGGAGAAATACTATTGCCTGGGGTTTATTCAACTTCAGCAGCTTTATCTGTAGCTGGAGTATTGACTTTAGATGGAGGTGGAAATTCAAATGCACTCTTTATTTTAAGATCAGTTGGTGCAATTAATACAGCAGCAGGTACTTCAATAGTTTTGACTAACGGCGCTTCCGCTTCTAATATTTTTTGGATTGCTGAAGGAGCTGCCGCAATTGGAGCAGGAACCATTATGAAAGGAACATTACTTGCTCACGGCGGAGCAGTTGCCATGGGTGCAGGAGGAGATTTAGTTGGACACATGTTTTCTACAGGAGGTGCAATAGCTTTTGGACCAGGAACTGCAATTACATCACCCATTAGTTCGTATGTGGATTTTGGAGTTTTAAACTCATTTATAATATTCACAAGTGCAGGAGCTTTAGGTGGAACAGGAATTTCTCATATTACTGGAAATTTAGCAACTGATTTTGGGTTAATTACAGGCTTCGATACAGCAATCATCGACGGTTCAATATATGAACCAGGTGTTGGTACGATAACCAATACAGTAACAACCCCACCAATTACTGCATCAAATGCAACAACCACTTTTGGGGTATATCAAAATGGAAATTTAATTGCCAATTCAAGCAAAATTAAAAATGCAGCTTTAAATGCTACAGACATTTCTTTACAAGCCATCGCAACTGTTGCTGCTGGACAACCAATAGACATTAGATGGAAAGTAGAAACAGGAACTACAACATTGGCAAATAGAATTTTAACCATAATTAAAGTACGATAATTATAAAAATTATAATGATGAAAAATAATAAAATAGTTCTTTTAGTTTTATTTCAGTTCTTTTTTTTCAACGTATTTAGTCAAGTGGGTATTGGTACCAATACTCCAGATGCCTCTGCGGTTTTAGATTTATCTTCTATAACTAAAGGATTATTAATGCCCAGAATGGATACTACTCAGCAAACTGATTTGGTAAACCCAGCCATTGGATTAACCGTTTTTAATACTACAACAGGACAATTAGAAACCAATAAAGGAAATGGACTAGGTGGTGTTTTATGGGTTGGTTTGTCAAGTGTTTCAGGTTCTAATACCATCGCTGCTACAAATTCTATAATTGGCACCAATGATTTAACAACTATTTTAACTACAGATTCTGTGGTAACTGGAATGACAATTTCTCCAGCCGAAGGAACATATAATATAAGTTTTAATGCTCAATATACTTGCAATCCAGGAAATTCTACTGTCAATTTAACAGAACAAGCCGTCATGGATTTGAACACAGCATACAATCAACTAATTGCAGTTCCAAATACAAACACAACACATTCCGTTATTTTTGGAAATGAAACATTAACAAAAGGTGTTTATTCAATTGCAGCTGCAGGTTCAACAGTTAGTTCTTTAATTTTAGATGCACAAAATGACCCTAATGCAGTTTTTATTTTCAAAATTGGTGCAGCTTTTAATACAGGAGCAGGAACTTCTGTAGTATTGGCTAATGGTGCTTCGGCAAGTAACGTGTTTTGGGTAACAGAAGGAGCAATCGTTTTGGGTGCAAATTCAACAATCAAAGGGACTCTGATTGCGCATGTTGGTGCTATTTCAATGGGTGCTGGAGGTATTATAGTAGGAAGAATGTATTCTACCGTGGGGGCAATTGCAATTGGACCTAGTACAGCAACAATTTCACCTACGAGTTCTTATTTGAATTTGGGAGTACTAACAAATTTAGTAGCTTTTACTTCAAATGGTGCCGTTAGTAATACTGGTTCGTCAACTATAACTGGAGATATAGGTTCGCATCAAGGATTAATTAGTGGTTTTGGAACTGCTATTTTAAATGGAACCATTTATTCGCCAACAAGTACACCAGTATCTTTTGATAATAATCTTATTGGCACTTTCGGAATTTATCAAAATGGTGTTTTAATTCCAAATTCAATTAGAATCATAAAAACAAAAGTACTTAAAGAAGATTCTATTTCCTTGCAAACAGTTGCAACAATAACAGCGGGACAAGCCATTGATGTTCGTTGGAAAACGAATGTGGGTGCATTAAAAGTTTCTAATAGAATTTTAACCATTTTAAAAAACCAATAAAATAATAGTTATTTAATTTATTAAGATTATGAAAAAAGTTAATTTTTACGGACTATTTTTAGTCTTGTTATTCCCCATAATAGTACTTTCTCAAGTGGGTATTGGGACAATAACCCCAGATGCTTCTTCAATCTTAGATATATCTTCTACAACCAAAGGTTTATTGCTGCCAAGAATGACTACTTTGCAACAAACAGATTTAGAAAGCCCTGCCATTGGATTAATGGTTTATAATACTACAACCAACCAAATAGAGACCAACCAAGGCGACGGAATGGGAGGTGCCTCATGGGCTGGAGCTTCTACTAAAGGAACAACCGCTACCATTGGAACTAATACAACTCAATTAGCAACAACTGAATTTGTAATTTCCAATTCAAATAAATATAACTCTATAAATGGAACAAGTCCTCTTTTGACTACAGCAACTGTGGATGCAGTAATGTCAGGAATGACAATTTCGCCTCCAGCAGGAACGTATTTTGTGAATTTTAATAGCCAATTTAATTACACACCAGCACCAGTTATTAGTGCTCCAGTTGAAATAAGTACTGCTCAGGCAGTTATAGATTTACAAGCTGCTTATGACCAACTTAATGCTATTGCTGTTACAGATGCAACCCATGCTGCTGTTTTTGGAAACGGAGAAACGCTAACTCCAGGTGTTTATTCTGTTGCTGCTGCCGCTTCGATGCTGGGAACTCTAACATTAGATGGACAAAATAATCCGAATGCTGTTTTTATTTTTAAAATTGGAGCTGCATTCAATACGGGTGCTGGAACAACAGTATTATTAACTAACGGAGCAAGTGCTTGTAATGTTTTTTGGGTGGTTGAAGCTGCTATAGGTTTAGGAGCAATTACAAAAATAAAAGGAACTATGATTTCTCACGGTGCCGCAGTTGGTGCAGGTGCAGGTTGTATAATTGATGGAAGAATGTTGACCACCGCAGGGGCAATAACTTCTGATAACGTAACTTTAAATATTCCATTAAATTGTTCGTATATAAATCTTGGTGTTTTGTCAACTTTTGCAATGTTTACAACTGCTGGAGGTATCGCAAATACTGCCATTTCATCAGTTAATGGAAATGTCGGAACTGATTTTGGACTTATTACGGGTTTAACCCCAATTATGGTTACAGGTACTATTTTTCCTCCCGGAGGAACAGCAGTTTTACCCGTTGCTACACCACCAATAACGAGTGGTTTTGGTACTTTTAGTATTTATCAAAATGGAGTTTTAATTGCCAATTCTAATAGAACAAGAAAAAGTACATTAGTTGCAGATGACGTTACATTGCAAGCCATTGCTACAGTTGAAGCTGGACAAACTATTGATATTAGATGGAAAACAGACCAAGGCGGATTGACGGTAGGAAATAGAATAGTAACACTTATTAATATAAGGTAATAAATTACAATAACAATAATTCAAACCATTAAAAACAAATTTAAAAAAAATTAACCTATGAAAAATCAAACTTTAAAAAATCAACCCATGAAAAATCGAACTTTAATAAAACACAGTTTTATTGGTCTCGCTTTTTTCTTTATATGTAGTATTAATGCGCAAATAGGTATTGGAACATCAACTCCAGATCCTTCAGCAGTTTTAGATTTATCCTCAACAACCAAAGGATTATTAATGCCAAGAATGACAACGGGGCAACAAGGACTATTGTCAAACCCTGCCATTGGATTAACCATTTTTAACACTACAACAGGACAATTAGAAACCAATAAAGGAGATGGACTTGGTAATGCTTCATGGTCAGGAGGTTCAGGCTCAGGTTCAGGTTCAGGTTCAGGATCCGCCTATACGAATACTACAATTGCTTCAAGTGTTTCTACAAATATCAATTCAAATGCCGTAATTCCCGCAATGACATCAACACCTCCAGCAGGAACCTATTTAGTTTCTTTTAATGGACAATACAATGTTAACCCGGGTGTGATTTCAAGCTTTATTACAACTCCTATTGCCAAGTCGGATGCATTATCAGCCTACAATCAATTGAATGGATTGGTTCCAAATATGACACATGGTTTGGCATTTGGAGGAGCTCCGGAAACGATACTTCCTGGAATTTACAGTGTTGCTGGCGCAGCTACAATGGATGGTATAATAACTTTAGACGCTCAAAATGATCCAAATGCTATTTTTATTTTTAAAATAAATACTCAATTTTCCATTTCGGCACTAACAAAAATCGTATTAGTTAATGGAGCAGAAGCTTGGAATGTTTTTTGGGTTACAGGTTGTGTAGCAGGTGGTGCAATAAGCATTGGTCAAGGAAGTATTTTGAAAGGTACTTTTCTCGCTCACGATGCAGCACTTTCTATGCAAACCGGTTGTGTTTTGGAAGGAAGGTTGATTACCACTTTGGGGGCTGTTAACATGATTGCCTCTACAATTGAAATTCCTTTAAATACCTCAACAATAAATTTAGGAGTACTTTCTACGTTTGCTTTATTTTCTTCAAATGGAGCAGTAGGTAATACGTTGGGGTCAACCATTACTGGGCATGTAGGTTCAAATGAAGGTGCTATAACTGGTTTTGCACCTCCAGTTACAACATTATACGGGTTGATTTTTATCCCTTCTACAGCTCCATACGCAGTGGATAATAGCATCTTTGTGTCTTTTAGCGTGTTTAAAAGCGGAATTTTAGTGCCTAATTCTACTCGTACCGTTGTAACTAAAACTAACAAAACAGATGCCTTTTCATTGCAAGCAATTACCACAGTTGCAACTGGACAAGTTGTTGATATCAGATGGAAAACCAATTTAGGAATCATTACAATGAAAGACAGAACCTTGACGCTTATTAAATTACAATAATTATTAATTTTAATAGTAAGTGAGGCATCAATTTTAATAAATAAAAAAATGAAAAAGAGTCAGATTATTAAAGCAATGTTATTTTTGGTACTGCCATTATTTGCGAATGCTCAAATAGGGGTAGGTACTCAAAGCGCTGACCCCAGTTCTATTTTGGATTTGACTTCTACTTCCAAGGGGATACTAACTCCAAGAATGACTACAGTAAAAAGAGATTCAATTGATAATCCCGCAAAAGGATTATTGATTTATAACACCACCTCTTCCGATTTTAATTATTATGATTTGGGTTGGAATGATTTTTCTAAAATTCAAAAATCAGTAGTCGGATTAAGTGAAGAATTTACTAAATCAGGAGTAAATGTTAGAATTCCTGGAATGAAAGTATCGCCTGATACGGGAACGTATTTGGTGTCTTTTAATAGCCAATTTACGAATAGCATTATTAAGACTATTCAAGTCAATACAATGGATTTAAATGCCGATTTGGTCAATATCTATAACCAACTCATTAATGTGCCAATTACAAATGCTGCTCACCCTAACCTCTTTGGAATTCTTTTAGGAGAAACACTTACTCCAGGTAAATATGAAGTAGGTAGTGCTATGTCAGTTCAAATGAACCTGATATTAGATGGCGGTGGCGATCAAAGTGCCGTGTTTATTTTTCATGCGGATGGGGATATTACACTTTCCTCCTATACCTCTATTATTTTAAAAAATGGTGCCAAAGCCGAAAATGTTTTTTGGGTTGCTGAGGGTGCTGTGAATGTTGGTGAACATTCAACAATGAAAGGAACACTTTTTAGTCATGGATTTGCAGTAGCCGTTGGTTCATTATGTACCGTAGAAGGTAGGATGTTCTCTACCGCAGGCGCCGTAGCATTTGGTCCTGGTGGAGTAAGTTTACCAGCGAATTTACCTGATACAATAGACTTAAAATCATTATCTAATTTTGTTGTTTATACTACTGCAGGGGCAATAAACAATACAGGAACTACTACCGTATATAATGGCGATTTGGGTTCTGATGCTGGCGCTACTGGTAGTTTAGCAGCTGCAATTGTAAATGGAATAATTTACGGAACAGGAGTTACTACAACTGTTTTTTCCTCAGGAGTAAGTTTAGTAGTTACGTATGTGACTTTTAGCATTTATAAGAATGGTGTTGAGGTTCCTGGCTCCTCAAGAAGACTAACTTGTGATTCTGATTTTGGAACCGTTTTATTGCAATCTTTAGTAACTGTTACAACTGGTGACTCAATAGAAGTAATGTGGAAAACTGAAACGGGTTTAGTGGCAGTTAGCAGCAGAAGTTTAATTTTAACAAAGGTAAAATCGTAATTTCAAAAGTTTTAAATTTCTAATATTAAAAAGTAAAAAATGAAACCAATAACCACTATATTAATTGTAATTTTTATCGGAATTTCAGGAATTTCTAATGCTCAATTGGGGATTAATAATCAAAATCCACACAAATCATCTTTAATTGATATGTATTCTACTTCAAAGGGAATTCTTACTCCTAGAATGAACACTCAAAAGAGAGATTCTATAGTATTACCAGCACAAGGATTATTAATTTATAACACAACAACTTCTATTTTTAATTATTATGATTCGGGATGGAAAGATTTTTCTGATGATTATAAAAGTGTGACTGCTACAACTCCAATAACTTCAACAAATGCTTCAAATGCAGTAATTCCAGAAATGACTTTATCTCCAGAACCAGGAACATATTTAGTAAATTTTAATAGTCAATATTCCAACACCGCTACCGTTTATACTAATTTGAATACAGGTCAATTTGTTACGGATTTATTAGATTTATACAATAGGTTAGATAATGTTGCTACTACAAATGACACGCATGGTTTTAATTTTGGAGGTGGGGAAACATTAACACCTGGAAAATACCTCGTGAATAGTGAACTTGCAATCGGTCAAGACCTAATTTTAGATGCTGGTGGAAATGAAAATGCTGTATTTATATTTAAAATAAATGGAGCATTGAATTTGGCGGCAGGAAGTTCAATTGTTTTAAAGGATGGTGCAAAATCGTGTAATGTATTTTGGGTTTCAAGTGGTGCGTCAAATATTGGTGCCAGATGTACAATGATAGGAACAGTTATTAGTTTTGGAGCTGCAATAGCCTCTGGTCAAGATTCTACTCTTGATGGAAGACTTTTTTCTTCTGAAGGTGCAGTCGCCTTTGGTCCAGGAACAGCAACGGCTCCGAATGAATTGTCTGCAACAATTTCAATAAATTCGTTATCCAACTTATTAATATTTACAGGTGGTGGCGATTTAAATAATACAGGAACAACAACGGTTTACAATGGTAATTTATGTTCTCATTTTGGTGCTACATCAAGTATAGCTGCAGCAACCTTAAACGGTGTGATTTATCCTCCGGGATTAACTTTCACAGTCATAAACAATGGAATTACAGATTATGACACTTTTGTTACATTTAGCATCTATAAAAATGAGATATTAATTCCTTCTTCCGTCCGTGCACTAAAATGCAGTTCGGGAACTTCTTGTGCCTTACTTCAAGAAATGGTTACGGTAGCTGCTGGAGATGTTATCTCTGTGAAATGGAAAACACAAGGAGACCCAATTGAATTAGGAAATAGAAATTTAACATTAATAAAAGTAAAATCCGAATAAAATGAAAACAATTAATGACTTTATAATTCTATTATTTATAATAATTTCTGGGAGTACGAATGCTCAAATAGGGCTTGGAACGAATACTCCAGATGTCTCGTCGGTATTAGATATAGTTTCGACAGATAAGGGTTTGCTTTCTCCAAGAATGACAAAGACCGAGCGAGATGAAATTCAGAATCCAGCAACGGGATTACTGATTTATAACACTTCAAGCAGCAGGTTTAATTATTATAATGCAGGTTGGAAAGATTTTTCAACAGATTATAATTCGATTTCTGCTATCGATACTACAAAAACTACTTCAAATACGGACGTTTTAATGCCTCAAATGAAATTAGTGCCTAAAGCTGGAAAATATTTAGTGAATTTCAGTTGTCAATATATAAATAATTCTTCATTACTTCCGCCATCTTCGGGAATAAATACGCCACAATGTTTGGCAGATTTGTCGTCTGTGTATAATAAATTAAATATTTTTCCTACAACAAGCAATCACGGTGCTAATTTTAATTTTGGAGGAACTTTATTAGCGCCTGAAGTTATTACTCCTGGAAAATATTCATTGAATAGTGCCATTGCAGTAAGTGGTTATTTAACATTAGATGCTGGTGGTGATGCCAATGCGGTTTTTATATTTCAAGCCAATGGGGCATTAAATGTTTCCGCTGGAACTCAAATAAATCTTATAGGAGGAGCACAATCTTGCAATGTATTTTGGGTTGGTATTGGTGCTGTAAATGTTGGTTCCGATGCAACCATGGTTGGAATTTTACTAAGTAAAGGATTTGCTGTTGCTGTAGGCGCTCGAACTTCTCTTGATGGAAGAATGTTTACCACTGCGGGAGCAATTGCTTTTGGACCTGGAATAGCAACAAGTCCTACGGCACTTTCTACAAAATTTGATTTAAAAAGTTTGTCAACATTTGTTGCTTTTTCGGGTTTAGGGGCAATTAACAATACAGGAACTCCACTGACATCAACTTATTTTGGGGATATTGCTTCTAATAATGGCGCTACTGGCAGTTTGTTGAACGCAACCGTGAACGGAACAATATATCCAAGCGGTTCAACGCAATCAATTCCTTTCGTTTTATGCACAGCGAATTTCAGTATTTATCAAAATGGAGTTTTAATTCCAGGGTCAATACGAGTATTAAATTCAAAAATTTCATCTTCAAACATTTCATTGCAAGCAATTGCAAGTGTTGTGGAAGGGGAATCCATAGAAATTAAATGGAGAACAAATTTTAGTACTTTAACCACAGGAAGCCGAACGCTATCATTGGTTAAAGTAAATGGTTTATAGCTTAAGTAAGTCGAAAGTTTTAATGTCGAAGAGACTAAAAATAGTCGAAAGTCTTAAAGTCGAATGAAATGACGAAAAGACAATAGACGAAGAGATGAAAGACTAAAAAAAAGGTTTAATCGTTTAATTGTTAATTCGGTTATTCGTTGATGCGTTGATTTGGTTATTCGGTTATTCGAGAATCTGAAATCTGAAATCTTCAACAAACCCGTAACTTACAACATATAACTTATAACTTATAACATATAACATATAACTCATAACTTATAATTAATTTGCCTTTGCGAACTTTGCGTAAAACTTTGCGCTCTTTGCGGTTAAAAAAAGTGTCGAAAATCGAATGTTTAAAGTGGAATGAAGACAAAAAATAAAAATATTTATACAAATTATACAGTTTTAGTCTTTTAATCACATATTCTAAAAAAACGGTTATTCACATATATGACCGTTTATTCCTAAATACGCCCACTTATTACTTGGCTTTTTTTTGTTCGGCTTTTAAATTATAAATTTGCTGATAAAGTAAAAATCAATTTTTTTAGTTAAATGTGATTTATATAAAGCAAATAAATAAAATAATAACAAACAAAAAAATTATGAAAAGCTTCAACAAAATAATACTGGCTTCCCTCTTTGTAATTTCAGGAATGGCATCTGCACAGATAGGTATTGGAATTTCAACTCCAGCGGCATCATCTGTTTTAGATTTATCATCTTCCTCCAAAGGACTTTTAGTACCAAGAATGACTTCTATAGATAGAGATGCAATTTCTCAACCTGCCAAAGGTTTATTAATCTATAATACTACTGATGGTGGTTTTAATTTTTATGATTCAGGATGGCAAGATTTTGTTCCAACCTATAAAACGGTAACTATTCCAGGTGCTATTGCAACAATTTCAAGAACAGATGGACCAATGGCAGGAATGCGATTAGAGCCTAAAGCTGGAATTTATTCTGTTAGCTTTAATAGTCAATTTACAAACAGTATTAACATAACTACTTCACTTAATACGGGTGTGTGCAATCAAGATTTGATAACAATTTATAATAATTTATTAGCTGTTCCAACTACAAATTCTAGCCATAATTTCAATTTTATTAATGAAACGGTAACTCCTGGAAAGTATCATGTAAATAGTGCAATTGCAATTGCAGGAACGGTTACTTTAGATGGTTTAGGAGATCCAAATTCCTTATTTATTTTTCATGCCAATGGTGCAATTAATGCCGCTGCTTCAACTACAATTGCACTTACAGGAAACGCTCAAGCGTGTAATGTGTTTTGGGTTTCTGAAGGAGCTCCAGGCATTGGTGCTGACTCTACAATGAAAGGAATTTTAATTGGACATGGAGGAGCTGTTGCTGTAGGAGCAAGAGTTAATTTGGAGGGTAGCATGTTTTCTACTTATGGCGCCGTAGCTTTTGGACCAGGAACTGCATCTGTTGCTTTGAATAGTACGTCAATTACGAATATTGATTTGATGTCATTAAAAACATTTGTAATGTTTTCTGGAGGTGGAGCAATTAATAATACAGGGATTTCAATATATAATGGTGATATAGCTACCGATGCAGGAGCAACTGGAAGCATTGCAGCTGGTCCAGCAACCGTAAACGGAACGCTTTATCCAGCAGGAATTTCAACGGCAACATATAGTTCAGCTTTTAGTACCGCGTTAACTTTGGCTTCTTTTAGTCTATATAAAAATGGAATATTAATTCCAAGTTCTAACAGAACAGTTACTTGCAGTCAAGCAGTTTCTTCAATTTCATTGCTTTCTATGGTCTCCGTTTCCGATGGTGATGTAATAGACGTTAGATGGAAAACAGATGGAGGAACATTATCTGTGAGCGATAGAACATTAACAATGATAAAAGTTAAATAGTAATAATAAAAATGAGTAACAAATAAATTAAATAATAACAAAAACAAAAAATTATGAAAAGCTACATTAAAATAACAATAGCTTCCCTCTTTGTAATTTCAGAATTAGCATCTGCACAAGTTGGAATTGGAACATTGACGCCAGATGACTCTGCAATATTAGAATTGTCTTCAACATCAAAGGGTTTTTTATTGCCAAGATTGTCAAGTTTTCAACTTGGTAATATGGTTAATCCTCCTGTTGGATTAATGGTTTATAACACGACAACAGGTAGAATTGAAACCAATAAAGGTTCTGAGCTAGGTGCATTATGGATTTCTATGTCAGGTGTTTCGGATACAAATATATTAGATTTCCCTACATTGAATCAAAACACAACTGGAACTTCTGACAACGTAACAGGAATTGTTTTGCCTGCAAATGGTGGAACAGGGATAGCAAATAATACTGCTTCAACACTTTCTTTATCAGGAAATTTCCCAATTTCAATTACATCAACTTCGGCAACAAATATTGAATTTCCAACCGAAGGAAAATTATTTGGAAACAAGTTAGAGAGTATTACCTCTTCGGAAGTGTCAAATGCTGTAAATGACGAAACTGGTACTGGAAACCTTGTATTTTCAACAAGTCCAAATTTAACAGGAATTCCATTGGCGCCAACTGCTCCAGTTACAACAAATACAACTCAAATTGCCACTACTGCTTTTGTTTTGGCAAATTCAGATAAATATCAAACTGTAAATTCAACTGAAGCAATTACTACAAATTCTCATTCGGATACTGTAGTTCCAGGTTTAACATTTTCGCCACAAGCGGGAACCTATTTAGCACAGTTCAATGCACAATACACGATAACACCAATTGACGTAACGGTTCAAGGCGTATTGGATTTGCAAACAGCGTATGATCAATTGATGAGTATTCCAAATACAGCCACTCACGGTCTTACTTTTGGTTCTGGCGAAGTAATACTTCCAGGAGTTTACACAATAGCTGGAGCTGGTTCTATAGCGGGTACATTAACATTAAATGGAAATGGGGATTCTAATTCCGTTTTTATTTTTAAAATTACAGGGGCATTTAATACTGGTGCATCTTCTTCTGTTATATTGACAAATGGAGCTTCTGCTTGCAATGTATTTTGGATTTCAGACGGTGCCGTGGGTTTAGGTGCTTCAACATCTTTAAAAGGCACTGTATTATCACATGGATCTGCAGTTGCTGTTGGCGCCAATTGTATTGTTGAAGGGAAAATGTTAACTACTTCAGGAGCAATTGCTTTTGGACCAGGAATAGCAACAACTCCTGTGAGTTGTTCACTAATTAATTTTGGGATTCTAAGTTCATTTTCAATGTTTACTTCTAATGGAGGTATTGGGAATACAGGTTCCTCAACAATTACTGGAGATATTGGTACCAATTTAGGTGCTATTACGGGTTTTGAAACATCAACAATAAATGGAACAATTTATCTACCAGGAATGCAAAATGCAACGGCAACTTTTAGTGTATATCAAAATGGAGTTGTAATTCCTAGTTCTGTAAGGACAAGGTCAAGTATTGTAAATACAGTGGATATTTCTTTACAAACAATTGCCACAGTAGGTTTAGGAGAAGCAATTGACATTCGATGGAAAATTGATTCAGGATCATTAAAATTAGAAAATAGAAATTTCACAATTTTGAATGTTCGATAAATAATTGTAATTTTTATTCAAATTTGTTCATACATAATTTACGGAATTCATAATTTATGGGACTAATTGCCAATAATAAGTAATAATTCAATACATGTAAGGAGCACATAAATATTTAATTTAATCAATCATTAATAATAAAATAAAAATTTATAAACCATAAAAAATATGAATATAATTAAAAAAATAAGTGACTTGTTGATGCTGCTCTTCTTGTTTTTCCATACAATTTCTAATGCACAATTAAGTATTGGTATCAAACCTGGAATTCATTCAGATGTTTCAATCGTAGAATTAGATTCTAAAGACAAAAATAAAGGATTTTTAATACCAAGAATGCTAACAGCCCAGCGAAACGCCATTGCTTTACCTGTTCGAGGACTTTCTATTTTTAATTTATCATACAATGTTTTAGAAGTATATTCTGGGCCAATAGAAAATCCTTCATGGGTTGGAGTTACTGGTGCAAAAGGAGGGGATGGTTATAAAGGCGCAACAGGTCCAACCCGAACATTGGCAACCATAGACCCATCTAAGTTAAATACGGTAACGGGTCTGAATGCAAGTGCTGATGGTGGTACTAATAATTCTGCTATTGGTGCGCAATCAAGTGTTCTTGGAGGAATTTATAATGTTGCCGAAGGAGTCGATTCTTCTGTTGTTGGAGGTAATAATAACCATGCAATTGGAGCACAATCTGCAATAATTGGAGGTAATAATAATCAAGCGGATGGCGTAAGAGCTGCTGTTGTTGGTGGTGACCATAATTTCGCTACAGGAATTGATGCTGTAGCCGTAGGTGGAAATCATAATTTGGCAGAAGTTTCAAGAACAGCCGTAGTTGGAGGATATAACAATAAAGCAACCGAAGAAGACGCAGTTGTTTTAGGGGGATATAACAATACGGCAGAAGGTGCTAAATCATGTGTTTTAGGTGGATTTAATAATACTGCAACTGGGGCAAATTCAGTGGTGGTTGCGGGAAATAATAACAAATCACTTGGAGCTAGTTCAGTAGTGGTAGGCGGTCATAATAATACTTCCGAAGGTGCAAATTCAGTTGTTTTTGCGGGTAATAATAATACGGCATCTGGAACAGCTTCAAGCGTTTCAAGTGGGTCTAATAATATTGCAAGTGGAACAATGGCAACTGTTTCTGGTGGTGTTGGAAATAAAGCAAAATCTTATGGAGAATGGGTTGGAGGTTTATATTCTTCAAATTACAATCCACTTTCTACAACAGGATTTGAAGAAACCGATAGATTATTCACAATTGGAAATGGAACAAGTGATACGGTTCGTTCGGATGCGCTACTGATTCTCAAAAATGGATTAGCAACTTTGCCAAGTGTTTTAACAGATGATATTGCTTCAGGAAGCGTAAAGGCAATTGTAACAAAAGAATATATCAATGAGAAATGTCTTCAATTTGATTTTAATGCTGCTATACCCTTATCAACAACTGCTACTGGTACAATAGGACAAATCCGTTATGCAAATAATTTTATTTATATCTGTATAGCTACAAATACCTGGGTAAGGAAAGCCGCAGCTTGGTAAATATCTAAATAAAATAAATTGTAATAAAAGAATAAGTATCTTATAATAATAAAATGATTAAAATGAAAAATATTTTCCAGTTTCTGTTTTTGTTGACATTTGGTATTGGTTTTAGCCAAATTGGGATTGGTACTTCAACTCCAGCGTCATGCTCAATGCTTGAAATAAAGTCTGACAGTAAAGGCTTACTTTTACCTCGATTAACTAATGATGAAAAACTCGCCATAATTAATCCAGTATTAGGCTTGATTATTTTTAATTTGGACGATGGGGCTTTACAAGTTTTTACGAGTTCTAATGGAACATCAAGTTGGGTTGGAATTACAGGACAAACAGGAGAAAGAGGCGCAACTGGAGATATGGGACCAATGGGAACAATTTCTACTGTAACTCCAGGAGCTGCAAATGAAGCTAGTGGCCCTTATGGATTGTCAGCTGGAGGAACGACTAATTCAGCCGGTGGAGCAAGATCAAGTACTTTGGGCGGAACAACAAACAAGGCAGTTGGAGCTGATTCGAGTGTAATTGGAGGAACAACAAGTACATCAACAGGAGCAAATTCAAGTATAATTGGAGGAAGTTATAACGCAACAATTGGCGTGGATGCAAGTGTAATTGGAGGAACGGAAAATGATGCTAATGGAACTGAATCAGCAATTGTAGGAGGTTCTAATAGTATAGCAAGAGGCACCAATTCTGCAATAATAGGTGGAACTTACAATGATGCCGTTGCGGATAATTCAAGTATTATGGGAGGCTCCTATAACATTGCAGGGGGACCAAAATCCACTGTAATTGGCGGAACAACCAACAGAGCAGAGTCTGATGATTCAAGTGTTGTTGGAGGAAGTACCAATAAAGCAAGTGGCGCCGATTCAAGTGTAATTGGTGGACTTGCAAGTATTGCATTAGGAACTAATTCTATTGTTTTAGGTGGAAATACAAATTATGCTAACGGAATAGATTCAAGTGTTACTGGAGGTACAATAAATATAGCAAGAGGGGCAGAATCTACCGTTTCTGGAGGTGTTGGAAATGAAGCAAAATCGTTTGGTGAATGGGTAGGTGGTTTATACGGCACACTTTACGACCCACTTGGTGCTACCGCATACATGTTACAAGATAGAATATTTAATGTTGGAAATGGAATTGGGCCAGATTTGGCAAGAAAAGATGCTTTAACAATTTTAAAAAATGGATTAGCAACTTTGCCAAGTGTTTCAACAGAACTTATTGCTACAGGAAGTGATAAAGCAATTGTTACAAAAGAATATGTAAATGAAAATTGCGTTCAATTTAAAATTGCTCCTCCAGCATCTGCAATAGCACCTGGAAATGTAGGTGAAATTAGAATTACTCCAGCATATATTTATGTTTGTATAGCAACTAATAGTTGGGTAAGAACAGCCGTTGAAACATGGGTTCCAGAGTAGTAACGTGGATATATTTAAGCAGAAAGTGTAACAAAATGTCATATTTAAAACAAGTGATTTATTAAAATTAACTGATTTTAAATAGTTTTTACTAGTTCGAGACTTTTGACTTTACAACATTAAGACATTCGACACGTTTTCTTCTTAACCGCAAAGAGCGCAAAGTTTTACGCAAAGTTAGCAAAGGGAAATTGAAGAGTTATAAGTTATGAGTTATAAGTTATAAGTTTGTGGAAGATTTTAGATTTTAGATTTTAGATTCTCGAATAAACGCATCAACGCATCAACGAATCAACGAATAACCCTTTCTCCCGAATAACCAAATAACTGCATTAACGATTAACCGAATAACCGATTAAACCCTTTTTTAGTCTTTCATCTCTTCGTCTATTATCTTTTCGTCTATTATCTTTTCGTCTATTATCTTTTCGTCTATTATCTTTTCGTCTATTATCTTTTCGTCTCTTCAACTTTAGCAACCAGATTTTTAAATCACTATTTACAATCGTTATAAACTACTAGAATTTATACTTTTTTAATTCATAAAGGTTTCTCTTTTATGTTTTGCCTTCTAAAATCTCAATTTACACCATTTTTTCTCTCAAAAATTTCAAATAAATTTCAAATTTTCCATTTGCTCTCTTTTTTCACTTATAAATAGCAAAAACCCACCCTAAAAAGCCCTTTTTTTGGGCAAAAAAACAAGGCTGGAAATACGGTTATTCACTTATATGACCGTTTATTCCCAAATACGCCCACTTATGCACCGCCGTTTTTTTTTTAACATTTCGTATAATAAATTTGCATTTTAAATGTAAAGTTATAAAAACACATCAGTTGAAGGCAATTTATCTTAATTCCTACATGTTTTTTTTATTTCTGATTCTCAATTAAATTTATTTATTATGAAAAAAAAATTATTACTAAGTATTGCAACAGTCGTGTTGTTTCTTGTTTCAAACACAAGCTTTAGTCAGGGTACCATTAGTATTCTTAATTTCGGAATACTGGAACAAGTGTGAATAAACTAAGCACAACCAACTTCAATAGTATTGATACTACTGAACAATAAGTAACAAAAAATTACAATTTAACAAATAATTAAAAACTAAATATTATGACAAAATTAATTTTTGCAGGTTTCTTTGACCAAAAAGAAATAAAAACCAACTACAGCATATTAAAAGATTCGCAAGAATTTTTTAGTGATAAATTATGTGACACAAAACCATTTATTTATTTGAATACAATTGTACTTCCATTCAAAGTAAAAGTTTTAAGTACTTTGATTATCTTGTTTTTTATGGGTATTTCAAATTCAAGTAAGGCTCAAACAATTGTAACAGCACCTGAATTAAATGACCTTGATTTTTTTATGCTTTATTCTGCAGGTGGTGCTTTAAATAGTTTTGGAACAACTACTGTTTCTGGTAACATAGGTACACATGCAGGATTAATAAATAATTTTACTGTAGCCGAAAACACTAAGTTTATTGGGGATGCCCTTACATTATCTTGTTATAATCGTTTACTTCCATTAAGGGATGATCTGATTAGTGTTTCCTATACTTTGGATAGTAACAGTGGGGTAGGTGCACTTACCTCTGGTAAAACATTTTTGAGGGGTCGTCACAAAATAGGTATGGCTACCACTATTGATGGTACTTTAACTTTAGATGCTCAAGGTAATGCAGACTCAGTTTTTATAATACATGTTGTAGGTGCATTATCAATTCATTCGGGTACAATAATGGTATTGGCAAATGGTGCCAAAGCAGCTAATGTATTTTGGGTCGCAGATGGTGCTGTTGAATTTCTCCAAAATACGGTAAGTAAGGGTACTTTTATTGGTGGGGGGATAATGGATGTCTTAGCTGGCTCAAGTGTACAAGGAAGGATATTTACTACGGCTGGTGCTATGAATATTTATGATTCATCTTTAGCGTTAGCCTCTAATAATTTAGTTACTCTTCCAATTATTGAAGCAGTTGCTGATACCACTTCTGCGGTAAGCGCAATAACAGGCGGAGATACTGTAAGCTTAACTCTAAATGATCTTTTAGATGGAGTTGCAGTCGTTATAGGTACAGATCCGGGAAATGTCATCCTAACAGGAGTTACAGTTCCAGCAGGATTGACCTTAAATGCAAATGGTACTGTTACTGTTGCACCAAATACAGCAGAAGGAAATTACAGCCTTACTTATAAAATATGTGAAGTAACCAATTCAACAAACTGCAGTACAGTAACCTCTACAATTGTAGTTACAACACCACCATCGGCTGGAACAATAGATTGTGCTAAAACTCAAATTATTCAAGCACCAATTCAAGGTGTACCTAATCAAGTAACACTTGTAGTTACTATGAATGTTACAACAGCAGGTGATTTTCCAGTTACTTTGAGTGGGTCAGGTATGAGTTTAGCCAATGGAATTACCCAAGTAACTACATCTACTACAGGAGTCCAAACCTTCAATATCCCAATGAAATATGACGGTACTACCTTAGGCACACTTACTTTCGGAGTAGGTTCTTATACTTGTACTGCAGATTTAAGTTTAACTAAGAAAAAAGCTTTAATTGATGTATGGACATTGGATAATTGTACAATCAAAATTGCTCCACCAACATTAAAATAAATTATCCCATTATCTGTAAACTAATTTTTTTGATATGAAAAAATATATAAATATAAAATACTGGATATTGAGTTGGATGTTTGTATTGTTAGGCTTTGTTAATGTAACATTTGCACAAACTGCAGACTTAATCACTCACCAGCCAAGTGCATCTCTACCAAGTGGTGTTACATTTGAGTGGCACAATGCTTTGCCAATATCAGTAAATAATTTGGTAGATACTCCCATAGCAGTAATTCCAGGGCTTTACTATGGTGTCTATAATTTTGGCACTTGTTATAGTGAAGCGGCACCAATACGTGTTGCAACAAATAGCTGTCCTGTTGCTACTATAGATTTGAATAGCTTTGTGGAAAATACGGTTACTCCTTTGGGAATGACTCTTACATTTCATAATGATTTACCTGCATCAGATGCCAATAAGCTATCAGTAACTGCAATTACTGCTGCTGCAGCAGGAATATACTATGTTGCTTATAAAGACGATATAGTAGGTTGTTACAGCACAGAAAGCGTTATAGTTGTAGTGAACTCTTCATGTTTAAATGTTTGGACAGGTACTACAAGTACCGATTGGAATGATGCTACCAACTGGAGTGCTGGAGTTCCTCTAACTGATGGCGATGTTATAATCCCATTAGTAACGAATTATCCAGTTTTAGATCAAGACAGATCTATTGGAAATTTAAGTATCGCAACTGGAGCGACACCCGATACTGGAGCGACACTAAGTTTAGGTAGTAATACCTTAACAGTTAAAGGTGCTTTCACAGGAGATGGAACATTAATTGGAAGTAGTACTTCAGGTTTAACCATCAATGGAACAGGTAATCAAGGGATATTCTATATGAATGAAACTTTAGGAAATAATAAACTAGCAAATTTCACTTTAAATTCTACTGTATCTGGAAGTGTAACTTTAGGAAATGCTATGGATATTTATGGAGTTTTGACTTTAACTAATGGTACATTTAATACAGGTGGAAATATAACTTTGAAAAGTAATGGTTTAGGAACTGCTGTTGTAGCTCCAATACTCAATTGTGGTAATGTAGCCATAACAGGCGATGTAACGGTAGAACGTTTTTTCCCAGCGGGTCGTGCTTTTAGACTTATTACGTCTCCAGTAACTACAACTTATACAACAAATCCTACAATTAGAGACAACTGGCAAGAAGGAGAAAACAATGCTACAACAAATTACAACACCAACTTAAATCGAAATCCTGGTTATGGAACACACATTACAGGAAATATGACTGGTGCTTATGGATTTGATTATACTCAAACGACTGCCAATTCTATGTTTACTTTTAATAATACTACCCGTGCATGGACTGCAATATCAAATACGAATGTGTTAACGCTTACTGCGGGAGATCCGTACCGATTAATGATAAGAGGGAGTCGAGCAATAGATATGAGTAACAATAACCCTCAAGTAGTAGATGATACTACATTAAGAGCTAAAGGAGTATTAAAAATATGTGATGCTTCTGCAGGAGTTTTGAGCGAAACTTCGGGTGTTCTTAATTTTATAGGAAATCCATACCAAGCAATCGTTGAAATTAAAAAGGTATTAACCAATTCAACGAATCTAAATTCCAATTTCTATCAAGTTTGGGATCCAAAAGTAAGTACAAGAGGAGCTTATGTTGCTTATACTTTTGATGGTAATTTGAGCACAAATACTAGTTCGGACGTAAATGCTTATTTACAACCGTGGCAAGCTTGTTTTGTTGCAACTACTTCATCAGGTGCAAGTATTATGTTTCATGAATCAGATAAGAAAACAGATTCTCAGGTTATTGAAAATGTGTATAGAACCAATAATTTAGCTTCCTATATTCGATTGACGCTTTACGAAAGCAATACTCTTGCTTCTAATGGTGCTGCTGCAGATGGACTGATTGTGAAATTTGGAGAAAATTACGTCAATGCTATTGATGGATATGACGCCTTAAAATTAGGCAATTTGGACGAAACTTTCTCAACCAAAAACAATACGTCTTTGGTGGGTATTGAAAGCAGATTGCTTCCAGTGGCTTCCGATGTTATTCCATTGAATATCGCTCAATACCGTTTCACTAATTATACAATGGTTGCAAATGGAACGAATATGAGTGGTTTGCCAGCTTATTTACACGATCAATTGTTACAAACCTATACAGAGATTCCTCAATCAGATTCGGTAAATTATCCGTATGTGTTAGACACAACTGATCCTGCAACTTCGGCTTCAGATAGATTTAGAATAGTATTTCAAAATCCATTTTTAAATTTAGAATCTAATGCAGCTTTAGTCTTTACGATGTCTCCAAATCCTTCTAAACAAGGGGTGTTTGATGTTGTAATGAATGGAGCAACAGCCGATACTAAATTAGTTATTTACAATACAATTGGGCAAGAAGTCTATGCGACAAATTTAACGCAAGCCACGATTAATCATATTAATCCTAACAAGGTATTTGCCAATGGCGTTTATTATGTCAAAATTAAAAAAGATGCTGCAACGACAATTAAAAAATTAATAATAAGATAGTTATGATTAATAATCAAAAAATAAGAAAGATTTTTTCTTCACTACTAATGCTTTTAGCAACTACTGCTACTTTTGCACAAGACACTGAGTTTCCCATTGACGTTGTAGATAATCCATCTCCAATTGATACCAATCTATGGGTGTTGATACTAGTTGGTTTGGGTTATGTGTTTTACAAATACAGGAAATCGGGGAGATATAATAGGTTGTAGGTTGTTGGTTGTTGGTTGTTGGTGAGGAAAGAACACCATTTGTACCTTCGCCTTTAATACTTTCGACTTTCGACAGATTTTTTTTAACCGCAGATTCGCAGATTTTTAATTTGCGAATTTGCGGTTATTTTTTTGACTTTAAGACCTTCGACTTTTCACAGATTTTTTTTAACCGCAAAGTTAGCAAAGTTTTACGCAAAGGGCGCAAAGCAAATTAATTATGAGTTATGAGTTTTTGGAAGATTTCAGATTCTCTAATAACCGAATCAACGCATCAACGATTAACCGATTAAACTTTTTTTCTCTCTTTTAAATTTGTGTTAATTTGTGTAATTCGTGTTCTACTTTTCTTAATCTGTGCATCAGTGGCTACTTTTTTCGACATTCGACAGCTATTTTCTTAACCGCAAAGGGCGCAAAGTTTTACGCAAAGAGCGCAAAGCAAATTAATTATGAATTGTAAGTTATAAGTTATGAGTTTGTGGAAGATTTCAGATTCTCGAATAACCAAATAACCAAATCAACGATTAAACGATTAAACTATTTAATTTTGTTGTCATCGTAAACTTTTCCCATCACTCGTTCTATATTAAAATCAGGTCTATTTTTCTTCATTTTTAATAACATAGCGTAAAATTTTTCCTTATCTTTCTCTTGTTCTAAAGAGATTGGTTTTGTTATTTTTCTTGAAAGAAACAAACGCAATAAAACCGATCTCAAAAGAATTGACAGTTTGTAGTTGAGAATTGAAATCCACTAAGTTTAATCATTAGAATAGTTTGTATCATTATATTAAAAGAGGCATTTTATTTAAAAAATTCTTGCGTTTAAAAACGTGTATTTATAAGTAGCGAATTGTAAAGTTTCTTTTAACATTAAGAAGTAAGTGTAATAAAGTGTCGTATTTAAAATATGTAATTCAATGTAATTGTCTGGTTCTATATATTTTTTTCGATTTCGAGACTTTTGACTTTACGACATTAAAACTTTCGACTTTTGAAACTTTTTTTAACCACAGATTACTTCGTTTGTTCGACATTAGGTCTCGGGTCGCAGATTTTAATTTGCGAATTTGCGTTTATTTTTTTGACTTTAAGACTTTCGACCGTCGGCTTTTTTTTAATCTTTCATCTCTTCATCTATTATCTTTTAGTCTCTTCGACTTTAAGACTTTAAGACTTGCTTATTTATTAAAAGCAGCAATCAGAATGTTGTTATTTTATAGAATGGACTCGGAACAAGAACATAAATTTACTAAAATTTTCAAAAAAAAACATAAGATTACTGCCCTTTATATTTAAATGGTTTTGTTATTTTAGAACTAATTTCATTTGAAATAGTGTTTCATTTACGAAAAATTAAATTACTCAAAATCAAAAAGATTTAATCTTAGATGGCTATTAATATCCAATAAATGTGAGGTTTTTTTTTTAATTAAAAAAATGCCAGGTAATAAGTGGGCGTATTTGGGAATAAACGGTAATTAATCCGCATAAACGTTTTTTTGTAAATTGATTTTAGGTTTTTTATTTCAATTTGAGTATTAAAAATAATAATAAAAAACAGTTAATTTAAATCAATTTCTTCGGTATCAATTATAATATTTTGAATATTTGGTGTTTTGAAATCAATAATTTCTTCTGTTTTTTCAATTTCAGGTTTTGATTTATTTTTCCAAGAATAGTTCTTTGGTAAATCGTCGCTCATTAAATATCCCCAAGGTTCTAATGACTCTATTCTGTCAAAAATCACTTTTAGAATTGCAATTATGGGAATTGCCAAAAACATCCCCGAAAATCCAGCAATTACGCCACCAACTATTATTCCTACAATGGAAACAAAAGCATTGATTTGTACTTTGGAACCAACAATCATTGGAACAATTAAGTTGTTGTCAATGAGTTGAACGACAATAACAATAATTAAAACACCAATTATCAAGGTTAAATCAGGTGAAGCTGTAAGTGTGGCAATAATACTCAAAATTCCCGCAAACAATATTCCAATATATGGGATTAGGTTTAAAATCCCAGTAATTAAACCCAAAACAATAGCGTATTTCACACCAATAATCATAAAGCCAACAGTTGTCAATGTGGAAACAATTAACATTTCTATTAATAGTCCAACGATATAACTTTGTACTGAAACTTTAATGTGATAGAGAATATCTTGTAATTTCTCGTGGTATTCTGGTTGGAATAATTTTGATAAAAAAGTAATAATTAATGTTCTGTATAATAAAAACAGAAAAATGTAAATAGGGATTAACGTAAGATTTAATATTACATCTGAAACGGAAACTAAAGATGTTCCGATTATGTTTTTGCCAGATTCCATTACGTTTTTTGATGCGCTATCAATTAATACTTTTTGTTCAACATTGTTTAAATTGAAATTGGAACTTATAAATTTTTGAATGGTGTCAAAATGAATGGATAAATTAGTTTGAATTGCATTCCAATCATTGGCAATGTCACTAATTTGCCAAGAAATAAAAAATAATATTCCAGAGACTATTAAAACAAAAAATATAACGGTGCACGTTACAGCTACTACGTGTGGAAAGTGCCATTTTGATTTAAGAAAATGAGCAATTGGACGTAATAAAATTGCAAAAAGTAGCGACATTAATATTGGTACGATAATATCTTGTCCTAAATATAAAATAGTAAATAGGGAAATTAAGCTCAGTAATACAAAAGCGAGTTTTGCATAAAATGGAAATCGGAAGGTATCTTTCATAAACTACTTTAGCTATAATAAATTTAATCAATTTAAATTTAGGAAATTTTAGTCGGATTTTAGCTTAAAAACTATAATTTTTAACAAAAAAATAGTAGTCAGTGAATTCGTTTTCGGCAATAGAATTTTGTTTTGAAAAGGTATTCATTGATAGCATTTCAAATTATTTTATACCATTTTTAGTAAATAGTCATACACTTTATCCGTTGGCATTCCCATCACATTGGCATACGAACCTTCAATTTTTGAGACACCAATAAATCCAATCCATTCCTGAATTCCATAAGCTCCAGCTTTATCAAAAGGCTTGTAATTTTCCAAATAATAATGGATACTTGCATCGCTCAAAGCATTAAATGTCACTTTGGTAACCTCGTAAAAAGTGGTTGTTTTTTCTGTTGTTTTAAAACAAACGGAAGTAATAACTTCGTGCGTATCATCAGATAAAGATTTCAATATTTGAAAGGCGTCATCATAATCTTTTGGTTTTCCCAAAGCATTATTTTTGTGCCAAACAATCGTGTCGCTGGTAACTAAAATTTCATTTTTATTCAATTCTCCTTCAAAGGCATTGGCTTTTAATTCGGCTAAAAAGTTGGTAATTTCTTCCGCTTTTAAAGCATCTGGATAAATTTCTTCAATGTCTTTCAATCGAATTTCGAAATCCAAGTCTAAATCTTTGAAAAATTGCTGTCTTCTTGGTGAACCCGAAGCCAATATAATTTTATGATTTTTTAAAATTGCTTTAAGCATTGTTTTTCATATTTAAACTGATTACCAAAATTGAAAGAATACCAAAAAACAGAATCCATTTCAAAATTGTACTCAAATGATGGAAGTCTTTCGGTTCTTTTGCAGACCAAATTTTAACCGTAAAATAGAGTAGGGGACTTGCAATGAAAACCAATCCGTAAATGGAACTTAGCATTAAATTCCCATCAAAAATATAAACTTTTAAATAATAAAACACACAAATTATTGGAATGAAACTCAAAGCAAAAACAACTTTAGTAGCTTTTGGAACGCCAATAACTATTGGTAAAGTGCTCATTCCTTGACTTGAATCGCCATTAATATCTTCAATATCTTTTACGATTTCACGAATTAAATTGATGATAAAAGTAAAAACAGCATAATCAATTAAAATTCCAAAAATTAAACCCATTATTGCCTGATTTCCATCGTAAGTTGCGGGCAATAAATCAAAAAGTCCAATGATTAAAACACTTGTAGAAAGTAACAAAGCAATGATTATATTTCCAATCAGCAAACTTTGTTTTAAACTTGTAGCATATAAATAAAGTGTGGACGCAATGAGGATAAATACGATTGCGAAATTGGGTCTTTCAATCACATTTGACAAATAGAAACCAATGGCAACGCCTGCAAAAGTAAAGGCTACATATAAATTATAGGCTTTGCTTTCTGTAATATATTTTCCAACAATTACAGCATCAGGTCGGTTTTCAGAATCTGTTTCTTGGTCAAAAATACCATTTATAATATAGCCACCAGCTGCAATGCAAACGGTGGAAAATACCAATAAAACATATTGCCAATCGGCAAGTGACAAGGGTACATTTTGAAGTTTTAAAAATCCATATCTGAAGATTAATTGCATAAAAGCAAGCATCAACAGGTTTTGGTAGCGTATTAATTTGAGTAAATTTAACATTTTATTTTTTGTATAATAGTCATTAATCGTGTTTTCCGTCGTAATATAAATGCCATTTTCCTTGCACTTTCATCACTTGCTCAATTACATCGCGAGCAGCACCTTTTCCTCCATTTCTATGGGAAATGTAAGTTGAAATTGCTTTTATTTCGGGACTTGAATCCTGAGGACACGTTGATAATCCTACCAATTGCATCACGTGAAAATCAGGAATATCATCGCCCATATATAAAACACTTTCGGGTGAAATGGTATATAATTCGCAATATTCTTCAAAGGTTTCCACTTTATTTGGGGTCGCCATATAAATATCTGTAATGCCAAGATTTCTCAATCGAGTACGAACGCCTTCATTGCTTCCGCCAGAAATAATACATACATTATAGCCACTTTCGATAGCTGCTTTCATAGCAAAACCATCTCGAATATTCATCGTTCGCAGCATCTCGCCAGTGGGTGTAATATGCACCGAACCATCAGTAAGAACGCCGTCTACATCGAATATAAATGTAGTAATATCGTTCATTATTTCCTTATAACTTCTTGCCATTATTTTGAATAGATTGGGTTAATATTGTATAAATATTTTTTTGATTTTCATCTGATAAAAAAGACAAATGAGCATTTATGGTTTCAATATCATTACGAATTGCAGGTCCAGTTTGTGCTTCATTTGGCGAAAGCTCTGTAATTTTTTCGGCAGTTTCTTGAATTAAAGGTTTTAATATTTCAAAAGACACATTATTTTCTATGCAAATATCATTTCCAATTTTATACAAATGATTGGTAAAATTATTAACAAAAACCGCCGCCAAATGCAACGCTTTTCGTTGTTCTGAATTAATTGCAAAAACCGAATCCGAAATTGCTTGTGCTACTTTTTGTAACAATTGATAATCGGAAGCATTTTGACTTTCTATACAAATTGGAATAATTTTGAAATTTACAGCTTTGTTTTTTGTAAAAGTTTGCAACGGATAAAAAACACCTTTTCGATTATTTGATGCTAATATTTCCAATGAAATTGCACCAGAAGTATGAACAACTAATTTGTTTTTATAAGGAATTTGTTCTGAAACAGTTGCAATTGCATCGTCCGAAACGGCAATTATATATAAATCGGCTTCCGCCAAAGTACTCCAATCATCAGTAATTTTATTGAAATCTAACAATTGAGATAACGTTGTTTTTTGTCTCGCAAAAACTTGAATCAATTCAATTTCGGCACCATTAATAATGGAATTTTGCAGTGCCACAATCAAATGTTGCGCTACATTTCCAGAACCAATAATACTCACTTTTATCATTTGGCTAAATTATTGATTTTTTTTCAACTATTTAGATTTTAAAATATTTTATAAACATCACTTAAAAAACACTTAAATCAATAGTTGAAACTAATAATTCAACAAATTTGGATTACTTTTGTACCACTTTTAAAGAAAATTCTTTTATAATGGATAAAAAAATATTTTCCTTTTTGTTTTCGACTCGTTTAATGGCTTTTTTATTCTTGTCTTTTGCAATTGCAATGATTTGTGGTACTTTTATAGAAAGCAAATACAATACCGATACCGCTCGAATTTGGGTTTATAATGCCTGGTGGTTTGAGGTAATTATGGGTATGTTTCTAATTAATTTTGCAGGAAATATCAAACGATACCAACTTTTAAGAAAAGAAAAATGGGCAACTTTGATTCTTCACGTTTCTTTTATTTTTACTTTATCTGGAGCATTCATAACTCGATATATTAGTTATGAAGGAATGATGCCAATTCGTGAAGGCGCTGCCGAAAATCAGTTTTATTCCGATAAAATGTTTCTTACGGTTTTTGTAGATGGCGATTATCAAGGGCAAATGAAGCGTCGTGTTTTTGAAAAATCGTTGTTGCTTTCGCCAGTTACCAATAATAATTTTTCTATAAAAAGTAATTTTGATTCTACCGATTTTAAAATTTCATACAAAAATTATTTATTGGGAGCCAACCAAATTATCAAACCAGATTCTAAAGGGGTTTTGTACTTTAAAATGGTTGAATCTGGAGACGGAACACGTCACGAACATTTTCTAAAAGAAGGCGAAGTTCAAAATATTCACAATATGCTTTTCTCGTTAAATAAATATGTAAAAGGAGCAACAAACATTACAATTACAGATAAATCTTCAACAATTCAAACTCCATTTGAAGGACAATTTATGCGAATGGCAGATAAATTCAAAGGAAGAGTTGCCAAAGATGCTGTTCAGCCGTTAATGATGCGCTCATTGTATAACGTAGGCGGAACGCAATTTGTATTTCCAGATCCTGCTGTGAAAGGCGTTATCGGGTATTCTGCAAAAAATGATTACAAAGCCAAAACCCACGAAGATGCCTTGGTTTTAAATCTAAATGCGGAAGGTCAGGATAAAGAAGTCACGCTTTTAGGCACAAAAGGAACGATAGGGGAGTCGAAAGTGGTGAAAATCGGCAAAATAGAATATACCTTTTTCTTTGGAAGCAAAGCCTATACTTTACCGTTTAAAATTAAATTAAATGACTTTAAAGCGCTCAAATATCCTGGAACCGAAAAGAGTTTTTCTTCTTTTGAAAGTGATGTTACCGTTCTTGACGCCAACTCTAAATTTGATGCCAAAATTTTTATGAATAATATTTTAGACCATAAAGGATTTCGCTTTTTTCAATCTTCATTTGATCCAGATGAAAAAGGAACCGTTTTATCCGTAAACCACGATTATTGGGGATCTCTAATTACCTATATTGGATATTCATTGTTGTATTTCGGCTTAATGATGATTCTTTTTACAAAGCATTCTCGTTTTGCAGATATTAAAAGAAAATTAGAAATAGTAAAATTGAAAAAATCTAAATTAATCACGGTTCTATTGTTATTGTTGAGTTGTAGCGTTTTTGCACAACATAAAGAAGAAAAAATATCGGTGAAACAAATAGATTCTTTAATTCACAAATATAAAGTTTCAGAAGAACACGCAGCCAAATTTGGACGACTTGTAATTCAAGATGCTGGTGGAAGAATGAAACCTTTGAATACTTTTTCATCGGAATTATTAAGAAAAGTGAGTCATAAAGACGAATATAATGGAATGAATTCCGATCAGGTATTTCTTTCAATGACACAATTTCCAACGGCTTGGTATGAAATTCCATTGATTTATATAAAAGCAGGAAATGACAGTATCCGTAAAATTATTGGAATTGATAAAAAGGCGCAATACGCTCCATTTATCGCCTTTTTTGATGCTAAAGGAAACTATAAATTATCGCCCTATTTAGATGCGGCTTATAAAGTGGCAAATCCAAATAGTTTTGAGAAAGATTTTGTGGAAACCGATAAAAAAGTCAATCTTTTGAATCAGGCTACATCAGGAAGTATTCTGCGAATTTTCCCAATTCCAAAAGATGAAAATAACAAATGGGTTTCTCATTTAGAATTAAGTCACGCTGGTTTGAAAGGAATGGATTCGATATTTACATCGCAAATAGTTCCGTTATACTTGAATTCATTGAAAAATGCTAGTGAAAAAAATAGCTATAAAGATGTTGATTTCTATTTAGAAGGAATTAAAAAATACCAGCGAAAATTTGGTGCGCAAGTAATGCCAAGTGAGGATAAAATTACCGCTGAAATCGTATATAATAAATACGACGTATTCAAAAAATTGTTCTATTTGTATATGATAGCGGGCGTTTTAATGTTATTACTTACGATTGTCAAAATATTCAAAGACAATAAATTTATGGCTTTTTCTGTGAATATAATGCACGTTTTCATTGGAATTTTATTCGCTTTACACACATTAGGATTGATAGCGCGTTGGTATATTTCCGGTCACGCACCTTGGAGTAATGCTTATGAATCGATAATTTATGTGGCTTGGGCAACGATGTTTTTTGGCTTGGCTTTCGATAGAAAATCTAAATTGACGGTTGCTTCATCAGCATTTGTTACCGCAATGATTTTGATGGCGGCGTATATGAATTGGATTGATCCAGATATTGCCAATTTACAACCGGTGTTAAATTCATATTGGTTGATGATTCACGTGGCAGTAATTGTGGCGAGTTATGGACCATTTGCATTGGGAATGATTTTAGGATTTGTTTCATTACTTCTAATTTTCTTTACCAATGATAAAAATAAAGAAGTGATGGCATTGAACATCAAAGAAATCACCTACATCAATGAATTAGCGTTAACTGTTGGTTTGGTAATGCTAACAATCGGAAACTTCCTTGGCGGACAATGGGCGAATGAAAGTTGGGGGCGTTATTGGGGTTGGGATCCAAAAGAAACTTGGGCGTTAATCAGTATTATGATTTATGCATTTGTAATTCACTCTCGATTTGTGCCAGCGTTCCGAGGAAAATGGATTTTCAATTTGATGAGTATGTATGCTTTTATTTCGATATTATTCACGTATTATGGTGTGAATTTCCACTTGGTAGGATTACATTCGTATGCAAGCGGTGAAGCGAGTTCATTGAGTTGGATTTGGCAATCTTTGTTAGGGATTTCAATTATTGGTGCACTTTCCTATTCAAAACACAAGAAATATTATAAGTAAAAAAAGAATTTTAATTTATAAAATAAAAAAGTTCAGCTACTAGCTGGATTTTTTTTTGGATGTAAAGTAAGAAATAGATGACTTAATTTTAATAATTAAATTAACATTAACACTGCTAATAAAAGTAGTTATTAACAAAAATAATTAGTATTTTTGTAGCTTAAATTCATATTAATTTATCATAAATCCCTCATTATGAAAATTTTAACTACTTTTAAGGTATTTTCTATATTTACACTTTTGTTAATAACAAATAGTATTTTTTCAAACATATTGAAAGAAAATTTAACTTTTTCTTCCGAAAATATTAACCTCACCACTCTATCAGTTGATTCGATATCCCCAACATCAGGACATGCGGGGACTGTAGTTACAATTACAGGAACAAATTTTACCTTAGCTTCAACTTCAAATGTTTTATTGGGAACTTTTTCAATTTCTTCGGCAAATGTTGAATATGTTTCCGCAACTCAATTAAAAGTTACAATTCCTTGTGGTGTAGTCTCTGGTTTTTTTAAAGTTGATGGAGTAGCTTCGACAACATTATTTAACTATTTACTTCCAACAATTTCAACATCTTTACCAAATTTATCTTTTTGTGCGGGTACAACAGTTCCAATAATTACATTAGCTGGAACGCTAACTGCACCAACAACATCAACATTACAATTTTCTTGGGTTAATTCAAATGCAAATATTGGTTTAAGTTTAACTGGTGGTCCAGCTACTGAAATGCCAACTTTTACAGCTTTGAATTCAACATTGGAACCAATAACAAGCACAATTACAGTTACGCCTTCAATTTATGGAGCTTTAGTTAATGGTTGTCCCGGTACTCCCAAAACATATACAATAACTATTAATCCTAAACCTGTTGTAACTCCTATTTCAAATATTTCAGTTTGTGCAGGTGTAAATGTTAATCAAATTAATTTAACAGCTTCGTCGCCAACTACTGGAACTGGGACTTCATTTTTATGGAGTGGAAGCAACAATGCTGCAATTGGATTAAGTTCTCCTTCAGGAACTACTTCGCCAATTCCTACTTTTATAGCGGCTAATACTACAAACGGGTTGCTAACTTCTACTTTTACAGTAACTCCAACCTATCAAACATGTGTTGGATCTCCAATTAACTTCACAATTGATGTTGCTCCGCAAAGTTTTGGTGGTACTTTATCAAGTAGCGCTTCTATTTGCGCCGGAAATACAAGTGGATTATTATCATTAAATTTATATAAAGGTACCATTTTAAATTGGGAATCTTCAACAACAGGAAGTGCGCCTTGGACTTCACTTGCAATAACTACTCCATCATATCAATCTGCTGGATTGACTCAAACTACCTATTATAGAGTTGTAGTTCAAAATCCAGGTTGTCCAGTAGCTTATTCAAATGTAGTTACAATTACGGTTAATAGCTTGCCAACAATTACAGGAAATCTATCTGTTTGTAGCGGAGCAACATATACTTCATTAACAGGTTCTGCAACTCCAGCTTCTGTAAATCCTTGGCAGTCATCATCATTAGGCATTGCAACTATTACAAATTTAGGAGTGGTTACAGGAGTTTCTCCAGGGACTACTGTAATTACCTACACAAATATTAACGGATGTAGTACCACTGTAAATTTTGTTGTGAATGCTTTACCAGTCGTATTTATAACAAATCCTCCAGCTGTTTGTTCTCCAAATACGGTTAATTTAAATTCACCTTCTGTTACAACAGGCTCATCTTTAAATTTAAATTATACTTATTTTACGAATTCTACAGCAACACTTCCTTTATCAAATTATACAGCGGTTGCAACTTCTGGAACTTTTTATATCAAAGGAACAGATGCTAACGGTTGTTCATCTATAAGTCCTCCAGTAGCTACAGTTGTTAACTCGTTGCCTACAATAGCAATTTCAGGAGTAACTTCAATTTGTACAAATGATACAACAACACTAACGGCTTCTGGTGCAGCTTCATTTTCTTGGAATTCAGGACTTGGAACGAATGCGTCCATAAACGTTTCGCCATTAAATACAACTACTTATACTGTAAATGCTACCGATAATAATGGTTGTGTTGGAACTGCAACTTCTACCGTTACGGTAAAACCATTGCCAACAGTAAATGCAGGATTGGATCGTGCGGTTTGTTCTGGACTACCAGTTACATTAGTAGGTTCTGGAACTGTTGGAACAAATTATACTTGGGATAATGCGGTTCTAAATAATGTTGCATTTACACCTTCTGCACCAAATATTTATACTGTAACTGGTTCTGGAGCTAATGGATGTTTTAATACAGATTCGGTTATAGTAACTGTAAATGCATTGCCAACAGCACCTATATTAAGTGCAATTCAACCAGATTGTTCACTAACTACAGGAACAATTCAATTTTCTGGTTTACCAATATCAGGAAACTGGACAATTAATCCAGGTTCTTATAATGGTTCTGGAGCAACCTTTACTTTGAACAATCAACCTGCAGCGGTTTATAATTTTTCTGTAAGAGATTCCAATCTTTGTAGCTCTGCAAATACTTCCATTACTATAAATGCAGCTCCAATAATCCCTGCAATTCCAACTTTAGGAGCTATTACGCAACCAAGTTGTGCCACTACCACTGGAAGTTTTGTTTTAAGTGGATTGCCAATAGGTAGCTGGACGATAACACAATTACCAGGCGGACAAACCTATACAAATACAGGAACTAACTTTCCAATTACAAATCTTTCTTCAGGGACTTATACTTTTTCAGTTTCTAATGGAACGTGTAGTTCGTTATCATCTCAAAACGTAATTATTGATGCAACACCAACTCAAAGTTCACCAATAGTAGGATTATTAATTCAACCAACATGTACAACTTCAACAGGAAGTGTAACTTTAAATGGTTTACCAGCTGGAAATTGGACACTAACAAGAATTCCTGACGGAGTAACATTGCCAGGTTTTGGAGCTATTAAGATTGTATCAGGATTAGCTTCTGGAACCTATAATTACTCTGTTACTAATTCAAATGGTTGTATTTCTCCCATTTCAAATAATATATTAATTGACAGTCAACCGGCTTCTCCTGCGCCGCCAATTGCTAATGCACAATCTTTTTTGGCTGCAGCCAATGCAACGGTTTCTGATTTACGAATTGTAAGTTCTGGTTTTCCAATTTGGTATTCAAGTGCAGTCGGTGGAGCAGCAATTTCAAATTCAACACTTTTAGCAACAGGAACTTATTATGTTTCTCAAACAGTAAATGGTTGTGAAAGTACAGTTAGAACTGCAGTGAGTGTAACTGTTTTTCCAACTTCAGCTGGAGGGTTAGTTTTAGGAGGTACTTCGGTTTGTTTTGGAACAAATTCTACAGTTTTAACATTATCGGGATACGCAGGAAGTATTCTAAATTGGGAATCATCAACGGTTGATGACTTTTCTTCAAATGTTCAATTTATAAATGTTCAAAGTGCTACTTATACAGCTACAAATTTAATTGCTCCATTGTATTTTAGAGCAGTAGTTCAAAGCGGAACGGTTGCCTATTCATTTCCTGCATTTATTGATATAGTTCCACAAAGCGATGGTGGTAATTTATCTGGTTCAACTGCGGTTTGTTTAGGACAAAATAGTGGTTCGTTATCTGTTTCAGGTTATACAGGAAGTATTATTAGATGGGAACAATCAGTTGATAATGGTGCCAATTGGACTTCAATTATAAATACAACAAATTCGTATACTTCAGGAGCTATATTAGTAACTACTCAATTTAGAGTGGT
Organism: Flavobacterium neuenschwanderi (SeqCode); assembly: GCA_965234425.1. Taxonomy (GTDB): domain Bacteria; phylum Bacteroidota; class Bacteroidia; order Flavobacteriales; family Flavobacteriaceae; genus Flavobacterium; species Flavobacterium neuenschwanderi. Next base: position 24,961 of record OZ248375.1, on the reverse strand, counting down.
AGTTCAAAATGGAGTTTGCCCAGCTGTAAATTCTACAGTTGCTACAATTACTTTAAAAAGTACTCCAGTTGTAACTGATGTTTCAGATCTAAATGTTTGTTATGGAAATACGGTTTCCTTTGGAAATCCAGTACCGACACCAGGATATTCTTATGAATGGTCATCACTTCTAGGAATTACACCCAATCCAACAACTTCAGATTATTCTTTTACAGTAACACAATCTGATTTTTATACTTATACAATTACTAATTCTATTACTAGCTGCTCTGTTTCAGATAGTTTTAGTATCACTATGAAACCGCTTCCAAATGCAACAGTTATTTCACCTATAGCTATTTGCGAAGGAAGTTCAATTAATATTGGAGCTAATTCTGTTATTGGGTCAGATTACTCTTGGACAAGTATTCCTTCAGGATTTTTGTCAACAAATTCAAATCCATCTGTAAATCCAGCAGTTACAACTACTTATATATTAGAAGAAACTATTGCAGCTTCAGGTTGTAAGAAATCAAATCAAACAGTAATTACGGTTCAACCAATTCCTGTTATTACTATTGTAAATTCCCCTCAATTTAATATTTGTGAAACAACAACACAAGTCCAATTGAATGCTTCGATTACAAATCTTTATGCTTCGTATGTATGGACAAAATTAATTGGATCTGGAAGTTTCGATTTTACAAATATTTTAAATCCAAAATATTCTCCAAGTGCTGCAGATGTTGCTTTTGGAAGTGTAACCTTACAATTATCCGTAATTGGAGCAAATCCTTGCGTAGCTACTTATACTCAAAATGTAGTTATTATTATTGATAAAAAACCAGTTGCAAATGCTGGTTTAGATGTTATCACATGCGGTACAACTCCTGTTCAAATTAATGCTACAGGAACATTAAATGCAACCAATTTAGTTTGGTCTTTGCCATCGGGAATAACAGGAACATTAAACCAAAGCAATCCTTATATTCCAATATTTACACCAAGTGCAAATGATGTTGGAACATTTGATATTTCTTTAACAGCCTCTTCAAATACTACTTGTCCAAGTTCACCAGACACGGTTTCTGTATCGATTATTCCAGCACCAATTGTTGATGCAGGACCACCAACAGTTACTATATGTGAAGGATCTAGTTATATTGTGCCATCCAATCCATTGGCAGGACAAAATATTGTAAGCAACACTATACTTTGGACTAAAGGAACAGGAGATGGAACATTTTCAAACTTTACTTCGCCAACCCCAATTTACACTCCTGGTGTTAACGATATTTTAAATGGTTCTGTAACGTTAACTTTAAGCGCTTCGGGAAATAACCCGTGCAATACTCCAGCTACTGATAGTATTATTTTAACTATTATAAAAAATCCAGTAGTAAATATTGGGTTTGACACCACCGTTTGCGAAGGATCTATTAATCTAAATTCATCAATTCAAAATGCAGGACAAATTAGTTGGTCTTCATCAGGAAATGGTGCTTTTTCTCCTAGTAATATAGGTGGTAATCCTACTTATATTCCAGATTCTACGGATTTAAATACTACAGTAATTTTTACTGTTACAGTTACTCCAATTAATGGTTGTGGACCAAATGTTACAAAAAATGTTCGCTATACTATTAATGAAGCCCCAAGTGTTGTAGCAGGAGGAGATGATACTATTTGTCAAAGTAATGCGACCTATCAATTACAAGCAACCTCAAACACATCATTAATTACTTGGACAACAACTGGTTCTGGTTCTTTTGATAATATTCACAATGAAGATCCGATTTACACATTAAGCCCTGGAGATGTGAATGCAGGATCTGTAACATTTAGAATAACAGGGTCTCAGTCTCCTCCTTGTTTGGATGCTACAGATGAAATGGTATTGACCATACAAAAAAACCCAGTGGTAACTGCCGATAATGGATTACCTCAAGTAATTTGTCAAGGAGAAACTTTTTATTTTAACGCCTTTTCATCAGATTCAAGTACGATTTTGTGGCAACCTACAAGTCCGAGTACAGGAATTCTTAATAATCCAAATAGCATATCGGCAAGTTATGTTTCAAATCCTAATGAATCTGGAATTATAACATTTAGTTTAACTGCAAACCCTATACTTCCTTGTTTAAGTACCGCTATAAAAACGACACAGATAACGATTGTTGCAAAACCAACCGTTTCTTTTGATGTTATTCCTGCAGCTGCAAAAGTGATATGTGAAGGGTTAAATTATGTTGTAAATTCTGCAAATGCTACTAATTTTAGTAGCTTATCATGGTCAACAAATGGTGATGGTTCATTTATTTCTGGTGCAACTACTTTGACTCCAACATACCAACCGGGTATTTTAGATAAATCAAATGGCATTGTTATACTTACGTTAAAAGCTTTAAATAATGCGCCTTGTACTGCATTTGCTGAAGATTCTATTGAATTAACCATTACAAAAAATCCAATTGTTACTGTTGTAAATGCAAGTCTCAATATTTGTTCTGTTGCAGGAGTAGCAATACCTATTTCTGGACCAGGTGTTACATTTGGGATTAATGCTTCTAATTATGATAATTTATCTTGGTCGTCTTCATCTGGTAATAATTTAGGATTTTTATTCTTAACACCTATAAATACAAATAACTTTAATTCCTATACACCTTCACCTTCAGATATTGCTTTTGGATCTGTTAGTTTAACCATTACAGGATCAAGGCTTGCAACTAATTGTAATACTTCGGATGCCAAAATAATTACTCTTAATTTTATTAAAGCTCCTCAAGTAGATGCAGGCCCAACAACAGCAACTATTTGTGAAAATTCAACTTATACTTCAACTTCTGCAACAGCGATTAATTATGCTAGTGTGGCTTGGTCATCTAATGGAAGCGCTGGAACTATAGCAAATCCGACTTCTTTAAATGGTATGGTATATACACCGTCCAGTTCAGATTTAGCGGCTGGTTCAGTTACTTTAACTTTAACTGCGGTTGGAAATTCTTGTCAAGCTTCAATCACAAATGACATAATTATTAGTTTTGAAAAATTACCTGTAATAAATACTGTCACAAGTGCTTCAATATGTAAAAGTGCTATTCAGTATCCTGTTATTGGAACAACAATTACAAATGGTTATTTAAGTCCAATTCTTTGGGAAACCAGTGGGACAGGTGTATTTTCAGCAACTTTAGATCCTTTAAAACCGAATTATATTCCATCTAATATTGACAAAGCAAATGGCTCTGTATTATTGACTATTCGTGTAACACCCGTTAGTCCATGTGCTACTGTTCAAACTAAATCATTCGTTTTATCTTTTATTCCTGAACCTGAAGCAAGTGCAGGACCAAATCTTACACAATGTGATTCTTCTTTTACGATTACATCAGCAACTGCAAATATGGCTACTTTAAGCAGTTTGAAATGGACAGGAGGAACAGGTTCATTTTTTGTAGATAACATCATTACCCCAACTTATACTCCAACTGCTGCAGAGATTAATGCTGGTTCAGTAACACTAACACTAACGGCTTATCCTAATTCTCCTTGTGCTGTACCCTTAGTATCTAATGTATTAATAACTTTTATTAAATCTCCAGTAATTACCGTAACACCTATTCAAGCAACTATTTGTGAAAATGCAACGAATGTAACGGTTGTTGGAACAACTGTTTTAAATGCATCAAATTATATTTGGACTTCTACAACAGGAACATTCATTTCAAACAACACCCTACCAAACCCAATTGTTACTCCAAGTGTTTTGGATATTAGCAATAATCAAATTGTTTTGACAGTTACTGCTCAGCCAATAACTCCTTGTGGAGTATCAGTTTCAAAACAAGTAACGATTCCAATTCAGAATAAACCAAGCGTATTTGCTGGAACTTCTCAAACAATTTGTGAGAATACAATTATTTTAACTTCGGATGCCTTATCAAGTAATGTAACCAATTTGCGTTGGAATAGCAGTGGTGGAAATCAAAATTTCACTTCTTCCAATTTAAATACCATTGTTGAATATACTCCAAGTACAAGCGATAAGGCTAACGGGCAAGTAACATTAACCTTAATTGGAGATGCCATAGCCCCTTGCTCAGGAACTATTACAAGTTCGGTTACTTATACTATTATAAAAAATCCAACTGTAACTATAAATCCAACGGAAGTTCCCATTTGTGAAAATCAAACGTATCAAGTGCCTTTGAGTCAGATAAGTGTAGTTAATTCTTCTTCTATAGCTTCTGTGCTATGGACAACAGCTGATCCTCTTTCTTTGACGGGCAGTACTACATTTACCCCAATATATACACCTACAACTGCAGATATAAATGCAGGATTTGCTATTTTAACATTGACGGTAAATCCAATATTGCCTTGTGTAACTCCGATTGTTAAAACCTTGAAAATTAATATTTCAAAACAAGCTACTATTGATGCCACTCAATCCAATTATGCTTTTTGTGAAAACATACCAAAACAGTTATTTGCTCAATTTAACTATCACAATGCGTTAACAATTCAATGGCGAATTGTTTCTGGAGGAGGAACTTTAAATGCAATCAATTCAGAAACACCAATATTTTTACCAGATGCTTCTAGCACAACTGTTGTGATTGAAGTGAGTGTTTCCAGTAATTCACCTTGCACAACTGTAACAACAAAACAATTTACGCTGAATGTGATTAAAAAACCTGTGGTAAGTTTTACAAATATACCGCGTACCATTTGTAACACACAGACATCATATGATTTAATTGATAATTCTGTTGTCAATGAAACGGCGAGTACTACTTATTTATGGACAACAACAGGAACGGGGACATTCGATAATGATACCGCTTTGCATCCTACATATAATTTTTCGGCGACTGATTTATTATCGAATTCAGTTACGTTGACATTTACAGCTAAGACAGCTAATTTATGCGTGCTTACTAGTCCAAATGACATGTCAGATTCCAAGGATATTACAATCAATATTACTAAAGCACCAACAGTTGTTACCACGCCAACAGATTCAGTTTGTCAAGGATCAGTGTTTTCAGCATCGGCTACAGCCACAAATAATTCATCAATATTGTGGTCAACAGTTGGAACTTCAAACGGATTATTTGGAAATGAAGATCTGTCAGTTACACAATATACACCGGGTTCAAATGATATAAATTCATTTATAATCCAAGTTACAGCTTATGGAAATGCACCTTGTGCTTCAGTTTCTGCAACCAAAGTGGTACAAGTTCAACCAAAACCAATTTTGGATGCTGGAATTGAGAATAGATACAATTGTTCTTCTCAACCGTATCAAATTACTGGAGTTACAGGTCAAAATTTAGGTTTAATTCTTTGGACTTCTAATAGTGGTTCGCCAGGAACTTTCAGTAATGCCTCAGGTTTAAATCCATCTTATACACCAAGTGCAGCAGAATTAAGTGCAGGATTACCAATAATATTAGCAGTAACAGCACAAGCAGTTGCGCCTTGTTTAGTTTCAGTTTCAGATTTTATTATATTGAATTTAACACCAAATCAAATTGTTGATGCAGGAACGTATTCACCTATTTGCGAAGGCGCTTCAGTGAGTTTATCTGGTAATGTTGTAAATACCGTTGATGTAAATTGGACTTCTTCTTCAGGGACAGGAACTTTTAGTGCTGTAAATTCAGTAAATACCAATTACGTTCCAAGTAGTTTGGATATTATAAACGGGACAGTAACTTTAACATTGCATGCAACAAGTAATTCAAATTGTCCAGAAGTTACGGACACAACCGTAATTACAATTAGGAAAAAACCTATTGCTAATGCTGGTGCAAATGTTTCTATTTGTCAAGGTTCAAGCTATACATTATTAGGAGGAGATGCTTCTGCACAAAATTATTCATCAATTACTTGGACAGCAACTGGCCCAGGTATATTGTATCCAAGTACAATTAATCCATTAACACCAACCTACGTTCCTGCAATAGGGCAAACAGGAATTGTAACTTTAACCCTTACAGCATCAGGGTTTTCTGAATGTGGAATTAATGCAGTTTCAATTAAGACGATAACTATTGTTCCAAGTCCATTTGCAACTATTCCAAGTACGAAAACCATTTGCGAAGGCGAAACATTAACACTTTCTAATACAGATGCATCGGCAATAAATTACAGTTCATTGTTATGGTCTTCAAATGGATTGGGTTCATTTACACCAAATAATACTGCGGCAACAATTTATACTCCTGCTTCAGGACAAACGGGTTTAGTAACACTTTCGTTAACAGCAAATTCTTCAAATGGAGTTTGTCCAAGTTATGTGAGTTCTTTACTTTTAGATATCATTGCAAAACCAGTAGTTATAGCAGGGACTAATGGTACTATTTGCCAATCTCAATCGTTCACGGTTACAGGTGCAAGTGTTCAAAAGTCGACACTTTATTCTTGGAGCGTTTCAGGTCCAGCAACTATTAAAAGTGGTACTGGAATTCCAAATGTTTTTCCAATAATTCCTCCAGTTATTGAACCAAATGCAGGAGCAAGTGGAACAGTTACGGTTACCTTAACAGCTATTGGAACAGGAATTTGCAATGTGGTAGTTTCTAATTTCTTGACCATTCAAATCAATCCTATTCCAGTAGTTAATGCAGGTTTAGATGGAACTTTATGTGAAGGAATTTCATCATATCAATTGAATGGAACGGCTACTGCTTCAAATGCAAATAGTTATGCATGGACAACAACTGGTGATGGAACAATTCAACAAACTGCAAATCCATTGGCACCATTATATATTCCAAGTGCAAGTGATTTTAATACTTCAACAGGAGTAAAAATAATTACAATAAATTTAAAAGCCACTACAACTAATGGATGTAGTGAGGTTTCAAATTCAATGTTATTGACCTTGTATGCAAAACCAAAAATTGATGCAGGATTTGATGCAATAGGATGTCAAGATTTACCTTCAGTAAATCTAGCTGGTGCTTTGGTAACCAATTATAATTCTGGTTATACTGTTTCTTGGGGTTCATCAGGAAATGGAACTTGGGATTATACCAATTCAAATGGAGGAGTTAATCCACATTATATTTTCGGATCAAACGATATTTCAAGTGTGACATTAACGATGTCGGTATTGCCAAATGCAAGTTGTCTGCAAGTACCAGTAACAGATACTATGGTAATTACAATTAATCAAAATCCAACAATTACAACTTTACAGAATAGTATTATAATGTGTGGGGAAACCTTTACAATGCCTGATTTAGTAACTGTAAATAATGCAGATAGTATTTTATGGACGAATACCAGTGGAGCTTCAGGAACTCCCGGAGAATTGACAAATGCTAATTCAGAAACTCCAATATTTACTCCTTCAGCTAATGAAATTGCGAATGGATTTGCCCTATTAACTTTAACAGCGCAGCCACTATCAGGTTGTTCAATTCCTAGTGTTACAGTAATTAAAGTTAACTTGAAACCCAAAGCAATTGTAAATGCAGGTGTAAATATTGAAGCCTGTCAAGGTGATATTATTACTTTTAATAATGGCGCTTTAGTTCAAAATTACAATTCTTATATATGGTCAGAAAATGGTACAGGTACTATTGATCCTTTAACGATTAATACATTACATCCAAGATATACACCAGGAGTGAATGAAACTGGAATAATAACATTTACACTTCAAGCTACTAATTTGGTTCCTTGTTCTGGTTTTGTTACTCAAACAATGACTGTAACATACTTTCCAAAACCAACAGTAAATGCAGGGCCGGATATCACAATTTGTCAAAACACAAATTATTTTTTAGGATCAGCAACAGTTTCAAGTAATACAACTGTTAATTGGACAAGTTCACAAACTAGTAATGGAACAAATTTAGTTCCTAATTATTTAGGAAATAATTTCTCTAATCCAGATATTATTAACCCTATATATACTCCAAGTCAGGATGATATTAATTTGGGTTATGTGTTTTTAACCGTTACCGCTTCTAGCACATCTCCAAACGCCAATTGTAATTCGGTAGTTACAGATGTTATAAAAATCACACTTTCAAAATTAATTACAGTTTTTGCAGGTTCAGATGCGACAATTTGTGAAGGCACAAGTTTTCCTTTAGCTTCAGCCACGAGTCTAAATGCAACTTCATTAGTTTGGACAAGCTCTCAAAATAGTAATGGAACATCTGTTCAGCCCCATTTTTCGGGCACATTTACTAATAACTTAATTTTGAATCCAAGCTATACTCCAAGTTTAGATGATATTGATTTAGGCTATGTTTATTTAACTTTGACAGGTTCTGGCAGTTCAACTTGTCCAAATGATTCAAGCCAAATTAAATTAAGCATAATAAAAAAACCTACTGTATCAACTACCGATATTCAAATGTGTATGGATACTCCTCAAATTCCTTTAGTAGGATTTGCCACAAATTATGAGACTTTAAATTGGAGTATTTATAGTGGGCCGGGAACTATTATTTCAAATTCAGCAAATGAATTAAATCCTACATTTATTTCAGGTATTTCAGGATTGACAACAATTCAAACTACGATAGTACGTTTATTTGCAACTCCGAAATTGGGTTGTACTCAATCAGTATTTGATGACTTAATTATTAAAATTCAACCTTTACCAACTGTAGAAGCAGGAATTAATGGTTCGGTATGTTATACTTCTGGTGTGCCAATTACTCCTTTTGCAATTGTTGGATCTAGCGTAACAAATGGAAGTCTTCCAACTTGGAGTTCTTCAAATGGATTGGGTACATTTTCAACTGGAACACCAGTATTATTTCAGTCTGCAAGCAATAGTTGTACTCCCGAAATTTTAACTTTGACCGCAAATGGAGTAGGTGCTTGTAGTACAAGTAGAGTTTCGGATACGGTAACTCTCATGGTAAATTGTTCTATTCCAACTTTAGGAACTATAACTGGAATTGCAAATCCTTGTCAAGGTACAACCGTAAATTATTCAATTCCATCGAATCCAAATGTATTAACATATACTTGGACTGTTCCAACGAGAGCAACTATTCAATCTGGACAAGGAACAAGCATGATTGCAGTTTTTTATCCAAATAATGCATTATCAGGAAATGTTGTGGTTACAGCATCCAATGGATGTGGAAACGTAATAGCAACATTGCCAATTACGATTAACAGTTTACCAACAGGAGTTTCTATTACAGGTCCTCAATCAGTTTGCGCTAGTGCAACAAATATTGTGTATACAGCCACATTAATTCCCAATGCAAGTTATATTTGGACATTGCCAAATGGAAGTTCAATTACAACAACAACTAATACAATTACTTTAGCAACTATTGATGTGTCTGGAAATTTAAGTGTTTCTGGTAGTAATACTTGTGGGTCTGGAACTGTTTCTGCAGCTTTCCCAATAACATTAATTCAACTGCCTACTTTGACAAGTTCGTTGACTCCTCCAGCAATTTGTAGCAGATCTGTGTTTAATTATGTTCCAACATCTGTTAGAGCTGGAACAATATTTACATGGACAAGGGCGCAGCAAACTGGAATTACACCTTTAATTTCATCTGGAAGTAATTCAATTAATGAAGTTTTAATTAATACAACTATTAATCCTATTCAAGTTCAATATCAAGTAACTATTACTAGTCAAGGTTGTACCAATACACAAACGGTTGTTGTGACGGTAAATCCAGCGCCAAGTTTAATTTCAGTTGCTCCAACAACAGCTATTTGTTCAGGAACTCAATTTAATTACACTCCTGTAAGTGCATCAATTGGAAATATTACTTGGGTTAGAAATGCAGTTTCTGGTATTGTTGAAGGAGCTTCAAATGGAACAGGAATCATTAATGAAACTTTAACTAATAGTACTACATTACCAATAACGGTGACTTATTTATTAACTATTCCACCAACATTAAATGGATGTTCAAGTGTATCTCCAACAGAGATTAATTTGATTGTTAATCCAAGTCCACAGGTCGCAGTAAACTCTATAAATTTATGCTTTGGAACAAGTCAGTTAATTACAGCAACTCCAGGAACATCTGGTACTTATTCTTATGCTTGGACAGTTCCGTCAGGAGTTTTGAATCCTGGTAATACAAGCAGTTTTTCTGTAAATACAGCTGGTTCATATAGCGTAGTAATTACAAATACTACTACTTTATGCTCAAGTGCAAGTGCTTCTGGAACAGTAACAATTGTTCCTTTGCCAATAGTGACATTAAATAGTGAAACCATTTGCGCAGGAACAACTACAACTTTATTAGCAATTCCATCATCTGCTGGAGCTTATACTTATACTTGGACAGTTCCAACTGGATTTACTAATCCTGGAAATGCAACAAGTATCACTTCGGGAGTTTCAGGAATTTATGGAGTTAGTATTAAAGATACAACTACCAATTGTTCAAGTTCTGTTGCATTTGGTACAATTACCGTGAATCCGCTACCAATTGTTAGTGTAAATAATCCTTTCACTTGTGCTGGTTCGACTGCTACAGTAATTGCTACGCCATCTACACTTGGAACATACTCTTATGCTTGGACGGTACCAACAGGAGCAGGAAATCCAGGTAATGTAGCAAGTTTTTCTACGTCAATAGGCGGCGTTTACAGTGTGATAATTACCAATACAACTACAACGTGTTCTAGTGTAAGTGCTTCTGGTACCGTAACATTGAATCCAATTCCTACAGTAACAGTTAATAGTGCCAATATATGTGCAGGTTTAAGCACAACAATTTCTGCAACACCAGGTGTTGCGGGAACCTATTCTTATGTATGGACAGTTCCAACAGGAGTAACAGATCCAGGAAATGTAGCTAGTTTTTCAGCTTCAGTTGCAGGTACTTATAGTGTAATTATTACTAATTCAATTACAAGCTGTATTAGTGCAAGTGCGTCAGGAATTATTATAGTAAATCCAATTCCATTGGTAACTGTTAATAATGGAACAGTATGTGATGGTTTTACAACAACATTGAATGCATCACCAAATCCAATTGGAAATTATACTTATACTTGGACAGTTCCAACTGGAGTTACTAATCCTGGAAATGCAACAAGTATTACCTCTGGAGTTTCAGGAATATATGGCGTTAGTATAAAAGATACAACTACCAATTGTATTAGTTTATTTGCATTTGGAACAATTACCGTGAATCCGCTACCAATTGTAAGTGTAAATAATCCTTTCACTTGTGCTGGTGCAACTGCTACAGTAACTGCAACATCATCTACAATTGGAATATTTACGTATGCATGGACTGTACCAACAGGAGCAGGAAATCCAGGTAATGTAGCAAGTTTTTCTACGTCAATAGGTGGAGTTTACAGTGTGATAATTACCAATACAACTACAACGTGTTCTAGTGTAAGTGCTTCTGGTACCTTAACATTGAATCCAATTCCTACAGTAACAGTTAATAGTGCCAATATATGTGCAGGTTTAAGCACAACAATTTCTGCAACACCAGATTTTTCGGGAACCTATTCTTATGTATGGACAGTTCCAACAGGGGTATCAAATCCAGGAAATGTGGCTAGTTTTTCAGCTTCAGTTGCAGGTACTTATAGTGTAATTATTACTAATTCAATTACAAATTGTATTAGTGCAAGCGCTTCGGGAACAATTACAATCGTTCCGTTGCCAATAGTGACATTAAATAGTGAAACCATTTGCGCAGGAACAAATACAACTTTAATAGCAGTTCCTTCATCTGTTGGAAATTATATTTATACTTGGACAGTTCCAACTGGAGTTACTAATCCTGGAAATGCAACAAGTATCACTTCCGGAGTTTCTGGAACATATGGAGTTAGTATTAAAGATACAGCTACCAATTGTATAAGTTTATTTGCATTGGGTACGATAACTGTTAATTCACTTCCAATTGTTAATGTAAATAATCCATCTATTTGTGCTGGTGCAAATGCTATTGTAACGGCAACACCATCTACAATTGGAACATTTACGTATGCATGGACTGTACCAACAGGAGCAGTAAATCCAGGTAATGTATCCAGTTTTTCTACCTCAATAGGCGGCGTTTATAGTGTGATAATTACCAACACAGCTACAACGTGTTCTAGTGTAAGTGCTTTTGGTACCGTTACAGTTAATCCAATTCCAACTGTAACAGTTAATAGTGCTAGTATTTGTGCAGGTTTAAGTACAACAATTTCTGCAACACCAGGTTTTGCGGGAACCTATTCTTATGCATGGACTGTTCCTACAGGAGTTACAGATCCAGGAAATGCAGCTAGTTTTTCAGCTTCAGTTGCGGGTGCTTATAGTGTAATTATTACTAATTCAAATACGAATTGTATTAGTACAAGTGCTTCAGGAATTATAACAGTAAATCCAATTCCATTGGTAACTGTAAATAGCGCAATAATATGTGCTGGTTTTACTACAACGATAACAGCAACAGCGATATCTTTTGGTAATTATAATTATGCGTGGACAGTTCCAACAGGAGCTACTAATCCTGGAAATTCAACTAGTTTAGTTACTGGAATTGCAGGAAATTATAGCGTTATTATAACAGATACAACTACTAATTGTTCTAGTGTAAGCGCATTTGGAGTTGTAACTGTAAATCCATCACCAATTGTGACTGTAAATAATCCTTCAATTTGTGCTGGTTCAATTGCTTTAATAACAGCAACTCCATCAACTATTGGATTATATAATTATGTATGGACTGTTCCTACAGGAGCTATAAATCCTGGAAATTCAGCTAGTTTTTCTTCATCAGTTGCAGGAAATTATGCTGTCATAATTACGAATATAACAACGAATTGTTCGAGTTTAAGTGCTGTTGGAACAGTGACAGTAAATCCTATTCCTACGGTAACAATAAATAATGTAAGTATTTGTGCCGGTTCAAGTACTACAATTACGGCAATTCCAGGTTTTGCGGGAACCTATTCCTATGTTTGGACTGTTCCAGCGGGATCTAGTAATCCAGGAAATTCAAATAGTTTTACAGCTTCAGTGGCAGGTACTTACAGTGTAATTATTACCAACACAATTACAAACTGTGTTAGCTTAAGCACTTCAGGAATTCTAACGGTAAATTCAATTCCAATTGTAACTTTAAATAGTGAAACTATTTGTGCTGCAGGAGCAACAGCAACTTTGACAGCCACTCCAAATTTGACAGGAAGTTATATTTATGTTTGGACAGTACCAACTGGAGCTTTAAACCCAGGTAATAATAATAGCATTACAACGGGAATTGCTGGAACATATAGCGTAATAATTACAGATACAACTACCAATTGTTCAAGTATAAGTGCATCTGGAACAATTAATTTTAATCAATTACCAATTGTAACTGTAAATAATGTAACCATTTGTGCTGGTGAAAGTGCTCTAGTAATCGCAACTCCTTCTGTTGTTGGTTCATATTCGTATGTTTGGACTGTTCCTAACGGAGTTTTAAATCCGGGAAATGTAGCTAGTTTTTCTACTTCAATTGGCGGGACATATAGTGTTGTTGTTACAAATACTATTACTACTTGTTTTAGTGCAAGTGTTTTCGGAAATGTTACAGTAAATCCAATACCGGTAGTTTCTGTAAATAATGAAACAATTTGTGCTGGATCAAGTGCAACATTAGTAGCAACACCAAGTTTACCTGGAACTTATTCTTATGCTTGGATTGTTCCAGCGGGAGCAAACAACCCAGGAAATACTTCTAATTTTTCGGCTTCAATTGCTGGAATCTATAGTGTTGTAATTACAAATTTGGTAACCAATTGTTCGAGCTTACTTGCTTCAGGAAGTTTAATTATTAATTCATTACCAATTGTAAACATTACAAATCCATCACCTATTTGTGCTCCAAATACAGTTGACCTTACTGCTACAACAACAGGGTCAAGTACAGGTTTGACTTTTGGTTATTGGAATGATAGTTCAGCTACAATTGCTGTTGCAAATCCAAATTCAGTTTCCATTTCAGGAACCTATTATATAAAAGGAACGAATGCTTTCGGATGTTCAACAGTTAAGCCAGTTGTTGTAATAATTAATCCAAGTCCTATGGCAACAATTTCTGGACAAAATAGTTTTATTGTTTGCCAAAATAGTACGCAGCCAATAATTACTTTTACGGGTTCAAATGGAACTGCTCCTTATACGTTTAGTTACCAAATTAACTCTGGGTCAATTCAAACCATTACGTCATTGGCGTCAAGCAACATTTCATCTGTTGCCATTCCTACAACGACAGCTGGAAATTATACAATTACATTACTAAGTGTACAAGATTCTGGAGCTGCGTTATGCAGTTCATCAAATATTACCTTGCCAAATTCGGCATTCGTTGAGGTACAGCAAGTGGGAACAATTATTCCAATAAATCAAGTTGTAGTTTCCCAAACGGTTTGTCAAGGAACGCCAATTGTACCAATAATTTTTACAATTGGAGGTGCTTCTACAAATGCGTATGTGACAAATTTACCGGCGGGTTTGAATGGAGTTTATAATTTAATATCACAAACTTTAACCATTTCTGGAGCACCTTTGACGGCAGGAATTTTTAATTATGTTGTACATACTTCGGGTTCAACAAATGGATGTAATTCAACTTATGGAGGAACTTTAACGGTAAATTCTAATGATAGCATTACGGCATTGACTCCAGCAACAATAAATCAGACGGTTTGTTCAAATGTTGCAATTCAGTCAATTGTTTACAGTCTTGGTGGTGGAGCAACGGGTGGAATAGTTACTTTTTCACCAAATACTCCAGCAGGAATAACGTGGAATATTTCATCTAATAATACTACAATAACAATTTCAGGAGCTTCAAATACCATTGGAACGTTTACTTATACCGTTCAATCTTTTGGATTATGTGGACAATCAACAGCATCTGGAACTCTTATTATAAATGAAAATGTAGCTGTAGCTTTGGTTTCAGGAAATCCATCGCCAACAGTTTGTTCAGGAACTTCTTTTGCAACTCCAATACAATATAGTATTGCATCAGCAACAGCTACAATTATTCTTTCGGGCGCATTGCCAACAGGTGTAACTTTTAATCCTTTAACAGGAATAATTTCTGGAACACCAACGCAAAGTGGGTCGTTTCCATATACTATTACCTCTTCTACAGGATGCGGTAATGTACTTTCAGGAGTTATAATTGTTGATCCATTACAAACAATTTCGTATGTTTCTGGAAATACAAATCAAGTAGCATGTCAATATTCTTCGATAGATCCTATAAACTTTATTTTATCTTCAGGAGTAAATGCCATAACTATTTCTCCAGCTTTACCAGCAGGAATATCGTATAGTATAAGTAGTGGAATTTTAACAATTTCAGGAACACCAACATCGGCTACAAGTTTGGCTCAGAATTTTACGATTACAACGCAAGGAACTTGTGGGCCTCAAGCTATCTATAGCGTGACATTTGATATTCGACCAGAAGCTACTATTACTTTAATAGGTGGTTCAGGAGCAATCAATCAGGCAGTTTGTCAAAGTTCTGCAATTGTTCCAATAAGGTTTACAATAGGAGGTGGGGCATCAGGTATTGTTATTCCACCGTTGCCTCCAGGTTTAACCTTGACTTTAGATCCATTGACAGCAATTTATACCATTCAAGGAAATCCATTAGTGAATGGAATATTTAATTTCCCAATTACAACAACAGGATGTCCAAAAACGCTATTTATTACCATATCAAATGTAAATTCTGCTGTTGGAATAACGCTAACTTCGGCACCTGGAACGGACAACCAAACGTTATGCCAGACTAATTTCAATTCGCCAATTGTACCGATTGTTTATACAATTATTGGAGCAACGAGTGTGAATATTCCTAATCTTCCAGTTGGAGTTACCTATGTTTTCTCGCCAACTACAGGGCAGTTGATTATTTCAGGAACGCCATTGCAAGCGGGAATATTCAATTATACAATTACTTCTTTACCTTGTTCGATTGTAAAAGCTGGAGTTATAAGAGTTTCAACTCCAATGTTTATTACGAATGAAGTGGTTACAAATGTTTCTTGTAGTAGCAGTAATGACGGTGCTATTTCAGTAACTATCGTTGGTGGAGTTTCATTCAATGGATTGTATGCAGTTCGTTGGTCAGGGCCAAATGGATTTCAACAAAATCAAACTACAATTACGGGTCTTCAAGCTGGGGATTATGTGCTTACAGGAACAGACGCTATTGGATGTCCAATCCCTACAATGACATACACTGTTTTACCTGCGCAGCCAATTAATATTGCTTTACAATCTTCAACAAATGTAAGTTGTAACGGAATTTTAGGATGTGCTAATTTTAACATCACGGGAGGAAGTGGAATCTATACTACATTTACATTACAATATTTAGATCCATCGTCACAAACATTAGTGACACGTATTCCTGCAAATAACAACTATTTTAATATTTGCAATCTAAATGCTGGTTTATATTATTTAACAGTAAAAGACAGTAAAAACTGTTCAACAGCTCCGTATTTATTCACTATTTACGATTACAGTTCGTTGTCAATTGAATCTATTACTTTGGATGATAGTTTATGTCAAGATACGCCAGGAAAAATTAGATTTATTGTGAACAGCCTTGATCAGAACTTGACATTCTATTACAACAGTGTTTTAGTCCCTTTTGTAGCTTTAGGCAATAATACGTATGATGTGTCAATTGATAATCCAACAGTGCCAAACGGAATTATTAAAGTTAAAAATGGACAAAATTGTTGGGTAACTGAAACAGTTTCTACAGCGATAATTACTCCAGATTTCTCATTTACTTCTAATGATTTCCAAAATTTCGGATACTATTCTGTAAATGGAAGTGTGCAGTTTACAAACCTTGTAAATATGAGCAGTATTCCTGCAGAATACGATTATATAGTTTGGGATTTTGGTGACAATACCCCATTTAAAGTGTTCAATAATCCAGAAGATTTATTGCCAAATGCAGGTGGTGAAAATTTTGAAACTGTTTTCCATACCTATACAACAAATGGAATTTATCAAATTACTTTAACAGTCTATAACCAATTTGGTTGTTTTAGAACAGTAACGAAAACAATTATTATAGGCAGTGGAGCGACAATGATGTTGCCAACGATTTTTACACCTAATAATGATGGAATTAATGATATGTTCCGACCATCGTTAATCGGGTTAAAAGATGTGGCGATGTATATTTACGATGATTGGGGCAATTTAGTTTACGAAGTTTCATCTGATGTTTCGTTGCTAACCGCTGATTGGGGTTGGAATGGAATTGAAAAAGGACAAACTGAACCAAGAAATAATGATTATAGATATTATATTATAGCGACCACAATTAATGATAAAAAGTTAGAGAAAGAAGGTAGATTCTTACTTGTAAAATAAAAAATTATGAAAAATAACAATAACTATATCCTATTGATGTTACTGATTTCGGCTTCAATTTTTGGTCAGGATTATATCTTTAAAAACCAAAACAAAGTAATGGGGTCAATAAATCCAAGTTTTTATGGATTTGGCGATACCTCAAAAGCGGGATTAATTTATAGCACTGAAGGTTTTAATGCAAAGAGCAAAATCGACAATAAATTTGGTTTTGCCAATGTTTACTTTGATGAAAGTGAGTTTTCATTAGCATTTGATGCTAACTTATTACAAATTGATTTGTTGGGGTATTCTGCTTCATCAGCTAATTTACACTATATCTATAAAACTACTTTAACCAACGAATGGGTTTTTAATCCTTCCGTTTCTGTAGGTTTTGGAAATAGTAAAATAGATTTTAACTCATTAGTATTTGAAGATCAAATCAATGTTTTAACTGGAACTATTGCGGGTGTTTCAAATGATCCAATCAACAATTCAAATAATGTAAATTTTCTTGATATAGGCGCGGGTCTATCTTTTCATAATAGCAAAGATTTATTTTTCGGAATGAATTTGAAACACATCAACAGACCAGAAACCTCTTTTAACAGCGAAGTTTCCAATAAAAAAGACATGTTTGTGTCGGCACAAATAGGCTATGAATACGATATGAATCCCTATACTCAAGGAATGCTTCCAGATTATTCCTATTTATTCTTGTACAATACTTTTTCAAAACAAGGAGCTAAAACTCGAATTGATTTGTATCAAGAAGCTATCTTAGGAAATGTTTCTTTTGGAATAAACGAACATTTTAATAATTATAATGGATTTTCCGTTTCGCAATTCGGAACCTCTTTAAGCGTCTTTGTTGAAGAGATTGAGTTCGGTGTGAATTACTCTTTAGAAATGGGAACCAAAAATATTCCACGGGCAGCTTATAATACTTTTGAAATCTACGTTGTTTTTGACTTTAACCCTTTCAAGAAAAACAAAAGAGGAAACAATAGCAGGTTTTATGACATGTAAAATAATAACATAATAATAAAAAAAGGTTCAAACAATAGTGTTTGAACCTTTTTTTATGTGGTTTAAATTACATTTTAATTGATACGCAATACTCATTCGGAGTTTTTCCAACAACGTCTTTAAAGCTTGTAAAAAATGGATTGTAAGACGCGAATCCAACTTCTTTCGCCAAGGAATCAAATGTATTAGATTTTAAATAATCGGACTTTATTAATTGAAGTGCATCTTCTATTCTTGTTATTTTTTTATAATCAGAAAATGATATTTCTGAGTGGTATTTGAATAAATAAGACAAATGACTTTTAGGAATATTTAATTTCAATGCAAAATCATCTAGCTTAAATTTAGAGTCTCTAAAGAATTTATGCTGCTCTGAAGCAATGTTAATGTCATTAATGTATTTTTCAATGTTTTGGTTTATTTTATCAGTTAGTTTTAAGTCTTGAACATTTGTTATTTTAATTTTTGACACTACTTTCCAATGGGAAATCTTAATTGAAACCGAACTATTTTCATTGATTTTTTTGTTCAATAATGAATAGCCATAGAGTATTTCTGGAGTAGTTAAAATTTTAATAAAAATACAAACCCAAACAATTGAAGTAGCCCACATACCTAATTGTCCAGAAATAAATCCATCACTATTAGTTTCTATTAGTAATGATACAATAAGACGAATTATAATTAAACATAAAGCAAAATAAGTAAATATTGACCAATTTTTGATTAATGCATTTTGCTTAATCGCTATTTCAAGAGAACCTTTTTTATTCCA
This sequence comes from Flavobacterium neuenschwanderi (SeqCode), assembly GCA_965234425.1. Lineage (GTDB taxonomy): Bacteria > Bacteroidota > Bacteroidia > Flavobacteriales > Flavobacteriaceae > Flavobacterium > Flavobacterium neuenschwanderi. Next base: position 5,810 of record OZ248375.1, on the reverse strand, counting down.
AATATCTCTTTTTAATTTTAAAAATATTATAATAATATAACTAATTCCATAAACAATAAAAAGCCAAAGTAATATTCTATAATTATTATTAATATCAAAGAGGTTTTTTAGTAAAGAAAAACGACTTTCTGAAACGAATATTGCTGGAATAATAAAGTGATATAAATCTTTGGCAGAAAAGTTCTTTTGACTTTTAATCAGATTTTTATAATATAAATAAAAGCAGGGTGCTAAAAATATAAAAAACAAATTATAGTTTTGAATAAAATGAATTAATTGAGTATTTTGTGTTAAGTCTTTAATTCCAATAATAAATAATCTTAACGAACAAAAGAAAATAATAAGCGCAAGATAAATATTTATTACTCTATTGGATTTGTACCCAAATAAGATAATAAATAAAGTAACAAACCCCAAAAGGCCAGTAAAAATAAGTAATAAGTCTGCAATCATAGTTAAATTTTCATTCAAACAATTATTTGTTTTTACAATTAATTGTGAGGGATTAAATGAATTCAAAATAGCATTTATTATATAAGTAATTATGTTACATAAAAATACGAACACAAAAGTAATTTTTTTTTTTGTAAAATTCACATTTTTTATGCTACAAAAATTTTGAGGATTATCATGAATTTTTTCCTAATAGATTGTCCGTTTTTTATTTCATGTTTCTTTTTTTTTATTTTTTTAGTTACTAAAAAGCGAAAAGCTTTTATTGAATCCTTTAAATAAATGCAATTTTTTTATTAACTATTTTTTATGAAATCAATAGTTAGTATTATTGCTTATAATTTACCCTCAAATCCAATTGCAGTGAAAATAATTTTACTTTTATTAATTACCTTTTCAGGTTACTCACAAAAGTTACACCATCAGATGCTTTCCTCACAAGGAACAAGCACACGAACTTCTGGTGGAATTACGGTAAGACAAACAATAGGTCAACAAAGTCCTATTGGGAATTATAGAAATGGAAATATTATTGCAGGTCAAGGCTTTCTTCAAAGCAATAAAATGAAAATTAAAACTCCTCCAGTAATTTCTATAACAACTACTACCTATCCAAATCCTTTTATCGATAAAGTGAATTTTCAATTTTCATTACCAATTTCGGGACCTGTCAAAATTTCTATTTTTGACATAATGGGAAGATTGGTTTACAACAAAGAAAAAATGCCTTTTGAAAATACTTTAACTATTGATAATCTCTTTTTTGCACAGGGAGAATATTTTGTCAAACTGACCGCTAAAAATTATAATTATACCACTATTTTATTAAAATCAAAATGAGAAAACTTTACCTACTATTAATTGCATTTATTGCACTTACGAATTCCTACTCACAAGAAGTTTACTTTTTAACTGGAAGCAATTTTACAAAATATAATTTTAACAGTAATGAAGGTACTATGTTAACACCTTTGCAAGGTGGAACTGGTACTAATTTTGAAATGGGTTATTCAAGACCATTAAAAAACAATCGTTTTTCTCATTCAGTTGCAGTAAATATAAATGAGTATAATGCAGTTGCAAGCTCATTAGTTAACAGTTATAAATGGGATACCAAATATATAGGTGTTACAAATGCTTTAAATTTTATTGTCCCACTTACAAAAAATTTTAAATTACAATTTAAAGCAGGATTGAATTTATCAACTATAATTTATGGTAAGCAAGAAATAAATGGAGCTATTTATGATTTGAAATCTCAAGATGAATTTTCTGGTTTGATTTTTATTCCAAATACAGGACTACAATTAAAATATAAATTAAATGAATTCGGTTATTTAAGTTTTGGATATGGTTTATCCAAGAGTTTAATTCTATTTAATATTTCTCAAGAAAAACTAACAACAAGCACAAATCAAATTCTATTTGGTATTCACATTAATATCAATAAAAAATAATAATTGAAAATTATGAAAAAGATAACTTTACTATTACTATTATTCGTTTCTACAGTATTTTATTCTCAAACAAACGGAATTACATATCAAGCTATAATTTACAGTCCAAACGGCGAAATGCTTCCTGGTGTAAATAATACAAATGCTCCAATCGCAAATAAAAGCGTGTGTTTGCAATTTGCAATTGTTGATGCAGCTTCGCAAACTGAATATCAAGAAACAATTACAACCATGACCGATGAATTTGGTATGGTTAACTTAGTAATTGGTTCTGGAGATCAAACTGGTGGATATGCTTCCTCTTTTACTAATATCTATTGGAGTGTAGATCAAAAAAGTTTGAAGGTTTCTTTAGACGTAGTTGGACAATGTGATAATTTTGTTGAAATAAGCAATCAGAATTTTGAATCTGTGCCTTTTGCATTTGCCGCTAAAAGTGCTGAAAATGTTACAGGAGTAGTACCAATTGAAAATGGAGGTACTAATGCAATTACTGTTTTAGGCGCAAAGACTAATTTTGATCTTGAAAATGTTGATAATACAAGAGATATTGATAAACCAGTAAGTACTGCTACTCAAACAGCGCTGGATCTTAAAGAAGATTTAGTAAATAAAAGTTTAGATGTAACTCTTGACGGAACATCTGACATAAAATATCCTACAGTAAAATCTGTTAAAACCTATGTTGATGCAAACTCTTCTATCGGTTCAGCGGCTTTGGCTGCCGAGGTAGCTAGAGCTACAGCTGCTGAAGCTACAATTGCAACCAATTTAAATACTGAAATTAGTAGAGCCGTTGGAGCAGAAGCTACTAAAGAAGACTTAGTAAATAAAAGTTCTAGCGTAATTGTTGACGGAAATTCAGATGTGAAATATCCAACTGTAAAATCTGTTAAAGATTATGTAGATGCCAATTTAGATCTTGGTTCAAATGCTTTAGCAGTTGAAGTAGCTAGAGCAATAGCAGCTGAAAATACAATAGCTGCAAATTTATCTGCAGAAGCGGTTACAAGAGCTGCCGCAGATGCTACTTTAACAGCAGATTTAAATACTGAAACAATAAGAGCTACAAATGCTGAAGGTGTTTTAGCAACAAATTTAGCTGCTGAAGTAACTCGTGCAACTACTGTTGAAGCAAATAAAGAAGATTTAATTAATAAAAGTACAAGTGTTGTTGCTGATGGTGCATCGGATATTAAATATTCAAGTGTAAAATCTGTTAAAACCTATGTAGATGCAAGTACTTTGGCTGCTGCCAATGCATTAGCGACAGAATCAGCAATAAGAGTTGCAGCTGACAATACTTTGACAACTGATTTAGCTAATGAAGTAACTAGAGCATCAACTGCCGAAGGAATTTTAACAACTAATTTAGCTACTGAAGTAACTAGAGCTACAGTTTCTGAAAATGCCATTGCAACGAATTTAGTCGCAGAAACTACTCGGTCATTAGCAGCAGAAGCATTAAAGGAAGACACAGCAAATAAAAGTACCGATGGAACATTTACATTAAATTCAGATGTAAAATTCCCAACAGAAAAAGCTACCAAAACATATGTTGATGCAAGTGCGGCTGCAGGTTCAGTTGCATTAGCATCTGAGATTGCCACAAGAGCAGCAGCCGATGCAGCCTTAACAACTAACTTAGCAACAGAAGCTGCAACTAGAGCTGCAGATGATGCTACACTTACAACTAGTATTGCAACAGAAGCTACTACAAGAGCTGTAGCAGACAATACATTAGCAACAAATATAACGTCTGAAGCTACTACAAGAGCCGCTGCAGACACTGCATTATCCAATAGTTTGGCTTCAGAAGTAATACGAGCAACTACCTCAGAAAATGCAATTGCTTCGGATTTAGCCGCAGAAACAACTCGAGCATTAGCCGCAGAATTATTAAAAGAAAATGCAGCAAATAAAAGTACAGACGGGACATTTACATTAAATTCAGATGTAAAATTCCCAACAGAAAAAGCTACCAAAACCTATGTTGATGCAAGCGCATCAGCAGGTTCAGCAGCATTAGCCTCTGAAATAGCAACTCGATCAGCAGCAGATGTTACTTTAACAAATGACTTAGCAACAGAAGCTGCAACAAGACTAGCTAACGATAATACATTAACAACAAGTATTGCAACGGAAGCAAGCACCAGAGCTACTGCAGATACTAACTTAGCGACAAGCGTAACAGCAGAAGCGACCAGAGCAACAGCAGCCGAAGGAGTATTAACTACAAACTTAGCTACAGAAATCACAAGAGCTACAGGAGTAGAAAACACCATTGCAGCGAATTTAGTAACAGAAACCAACAGAGCCTTAGCCGCAGAAGCGTTAAAAGAAAATGCAATCAACAAAAGCACTGATGGAACATTTAACTCTAATTCAGATGTAAAATTCCCAACAGAGAAAGCGACTAAAACTTATGTTGATACTAGCGCTTCTTTAGCAAGTGCAGCATTAGCAGCAGAAGCAGCAACAAGAGCAGCAGATGATCTTACATTAACCAATAATTTAGCAACAGAGGCAAACACTAGAGCTACAGCTGACACTACATTAACTACAAGCATTGCAACGGAAGCAAGCACCAGAGCTACAGCAGACACTAACTTAGCTACTAGCGTAACAGCAGAAACTACAAGAGCAACAGCAGCCGAAGGAGTATTAACTACAAACTTAGCTACAGAAATCACAAGAGCTACAGGAGTAGAAAACACCATTGCAGCGAATTTAGTAACAGAAACCAACAGAGCTTTAGCCGCAGAAGCGTTAAAAGAAAATGCAATCAACAAAAGCACTGATGGAACATTTAACTCTAATTCAGATGTAAAATTCCCAACAGAGAAAGCGACTAAAACGTATGTTGATACTAGCGCTTCTTTAGCAAGTGCAGCATTAGCAGCAGAAGCAGCAACAAGAGCAGCAGATGATCTTACATTAACCAATAATTTAGCAACAGAGGCAAACACTAGAGCTACAGCTGACACTACATTATCAACAAGCATTGCAACGGAAGCGAGTACCAGAGCTACAGCAGATACTAACTTAGCGACAAGCGTAACAGCAGAAGCGACAAGAGCCATTGCAGCCGAAGGAGTATTAACTACAAACTTAGCAACAGAAATCACAAGAGCTACGGGAGTAGAAAACACCATTGCAGCGAATTTAGTAACAGAAACCAACAGAGCCTTAGCCGCAGAAGCGTTAAAAGAAAATGCAATCAACAAAAGCACTGATGGAACTTTCACTGATAATTCAGATGTAAAATTCCCAACAGAGAAAGCAACTAAAACCTATGTTGATACCAGTGCTTCTTTAGCAAGTGCAGCATTAGCAGCAGAAGCAGCAACAAGAGCAGCAGATGATCTTACATTAACCAATAATTTAGCGGCAGAAGCGAATACAAGATTGGTTAATGACAATACATTATCAACAAGCATTGCAACGGAAGCGAGTACCAGAGCTACAGCAGATACTAACTTAGCGACAAGCGTAACAGCAGAAGCGACAAGAGCTATTGCAGCTGAAACAGCAGAAGCGACCAGAGCTACAGCAGCCGAAGGAGTTTTAACTACAAACTTAGCTACAGAAATCACCAGAGCTACGGGAGTAGAAAACACCATTGCAGCGAATTTAGTAACAGAAACCAACAGAGCCTTAGCAGCAGAAGCATTAAAAGAAAATGCAATCAACAAAAGCACAGATGGAACATTTAACTCTAATTCAGATGTAAAATTCCCAACCGAGAAAGCAACTAAAACCTATGTTGATACCAGCGCTTCTTTAGCAAGTGCAGCATTAGCAGCAGAAGCAGCAACAAGAGCAGCAGATGATCTTACATTAACCAATAATTTAGCAACAGAGGCAAACACTAGAGCTACAGCTGACGCTACATTAACA
>OZ248374.1:0-35068 GCA_965234425.1 Flavobacterium neuenschwanderi (SeqCode) | reverse complement strand
AACTGTAAATTGAAGCATTTGACACGCTATAAAGCTTTTCAAGTTGAAGAACACTGAATTTACCACTCTCATAAATAGCTACAATCTCTTTTTTAAAATCATCCGAATAAATTCGAAGTTTCCTAATTTGTTTTAAATTTGCTTTCATATAATTTGACTTTTATGGTCAACCTATATCAGGGACGGACAACAATCTTAAATCTGAAATCTAAAATCATAATTATTAAATCGAGTTTCGCGCGAGGGATGGCAGCGGAAATCCTTTGTGGAACGAAGTGGAACAAAGATTGTAGCGAACGACCTGACCCGAAGTTTTTACGGAGGGACATGCCCAAATAAAAAAGAAAAAACTCTAAGTGAAACTGTTTTTATTGGATGGAATTGTAGTTGTTTTTATCATAACAACTCCGATGAAAAGACATCGGAGTTGTTATGATAAAAATTGAGATATATTTCTATTTATTCATAGAAATTAAAAACTCTTCGTTGTTTCTTGTTTTCTTGAAACGATCATTTATAAAATCCATTGCTTCTATTGGGTTCATATCTGAAAGGTATTTTCGCATAATCCACATGCGTTGTAGCGTTTTTTCGTCTAACAAAAGATCATCACGACGCGTGCTTGATGAAGTCAAATCGATGGCTGGGAAAATACGTCGGTTGGCAATTTTTCTATCCAATTGCAACTCCATATTACCCGTTCCTTTGAATTCTTCAAAAATTACTTCGTCCATTTTAGAACCTGTTTCTGTTAATGCGGTGGCAATAATACTTAGAGAACCTCCGTTTTCAACATTACGAGCGGCTCCAAAGAAACGCTTCGGTTTTTGAAGTGCATTGGCATCAACACCACCACTCAATACTTTTCCGGATGCGGGTTGAACCGTGTTATAGGCTCTCGCCAAACGGGTAATTGAATCTAATAATATCACAACATCGTGACCACATTCTACCAATCGTTTTGCTTTTTCGAGTACAATATTTGCAATTTTTACGTGCTCTTGTGGCTCTCTATCAAATGTGGATGCGATGACTTCACCGCGAACACTTCGTTGCATGTCGGTAACTTCCTCAGGACGTTCGTCAATTAATAGTACAATCAAATATACTTCTGGATGGTTGGCAGCAATGGCATTTGCAATGTCTTTCAACAACATTGTTTTACCCGTTTTTGGTTGCGCCACAATCATTCCACGTTGTCCTTTTCCGATTGGGGAAAACAAATCTATAATTCTTGTTGAAATGGTACTTTGTTTTTCAGCTAATCTGAATTTTTCTGATGGGAATACAGGCGTTAAATGTTCAAAAGAAACACGGTCACGTACAACTTGTGGGTCGTGTCCATTAATTTTCAATACACGTATTAATGGAAAGAATTTTTCGCCTTCTTTTGGTGGACGAACTACTCCTTTTACAGTATCTCCAGTTTTTAAACCGAATAATTTAACTTGAGATAATGATAAATAAATATCATCAGGAGAAGCTAAATAATTATAATCGGAAGATCGTAAGAAACCAAATCCTTCGGGCATCATTTCTAAAACTCCTTCACTTTCTATAATTCCATCAAACTCAAAATCGGAATTTCCATAACCACTTTTCTTAGGTTTAAAATTGGGGTTTTGATTCCCATTTGGCCCTTGATTTGGATTTTGATTTTGATTTGGGTTTTGTTTTTGATTCGGATTTTGATTTGGATTGTTTTTCTGAATTGGATTTGTAGGCTTATCAACCGGTGGGTTTTCAGTAACCCAACTTGGCATTATATTTTCAGTTGGAACCGAAGTGTTTTCCTGAGAATTATTTTCAGCAGCAACTTTTGCAGCAACTTTCGCATCAAAAGCAGACTTTTTAAACTTTATTACTTTACGCTCTTTTTCAACTGGAGCAACAATTTCATTAGAAAAGTTGGTTGGAATTGGTTGTTCCACTTCTGTTTTTGGACTTTCTTCAATAGGAATTTCCGTTGACTCGGAAAATAAAGAAATAGACTCTGGTTTTTGAATAGCTGGCTTTTTATCGACTGCAATTCTCGCACGTTTCGGCTTGGTATCGTCTTCAGTTGCAACAACTTTCGTACTTTTTTCAGCGGATTGAAATTCTAAAATCTGATTGATTAAAGTTTCTTTTTTTAAACCCGTAATTTTAATTTTTTTTGTTGCTTTAGCAACATCTTGAAGCTCTGTAAGCTTCATTTCTTTTAGAATAGAAATATCAAACATGTATGTTATTTGAATTTAGTTGTTTTGTAATAATGAAAGTAGGATTGATTTTTTTGTTAAAATGAAATCTCCAAAGGATGAAGTACTTACGTATTTGTTATGCAATAATACAAATAATATTTAATAATCATAGTGTTTTTTTAAAAATAAAATAATATTTTTGTTTTAATAATTTATAATTATGATTCAAAGAATACAAACCGTCTATTTATTAATTGCTTTAGTGATTTCTGGAGTACTTCCCTATTTATTTCCCTTATGGACTTTAAGTAACGGAAAAGAATTCCTTTTTATGAGTGATTCTATTTATACGATTCTGTTTGGTTTAACCACCACTTTGACTTTGGTTAGTATTATGTATTTCAAAAAAAGACAGCATCAATTTGTACTTAACAGATTGACTATCATATTGAATTTAATTTTATTAGGATTGTTTGTATATCGTTCGCTAAATTTATCTGGAGAAACTCTTGCAGTTTCAGAGAAAGGTATTGGGATGTTTCTTCCAATTGTTGCTATCGTTTTTTTGGCTTTGGCCAATAAAGCCATCAAGAAGGATGAAGATCTTGTAAAATCTGCGGATAGGTTGAGATAAACCTATAAACTTAGTTTATTAATGCGAAGGAAAACCCGAACGAAAGTTTGGGTTTTTTTTGTTTTTAATCATTAAAAAGTAATGCCTATTTCTCTATTTCTCGTAAATTTTCCATTTTCTTATGTGCCAAGAAACCAGCAATATCTTCAAAATGTTCTTTTACACGTTTGTTTCCAAATTCAAAAACTTTAGTCGCCAATCCGTCAAGGAAATCCCTATCGTGGGAAACAATAATTAAGGTGCCATCAAAATCACGCAAAGCATCTTTTATAATGTCTTTGGTTTTCATATCCAAATGATTGGAAGGCTCATCAAGTATCAATAGATTTACGGGTTCCAACAATAGTTTTATCATTGCCAAACGGGTTTTTTCTCCACCAGAAAGTACTTTTACTTTCTTAGTTACATCATCACCGTGAAACATAAAAGCCCCTAAAATATCTTTGATTTTAGTTCGTACGTCGCCTACAGCAATATCGTCAATAGTTTCAAAAATAGTGGCATTTTCATTTAATAAAGAAGCTTGATTTTGAGCAAAATAACCGATTTGTGAATTATGTCCAATTTCTAAACTACCGCCATTAATTTCAATTTCCTTCATAATGGCTTTAATCATTGTCGATTTTCCTTCGCCATTTTTACCTACGAAAGCCACTTTTTGACCCCGTTCAATAACCATATTGGCATTTTGAAAAACGATATGTTCACCATACGATTTCGATAAATCTTTAACAATTACAGGATATTGCCCTGAACGAGCAGCGGGTGGAAATTTCAATTTCAAAGCCGAAGTATCCACTTCATCCACCTGAACAATTACCAGTTTTTCTAGCATTTTAACTCGAGATTGCACGGCATCTGTTTTAGAAAAAGTCCCTTTAAAACGGTCTATGAAAGTTCTATTATCAGCAATCATTCGATGTTGTTCATCATACGCTTTTTGCTGATGAATTCTTCGGTCTTTTCTAAGTTCTAAATAATGAGAATATTTGGCTTTATAATCATAAATTCTCCCCATTGTAACTTCAATAGTTCGGTTGGTTATGTTGTCCACAAATGCTCTATCGTGAGAAATTACCACAACAGCTTTCGCAGAATTTAACAAAAATTCCTCTAACCATTGGATACTTTCGATGTCCATGTGGTTCGTCGGTTCATCCAACAATATTAAGTCTGGTTTTTGCAAAAGGATTTTCGCCAATTCGATTCTCATTCTCCAACCTCCAGAAAATTCTGATGTTTGACGCGAAAAATCTTCTCGAACGAAACCTAATCCAATAAGAATTTTTTCCACTTCAGATTCATAATTCACTTCTTCAATTGCATAAAATTTCTCGCTCAAGTCAGAAACTCTTTCAATCAATTTCATATAAGCATCACTTTCATAATCAGTACGAATAGTCAATTGCTCGTTGATTTCATCTATTTCCGCCTTCATAGAAAATATTTCACCAAAGGCTTTTGATGTTTCTTCCATTACGGTTGCTCCATCAGTAGTTAATAAATGCTGAGGCAAATAAGCTACAACCGCCTCTTTTGGTGCCGAAATATTTCCTGTTGATGGTTTGCTTTGTCCTGCAATTATTTTTAATAAAGTAGATTTACCAGCTCCATTTTTACCCATAAGGGCAATTTTATCATTTTCATTTATTGCAAAAGAAACATCACTAAATAAAGTGGTTCCGCCAAATTGTACGGAAATATCATTGACTGTAATCATTGTTGTACTATAAAGTTTTACTATTCTAAAAATTTAGAACCTAATTTTTTGTGGTGCAAATATAAGTAAAATAGACACTTGGACAATCACGGTAATTAATAAGAATTAAATAGATTAACTTTTGTTTTTTTTCATTTATACGTTGTAATTAAATTGTAATTTTGAGATTAATTTTTGTTTCGCTTTTGAATTCATACAATTAAGTAACTTTTAAGAAGAAATAAAGTTTAAAATTTTAAATTTGATATAATTTAGCAAAAAATATCTCGAATGAGATTTTTAACTTTATTCATAACTTTACAGAAATTTTGACAAATAAAATAGTATAAATAATGATTAAAAAAGTAAAAATTATCGGTATTATCTTAGTAGTAGCATTGCTAATTGGCTTTTCCGTTTTTAACTATGTGTTTCACGGAGGTGCAAGAGATTTAGCTACCGAAGAAGTTGCATTTACAGTAACTTCAAAAAACATTTCCGCTGAATTTGCAGCTAATGTTGCTGGTGCTACAAAAAAATATTCTGATAAAGCAATTGCTGTTTCTGGAATAGTTACAGCTGTTACCGACAGTATTGTTACCATTGACAATACCATAATTTGTAATTTTAAAACCCCCGATACTTCCATTAAAAACGAGCAAGCAATTACCGTAAAAGGACGTTTAGTAGGATTTGACGATTTAATGGGAGAATTAAAATTAGACCAATGTACTATTAACAAAAACAATTAAAAATGAAAATTAAGAATTTATTACCCATATTATTTGTCTTTTTCGTGGTTGGATCTGCTTCCGCACAAGATGATTTATTGAATCAATTAGATGCTGGCGCACCAAAACAAGTTAATATTGAGTTGGCTGCATTTAAGGGTGTACAAATTTGCAACATGCAATCCACTAAATTGCCTGCAAAAGGGGAATGGTATTTCTTAGTTTCTCACCGTTTTGGTGATTTAGGAGAAGGAATCAATAACTTTTTCGGATTGGATTTAGCAAAAACAAAAATTGGTGGAATTTATGGCGTTGCCAATTGGTTGTCTTTAGGAGTTTCAAGACACACCTATAATAAGACGTATGAAATGGCTGCAAAATATAAAATGTCAAATCAAGAAGTTGATGGTTTTCCAGTTACAATTGTGGGTTACAATACGATGGATATTAACAGCGAATTAAAAAAAGACGCATTAACTCCAGGATTAAAATTCAATCACAGAATGGCTTTTACGACTCAATTGTTAATTTCAAGAAAATTTAACGACTCATTCTCATTGGAAATTGCACCTATTTATGTTCATAAAAATTTATACGATGGACTTTTAGATCAAAAATCTACCCTTTTATTAGGAACTGGCGCTAGATACAAATTGACAAAAAGATTGAGTTTGAATCTTGAATACGCAGCACGATTAAATTTGCCTGAAGATTTCGTTTCAACATATCGAAACCCACTTACATTAGGTTTAGACATAGAAACAGGTGGTCACGTATTTCAATTGGTATTTTCAAACACCCAAAAAATGAACGATGCAGCTACTTTTACTAATTCTGAAGGAAGTTGGGATGGTAAAAAACAATTGTATTTTGGGTTTAATATGTACAGAGTATTTTAAAAAAAAAAAATATGAAAAATTTAAAAATAGTTTTATTAGCAATTAGTGGTTTGTTCCTTGTTTCATGCGAATCAACGACTGTACAAGATATTTCGGCAGAAGTTACCGATCCAACTTATAACACTCACATTGCTCCAGTTATGGCTGCAAAATGTATAAGTTGTCACGCAGGAGGAGATGAATATCCCAATTTAGAAACGTATGCAGAAGTTAAAGAGGCGACTCAAAATGGCAATTTGTTATGCAGATTAGATGCTTCTTGCGGAAGAATTATGCCTCAAGAAGGAGCATTACCTACAGCAACAATCACTATGATTAACAATTGGGCTACTAATAACTTCCCTGAAAATTAAATCATGAAAAAAATATTTATACTTTCGATAACTTTAATTTTAGCAAATGTTGTATTTGCTCAGAGAATGCTTACCCGTTCCGGAGAAATTAAATTTGATGCGTCAATGCCTAATTTAGTTGAGATTGCTGGAAAAAGCAACACCGTTTCTGCTATTCTTGATGAAGCAACAGGAAATTTTGCTACCAGTGCGATAATTAAATCATTCCGATTTAAATCGCCTTTAATGGAAGAGCATTTCAATGAAAATTATTTGGAGTCTTCTAAGTTTCCAAATTCAACTTTCAAAGGTAAAATTGCAGGTTTTGATGCTAAAAAATTATCAGCAACAAAAACAGCGTATGACATTGAAGGTGACTTGAATTTACACGGCGTTACCAAGAAAATAAAAACTAAAATTTATCTTTCTTTAGATGGAGCTAAAGTTGTTGCAACAGGGAATTTTTCTGTTCATGCTCAAGATTATAAAATCGAAATACCGAGTTTGGTAAAAGAAAAATTTGCTGAACAAATTAAAGTTAGTTTTGATTTTGATTTAGATACTAAATAGAGAAAGAGATAATAGACTGATAGATAATAGACTGATAGATAATAGACTGATAGATACTAGACGAAGAGATAAAAGACAAAAAAAGTGGAAATATAAATTCCACTTTTTTTTATATCAAAAACTTAAAGTATTTTTAGTAATTAATCAATTCCAATAAAGCAGTTTCAAATCTTGCTTTTGGCAAATACTGATCTTCTAATGCTTTTGTGAACGGAATTGGCGTTTCTAAACTCGCTACTCGTTTTACAGGAGCATCTAAAAACTCAAAACAATTTTCCATAATCAAAGAAGAAATATCACTAGCAATTCCTCCAAATAAGGAATCTTCTTGATAAATAATTGCTCTTCCTGTTTTCTTAACTGAGGCAAAAATAGCCTCTGTATCCAACGGTTGTAAAGTTCTTAAATCTAAAACATCCGCAGTAATTTCGGGGTTTTTATCCAAAGTTTCTAAAGCCCAATGAACGGCTGCTCCAAAAGCAATAATTGTAACTTGGGTTCCTTCTTTCAATAATGCAGCTTTTCCTAACGGTAAAGTATAATAGTCTTTTGGCACTTCTTGATGAATACTGCGATACAATTGTTTGTGCTCAAAGAAAATAACTGGATTTGGATCATTTATAGAAGCATTCAATAAACCTTTGGCATCATACGGAAATGCTGGATAAACTACTTTTAAACCTGGTGTTTTGGTAAACCAAGCTTCATTTGTTTGAGAGTGAAATGGTCCTGCTTGGGTTCCTCCACCACAAGGCATTCGAATCACAACATCGGCTTTTTCCGACCATCTGTAGTGAGATTTGGCAAGCAAATTTACAATTGGATTGAATCCTGTAGAAACAAAATCGGCAAATTGCATTTCTACAATTGCTTTATATCCGTTTATCGACAATCCCATTCCTGCAGAAACTACTGCGCTTTCGCAAATTGGAGTATTGATAACTCGTTCTTTTCCGAATAATTCTACAAAACCATCTGTAATTTTGAATGCGCCGCCATATTCTGCAATATCTTGACCCATAATTACTAAATTCGAGTGGCGTTCCATCGATTGACGCAAACTACTTGAAATAGCATCTATTAAACGAATGTCTTCAGTTTCATTTGAAGGCGTAACTTCTTCTAATTTAAAAGGTTTGTAAACATCATTTAATTCTTCAATGTATTTGGATTCTATTTCAGGTTCTGCATTGGCAAGAACTAAACTTTCATCAATTGTAGTGATAATTTCGGTATGCAATTGTGTATCGTAATCGGCAGTTAAAATTCCATTTTCAGATAAAAATTTCCTGTAATTATCAACTGGATCTTTTATAGCCCACATATCCATCAATTCTTGTGGAACATATTTTGTACCACTCGCCTCTTCGTGCCCCCGCATTCTGAACGTTTTAAATTCTAATAAAATGGGTCTTGGATTATCAATCATTGACGCTTTCAATTCCGAAGCTAAATTGTAAACTTCTAAAATATTATTCCCATCAACAATATGACTTTCCATTCCGTAACCAATTCCTTTATCGGCTAAATTCTCGCAACGGTATTGCTCATTTGTTGGTGTTGAAAGTCCGTATCCATTGTTTTCAATTATAAATAATACGGGTAATTCCCAAACAGACGCAATGTTTAAGGCTTCGTGAAAATCACCTTCTGATGTGGCTCCTTCTCCAGTAAAAACAGCTGTGATTTTACCATTTTTCTTTAATTTATTGGCTAAAGCAATTCCATCTGCAACACCCAATTGTGGTCCCAAGTGAGAAATCATTCCAATTATATGAAATTCTTGTGTTCCAAAGTGAAAACTTCTGTCACGCCCTTTTGTAAATCCATTTGCTTTTCCTTGCCACTGTGAAAATAAACGATACAACGGAATGTCTCTTCCTGTAAAAACACCCAAGTTTCTGTGCATTGGTAAAATGTACTCATCTTTGTCTAAAACGGCGGTAATACCAACAGAAATAGCCTCTTGACCAATTCCAGAAAACCATTTTGATACTTTTCCTTGGCGAATTAGCTTCAACATTTTCTCCTCAATAAGTCTTGGTTTTAAGATTCTTTTGTATAAATCTAATAAAGTAGCATCGGACAAATTCTTTCTATCGAAATTCATTTTATAGTTTTTTAAACGTCCTCAAAAGTATAAAAAAATAACAGAAAAGCCTTGAATTGTTATATTTTTTTAAATAGTTTATTGTTTTAAAATTTACATCGAAAAAAAATCTTTATATTTGTATTAGCAAGGCTTAAAGCCACAAATGCTAAAAATTTATACTATGCAAAACATTCCAAGTGTTGACTTGCGTGATTTCCTTTCGGGCGAACCGGAACGTAAACAAAAATTTGTAAATGAAATCGGAAAAGCATTTGAAGATATTGGCTTCGTTGCTTTAAAAGGTCATTTTTTAGATGATCAATTGGTTGGTGAATTGTATGGCGAAATCAGAAATTTTTTCGCTTTACCATTAGAAACAAAATACAGCTACGAAAATCCTGCAATTGGAGGACAACGGGGATATGTTTCCTTTGGAAAAGAACATGCAAAAGGTCGGAAAGAAGGCGATTTGAAAGAGTTTTGGCATTTTGGTCAATACGTAGCTTCTGATTCAAAATATGCTGCGGAATACCCTGATAATGTAGAAGTTACCGAATTACCACATTTTAACATTGTTGGTAAAGAAGCCTATCAAATGCTTGAAAAAACAGGTATTTCTGTATTGCGAGCTTTGGCATTGCATCTTGGTTTAGACGAGTTTTATTTTGACCAATATGGTTATAATGGAAATTCGATTTTAAGACCAATTCATTATCCACCAATTACTTCAGAACCAGAAAATGCAATTCGTGCAGCGGCTCATGGAGACATCAATTTGATTACGCTATTGATGGGCGCTCAGGGCAAAGGATTGCAAGTTCAACGACATGATGGTCAATGGATTGATGCGATGGCGCAGCCCGATGAATTGGTTATAAATGTGGGAGATATGTTGTCGAGACATACCAATAATAAATTGAAATCAACCATTCATCAAGTGGTAAATCCACCAAGAGAATTGTGGGGAACTTCAAGATATTCAATTCCATTTTTTATGCATCCTGTTAGCGACATGCGATTGGATTGTTTAAAAAGCTGCATTGATGGGGAAAATCCTAAATTGTATGAAGACATTTCCGCAGGAGAATTCTTGCACGAAAGATTAGTTGACTTAGGTTTAATTACGCCTCAAAAAGGGAAATAATACCATCTGTAATTTTAAAATAGTCCAAAATCAAGTGGTGTAATGCCGATATAGTATGAAAATAGTACAATTTTTATTGGACTATATTGAATACATAATCGGTATAAAACATTAGTCAATACTATAATACTTTTTCCACAAAATAATAATTATAAAAATAAAGCCACTCGAAAGTGGCTTTATTTTATTAAAATTTCAATTGATATACTTTTTCTAAATCTTCATCGGAGCTGAAATTCACATTTAAATCGGTTACAAAACCAGAATTCAAACCGTATGCCCATCCGTGTAATGATAATTGTTGACCGCTGTTCCAAGCAGCCTGAACAATTGATGTTTTGGCTAAATCGTAAACTTGTTCTTTTACATTTAACTCAACAAAGGTGTTGAAACGGTCATTTTCATCTGTAATTGAATCTAAATAGTCCTGATGTAAACGGTAAACATCTTTAATATGACGAATCCAGTTGTCGATAATTCCAATTGAATCATTTCCCATTGCTGCTTTTATTCCTCCGCAACCATAATGACCGCAAACAATAACGTGCTTGACTTTCAGTACGTTGACTGCGTAATCCAAAACACTTAGCATGTTCATATCGGAATGAATAACCATATTAGCGATGTTTCTGTGAACAAAAACTTCACCAGGTTTTGCACCAATTATCTCATTTGCTGGTACTCGACTGTCTGAACAACCAATCCATAATAACGGTGGTGTTTGACCTTTAGCCAAATCTTTAAAATAGTTTGGGTCTTTTTCTAAAGCAGTTTCAACCCAAATCTTATTATTGTCTAATATTTTTTTATAAAAATCACTCATTTTTTAGCTGTTTTATTAAAGTTATTTGACATTTGAATTACTTATTGCTATGAATTTAATAAGATACAAATGTATGTAATTACTGTGTTTAATATTTATATTTTAGAATTATTTATAATTTCTTCATTAATAATTTCTTTCTTGACTATTTTTCTTTTTGCAAAATCATAGTGGTGTTCAAAAGAAACTTTGTTAGGTGATTCAATACTGTTTTCAAGATTATACGCCTTTTTGAATCCTTTGAGTTTCACTTTTATATTCTCGTCAATTGCTCTTGTGGTTTTAAATTCGTGAATTAAATCTAAAATATCGTGCGCAATATAAACTGTTTCGGAAGCATCTATAATTACTTTTGAATTCTCAGGAATATCATTTAAAGTTGATTTGATTGCCGCTTTATTCAAAAATGAAACCTCTTGCGCTAAATCAATATGAATAACGTCTCCTTCGGCATATTCTTCTTTCTTGAAACTATAAGCTCTTTTGAGATTGCCTTTTAGGACAAAAATGATACTAATTATTATACCTAAAGCCACTCCTTTTAGCAAATCTGTGAAAACAACTGCTAATAATGTGGCGATAAAAGGAATAAACTGGTATTTTCCTTTTTGCCAAAAATGTAAAAATGTAGTTGGTTTTGCTAATTTAAAACCAACCAAAAGTAATATTGCGGCTAATGTTGCTAGAGGAATTTTGTTTAAAATAGTAGGAATTGCCAAAACACTAATCAAGAGTAGAAGTCCGTGAATTATAGCAGACATTTTTGATTTAGCTCCTGCATTATTATTTGCTGATGTTCTCACAACTACTGATGTCATTGGCAAACCTCCCAAAAGCGAACTGATTAAATTTCCAATTCCCTGTGCTTTCAGTTCTACATTTGTATCTGTATAACGTTTTTGCTGATCCATTCTATCCGCTGCTTCGATACATAATAATGTTTCAATTGAGGCAACAATTGCGATTGTCAAACCAATCATCCAAACTTTCGGATTTGTTATTTCGGCAAAATTTGGTGTTACAATTATTCCTTTAAAATCCTCTATTGAAGTTGGAATTGGTAAAGAAACTAAATGTTCTTTGGTTATTACTAATGTGCTGCCCGAAACTATAAAAATTTCATTGAGTATTACTCCAATAGCAACTGCAATTAAGGCCCCTGGAACTAATTTTAATTTCTTTAGAAATGAAACTTTATCCCAAGAAATTAATATTGCTAACGAAACTAAAGTAATAACAATTGAACCTAATTGGATGTAATTAAAAAGTCCTGAAATTGCAGAAAAAGTATTGCTTCCATCAAATTGTAAAAAAGATTCGTCCCCTTCAAAATCAGAGTCGTAACCAAAAGCATGGGGTAATTGTTTGAGAATAATAATAATTCCAATACCTGCTAACATACCTTCGATAACATTTGTCGGAAAATAATTGGAGATGCTTCCTGCTTTAATAAAGCCCAAAAGCAATTGGATAAGTCCTGCAATAAAAACGGCTGTTAAAAAAATATCAAAAGCACCTAAATCGGTGATTGCGGTCAGGACAATCGCCGTTAAACCTGCCGCTGGACCAGAAACACTTAAATGAGAAGCACTCAAATAACCAACTACAATTCCGCCAATTATTCCCGAAATAATACCTGAAAATAAGGGTGCGCCCGATGCCATTGCGATTCCTAAACATAATGGTAAAGCTACCAAAAAAACTACTAAACCTGATGCGAAATCAGCTTTCAGATTGGCGAAAATATTATTATTTTTTATCATAATACCTAAATAAAATTTTATACAAAGCGAATAACACATTAATAATGTGTCAATAATTAAAAAAAAACTTATGTATTAAATTAAATCCGGTGGGGGAATAAAAATTGAAGTTGCTATATTGTTATGTTTGGATAAATTATCAGAAAGAATTAAACTTGACAATTTTTGTTGGTTGAAAAATACAAATGAAATGGAATCAAATTTAAATTCTGATTTTACATCTTTGTGCATTTCTTCCAATTCTGCAGCACTGTAAAAAAAAGAAATATCAGTATTTTTCTCAATCAAACTAACAATTGTTGGTGTTGAAAGAAAAATAAAAAACACAAAAATAACTATTTTGACAGTAAATTTCATTGACGTAAAAATATATTTAAAAAAGAAATAAATCTATTTCTCAATCAAAATTTAAAAAAAAATTAACAAAAAAGAACTACTTCTGTTGGCATCACAATTGTTGATTACAAACTTTCACCCAACCAAGCGTGCATCATCCAAATAGTTTTTTCTTGTTCTGAAATAAAATCACTCATCATAGAATTTGTACCTTCATCCCCTATTTCATTTGATTTCAACAGAATAGCTCTTTCGATTTTTAATAATTGAGATAAAGAAGCAACAATCAATTGAATGGCTTTTTCATCATTTGAAATATTTTTTCCCACCAATAATTGATTGTTCTCAATGTAATCCTCAAAAGTATGAAATGGGGTTTTTCCAAGAGTTAGAACTCTTTCGGCGATTAAATCAATTTTGAGCTGAGAATCATTGTATAATTGCTCGAATTTCACGTGCAAATCAAAAAAGCGTTTGCCACGAATATTCCAATGAATACCTCTTAAATTTTGATAATAAACTTGGAAATTTGACAACAAAACATTTAAATCTTGTGCAATAATTTCAGATTCTTGTGCGGGTAATCCTAAGCTGTTCGTTTTCATACTATTTATTTTTTACAAATTTATTAATAAAACGAATCGCTTTACTATAAATTAAATTGATTGTTTTTATATTTGCATCATAAATTACTATTATGACGATTACTCAATTGCAATATGTTTTAGCTGTTGCGGAACATAAAAATTTTACTCTTGCTGCCGAAAAATGTTTCGTTACACAACCTACATTAAGTATGCAAATTCAAAAAGTGGAAGAAGAACTAAAAATTCAGATTTTTGATAGAACGAAAAAACCAATTCAAATGACTGATATTGGTCAAAAAATCGTTAATCAAGCAAAGAATATTGTCAATGAAGCCGATAGAATGAAGGATATTGTCGAGCAACAAAAAGGATTTATTGGTGGTGAATTTCGTCTCGGAATAATTCCAACGATTATGCCTACGTTATTGCCGATGTTTTTAAATACTTTTATCAAAAAATTCCCTAAAGTAAAACTCGTTATTGAAGAGTTAAACACGGACGAAATTATTGTGAAATTAAAAAATGGTACTCTTGATGCTGCCATTGCTGCAACTCCTTTGAGTGAAGAAAAGCTAAAAGAAATCGTTTTGTATTTCGAACCATTTGTTGCTTATATTCCTGAAAAACATCGTATTGCAGACAAAAAAGAAATTGAAGTTTCAGATTTGAATTTGGATGAAATATTATTATTGCAAGACGGGCATTGTTTTCGAGATGGAATTCTAAATTTATGTAAAAACCAAGATGTTGCGTCACTAAATAATTTTCAAATTCAAAGCGGAAGTTTTGAAACACTAATTAAATTGGCTGATGAAGGATTGGGTTTAACCCTTCTACCCTATTTGCATACTTTGGATTTAAAGGACAATGACAAATTGAAATTAAAACATTTTAAAGATCCTAAACCGGCTCGAGAAGTTAGTCTTATTTTCCCTAAAACAGAATTGAAAATACAAATTATCGATGCGTTGAAACAAACTATTTCTGGAGTTATTAGAGGTGCAATCGCTTTTCAAAATGTAGAAATTATAAGTCCACTTCTGAAAAAACAATAAAAAAAGGAGCTATTTAGGCTCCTTTAGTTTTATGATTTGACATAGATTAAACATTGTCTTAATTCAGGTTTTTTAATCGTGTAATTTAAAAGCCAAGCTGTTAATTGTTCTATTTCGTAGGGCAATAACATTTTTAAAGCTTTTTCTAATTCTTTACAAAAAAGTTTAGGATCAAAACTAACTCGTTCCAAAATATTTTTCGTGTAAGCAACCATTGTTATTTTCATAAAATATAATTTATATTCGTTAAAATGGATTCGCAATCGAATAATCAAATTTAAAAAAAATAAGTGTTGCCTTTGTAAATAAAAAGTTAAAATTAAAACATTTCTTGTTAACCCTTTTATTTGCTGCAAAAATTAAAAATTATAGTTTAGTTGCTCTAAACATTTCTCTTTTTCCTGGAGGCCTTGCTAATTTTTCAACGGTGAATCCAACTACAATCATACTTCGTTTTACAACGCCACGAGCTGCATAAGTAACCAAAACGCCATTTACTTTAAGTGCTTTATACATTTTTTCAAATATTTCCGTACTCCATAATTCAGGTTGAACCCGATATCCAAAAGCATCAAAATAGATTAAATCAAATTGGTTTTCATCAGAAATATCATCAAAAAATTGCTTCCTTTTAGTTAAAGTAAAATTCGATGAAATCACAATTTTTTCTTCCCAATTGGATTGGTGCATCAATTCAAAAATTGGTCTTTCATTTTCTGCATCTAATTCCGCTACATAATTCATTTGTAATACTTCTTCAGCTGAAATTGGATAGGCTTCCACCCCAACATAATCAATGGATTGAACTGATTTTTGTGATTCTAAAAAAGTTATAAATGAATTTAAAGCAGTTCCGAAACCAATTTCTAATATTGAAACCGACTTTCCTTGAAATAATGACAATCCATTTTTAATAAAAACGTGATAGGCTTCCTGAATTGCACCGTGTTTTGAATGATACGATTCATTCCAATCTGGCAAATGAATGGTTGTTGAACCGTCTAAAGTTTGCAGTATTTCTCTTTTCAAATTTACTTTATATATAATTTTTTAATTTTTGGAAGTGGTCCGCCACATTTGACTTCGTGACAACGAACACAAGCGTTAACGCCATCATTAAAATGTTGTTTTGCGTTTTTAGGATCTTCATAAATGAGTTCTTGCGCTTTAATAAAAAGTGCTGCTTGTTCCTTAAAAAAAGCATCATTGTCCGTTTCATCGGTCATTACGGCTTTATGAATTTGAAGAAAATGACTTGGAAATTTTCCAATGGAATCGCCATTTTGAATACGTTTTTTCAAATGTTCATTTTCAGCATACATACTTTCCATCAAAGCCGCCATTTCTGACATTTTATACATTTCAAATTTCTTGTCCTTTATAGTATTTGATACAGAAGTACATTCCGCTTTTTCGGACTTTTTGTTGCATCCAATTAGTAAGACAATTGAAAATAAAACTAAAAATTTCTTCATTTATTTTTTTATTAAAACTCCATCAGCCATAAATGAATACGTTGTTTTTGGAGTTACAATACTATCAATTGCAGCTTGAGATTTCCCTTCGTCTTTTGCATAATGTTTTAATTCATCAACAGATTCAATACTTACAAAGGCTTTTCCATTAACTACTACTTCTTCGTCTTGAGCATTTTTAGGAACAAAAAAAGCATAATCTTTAAATTTCACGAAAGCTTCTTTTTCATTTGGTAAAACCAATGTCATCCAACATCCTTTTTTCTGACAAACATTTTTAATTTTAGATTTAAACTTGACATTTAATGTGTCTCCAGCTTTCAATTTGTCAAATTGCGCCAACATTTCATCATTTGAAATTGCTTTATCATCGGAAATACTATCTCCAAAAAAAGCATATTTATCTTGTTTTTCATTTTCAGTTGAAACAATTTCTTTTTTACAACTTGTTAAAGCAAAAAAGCAAAAGGTAAAAGCAATTATTTTTTTCATACTATTTTATTGTTTTAAATGGTAGCTACAAAAATAACAGTATTTTTATATAATTTAGATTGAAAATGATAAATTAACATTGTTATTATCTGTAATTTAGGGTAGTTCTAATTAAATTATAAAAAAATAAAATAGGTAGTGAAACAAATCTAATTTTCACTAATTTAGCCGAAATTTATAAATAGTTGTGTTTTCTATGAAAAAATAGCGTAAACCACTGTTTTATAATAATTTAAAGATACTAATTTTATAAAAATTGTAATAATTATGAATTCATTAAATGCTAAAAAAATCAATATTACTAAAATTTCAACTTCAAAAATTGAGACCGTTGATTTTGAGCACCTTCCTTTTGGAGAAGTTTTCACAGATTATATGCTAACTTGTGATTTCAAAAATGGCAGTTGGCAAGAACCTACAATAGTTCCTTATGCACCCTTTTTAATGGATCCATCGTCAAAAGTTTTCCATTATGGGCAAGCTATTTTTGAAGGAATGAAAGCGTACAAAGATGAAAACAATGAAGCTTGGTTGTTCCGACCTGAAGAAAATTTTCATCGTTTCAATAAATCAGCAGTTAGAATGGCGATGCCAGAAGTTCCCGAAGATGTTTTTATGGGAGGTTTAACGCAATTGATTGACTTAGAAAGAGATTGGATAAAAAAAGGATTAGGAAATACCCTTTATATCCGTCCATTTATGATTGCAACTGGAACCGGTGTAATTGCATCTCCTTCTGATGAATACCGTTTTATGATTTTACTTTCACCAGCAAAATCATACTATTCTGGCGAAGTAAAAGTGATTGTTGCCGAACATTTTAGTCGCGCTGCAAATGGAGGAATTGGAGCTGCAAAAGCCGCAGGAAATTATTCTGCACAATTTTACCCAACTAAATTAGCCAACGAAAAAGGATTTCAACAGGTTATTTGGACTGACGATGCTACACACACAATGTTAGAAGAATCGGGAACAATGAATGTGTTTTTTAGAATTAACGACACCATATATACAGCACCAACAAGTGAAAGAATTCTTGATGGTGTGACAAGAAAAAGCCTTATTTCGATAGCAGAAAGAGACGGAATTGATTTAAATATTCGTCCTGTGTTAGTTTCAGAAATCGTAGAAGCTTCAAAAAATGGTTCGTTAAAAGAAATATTCGGAGCTGGAACTGCCGCTGTTGTTACTATAATTAAAGGTTTTTCATACCAAGATACTTATTACGAATTGCCAGTAATTGAACATTCTATAGCATTAGAACTAAAAGACAAATTGACTTCAATTCAATACAAACTTGCAGAAGACACTTTTGGATGGACAGTTAAAGTATAATTATTTTATTTTATAATAAACAACCCCTTAATTTATTAGACTTCTACTAAATTAAGGGGTTGTTGCTTTTATAAAAATTCTTTAAATAATTTTTGAGAAATCGGGCTTGAAATAATTTGGACCTTTCATCACTTTTCCATCTTCACGATAAATCGGCTTTCCATCGTGATCTAATTTGCTCATATTACTGCGTTGAATTTCATCAAAAACAGCTTCAATTTTGTGTTGCAAACCGTGTTCAATAATGGTCCCACACAAAATATAAAGCATATCGCCTAGTGCATCTGCAATTTCAATTAAATCATTGTTTTGAACCGCTTCCAAATATTCTTCATTTTCCTCTTTCATTAAATTGAAACGAAGTACATTTTTTGATTCGCCCAAATCAGATTTTGGAATTTCGCTATATCCAATTTCAAAGGCGGTGTGGAATTCCTTAACGGCATTAAGTTGTTTAATCATAGTGTTTACTTGTTAAATGATAGCGCAAAATAGCAACTTTTGATTACAAATTTAGTATTTTTGTAAAAATAAAAATATATGTTTAGCGAGGGTCAATTAATTTTTGCGGGTTTATTCTTCATTTCGTTCGTAATTGCAATCACTTATTCTTATCGAAAAGATATTCTCGTGCATCAAAAAGTATATAAAGGAAGTTATAAAATATTGATTGGGTTTTTAATTTTTATTGCCCTTTTATTCGTCATAAAGATATTTTTCAAGCATTAAATAACAATGTATAATTCGCCAAATAATTTATAAAACATAAGCTATGAAAATTTTAAAATATATATTTTTACTACTATTATTGACAGCAATCGCTTCATCAATTTTTATTGCAACACAAAAAAGTAATTTTTCAATTTCAAAAACAACCATAATTAACTCAAAAAAAGCAGTAGTTTTTAATTATGTAAACGATTATAAAAATTGGGAAAATTGGTATGTTTGGGAAAATAACAATACTCATATTAAATTATTATACGCAAAAAAAACTTCTGGAGCTAGTGGTGCTTATTATTGGAGCGGAACAGACGGTATTGGAAAAACAAGTACAATTTTTGTAAAAGAAAATGATAGTATTGTACAAAAATCAAATTTCAACAATGCCATTTCAGAATCATCTTGGACTTTCAAAGATACTATTGGTAAAACAAAAGTTACCTATACTAATAAAGGAGAAATGCCTTTTATGTTTAAAATATATGCCTTTTTAAATGGAGGAATTGAAAAAATATTAGGCGAAAGAATTGAAAAAAGTCTGGTTAATTTGGACAAAAGTTTAGACTATGAATTGAATACTTTTTCTATAAAACCAAATGGAATTGTAATTAAAAAAGGTGGTTTTTATTTGCACCAAACCATTAATTGTAAGATTTCAAAATTGAATTATAATTTGAATATTATCATTCCAAATTTAATTACTTTTTCTAGAGAAAACAACCTGAAATTAAATGGAAAACCATTTGTAATATACAATTCTTATGACGTTAAAAATGGATTTACGAATGTATCTGTTTGTGTTCCAATAAAAAACAGAATATATACAAGCTCTGGAAGCGATATTAATTGCACGGAATTGAAACCTTTTACAGCATTTAAAACAACATTAATTGGTGATTATTCACATCGAGATGTAGCTTGGAAAAAAGCAATGGATTATCTTTTGAAAGACAAACAAATTCAAAATAAGTCAATTCCTATAATGGAAATATTTACGAAAGGTTCGAGTGAAGTCAAAAGACCTTCTAAATTAGAAACTACGATTTACATCGCAATTCAGTCAAATTATATCACTAAAGTTCCCGCTATCAAAAGTGCGGATGAAAATATAGAAGCATCTGAAATTGTTCCACAACAATAGTTTTTTCAACCTAAATTAAACCTTTTGTCTTTTTTGAATTCTAATCAATAAATACATTTTTTGGAAGAGAAGGAATTTATACAAAATTTACTGAATCCAAAAACGCAAAATGAGGCGTTTCAAAAACTCTTGTTAGACTATCAAAAACCATTATACAATCATATTCGGAATATCGTTTTGAATCACGATGATACGGACGATGTATTGCAGAATACTTTCGTAAAAGTCTTTCAAAACCTGAAAAATTTCAAAGGTGAAAGTAAATTATTTTCCTGGATGTATCGAATTGCAACAAATGAAGCCATTACTTTTATAAATAAAAAAGCAAAACAAAACGGTACAACAAGTGAAATTGTTCAAGCCAAAATAATAGAAAACTTAGAAGCAGATTCTCATTTTGACGGTGATGCAATTCAAATAAAACTACAAAAAGCAATAGTTAATTTGCCTGAAAAGCAACAATTAGTATTTAAAATGCGCTACTTTGAAGAAATAAAATATGAAGAAATGTCAACGATTTTGGGAACTTCCGTTGGTGCATTGAAAGCTTCCTATCATCACGCCGTAAAAAAAATTGAAATCTTTATGATTAAAGATTAAACCAAAGTAAATAAAAATTGTCTAACGAATATGAATGATTTTAAAATAAATAGCGAACACAAAATAGAATCTGGTTTTAAAATTCCCGAAAATTACTTTGAGAATTTTTCAGAGAAAGTGTTAATGAAAATTAATAAACCAGAACCAAAAGTTGTATCCATTTTTTATAGAAGAAAAACTTGGATATCCTCTGTAGCAGCAGTTTTAGTGATTTCGTTATCGGTAACTTTATATACAAAAATAGCAGTAAAATCAAGCGAAGAAAAACTAACTTTGGAAAATTATATTACCAATCAATCCGAAATAAGTCAGTATGATTTGGTTGCATTATTGGACACAAAAGATATTGAAAAAATTAAAATTGATTTAAAATTAGATGATGAAAAGATTGAAGAAGTACTTACTAATTCAAGTGAAATAGAAAATTATTTAACAGAATAAAACAGAATAAAATGAAAACGAAAAATATTTTTACCATATTATTGTTATTAGTTTCCATAAGCTTTTATGCACAAGGAAAGAAAATGTTAGAAAAGAAAGAACAGATTTATGCCCTAAAAGTGGCGTTTATTACGAATGAATTATCCTTAACTTCAACCGAAGCTGAAAAATTTTGGCCAATTTACAATTCATTTGAAGACAGGCAATTTGATTTGAAACGCCAAAAATCTATTTCTTATATCAAAAAAATGGATGATGAAACTTTAAATAAAATGTCAGATAAAGAAGCTTTAACCGTTTTGACACAAATGGAAGCTTCAGAAGATGAAGTATTTCAATTGCGTAAAAAACTGATTACCAGTATAAAAAGCTTTTTAAGTCCTGTAAAAATTATAAAACTTAAAAAAGCAGAAGACGAATTTAATAAAAAATTATTACAACAATACAGGGAAAAAGGGTCAAGAAGATAGAGGAAATGAATTAATACCGTTTATCATTATTTTTGATATTCATCCGAATCAATTTGTTTTTACCCGCCGCAAAAACAGTCGTGTCGTTTTGAAATCTAAGGGTAAAAAGTTCCTTATCGTTTGATAGTTTTTCCCAAGAAGTTCCTTGACTATTTGAAAAATATACGCCCGTTGTTCCAACAGTAACTAATTCATTTCCATTGAAATGTGGCAAAAATTGAACACAAGAAGCATATCCAAAACCTTCATTTACACCAATTAATTTCCAGGTTTTTCCACCATCATTCGTAATTGCTTTGTTGGCAGAATTATCGGATTGTTCTTCGTAATTTCCACCAACTACAATTCCTGTGTTTTCATTTAAAAAATCAGCTGAAAAAATTCCTGTCATTGCGTGACCTTGAGTAATTGGCGTATCATAAACATTCCAAGAAATTCCTTTGTTATCACTAACAAAAACCCTCGATTTATTTCCGCCAGAAACTAAGAAAGTTTTTGAGCCTTTGATACAAATATTGGTATTACTCGCTGCAAAAAAAGCTTCGCCTTCATCAATTTTGGGTAAATTTTGACACGGAATTTTATTCCACGAATTGCCACCATCACGAGTAATTAGTATAGAAAAACAATCTTGAGTTGGATCGCCAATGGCAATTCCTTCCTTGTTATTCCAAAATTGAATGGCATCATAAAACACTTTTTCGTGATTTTCCTTATAAACCAATGTTGCAGATAAATCTTTCTTATTAATTTTATACAATAATGCAGGATTACCGGTACTTAAAATAAAAATTGCTTTCTCAGTTTGGGCAACACTTCTAAATTCTAATTGCAAGGAATCTTTTCTTATTATACGCTCTACTCGCCTATCTTTCTTCAAATCAAAATAACCAAATCTGTTTTTATCAGCTGCATACCAAACTTTATTTTTATCAATCAGAATGGCTCGAATACTTATTTTATCAGTAAAAATTGTATCAAATGAAACAGTAACATTATAATTTATATTGTCCATTTGAGACTTCATAACTTTTGATTTACAGGAAAAAATCAAAATTATAACCATTAAAAAAACGAAACTATTTTTCATATCATTTACCTTTATCGTTGCTAATTTACATTATTTCTTTGTAAGAAAATCCAAATTAAACATTATTAAATTGTTGGCATAGTAATTGAATATTCAATAAATAGTAATAATTAAAAATAAAAATACCATGAAAACGAAAATCATTTCCTTTGCTTTTATTGCTTTCTTTTTTGCAAATCCCATTTTTGCGCAAGACAAAACGACCATCAACGCAAGTAATTCTGAAATTAGTGATAATTTAGATTTAAAAGCGGTTGCTTCAATTTTTGGAGAATCTAAAAATTTAGAAGATTTTGAAAGACGTTTGAATGATCCCAAATTGAAAATTTCAAATTTAGATTTGAATTATGATAATCAGGTGGATTATTTGCGAGTTATTGAATCTATTGAAGGCAGAACGCATTTAATTATTATTCAAGTAATTTTAGAGAAAGATGTTTTTCAAGATGTTGCTACCATCGAAGTAGAAAAAGATGACAATAATCGTATGCAAGTTCAAGTAGTTGGCGATGTATTTATGTATGGAAATAATTATATTTATGAACCAATTTATGTTCATTCACCAGTTATTTTCACATATTTCTGGACTTCAAATTACAGACCTTATCGTTCTACATGGAATTGGGGATTTTATCCAAGTTTTTACTCTTATTGGCGTCCATTTCCAATTTACAGATACCGCAAAAATGTTCATGTTTGGATAAATTACAACAATCGTTACAATTATGTAAATGTTAGACGAAGTACTGTGGCAATCAATTTACATCGGAATTTACGAGCAAATAGTTATGAAGTTAGAAATCCTGAACGTTCCTTTGGAAGACGAAATTCAAGTGTTAGCAATCGCTATGAATTAGATCAAAATAGAGCATCTACAAGAACGAGAGCAAATTCTAATAATTCTGTTTCTCCAAGAAATAATAGAACTGAAAGTGTAGCTCCAAGAGGAAATAACAGAAACGAAACTGTTTCGCCAAGAAATAATAGAACTGAGAATGTAACTCCAAGAGGGAATAAATCACAAACAGTGACTCCGAGGGGAAATTCGGGATCAACTGTAAAACCTCGTAACGAAACCCGAAGCGAAAATAAGGAATCGAGAAATAAAAGCAGATAAGTTTTTTTTATAAAACTCACAGAAAGCACGGTCAATTTTCGGTGTTTTTTTATTTAATGAAATATTTGAATCTAAAAATAAAAAAAACACAATCATTTATCAATATTAAATTTAATAGTAATAAATTTGTCTTCTTTTTTAAGATATTTTTTATGAAGTCTCAACATCACGATTTACACAGTAAATTAACATTTGGAGGATTATTAATTACTTTAGGTATAATTTATGGTGACATTGGAACTTCTCCTTTGTATGTAATGAAAGCAATCATTGGGCTTCACGCTATTAATGCCGATGTTGTATTAGGTGGAGTTTCTTGTATTTTTTGGACTTTAACCTTACAAACTACCATCAAATATGTTTTAATTACGCTAAGTGCCGATAATAATGGCGAAGGTGGAATTTTTGCATTGTATGCTTTAGTAAAACGAACCAAGGTAAAATGGCTTATTGTCCCCGCAATTATTGGTGGAAGTGCCCTTTTAGCAGATGGAATAATCACCCCGCCAATTTCCGTAGCCTCTGCGGTTGAGGGAATTAGAACCTATTATCCAGATATTAATACCATTCCTATCGTAATTGGAATTTTATTCGTACTCTTTACTATCCAACAATTTGGAACAAAATTAGTAGGAAAGTTCTTTGCTCCTATGATGTTAATTTGGTTTGGAATGTTGGGAATTCTTGGCGTAATTCAGTTGGTAAACCATATTGAAGTATTAAAGGCTTTAAACCCATATTATGCCATTCATTTATTGTCAATTCACCCAGAAGGATTTTATGTTTTAGGATTCGTATTCCTTTGTACCACAGGGGCCGAAGCTTTGTATTCGGATATGGGACATTGTGGTAGAAAAAACATCCGAATCAGTTGGATTTTTGTAAAAACTACCTTGGTATTAAATTATTTTGGTCAAGCTGCCTATTTAATTCAACACGAAGGAGATACATTACAAACTTTAGGAGGAAAAAATGGAAATCCATTCTATTTAATTATGGAAAGTTGGTTTTTACCTTTTGGGATTGTAATTGCTACTCTTGCTGCTGTAATTGCATCACAAGCCTTAATTAGTGGTTCATTTACATTGATAAATGAGGCGATGCGTTTGAATTTTTGGCCAAAAGTAAAAATAAAATACCCTACGGAATTAAAAGGACAATTGTATATTCCTTCCATAAATTGGTTGCTTTTTGCAGGGTGCGTTATGATAGTTTTGCATTTTGAAGAATCGAGTAATATGGAGGGCGCTTACGGTTTAGCGATTGTACTTTGTATGATTATGACAACCTTGCTCCTTACCTATTTTATGATAATTAAAAGGATTTCTTGGTTTTTAATAACACCATTAATTCTAATTTATCTAACCATTGAAATTAGTTTCTTAATTGCCAATTTGAATAAATTTCT
This sequence comes from Flavobacterium neuenschwanderi (SeqCode), assembly GCA_965234425.1. Lineage (GTDB taxonomy): Bacteria > Bacteroidota > Bacteroidia > Flavobacteriales > Flavobacteriaceae > Flavobacterium > Flavobacterium neuenschwanderi. The sequence continues at coordinate 9,928 of OZ248374.1, read as the reverse complement.
TCACGGTGGTTACGTAACATTGTTTATTGCAATAATGTTAATTGGAATAATGACGACTTGGCACTTGGCAAAGAAAATTAGTAAAAACTATACGAAATTTGTGAAAATTGATTCCTATAAAAAGGTTTTAGCCGAATTAAGTGCAGATTTATCTATTCCAAAATATGCTACGCATTTGGTTTATATGACCAATGCCAATCGCGGTGATGAAATAGAGGAAAAAGTAATGTATTCTATATTGCAAAAACGTCCAAAAAGAGCCGATTTATATTGGTTTGTTCACGTTAATATTCTAAGTGAACCCTACAAAACAGAATATAAAGTTACTGAAATAATTAAAGATGATTTATTTAGAATTGATTTCAATTTAGGATTCAGAGAACCAACAAAAATTAATCTGATGTTCAAAGAAGTATTGAAAGACATGGTAAGTAATGGTGAAGTTGACGTTACAAGTCGCTATGAATCTTTGAATAAAAATAATATTCTTGGTGATTTCAAATTCGTTTTGTCAGAAAAGTTCTTGTCTAATGACAGTGATTTATTATGGCATGAAAAAATAGTAATGAATGCTTATTTCTTAATAAAAAAATTCAGTTTATCTGAAGAAAAAGCATTTGGATTGGACAGTAGCTCTGTGAAAATTGAGAAATTCCCAATGGTTTTGCACCCACCAGAAAAAATACATTTGAATAGAATTAATTAGTTTTTAAATTTTAAAACGTCATTAATAAATTAAGGTTTACTTAATATACTCGTGGCGTTTAAAAATTTTATTTATATTTTATAATTTAGCACTTTATAATTTTAAAATAAATAAAATGAAAACAAGATTACTTTTTATCGCTGCTGCTTTTTTATTGCTTTTTAATGGAAGTATAAAAGCACAAGTCTATACAAATCAATCTAGAACTTTTACTTTCACGGAAGCAGCACATTCAACAGCAACAACTTACAATGGAAATGCTCAACATGTTTTAGCAGTTTGGATTGAACAAGGTACCGGAACTTCTGGAACTTTTATCGTAACTAAATTTAGATATGTAGGTAATGGAACTAAAGACCATTTACCAACTTGGGCTGTTAAGGCTGGTGGATCGGCTTCAAATGCCACTTCCGCTACATGTAATGTTGCTACAGCCACATCTGGTGCAACACTTTCTTCTTGGACAACAAAAACAGTGATATGGGATGGTAAAAATGTCGCTGGTGCTATTGTTGCAGACGGGAATTATCAATTTGTTGTCCAATCAACATGGGATCATGGAACAGCTGGAACGGTAACTAGGTATTTTCCATTTCAAAAAGGTCCTGGAGCTTCAAATCCAACTTTTGCAGCAGATACAAACTTTACAAACATATCCGCTACTTTAGCTAATCCTGAATTTTCAATTAAACCAAAAGTTACAATTTATCCTAATCCTACAAATGGTATTTTTAATATGGATTTCAAAAATGATGTAAACAACATTAGAGTAGTTGATATTTTGGGTAAAGTAGTTTATTCTGAAAAAATAGCTTCAGCTTCAGCCGACACTATTAAAAGAATTGATTTATCAAATCTGAACAATGGTCTTTATATTGTTTCTGTTACCAATGATAATGGGGTTTCTAATTATAAAATTATACTTAACAAATAATATTTGTTTCTTAATACAATTCAAAAAGCATCCAATTGGGTGCTTTTTTTATGTTTATTATTTATGCAAAATGAAATCTTCAAAGATTATTTAAAGCTTACTTTTATTTAAATAAAGAAAACTTTTTTTCTTCAACAACTTCTGAAACAATAGCTTTTATTCCTGACGTTTCATAAATTTGATACTTACCATTATCATCTGAATATATTAAATACGCTTGCAAATCTGGATGTAATTCTAAAAAAACCTTCGCTTTTTCAAGCCCCATTACTAAAACTCCCGTGGCATTAGCATCTGAAGTAATGCATTCCTTAGAAAAAATTGAAGCACTTAATAAATTATTTTTGGTTGGATAACCCGTTTTAGGATCTATATGATGGGCATATTTTATTCCATCTTCTATAACAAATCTCCTGTAATTCCCGGAAGTGGCAACTGCCAAATTTTCTAATTTTACAATTGCTTTCAGTGGATTTGTATCTTCTTTATTGTCAATTGGTTTTTCAATTCCCACTTTAAAATAGTCCCCATTTGGATTTTTTCCATTAGCATAAACCTCGCCACCAATTTCTACAACAAAAGAAGTAATTCCTTTCGATTTTAAAAATGCTGATACCACATCAACAGAATACCCTTGTGCAAAAGCATTAAAATCTAATGCCACACGAGGGTCTTTTTTGATGATTTTATTTCCCTTCAACTCAATTAAATCAAAACCTACAAACTGAAGCATACTGTCAATTTTTTGCTTTTCAATTTTTTGCTTTTTTCCTGGACCAAATCCCCAAGCATTTACAATTGGATATACAGTAGGATCAAAAGCACCATCGGTATTTTTCCATACTTCTTTGGCTTTATTAAAACACGTTTTGAAATAGATATCCACTTTCACATTCTTAACATTAGAATTAATTTTTGAAATAATAGAATTTGGAATATAAGTAGAAACTGACAAATCAAAATCCCTTAATATTTTATCTATTTGTGGTTGTAAATTTCTATTCTTTTTATCAAAATAAGTAATATGATATGATGTACCCTGAGCAATTCCTTCAATCAAAATTGGCTTATCTTGAGAATAAATGTTTAGGATTGAGAATAAGAAAATGATACAAAGAAAAAAGTATTTCATTTTAAATAGTTTGAACAAATTTAAATCAAAATTCACTTCAAAAACTTAATGTTTACCTAAGATTAATTTAATAAACGAAGTATTATATGAAGGAATAATTAAAACTATCGCATCACGCGACTTTAAAATATCGAGTCTATTTGAATTCTATTTAAAAAGCTAATAATGAACTTGAATAAATTTGTGGAAGGATATATTTAAATGTACTTTCGCAGTATTAAAAATCAATACAATTATAATGGAAAGAATATTAAATAAACGCAGTGATTCTAAATGTGAATTATGTGGAGCGACAGAAAACTTAAAAGTATTTGCAGTTTTACCAACAAAAAAAGGTGGTGCAGATGAAAATATATTGGCTTGCAAAACGTGTATCGACCAAATTGAAAACCCAGGTTCTGAAGATTTAAACCATTGGAGAGCATTGAACGATAGTATGTGGAGTGAACATGTTGCCGTTCAGGTAGTTGCTTGGAGAATGTTAAGTCGTTTGCGTGCAGCGGGTTGGCCAAAAGAATTGTTGGATATGATGTATTTTGATGAGGATACATTAGCTTGGGCTCAAGCAACTGGAGAAGGTGAAGAGGATGAAAATAAGATTATTCACCGAGATGTAAATGGAGTTATTCTTGCAACTGGTGATTCTGTGGTATTGATTAAAGATTTAAAAGTTAAAGGGTCAAGTATGGTTGCAAAACAGGGAACTTCTGTTAGAAACATCCGATTAGACCACGAAAATGCTGAATACATCGAAGGACGTGTTGATGGTCAAACGATTGTTATTATTACACAATATGTTAAAAAATTATAGCATTTAGAGAGTGTCGAAGGTCGAAGGTCTTAAAGTCTAAAAAAGACTGATTGATAATAGACTGATAGATAATAGACTTAAATAAATTCGTGATTATTCGTGTAATTCGTGGCAAAAAAAATCTTTGCACCCTTTGCTGTTAAAATAACATATCGAAAATTCAAATGGCATCGTTAGCTTCCCAAAAATAAAAAACCAACAACCAACATCCAACAACCAAAAACTATAAACCATCAACCATCAATTAGAATAAGATTTTTTTCGTTACCTCGACATCGTTTTCTAATCTGATTTTTACAACTATTACGCTCAACTTTTTATTTAAATTGCGCAACGTAAATTGCTTTAAATTAACATTATAATAGTTATCAATTTTTCTTCCTAAAATATCAAATACAACTACGTTTTTGATTTTTTGGTTGAATGAATATACGGTTGCTTTTTCATTTGCAATTACTTGAACTGAATTTTCAAAATTAATAGTTTGCGTTCCTAAACTGCTTGTTGGCAGATAATGCAGTACAAAACGAGATGTAAATGTACCCGCTAAAGTCGTAAAACTGTATGGCGACAATCTTAAATCAACCGTTGTGTTTAGTAATTTATCTTCTAAATAAATATTTTCATTGTTTAAGAAAAACCCGTTTACATGATCAATTTCAATTTGGAATGTTCCAGCCGTTGCAACGTGAAACCCAAAATTTACAATGTCTGAATTATCGAAAGGCAAAACTCTGGAATTTATCGTTAGATTATAATTTGGAATAATGCTAAAAAAATCAATACTTGGATTTCCTTGATTCGAAATGGCATCTAAATAAAGATCATAATTGTATGTAGCTCCTTGCGCATATTGTACTATGAGTTGCTTGAAAGCTCCATCAGAATTCGTTAAATTCAACCAAATATTATGATTTTCGATGGTGGCAGTTGCATTGGTATTTGCGGAAGCGTGTCTATAAAAGCCATTATTATTGCCCGCAACTCGATGACTGTTTTTGTATGTAAGCGTGGCATTTCCAATTGCCTCAACAAAAAAACTTTGCCCTGAATCTAAAAATTGGTCTGGAAAAAAACCACTATTTCCCGAAACTGAAACCGACGTATTTGTGTTGTAAATTGCATAATCACTCGCACTATAAACATTAGCAGAAATAGCCGAGGAATGCGTCCAGAATAAAAAATTACCCGTTAATTTTCCCGTATTATCAATATCATCATTGAATAATTTCAAGTCAATTGCACTTGGATAAGGATTTCCAATTAGGTTATCAAAGTCAGTTCCCGTTTTGAAAATTGGAACCAAATAATTTCCATTGTTTGGAACGCCATAGAATTTAGAAAGCCAAGTTGAACCTAAATTAAAAGTGGTAGAAACACCAGCATAATCAGTACCTGAAGTACCTGCACGCGCTCTTGCAATGTAACCAATTCCGGGTTGCATTATCGAAGTTGCATTGGCGCCAGCCCAATTATTTGCTGTATTATTATAAGTATAAAAAGTATTGTTTGAATTAGGAGACATCCAAATTTTATTTAAAGTTTGCCCTACAATTGGTGAACTCCAATAGACAAAATCGTAGTTATTGAAAAGGTTTGAAGTGTTACGTTTGTACAAAATTTGTCCCGAATTAATCGCATTATTTGTTTGCACCAAACTGGATTTATCTTCAAAAGTAATTGAGCCATTGACGACATTTAGGAAATTTAAAAGTGTCATTGTTTTATTGGAAGCCACAGTTACATTTCCATTATTTATAGTACAACTACACACCGAAATATCTGAATTCAAAGTGTAATTTCCACTAAAATTAAAGGCAATCGTTGAAGTTGTATCTGGGAAACCATTGCTCCAAATGGTTCCATCAAAAGTGGTGTTTTTTATCGTTATTTGAGAAGTATTGCTAATAGTTGAACAAATTCCATTGGTCACAACTGCTTTATAATAGGTGGTTGCTGTTAAATTTGTAGCTGTTAAATTAGGATTAGAGGCTCCGACAATATTTGAAAAAATAATATTATCTGATGAGGATTGCCATTGAATGGAACCCGTATTTCCAGTTAAATTTATTGTTGTAGAATTGGTTCCAGGGCAAACTGATGTATTGTTTGAAATAGCCCCAGAAACTGCATTTGGATTTACAATAATTGAAATAACTGGAGTATTTACAGCAACACAAATTCCATTGGAGCAAACTGTTCGATAATAAGTAGTTGCCATAAGATTGGTTGCTGTTAAATTGGAAGTTGTGTTGCTTATTGTATTTGCTGCCGTGGAAAAATTATCTGTTGAAGATTCCCATCGCACTACAGAAGCGGAATTTCCTGACAAAGTCAATGCTGTAGAATTTGTCCCTGAACAAACTGATGTTGCACCCGAAATTGTTCCTGAAACAGCTGCTGAAATAACAGTTAACACAATATTGTCTGAAGAGCTGCACTCCCCTACTGTTTTTGTAATTGTCCATCGTAAAGTTGCAGAAGTACCTAATGTAACTCCTGTAACTGTTGATGTTGGCGAAGTTGAACTTGTAATTGTAGCCGTTCCGCTAATCAAAGTCCATTTTCCAGTTTCACCAGATGCAACTGCATTTCCTGCTAATGTAAAACTTGTTGTACTGCAATTGGATTGATCCACACCCGCTAATGCAGTAGTTACCGAACAAGGTCTAAAAACATTTACAATTCCTGTATTTGCAGCAACAAACCAAGTATCTGATGTATAAATTGCTGGAGAATTTGAACTTCCCCAAGAACCTGATGCAGTTTGATCTATTCCTCCCAAAGTAATTGTATCGGCAGAAGAAGTTGTTCCGTTGGGCAAAAGTGCTTTCGCAGTTCCACTTATTGCTAAGTTCCCTGCAATTGTTGTTGCTCCTGCAAAAGTTTTATTTCCAGAAGTACTTAGGGCAAGATTTCCATAGTTTTTGATTGCTACAGTTTGAGCAGTTCCATTATAATTTACAGTACTGGAAGAACCCAAAGTAGTAGTTGAAAAACCTGTCGGAAATGCCGTTGTTCCACTCAAATTTAAAAAAGCACCATTTGCAACAGAAATTGTTTTAGATGGAACTCCCACAATTGCAAAACCTCCATTATTTAAAGAGCCCGATTGAATACTTAAATTTCCTGTTACATTAGTAGTTGCTATTGCAGCACTAAGCGTTGCTCCTGTCGCATTTGTATTATTAGTATATAAATTACTATAAACCACACTACTAACGCCAATAGGGATTGTTTGCGCAGCAGTTCCATTATAATTAAAAACACTTGTTACACCCATTGAAAGCGTTCCGATATTGTTATTTATAATAAAATTTCCAGCCAAATTAAAAACACCCAAAGTCATATTAATTTGTGTTTGCAAAACACTACTTGAAGATGAATTATTACTATAAGTTAAATTTCCAGTAACAGAAATAGTTCCCGAAGTAATCGTTAATTTTGTAATCCGATTGCCTTGATTTCCAGTTTGCCCTGTTCCAAAAGATAGATTCCCTCCCACAGTCATTGAACCAGCATTCAATTGTATTTCTCTAAGATTTCCTGCAGAAGGTCCAAAAATTGTTGTATTTCCAGTTACAGCAAGTGAGGCTGTGGCATCAAAAAAATTTAAAAATTCAGCGGTATTAGTTCCAGTAACCCCTATTTCTAAAGTTGCACAAGAAGCAGCATATCCAGATGGAATGGTAACATCGAAATTCTTTATAACAGCTTTATCTAAAACGGTTGGAATTTTTCTTGTTACATAATTAGCATTTGTATTAGCGTTTGCAGCATTTGCAGCAAGCGTTATAGAAGTGTTGCTATTAATCGAAGCTATTGTTCCGATTACAGTAGTCCCGTCTGCTCTATACAAGATCGAGCCAACTGACAATTGAGTCAAGAAAGTAGTCCCATTTCCAGTTACCGTTGTACGATTGGTTGAAGTTGAAGTTGTAATTGTTCCAGATAGATTATTCGAAACCCAAGTATTTATTAAATTCCAATTACCATTTTGTCGTGAGTTTAGAGTTATCTGCCCAAATGATAAATTGGTAAAGAATAAAAGTAACATCATTAATATAAATAATATCGCTTTTTCGAATTGATGTTTATTTGAATAAAAAAATCCCGATTTTGAAGCAGCTCTTGCACTCATAATAAATCAATTAAATTGGTTCATAAATTATTAAGAGCGAAAATATTTACAATTATTTTAAACGGAATTTATCATCTATATTCTACTAATAAAATCGATTAACTACAATTTATAATGCATTATAAGTCTGTAAATGAGTTTGATAAAAAGACAAATAGTCGAATGTCTAAAGTCTTAAAGTCGAATGAGAAACGTTAATTCTTCACATTTATAATTCATAATTAATAATTCATAATTAATTTATATCGTATCTTTGCATTATAATTTGGGGTCGACTGGTTTTGACAGCAAGTCGAATTGAGAAGTAAGCACGTCGAGAACTGGGACAATTCTCGTTAATAAAAGGTTTCAAAACACATACACGGCGAAGGAAACTACGCTCTTGCTGCATAATCTGAATTAAAGTAAGATTAGCCTCGTCCTACAAGGTAGGAAAGCAGGATTTACCACGAAAGCTTTGGTTTATAGCGGTCGATAAAGGTGAATCGTAAATTTAAACCTAGATTTCCATAAGCTTCGGGTGGATTTCGAAATTAAGAAGATAAGTGTTGTGCGACTGTTTCTGGTCAAACACAACATCGAAAATTCAATCAGGAAATAAGCGTGTAGAAAGTTTTTTAGTTGCTTGTTTGGACCCGGGTTCGATTCCCGGCGATTCCACAAAAAGTGGACAATTCGATTTTTTCGATAATTGTCCACTTTTTTTTGGCGCGCCCTCGTTTAGAACCTCATTGCAAAGATTGAAGCAATCTCTAAACTCGGTCGGGAGTTCCGTTGCAAGTCCTCGCCAAGTTCCGCTTTCGCTACACTTGTCTGCGGGCTTCCTACTTCACCCCCTCACGCAAGCTTCAGATTTATGATTTCAGATTTCCCAAATAACTACATCAACGAATAACAAATAAGTTCATAGAATATATAAACATCCTTTCACCCCGCTTCCTTCACAGTGGTCGAGAGGAGGAAAAACAAAAAACCCCGTTTCGTTAGAAACGGGGTTTTCAAAGAAAGGCGACGACATACTCTCCCACATAACTGCAGTACCATCTGCGCAGGCGGGCTTAACTTCTCTGTTCGGGATGGGAAGAGGTGAGCCCCGCCGCAATAACCACCTTAAGGTTGTAAGTTGTTGGTTTTTGGTTGTCGGTTGTTGGATTTTTCCAACAACTATCAACTTTAAACCATCAACTGCTCGCGTCGAGCAAATATCTTAACATACTGAGATAAAGAAAAAATTTATCCTGAATTTATTTCAGGAACTTTTAGAAAGTTTCTTCCTCCCGATTGCTCGGGAGGAAAAGTGTACATAAGCTTACGGGTTATTAGTACTACTCGACTATGACATTACTGCCTTTACATCTATAGCCTATCAACGTAGTCATCTCCTACGACCCTTAAAAGAAATCTCATCTTGTGGTGGGTTTCGCGCTTATATGCTTTCAGCGCTTATCCCTGCCAAACGTAGCTACTCTGCGATGCTCCTGGCGGAACAACAGATACACCAGAGGTTTGTCCAATTCGGTCCTCTCGTACTAGAATCAGATCCACTCAAATTTCTTGCGCCCACAGTAGATAGAGACCGAACTGTCTCACGACGTTCTGAACCCAGCTCGCGTGCCACTTTAATGGGCGAACAGCCCAACCCTTGGGACCTTCTCCAGCCCCAGGATGTGACGAGCCGACATCGAGGTGCCAAACCCCCCCGTCGATATGAGCTCTTGGGGGAGATCAGCCTGTTATCCCCGGCGTACCTTTTATCCTTTGAGCGATGGCCCTTCCATGCGGAACCACCGGATCACTATGCTCTACTTTCGTACCTGATCGACCTGTATGTCTCTCAGTCAAGCTCCCTTATGCCATTGCACTCTACGCACGGTTACCAAGCGTACTGAGGGAACCTTTAGAAGCCTCCGTTACTCTTTTGGAGGCGACCACCCCAGTCAAACTACCCACCAAGCAATGTCCCCCGCGTTCGCGGGGTTAGGCCTCAGATAAACAAAGGGTTGTATTTCAACAATGACTCCACAACGCCTAGCGACGCCACTTCACAGTCTCCAACCTATCCTACACATCATTTATCCAAGGTCAATACTAAGCTATAGTAAAGGTGCACAGGGTCTTTTCGTCCCACTGCGGGTAAACGGCATCTTCACCGTTACTACAATTTCACCGAGCTCATGGCTGAGACAGTGTCCAGATCGTTACAC
>OZ248373.1:0-35491 GCA_965234425.1 Flavobacterium neuenschwanderi (SeqCode) | reverse complement strand
ATCACATACGCCTTTGCTCATTTTTTATACAACATCTAAACTAAAAGCATAGTGTTTAAGTACTTATTGAGGCTTCTATGTAATAAAAACAAAGTTGATCTTCCTATTTCGTCAATATCATTAAATGTATCTAGCCCAACGACGATTATGCAACTTTGTTTTGTTATCTATTATTACTATTTCAAAGATAAGTATTTCTTATAATTGTAATCAATACAAAGATATGAGCCCACAGCCAAGTGTAGCGAAAGCGGAACTTGGCGAGGACTTGTAGCGGAACACCCGACCGAGTTTAGTATAGATTTCCTCATTTGTAAAATTGTTCTAAACGAGGGCACGCCCAAAAAAAATCCGTGTTCTTTTATCGCAACTCAAGATTTTGATTTTACAAAAAACCTCTAAAATTTTTATCAACAATCGCGAAAATTAACTTTTGTAAAGTACTTCTGTTGCGCCATATTCTGTAATTTTGTAAAATGTACGCACTTGTAGATTGCAATAATTTTTACGCTTCTTGCGAACGTGTTTTCCAACCAGAATTCAACGGCAAACCTGTCGTGATTTTATCCAATAATGACGGATGTGTAGTTGCTCGGAGCAATGAAGCTAAAGCAGTCGGGATTTCGATGGGCGTTCCATTATTTCAAATTAAAGACATTGTGAAGGAAAAAAATGTAAAGGTTTTCTCTTCAAATTATGCTTTATATGGGGATTTAAGCAATCGGGTAATGCGTATTTTGAGTCAATTTTCACCAAATTTAGAAATTTATAGCATCGACGAAGCATTTATGAATTTTGACGGAATGGCGGTTCCTGATTTTCATAATTATGGCGTTCAAATGAAAAAAAGAATTCAAAAATGGGTTGGAATTCCTGTTTGTGTTGGTTTTGCACCTAATAAAACATTGGCGAAAGTGGCGAATAAAATTGCCAAAAAATTTCAAGAGAAAACTTCTGGAGTCTATTGTATTGATACCGAAGAAAAACGAATTAAAGCCCTTAAATGGACTAAAATTGAAGACGTTTGGGGCATTGGAAATCGAACAACCAAAAAAGTAAAACTACGAAATATCAATACTGCTTTCGATTTTATACAACCACAACACGAAAATTGGATTAGAAAAGAATTGGGCGTTGTTGGACTCCGACTTAAATATGAATTAGAAGGAAAATCAGTGTTGGATTTAGAACCCATTCCAAATCAAAAGAAAAGCATTGCTACCACAAGAAGTTTTCCAAAACAAATTTCAGAATTTGATTTGTTACGAGAACGCGTTGTCACATTTGCTTCCATTTGTGCAGAGAAATTACGCCAACAAAAGGACTGTTGTCACACCATAATTGTAATGTTAGTTATTGACAGACACACCATTCAAACGTCTAAATATTATTTTAATATGGCGGTTACTTTGCCTTTTGCGACAAATTCTACACTTACTATTTCAAATGTTGCAATTGAAATGCTTAAAAAATTGCACGCAGGAAATGAAAATATGAAGTTTAAAAAAGCCGGTGTTGTTGTCTCTGAATTTGTTCCTGAAAACTGCAAACAATTTCAGTTATTTGAGGAGGAAAACCCTAAACATTTGGCGCTAATGAAGACAATAGATTATTTAAATAAAAAAATAGGAGATAAAAAAGTTAAATTAGCATCGCAGAATTTGAACTTGACTTGGAATATGCGACAAAATCATTTATCACCAAAATTCACGACTAATTTTAAAGATATTCTCGAAATAAAATGTCAATAAACAAAAAACAAAACCTTACTTTTTTCTTACCAGACTTTGAAAGTGAAATAAAAATTCCTTTCGTAAAAGAAGGTGTTTCGGCAGGATTTCCATCTCCAGCAGGGGATTTTATGGAAATGAATATCGACTTAAATAAAGAATTAAGCGAAAATATACTGGCTACATTTTATATAAAAGTCAAAGGAAATTCTATGATTGATGCGGGTATTAACGACAAAGATGTTTTAGTTGTTGACAGAAGTTTAGAGCCTCAAAACAATAAAATTGCGATTTGTTTTATTGACGGAGAATTTACTGTGAAGCGCATTTTAGTTGAAAAAGACTGTTTGTATTTGATGCCAGAAAATCCAAATTATTCTCCCATAAAAGTTACCGAAGAAAACGAATTAATCATCTGGGGAATCGTTACTTATGTAATTAAAGCACTTTAAACCATTTTTAAAATAGCAAAAACCCTCTTTTTTTGGTTTTAAAATAGTTATAAATATAACAAATACTTACATTTGTGTTATATTTATAAAAAATGAGAAACATCTTAATAATCGGAGCGGGGAGGTCAGCTTCTTCATTAATACAGTATTTACTGAACAAATCCAATCAGGAACAACTTCATCTTACTATTGCAGATATTGCTTTGGAATTGGCACAACGCAAAACCAATAATCACCCAAACGCAACCGCGATTGCAATAGATATATCAAACGAAAATCAAAGAAAAGCAGCAATTGAAAAGGCGGATATTGTGATATCAATGTTGCCTGCACACTTGCATATTAGCGTCGCAAAAGATTGTATTGTTTATAAAAAACACTTAGTAACTGCTTCCTATATTAGCGATGCAATGCAAGAATTGGATGCTGCAGCCAAAGAAAATAAATTGGTTTTTATGAATGAAATTGGTTTAGATCCAGGAATTGACCATATGAGCGCGATGAAAACCATTGATGAAATTCGAGATAAAGGAGGCAAAATGATACTTTTTGAATCTTTTTGTGGTGGTTTAGTTGCGCCTGAATCCGATACAAATTTGTGGAATTATAAATTTACTTGGGCACCCCGAAATGTAGTTTTAGCAGGGCAAGGCGGTGCGGCAAAATTCATACAAGAAGGAACTTATAAATACATTCCCTATCATAAATTGTTCAGCAGAACTGAGTTTATGGAAGTTGAAAATTATGGGAGATTTGAGGCGTATGCCAATCGGGATTCGCTGAAATACAGAAGTATTTATGGGCTTGATAACGTACTGACTTTATACCGTGGAACCTTGAGAAGAGTAGGGTATTCTAAGGCTTGGAATATGTTTGTGCAACTAGGAATGACCGACGATTCCTATACAATGGACGATTCTGAAACGATGAATTACAGACAATTTACCAATTCATTTTTGCCGTATCACCCAACAGATTCGGTTGAAATAAAAACACGATTAATTCTAAAAATTGATCAAGATGATGTGATGTGGGACAAATTATTAGAGTTAGATATTTTCAATTCTAACAAAATTGTAGGTTTGAAAAATGCTACGCCAGCACAAATTTTAGAGAAAATTCTAAGCGATAGCTGGACTCTTCAGCCAAATGACAAAGATATGATTGTGATGTATCACAAATTTGGATTTGAAATTAATGGTGAAAAAAGACAGATAGATTCGAAAATGGTTTGTCTTGGCGATGATCAAACTTATACCGCGATGGCAAAAACCGTTGGATTACCAGTAGCCATTGCAACATTACTAATTTTAAATGGAAAAATTACAACTCCTGGAGTTCAACTTCCAATTAGAAAAGAAGTCTATTTGCCAATACTATCCGAGTTGGAGCAATTTGGAGTTGTTTTTAATGAAAAAGAAATGTCATATGAAGGCTATAATCCTAATAGTGTGGTGAATTAATTGAAATTAAATTTCCCCTTTTTCAGCTAATTTTCGTTCTAATTCTGCTTGAAATTCTTCCATAACGGGCTTCATTGTACTTTCAGGAATGTCAGCAATTCTGATGTACATCAATCCATCAATTGCATTATTGAAAAGTGGGTCAACATTGAATGCAACTACTCTTGCATTTTGCTTGATGTATTTTTTTATTAAAACGGGCAAACGCAAATTTCCAGGTTCTAATTCGTCAATAAGTTTATCAAATTTATTCAAATCTGATTCTGCTTCGTTGAAAACAAAATCTTTATCGGCATCTTTTAGTTTTACTTTAAATGCCTTTTTAGGATGAATATATTGAGCAATGTAAGGATCATAGAAATTAGATTTCATAAATTCAATCATCAATGATTTAGAAAAATCCGAAAATTGATTGCTAATACTCACGCCTCCAAGCAAGAATTTATGCTCTGGATGCCTCAATGTAGTGTGGATAATTCCTTTCCAAAGCAAGAAAAGTGGCATTGGTTTTTGTTGGTATTCTTTGATAATAAAGGCACGGCCCATTTCGATAGATTTGTGCATCATATCGTGTAATTCAGGTTCAAAACGAAAAAGTTCATTTAAATAAAAACCATCCATTCCATATTTCGGATAAATCTCCGAACCCAATCCCATCCTGTAAGCGCCCGCAACTTTTTTGGCATCTTCATCCCACAAAAACATGTGATGGTAATATTTGTCGTATTTGTCAATATCAATAGATTCGTTTGTTCCTTCTCCAACTTCCCTAAAGGTGATTTCTCGCAAACGCCCAATTTCGTGAAGAATACTTGGAATTTTAGAAGCTTCTGCAAAAAAAACTTCGTAATTTTTACTTTGTAATAATCGGCAGTCTGCAGAGCGAAGGGCATTTACTTCTAAAATCATATTTTCCTGACATGCGCCAGTTACAATTTTTTTAGGCCCTTTTTTAGGAAGTTTTAAATTTGGAGTTGGCAAAAAAGGCGTTTCTTTTTCAAATGGATTTGCCAACATATAGGTTTTTCGACGTAAAAATTCTGAATATTCCTCAATAGTTGTATGCTCATTTTGCTCATTTACAGAAATTGGTTTTCCAATTCTAACTTTAATAACCCTGTCTTTTTGAGAAAATAATTCTGAAGGCAATTTTGCGGTACGTAACGTATCGTCAATTTTTGATAAAAAATAAAATAACCGACTGTTTTTAGCATGAAAATAAATAGGAACAACAGGAACTTGTGCTTTTCTAATCACTTTTATCGCTCCTTCTTCCCAAGGTTTGTCAACCATTAATTTTCCGTCTTTATAGGTAGAAACTTCGCCGGCAGGAAACATTCCTAAAGGTTTTCCATCTCTCAAATGACGCAATGTTTCCTTAATTCCAACCACACTTGATTTAGCATCTTTGTGATTTTCAAAAGGATTTACGGGCATTATATATTTTTTCAGTGGTTCAATTCTATGCAAAAGAAAATTCGCAATTATCTTGAAATTAGGTTCTCTTTCAAGCATTAATTTCAATAATAAAACACCGTCAATTCCGCCCAATGGATGATTTGAAATAGTAATATAAGCACCTTCTTTTGGCAAACGTTTTAAATCTTCTTCGGGAATTTCAAATTTAATTTCTAAATCATCTAATATGGCATTTAGAAAAGCAACATCTTTCAAGTGTTTATTTCTATCGTACACTTTGTTTAGGGTAGATATCTTCAAAACCTTCATCAGTAACCAGCCTGAAAAAGTACCGAAAACACCGTACTTATCAGTGTTTATTGCCTTAGCAACTTCCTTTGCAGTAACTAACCCCATTTATAATTTAATTTAAAACTAAAAACAAAGATAGGAAAATTCTCTTGTAACCGACAAAAATGAGTTTCGATTTTCTTTGTATTTTCTGTTTCGTACATTCAAGTTTTTTATTACTTTTGGGAATATAAATTTGAATTACAAGAATGAAAATTATTTCCTATAATGTAAATGGAATTCGAGCCGCCATTACCAAAGGTTTTATTGAATGGTTGCAACATGCAAATCCAGATGTAATTTGCCTTCAGGAGATAAAAGCTTCCGAAGATCAAGTCCCAGTTTCTGATTTTGAAAAGGCAGGTTATCCCTATCAATATTATTATCCAGCAACCAAAAAAGGATACAGTGGCGTGGCTATTTTGTCGAAAATAAAACCCATTAATGTTGTTTTTGGAACAGGAATTGCTCATATGGATTTTGAAGGACGGAATCTCCGTGTAGACTTTGATGATGTTTCGGTAATGAGTTTGTATTTGCCATCAGGAACAAATAGTGACCGTTTAGATCATAAATT
The DNA here is from genome assembly GCA_965234425.1 of Flavobacterium neuenschwanderi (SeqCode). GTDB lineage: Bacteria > Bacteroidota > Bacteroidia > Flavobacteriales > Flavobacteriaceae > Flavobacterium > Flavobacterium neuenschwanderi. The sequence goes on along the minus strand of OZ248373.1, from coordinate 29,520 downwards.
TATGTTTATGGACGACTTTCAAAATTACATCGACACCTTAAAAAAGGAAATTCCAAATTTGGTGATTTGTGGCGATTACAATATTTGCCATCAGGCAATTGATATTCACGATCCAATTCGAAATGCAAAAGTTTCAGGATTTTTGCCCGAAGAACGCACTTGGTTGGACACATTTATGAAAAACGGATTCATTGATAGCTTCCGATTTTTTAACAAACAGCCCAATCAATACAGTTGGTGGAGTTACCGAGCAGGTTCTCGAGGCAATAATAAAGGTTGGCGAATTGATTATTGTTTGGTAAGCGAAACCTTGAAAGACAAACTCAAAAGAGCGTTAATTTTGCCAGAAGCAAAACATTCCGATCATTGCCCCGTTTTAGTAGAATTAGAATAATTTTAACCCTTAAAATATTTAAAATGATTAAAAAAATTGCATTAGGAATAGTAGTTTTAACTTTAGCAACATCGTGTGTGTCTAAGAAAGTTTTTAACGAATTAGAAACAAAATTTGCAGATTTAAAAAAAGAAAACAGAAAAACTGCCGATTTAAATGACAGCATTACCAAAGCCAAAAGCAAACTCGATTTGGATTATGCTACTTTGAAAGCTGATTATGATAAAACCAAAGCCGAACGTGATAAATTGGCAATTGATTTTGCAGCTGCAGATAAAAATCTAAAAACGTTACAGGCATCTTATAATGCTTTGGAGAAAAATAGCGATGATTCTTTGAAAGAAAACATGGCTAAAAACCGTGAATTATTAGCACAATTAGAAGCGAAAGAAAAAGCATTGGCTGCCGAAAAAGAACGTTTGAACAAGCTAAGTGCCGATTTGAAAAAAGGTACCGACCGAGTAAATGAATTGGAAAGCATTATGGCAGCTAAAGAAGCGGCAATGAAAAAACTGAAAGATGCCTTGACAAAATCATTGAAAGCCTTTGAAGGCAAAGGACTTACCGTGAATCAAAAAGACGGAAAAGTATATGTTTCTATGGAAAACAAGTTGCTTTTTGAATCAGGAAGTTGGGCCGTGGGTTCAGAAGGTAAAAAAGCCGTAGTTGCTGTTGGAACCGTTTTGGCGCAAAATCCAGACATCGCTGTTTTGATTGAAGGACATACAGACAATGACAAATTTGCTGGTGCTGTGGGTCAAATTGAAAACAATTGGGATCTTTCTACAAAAAGAGCCACGGCAATTGTCAACATTTTATCAGAAAACAAGGCTGTTAAAAAAGAGAATTTAACCGCTGCGGGAAGAGGCGAATTTGCTCCGTTAATGAGCAATGACACTCCCGAAGGCAAAGCTAAAAACCGTAGAATTGAAATTATTTTGACACCAAAATTAGATGAAATTTCTAAAATGTTGAATGATTTGTAGGAAGATTCAAATGCAAAAAAGATTTAAAGGTTCAGAGCGTTATGCTTTGAACCTTTTTTTTTGATTTTTTTTGGGCGTGCCCTCGTTTAGAACGTTTTGAGGAACTACAACATTTTTCGTAAACTCGGTCGGGCTGTGCGTTGCAATCTTTGTTCCACTTCGTTCCACAAAGGATTTCCACTGCCATCCCTCACGCAAAACAGACAATTTAGAGTGTTAGATTTTTAGATTCAATAGATTCCCACAAAATACTGTTTTATCAATCTGAAATAAATTCAGATTTACTAATAGAAAATGTTTTGCGGATCTCACTTAGCTAATTCGAAGATTTCCCACTAAGACATTCCAGTTCAGACAACATTTCCTTGGGAAAGGGTTGGGATAGAATTTTTTTGCCACAGATTAAACGGATTTTTGAAGATTTCCCCTAAAACCAGTAATAAATTAAGAAATTAAGACATAGATGTCTTAATTTCTTAATTTATTACTGGTTTTAGTTTACATTTGTTAAAATTTTTAAAACAAAAACTATGAAATCCATCATTTTCATCTTGTTAGTTTCCGCTATTGGCTACTCTCAATCTCCAAGTATTTCTAAGCAAGTTATCGGAACAGCTGGAAAAACGCAAACAAATTCCAACTTTAACGTTTCTTGGACAGCTGGCGAACAAGTTGTAGGTTTAATGACCGCAGGAGGCAATCAATTAGGAAACGGCTATTATCCAGCAATGGATTTGCAGGCATTACAAATTGAAGATAATTCTTTGGATGTAAAAATTAAAGTATATCCAAATCCAACTTCAGAAATGCTTTTTGTAACTCACCCAGAATTAAATTCTTTTTCAATTCAAATTACAGATTTGAATGGCAAACAGATTTATTCAGGCACCATCGAGAAAGAGCAACCTTTAAATGTTTCTAATTATACACAAGGAATGTATTTAGTGACTATTACAAGTAAAGAAGTTAATAAAAGGAATACTTATAAAATCATTAAAAAGTAAACCATGAAAAAATTTCTCACTCTTTTAGCAATTGTTGTAACACTTACAACTTTTGCTCAAGCTCCGCAAGGCTTCAACTATCAGGCAACCGTTAGAAATTCCTCTGGGGTATTGATAACGAACCAAAACGTATATTTTAAGTTCAATATTATGTTGAACTCACAAACAAGTGTGCCCATTTATACTGAAACGCATTATGTACCAACAGATGATTTGGGACAAGTGAATTTGGTTATTGGAACGGGAACAGCATCTGTAGGAACTTTCGCTACTATTAGCTGGGGAACTGGAAGTTACTTTCTAGGAATAGAACTTAAAGTTAGTCCAAGCACTACTTATGTGCCAATGGGAACGACACAATTGTTGAGCGTGCCGTATGCAATGTATGCAAATAGTGCGGGGAGTTCGCAAAGCAAAGGAAAAACATCTATTTATTTAACTGGAAATATTACGAATGCGCAGGCAGCTGCCAAAATTGCTGCACAACTAGGACCTGAAACTGAGAATATCTATATTTGGAATACAACTCAATTGACTACAGTAGATTTGAGCGCACTTGTGACTATTTCTAATATAAAAATTGAGTATAATGCCAATTTAACGAATGTTAATTTTAACAACTTAACTACCATTGAAGACCAAATAAGTTTTTATGGTAATATAGCCTATAACTCATTATCATTTCCTTTGTTGACTTATTGTTATGAATTTCAAATGGCTAATACTAGATTAAATTCAATAAACATTCCTTTAATTAGTTACATTAATAATTTTTCTTTAAGTCAAGATAGTCTTTCAATATCCCCTATAACCGCATTAAATTTTCCTTCCCTACTAACTATTAATGAGGGTTTAGGCATAAATGGATTAACATCTTTAGCATCGGTTTCATTTCCTAATTTGACAAGTTGCCGTTATTTAAATATTAATTATAATCCCTTATTGGCATCTGTTTTACTTCCTGCCTTAACAAATTGCACTAATTTATCTTTAGGGGGTAATGCACTTTCAACTACTAAAATTAATTCGTTGTTGCGTCAAATGCTAACAGTAACTCCAGCATCAGGTAAGGATATAGATTTGAATGAACAAACACCATTAGCGCCACCAACAGGACTAGGAATTACAGACAAACAAACTTTAATTAATAATGGTAATTCGGTAACTACCGATTAATTTTATGAAAAAAATCTTCACCCTATTAGCATTAATTGTAACGCTTACAATTTTTGCTCAAGCCCCACAAGGCTTTAATTATCAGGCAACCGTTAGAAACGCTACGGGTACTTTGATAACGAATCAAAACGTCTATTTTAAGTTCAATATTATGTTGAACTCACAAACAAGCGTGCCCATTTATACCGAAACGCATTATGTTCCAACGGATGATTTGGGACAAGTGAATTTGGTTATTGGAACGGGAACAGCATCTGTAGGAACTTTCGCTACTATTAGCTGGTCTACTGGAAGTTACTTTCTAGGAATAGAACTTAAAGTTAGTCCAAGCACTACTTATGTGCCAATGGGAACGACACAATTGTTGAGCGTGCCGTATGCAATGTATGCAAATAGTGCGGGGAGTACAACTGCCGTAAGTGGATTTTCTCATTATGTTGGGGAGTTATATGGTGGCGGTATTGTGGTTTCAATATGGAAAACCAATGGCATAGAACACGGACTTATAGCTTCGCTTACCGATATTGGCTCTTCTATTTGGAGTAATATTACCACAGATATTGGAATAACGGCACAAAGTTCAAATAACGGACAGGCTAATACCAACGCCATTATTGCACAAGCAGGTCATATTACAAGTGCGGCTAAACTATGTAATGATTATACTTCAGGAGGCTATTCTGATTGGTATCTTCCAGCGCATTGGGAATTAAATCAATGTTATTATGCAGCATATATTTTAAATGAAACTTTAGGAAATACCAATGGTTTTAAATTTGATGAATACGCTTGTTCTACTGAATATAGTGGCGGTTCCTTTTTGGGAGAAAATTTTAGTCGTTCCGCATTGGGATACCCATCAAAATCTGGCATTTCAATTGTTAGAGCGGTTAGAAAATTTTAATTAAACTTATGAAAAAACTATTTACACTTTTAGCATTAATTGTAACACTTACAATTTTTGCTCAAGCCCCACAAGGCTTCAATTATCAGGCAACCGTGAGAAATTCCTCTGGGGTATTGATAACCAATCAAAACGTCTATTTTAAGTTCAATATTATGTCGAACTCACAAACAAGTGTACCCATTTATACCGAAACCCATTATGTTCCAACAGATGATTTGGGACAAGTGAATTTGGTTATTGGAACGGGAACGGCAATAATAGGTGCGTTTTCTACTATTAACTGGGGAACTGGAAGTTACTTTCTAGGAATAGAACTTAAAGTTAGTCCCAGCACTACTTATGTGCCAATGGGAACGACACAATTGTTGAGCGTGCCTTACGCTTTGTATGCAAATAGTGCTGGGAGTACCCATAATCAAGGTAAGCCTTCAATATTAATTTCTGGAAATATTACTAATGCAGAAGCTGCTTCTCAAATAGCTAACGAAATTGGAATTAATACTGAAAATATATTTATTCAAAATACTACGGGTTTAACCTCTTTAGATTTAAGTACTTTGACGAGTATAGTAAAAATGAAAATTACTGATAATGCTAATTTGACTTCAATTAATTTAAATGGACTTAAGAAAAATTTTGGTGAAATAAATATTGCATCGAATTCTTTGTTAAGCTCACTTTCATTACCTGCTTTTACCGTTGCATTAGATTCTTTAAGAATTGAAAAAAATGCTGCTTTAACGGCAATTAATATGCCGTTGTATAGTAAAGGAAACATTTCTGTTTCAAGCAATTCTGCATTGACATCACTAAATCTTCCCGTTTTTGATTCTGGAATTATTAGACTTTTTAACAACCCAACTATTTCATCATTAAATTTACCTGGATTTAGTTCAGGGACTATACATGTTTTCAATAATTCAACACTTGCCTCAATTAATTTACCTTTATTTTATTCAGGAAAAATACGAATAACTTACAATTCATTGCTTTCATATATTGGGATTCCAAATTTCACCGTCAGTGAACCCTATGAACAATCTAGTTATTTTTCTAATTCAATATATTATAATAATTACATTCGATTTATGGGTAATGCTTTGCCGAGTTCAGTAGTAAATACTTTAATTCACCAAATGCTTAGTGTTACTCCTCTTGATGGAAAACAAATAGACTTATCAGGGCAAAACCCGCCAGCTCCTCCAACAGGACAAGGAATTATAGACAAACAAACATTAACTAATGCATTGAACTCCGTTTATACAGATGGTTTTGTTCCAACCGTTACAACAACAGCGGTAACAGCGGTAACTAATTCTACAGCGATTAGCGGTGGAAATATTACAAATAGTGGAGGCTCAATTATTACGGCTAAGGGTGTGGTTTGGAGTACATCAAATGATCCAACAACCGAAAATAATATTGGGATGACAACAGATGGTTCTGGTGAAGGAATGTTTACAAGTAATTTAGTTGGATTAACACCCGGAACGACCTATTATGTTAGAGCTTATGCTACTTCCAATGAATACGGAACAGGGTATGGACAAGTAGAGACTTTTACTACACCAATACTTCCAAATAGAACTATTGGCTCTCAAATTTGGACAAGTTCCAACATGGATCTAACCATTTATAGAGATGGCACCCCAATACCACAAATAACTGACCAAACTGCTTGGGCAAACTTAACCACGGGGGCTTGGTGCTATTACAATAATGACCCAGCTAATGGTGCTATTTATGGTAAATTATACAATTGGTATGCAGTTGCTGGAATATATGATGCAGCCTCTTTAAACGACCCATCATTACGAAAACAATTTGCTCCTTCGGGCTGGCATGTTCCGTCAGATTTAGAATGGAGTACTTTGATAAATTATATCGACCCAAATGCTAATGGTGGAACAACGGTAAATGGAACAAATATTTTAAATGTTGCAGGTGGTAAAATGAAAGAAACTGGCATCTCACATTGGTTAACCCCAAATACAGCCGCTACGAACTCCAGCGGCTTTTCTGGTCTTCCCGGAGGCGTTCGCAACACAAGTATATTCAACCTCATTGGCGCCACCGGTGGATGGTGGAGTTCTTCAGAGTATTTAACCAATGGTGGTTGGTATCGCTACCTAAATTATAATAACGGAAGTATATATAGAGCAGGGGACAACAATGGTAAAGCTGGTTCTTCTGTTCGATGTGTAAAAGATTAATAATAAAGAAATATTATGAAAAAACTATTCACTCTTTTAGTATTAATTGCTACAACAGCAATTTTTGCTCAAGCCCCTCAAGGCTTCAATTATCAGGCAACCGTGAGAAACGCAACGGGTACTTTGATAACCAACCAAAACGTCTATTTTAAGTTCAATATTATGTTGAACTCACAAACAAGTGTGCCCATTTATACCGAAACGCATTATGTTCCAACAGATGATTTGGGACAAGTGAATTTGGTTATTGGAACAGGAACAGCATCTGTAGGAAATTTCGCTACTATTAGCTGGGGAACGGGAAATTACTTTTTAGGAATAGAACTCAAAGTTAGTCCCAGCACTACTTATGTGCCAATGGGGACAACACAATTGTTGAGCGTGCCTTACGCTTTGTATGCGAATAGTGCTGGAAACAGCCAAGCGACAACTCCAAGTTTAGCTTCAGTTTTAGCAGTAAATAATGGGGCTAATAATTTACAAATAAAAAACATAGCAGACCCAACGGATGCACAAGATGCGGTAACTAAAAGTTACTCAGAAACACAACTACAAGCTCAAGTGACCCAATTGCAAGCTCAAATTACTGATTTGATAAATGCAACTCCAAGTCCTTTAGGTTCTTTTAACATTTCTTCAATTACATCATCAAATCTTGGCGTTTCATTAGCTTGGACCCCTATGACTTACTCAACACAATCGGAAGTTACCTATACAATTGAAGTCGCACCAAACGGTTCAGATTTTTCAAATGCTCAAGCAATAGGTTTTACAACAGATCTATTTTTTACGATTCAACCAGATGTGTTAAACCTTGCTGCTATTAATGCAGGAGTAACCCCAAATGTTCAAAGTCCAATTGATATTAGAATCAAAGCTTATTCTGGTGTAATAGCTGTTAATTCTAATACTATTTCATATTTTCTCACTTCTTACGGATGTTTAGGTCAATATGCTGTTGGAGCAGGTATTCCATCTGCTGGTTGGAATTGGGACTCACCATTAAGTTTGAATTGCGATGATAATGTTTTAACTGCGACTCCAACATTTGCAAATGGAGTATTCCGTTTTTTTACAGTGAATGGTGATTGGGGATCTGGAAGAAACTATACTTACTATATAGGTCAAGGATACAAAATCAATACTTCTTTTGAAGGTGCATTAGACGGAGATACTAATTTTAAATTTACAGGAGCTCCAGGCGTTTATCGTCTTAAAATTGACGAAAACAAAAAAACAATTACTGCTTTTCAAGGAGCTACAGATGCTAACTCTCATTGGTTAGTTGGAGCTGCAACACCAGGTGGATGGTCATGGGCTGGTAATAATGAAACTGAATTAGGTTTGATTACAAACGGTATCTATGAAGTGCCACTTACATTAAATAGTGGAGAAGTCTTTAGAGTATTTTTAGGAAATAACGGTGGCGATAGTTGGGGATTAGGCTCCAGAGTCTACACTTGGTATGAAATTAACGGCTACACGATTGATTCTGAATTAATAAACGCTTTTGATGGGGATAATAATTTTAAATATATTGGTCCTACTGAAACAAGGATATTTAGAATAGATTCAATTGCAAAAACAATTGTTGTTGAATAAACAGCGGCTAGATTAGATATTTAATTTAATACTTTTATATTATTTTATGTGTTCTTAAAAAAATTCTTGAATAATAATGTTTCAAATTTGAAATTAATTAAAGAGATAGCAAACTCTTGAGACCTCTACCTGAATTTCTAATAGGTTATTCATAATAGATTAACGAGAATAATATTCACATTTTAACATAGTATACTTTAATCTGCAAATCTGCGGTAAAAAGATTGTTCTTTATTTTATTGACTTTGTTATTTTATATTAACAATAAAAAAGTTTTATTATTGAGCAATACAACACACCCGACAGGTTTTTAAAACCCGTTGGGTGTTGTTTATTATAAAAATGGAGAGTTATTTAAAGAGCTTATAACGTGGTTAACCACGTCCTATAACGTGGTAAACCACGTTCCGAACTGCATTTACCACGTTGTATAACCCCATTAATGGGGTTCAGAACCCCGTTTACCACGCTGTATAACCCCATTTAAGTGGTTTGAGACCCCATTTACCACGTTGAAGAACCCCTCAAATGGGGTTCAAGACCCCGTTTACCCCGTTAGGCAACCCCATTTAAGTAGTTTAGAACCCCATTAATGTACTTTGAGACCCCGTGTATGGGGTTCAGAACCCCGTTGATGCACTTCGAGACCCCATTTAAGTAGTTCAGAACCCCGATGACGCACTTCAGAACCCCGATGATGCACTTCGAGACCCCATTTAAGTAGTTCAGAACCCCATTTCCCTTTTCACCAATACTGACTTTGAGAAGTACGTGGCAATCTCGTATCGATTGCTTCTTTGCCATCAACAGATTTCCACGCTTCACCGCGTTACGCTCGCAAGGACGGTAATGGAGGGTTTATTCTTTTTTTTTTAGGAAATCTAAAAATCTTAAATCTTAAATCTGAAGCTTGCGTGAGGGAATGCAGCGGATAGCCCACAGACAAGTGTAGCGAAAGCGGAACTTGACGAGGACTTGTAGCGGAATGCCCGACCGAGTTTACGAAAAAAGTTGTAGTTCGTAAAAAAGTTCAAAACGAGGGCACGCCCAAATAAAAATTATGATTTTGAAACCCTTGCAGGTGTTGTTGATTATTCGTTAATTTGTTATTGATTTTGATACACTATAAATACCAAAAAATGGTTAGGATTTTAATTTTGCTACTCTTTTTGGCGACCAAATTTCAAGCGCAAACGACTATGATAACACCGCAGAATTTACAAAAAGGAGATACGATTGCGATTGTGGCAACGGCTCGAAAAAACATTACCGATAACTTGAAACCCGCATTGGCATTGGCAAAAAGCTGGGGATTGGAAGTGGTTTTGGGCGCAACAATTGGCTTGGACGACAACCAATTGGCGGGAACGGACGAGCAACGCGCAGCCGATTTTCAGGCGATGATGGACAATCCGAATATCAAGGCGATTTGGTGCGTTCGGGGTGGTTATGGAACGGCAAGAATGGTGGAATTGGTTGATTTTTCAAGGTTTAAAACAAGTTCAAAATGGATTGTTGGTTTTAGCGATGTGACAGTTTTGCACAGTCATTTGAATGCGTTGGGGATTGCGTCAATTCACGGAATTATGCCTGTGAATGTTGAGAAAGCTTCGGTAGAAGTTGAGGAAACGTTGCGAAAAGCGTTGTTTGGAGAAACACTTTCTTATAGTGTGGCGTGCGAAAACGAAAATAAATTGGGCGTTGCCGAAGGTGAATTAGTGGGTGGTAATTTGTCGATTTTGTACAGCATGATGGGTTCAGAATCGCAGGTAAATTGCCGGGGAAAAATTCTTTTTATTGAAGATTTAGACGAATATTTATACCATATTGACCGAATGTTGCTGAGTTTGAAGCGCTGCGGTTGCTTTGAAGGTTTACAAGGTTTGGTTGTGGGAAGTTTTATAAAAATGCACGATAATGAGATTCCGTGGGGCAAAAATGCGCACGAAATTATTTTGGATATTACAAAAAAATATCATTTTCCTATTGTTTTTAATTTTCCAGCGGGACATATTCACGATAATAATACGTTGATTTTTGGGAAAACAATTTCTTTAGAAGTTAATGATAAGGAAACAATTATGAAGTTTTAGCACAATCAATTTATACTTTTTTAATGGCCGAACACAACGATTTAGGAAAATTAGGGGAAGAATTGGCTGTTGAATTTCTTGAGAAAAATGGCTATTCGATTTTAGAAACCAATTGGACTTTTCAAAAAGCTGAGGTAGATATTATTGCCAAAAAAGACGGAATCCTTGCTGTTGTTGAGGTAAAAACCCGTTCGAGTATAGATTTTGGCTTGCCACAAGATTTTGTGAAACCTAAAAAAATCCAACTTTTGGTGAAAGCCATCAACGAATATGTTATTTCAAATGATCTTGATGTGGAAGTCCGCTTTGATATTATTGCGCTTCACAAAGACGGGAAAGGTTTCAAAATGGAGCATTTGGAAGATGCGTTTTATCATTTTTAGTGTTATATCTGTAACAAATTGTTTTTTATTGCTATATTTGCCGCAAGTTTAAAACATACAAAAATGAAAACTGTTTCCTCAATTGTTGAAAATTACATCAAAACCAAGCCTTTTTTATTAAGCGCATTGTCACAAAACATTATCAATTTGACATCTTTGTCAAGAAATATGATGACCGAATTAGAGTCTGAATTTGGGAAAGATGTAAAACAAGGCGCTATTGTAATGGCACTGAAACGACTTTCTGTAGATTTGGATTTTAGACTGAATCACAAGATTTCAAAAGTGATGAAAAACTTGGGAGAAATAACGGTTCGTTCTTCATTGATTGATTATACATTTGCTGTTTCCAGTACAATTTTGACCAAACAAGCCGATTTAATTTCGGAAATTAACAGCAATCCTGATATTTTTTATACGTCTTCAAAAGGCGTTAGCGAGACGAATATTATTGTGAGTCAAAGCGTTGGACATTTGGTAGAAAAGCATTTTTCATCCGAAAAACAAATCCAAAAGTTAGAAAATTTGGCTTCGATTACGGTGAAATTACCAAAAGAAAACACTGTAATTCCAGGTATTTATTATTTTATTTTTCAGCGTTTGGCTTGGGAAGGAATTATCATTAACGAGGTGATTTCTACTTCCAATGAATTTACAATTTTAGTGAGCGATGATGAAGTGGATATTGCATTTAAAGTAATTAAGGATTTGAAGTTGTTGTAAGTTTTTATTTAAAAAAACTTTTGGTGTGCAGTATTTTTAAAACATAGATGTATTCATTTTCAACTATATAATGAATCCCATAAGGAAATAATTCTGTGAAGGCAATACGAACTTTTCTATATCTCGCTTGATGATGAAGCGGATTTATAAATAAAAGGTCGATAGATTTGATTAATTCAACTTCAAATCTATCTTTTAATGGAATAGAAATTTCACCATAATACTCTGAAACCTCTTTAATTGTAAGCTTTGCGTCGTCAGAAATTTCAATAAAATACTGCATTATTTATTAAATAATTCTTTTTTAGCCTCTTCCCAGGAAGTATATTTTAACTCCCCTTTTTCGTGTTTAACCAACATTGCATCCATCATAGCTTTATATTCGTCAGTCAATTCAAAACTATTGGCTTGTTCCTTAAGAACTTGTTCCATATAATTCTTTAGTTTTCTGCCTTGTTTTTCAGCTTGAATTTGAAGTATAGATAGCGTTTGAGCATCTAATGTTATTTCTTTTCTGATTTTAGCCTGTATCATAACTTTGATTTTTACGATAAATATACGTATAAAATACAATATTCATAACAATTTTGGTTAAACTTTAGGTTCCTGAAGTCAAATTGGAGGCTTTTAGCCTGAATTTTAATAAAAACTTCTCTTTCTTTTGGAGCGAATTGCCCTTTTCTATTTGCAATTGCAATTCCCGCTTTCGGCTCAATCTCTTCGCTTCGCTGCGAGGATACCGCCTCAATCGGGGCTGCTGGATTAGTCATTTTTCTTGTTTTGAATTTTTGGATTCATTGCGAGCGTAACGCTGTGAAGCGAGGCAATTTTCTTTTTTTTAACCGCAAAGGGTGCAAAGTCTTACGCAAAGTTCTCAAAGTTCTCAAAGTTTTTAACGGATTAAACAGATTCCCACAGATTCCCCAAATAACCAAATAACCGAATAAACAATTAAATAAACAAATAACCGATTTACCAAAATAAAGGTTACATTTACAAAAAATACAAATACATTGAAGTGAACAATAACAAAGATTCCTAAGGTATTGTTCACACCGGCAAACAAAGCGATTGCCAAGATTATTCCCTCACAAAGCATACGTAGGATTTGCAACAAAATGAAAACACGTTGTTTTTTAGCAAATCAAGATTAGAGACGATGTTGTAACCAAATTAAACTTTGTCAAAGTTTAAAACTTTGACAAAGTTGGTGCATTTAAAGTCTTTATTAACGAGAACATTTATTTCATTTGTTTTCGAGTTGCGACAAGCCACAAAAGCGCATTGCGTTTATTGGTGTTGTCGATGTTAAATAATTATAATACAACTTGTTAGATAAAAAGCGACTTTAGAAGTTGCGTGTATTTATGAGTTAGCAAACAGTTTCAGAAGCATCTCGTAAAGTAGAAATTATGAAGTTTGCAAAACCGTCTTGAATTGATATGGCTTCATCATCTTTTAATCTCAATCCGCCTTGACCTGTTAAATGTCCCCAACCTCTAATCCATATTAAAGCTAAATCATTCACGAAAATAGTTCCGTTTTTGTATGAATAATTATGAAGCGTTTTTACTTTTTCATCTGAACCGTTTAGTATTCTAACAATCTTTTGTTTATCCTCTAAACTGATTTGTAATGTTTCAATATCTTTAATGAAACTCGGTATAAAATCGAATGCCATTTCAAAATCAGGTGTCATTACTTTTGTACTGTATTTTAATTCTAAAGGGAATTTATACACACTTTTCCAGTCAATAAAAACCGATTTGCTAACAGCGGTTTTGACTAATGCCTTACTTGGTTTTTTTCTTTTACCCATCGGTCTTTAATTTAAAAATTTGTTTGTACTTTTATGTCTAGTCTTGAATTTTCGGCACTAGACAAAGCCGAATAACGTTAGCGGATATTTTGGGACGAAAATTACGCACAAGAAAATACAAAAAATAATCAAAATTGAAACATTGAATATAACGTTATGAAATTAAAACTTTTAAAAATAATCTTTGCGATATTTATCATTTCAAATTTTTCATTTGGACAATCTAAATCACCATTTTTAATAAATAACGAATTGTTCGAGTTACTTGGAAAATGGAAACATATTGGGAAAATTGAAAATTCTGCTCAATGGGGTTTTGCAAATGAAAAGTTAAAGATTACGTTGCTAATAAATGTTAGAAAAACAGAAAATTTTGAATTCTACAATAAAGAGTTATCCGAATTTGATTTTTTAAATAAATTTTATCTCTGGGAAACCGAATTTTGGGGAAAAGATGACAAAAATGTAGAAATTGAACAAATTGAAACAAACGAACAAGAAAAATATATAATTTGGAGATTAAAAATTATAGATAAAAATATTGAAAGTTTTATTTTTAGCGGAATAAGAAATGACAAATTAATTGGAATAAGTTTATCCGACGATAATAAAAAAAAGCCGAAAAGCAGAACCGAAAAAATTGAATTTCTGAAAAACATATACTTTAAAAAATAAAAAACATCCGCTAACAGGCGTTTGGCAAGATTGCGAATTTTGTAGTAAATTCACGTTCATCTTTCGCAAGAAATTTTATCTTTAACAGAAAATAATTTGTTCCGAAGTTCGCAACCTCGCCAAGCGCCGGAACGTTACCACTCATTTAGAACGAGTACTGGTAACGAGAACGCTTTTCCGAATGATACATATTTCATTCTCGAATGGTTTTTCATAATCCCAACGGTCAAGCGTATATCTTGAAATACCCACTTCTTCGGGTGTGTGGTTCTTAAATAAAACAGATAAATCCCCATAATAAATATGGGAATTATCAGCCTTAAAATTTATGTGATATAAGTTTCTCATTTTAATTTCTTAATTCAGTTTTTGCTCTCTTAATCATATCCACTAATCCTTCATACTCTTTAATTTCAGATTCAAAAGTAATTACGCTTTGTTTAGCGTTTTCTTGCATTTCAGAAGAAAAACGAGATTGAGCATTTTCAACAGTAATATTTGCAGATTTCAAAAAACCTCTCTTTACTTCTATTGATTGTTTTACAACTTTTTGAAGTTCGTTTAATTTGTTTAAGTCTTTTGCTTCGATTGCGGTTTGGATTGAAGTTTTCATAATTTCTAGTTTTAAAGTTTGCCGTGTAAATCACTTCCTTAACTCTTGTACAAATATAAGGCTAATATTTGTACCTACCAAATATATTTACAGAAATAACGCTTAAAATTGTAAAATAATTTAAAAACGAGTGGTAACATAGGTTTTGCCCCAGTGCAGTACTCCTTTTCATAAGTAAATTTAGTGTTATAGCGTTTTCAAAACAAAGTTTTCGGTTAACGACCTGCACCGATGGCAAAGCCTCCGCCGTTGGCAGAAAATTTAAAACGAAAATAATAACAATAAAACCTAAACATTATGAAAAAATTACTTTTAATCGTTACAATTGCAATTTCAAGTTTGTCATTCGGACAAATAACATTAGAACATACTTACACTACAGAAGGATTTAATAATTACCCAAAATCTTATGCTTTCCATACTGATAATGGTTTATTTTATTATACTATAAATTCACTTGAAAATAAAGTTCTAATATATAATCCATCGCATATTTTATTTAAAACTGCAAATCTTAATGTAGGCATTGGTTATACTATTAATACTATATATTTAGCAACTGATAAACTATTTAATTCAAATTCGAAAATTGAATTTATTGTCGTAAGTAGAAATGGTACACCAAATAGTTCTAAAATGACACTATTTGATGAAGACGGGGCAAATCTATTTGAATTTGGAGATCGATGGGAAGCTAACTTTATAAAGAATTCGGATACTAGTTTTAAATTAATCGTTTCAACAGACAAAGACAGTCCAAACAATTACGATATCTATAGTTTACCGGGAACTTTATCTATCATACAACAACAGACTTTTAATAAAAACCAATTTTTTGGTTATCCAAATCCAGCATCAAATAAAATTACAATTATAAATAATTTAAAAGAGGGTGAAAATGGGTTGTTAGAAATTTTTGATATTAATGGAAAAAGAATAATGGAGAAAAATGTTTTAGGAAATGAAACTGAAATAAACTTAGATGTTGCAAATTTTGAAAATGGTGTTTACATTTATAAATTGAATGGGAAAACAAATAGATTTATAAAAAATTAAAAATCTTCTGCCAACAAGCGTTTTGCAAGATTGCGGAGTCAGTGCTTAATTTAAAGTTTGTTTCTTATCTTTTAGGTCAGTGTTTAACCGAAAGTTTAGGCTAATTTAGCCCGCAACCTCGCAAAGCGCCAAACGTTGGCAGAAAATTTTTGACTAGCGTTCGGGCAAAAACTTCTCGAAAACTATTACTTTTTTTGTTTAAAAGTCGGAAAAGCAGAAACAGCGACTAAAAATAATCTGAAAGTAGGCAAACATAAAAATTATTTTAAATGAAGAAAATTATTTCAGGGTTAATTGCCACAATTACAATTTCTAGTTTGTCATTTGGGCAAGCAACTTTAGAACATACCTATAGTTCAAGTATGCAAGATTACGCAATGACAAACGTTGTTGCTTTTTATGCAAATGGATTAAATTATTATACTTATAATCGAAATAGTCAATTAGTTCAAGTATATAATCAAAATCATAATTTAACTTATTCATTTACTATTCCAATTGATACTGGTTATTATATGACTGAATTCTTATATATTACTGATACTTTATTTAATGCTGATAATCAAGTTGAATTTTTATATAAAGCATATAAAAATGGAGGTGGCGGAAGGGAATTGAAAATTTATTTATGTAATCAAAGTGGAAATTTACTTCAAAGCTTCCCTAATAGATATTATGCAGGTTTAAAAAAAACTGCTAATAATGATTATAAATTAATTCTTGGAAATGAAAATCAAAATTCAGTAACATTAGCGTATGATTATGATGTCTATTCTTTAACAGGAACTTTATCAACCGAACAACAGCAAATCTATTCCAAGAATATATCTTTTGCATTTCCAAATCCAGCAAATGATTTAATTAATATTTCAAATAAATTATCAAATAATGAAATTTCAACTTTAGAAATCTATAATATTGAAGGTAAAAAAATATTAGAAAAAAAAGTATCTAACAATAACGAACCTATTAAACTTGACATTTCGACATTTAGTAGTGGAATATATATTTATAAATTAAATGGCGAAACAAATAGATTCATAAAAAATTAATATTCATCTTAGAATTAAATCTTCTGCCAACAGCTAGTGTTTCGTTGCCCGCTCCGCAAAGTATTCTAATTAAGACAAAAGTGCTGCGCAAAGTCTCCCGACTTTGAGCTATGATATGAAAAAAGCACATTAGAAATCGTATAGTTTTTATTAAAAAAAAAGAGATTGATTCTATTAGACAAAATCACTAGTTAGTAGTAGCTCAAAGTCGGGAGACTTTGCGTAGCGGCGCGAAGGAGAACGTTCTAACTATTTTCAAAGATTAGGTTACGAAGGTATTAATACATTAGAAAAATTTAACAGTAATTATAGTGAAATATGGAACGACAAAAAATAATCTTAATCTTAATTTCGTTTTTATTTCTTTCTTGTAATCCGCTCCGCAAAGTGTTCTAATTAAAGACTAAATATGCTGCGCAAAGTCTCCCGACTTTGAGCTATGATATTCAAAAAGCACATTAGAAATCGTATAGTTTTTATTAAAAAAAAGAGATTGATTCTATTAGACAAAATCACTAGTTAGTAGTAGCTCAAAGTCGGGAGACTTTGCGTAGCGGCATCCCACGCTTTTGGGCGTGGATACAGCGAATGGCGGGTGGAATAGTGAAAGAGAATATAAAACGTGTGCTTCAAAAAAAAAGCAGCATTATTTAGCCTTGTTGCATTACTAATTTTTCAATGCCCAATTGGGTTTTTATGCCGCTTTTAAATTATAGTAACTTCTTTCTTTCTATTCTTTCTCTTGCTTCGGTTAATAGTAGGTGTATTTTTTCCTCGAACTGCTTTTTTGGTGGTAGGTCTGTCCAATATTCGGCAACTAGTATCCCGTCTTTGTGCATTTCGAGTAGTTCAATTTGTTCGCGGCTGCTTTCGGCACAAAGTATTAAACCGATTGGTGTATTTTCTCCTTCTTGTTTTTCGTATTTGTCCAACCATTTGAGGTATAACTCCATTTGCCCTTTGTGTTTGGCTTGGAATTTACCTAATTTTAATTCTATGGCAACCAATCGTTTTAGTTTTCGATGGTAGAAAAGCAAATCTAAATTGAAATCTTCGCCGTCAATAATCATTCGTTTTTGTCGTTCTACAAACGTAAATCCTTTACCTAATTCCAGTATAAAAGTTTCTAAATCGTGCAATATTGCATCTTCTAAATCCTTTTCTAAAAAAGTATTTTGCAAACCCAATAAATCTAAAATGTAAGGATCTTTGAATGTGTTGAATGGAATATGTGTTGTTTCGATGATTTGTGCATCGGCAATGTTTGTTCTTTCAAAAGCTTTTAAGGCAATTTGTCGCCTTAATTCTCTGACGCTCATAAAACTATTGCCCACTTGATTTGCATAAAACACTTTAGCTTCGTGAGTTTTTATTGGTAAAATTGCTAAATAATGCGACCAGCTCAATTGTCGTGACAGTGTCACGACAATTTGGAAATCTGTAAATTGTTCTGCAAACTGCATCATTCGGCGTAGATTTTTTACTTCAAAATTTCTACCATATTTGTTTTCCAATTGTGAAGACAGTGTCGACACAATTTGTTTTCCGTATTCAGCACGTTTGTTTTGTAGAATATCTTGATTGATGCGATTACCAACTTGCCAAAATAAAATAGTAACTGCACTATTAGCTTGTATCGCTACTTGCTGTTTGCTTTGCTCAATAAGTTGTGATAATTCATTGAATAAATCATTTTCCGAAATTGATAAACTGTTGGTATTATCTGCCATATAATTACTATTCAAAGGTTGTAAATAAGCTACTGTAACACTATGATAATAAGTGAAATACATATACTACAAACATACAAAAAAGCAATGGAATGAAAAAGAGCAAAATTGATAAGGATTTGCAGAATACACCGATTGCTAAGGCACAATTATAAAAATAATATTATGAAAATATAAACGTAATTGCTAGCCCTGACAGCAGCGGCATCCCACGCTTTTGGGC
Organism: Flavobacterium neuenschwanderi (SeqCode); assembly: GCA_965234425.1. Taxonomy (GTDB): domain Bacteria; phylum Bacteroidota; class Bacteroidia; order Flavobacteriales; family Flavobacteriaceae; genus Flavobacterium; species Flavobacterium neuenschwanderi. The sequence continues at coordinate 10,871 of OZ248373.1, read as the reverse complement.
GTGGATACAGCGAATGGCGGGAAGAATAGTGAAAGAGAAAATAAAACGTGTGCTTCAAAAGAAAAAAAAAACAGCATTATTTTGAAAATTTCCCTTTCCAGTTTAAGGTAGTTATTGATTTGAAGTTGTTATAATTTCTAAATCATTTCCATCAATTCCAGTGCTTTTTTAATGGATTTTACGTTTTCAAAAGTCAATAACAGGCGCAATCCATTTGGCGTTTGTTTTTCCTTCATTTTACACAATTGCGATTGCTTTTGTACAAATTGCAACACCTGATTGAACCGCCCCGATTGGTAATAACTCGATTGTTGGTCGGAAACAAAATAGCAAATCATTTTGCCTTGTTTCATCACTAATTTCTCGATTCCCAATTGTGTGGCAATCCATTTTATTTTGATACTATTCAATAATGAAACTGCCTGTTTTGGCAAGGGTCCAAAGCGATCCACGAGCTTATTTTCATAGACTTGCAACGTGATTTCGTCTTTTATTAAACTCAATTCATTGTATAATTTGAGTCGTTCAGAAATGTTATTAATGTATTCGTCAGGAAATAATAATTCGAAATCGGTGTCCAATTGCAAGTCTTTGACATACGCTTTTTCAGTAGGTTTTTCCTCATCGGCATACAAATCCTTGAACTCATTTTCCTTCAATTCTTCGATGGCTTCGTTCATTATTTTTTGATAGGTTTCAAAGCCAATTTCATTGATAAATCCGCTTTGTTCGCCTCCCAATAAATCTCCAGCACCTCGAATTTCTAAATCTTTCATCGCAATATTCAAACCGCCGCCCAATTCGCTAAATTGTTCCAACGCCTGAATTCGTTTTCTCGCATCGTCAGTCATCGCTGAATAGGGTGGACAAATAAAATAACAAAACGCTTTTTTGTTGCTTCGACCCACGCGACCACGCATTTGATGCAAATCAGAAAGGCCAAAATTATTGGCGTTATTAATGAAAATCGTATTCGCATTGGGAACATCCAATCCACTTTCGATGATGGTTGTGGCTACCAAAACATCAAATTCGCCATTCATAAATGCCAACATTAATTCTTCTAATTTCTTACCGTCCATTTGTCCGTGACCAATTCCTACGCGTGCGCCAGGAACCAATCGCTGAATCATTCCGGCAACTTCTTTGATATTTTCAATCCTATTATTCACGAAAAATACTTGACCGTTTCTTTGAATTTCATACGAAATAGCATCCCGAATTAATTCCTCGCTGAAGCCTACAACATTCGTTTCTATAGGATATCGATTGGGTGGGGGAGTTGTAATTACCGACAAATCTCGTGCCGCCATCAATGAAAATTGTAGCGTTCTTGGTATTGGCGTTGCGGTTAAAGTGAGCGTGTCTATATTTGCAGCAATGGTTTTTAGTTTGTCTTTTACATTCACGCCAAACTTTTGTTCTTCGTCAACAATTAGCAATCCTAAATCTTTGAAAACAACATTTTTATTGACCAATTGATGTGTTCCAATCAAAATATCAAGCCTTCCGTCAGCCAAATCTTTCAAGGTTTCCGCCTTCTGCTTTGCGGTTCTAAATCGGTTTAAATACCCAATAGAAACTGGCATATCTTTCAATCTTTCTGTGAAAGTTCTGTAATGTTGGTAGGCCAAAATGGTTGTTGGAACCAAAATTGCAACTTGTTTTCCGTTGTCAACCGCCTTGAAAGCAGCACGAATGGCAACTTCTGTTTTTCCAAAACCTACATCGCCACAAACCAATCGATCCATCGGGCGATCGCTTTCCATATCGGCTTTTACTTCTTGCGTTGATTTGGTTTGGTCGGGCGTATCTTCATATATAAACGAACTTTCGAGCTCTAATTGCAAATAACTATCCGGCTTGAATTGGAATCCTTTTTCCAATCTTCGCTTTGCATACAATTGAATTAAATTGAATGCAATGTGCTTTACGCGCGCCTTCGTTTTTTGTTTTAAAACCTTCCACGCATTCGAACCTAACTTATAAATTTTTGGTGGCGTTCCGTCTTTCCCGTTGAATTTTGAGATTTTATATAACGAATGAATACTCACATAAACGATGTCATTATCGGCATAAACGAGTTTTATCGCCTCTTGTGTTTTGCCTTCAACTTGAATTTTTTGCAAGCCGCCAAACCTACCAATTCCGTGATCAATGTGCGTTACATAATCGCCAACGGATAAAGTCGTAAGCTCTTTTAAAGTGATAGTTTGCTTTTTAGCATAGCCATTTTTGATGCTAAATTTATGGTAGCGCTCAAAAATTTGATGGTCTGTGTAACACGCAATTTGCAATTCTTCGTCAATAAAACCTTGATAAAGCGGAAATTTTATCGTGTCATATTGCTTTCTGATACTTTCGTGATTGGCTTCGTCCAACGTTTGAAAAATATCGTGAAACCTTTTTGCCTGCGCATCATTGGAACAAAAAAGATAATTTTTTATGCCATTAAAATGATTGTCATTTAGATTATTTAGCAACAAATCGAATTGCTTGTTGAATGAAGGCTGCGGCTGAATGTGAAATTCAAATGTTTTATTGGTTCTAAAAATGGCTTTCGACCCCAATTCTACAATCGTAAAATCCAATGCTTTTTTGATAAATGCCTTCTGATTCAAAAATAATTGTTCGGGTTCCAAATGTTTTATCGTGCCATTTAAGTTTTTGAAGGCTTCTTCCGCTTTCGCAAATAGCGTATCGAGTTTTGAATGAAGCCCTTCGGTATTTTGGATGAAAATTGTCGTTTTAATGGAAATATAATCTAAAAAACTTTCACGATCTTCTTGAAAAAACTTGTTTTCAACATTGGGAATAATCGTAATTTTATTTTTCTTTTCAATAGACAATTGCGTTTCTACATCAAAACTTCGGATAGAATCGACTTCATTTCCAAAAAATTCTATTCGGTACGGATTGTCATTTGAAAAAGAGAAAACATCAATAATTCCTCCACGAACAGAAAATTCCCCGGGTTCTGTAATGAAATCTACTCGCTTGAATTCGTATTCAAAAAGCACTTCATTAATAAAATCAATAGATATTTTATCGCCAACAGTAACTTTTAAAGTATTCTTATCTAATTCTTTTTTGGTTACTACTTTCTCAAATAAAGCATCCGGATAAGTTACAATTATTGCTGGTTTTTTTCTGGAATTGATACGGTTCAAAACTTCAGCACGAAGCAAAACATTGGCATTGTCAACTTCTTCAATTTGGTAAGGACGACGGAATGAACCTGGATAAAAAAGCACGTCTTTTTCACCAATTAATTGCTCAAGGTCGTTTAAATAATAGGCGGCGGCTTCTTTATCTTCAAATATCAAAAGAAAGGGAAGTTCGCTTTTATGAAAAAGGGAATTTACAACGAACGATAATGACGAACCAACAAGTCCTTTTAAGTGGATTTTGTTTTCCGATTGTTGTAAACTTTCTGCAATTTGACTCACCTTGGTGGCTTTGTCGTATCTGCCAACTACTACTGATTTGCTCAATTTTTTGGTAAAATTTGTCGGTTTGGAATCGCTCTCGAAGTGTCTAACATTTGAATCAAATCGGATTCGCCTTCTTCTTTTGGAATGGTATTTTTTCTTACAATTTCATCCAATTGTGATTGAAGCGAAATCATTTGAATATTGATTTCAGTTACCAATGCAACTACTTTTTGATCTGGAATTTCATCTAAATTGATGAAAAGATTCAAGGAATTTATTTTAGAAATTAATACGGCAATTCTGCTTTTTACTTCTGGCTTATTGTATGCCATTGGAATATTGTTATTTAAATCTGCTGCTTTCTTGGAAAGTTCTTTCGCTTTTTTCTGAAATGCACCAATAGTACTTTTAGGTTTTCTATTTAATTCGCTTAAAAACAATCGCCATTCTTTCCACATATTTACTAAACCTTCGGAAGCTTGATTGATTGGTTTTGCATTGAAATTCCAACCTTTATTGATGTTGTCAAAGATAATTTCTTTCTTTTTGGCGTCTTTTGCAGTTTCAATTAGGCGTTGTTCTTTATTTTCTTGACACGATAGCATCAGAAAAAGCACCAAAAAAAGACAGGAAAATTGCAGTTTCATTTTATAATTATTTTATACAAAGTTACAAAGGTAAATTAAGAAATGCGAATTTTGAACAATTCTCATAAAAATGATTTTTAAATTACGAAATCGTTATATTTGCAGTTCAAATATATCAAATGAGTACTAAAATTCTAATTATCGGAGCTTGCGGACAAATCGGAACAGAACTAACTCAGAAGTTGAGAGCGATTTATGGAGTGGAAAATGTGATTGCATCTGATATTAGAAAACTGAATATTGACGTTGTAAATTCGGGCCCTTTCGAAGTCGTGAATGCTTTAGATTTCAATCAAATTCAGCATCTTGTAGAAATTCATAATATTGATGAAGTTTATCTGATGGCTGCATTATTATCGGCTACAGCTGAAAAAAACCCTGCTTTTGCTTGGGATTTAAATATGAACTCCCTTTTTCACGTATTGAATTTGGCGAAAGCCGGAAAGATAAAAAAGATATTTTGGCCATCTAGTATTGCGGTTTTTGGACCTACAACTCCAAAAGAAAATACACCACAATATACGATTATGGAACCGAGTACGGTGTATGGAATTAGCAAACAATCGGGCGAAAGATGGTGCGAATACTACCACAAAATCTTTGGTGTTGACGTGCGAAGTATTCGTTATCCTGGGTTAATTAGCTGGTCGTCGCCACCTGGTGGAGGAACTACAGATTATGCCGTTGATATATTTTATAAAGCCCTTTCTGAGAAAAAATACGACTGTTTTTTATCATCAGAAACTAAAATGCCGATGATGTATATGGACGATGCGATTGCGGCAACAATTCAAATTATGCAAGCACCTGCGGAACAAGTTAAAATTCGCTCTTCTTATAATTTGGCTGCAATGAGTTTTACACCAACAGAAATCGCAGCCGAAATCAAGAAGCACATCTCCGATTTTAATATTACCTATACTCCTGATTTCCGTCAGAAAATTGCGGATAGTTGGCCTGCGAGTATCGACGACAGTTCAGCGAGAAAAGACTGGGGATGGAGCCATAAATTTGATATTGAAAGTATGACGGAAGATATGCTGGAACATTTGAAGAAATAATACAAACCACTTTTTACTTTGCTCTTAATTTTAGAATTTCTACTGATTCTATCTTGTCCTTTAATTTTATTACTTCTGTGGTAAGTTCATTTGGAATGGTCATCGATAATACATAATGTGCTATTTTCCATTCGTTTTCAACTTTCACAAGCACGCCAGAACCTCTGCAAATTTTCATTTGAGTGTCTAATAATTCATCAAACCAAGCGATGTCTTGATTTTTATTTAAATAAACATTTCTTTGTAAAGAGGAAAAACTCCACGCTTTTCCTTTATCGAAATAAGGTTTAGAAAAAGTTTTAAAAGCTTCGTTTTGCCAATTCTCTGTTGCATCAGTTCCGACAAAAACGCCGTCAGAAGTCATCAAAGAAAAATAATTGTCAAACTGCGCATTTGATGCAGCTTTATGCCAAGCGTCGATTGTTTGATTTATGTTTTGTTTGTTAACTTCCATACTCATTTTTTTAGATTTACAAGAACTAATTAAAAACATAATTAAAACTGAAAACATTAGCTTTTTAATTTGATTCATTTCTTTCTTTTTTAATTGCGAATTTTCGTTTAAATGGTTTAGCTCGCTTTTTTGGTAAAAATACGCGCTTTTTTGGTAAAAATACACTCTTTTTTTAGTCAAAAAAAGGCGTTTTTTGGGGTCGAAAAAAACGGTTTTACGCAAATATGACCGTTTATACGCAAATACGCCCGTTTATTACCTGGCATTTTTTTTTATTACATTAAACATTTACATTTACAGAGTTAATATATTTGTTTATATAAATGCCCATTATAATTTTAAATGCACTTGTGTTTATCTGGGATGAAGAAGGTTTTTGAGGGAGAACCTTCTTCTATAAACAAAAATAAATTAAAACACTCAAAATGTTTTTATATTTAAAGGTATTTTTTCTTGTAACTATTGTTTAATTATCTTAAAAACCTGATTATTAACTTCATTAATTTTCAAAAAATAAATCCCTTGTGCCAATTGATTGCTATCAATACTTGTGTCGTTTGAAGACAATACTCCATTTAATACAGGTCTTCCTATTTGATCTGAAATAGAGTAGCTTAATCCAGAAAGATTTGCCTTTGATTTCACATTAATTCTGTCTTTTGCAGGATTTGGATAAACTGTAAATTTGTTTTCAAATGCTAAATCGGCAACATTTAAAACCAAATAAGTATAAGTTGTACGTTGAGAATTATCCCAATTACTAGATACATCATTCCAAAGCTGGGTTATCACTTGATCTGCTGTTCCGTCAGGATTATTTGTGTAATTAAACTGTATGTAATTGTCCCAAATGCTATTCGTAACATTCCAAAACTGAGAAAGATTATTTAACAAATAATTATTTCCGTCATAAGTAAATGTTTGTTTAAAGAAATTCTGCCATGTATTTACTATCCAAATTTCATCGATAGCGGACACGACTTTATTCGATGGATTGTAGGTATAAGAAATTCGATCGTTATTTTCCCAAATACTTGAAGTTGTATTCCAAGATTGAATAACTACATCTAAAATATTTCCAGTACTATTATTGTTAAAATTGGATTGCATTTCATTTACCCATGAACTAGCCTGAATATCCCAAACTTCGAACAACATGTTAGTTAAAAACCCATTCCCATCATAGGTGTTTGTTTGTTTGTTGAAATTTTGCCAAACTCCTCCAACCCATTTTTCGGTTATAACTAAAGTTCCTTTGTCACTAGAATTATACGAATAGGTTTCTCTTTGGGAATTATCCCAAGTACTGGTAATTACATTCCAAACCTGATTTAAAACTTGGTTTACAGTTCCATTTAGATTATTAGTATATATATTTTGTGTTTTATCATTCCACGAACTTGAAGGAACGTCCCATAATTGAGAGAGATCCAATGTCAAATAAGGATTAGAATCGAAGGTGTTGAGTTGTTTTGAAAAGTTTTGCCAATTGTTATTTGTCCAAGTTTCTGTTAAGGACGATTGAATATTTTGGCCAAACGAATTCATACTTAGCATAAGAAAACCCAATAATAAAATACTTGTGCTTTTGTGTTTTGTAGCAAAAAAAACTGGAAATTGTGTTATTTTTTTCATCACTTGATTATTTAAATTATTAATTCCTTTAAATAGAATCTATGCAGTATTCAAAATTAAATAATTCACAAATGATATTTATTTAAACAACTGAATAACAATTATTTAAATAAATAAAAACGACAATAGATGATGTTTTGACGTTGATTGATTTTTGGGAAAATTATATTGTAGGAACTTTCAGAAAGGGTGCAAAAGTATTAAAAAACCCCAACTACTTAACAATAAGCAATTAGGGTTTGATTTCAGCAGAGAGGAAGGGATTCGAACCCTCGATATGTTGCCATATACACGCTTTCCAAGCGTGCGCCTTCAGCCACTCGGCCACCTCTCTATTTAGGTTTGCAAATAACTAAAAAAAATGTCGGTTATGAAAGTTAAAACTTAGATTTTATGATAATTCTCCTCGAATTGACGTTTCAAAGATGGTTTTGAAAACATTAGGCGCTACATTTTGCCCGAGCATGTACATTAACTTCGTAATTGCAGCTTCTGTAGTGATGTCTTTTCCTGAAATTATTCCAATTTTCTTGAGCAATGTGCTTGTTTCATAATGTCCCATACTCACGCTTCCGCCTGAACATTGCGTGACATTTATAATATGCAATCCACTTTTAATGGCTTTTCTTAGTAGCGAAATAAACCATTCATCCGTTGGTGCGTTTCCAGAACCGTACGTTTCTAAAACAATTCCTTTCAGGTTTGGAATATTGAATATGGCAGCCAAAACCGTTTCGTTGATTCCTGGAAACATTTTTATTACTGCTACATTATTATCTAAAGTAGTGTTTATTTTCAGTTTTTAGCACTTGATTTAGGTAATAAAAAAGGCGTATTTATTTTCAAATGCACACCCGATTCTGCCAATTCAGGATAATTTGGTGATGTAAAAGCATTGAAATGTTCCGCATTTATTTTTGTAGTTCTGTTGCCACGGTATAATTTATATTCAAAATAAAGTCCAACTTCAGTAATTACGGCTTTATTTTTAAATTGTAAAGAAGCAATTTGAATCGCCGTAATAAGATTTTCTTTAGCGTCTGTTCTCAAATCTCCAATGGGCAATTGCGAACCCGTGAAAATCACTGGCTTATTTAGGTTTTCAAGCATAAAACTCAATGCTGAAGCAGAATACGACATCGTATCCGAACCATGCAAAACTACAAATCCATCAAAAGAAGCATAGTTTTCATCAATTATTTTGGCGATTTTAACCCAATGAATCGAATTCATATTGGATGAATCCATAGGTTTTTCAAATGAAATAGTTTCTATCTCACAATCCAACTGTTTTAACTCTGGGATTTTATTTAATAATTTACTGAAATTGAACGCCTTCAAAGCACCTGTTTCAAAATCTTTCATCATACCGATAGTTCCACCAGTATAAATCAAAAGTATTTTGGCTTTAGATTGCATCAGAAAATTTGATTTTGTTAACTACTGGATTAGCATACATCGCCAAGAAACTTTGTAATTCAATTGGATTTGAATTGTCAATTCGCATCTCTAATCTGCGTTCAAAAAGTGATTTTTCGCTTTCTGAATACAAATGAGAATGTTCGTTGGTTTTATTTAAAATGTCATAAGCTATATAATTAGTTGGCCACAATCTATAACTTTTCAAAATCGATTCGTCAATAGTTTGTGCCAACGCTTGAATTTGTTTATTTGAGTTTTCAAATTCAGCGGCAATACTATCTAATTCGGTGTCAAGGACTTTTCCAACGTGAATATGAATGTGTTTTTTTTGACCCATAATACCACTTAAAAGCGTCGTGAAGTCCTCATTTTTATCTTTAATGTAAACTTCATTGTTAGCTTCGGCTACTAATTGTGGCATTTTTAAAGCGTCAGTAGGATCGTATTCATAAGAAATTGAAACCGGAACAATCTTAATTTTCTTAAAATAATTCGACAGATTTTCTTCGTCAGATCCCATTGCTAGCATTTTCAAAACCCCAGGATGTGTCGCATCGTTTCCGTCTTTTGTTCGTCCTTCTCGCTGAGCAATCCAAACAGAACGATTTTCTCGCAACAACAATTGACCTATGTATTCAGCCAATAATTTGGAACTTTGCAATAATTCTCGAGGCGATAACCCTCTTTGAACTAGAAAATTTCTGTTCATTTTTGCTAGCGTATTCATGAAAGACTTTTTTACTAAATTGTCGCCAATTGCGGAAGAAGTCATTACTAAACCGTTATCAAACAAACATGCATTTAGTAGCGAAGTGTCTAATATAATGTCGCGATGATTGGAAATAAATAAATAAGAGGTGTTTTTTTCTAACTTTTCAAAACCAGATGTAGTTAATCCTTCAGAACTTTTTTCTAATACTTTTTTTAGAGAATGATAAATAAAATTGCATTGAAAATCCCGAATAGAATGTGTTTTTCTGAGTTGCTCCTTCCAAATAGCATCGTCAACTTCTGGAAAAGTAAAATCCATTAATGCCTTCATCATCGGATGGTTCACTGTGTCTTGAATGGCAGCATTTATTTCCGCATCATAAAAGGGTCGTATAGAATCAAATCTTGACATTTAGTTTTTTATTTTATTCACAAAAGAACGAATTATTTATCGATTTTATCCTTTTTATGTGGTTAAATCCCAAAAACAGTTTTAGAATTTTCGGTCGTTTGCTCTACTATTTCCTCTAAAGTTAACCCATAAAGCACCGATAATTTATCGGCAACATTCACAATATAACTGCTTTCATTTCTTTTACCACGAAATGGAATTGGTGCCAAATAAGGCGAATCAGTTTCCAGAACAATATGATTCAAGTCGATTTGATTGATAAATTGGTCAATTTTTCCGTTTTTGAATGTAACAACCCCTCCTATTCCGAGTTTCATATTATAGGAAATTGCTCGTAAAGCTTGCTCATAAGTTCCCGAAAAACAATGAAAAATTCCAAATAAATCTTCAGATTTTTCAACTTCCAAGATTTCAAATATTTCATCAAAAGCATCGCGACAGTGAATAACTATTGGTAATTTATACTGTTTTGCCAATTGGATTTGCCTTCTAAAAGCAATTTGCTGTTCCTTGAGATGGGTTTTATCCCAATACAAATCAATCCCGATTTCGCCAATAGCCACAAATTTTCTTGAAGCCAATTCCTGCTCTACAATTTGCAATTCCGCCAGATAATTATCTTTCACATACGTTGGGTGCAAGCCCATCATCAAAAACACATTTTCCGGATAATTGGCTTCCAAAGCATACATTTTTTGAATGCTTGAAGAATCAATTGCGGGAATAAAAAAACGAGTTACACCAGCATTTACGGCACGTTGAATCATTTCATCACGGTCAATGTCGAATTCCTCTGAATATAAATGGGTGTGCGTATCTGTGATTATCATCTTACTAAATTGAGTGTTGCAAAGTTAGCATTTTGATTCATTTGATTTCAATTTCAAACAAAAAATCCCGTTTAGTATCATTGGACTGCACCCAAAAGTTTGGACAAATTTATAATTAATTTTGATAATAATGAGCTCGATATTGTATCGGGCTCATTTTGTTTAAATTTGACTTACTTCTGTCATTGTTATAATACTTTATATATTCATTTATTTCCTTTTTTAATTGGTCTATTGAGGTGTATTTGTTTAAATAAAACAATTC
>OZ248372.1:0-36110 GCA_965234425.1 Flavobacterium neuenschwanderi (SeqCode) | reverse complement strand
TTCTAAAACTCTTAAATAATTTTTCACTATATTTGACATAAATATTGGTTTGTTTAGCGACTTCAAGATACTGAATTTCAGTGTCTTGACCAATATTTATTCTATTTTTTTTACTTTAAATAATTACACCCAACGGGTTAAATTAATAATAAATAAAAGTTAAAATTTCATTATTAATAGTATTACTATTATCTTTGTATAAAAATACCAAAAATGAATACCGTATTATCAAATCTGAAAATTCAGATTAACGAAAAAATATATGTAAAGAATCCTGAAACCTCTGATTTAGGCAAAAAAATATTGGAACAAAGTATCCTTTTGATTGATGAAATTGGATTTGACAATTTTACATTTAAAAAATTGGGAGAAAAAATTGGCTCCAATGAAAGTTCAATCTACCGTTATTTTGAGAATAAACATAAGTTATTGGTTTACTTGTCTTCTTGGTATTGGAGTTGGATGGAATATAAGTTGGTTTTTGCAACTGCGAATATTTTAGACTCAAAGGAAAAGCTTAAAATTGCTATTACAATTGTAACAGAAAAAGTTACGGATGATGAATATACAGCTCATATTAACGAATCTATTTTGAATAAAATTATCATCGCTGAATTTACTAAGACTTTGCATACTAAAGAAGTGGATCAAGAAAATAAAGAAGGTTTTTTCTTGATATATAAAAGAGTAATTGCAAGAATTGTAGCCATTGTAAACGAAGTAAATCCAAATTATCCTTATTCAAAATCACTAATTTCGTCTGTTGTAGAAGGAAGTTTGCATCAATATTTTTTGAAAGAACATTTGAAAACAATTACGGATTGTAATGAGATAGTATCACCAACTGAATTTTACCTGAATCTTGTAGAAAACACATTAAAATAAAAAAATAAAAATTATGACTCCATTAAAGAGATTTTTTAACTTACTTCAGTTAGATAAAAAAGATGTTTCGCAATTGTTTTTTTATTCGCTGTTTGCTGGTTTAATAAGTTTGTCATTGCCATTGGGAATCCAGGCAATAATCAATTTTATTCAATCGGGAAGGGTAAGTACTTCTTGGATTGTATTGATTGTATTAGTCGTTTTTGGTGTGGCATTAGTTGGAATTTTATCCTTAATGCAACTCCGAATATCAGAAAATTTGCAGCAAAAAATCTTTGTACGTTCTTCATTTGAATTTGCCGCTCGTTTGCCAAAAATTAAACAAGAGCAATTGTACAACAGTTATCCACCAGAATTAGCTTCACGCTTTTTTGACACGATTACCATTCAAAAAGGAACTTCAAAATTACTACTCGATTTTTCAGCTGCGTTGCTTCAAATAACTTTTGGAATTATACTTTTGTCCTTATACCATCCCTATTTTATCGTTTTTGGGATACTATTATTTTTTCTTTTGTATTTTGTTTTCAGATTTTCATATACTTCAGGGCTTGAAACCAGTATGAAAGAATCTAAATTCAAATATAAAGTTGCCAATTGGTTGCACGAAATGGCACGAAATAATTATAGTTTTAAAAACGAAATTAACTATGATTTTGCCCTTCAAAAAAACAATTTATTAGTAACTGATTATTTGAATTATAGAGAAAAACATTTCAATATAATTAAAAGGCAATTCAGTCAATTGATAGTTTTCAAAGTTATTATTACTGCCAGTTTATTATTAATTGGAGGTTTTTTAGTGCTGTCGCAAAAGATGAATATTGGTCAATTTGTAGCTTCAGAAATCATCATATTATTAGTAATTAATTCCGTTGAAAAAATAATTATCGGATTAGAAACCTTTTACGATGTTTTAACCTCTGTCGAAAAAATTGGAGAAGTAACGGATTTAGAATTAGAAGAAGAAATCAGTAATGGTAGTCAAGTTTGTTATACAAGTATAAATTTAGAAGCTGAAAATATTGGATTTAAATTTCCTGATTCAAATAAAAAAATAATAAATGACATTTCACTAAAAATTAATCAAGGGGAAAAAATCATTATTGAGGGTGAAAATGGTTCAGGAAAATCAACTTTATTAAAAATATTGTGTGGTTTATTGGAACCAAAATCAGGTAATTTGTTCATCAATGACGATACCTTTAGAAAATTAAATCTGATGCAATATCGCTCGCAAATTTCAAGTATTTTACACGGTACGACTACTTTTGAGGGAACGCTGTTGGAGAATATCACTTTTAATAACCCAAGTGTTAGTCTTGAAGATGTTAAATGGGCGATTGAAAGCGTTCAACTTACCTCTTTTATAAAATCATTGCCAAACGGTTTAGACACCCCTATTTTTCCTGAAGGCAAGCAATTATCTTCCTCTAATGCACAGAAAATCATCTTGGCAAGAAGCATTATTCGTAAACCAAAAATATTGTTTTATGAAGATCCAACAAGTACTATGGATGAGGCTGAAGCCAATAAAATTATTGACTTTATAACCTCTAAAGATAATAAATGGACGATTATTGTCTCGTCTAAAAATCCTCATTGGAAAACAAAATGCAATAGAAAAATTACAATGCAAAAAGGAACGATTCAACTTGATTTAAATACACAATCGCAATGCTAAACATATCAGATAACAAATCGAAATTACAGAATTTAGATAAATATTCGACGGTTAATAATTTGATTAATCGGCCACATTATAGAATATTGAATAAAATTATTGCTGGAGTATCAATAATTGGATTAATTGCACTTTTCCTTCCTTGGACGCAAAATATTTCTGGAACTGGATTTGTAACAACATTAAAACCAGGTCAGAGACCACAATCAATTCAGAGTGTGATTTCTGGAAGGTTAGAAAAATGGTATGTTCAAGAGGGCGATTTTGTAAATAAAGGAGATACTATCGTTTTTATTTCCGAAGTTAAAGAGGATTATATGGATCCGAATTTGGTTGAAAACACAAAGAAGCAAGTGGATGCAAAAAAACAATCTTATGAATCGTATGGTTCAAAAGTAGTTTCGCTTTCTGATCAAATACGGGCTATTACAAATGAAAAAAAATTAAAACAGGAACAAGCGAGAAATAAAATCAAACAATCTCTTTTGAAAATAAAAAGTGATAGTATGGATTTGGTAGCTATAAAAACACAACTAAAAATAGCAAATACACAATTCAACCGAGCGATTCAACTTAATAAAGAAGGCTTAAAACCGTTAACTGATGTTGAAGAAAAAAGATTGAAACTACAAGAAGTTGAAGCTAAAATAATTACTCAGGAAAACAAATTATTATCAAGTAAAAATGAGTTTATCAATGCAAAAGTAGAGACAAATCGGATAGATGCAGAATATTCTGAAAAAGAATCTAAGGCACAAAGCGACCAATTTACAGCAATGAGTAATCAATACGAAACCGAAGCGCAAGTAAATAAATTAGAAAATCAATATGCAAATTATAGTATTCGTAACGGAATGTATTATATTAAAGCGTCGCAAAGTGGCTATATAAATAGAGCTTTGCAATCGGGAATTGGTGAAACAATTAAAGAAGGAACGCCAATTGTTACGATTATGCCATTGGATTATGACATCGCAGTTGAAACCTATGTAAACCCAATAGATTTGCCTTTGATTTCTAAAGGCGAAAAAGTTCGAGTATGGTTTGACGGTTGGCCAACGATTGTCTTTTCTGGCTGGCCCGATATTTCTTATGGAACTTTTGGCGGAAAAATTGTTGCCATAGAAAATTTCATCAGTGAAAACGGTAAATACAGGATTCTAATTGCACCAGATAGTGCTGATAATAAATGGCCAAAACAGTTAAGTATTGGTGCTGGAGCCAAAACAATTGCACTTTTACACAATGTGCCCGTTTGGTTTGAATTATGGAGAACATTAAATGGATTTCCACCTAACTATTATAAGCCAACAACTTCTATCGCTAAAGAGAAAAAATAATGAAAAAAATACTTTTTATATTTCTGTTTATTGGAGTAATTGCCAATGGTCAAAACACAGTTTCTAGTGAACTTAGTTATAATGAGTTTATTGGATATGTAAAAAAATTCCATCCATTAGTGAAAAATGCCAACTTAGAAATCAATAAAGCACAAGCAAATTTGATGATTGCAAGAGGTGGATTTGACCCTAAAATTGAAGTCGATTTTACTAAAAAACAGTTTAAAGACAAAGACTATTATTCTATTTTGAATAGCAGTTTCAAGATTCCAACTTGGTATGGAATAGAGATAAAAGCAGGATTTGACAATAGCGAAGGAATTTATTTGAACCCTGAAAACACGATTCCAAATCAAGGATTGACCTCTTTGGGGATTTCAGTTCCACTTGGTCAAGGATTGCTTATAAACCAGAGAATGGCAGATGTTAGAAAAGCAAAAATCCAAATGCAATTGAGTCAATCCGAAAGGAAAATTCAAGCTGTCGAGATACTTTATGATGCATCAGTAGCCTATTTTAATTGGAAGAAAACCTTCAACGAATTTAAATTGTATGAAGAATATACGAGTAACGCTCAAGTTCGATTTAAAGGAATTCAGACGTTAATACAACAAGGCGATAAGTCCGCAATTGATAGTATTGAAGCAGGAATTATTGTAAAAAACAGGTTGCTAAGTGCGGAAGATTCCAAGTTAAAACTGACTAAGGCAAAGTTAGAATTATCCAATTTTTTGTGGTTGGAAAACAATATTCCGTTGGAACTTTCAGAGGAAATCATTCCTGAAATTCAACTTGAATTTACTATCCAAGAAACATTAAAAACGAATGATTTAATGAATAATGATTTTTCAATTGACACGCATCCAAAAATAAATGCACTTCAAAATAAAATTGACATCTTAAATGTGGATCGAAAATTAAAAGCCAATATGCTATTGCCAAAAATCGACATTGGATATTCGTATTTATCGGAACCAAGTTACATTGATAATTATCAATTCAACGATTACAAAATTGGGTTGGATTTTTATTTTCCTTTATTTCTTAGAAAAGAACGAGGAAATTTGAAACTCGCAAAATTCAAGGTTCAGGAAACTACATTTTTATTGGATTTTGAAAGAGTGCAATTACAAAACAAAATTAACGCTCAGAAAATTGAAATTACTTCCTTTTTGAAACAAATGAAATTAGCAAAATCTTTGGCGGAAGACAATAATACGATGTTGAAATCGGAAGAACGCCTGTTTTTATTTGGCGAAAGCTCACTTTTTTTAATAAATACACGTGAGAATAATTTGGTGTCTGCAAAACTTTCACAAATAACATTAGAAAACAGATTTTACATCTCCAATTCCGAGCTATTTAAAATTATGGCTAATCCTGATTAAATAATTATAAGATTGTTCTCAAATTTTAACTAGAGATTCTTCAGTAGTTTCTTGGGGTTAGAAATGTAATTTTCTGTGGGTTACCTTTAGTGTTTTTCTAATTATTCAAATTTAAATATTTAAAATACGCGCTACATTTGGTCTAAATCGGTTACCTAAGTTGCAAAACGCAATCAAGTATTTTGGACAATTAGAAAATATAGTGGCATTCCAATTGTAATGTTTACTGGGAAAGTTACTGCAAGTGCCATTGGTAAGAAAAGTCCAGGATTTGCTTTAGGGACAGATATTTTCATAGCGGCAGGAACGGCAATATATGAAGCACTTGCTGCTAAAACTGCAAACATAAATCGATTTGTTATGTCGTCCGTAATAAACGAACTTAAAATTGCTATAATACTTCCATTAACCAAAGGAATTATCATTGCGAAAATGAATGGAAACCATCCGAACGAAAAGAATGCTTTTAGCTTTTTGCCACTTGTAACACCCATATCTAGCAGGAAAATAGCAAGAAAGCCTTTGAAAAGGTCGTTGGTAAATGGTTTTATTCCTTCAGCTTGTTTGGCATTGGCGATATAACCAATAACTAAACTTCCTAGGATAAGTAATACGCTTCCATTTGTAAAGGAGTGTTTAATAATTGCGGTTTTTTTGATTGTATTAGATTCTTCTTTGTTATAAATTGAGATCAATAACAATCCGATAATTATAGATGGCGATTCCATCAAGGCCATTATGGCTACCATATGACCATGGAGATTTAATTGTTGCGCATCAAGATAGGAAACCGCAGTAACAAAAGTGACTGCACTAACTGATCCATAAGCAGCAGCAATAGCACCTGCATTGAATACATTTAACCTGCTTTTCAAAATAAAGAAGGTGTAAAGCGGAATGATTAATGAGATGAAAATCCCAAATAAAATAGACCATCCAATTTCATAAGTAAATGTTTCGTGAGAAAGTTCTTGTCCTCCCTTAAATCCAATGGCAAACAAGAGATATAACGAAATAAATCTCGATGAATTTGCTGGTATTTCTAAATCACTTTTTAAATAAACAGCAAGGATTCCAAGCACAAAAAAAAGTAATGCTGGATTTGTTAGATTTTCGATTAGTAAGTTAAAATTCATATTTTTTTGATTTATCTAGTTTTTGAAAATTTTAGTCGCATGCCTTTATTTCTTTCATTGAATTTGCCATTATCGTATGCTAAATTTCCATTGACAAATGTTTTGACAATTTTACTTTTGAATAATTGCTCTTCAAATGGCGACCAATTGCATTTGTAAAATGTATTTTCAGTTGTCACTTTCCATTCGTCATTTAAATCTACCAAAACTAAATCAGCAAAATATCCTTCCCGAATGTAGCCTCGCTCTTTTATACGATAAATTTCTGCTACATTATGGCACATTTTTTCAACTATTTTTTCCAAACTTATTTTCCCGTTATGAAATAATTCAAGCATAGCAGGCAAAGCATGTTGAACCAAAGGACCTCCAGACAAAGCATTGAAATAATTACCGCATTTTTCTTGAAGAGTATGTGGGGCATGATCGGTAGCAATAATGTCGAGTTTGTTTTCTAAAAGTGCCACTAATAGACCAATTTTGTCTTTCTCGGTTTTAATTGCCGGATTCCATTTAATTTTAGCTCCCAATGTCTCATAATCTTTATCTGAAAACCAAAGATGGTGAATACACGCTTCTGCCGTAATTCTTTTTTCTAAAATGGGAATATTGGCTTCAAATAAATTAGCTTCTGACACTGTAGAAATATGAAAAAAATGAAGGCGATTGTTGTGTTTTTTAGCAATTTCCAACACCCTTTTTGTAGCGGTCAAACAAGCTTCTTCAGTTCTTATTTTTGGATGAATTTTAAATGGGATATTTTCTCCATAAAGTTGCTTATATAGGTTTGTGTTTTTTTTAATAATAGCATCATCTTCACTATGTAAAGCAACTAAGGAATTGGTTCTTGAAAAAAGTTTTTCTAAAAACTCAGGGTAATTTGCAAGAATTCCTTCGTCATTATTAAAATAAAGTCCATCATCAGTTATTCCACAAACATTTTCATTATCTGTTTTTAAAGCCTCTTCCAAATTGTTTTGATTTATTCCCATAAAAAAAGAATAGTTTGCCAACGATGTTTTCGATGCTTCGATATACTTTTCCTCTAGTAACTCTTGAGTTAGTGTGTTGGGAATCGTATTCGGCATATCCATAAATGAAGTTATTCCTCCCGCCACCGCTGCTTTCGACTCAGAGTAAATCGTGCCTTTGTGAGTTAATCCTGGTTCACGAAAATGTACTTGATCATCAATTATTCCAGGTAATAAATAAAGTCCTTCGGCATTAATTTCTGTATAGGTACTCAAATTCTCAAAGTCAATATCTAAGCCAATTTTTTCAATTCTTTCATTTGATAATAGAATATCAGTAATGATTTTTTTTCCTTCATTTACAATAGTGGCATTCCGAATAATTGTTTTCATATTTATTTTTTTACAGCTCTTTCTAAACGGTCATTTAAGGTGTTGCCCAAGCCTTCATTTGGAAATTTTTCTGCAATAATGACATCTAAATTACTGTTGTCTAAACGATGTAATGCAGCATATAATTTTCTAGCCGCTTCTCTTAAATCTCCATTCTTGGACAGTACTTCTTGAATTAAATTTTTTTCATATAAAATTTCATTTTTAAAAAGTAGCAATCCAATTTTTTTTCCCTGAAAATTTTTTAATAGTTCGTCCACATTATTTGTTAGATAAGTAGTAGTCATCGGGGCGTAATGTCGAGAAAGCATACCAGGAGAATTGGGTTTGCTATCATTATTCACTGTGATTGTTAGCTTTCCAACGATTTTTTCTATTTCCTCTACCGAAATTGAGCCATAACGATACAATATTGGTTGATTATCTTCAAATCCAATTATGGTTGATTCTAAACCTCTTTCGCATTCGCCACCTTCTAAAATAAAATCCAGTTTACCTTCAAAATAATTTGAAACGTGTTTTGCACTTGTAGGACTAATAGACCCAAATGGATTTGCACTTGGCGCCGCTAAAGGGAAATCAAGTTTTTCTAAAAGAGCTAATGCTACTGGGTGATTAGGAACTCTTATGGCAACAGTATCTTTTCCTGCTGTAATAAAATCCGAGATTTGGGGCTGTTTTTTCAGTACTAATGTTAAAGGGCCCGGCCAGAATTCTTCAGCAAGCCGCAGTGCTAGCTCAGGAATATCTCTTGCAATCGTATTTATCAATGAAGCTGACTTAATATGAACAATTAACGGATTATAAAAGGGTCTTTTTTTAAGCGCAAATATTTTTTTTATGGCATTTTCACTGAAGGCATTTCCTGCCAAACCATAAACAGTTTCAGTAGGTATACCAATTATCTCACCATTTATTAGAGATAGTTTGGCAATTTCTAAATTAGTTATAATCAAAATGTGTGTGTTTAAGGATTACAAATGTCGCAATACGTCGGGTCTTCGAAATATTTTTCATTTGGATATTTTTCTTCTTTTGAATAAGAACATTTTTGGCAGGTATAAATGTAACTCAATGTTGAACGAGTTGGAAAATGGCATAACTCACAAGGAAGTCCTTGTTTTGCGGCTGTTATTCCAAATCCTGTGGTATTACAATCGGGACAAAGTGTGTTTATTTTATTAGCTAATTTGACGGTAGCAGTCTCAATTACTGTCATTCGAGTTGGATTGTACATTGCCCTCATATCGG
This sequence comes from Flavobacterium neuenschwanderi (SeqCode), assembly GCA_965234425.1. GTDB lineage: Bacteria > Bacteroidota > Bacteroidia > Flavobacteriales > Flavobacteriaceae > Flavobacterium > Flavobacterium neuenschwanderi. Next base: position 27,062 of record OZ248372.1, on the reverse strand, counting down.
TTTCTACATAAACACTTCTGTATAATTTGGCAAAATGATTGTACGTCTCTATTAGCTTATTTTTGTTTGTAATTCCCTTTTCAATTTCACTGAAATCAGTGTCTGCTTTTCTGATAATTAAACCGTGTGATGGAAATTTAATTTTTTCGGCAAATTCATCCAACTCCTTTTTGTTAGTAATCACGGAACCATTAAAATTTGTTTCTAGACTTAATTCTCTGACAATGATTTCCAAATTGTTTTTTTTATCAATGAATAATAAAAATTCATCATCGGCTTGCGCAAAAAAAATGGAGGGATGTGGACCAAAAGACCCTTCACTTGCGATTGCCATATCGCAGTTTTCTAGTTCCATCGCCAACAAGCATTTTTTTCTAGCAGTGGTTATTGGATCGTCTTTTCTTTCAACTTCGCCAGTAAATGTTCCAAGTGCATCAGTGTCAAGATTTACAGGAACAAAGCATTTTACACCTAATTCTCTTTCTAATATTGGCGCAATCACTTTTTCTTTATTGTGTTTAGTTGCTATCACCAAATACCTTCCTTCAAACATATTATAGTTTAGATTTAGATACTTGTATTTTTACTTGTGATGTTATCTCCAGGGTTTCATTATTTTGTTTTGCTGAATCAATTAATTCAGATATTGCAATCATACTTTTTTTTAATTCTGGAATTCTTTTTACAGCATTAACGTCCTCTTTACCAAATCGTTCTTCTGAGCTAAAATTTTTATTCTGATGAAATTTTATTTTGCTTAAAAAAACGTTCATTACTATTTCTCGGGCTTCATCAGGAGAAAAATGACCATCGATTAGCTTCATTTCTTTTGTGTTTTTCATTTTAATTTTTTTATTGATTGGATAATTTTCTAAATAGTACTGCTCCAATAATTATTGAAAAAGCAATAACTAATCCGCATATAATTACATCTTTTAAAATAAATGATATTACTAAAAAGAGTATCATTATTACTAATCCTACATAAATACTAATATTTTTCATTTGTATATTTTATTGGAGGGTTATTTTAAAATCAATTAATATAGCTTCCTATACAATTGTTGTTTTATTCTTATTTCAAATAGCACCTTTAAAGACTGTTATTTTATATTTTTTTATTAACGGTACAAAATTGAGGATTCTAATTCATAAATTTTCATTTATCTTTGTAATGTAATATATTAAAAAAATTTATGAACTATACTCTAAATCAATTGCAGATATTTGTAAAAATTGTTCAAATGCAAAGCGTTACTAAGGCATCGGAAGAGTTACATCTTACCCAACCTGCAGTTTCCATTCAACTCAAAAACTTTCAAGACCAATTTGAAATTCCATTAACAGAGGTGATTGGTAGAAAAATACATATCACAGATTTTGGACACGAAATTGCGGAAGCAGCCGAAAATATTCTCAATCAAGTATATGCGATCAACTATAAAACACTTGCTCATAAAGGACAATTAACTGGTCGTCTTAAGATTTCTGTGGTTTCAACTGGCAAATATATAATGCCCTATTTTCTTGCTGATTTTATGAAACAACATTCAGGTGTAGAATTATTAATGGATGTTACCAATAAGAATAAAGTAGTGGAGAGTTTAGTAAATAACGAAGTAGATTTCGCACTTGTTTCTATTCTACCTACCGCGCTAAAAATTGAAAAAATGGATTTGCTTCAAAATAAACTATTCTTGGTAAACGATAAAAAAACTAAATTTAAAAAGAGTATAACAATTTCTGAAATATTAAAAGATTTGCCATTAATTTTCAGAGAAAAAGGTTCCGGCACTAGACAAAATATGGAGAGTTTTATTGAAAGAAATAATATCTCAGTATTAAAAAAAATGGAATTAACATCTAACGAAGCTGTAAAACAAGCAATATTGGCTGGTTTGGGCTGTTCCATAATGCCTTTGATTGGAATTAGAAGCGAACTTCATAATGATGAATTGCAAATTATCCCCATCAAAGGACTTCCCATTAAAACGACGTGGAGCTTAATTTGGCTTAAAGGAAAGAAACATTCCCCAGTTTCACTATCTTTTTTGGATTATTTAATGAAGGAAAAAAACCAAATTGTTCAAGATAAATTTAGTTGGTATGAGCAATATTAAACAATTATTTTTTTAGTTTTAATTATGGATTTAAAAATCAAAGTCAGGCTTTAGTTACATTAATAATTTGTTGTGTGGAAATGTAAAATAGGTACTCGATTTTGGTTTTGAAAGCAGATTTTGTGTCTGCAAATCTTTTTCAAAATTGCTTTAGAAAACAGATTTTACATTTCAAATTCCGACCTTTTTAAAATTATTACCAATCCTGATTAAATAATTATAAAATTGTATTTTTGCAATCTGAAAAAGGCATTATGATTATTGTAAAAACAAGAGAAGAAATAGAATTAATGCGTGAAAGCGCACTTATAGTTTCAAAAACATTGGGAATGATTGCTCGGGAAATTAAACCTGGCGTGACCACTTTATATTTAGATAAATTAGCAGAAGAATTTATTCGAGATAACGGTGCAGTGCCAAGTTTTCTTGGATTGTATGGCTTTCCGAATTCACTTTGTATGAGTCCAAATGCACAAGTTGTTCACGGAATTCCAAATACTATTCCTCTTGAAAGTGGCGATGTAATTTCAGTAGATTGTGGTGCATTCAAAAACGGATACCACGGCGACCACGCCTATTCCTTTGAAATTGGCGAAGTTGCACCTGAAACTAAAAAATTATTACAAGTTACAAAAGAGTCATTATATATAGGTATTCGCGAATTCAAACTCGGAAATCGAGTTGAAGATGTTGGAAATGCCATTCAAAAATATACAGAATCTCACGGTTATGGCGTAGTTCGCGAATTAGTTGGACACGGTTTGGGGCAAAAAATGCACGAAGATCCAGAAATGCCAAACTACGGAAAACGAGGTCGCGGAAAAATGTTTGTCGAAGGAATGGTTGTTGCCATTGAGCCTATGATTAATATGGGAACTAAAAACATAAAACAACTCAAAGACGGTTGGACAATTCTAACTGCCGACGGAAAACCAAGTGCCCATTTTGAACACGATGTAGCTATTATTGACGGAAAACCAGAATTGCTTTCTACATTTGCCTATGTTTATGAAGCTTTGGGAATTGTAAGCAATGAAGAAGATGAATTTAGAAAAGTGCCGCTAGTAATTTAAACACGAATTTCACTAATTTACACGAATTATTTTTGAATTTAAAAAGATTAAAATCCTTATAAAATGGACGAACTTTATTTAAAAGAAGAAGCGTATAAGATAATTGGAATTTGTATGGAGGTTCACACAATTCTTGGAAAAGGACATAGTGAAATTATTTATGGTGACGCTCTAGAATATGAATTTAAGAAGAATAAGATTCCTTACAATAGAGAAATGAAATTCAATATTACTTATAAAGAAATAATTTTGCCGCATCATTATTTTTCAGATTTTTTGATTTTTGACCAAATCATTCTTGAAATAAAAGCAATTCAACAACTTTCAAGTAGCGAAATAAAACAGACTCTTAATTACCTTGCAGCATCAAAAAACAAATTGGGATTATTAGTTAATTTTGGCGAAGACAGCCTTAGATATAAACGAATAATTCTTTAAAAGAAACAACAACATTCATTTTTACTTTTTTGAAATTAGTGAAAATCAGTGAAATTCGTGTTTAAATACACCTCAATAATGAAAAAACTTTTTAAATTAATTCTCAATACCATTCCTCGTCCACTATTGATTAGGCTGAGTTATATCGCACGTCCTATTTTAGCTTTTATTTTAAAAGGAACTACTTTTACAGATCCAATTGACGGAAAAAGTTTCAAGATGTTTTTGCCTTACGGTTACGGAAACCAACGCAATAACGTCCTTTCGCCAAGTACTTTGTCATTAGAAAGACACCGTTTACTTTGGTTGTATCTAAATAATGAAACCGATTTTTTTCAATCTGAACTTGATTCAGATTCTTCTGTTAAACAACCTAAAAGCTTCAAATTAAGAGATGCCGAAACGAGTTCAGTATTAAAAGTGCTACATTTTGCTCCAGAACAAGCCTTTTATAAATTGTTTCGGAATCAAAAAAACATTAATTACACCACAACCGATTTGTTTTCGCCACTTGCCGATGTAAAAGCCGATATTTGCAATTTGCCGTTTCAAGATAATTCCTACGATGTAATTCTTTGCAATCACGTATTGGAACACATTCCTGACGACACAAAAGCAATGCAAGAATTGTATCGGGTTTTAAAACCTGGTGGAATGGGAATTTTCCAAATACCGCAAGATTTGTCACGGGAAACCACTTTTTCTGATGATTCTATAACCAATCAAAAAGAGCGTGCAGCCATTTTTGGACAATACGACCACGTCCGTATTTACGGAAGAGATTATTTTGAAAAACTAAGAAGTATTGGTTTTACAGTTATTGAAGAAGATTATACTTCCAAAATCGCACCCGAATTAGTTGAAAAATATTGTTTGGCAAAAGGTGAAATTATTCCAGTTTGCTTTAAATAAAACAGCAGACTTAATTTAAGTTATTCTTTTTAGTATATTTACAAAAGCGAAAAACGTACAATTATGACCAAGTCTTTTATAATAAAAATGACACTTCTCTTTACTTCAGCAATCATTTTTGCGCAAGCCGAAAAAGAAGTCGAACCGCCATTTAATATCAAAACAATTACATTTGTTCAAAACGGACAAAATACAATTCCGATTTTTAGTCTAAACGATTCCTTCCAAATTCAGTTTGATGATTTGTACGGAAACGAAGCCAACTATTATTATGAAATAGCACATTGCAATTACGATTGGAAACCTTCCGATTTAACAAGAAACGAGTATTTACGGGGTTTTGATGGATTGAGAATCCAAGATTACACCAATTCGCTTAATACATTGCAACTTTTTTCACATTACAATTTATCATTTCCAAACAAGAATACACAGTTTTTAGTAAGCGGAAATTATATAATTAAAATACTAAATGAAGAAAGAGAAGTTGTTTTTTCAAGAAAATTCTTGCTCTATGAAAACTTAGTTTCTGTCCCAATGCAAGTAAAAAGAGCACGGACTTTAAACGTTATAAATTTCAAACAAAACATCGATTTTTCTATAAAATCACCTTCACTTTTATTTCAAAGTCCACTTCAAAACGTGAAAGTGCTATTGCTTCAAAACGGAAAATTCAACGAAGCAATCACCAATATTAAACCGATGTACACCATTGGCAACGATTTAATTTACAAATACGATACCGAAACTCAATTTTGGGCAGGAAATGAATTTCTCTATTTTGAAAATAAAGATGTTCGTGCTGCCAACAATTTTATTGCCAGAATAGACTCCAATAATGGCGTTTACAATGCCCATTTATACCCCAATAATGCTCGTGCTAACAGCACTTACACCTACAATCCAGACACTAACGGAAACTTTATTGTCAAAAATATCGGTGCCACCAACAACGAAATTGAAGCGGATTATACTTGGGTATTTTTCACGTTATCAGCACCTGCTTTCTATGAAAAAAAAGGAATTTATGTAAATGGAATGTTCAATAATTATGCGATTTCAGAAGAAAATAAAATGGAATATAATGAAGCAAAAGGCATCTACGAAAAAGCACTTATGATCAAACAAGGCTTCACAAATTATCAATATGTAGTTGCCGATGCAAAGAAAAATATTGACTACGAAAACGCCATTGATGGCAATTATTATCAAACCGAAAACAATTATTTTGCAATAATCTACTACCGTGAAAACAACCAACGCTACGACCGAATTATCGGAAAAGGAGTTGCAAATTCGGAAGATATTACAAACTAATTTATTTTTTTAACAAAGTATTGTTTCAAGTACTATTTTTTGTAATTTTACATAAATTCAGCGTAAATAGTTATGGTATCGCAAATTACAAGAGGTATAAAAATTTCAGTTTCTACTAGTTTTGAAGGCACTTACTTCAAAAACTACAAGATTCAATTTGCCTTTAGCTACCAAATTACAATCGAAAATCACAGCAAAGATTCCGTTCAATTAATGACTCGCCACTGGGAAATTTTCGATTCGCTACAAGAAACAGAAATCGTTGACGGCGAAGGAATTATAGGAAAAAAACCAGTTCTAAAACCCGGAGAATCACACACGTACAGCTCTGGATGCCTGCTAACATCGCCATTTGGCGCAATGCAAGGACATTTCAATATGGTAAATTTCACCTCTACACGAAACTTCAAAGTGGTAGTTCCAACATTTCGATTAAGTGCCCCATTTGCATTAAATTAATTTGAAGCTATTTCCAGCAGTCCATTACAACTCCTCGTCCAAAAAATCTTTTTTTCTATTGTGTTTTCAAGAGCTTCCTTTGGTCGCTTTGAAAACACAAGAAAAAATAGCTTTTTGAACTGCGGGGTTTCCATTTCCGTCTGGGCTAACCATCCAGAAATCAACACTGTTTTAGAAATTTCAAATTTCAATTTATAATCATAAAATGCCACACGAAAGGATTCGTGAGCGGGGAAAATCCAGTTCATAACCTTCCTAAAAGAAACATAATAAGATAAATTAATATAAATAAAGAAGAAAAAACAATTAAAATCATTCCTTTATTTTTAAAATAAGAGTCAAAATTACTTTTTAAATTATCTTGTCTTATAACTATAGAATCTTTGCTTTTGTTTAAAGAATTTCTATAAATTATTATTCCAACAAATAACATAAAAAGGCTTGTCAATAATATTTGATTTGGATAACCGTTACTTTTCATTTATTAAAATTATTTGTTTAAAATATCTTTAATGAGTTTGCTCATTCTTCCCAATCACATTATTCTCCCAAAAACGGGTATCTGTAATCTTCAGGTGTAACAAATGTTTCTTTGATAGTTCTTGGTGAAGCCCAACGCAACAAGTTCAATGCCGAACCCGCTTTGTCATTCGTTCCAGAAGCTCTTGCACCTCCAAAAGGCTGCATTCCTACAACAGCTCCCGTTGGTTTGTCATTTACATAGAAATTTCCAGCTGCATTTTGCAAAGCAATTGTTGCTTGTTCAATAGCATAACGATCTTGACTAAATATTGCTCCTGTTAATGCATATTCTGAAGTTTCATCAACCAATTGTAATGTAGTTTCCCAAGCAGCATCTTCATATACATAAATGGTCATAACCGGCCCAAATAATTCGGTTTCCATTGTAGCATATTTTGGATTTGTGGTAACAATAATAGTTGGCTCAATAAAATAACCAACGGATTTATCATAATTTCCACCAACGATAATTTCAGCATCAGTGTCTTTTTTTGCTTGCTCAATGAATCCTACTAATTTGTCAAAAGAACCTTCGTGAATAACCGCGGTAATGAAATTTCCAAAATCTTCTGGGGAACCCATTTTCATCGATTTTACATCGGTGATTAATTGTTGTTTTACTGCTGTCCACAAACTTTTAGGCACATAAGCTCTTGAAGCTGCGGAACATTTTTGCCCTTGAAATTCAAATGCACCACGAACAATTCCTGTTGCAACTTGTTTTACATTGGCACTTGGATGCGCAACAACAAAATCTTTTCCGCCTGTTTCACCTACAATTCTTGGGTAGGTTTTATAATGGTGAATGTTAGTTCCAATTTTTGCCCAAATGTCTTTGAAAACGTGAGTCGATCCCGTGAAATGAACACCCGCAAAATCGCGACTTGCAAGAACAGTATTGGTAATCATCTCGGCATCGCCAAAAACAACGTTGATAACTCCGTCTGGAATTCCCGCTTCTTTGAAAACATCGATGATAATTTTTGCAGAAAATACTTGACTGTCACTTGGTTTCCAAATCACAACATTTCCCATCATAGCTGCACTTGCAGGTAAATTTGCCGCAATTGCAGTAAAATTAAAAGGCGTAATTGCATATACAAATCCTTCTAAAGGACGGTATTCTAGTCTATTCCAAACAGAAGAATCTGATTTTGGTTGGTCGTTATAAATTTGCGTCATAAACTCCACATTATAACGAAGAAAGTCAATTAATTCGCAAGATGCATCTATTTCTGCTTGAAAAACATTTTTAGATTGCGCAATCATTGTTGCAGCATTAATTCTTGCTCGGTAAGGACCTGCGATTAATTCAGCGGCTTTTAAGAAAATAGCTGCTCGTTGTTCCCAAGCCATATTTGCCCAAGCTTTTTTAGATTCTAATGCGTTGGCAATGGCTTTTTCAATGTGTGATTTTTCTGCTAAATTATACGTACCAAAGATATGTTTGTGATCGTGTGGCGCAGACATATTTCTTGTATTTCCAGTTCTAATTTCTTCACTTCCGATATACAATGGAACATCAATTTTTGAATTCCACATTTCTTTGTAAGCTGCTAGAACTGCTACTTTTTCAGGCGAATTTGGCGCATACGATTTTACAGGTTCGTTAACCGCTTTTGGTACATGAAAGAATCCTTTTAACATGATATTTTTATTTGAAAATTAGAAAACATTTTTTAAATTTTATACAATTATAAAGTAAAAATAGGTAAATATAATTTAAGTGTAACACTCAAAAATCTAACCATTACTTTTATTAGTTTTCCATATACGCTTCAATCGGAGCGCAAGAGCAAACTAAATTTCTATCGCCATACGCATCATCTGTTCTACGAACGGTAGGCCAAAATTTATTTTCGGCAATATAATCTAATGGAAAAGCAGCAGTTTCACGAGTGTAAGGAAAATTCCAAACATCTGTTGTTAGCATTGCTAATGTATGCGGCGCATTTTTCAAAACAGTATCGTGATCTTCCAAAGTACTTGCTTCAATTTCTTTTCTGATAGCAATCATAGCATCACAAAAACGATCTAATTCTTCTAAATTCTCACTTTCTGTTGGTTCAATCATCAAGGTTCCCGCTACTGGAAATGAAACTGTTGGAGCGTGGAAACCATAATCCATCAATCGTTTTGCAATATCAGTAACTTCCACACCTTTTTGTTTGAAGGGACGACATTCCAAAATCATTTCGTGAGCTGCACGACCCATTTCACCAGAATACAAAGTATCATAATGTCCGTTCAAACGTTCTTTAATATAATTTGCATTCAGAATCGCATATTTTGTTGCATTTGTAACTCCTTCCGCACCTAACATTGAAATATATCCATAAGAAATCAAACATACCAAAGCAGATCCCCAAGGTGCTGCTGAAATGGCTGTAATTGCGTTTTCTCCTCCAGTACATATTAATGGATTTGATGGTAAAAATGGAACTAATTGTGGCGCAACACATATCGGACCAACACCAGGACCTCCGCCTCCGTGAGGAATTGAGAAAGTTTTATGTAAATTTAAATGGCAAACGTCAGCGCCAATTGTTGCTGGATTTGTCAATCCTACTTGCGCATTCATATTAGCACCGTCCATATAAACTTGACCGCCATTATCGTGAATTAACTGTGTGATTTCTCTAATAGCACTTTCGAAAACACCGTGAGTTGATGGATAAGTTACCATTAAACATGAAAGATTGTCTTTGTGAAGAAGTGCTTTTTCACGCAAATCGTCCACATCGATATTTCCGTTTTCTAATGTTTTAGTAACAATAACTTTCATTCCTGCCATAGCTGCAGAAGCTGGATTTGTTCCGTGTGCCGACGATGGAATTAAAGCGATATTTCTGTGATGATCCCCACGAGAATGATGGTACGCACGAATAACCATAAGTCCTGCATATTCACCTTGAGCACCCGAATTAGGTTGTAAAGTAGTACCTGCAAAACCAGTAATCACATTTAATTGTTGTTCTAATTTGGTCAACATTTCTTTATATCCTTGTGCTTGATCAACGGGTACAAATGGGTGAATGTTATTCCATTGTGGATTACTTAAAGGCAACATTTCGGCTGCTGCATTTAGTTTCATTGTACAAGATCCTAAAGAAATCATCGAGTGATTCAATGCCAAATCTTTACGCTCCAACATTTTAATATAGCGCATCAAAGCAGTTTCAGAATGGTATTTATTGAAAACATCATGTCGTAAAAAAGTAGATGTTCTACTTAAATTTGAAGGAAAATGATTCGTTTCAGTCAATTCGTGAATGGTGGTTGCCTGAGTTCCATTTGCGGAAGCGAAAACACCAATAATTTTATTTAAATCGGAAATACTTGTAGTTTCATTCAAAGAAATCGAAACCGAATTATCATCGATATAGTAAAAGTTAATTTCGTTTTCTAATGCAATTTTATTAATTTTATTAGCATCTGCTTTAATAACGATGGTATCAAAAAAGGCTTTGTTTGTTTGTTCGAAACCTAATTTTGTTAATTCGTTTGCCAAAGTTGCTGCCGAAGCATGTACTTTGTTGGCAATATATTGTAAGCCTTTTGGACCGTGATAAACGCTGTACATTCCCGCCATTACTGACAATAATACTTGTGCTGTACAAATATTTGAAGTCGCTTTGTCACGTTTTATATGTTGTTCTCGAGTTTGCAAAGCCATTCTCAAAGCACGATTTCCATTGGTATCCACCGTAACTCCGATTATTCTTCCCGGCATACTTCTTTTGTATTCGTCTTTTGTAGCAAAATAAGCTGCGTGAGGACCTCCATAACCTAATGGAATTCCGAAACGTTGCGTAGTTCCTAAAACTACATCGGCACCCATTTCTCCTGGAGGAGTTAATTTTACTAAGCTTAAAATATCTGCTGCAACGGCAACTTTTATCTCGTTTTCTTTTGCTTTAGCAATGAATGCTGCATAATCGTGAACCTGTCCAAATTTTCCCGGATATTGAAGAATTGCTCCGTAAAATTCAGTTGAAAAATCAAAATTTTCGTGGTTTCCTGTTACTAATTCAACTCCAATTGGTTCTGAACGAGTTTTTAAAACAGATAAAGTTTGAGGTAAAATTTCTTCGGAAACAAAGAATTTACAAACATTATTTTTCTTTTGATCACGAGAACGAACATCAAATAATAACGCCATAGCTTCAGCGGCTGCTGTACCTTCATCTAATAAAGAAGCATTTGCGATTTCCATTCCTGTTAATTCAATAACCATCGTTTGAAAATTTAAAATAGCTTCCAATCGACCTTGCGCAATTTCAGCTTGGTAAGGCGTATAAGCCGTGTACCACCCTGGATTTTCAAAAATATTTCTTTGAATTACGGCAGGAACAATTGCTTGATTGTAACCCAAACCAATATAGGATTGAAACATTTTATTTTTATTTCCTAAAGCGGTAATATGATTTAGAAATTCATATTCTGTCATTGCAGGATCTAAATTTAAAGGAGATTTTAACCGAATATCTTCTGGAATTGTCTCTAAAATCAATTGGTCAAGCGTTTCAGCTCCAATTGTTTTCAGCATGTGTTGAAGGTCGTTTTCTCTTGGCCCAATGTGTCTTAAAGCAAAAGCATCTGTTTTCATATCGTAATTAAAATGTAGTTATTTTAGAAGTGCAAATTTATGCATTATTATCAGATTTTATGTTGATTTAGCACTCAAATTCTAAGAATTTTTCAACTAAAAGCCTTTCTTATTAACAGTTTGATTAATTTTGTTTAATGAAATTTTTAAAACAATTTTTAGATTTTTATATCAATTCGAGTATTCACGTTGCATTATCGTGTTTTGCACTGGTTAAAATTACCTATCTAATGTTGAACATTACAACTGATAATTGTGTTGCTTGTTTTGCTTTTTTTGGAACTTTAGTTGGATATAATTTCGTTAAATTTGATGCTTTGGCTCGTGCCAATAAAAACAAAATGCGAAGTCGATTGAAAGCCATCGCTGTTTTTAGTTTTGTGTCATTATTTATGGTAATTTATTTTTTTTTCAAATTACAATATATGACCAAAATTGTTGCTTCACTTTTCTTAATACTAACAATTCTTTATACACTTCCCTTTTTTCCAAATACCAAAAATGCCAGAAATTGGTCAGGATTAAAAATTTATATTGTTGCCATTTGCTGGGTTGGAGTCACGGTTGTTTTGCCAATTTTAAATTCAGAGATTTCCTTCCAAAACTTTTTTTATATAATTGCATTGCAACGATTTCTCTTAATTTTTTCCTTAATTCTAATTTTTGAAATTATAGATTTAAAAACGGACGACCCGCATTTGAAAACGGTACCGCAGCAAATTGGGGTTAAGAATACTAAAATACTTGGATTTGTTTTATTGATTATTTTTTGTGGATTAGGTTTTTTCAATAGCAATTTCTCCTTTCAATTTATGGGATTTCAATTGCTAATGAATTTTGTCATTGCTATTGTCATTGCAATTTTCCTATATTTTTCAAATGAAAATCGTTCAAAATATTATACTTGTTTTTGGGTAGAAAGTGTACCGATTTTTTGGTGGTTACTTATTTGTTATTTAAATTAATAATAATAGAACATTTATAAATTTTGTTGAATAATAAGTCGTACTATTACAACACGATAAAAATTTACTTTAACAAAATTAAACCATTTAAACATGAAATCTACTCAAAAACCAATTCCAACTAATCCAATAAATGTTGGAAAGAACATCCCAGCTGATTCAGTAGGGCATCCTTTTAATCCTATAAAACCTGTTGCGCCAATGGTTACAGCAGTTTATGAAGACGATTCTCTTTATTTAAGAATTTTCGTTTTTATAGACAGTAAACACAAAGGAACCCCAACATGTGCATCAGAAGATAACGATACTGTTTTTTATATTGATTATGATATGCATGAAGAAGAGCCAAAAAATTATGACGCATGGTATTTCAATATTAAATGGAAATGTAAGCATAGTGACAAAATTACAGTTTTACTTAGAAATAAAGACCCGGAAACATCAAGAGGTACTGAAGTTGTTGTACTACACACCCCTAGATAGAAACTAAAATAAAGTGATTTTATTTTAATACATATTAATGTCTTTTTTCAAGACGATTTTCCTCGATATTAGTACTAAACCTAATAAGTTAAAAGCCATAGAAAGATGATTAAATTAAAACTATTTTTTATTTCAATAGTATTTATCGCTAATTTGCCTGTTTTTTCTCAAGAAAAAATCAGCAAAGATTTGGTAAGAATTGAGATTAATAAAAAAGCCAAAGAATTTAAAAAAGAAATCTATTTCAACAAGGCAAGTATTTATTATTTAGAGGGGAAATGGGATTCTACATTAGTTTATTCCATGAAACAATTGGCTTTAAAGGACAATAAAAATGAACTTATTGATTATTGTCATTATTTTAGAGCCTTTAGTTTTATGCAAAAAAAATTGTTTAAAGAATCTAAAAAAGAATTCAATGCCATTTCAAATAAATTTCGCTTTCATTACAGAGTTAAAATGAATTTAGGTGGAATTTTTTTAGAACAAAAAGAGTACCAAAAAGCAATAAAATGTTATAAAGAGATTGAAAAGTTATCTGACAATGAATATTATGGAATTAAAAAAGGTATTCTTTATCATAATTTAGGGAATTGTTATTTGCTTCTTAATCAATTTGATTTAGCAGAAAAATATCTTTTTAAAAGTAGTAAATTTCAGGAAAAGGAAATAGATACTTTATTGATTATAGGTTCTTATTCTGATATTGCAAATTTATATTATGCACAATATAAAGACAAACAAGCCATTTCTTATTTTGAGAAAGCCTATCGATTATCAAAAAAAACGAAAGATTTTGAAATTAAAAAAACGACTGCCAAAAATATGTCTGTTGTTGAGGAGAATAGAAAAAATTTCACATTAGCTTTAGTATATAGGAAAGAATACGAAACTTGGAAAGATTCCTTAAATGACCAGAATAAGATTTGGGCAATTGCTGATTTAGAAAAGAAATTTACTGTAAAACAAAAGGACAAGGAAATTAAAGTACTTGTAACCGAAAACAAGTTAAAAATTGCCGAAAGAAATAGCTTATTCTATTCATCGGTTTTGTTGTTGGTTCTCTTTGGATCGGGGGTTTATTTTTACCGCCAAAAAATAAAACGCAACAAAATTATACTTTTACAAAAAGAAGAATTAGACGAATTGAATGCAACAAAAGACAAACTATTTTCTATTGTTAGTCACGATTTACGTTCTTCGGTAAGTGCATTGAAGACAAGTAACACTAAATTAATTGATAATTTGGAAAGCAAGAATTTCATAGAATTAGATAAATTACTTAACAATAATAGCGCAATTGCTAATAGTACTTATAATTTATTGGACAATTTACTTAATTGGGCTTTATTACAAACAAAACAAATTTATTTTAAAAAAGAATCGTTGCATTTGTTTTCTGTGATTCATCATATTGAATACAATTATAAGCCTTTGATGCTCAATAAAAATATCTGTTTTGAAAATACGGTTCCTAAAAATGTTTTTGTTTTCGCAGATTTAGATTCATTGAAAATAATTATCAGAAATCTATTAGATAATGCGATTAAATTTTCTAGAGAAAATGGAAATATATTGATTTATACCCGAACTTCTTCGGATGATTTCTGCAACTTAGTTATAGAAGATTCTGGATTGGGAATGGATGAAAATACAAAGCGAGAACTGTTGAAAGAAACTATTTTGCTTTCTAAAAAGAAGAATAATGAAGATGTAGGAACCGGATTAGGAATGCAATTATGTAAAATGATGATAAAGAAAAACGGTGGCGAATTAGACATTGAAAGCCAGGAAAATATAGGGACTAAAATAATTATTACGATTCCAAAATCCGAGAAACATGGATAACATAAATGTACTTATTATTGAAGACCTTCCTTCAGAAAGTGATGCACTTGTAAAAGTACTTTCAGAAAATAATTATACGATTGTAGGAGTAGCAACATCCTTTAGCGAGGCACTTACAATGTTTTATAAAAACCCTGTTGATATAATAGTTATTGATGTTTTTTTAGATGGAAAACCAGACGGAATTTCGTTTGCTGAAACTATCAGTATAATTCCGAATGTCATAAAACCATTTGTGTTTCTGACAAGTTCTAAAGACCGTCAAATTTTTGAAAGAGCCAAACTTACGCATCCCTTTAGTTTTTTATTAAAACCATTTAATGAATTGGAAATTTTGTATGCTTTAGAAATGGCGGTAGAGAGTTTTTATGCACAACCTGATGTTTTTTCAAGCGAAGATGAAAACACGGTAATAAGCAAAGAATACCTTTATATTAAAAAGAATAATTCCTTAAAAAAAGTATTGATTTCTTCTATTTTGTACATTGAAGTTGAAGAAAGATATTGCAATATAATAACCGAAAGCGAGAAGTTTGTGATTTCAATTTCGTTAGGAAAAATTATTGAACTTTTGGACGTTAATAAATTTTGCAGAACCAATAGGAATTTCATCATAAACATAGAAAAAATAGAAGAAATTTTTATGTCTGATAATCTTGTTATTTTAAAAGGAAATCACAAAATCACATTAAGTGATAATTATAAAGATCTTATAAAAAGGTTTACAATATTAAAGTGATTTGATTTTTTAATATTCACAATACAATGGTTTTGGGTATTATAAAATAAAAACCGAAGTTTTCACTTCGGTTGCATTCCTCCTTTGGGGGTTAGGGGGCTAAACCAGCTCTTCTCAACAGCGCATCAGGTTTTGGTTCTTGACCTCTAAAGCGTTTGTACAAAATCATTGGATGTTCCGTTCCGCCTTTTGAAAGCACGTTTTCTTTGAATTTTGTAGCCACTTCTTTATTGAAAATTCCTTTTTCTTGGAAATAAGCAAAAGCGTCAGCATCGAGAACTTCTGCCCATTTGTAACTGTAATAACCAGACGAATATCCACCTTGAAAAATATGTGAAAAAGCAGTACTCATTGCGTTTTCTTTGACTTCTGGATACAATTGTGTTGCCGAAAATTGTTCGGTTTCAAATGTTTTTATCTCTTTTATGTTCGATGGGTCTTGACCGTGCCAACCCATATCTAACAATCCAAAACTCAATTGTCGCATCGTAGCCATTCCTTCTTGGAAACTGGCACTTTTTTTGATTTTTTGAACTAATTCCATAGGAATCATTTCGTCAGTTTGATAATGATAGGCAAACAAAGCCAATGCTTCGGCTTCATAACACCAGTTTTCCATAATCTGACTTGGCAATTCTACAAAATCCCAAAATACATTTGTTCCCGACAAACTTGGATAAGTCGTATTCGCCAAAATTCCGTGTAAACCGTGTCCGAATTCGTGAAATAAAGTGGTTACTTCGTTGAATGTCAATAAGGATGGTTTCGTTTCTGTGGGTTTTGTAAAATTACAAACATTTGAAATGTGCGGTCTTTCATTGCTTCCGTCCTTTATATATTGTGATTTATAAGAAGTCATCCAAGCCCCATTTCGTTTTCCTTTTCTTGGAAAAAAATCAACATAGAAAATAGCAACTAATTGATCGTCTTCATCTTTTACTTCATACGTTTTTACTTCTTCGTGGTATTTATCGATGTCGAAAATTTCTTCAAATGTGATTCCGTATAATTTTTGAGCTACTGTAAAAGCACCGTCTAAAACTTTTTCTAATTGGAAATAAGGTTTCAGTGTTTCATCGTCTAAATTGAATAATTGTTGTTTCAATTTCTCTGAATAATACGCGCCATCCCATTTTTCTAATTGGTCAATTCCGTCTAATTTTTTTGCGAAAGCAGTCAATTAGGCAAATTCTTTTTGAGCTGCTGGTTTGGCTTTTGCCAATAAATCATTGGAAAATCTTTTTACTTTCTCTGGATTTTCAGCCATTCTTTCTTCCAAAACAAAATGGGCGTGCGTCGCGTAACCCAATACTTGTGCTCTATCGAAACGTAATTTTGCGATTTTCAAAACGATTTCTTGATTGTCGAATTCATTGTTTTGAAACGCACGCGCTCCGAAAGCAATTGCCATTTTTTTACGCAATTCCCGATTATCGGAATACGTTACAAATGGAATATAACTTGGATGATCCAAAGTAAAAATCCAACCTTCTTTTTCAAGGCTTTTCGCCAAAGAATGAGCGGCTTCAATTGTGCCTTCTGGCAAACCTGCTAAATCTTTTTCATCGGTTAGATGCATTTGAAACGCTTGGGTTTCAGCCAAAACATTTTCGCCAAATTGCAAACTCAATTTCGATAATTCTTTGTCGATTTCTCGTAGAATTATTTTTTTATCATCGGATAAATTAGCACCATTTCTAGAAAAGCTTTTATATTTTTTGTCTAAAAGCGTTGTTTGTTCTGGGTTTAGATTTAAAGTTTCTTTTTGTTCGTAAACCGCTTTTACTTTTGCAAATAAAGCAGCGTTCAGGCGAACATCATTTCCAAATTCAGATAATAATGGCGAAACTTCTTGTGCAATTTTTTGCATTTCGTCACTGGTTTCAGCAGAATTCAGATTGAAAAAAATACTTGAAATTCGGTCTAAAGTATTTCCGCTAAACGCCAATGTATCGATTGTGTTTTCGAATGTTGGTTTTTCGGGATTGTTTACAATAGCATCGATTTCGGCTTTCGCCAATGCGATTCCTTCTTGAAATGCAGGAAGATAATCCTCATTTTTTATTTGAGAAAAAGGCGCTGTATTGTATTTCGTATTGAAATATTGAGTTAATATGCTCATAATATGTTTTTCTTTTTTCTATAATTTTTTTATAGTTTCTGCAGTAATTTTGATAGGCTAAAACGATTTTAAAATGAAATCGAGATTTGAATTCTAAACGTTTTTAGCCCTGATAGAAATGGAAATCCTTTTCTTTTTTTTTCTTTAAAAAAGAAAAGATTGTAATGAATAGCGGGAAATAGCTCCTAAAAAAAATACTATTATTTCTTCAGACTTTCGGAAGATTTATATACGGATTCTTTCAAACCTTCTTTGTAAAAAACGATTTTATCTAAAACACATTTGTCTTGCGTTCCGATGATTTGGGCGGCAAGAATTCCAGCATTTTTGGCTCCGTTTAAAGCTACAGTTGCAACAGGTACGCCACCTGGCATTTGTAAAATTGACAAAACGGAATCCCAGCCATCAATAGAATTACTTGATTTTATAGGCACTCCGATTACGGGAAGTGGCGACATTGACGCGACCATTCCAGGCAAATGAGCAGCTCCACCAGCTCCAGCGATGATAACTGATATTCCTCGAAGATGGGCGTTTTTGCTAAAATCAAAAAGTTTTTCGGGGGTTCTGTGGGCAGAAACAATATCGACTTCGATTTCGATATCAAAACCATTTAGAATATCAACAGCTTCCTGCATTATTGGCATGTCGGAAATGCTTCCCATTATTACGGCTACTTTCATTATTTTTTTATTTAAAGATTTAAAGATTTAAAAATTAAAGGATTTTGTTGAAATTTTATAATTGTAAAAAACCAATTTTTCAATCTTTTAATTTTTCAATCTTTTAATTTATGAAATTACTCTAATTGTATTCTTAACGTCTTCTGCAATTTTTCGGGCTACTTTGATGTCTTGGTTTACAATGGTTACGTGCCCCATTTTTCGGAAAGGACGCGTTTGTTTTTTACCGTAAATATGTGGTGTAACACCATTCCAGCCCAAAATAGTTTCTATATTTTCGTAAATTACATCGCCAGAATAACCTTCTTCGCCAACCAAATTTACCATAATTCCAGCAACTTTGCTATCCGTATTTCCTAAAGGTAAGTTAAGAATTGCGCGTAAATGGTTTTCAAATTGCGATGTGTAACTTGCTTCTATGGTGTGATGTCCAGAATTGTGCGGACGCGGTGCAACTTCGTTTACAATGATTTCGTCGTTTTCAGTTTGAAACATTTCTACTGCTAAAAGTCCAACATGATTGAATTTTTCGGAAACATTCAAAGCGATTGCTCGTGCATTTTCGGCTACTTTATCATCAATTCGCGCAGGGCAAATTACATATTCCACTTGGTTTGCTTCGGGATGAAATTCCATTTCCACCACGGGATAGGTTTTGATTTCGCCTGATGGATTGCGGCAAACTATTACCGCCAATTCATTTTTGAACGGAATCATTTCTTCTGAAATACATTCTACATTTGGCAAATTATCTAAATCTGAAAGTGTTCGGATGATTTTTACACCGGTTCCGTCATAGCCAAATTCGGTGCATTTCCATACAAAAGGTAATTTTAGATTTTGAATTTCCGATTCTAGAGCATCTAAATTTTCAAATCTTTGATAGGCTGCCGTTGGAATGTTATTTTGAGAATAAAAATCCTTCTGAATGCCTTTATTCTGAATCAGTCTTAAGGTTTTTGGGGATGGAAAAACTTTTATTCCTTCGCTTTCTAATTTTTCTAAAGCATCAAGATTTACCAATTCGATTTCGAAAGTTAAAACATCAACTTGTTTTCCGAAATTATAAACGGTTTCAAAATCCATTAAATTTCCTTGAAAAAATTTATTGCAAGCTATTTTACAAGGGGCTTCATCACTTGGATCGAGAACGTAGGTTTGAATGTCGAATTTTCGAGTGTCAAACAACATCATTTTACCGAGTTGGCCGCCACCGAGGATTCCTAATTTAAAATCGGAAGAAAAATAATTCATTTAAAATAAATTTTTAACAAAGATACTTTAAAAGAGTAAAAATAAAAAGTTAAGCTATTTAAATTATCTTCGAACAATTATTTTCTTAGTAAAACTACCATTATTGGTTTCCACTTTTAAGGTATAAATTCCAATTGCTAAATTTTGAACGTTTATTGAATAGTTATCTGAAGTCATTGGATTTCTATAAGTAGCAACTAATTTACCATCTAGAGAATACACAGAAACTACATTGATTGAATTATTAATTGAATTAATATTTACAGTCTCAATAGTTGGGTTTGGGTAAACTACAATATCATTTCTATTTGTAAAATCGTTTGTAGACAATATAGTATTCGAATAACAATTTGGTGGTACTGCAAATTCAGTTTTTATCATATTACTAACTTTATTATTTGAATAACCTTGATTAGTAGTAGTATTAAAAAACGTTAAATCTAATGTTTGGTTGCTAGTTCCAAACCAATCTTGAAGTATCGTACTAAAAACGCGACGGTAATCATGCTGAACGGTTTGTACTTGATAATTATTGGCTAAAACTGCCTCTGAAAGATTTATATTTGTTCCTGAAACTCCTGGATTTATAGATTTCCCAAAAACAAACATTGGTGCAATTTCACCATGATCAGTTCCTAAATTTCCGTTTTCGGCAGCTTTCCTTCCAAATTCAGAAAAAGGAACCGCAATCACATCGTCTCCTAAATTTTGATTGTTAAGGTCGGTTATAAAGCATTTTATGGCCTCTGAAACTTGAGTTAAAAGACCCGCATGAGTTCCTAAATGTGTTGTTGTGTTCGCTGCTACTTGAACATCATGAGTATCGAAACCACCAATTTTAACAAGGTAAACCTTGGTTTGTAATCCCCCAGAAATAAATCGCGCAACTGATTTTAATTGGTTTGCCAAACTTGTCGTTGGATACGTTACGGCGGTAGAATTAGTTCCACTATTAAAAGCAGTAGAAATAGTTTGTGCATAGATATTGGTCTCGCTATCATTATCTAAAATAAATTGTATTAGATTTCCATATTCAGAATTTGGAATAGTTGTTGGTGGAGCTCCTCCAAGTCCATTTATAACTGAATAAAACCCTGAAGGATCTTGACCATTTATATTAATTGACATGCCGTGTTCCACTTCCCCGTGAAATCCCAAAGAATTATCGCTACTTCCTAGTTGAATTCCAAGTGGGAAATTTGCAGTTAAAAAATTGGAATAATAACTCTCCAGAAAGCGACCAATCCAACCACTGTCAATTGCATTATTTGCTTGAGTTCCATCGCCACCTGTCAACCACAAATCGGTAGATTTGAAGTGAGATTTATCTTGTGAAGGGTAGCCAACTCCTTGAATTAACCTCATGAATCCGCTATCGTACAAATTTTTGAAACCCGTTAATGAGGGATGAAGACCCACTTGATTTGCCAATGGTAAAGTAGTATCTAAATTAATTAATCCATTTGAAGTCCCAACATTATTGAGTTTAATATTAGGACGCAAAGCCGCATACGTATCATATTGATTTAACGGAACAACGGTGTTTAAACCGTCATTTGCACCTGACAATTGAATGAGCACAATTTTTTTGGCATTTACATTTGGACAAGTTGTCATTCCTGCCGATTTAAAAAGCGCAAAAACTTCTGTTGGCAAAAGTGATAATGCAGAAGCCGAAGCAGTAAGTTGGATAAAATTTCTTCTTTTCATATTTGTATCGTGTTAAAACATTTGAGATTCTGGAGCTCTCAAAATATTTGTTACCAATAATTTTAATCTTGATTCTACCACTGTATTAACTCCGGTAGCTATAAAATCATCCCAAGCATTTGTCCAGTAAAAAGTAGCAAGCCCTTGTAATAAAAACGAATTCATAAAATAATTTACCCTATTTGTATCTGGATTTTGAGCAAATAAAGCATTGCACAATTCAGAAGTAAGAATGTAAGGGTCATTGGCAACAGAAATAATATTAGAAGTTTTTATAACTGTTGAAATATTAATTTTAGTTATAATTGTTGCATTTCCACTAATTCTATTATTACCATCTAATAATGATTCACCAAGTCTATATCTTGCTATTAAGGTTGACGCAGATATCCAATTTTTATCAAAACCAGGGGCTTGATAATAGGCTGGATGCCCTGCAACATTTTCTGGGTCAAACAAAATCATATTGGCACCAGTTAAAAAGCTATTGTTTACAAATAAATTCCAAAATTTATAATAATAATCATACGCATTCGTGTTTGGATTTGAAATTGTTGCTTGTAAATAGGTACAAACTTCTGAAATTTGCTGTAAAGGCGATTTAATAATTCCTCCAATGGTTTCATTTGTAGCATCAGAATCATCTAAATCATAAAAATGTTGACTTTCTAATAACTTTCTGATTATTGGTGCAATTTCATACCCATTATTATAAAAATCTTGAGCTAATGGCGTAATAATGTCTGTTTCAACTTCTGCAGAAATAGTTCCTTTTACAAAATAAATATATAGTTTTCTGCAAATGTTTTTTGCAGTTGCTTGTTGGTTAAAAACCATGTTTACAAAATCATTCAATTCTGTATCCATCCCAACATCAGTTGTAGACGCAGCAATTACAGTATTGTTGAATGCGCTACTAAACGTCTTTGGACTTGTATGATGTTGAGAAAAAAGATTGTACCCTTTTGGCAAATTCGTATCAGGGTCAATAACATTTCGAGCTGAAACACGCCTAAATCCTGTTAATACCCGAGCTGCTTGTACAATATCTGCTTCTGTATAATTGGTGTAATTTCCAATCCCAATTTGTGGCCCTTTCCCGATTGTAAATAATTCTAAAAACTCTCTTGCATAATTTTCATTTGGGGCTGTTTTAGAATTCGTTGTGTTATTTAAATACGTTAACATCGAATTGTTAAGTGTCATTTTTTTTGCCAAGGTTTTGTAATTTCCGTAAGAATAAAAAAGTAACAACCGAATATAATCGTAAAATTCTGTTGGAGTTCCAGAACCACTTATTTCAACAGTAAAACAAGTTGATAAAAAATGAGATAATTTGTATTTTAAATTTGGGGAATTAATAGCGTTATACCACCACCATCCTCCAACAATTACTCCTTTCCTAGCTTGACCAGTAAAACTAGATGCCAATGCAGTTGATTCTGTCCAAAAACCGTCGGGTGCAGTTGTTGGAAGTGGGTCATAAGGATATTGAACCGTTATTGGACTTGTCGTTAATAACAAATTTAAAGCTTGGTTAGGAGTTAACAATGCATATTGATTAATTAAAGTTTTGGTATAAACAAAATTTGCTCTTCTCAATAAATGCTTTGCATTCTTAACTCCTAAAATATTTGTGTTTTGATTTAATGATGCCATAATATTTGAATTATAACTATTTAGACTGTAAAAATAGTAATAAGTTTAATTAAATTTTAACATCTTTTTTAAAAATTTACATTTTATTTTAACAAAGATAGATAGCTCCTTAGTAAAACTTTAAAATAACAATAAGGTTTGCTTCATGTCAAATTCGAATTCTGTATATTTGCAGATTATTTAAAACCTTAAAAATGATACAACTTCACGACAAACAATTTGTTCCCTTTATTTCTGCAGAAGAAATAGATTTTGCTATTGCAACAATGGCAGCTCAAGTAGAAGCAGATTTCGCAGATGAAATTCCAGTTTTTGTAGGGGTTTTGAACGGTGCTTTTATGGTAGTTTCAGATTTTATGAAACACTACAAAAAACCTTGTGAAGTGAGTTTTATAAAATTGGCTTCTTATGAAGGAACTGAATCTACAAATGAAGTAAAACAGTTGATTGGTTTGAACCAAGATTTATCGGGAAGAACCGTAATTGTTATTGAAGACATCGTTGATACTGGAAACACAGTTTTAGAATTGAAAGATTTATTTAAGAAACAAAACGTAAAACATTTCAAAATAGCGACACTTTTTTTCAAGCCTGATGCATTTAAAAAAGATATAAAAATAGATTATGTAGGTATTCGAATTCCAAATAAATTCATCGTTGGATTTGGATTAGATTACGATGGATTAGGAAGAAATTTACCTGAAGTATATCAATTAAAATAAATAAATAAATAAATTAACTACAATCCGTTTCGGCGGGACAAGCAACACATTTACATTATGATTAACATTGTCTTATTTGGAAAGCCAGGTGCTGGAAAAGGAACTCAAGCAGAATTTTTAAAAGAAAAATACCATTTAACGCATCTTTCAACTGGGGATATTTTTAGATTCAATATTCAGAATAATACAGATTTAGGCAAATTAGCGAAGAGTTATATGGATAATGGGGATTTAGTTCCTGATGAAGTTACCATTAAAATGTTGCAGGATACGGTAGAAAAAAATCCAGACACAAAAGGATTTCTATTTGATGGTTTTCCAAGAACTTTGGCTCAAGCAGAAGCATTGGATGCTTTTTTAGCAACAAAAAATTGGGAAGTTACCGCTACAATTGCATTGGAAGCAGATGATGAAATTCTAATTCAACGGTTATTGGAAAGAGGAAAAACAAGTGGAAGAGTTGACGATCAAGATGAAGATAAAATTAGAAATCGTTACCAAGAATACAATGAAAAAACAGCTCCTTTGATGGAATATTATAGCAATCAAAAAAAGTTTTATCCTGTAAATGGTATTGGTTCTATTCAAGAAATTACACAAAGATTGAGCGCAATAATTGAACGGTTGTAAATTTATTTACAAAATTAAAAACCAAATAAATACAAATTGGAAATACTAATAATACTTTTTTTAATTTTACTTAACGGTATTTTTTCAATGTCAGAAATCGCATTGATTTCGGCAAGAAAAAACCGGTTGGAAAGTGCTGCAAAAAAAGGAAATCAAAGCGCACAAGCTGCCCTTGATTTGGCCAATTCTCCAAACAAATTTCTTTCAACGGTTCAAATTGGAATTACTTTAATCGGAATTTTGACAGGTATTTTTAGTGGAGCAAAAATCACAGATGATGTTCAACTTTTCATTACTGAATTTGACTTTTTAAAACCTTATGCCAATTCAATTGCAGTAGGAATTGTAGTGGTTGTATTGACCTTTTTCTCTTTAGTATTGGGTGAATTATTACCCAAAAGAATTGGGCTAAATCATCCTGAGGCTATCGCAAAAGCCGTTGCTATTCCGATGAAAATGATTTCAATTGTAACTGCTCCATTTATTTGGTTGCTTACAATTTCAACGGAATTTTTATTGAAAATATTAATGATTAAACCTTCTGCCGACGGAAAAGTTACAGAGGAAGAAATCAAAGCAATCATAAAAGAAGGTACCGAAGGCGGGGAAGTTCAGGAAATTGAGCAAGATATTGTGGAACGTGTTTTTCACATTGGAGACCGAAAAGTAAATTCATTAATGACGCACCGACAATCAGTGGTTTTTTTGCCATTAGCATCAAATAGAGAGCAAGTTAAAGAATTTATGCTAAAGGAATTGCATTCTGTTTATCCTATTTATGGCGAAAATTATGATGACATAGTTGGAGTTGTAAATCTGAAAAATATATTTTCAAATATAGACAATGAAGCTTTCAATTTAGAAAAAATAATGACGGACGCACCTTTCATTATGGAGCAAACATCGGCGTATAAAGCATTAGAAAATTTCAAAAAAAGTGGCGTTCATTATGCTTTTGTGTCTGATGAATACGGAATTTTTCAAGGAATAATTACATTGAATGATATTTTGGAAGCACTTGTTGGCGATGCAGCCGATTTCAATAATGATGATTATCAATTAATCGAAAGAGAAGACGGAACTTGGCTTGTTGATGGGCATTATTCATTACACGATTTTCTAACTTATTTTGAGTTGGACGAATTGACAAATGATTATGAAGTTACCACAGTAAGCGGTTTGATTATGACCGAATTGTCTCGAATTCCAAAGCAAGGAGAAAAATTAATTTGGCAGAAATATGAGCTTGAAGTAATCGATATGGATGGCGTGAGGATTGATAAAGTAATGGTGAAAGCCGTAAAATAATAGTGCTCAGTTTGCAGTTTTTAGAGTTCAGTAAATAACTGAATACTAAAAACGGAACACTGAACACTGAATACTAAAAATAATGACTGAAGGAAATTTCGTAGATTACGTAAAAATATATGTTTCCTCTGGAAAAGGCGGAAAAGGTTCAACGCATTTACACAGAGAAAAATTTATTGAAAAAGGTGGTCCAGATGGTGGTGATGGTGGTCGCGGTGGACACGTATATCTTGTTGGAAACAAAAGTCTTTGGACATTATTTCATCTAAAATTTGCAAGACACGTAAAAGCAGGACACGGTGGCGATGGTGGTGGCGACAGAAGTACCGGTGCCGATGGCGATGATAAATTCATCGAAGTACCATTAGGAACTGTAGTTCGCGACAAAGAAACCAATGAAATTTTATTCGAAATTACCGAGCACGAAGAGCGCAGAATTATTGCTCTTGGTGGAAAAGGTGGTTTAGGAAACTGGCATTTTAGAAGTTCAACCAATCAAACGCCAAGATATTCTCAACCTGGCTTGCCTTCCACAGAAGTCGATATGATTTTGGAATTGAAAGTCCTTGCCGATGTTGGTTTAGTAGGTTTTCCAAATGCTGGGAAATCAACGTTGCTTTCTGTGTT
Organism: Flavobacterium neuenschwanderi (SeqCode); assembly: GCA_965234425.1. Classification (GTDB taxonomy): domain Bacteria; phylum Bacteroidota; class Bacteroidia; order Flavobacteriales; family Flavobacteriaceae; genus Flavobacterium; species Flavobacterium neuenschwanderi. Next base: position 862 of record OZ248372.1, on the reverse strand, counting down.
GACTTCTGCGAAACCAAAAATTGCCGATTATCCGTTTACAACCTTAAAACCAAATCTTGGAATTGTGGCTTATCGTGATTTTCAATCGTTTGTAATCGCCGATATTCCTGGTATTATCGAAGGTGCCGCCGAAGGAAAAGGGCTTGGTCATTACTTTTTACGACACATCGAAAGAAATTCCACGTTGCTGTTTTTAGTTCCCGTTGACACCCCAAATATCAAAGAAGAATATGATATTTTGGTGAATGAATTGACAAAATACAACCCTGAAATGTTGGACAAAGAACGCATTGTTGTGATTTCAAAATGCGATATGTTGGACGACGAACTCAAATCAGAATTGAAAATCCAACTCGATAAAGATTTCGCAGGAACGCCTTATATGTTCATTTCATCCGTTGCGCAACAAGGGCTTTCGGAGTTGAAAGACAAATTATGGAGTATGCTAAATATGGAAGACGACGTTCCTGAAAACAGTCATAATTTATAGAATTATCTCAAATATAAAATTTAAAGCCGTCAATTGATGGCTTTTTTTATTTGGGCGTGCCCTCGTTTAGAACATTTCTGGTAATTACGACATTTGTTCTAAACTCGGTCGGGCATTCCGCTGCAAGTCCTCGTCAAGTTCCGCTTCGCTAGACTTGTCTGTGGGCTCATATCTTTGTATTGATTACAATTATAAGAAATACTTATCTTTGAAATAGTAATAATAGATAACAAAACAAAGTTGCATAATCGTCGTTGGGCTAGATACATTTAATGATATTGACGAAATAGGAAGATCAACTTTGTTTTTATTACATAGAAGCCTCAATAAGTACTTAAACACTATGCTTTTAGTTTAGATGTTGTATAAAAA
>OZ248371.1:0-37070 GCA_965234425.1 Flavobacterium neuenschwanderi (SeqCode) | reverse complement strand
TCGTCAATATCATTAAATGTATCTAGCCCAACGACGATTATGCAACTTTGTTTTGTTATCTATTATTACTATTTCAAAGATAAGTATTTCTTATAATTGTAATCAATACAAAGATATGAGCCCACAGACAAGTGTAGCGAAAGCGGAACTTGACGAGGACTTGTAGCGGAATGCCCGACCGAGTTTACGAAAAATGTTGTGTTTCCTCAAAACGTTCTAAACGAGGGCACGCCCAAAAGAAAAAAACCCTCACATTCAAACTGAATTTATTTCAGTTTCCTGCAAGGGTTCTCTATTTATATTTAAAATCGGGTATTAGCTACCGCACATTTCACATTCGTCTGGCCCTGCATTTTTAGCCAATTCTATCATGGCGCGGTATTCTTCTGGGGACATTTCTACGGCTTGTGTAACTACTGGAATAGCTGCTAATTCTTGTTCTTGAACTTCAATTGGCTCTGCTTTTTTGTCGTTATTCAAGGTGAATTTTATAGCGTCAACAGCTGCTTTTGTTCGCAAATAGTACATTCCGGTTTTCAATCCTGATTGCCAAGCGTAGAAGTGCATGGACGTTAGTTTTGAATAATTTGCGTTTTGCATGAACAAGTTCAACGATTGCGATTGATCTACAAAATACCCTCTGTGGCGGGACATATCGATGATGTCTTTCATGGACATTTCCCAAACGGTTTTGTACAATTCCTTTAAATCTTGTGGGATATTTAGGTTTTGAACCGATCCGTTTTCACGCATTAATTCTTGTTTTAGGTCTTCTGTCCAAAGTCCTAATTTTACTAAATCTTCCAACAAATGTTTGTTGACTACAATGAATTCGCCTGAAAGCACACGTCGTGTATAAATATTAGAAGTATAAGGCTCAAAAGCTTCGTTGTTTCCTAATATTTGCGAGGTCGAAGCGGTTGGCATTGGTGCTACTAAAAGCGAGTTTCTTACTCCGTTTTTCATCACTTCTTTACGCAATGCTGCCCAATCCCAACGTCCTGAAAGTTCTTCGTCTTTCATTCCCCAGAGGTTGTGCTGGAATTCTCCTTGCGATATTGGCGAACCAACATAACTTGAATACGGGCCTTCTTCGATTGCCAATTCCATTGATGCAGTTACGGCAGCAAAATATAATGTTTCGAAAATTTCTTGGTTCAATTTTTTAGCTTCGTCGCTTGTAAACGGCATGCGCAACATAATAAATGCATCCGCCAATCCTTGCACTCCCAACCCAATTGGGCGGTGACGCTTGTTTGAATTTTCTCCTTCAATTACAGGATAATAATTTCTATCGATTACTTTGTTCAAGTTTCTGGTCACGCGTTTGGTAACGGTAAACAACAAATCGTGGTTGAATTTTCCGTTTTCAACGAACATTGGTAACGAAAGGGAAGCCAAATTACAAACTGCAATTTCGTCTTTCGATGTGAATTCCATAATCTCGGTACACAAATTCGATGAACGAATAGTTCCCAAATTTTTCTGATTCGATTTTCTATTGGCTGCATCTTTGTACAACATATATGGGGTTCCAGTTTCGATTTGCGATTCTAAAATTTTCTCCCATAATTCGTGCGCTTTGATGGTTTTTCTACCTTTTCCAGCGGCTTCATACGAAGTGTATAAGGCTTCAAATTCTTCGCCATAAACATCGTATAAACCTGGACATTCGTTAGGACACATCAACGTCCAAAGTCCGTCTTCTTGAACTCTTTTCATAAATAAATCGGAAGTCCACATTGCAAAAAACAAATCTCTGGCGCGCATTTCTTCTTTTCCAGTATTCTTTTTCAAATCTAAGAAATCGAAAATATCTGCGTGCCAAGTTTCGATATAAATCGCAAAACTACCTTTACGTTTTCCACCACCTTGATCTACGTAACGTGCGGTATCATTGAAAACACGCAACATCGGAACAATTCCGTTTGACGTTCCATTCGTACCACGAATATACGATCCTGTAGCACGAACATTGTGAATTGAAAGTCCAATTCCACCTGCCGATTGCGAGATTTTTGCCGTTTGTTTTAGCGTATCGTAAATCCCGTCGATGCTGTCGTCTTGCATTGCCAAAAGGAAGCAAGAAGACATTTGAGGTTTTGGCGTTCCCGCATTGAACAATGTTGGCGTAGCGTGGGTGAAGAATTTTTTCGACATTAAATCGTACGTTTCTATCACAGAAGTCAAATCGTCTAAGTGAATTCCAACCGAAACTCGCATCAACATGTGTTGCGGACGTTCCACGATTTTCCCGTTTATTTTCAACAAATACGAACGTTCCAAGGTTTTGAAACCAAAATAATCGTAATTGAAATCTCTGTTGTATATAATGTGTGAATCCAAAAATTCGGCGTTATCCATAATCACTTTGTGAACTTCTTCCGAAAGCAAAGGCGCTTTTTGCCCGTTTCGTGGGTTCACGTAAAAATACATTTCGTTCATCGTTTCCGAGAACGATTTTTTGGTATTGGAATGCAAATTCGAAATCGCAATTCTCGCTGCCAATTGTGCATAATCAGGATGCGCAATAGTCATCGAAGCCGCAGTTTCGGCTGCTAAATTATCTAATTCTGACGTAGAAACCCCATCATAAAGTCCTTCAATTACTCGCATTGCTACTTTTACAGCATCAACTAAATCGTTCAAACCGTAACATAGTTTTTTAATTCTATCGGTAATTTTGTCAAACATCACAGGCTCTTTGTGCCCATCTCTTTTTACTACGTACATACTTTTTTTGTTTTTAAAACAGAAAATCCCTTCGCTGTTTTTCGTTATTTGTAATTTATGCTGAACTCATTTCAGCATTTTTTTTTGGAGCTATTTCCAGCTATCCATTTCAATCCACGCCCAAAAGCGTGGGATTTCCATTACTATCTGGGCTAGGGCTTCAGATGTATTGATAAATTTTGAGTACTAATCACGATTTTAAACAAACCGCAACTCTAAATGGTGTTTAATGTTTTTTTGCCACAGATTCACAGATTTTTAAATCATTTCTAATCTGCGAATCTGTGGCTAATTTCACAGATTGGTAATTTACCTTTCAGACTTTAGTCTGCCAATCCAACACAAGGACTTCAAGTCCATATTGGTTTATTTTCTAAAAATCAGCGTCAAAGCTAATTTTTTGAGCTTGAGAATCCGTATTCATAACTCCCGATTTTTGATATTCGGCTACTTTCTTTTCAAAGAAATTGGTTTTCCCTTGAAGCGAAATCATATCCATAAAATCAAATGGGTTTGTAGTATTGTATTCTCTGTCGCAGCCTAATTCAACTAACAATCTGTCGGCAACAAATTCTAAATACTGTGTCATTAAAACAGCGTTCATCCCAATTAAACTCACAGGAAGTGATTCGGTAATGAATTCTCTTTCAATTTTTAAAGCATCTACAATAATCTCACGAATTCTATCTTTCGGAACTTTATTAACCAAGTGGTGGTTGTGTAAATGCACTGCAAAATCACAGTGAACTCCTTCATCACGAGAAATTAATTCGTTAGAAAAGGTCAAACCTGGCATCAAACCACGTTTTTTTAACCAATAAATAGAACAAAAAGCACCCGAAAAGAAAATCCCTTCTACGGCTGCAAAAGCAATTAATCGTTCGGCAAAAGAATCCGATTCAATCCACTTCAAAGCCCAATCTGCTTTTTTCTTAATTGCAGGAAAAACATCTAATGCATTGAATAAATCGTCTTTTTCAGCTTCGTCTTTTACATACGTATCAATCAAAAGCGAATAGGTTTCGCTATGAATGTTTTCCATCATAATTTGGAAACCATAGAAAAATTTTGCTTCCGCATATTGTACTTCGTTCACAAAATTTTCGGCTAAATTTTCATTTACAATTCCATCAGAAGCTGCGAAAAATGCCAAAATATGTTTCACAAAATAACGCTCTTCATCAGAAAGTTTGTTGTTCCAGTCATTTAAATCCTGAGACAAATCAATTTCTTCAGCAGTCCAAAAACTTGCCTCCATTTTCTTATACCATTCCCATATATCGTGGTGCTTGATAGGAAAAATCACAAAGCGATTCTTGTTTTCTTGTAAAATTGGTTCTACTGATGACATATTATGTTGATGTTTATGGATTTATAAAGAGGGATCTATTTGCCAAATCCGGTTACAAAGATTGTAAATTAATGCGGTAAAAAAAAGCCAAACTTATTCACAATTGGCAATAGTTTTTAACAATCTTAAAAGTGCTTCAAATTTTTAAACAAAATACTAAATTACTGAATATCAATATATTAAAATTACAATAAAATGTTAAAGTCCCGTAAAATATAGGAATTTTAATTTTTTGGGAGTATGAAAAAACGAGGGTTTATTGAGGTATTATTTTTTAATTTCTTGGGCTACTTTTTCAAGTTCCATATACCAATCTTCGCCAAAGCGGCGAATAAGAGCTTCTTTTACAAATTTGTAAACCGGAACTTCCAATTCTTTTCCTAAAGAACAGGCATCGTCGCAAATTTCCCATTTATCATAATTGACCGCGGCAAATTCAGTAAAATCTTTCACCCGAATTGGATACAAATGACAAGAAACAGGTTTTTTCCAGTCAATTACACCTTGGTTGTAAGCTTGCTCAATTCCGCAAAGTGCAGTTTTTCCGTCATAAATAACGTAAGCACAATCTTTTTCGTCAATTAAGGGCGTTTCAAGATCGCCATCGGTTCCTTTTCTCCAAGTTCCTTGCGCTTCAATAGCGGCAATTCCTTCTTTGCGAAGAAAGGGTTTTACCTTTGGATAAATAGATTCAAGGATTTTGGTTTCCGCCTCACTCAAAGGTGCGCCAGCATCTCCATCAACGCAACACGCGCCTTTGCAAGCAGATAAATTGCACACAAATTCCTTTTCTAAAATGTCTTCCGAGACGATGGTTTTTCCTATTTGAAACATTTTGCAAATATAACTATTGTTTTGAAAAGCACCTTATATATAACCTAATAATAACAACGGTTTTAACTATTGTTGTATTAATTTATCTACTTTTGCAGTATTAAACAACAAAAAAAAATGGAATTCGATTTTAAAGAAATTGCAACTGTAGGAATGGTACTTTTTGCTGTAATTGATATTGTAGGAACAATTCCAATTGTTGTAGATTTAAGAACAAAACACGGGCATATTGAATCCGAAAAAGCATCAATTGTTGCAGCTTTAATTATGATTGTGTTTTTATTTGCTGGGGAAGGACTTTTGAAATTAATTGGAATTGACGTAAATTCATTTGCAGTAGCAGGCTCTTTCGTATTGTTTTTCTTGGCATTAGAAATGATTTTGGGAATTCGGATTTACCGTGATGAAGAAGCCAGTTCGGCATCAATTGTCCCGATTGCATTTCCATTAATTGCAGGTGCAGGAACAATGACGACTTTACTTTCATTGAAAGCGCAATATGCCACCGAAAATATTGTTGCGGCTATAATTTTAAATATAATTGTGGTTTACGGCGTATTAAAATCCTCAGCTAAAATCGAAAGAATGTTAGGAAAAAATGGTTTGGGCGTCATTAGAAAGACTTTTGGCGTTGTTTTACTTGCTATTGCTGTTAAATTATTTGCCGGTAATGTTAAAGGTCTCTTTATGTAATTTATTTTTTTAGTATTTTTACAACTTATTAAAAAATACAGAAATGAAAATTTTTACTTCGATATTAGTTGTTTTGGCGCTTGGTTTAATTATTTTTAATATCACTTTACTTGATTTCAATCATCTTTTTGATGGTAAAAATTCCATAGCGCTTATCGGAATTGTAGCTTCAATTTGTGCTGTTTTAATTCTTTTGATTTTTAAAGTTTCCAAAAAAATTGAAGAACGAACTAAATAATTCAGTACTATTTGATTCGCTAATTATTGGTGGCGGTGTGTCGGGAATGTCTTGCGCACTCGTTTTAGGTTCCGCTCACAAGAAACCATTTATGACCGATAAAAAAATCGGAATTATAGCACATCAAAAAACATCTTCACTCCAAGAAGCTATATTTAACAATGCTTACGGAATTGCTGCAGGAACTTTAGGAAGTGATTTATTGTCGCAAAGCATCCAACAATTATCAGAGTTGTATCCGCAAATTGAACAAATTGAAGGTGAAAAAGTAATGAAAATTGAAGGTGAATTTCCAAACTTCACCGTTGTTACCAATAGAAACTCCTACCAAACCAAAACCATTGTTGTTGCCATTGGCTATTCCAATACATTTGATATTGACGGCTTAATGGAATTTGTGGAAACGCATAAAAAAACACTTGCTGAAAAACAAAGAATCCAACTCAAAAACACCGATCATAAAGTTGCTGATGGGATTTATGTTGCGGGAACTTTAGCAGGTTGGCGCAGTCAATTGTCAATCGCTGCGGGCAGTGGCGCTGCAGTTGCAACGGATATTCTGACTTTATGGAACAACGGAATTCAAACGCAAAGTCACGATAAAATTCAAAAATAATTTTGATTTATTTTAAATTCACCGCTTTTTTTATCATTGCATCTTCTTTCAAAACAATTGAATAATAAAATTCTTCGCCAAATAACTGTCTTGCAAATTCAGCTGTTAAATACCTTTTTACCAAGTTTTTATCTTTTTCTAATTTCAAATCCAAACCGTTTTTAAACAAATACTTTTTGAAATTATTGAAGTACAAATCAGATTTATCCATTTTTGATATAAATTGATTGAATTTCAAGCCTTCAAATTCCTTTCTGTTTTTGTCTAATTCTTCAAAAACATAATAACTCACAGGTCCCGATTGCATCAAATAGCCAACGCCTTCGTCGCCGTGTTCAACTTCCAAAGGCACAAAAACATCAGGAACAATTCCGCCACCACCATAAACCGTTTTGCCTTTTGGCGTTTTAAATTTGAGCGTGTCGTCAACTTTTATGCTGTCTTTTTTGTACAATTCGCCATTCAATAATCGCTTATCGAATTCTTTGAAATATTCTTCATTTCCGTTTTTATATGATTTTTGAATCGACCGACCCGTTGGCGTGTAATATCTTGCAATTGTCAACCGAACCGCCGAACCGTCTTCAAAATTCATTTCTCGTTGCACCAATCCTTTACCAAAAGAACGCCTTCCAATAATAGTTCCTCGGTCATTATCTTGAATCGCACCAGCCAATATTTCACTTGCCGAAGCTGAATTTTCATTGATTAAAATAAACACTTTACCAGTTTCAAAATTTCCATCTGCAGTCGCATACGTTTTGTCAACCTTGCCTTTTTTATTTTTTGTAAAAACAATTAACTGCTTGTCTTTCAATAATTCATCGGCAATTTCAACCGCTTTTTCCATATAACCTCCACCGTTGTCACGAACATCGATTATCAAAGAAGTTGCGCCTTGTTTTTTTAATTGCAACATCCCTTTTTTGAATTCATCAGCCGTAGTTTCTGCAAAACGGTTGATTTTTATATACCCAAATGTTGGATTTATCATTACTGCTGCAGCAACACTTTCAATGGCAACAACATCTCGTTTTAGTTTGAATTGTAATTTTTTATTTTCGCTTTTTCGATAAATCGTAAGCGTAACTTCCGAACCTTTTACGCCTTTTAATTTTGAAAAGAGGCTGTCGCTTATGAGTTTTCGACCAAATAATTTTTCTTTATTGGCATATAAAATCCTATCGCCAGATTTTATTCCTGCTTTTTCCGAAGGACCGCCTTTAACTGGTTTTACAATGGCAACGGTATCATTTAACATATAAAAATTAACGCCAATTCCCACGAAATCACCTTTCATACTTTCGGCAATTTGGCTTTGCTCACTTGGCGGAACATAAACGGAATGCGGATCTAATTTTTCTAAAATATTCGTAACCGCTAAATCAACAATTGAATCGGTATTTACCTTATCAACATATTCATTATCAATGAAATCTATTAATTTATTGAGTTTGTTTTTATGATTATCCGAAGACGAAACATTTCCTTGAGAAGGAAAATTTAATTTGGCACCAAGAAGTATTCCCAATGCTAAAGTTGAAAAGAATACTATTGGAAAATATTTTTGGTTGAATTTCATTTATTGTTCGAGAACTAAAATTTGTTCCACTTCAACGCCTGCTTTTATCAGAAATTGAATCCCAGAATCGTCACGATACCCGTTTTGATACACCACTCTTTTTATTCCCGATTGGTGAATTAATTTACTACATTCTTTGCAAGGCGAAAGTGTAATATATAGCGTTGCTCCTTCACAAGTTTGTGTTGAACGTGCCACTTTCAGGATTGCATTTGCCTCAGCGTGAAGCACGAACCACTGTGTCAATCCTTCGTCATCTTCACAACAATTTTCAAATCCTGATGGCGTTCCGTTGTATCCATCGGAAATTATCATTTTATCACGAACAATAATTGCGCCCACTTGACGGCGTTTGCAATAGGAAAGTTGCCCCCATTCGGATGCAATTCGCAGATAAGCTTTATCGTATTTATTTAATTTTTTCTTTTCCATTTCTTTATCTAATCCAAATTTTACTCTCAATTATCATTGGCAATACAACTCCAATCACAAATGATGCCATTACTAAAGTCCAATCTCTTTTTGAAAATCTAAACAACGTTTGAACGCAATAAGCAGCTATTAAAGCAACCAAAACAACTATAATTTGTGACGCTTCAATTCCCGTTGCAAATTCCAAAAGTGGTACTAATTTATCATTTGTAGTTCCGCCAAGAATTGATTTAAAATAGGTCGCAAAACCTAATCCGTGTACAATTCCGAAAAACAATGTGATGAAACCTATTATGCTTATACTTTCATTTTTGGATGATTTTCCAGCCGTAAAAAGATGAAAAAGTGCCGTTATTAATATTGTAATTGGAATTAAAAATTCAATAAGATTGACTTTTACAACCACAACTCCATAAACCGAAAGTAGTAACGCAATTGTATGCCCAACTGTGAAAAGGGAAATCAAAATTAAAACTCGTTTCCAATCGTTAAATGAATACGGAACGGTCAAAGCGATTAAAAACAAAACGTGATCGTACGCATTTATGTTCAAAACGTGGCGCATTCCTATTTCAAAATAAATCCAAAATTCCGACATAGTTAATGTATTAAAGATTTAGTATGTGTCAAACTTACGAATTATTTTGAAAATAGTTAGGATAGATTTCAATAAATGGCAATTAAATTAAATGTGATTTCCATTCCAATAATTATAAAATTTTAAGAAAAATAGGGCAAAAAAATATAAAATTATGCTTAAATTTGAGTAACACTAAAACCTAAAATTATGTCATTTTCCGATTTATTTGATAACGAATTTAAGAGTAGAAACAAAGGTCATTTTTCTTCCATTGTGAGAGTTGCAACTGCTGACGGTGCTTTGAGTCCAGAAGAAAAATTATTCTTGGACAAATTAGCGCACAATCTCGAAATTTCTCCATTAGAATATGAGGAAATTTTAGAAAATCCAATGAAATATCCCATAAATCCTCCTTATTTATACACACAAAGATTGGAACGTTTGTATGATTTATCGAGAATGGTTTTTGCCGATCACGTTTTAGGACAACGCCAAAAAGATATTTTAATGAAATTTGCGGTAGCATTAGGTTTTACGCCAAGTAACGTGCGATACATTGTAGATAAAGCGTTGTCATTATTGGTTCAAAATGTCGATTTGGACACTTTTATTTTTGAAATGCAACATATGAACAAATAGAAATCTGAGGTATTTATAAAAAAAATTACCATTAAGAAATAAGGTGATTTCTTAATGGTAATTTTTAATTTTTTTATAATAATCTTAGTATTTACTCAATTTTGCTTTGTGCATAAAATCTTCGGCTTTTTCAACCATATTTTTACTTCCGCAGAAAAAAGGAACGCGTTCGTGTAACTCTGTTGGTTGAATTTCCATAATTCTAGTAAAACCGTCAGAGGCTTTTCCGCCTGCTTGTTCGGCAATAAATGCCATTGGATTGCATTCGTATAACAATCTTAATTTCCCTTTTGGGGATTTTGTACTTGTTGGATAAATATAAACCCCACCTTTTATCATATTTCGATGAAAATCGGAAACTAAACTTCCAATATATCTTGATGTATAAGGTCTGTCGCCTTCTTCGGTTTGGCAATATTTGATATAATCTTTCACTCCTTGCGGAAAATGAACATAATTTCCTTCATTTATAGAATAAATAGTTCCGTCTTCAGAAAATTTCATATCGGGATGAGAAAGGTAAAAAGTTCCAATTGCAGGATTCAAAGTAAACCCATTTACGCCGTCGCCAGTGGTATAAACCAACATAGTTGACGTTCCGTAAATTACATATCCAGCTGCAACTTGATTGATTCCGGGTTGAAGAAAATCAGCCATAGTAACGGGTGTTCCTATTGGCGAAATTCTTCTGAAAACAGAAAAAATAGTTCCAACAGAAACATTTACATCAATATTTGAAGAGCCGTCAAGCGGATCCATAAGTACCACATATTTATTGTTATGGCAACTGTCATTCCCAGCAACCGTAATGAATTCATCGTTTTCTTCAGATGCAATTCCACAAACAATTTCACGATTTATTAGCGTTTGAATGAAAATATCATTGGCATAAACATCTAACTTTTGCTGATCTTCTCCTTGTATGTTTTGTTCTCCCGCAGCACCAACAATATCAACTAATCCAGCTTTATTTACCTTATAATTCACAACTTTGGCAGCCAATCGAATAGAGTTGATAATTCTTGATAATTCTCCCGATGAATATTGAAAGGAAGTTTGATTTTCAATAATAAATTCGCCGAGTGTTCTGTTGCGTTGATCCATAGCTATATCGTTGTAGTTAATTTTCCACAAATATCGGTTTTTTTGTGATAATGGATAGTTTTTTATTAGATAGTTTTTCAGATTTGTATATTTGCTCTATAAAGTGCAACTTTTTTTTAAATTTTGCTTTTTAAAATAGTTTTAATTAGAATTTAACACAAATAAAATCATCCGATGAACATTAGAAAAGGTACAATTGAAGATATGTCGGCGGTTTTAGATTTAATAAAAGAACTGGCTACTTTTGAAAAAGAACCCAATGCTGTTGTGGTAACTGTTGCCGATTTGGAACGTGATGGTTTTGGCGAAAGCCCATTATTTTACACTTTTATTGCGGAACTAAATAATGAAATTGTTGGAATGGCGCTCTATTATTACCGTTATTCTACTTGGAAAGGACGCACGATTCACTTGGAAGATTTAATTGTAAAAGAGAAAATGCGAGGTTCTGGATTGGGTTTTGAGTTGTATAAAAAAGTTATTGCTCAAGGCAAATGTGATGGCGTTCGGAGAATTGAATGGAATGTATTGGATTGGAATACGCCCGCTATAGAATTTTACGAAAAATCAGGTGCAAAAGTCTTTAAAGATTGGCTTGTTGCTCAAATGAATGAGAATGGAATTGATACTTTTTTAGAGAAAAATAAGAAATAATTATCTTAGAAAAATGAGAATATTTAAATTTGGTGGTGCATCTGTAAAAGATGCTGAAGGAATTAGAAACGTGCATAGCGTTTTGCAAACTGTTGGTTTTGAAGATGTTTTGTTGGTTGTTTCTGCAATGGGGAAAACGACGAATACATTTGAAATTGTCATTAAAAATTATTTTGATAAATCGCCTGAGTTGCAATCTTCGGTTCAAGAAGTGAAAAAATACCACAATCAAATTCTTTTAGATTTATTTGAAGATGAAAAAAATGCTGTTTTCACTGATGTAAATTCGCTTTTCTCCGAATTAGATTATTTTTTAAGTCAGAATAAATCACCAAATTACAACTTTGTTTACGACCAAGTTGTGAGTTATGGCGAGTTGATTTCAACAACAATTATTAGTCATTATATGAGTTTTATGGGAATTAAAACGCAATGGCTTGATGTTCGGAATTTTATAAAAACAGATAACAATTACCGTGACGCAAATGTAGATTGGGATTTGACACAAAAGAATATTTCTAAAAATGTCAAGAAAAAAATCTTGAATGTAACGCAAGGATTTTTAGGTTCTGACGAAAATAATTTCACTACAACTTTAGGTCGTGAAGGTTCGGATTATACCGCTGCCATTTTTGCCTATTGCCTTAATGCAGAAAGCGTTACGATTTGGAAAGATGTTCCGGGCGTGATGAATGCCGATCCAAGATATTTTGAAAACGCAAGTTTATTGAATCAAATTTCGTATCGGGAAGCTATTGAATTGGCGTTTTATGGCGCAACCGTAATTCACCCAAAAACTTTGCAGCCTTTGCAAAAAAAGGAAATTCCGTTGTTTGTAAAATCATTTGTAAATCCAACTTTACCAGGGACAAGAGTTTCAAAAGGTGCTGATTTAGAACCGCATTTACCGTGTTTTATTGTAAAGAAAAACCAATTACTTCTTTCGCTTTCTTCGATAGATTTTTCATTTATTATGGAAGAAAATATCAGCGAAATATTTGCACTTTTGCATCTTTATAAAATGAAAGTGAGCTTAATTCAAAATACAGCAATTAGCTTTTCTGTTTGTATAGATGATAAATTTGGGAATTTTAATGAACTGAAAACGATACTTTCTAAGAAATTCAAAATTGCTTATAATGAAAATGTATCGCTTTATACCATTCGTCATTTTGATGAAAAAGCAGCGCAAATGGTAGAGCAAAATAAAGATGTTTTGCTGAAACAAGTGAGCCGTGAAACGATGCAAATTATTACTAAAGAAAATAATTAGTAGTATTAAATTGAATTTCAACTGTTTTGAAATCTTCAAATCTTCGCATATTTAAACTAAACACACTACTTTTGATGTCTGTGCGTTATACTATTTATGTTGAGAAAATTATTATATCTGATTGTATTGCTTTCAATTTCTGGACTTCAAGCCCAAGAATTGGCAACGCCGTATAAAAATAAGAAAATAATTGCATCTCAAAACCCCATTCAGATTGATAGTGTAAGTCTAAATTCCAGTTTTTTTAAATTAGAAAACAAAAAAGGCGAACCCATTGAAACTTCTTTTTATAAGATGGATTTCCAAAAAGGAATGTTAGTTTTTAAAGATAATTTCCCTTTATTGAACGATACTTTAACCGTTCGATTTCTAAAATTTCCAGATTTTTTAACTAAAGAATACAGCATTTACGATAGAAGTCGAGTGGTTAGCAACGATGCAACTTTGGGAGATTTATACAAAATTTCAAGAAGTCCGCTCAAAAAATTTGTTCCATTTGACGGATTGAGTACTTCGGGAAGTTTAACGCGGGGAATCACCATTGGAAACAACCAAAATGCAGTTGTAAATTCCGCTTTGGATTTGCAAATTTCAGGAAAAATTTCAGATAAAGTTACCTTAAGAGCTTCCATCCAAGACAGTAATATTCCATTGCAATCGGGCGGATATTCTCAAAAATTAGATGAATTTGACCAGATTTTCATCGAACTTTCTTCTAATAAATGGAATATTCGGGCAGGAGATTTATTCTTAGAAAATAGAAGTTCCAAGTTTTTAAATTTCAATAAAAAAGTTCAAGGATTATCAACTCGTTTTGAGTTTGGAACACCCAATTCCAAGACAACCGTTTTTGCTTCGGCAGCTTTGGTTCGGGGTCAATATGCGAAAAGTGCGTTTGTGGGACAGGAAGGAAATCAAGGACCTTATAAATTGCGTGGTCCAAATGGCGAATTATACATCTTAGTAATTTCGGGTTCTGAGCGCGTTTATGTAAATGGAATTCTTCTGAAACGTGGTGAAAATAACGATTACATCATCGATTATAATGCAGGAGAATTGATATTTACATCGCTTTTTCCGATAACTTCCGAAATGAGAATTTCTATTGAGTACCAATATACCGATAGAAATTATACCCGTTTTGTAACGTATGCAGGCGCAACTCACGAGCAGGAAAAATGGAGCATTGGCGGGAATTTGTATTCTGAAAATGATGTAAAAAACCAACCTTTGCAACAAAATTTATCAACGGAACAAGCTCAAATTTTAGTAAATGCGGGTGATAATTCCAATTTAATGTCGGCACCATCGGCGTATATTGACAGCTATTCTGAGAATAAAATTCTTTATAAAAAAATTCTTTTAAACGGAGTTTCTGTATTTGAATATTCAAATTTGGCAACTGATGAATTGTACAATGTGAAATTTAGTTTAGTTGGAAATAATCTTGGGAATTATATTCTGTCAAGTGCCGCCGCCATTGGGAAAATATATCAATATATTGCTCCTGCAAATGGAATTCCACAAGGAAATTACGAGCCAATCATCCGTTTAATTGCGCCTACAAAAATTCAAATCGCAACGGTTTTAGGGAAATTTAATCCTTCGGAAAAGACAACTATTGACTTTGAAATCGGCATTAGCAATAACGACAAAAATCTGTTTTCTTCAATTGATGATTCCGATAATAAAGGTTTTGCGGGGAAATTAAATTTCAAACAACGCTTGTTTTCAAAAAAATGGAAAGTAGATGCTTTCGCAAATTATCAATTGGTGCAAAAACAATTCAAAACGATTGAACGGTTATTCACCATTGAATTTGACCGCGATTGGAATTTGATTAATCCATTGGGAAATCAAAGTTTGTTGGTTTCAGGATTGCAATTTAATTTGCCCGAAAAAGGAAGTTTGACGTATCAATTTGAGAAATTAGATTTTACTGAAAGCTTTTCAGGAATGCGAAATATTGTAAATGCAGATTTCAAATTTAAGAATTGGAGCGTTCAAAATAAAGGCAGTTTCCTGAAAAGTGATAGCGATTATTCGACTTCAAAATTCATTAGAAACCAAACCCAAACGCGGTATCATTTCAATAAAAATTGGGTTGGAGCCACATTGAGATTGGAAAACAATCAAGAAAAAATTAAAACCACCAACCAATTTTCGGCTTTAAGCCAACGATTTACAGAATACGGAAGTTTTATCGGAAGAGGCGACAGCACCAAAGTTTTTGTAGAATTGGGTTATCTAAATCGGACGAATGACAGCTTGCAAAACGGATTTTTGAAACGTGTAAATAACTCGCAATCCTATTATTTGAAATCCAAATTAATCCAAACAGATAAAAGTGATTTATCGGTATTTGTAAATTATAGAAACTTGAAATTTGTTGATAATTCAAGAGCTTCTGAACCTTCTTTGAATTCCAGATTGTTATATAACGACCGTTTTTTCAATCAATTAATTCAAATTACAACGGCTTATGAAACTACTTCTGGAACTATTGCGCAACAAGAATTTACCTATATTGAAGTAGATCCAGGGCGCGGTGTTTATGCTTGGAACGACTATAACAGCAACGGGATTCAGGAATTAGAAGAGTTTGAAGTAGCACCATTTATTGACCAAGCAAAGTATGTTCGGGTGTATTTGCCCAATCAGATTTTCATTAAAACCCATCAAAATAAATTTTCGCAATCCGTGACATTAAATCCCAATCAGTGGCAAAATGAAAAAGGATTTAAGCGTTTTTTATCGTATTTCTACAACCAAACTTCCTTTTTAGGAGAACGAAAAATTAAGAGAATTGGCAGTGATTTTGATTTCAATCCATTAAGTTCAAATGACACGAATTTGTTGGGTTTGAATTCCAGTTTTCGTAATAGTTTGTTCTACAATCGGGGGAAACAAAAACATTCTGTGACCTATACTTATTTGAGTAGTCGGACGAAAAACTTACTTTCTGTGGGTTCTCAGGAAAATAGCAATCAATCGCATCAGGTGCAATACAACCATTTGTATGAGAAGAATTGGCTGATAAATTTTGGTGGAAAAACGATTGCATCCAATACAACTTCTGAAAATTATGGGGCTAAAAACTTTGAATTAAAAGGGTATCAAATGGCACCAAAAATTTCCTATTTATTTTCAAAAAATGCAAGTTGGGATTTGTTTTATGAATTTCAGAAAAAGGAAAATAAAATAGGTTCTTTGGAAACATTGGCGCAAAGCCACTTTGGAACTTCCTTTACGTATTCCACCGAAAAGCAACTTTCTATGAACGGCGAATTTTCATTGTATGAAAATAAATTCGTTGGCGATGATTTGTCCCCAGTTGCCTATCAAATGTTGGAAGGATTACAACCCGGAAAAAACCTGACTTGGCGTTTATTAATTCAAAAAAACCTAACCCAATTCTTGGATATTAATTTGAATTATCAAGGACGAAAAAGCGAAACCAGCAATGCAATTCACACGGGAAGTATACAATTACGAGCTTATTTTTAGGGGGTTTGTAATATCAAGCAAATGTTAGGTTGTATATTTATATTCAATCAATTAGAAAATGAAAACCTATAAATATAAAACAGCATCAAAAACGTTTTTGATGCTGTTTCATTTATCTGTTTTTGTATAATATTGGGTAACTTTTTTTTGAATTAGCTAAAATACAATTAAAGTTTATTTTAAAACCTCAGCGTTAGTTCTGTAATTTCCACTAACAGGAACGTCAACACCGCCCTTTAGGAAAGTACAGTTAAAATTCCCTTCAATAATGTAGAATTTAGATTGAGAATCTTCTGAAACCAATACAACACTTGTAATATTGTGAGTGCTTTGTGTATTTGGTTTTAAATTTAAATAAGAATTTGTGCCTTTATCTTCGTAAACAATACTTAAGTCATTATTCAAATTACAAAAGTCGCTATTGATTCCATCAGTGGTAAACGTCATAATACTATTTGTATCAGTTACTCTAGTATTTAGAATATTATTTTTCTGTGGATTAGAATAATCAACTAAATTTTCAAAATGAGCTAAACTTACCTCGATATATAGTGATGAAGTTTCAGCATCACCTACATATTGTAAAAATAATGCTCCATTATTTAAACAATTTTCTGCACCACCAAAACCAGTTGAAGGAATTCCTTCACTTGAATAATTTGTTCCAGATACGTTAATATTTAAAAATAAATTGTCACTTGAGTTATTGCTGTTTGAATTACTGCAACTTGATAAGGCAAAAACAAGAATTAAAGAGCATAAAATTTTTTTCATTTTTTTAAAGTTTTATTTGTTACTATTTATCAAAAATACACCAAACAAAACCAATAATAGTATTGAATAATTTAACGTATCAATTTCATGATTTATCGTATTCGGAAATACCAAAATCTTATAAATATCAAAATACAAAACATAAAAAAAGCCACAGAAACTATGGCTTTAAAGATTTACTATTGTGAAATTACTGTAAAATATTTTTTTTAGTGTTAATTAAGTTGTTAGAAGCTTCATAAATATTGCCAAACCTGCATTGGAAAACAAAATTAAAAACTTTTTACAGCAATTATATTGCAAGTTATTGAACATTCCCTTTCTATTAATTTCACAGTTTTATTTATGTAGTCACAGCATTTAATATATTCAAATTCATCAACAGAAACTTTCCTGCCATCTATTTCATTAGTTTTACATGAAATAGAGAGATTTCTTTTTTCATAGTCAGTTGCAAAATCAGACGACCAATAATAGTATTCAGCTTTTGAAACATCAAAATTATTTACTATTGAAATCAATTCATCAATATTAGGTAATCTATAATTATTGTTTGAACACCAATTTTTTGCCCCATCAAAATTCAGTGCTATTTTTGAATCGTAAAATAATAATCCGTGGGTTTGATCATCATTTAATTGAAATACTTTACCTCCATCTAATTCCTGACCGATTTGATATTTTTGAACATTAATGTTTTCTGATTGTATAGAATCATTTGGAATATTTGTTGTGTCTGTATAGCTTGTTTGATAACTTTCTGGTTCAGCAATTGGATTAGGAGAAATATATGTTGAGTCAACAGGTGCTTCGGATGCTTTTATATCAACTTCTGAATAAGAATTATTCAATACGAAAAAACATAAAATACCAAATACTATCCCTACAACAATTGAAATTAAATTTTTGTCTTGTTCAATAGAATTTAAATCATCATTTGATTTTTTTGAATTAATGAAATATGAGCTTGCAATAAAATAAACTGTAATTCCAACTGCAATACTATTTATTATAAAAAAATGTGGGGCATATTTAATTCCTAAAATCCCATCTGAAAATTTTCCTTCACTATCATTACTTCCAAAAATCATAAAAGTAGTAATCCATTTTTTTTTATAATCAATAAACAGATAAATCATTGCTAATATTGCAACTA
Organism: Flavobacterium neuenschwanderi (SeqCode); assembly: GCA_965234425.1. Lineage (GTDB taxonomy): Bacteria > Bacteroidota > Bacteroidia > Flavobacteriales > Flavobacteriaceae > Flavobacterium > Flavobacterium neuenschwanderi. The sequence goes on along the minus strand of OZ248371.1, from coordinate 18,904 downwards.
TACTTGCATAAAATCTTTTATGTTTAACAATTGAAAAACCGATTAATACAATTATCAATGGAGAGACAAGTACAACTATACATAGTACAATAATTAATAAAAAAAGCATAATTATTGCTCCAAGACCACCACCACCAGAACTTGGCACTAATTTCCAATGCCCTTTTTCGAAAAAAGACCCGGGAACCCATATTGCATCATATTTTGTATTTTCCATCTAAAAAAAATTATTATTAATATATACTTTGTAATTTTATTTTTCCAAAATCTTTTTATATGTAACTAATCCTTTTTTAAATAAAGTAACAAGCCACCACCCCCAAAAAAGAGTATGGTTAATATCCCTAAAAATTCTTTTCCATTTAAAAATTCAATTATACCACCAAAGACAAATATTGGAAATAAAAATGCCACCCATTTTGGAGTACCTTCGGTAGTTTCATCCAAGTTTTCATTTAATAATTGTTCATGTTTTTGAGCTTCTTGTCTGTATCTCCATGTAGTTCCGTTTTTAGGCATGTGTTCGTTGCTGAACTTAAGAAATCCTTGTTCTTTTAATTCATTTGGAAAGTCTAAGTTATTATCAATATGAATAAAACAAACAGTTTTAATTATATTTAAGTTTAAGTTACTCAAACAATTTAAATCAAATTCCCCGCATCCAATTAAGTTTAATTCTAATGATACCATTTGATTTGAGAATTTATTCAAATATTCAAAAACATTTTCATTAATTGCTTTTAAATTAGTGTTGTTTGATAAATTTATTACTAACCTATAACCTTTCATTATATCTTCAAATATTAATTGATTGATATCATCTACCACCGTTAATTGATTATTTGATAAATTTAAATTACTTGTTTTAAAATTTGAAATATGTCTGATGGTTTTTAAATTATTATTGCTTAAATTTAAAAAATCAGTTTCAATTAAAATATTTAAATTTTTTAAACTGTTGAAATCAATTATTTTGTTTTGTGATAAGTCGATTGTTTCCAAGTTAGAAAATCGTTCAATATTGCGAATGTCAATTATTTTATTTTTACTTAAATTTAGCTTTATCACTTCATTTAACTCATTGTCAGAGAACCAATTAGTAACTTCGTCGATGGTTTTAATTTCACGGTTTATTAATGAAAGTTCCCCGCCTTCTTGAACAACAGTTTCTTCAGTTACATATTTTATGAGATTAGGAGAATATTCATCATATTTAGGTTTGCTCTCATTAATAGTTTTTCGTTGTGAAATTTCTGGTTTAAATTTAAGCACACTTTCAGTATGATTTTTATTTGTTTCAATTTTCGCTACTGAACCACCACAAAAAGCACAAAACATTGAATCCTTTCCTTCTGGCAATTGGTTTACAGCACCACATGAAGGACAATTTATTATATTACTCATATTAATTTATTTACCCATATTAGAAAAAATGCAATAAATCCCATAAATTATTATCAAGACAAGACCTACTATGTGAGATAAACCAATATATGATTTCATTTCTCCAGGTGTAAGGTCGCTTTTAATTGTTTGATATTCATCAAATTTTCCGTGCTTTGTTCTAAAAGACCTACCAGTTTTTACTTCACTATCCATATATGGAATCATAGTAACAATAGAAACTAAAAAGTAACTAGTTGCGAGCCAACTAATAAAACTTCCTTCACTAGTTATTTCTATCCGTAATATCGTCGCCATAATATAAGGCGAAAGTAAATGAACCCAATTCCAAAAACTTAATTTCATAATAATTGATTTAAAAGTTGTTTTATTTGTTTTTTAAAGATTATCCATCCGTTTAATTAATTCTTTAACTGCTTCTTTCCATTCTGTCGTTCCAATTCTTGAAGCACATTCTGCAATTACTTTCATTTGAGTATCTTTATCAAGGATTGATAAAATTTCATTAATTTTTTCTACTTCTTTTTCCATAATGGTTATTTATTTTGATTAATTAGTTTAAGGTTTGTGGCAATAAGATAAAATACTACTTCAATAAAAAGAATAAAAACATAACCAATCAAACAATAATTATCTTTAAATTTATCTGGGCTTAAAACAGCTAGAATTGTTGAAATTATTCCCAAAAAAGGAAATATAAAAGATAAACTAACTTTGAACCCATTATTCATTTGGCTTATTGAAATTTTATACAAAAGCAATATATTTATTAGAAATACAACATCTACGGCAACCCAATTTAAAGGTAAATAATTAGAAATAATAAGCCCGAAAAGTGTGTTTATAAATAGTAGAAGTGAACCAAAAATTAATATAAGTTTAGACATAGTTTATGAATTTATAGGGTTGGTGGCGGTGGCGGTGTTTGAGAAAAAAGAATAGATAATTCTGGTAAATTTGTAATTAATGCCCAATCGGCTAATCCCTCTTTCCAAACCATTGTTTGCCTATTAATTCTAACATCCGCAATTAATTGTCTCAAATCTTCTAAACCTAAAGGGCCGTTTTGTTGGTTGTTAATCAATACAAAATAAAATGTTGGTATTGGCGGTGGTGATTGTGGTGTGTTTTGAGTATTTAAATGACTTGATACATTCCCTAGTTGATTGCCAATTCCAGCGCCTAAACCTAGTCCCAAACCTGCTCCCATTAAATTTCCTGCTCCACCTTGATTTTTAGCCGCATTGTCTAACACATCAAAACTTCTATCCATTTGATATAATTCTTTACCCGCAATTTTAACTTTAGCCACAAGGTCTTTCGTTTCTTTTAGCTTAACAACACTTGGGTCATCTAAAGGAACATTTATAGAAAGGAAATAAAAGTTTACTATTTCAAGTCCAAAACGTTGAAATTCTTCAGTAATTTTTTCTTGGCAAAAGATTGAAAGTTCTTCTAAGTAAATATTAATTTCTAAAATAGAAATGTTATCAGAAATGAGTTTTTTAGAAATTAAACTCGTTAAAGACGAAATGATTTTACCTTTAAAATATTCTTGAATTTTAGCAGCATTATAAGAAGGTAAATTACCAACCAAGCTTTCAATAAACAATCTTGGATTAGCAACCTTAAAACCATATTGCCCAAAAGCGCGAACAGGAACTATAATTCCATACTTTGGATCTTCAAGTAATATAGGAGAAGTTGTTCCCCATTTGTTATCTAATTTGCTAATTAGATTAACGTACCAAACTTCAGCTTGAAATGGGGAATCTCCACCAAAAGGAAGATTAATGATTTTATTGAGTAACGGAATATTATCGGTCTTGATAGTATGTGTGCCGCTTTTAAATTCATCTAAGATTTCTCCGCCTTTAACAAATAAAGCGTATTGTGAAGGATTTACAATTACTTGTGTTCCAATTCTCAAATCTTCAGATGGAAATTTCCATACAAACTCATCTTCTTGTGCTTGGTATTTTACAATATCAATAATTGCCATCAAATTAAATATTTTATTCAAAAATATACCAAACAAAAACAATAATAGTATTGAATAATTTAACGTATCAATTTCACGATTTACCGTAATTACAATTCAATTTCAATCTTTAGCGTAATAGTTGTTCCTTGGTTTTGAACTGAAACGATTTTAACTGGTTCGGTTGCATCTTTTTGAAATAAATCAATGCGTTCTCTAACTAATTTAATCCCTTTTGAGGCACTGATTTTGCTTAAACCATCATTGGTTATGCCTTTGCCATTGTCTTTAATCTCAATAATAATAGCGCTATTGAATTGACTTATATTTATTGCCAAAGTTGGATTCAAGCTGTGAGAATCGAAAGCATGTATAAAGGCATTTTCAAGAAATGGCTGAATTAACATTGGTGGGATTTCGGTATCGACTAAATCAATAGTATCATCTACTTCTAAAAGGATTGCTACTTTGTGTTTTAATCGCATATTTTCAAGCGTGCAATACGATTTTAAATAATTTATTTCGTCCTGTAAACTTATTAATTGTTTAGACGAATTTTCAAGTGTCTTACGAATCAACTTAGAGAATTCACCCATATACATCAATGCCTCGTTTGTATTTTTATCTATAATAAAATTTTGAATAGAGTTCATGGCATTAAAGATAAAATGAGGATTCATCTGGCTTTGCAATGCTTCCATTTTCGTTTCGGCTAATCGCTTTTGGATTTCACCTTTTGCATGTTCCCTGTTTTTAATAAACCGAATGCGTTTTTTATAGATAGAATAAGCAACTATGATAATCAAAGCCAAACAGACAGATATAAACCATCCTGTTTTCCAAAACGGTGGAATAACAATAATTTTCAAAAGATTTTGACTGGCTATTTTTCCAGAATATAAATCTTTCGTTTCTAGTATGAGATTGTAATTGCCGTCTGGTAAAAAAGTAAGATTAATATTTTTTGATTTTGACCATTTATTCCAATTAGCATTTCTAATTCCTAACAATTTATATCGGTATTCTAATTTTTTTGGATATTGACAATGTTGTGGATCTAAGCTGATTGATAAGGTGTTTTCATAATATGGCAATTTAATAGTATTTGATTTATAGTTAAACCATTTAAAATAATTTTTGCCAATTGATTTATAATTAGCTTCAATTCCAGTTATTTTTACTTTTGGGCTACTGGTTTTTGAAGACAGGTACTTTTCAATATCAAAATCATAGAAGCCATTTGTAGTTCCAATACTTAATATAGAACCATTTATATGAGCCGAAGTAAAAACTTTATTGATTAAACCTTGCTCTTCATCAACCAATCGTATTTTTCCATCTTTGTAAATATTCAATCCTTTTTCAGTTCCAATAAGTAAGTAGTCTTTATAGCATTCTAAAAACGAAATAGAATTGCCAATTAATTGATTTCGTTCAATTTTCTTAAAGATTTTAAATTTTTCAGCATCTTCAATAAGAAACACATCGCCAAAAGAATTTGCGATTACCAATTGATTTTTATTGTTTACTGTAGCTTTAATAAGTTCCTTTTCATTCCAAATGCCATTTGAATAATAGGAAGTAAAAGTATTATTTTGATAGGAATATAATCCAGAAGATTTTGAAACAAAATATTTTTTATTGCTTAATGTTATAATTGTATTTACATCTCTAGGATTATTTTTATTTGCTAAATCAAAAAAAGTGGATGTTTGTTTTTTGTTCAGTTTATCAACAATTATAACATGCGAATAGGCTCGTTGAAAAATTAATTTGGTGGGATTGATAAAATCAAAGGAACTAATATCAAAAGGATAATGCTCTGCTATAATTCCATTTGGCGTAACTTTAAATAAACCAATATTTGTATTGACCCATAAATTGTTATCAATTATTTTTAATTGTCTAAACTCAAAAGCATCTATTTTTAATTGACTAAAAACAGGATAATATTCATGTTTTGAAATGTTTTTATTTTTTTTGAACTGGGTATGAGCAAAACTAAAAAACTCTTTTTTAGAAATTTCCATACCAATTATCAATTGTTTTAAAAATAGTAATCCCTCTTTATGCAAAATAATCCTTTTGCCATTACTACTAGCAATTGAAACAATTTCAAATTTATCCTTCTTGAAAGAAGAAGCGTTATAATATTTTAATTGCTTTTTTAAGTCAATTTCATAAAATCCTTTATCGGTAGTTCCAACATACAATACATCATTATGTTTGTCATAATTTAAGCACCAAACTTCATGGCTATCCACTCCAAATTGAGCACTTACATTTATTATCTTATCCTTTTCTATTTTATAAATGCCCCCTGTTGAAAAACTAATACCATTTCCAGCAACATAAGTTGTAAATCTTTTATCTGTTATAAAATCCCAATAAATAGTACTTCCAAAATAGGTATTAGAAGTGTTGTTTTTGAAATAATCTTTAACGTTGATTTTGTTGATGGATTTATTGTTTGTATTTCCGTAGCAAAAAAACAGGCTATCCTTAGATTTGTGAAAAGAAAAAATATCGGGTTTGTTATGGTTAAGAAGGATTATCTTCTTTGCGTTCAAATCCACTTTCCAAAATCCATCGTTAAAAGTTCCAAAATATACGTTTGAATTATCTTCAAAAAATCCCATAACTTGAAATAAACCTCGACTGCCTTTAATCTTTGTGTTTAAAACAATTTTTTTTGTATTAATGTCAATAACCGATATTCCGAATTCTGTACCAACATAAATGTAATTACCATAAAGGAATAATTTTCGGATTTTATTATTAATCAATCCATTTTGCATATTAATGACAGTAAACTTTTTACCATTGTAAAAAGTCAATCCGCCACCATAACTACCAAACCATAAATTGTTGTTTTTATCTTCGACAATTGCCCAACAACTATTATGGGCTAAGCCATCTGTGGTATATAAATTATGAATTTGATTGTTTTGTATCGTTGCAACACCGTTGGCAGTACCCACCCATAAAATGCCTCGACTATCTTTTAAAATAGAGCAAACACTATTGTTAGGAAGTCCGTCTAAGGTAGAATAATTCCTTGAAGGATATTGTTGTCCAATTGCTAACTCAACAAAAAGAAGAAATAGGAATAATAGCTTACTTTTTTTGAATGATAGCATTGATAAATATTTCTTTTTTACGGGTTGATACAGGAAGAATCTCGCCATTTGTTAGTTCTACAAGAAGCCCATTAGATTTATTAAAACGATTTACATAATTCAGATTAACTAAATAAGACTTATGAATACGTTGAAAAATTGTTTTAGGTAAAAGTTCTTCAACATATTTTAAAGCTTTTGAAAGTGTGATTTTTTTTCCATCAAGGCATTTTAGATAACAGTAACACCCATCTGCTTCACAATAAAGAATAGAATTGGTTTTAATTAATTCAAAACCTGTTTCAGTAGGAAAAGCAATTTTTTTAAATTCGGAACTTCCAGTATCAATATTTTCAATTAATAGCATCAACTTGTCTTGCTGTGATGCTTTATGCAATTTGGAATCATACTTTTTTACCGTTTCTAATAAATCAATATAATTGATAGGTTTCAACAAATAATCTAAAGCACTACATTTAATTGCATCAATGGCAAATTCAGAATGAGCCGTTGTGAATATAACTTCAAAATTTATGTCGTGGATTTCCTTGAAAAGTTCAAAACCATTTTTGTTAGGCATTTGTATGTCTAGAAAAACTAATTCGGGATTGAATTTTGCTATTGACAATAAAGCTTCGTCAACACTTTCGCAAGTATCTAAAACTAAAAATTTATCGGGAAAATAATGGTGTAACAGTTTCTCTAAAAACTCACTAGCATTATATTCGTCATCAACAATTATCGTCTTTATCATTTGATAAAAATAGTAAATTATAAGCTAATATAAATCAATGAATAATTTAACGTGACATTATTGTATTTAATCGTTAAGAAATTACTCGGTATTTAAGCAAATTTAGGGATATTTACTCAAAAAAATCACACGGATTACAACCCGGAAAAAACTTGACTTGGCGGTTGTTAATTCAAAAAAACATAACACAATTCTTAGATATTAATCTAAATTATCAAGGTCGAAAAAGCGAAACCAGCAATGCGATTCACACGGGAAGTATTCAATTACGGGCTTATTTTTAATAAAAAAGCTGCAAGTTCAATTGAACTTGCAGCTTATCTAAAAGAAATTATGAGCAATTAATTTATTTGATAATTAATTTCTTAACTAGTTTAGTATTGTTTTCTGTTTGAATTTCTACAAAATATAAACCGCTTGATAATTGCGAAACATCAATCATAGCAGTATTAGAATTACTATTTGTAATTTGTTTTACAGTTTTTCCTAAAACATCATAAAATGAAACTGTTTTAATTGTATCTCCCAAATTATTTGGCAATTCAATGTGAATGTTGTTTTTTGTAGGGTTTGGATAAAGCAAGAAATTATCTGTTTCAAAACTAGCCGTATTTAATTGTGCTACAAACTCTGTATTAAAGGTATTTGTAATAATTGCTGGATTGAAATCAAAATAAATTTCAGCTTTATTTGGAATAATATCTCCAACATTAAAACTTGGTTTCAATTTTACTTTGAAAGAAATATAACCTTTTCCAATTTCAGTATCTGCAATAGAAACTGGTAATTCAATATTATCAAATCTCCATGTCAAATTGGAATCCGTTCTGTCAAGAATATAGTCGTGGCTTGATGCAATCATTTTTACTGAACTTTCATCAATTCTAGCATCTAATTCATCCGAAATTAAAACATTAACTGCACTTGCATTTCCTGTATTTTCAAATCGAATAGTATAAAATAAATAGTCATCATTTGAAAAGGTAGAATACAATATTTTTTCTCCATGAGCTTCTGTTTTGTCATTTGGATCATAGGAAGCAATTACTGGCTGGATTGAAATATTTGAATTATTATTTGGAACAATATCTGTTTGCATAGGTTCTATCGAAACTGTATTGGTAATTAATTGCCCAATAGCTACCGTTGGAATTGGCGGAACATACATTGTTACTGTTATCATTCTAGTTTCAAAGGGAAGCAAATCGGTAAAATTATAGCTGAAACCATTTGCAAGACTTGTGGTTCCTAATTGAGAAATATCCGTAATCGTTATTCCTTGATTTGCAGTGAAAGTTACTGTTCCAGATGCAACTGTTTGACTTCCTAAATTGCTATATACAATTATATTTTTATATGAAAACCCAGCTCTTGGCGCTGATAATGGAACAATTACTGTAGCCAAATCATCATAGTTTAATACACTTGTAATTGGGAAATTATAAACCATCATTCCTGATCCGGTTATAACATGCAAATCATTATAGGCAGCAGTTGATAAATTATACATAGCACTGTAAGCCGCATCTATAGTATAATTCACGTCATAAGAATTACTTTGATTTACATCATAAATAGTATAAACCCCAAATGGTGCTGTTATATTGTGCAATGTATTGGTATCATTTACATCGTAATGAAATTGTCCTAGTGGAAAATTTCTTTCGTTAGCTTCTTGTATTCCATTGTTATTGTCGTCTAAAAACGCATTTAATCTTATGCCAGAACAATCGATAGCACCTTGTGAAGTGTTATCCATTGTAATGCGAATAAATCCTGTTTGGTTGCTAAAATTTGTTGTCATTAATAAATAATATTGCCCTGCTTGAGCATTTGGGATAACCGGATGTTCAATGCCTGAAACAGAATAACTACAACTTACAATATTGTTTTGCAATAAACCAACATTACACGGATCTACTGGATTTGTAAATGGTCCATAAACAATATAGTCTACATCAAAATTACTCCCAGTAAAATCTATAAGTGCATTTTGTTGCACTGTAAGATTGATAATACCTGAATTGCTTATTGGCAAATAAAACCAAGTTGGATTTGGAGTAGAACCTAAACATCCATAATTATTTCCTGTTTCAGCACTAATTCCTTGATGTGTATTAGCAAAAGGAACTCCTAAAGCACCGCAAAGTGAATTCGCTTGATTACAATTGTAAGGTAGGTTGCAGTCTGCATGTGCGCGAAGTTGAAAACTATAAATATTATCACAAGCATTTGCTATAGTTTCTCTTATGAAAATAGTCATAATTGGTGAAAGTGCTGAAATGCTATAAACAGATGGATTAACAATTGGATTTGTTTGACTTGTGGCATTTACAAGTGAAATATAATAGGACAATGGGTTTGATGTGTTAATTCTTGTTGTCAAATCAAACTCAATTGTTCCATTATTGTCTTCATCACATTGTTCTAAACTAGCTAGAACGGTTGTACTATTAATATTTGTAGCTGTAATAATGAATGTTAAAGTCTGTTTTTGTTGTGTTGCAATTTTTATTAAAACGGCATATATGGTTTGAGTTCCCGTTGGAATACAATATGGAGATTGTAATGGATTCAAAGCCGCTGCTGCATTTGCTGAAGTGGAATAGTATGCAATTGTATATTCCGAAGGATTTAAATTAGCTAAAATTGCATTATTATTATTCGTAAGGTTAAAACAAGCTTGGCTGCTCTCACTACATTGTGATAAATTAGATGGCTGTCCCGATGTTAGAAGACAAACTGAAGTTGAAAAATTCAACATCGATGTCCAAGCAGTTGATAATGCCACAGTACATATTGCTCTTGCATATACGACATAAGCCGTTCCACAAGTTAAACCTGAAGCTTGAAATACGCTTGAAGCAGCAAGTGTTCCTATTGCATTGGGAGTTGGTGATGGAGTTCCAGCTCGAAGTACCAATAGTTCTAATTGTAATGCACTAGTACTTGCCCAACTAAGTGTTGCACTTGTGGTTGTAATTGTTGAAGCGGAAATCGTGGTTGGAGTAACACAATTAGACGTTGTGAAAATGCTTGAATTAACCCAAAGACTTGCATCTGTGATTGAACAAATAGATCTTACATACGCTTTATAAGCGGTTCCTAATGTCAAACCTGTAGCTTGAAAAGTAGGCGAAGAAACTAATGTTCCTGTTGAAGTTTCCATTGGAGCTGAACTTGAAGCAGGCAAAACTAAAACCTCCCATTCTGAATTATTTCCTGTTGCTGTCCAAGAGATTGTTGCGTTATTATAAGAAATTGCACTTACAATAGTCGATATTGGTGCTGGACATGTTGGAGGCAATCCACAAGAAACAGTTGCTGACCAACCAGTTTTATTAACTGATGGATCACTTCTAAATCTAAAAGTTAAGGAACCATCCGCGCTTGTTGATGTAAATGGACCTGGAATATTAATTCCCCAAAAAGCACCTGGAACTCCTCCTGGAACACTTCCTGCAAGGTTTCCACTTGAAATTTGTGGTGCAGCTGTAGAATTTCCATTATAAATATATAATCCATCCCAGCTTGATTCTGTTTCAAAAGCAGTGAAATTTACAGTAACAACTTCACCAACGATTGAAGGATAAATTGTTATTGTTGAATCTGTGTTGTTGTTATAATTTGCAGATAATCCACCGTTGTCAATGAATAATTCACCACAATTAGGCACTACTAATGCCGAACCTAAAGTAGTAAATGAATATGCTGTTGACCAAGTTCCAAATACTCCATTTCCACAATCTGATCTAACATAGCATTTATATGATGTTCCTGGTAATAAATTAGTAATTAAATGATTATTGTTATTTGTAGTTAGCGTTCCCGAAGTTGGGCTAGTTGTAACGGTACTAAGTTGATAAGCTACTTGCCACGAGGTTGCATTTGATGGATTAGCCCAAGATAAAGTCACTGAATTTGAAGTGCTATTTGCAAGTGCTATTTGAGTAGGAGCCACGCACAACGGAACACTAACTGACGCAACATTAGACCAAGCACTAAAATCAGTTGTGGAACAAATTGCTCTTACATAAAAATTATTGACAACTCCTAGCGTTAGTGATGTAACTTGAATTGGATTTGAATTTGTGATAATTCCAACAGAGTTTGCATTTGGTAGCGTTCCAGTTGGCAACTGGATTACTTCCCACTGGGTTGCATTTCCTGCCTCAGTCCACGCAACACTAGCTCCTTGAGAAGTTACATTAGTTACAGAAACCACTAATGGTTTTGGACAAGTTGGAGGAAGCCCACAACTAATTGATGCTTCCCAACCTGCAGCATTTCCAGAACTATCAGACGTAAAAACAAAAGTTAAACAACCTGAAGCTGAAGTTGCAGTAAAAGAACCTATATTAATATTTCCTGAAAAACTTCCAATTAATGGTGACAAAACTGTATTTCCATCATAAATTTTTAGAAAATCCCAATTTTGTTCTGTTGCAAATGAAGTGAAATTTACAGTAACTACTTCACCTGAATTTGATGGGCAAAGTGTTGTCATGGAATTTGAATTGTTTGCATAATTTGCACTAATTCCGGCTTGATCTGTAAAAGTACTCCCACAAGTTTGTTGTTGTGCCGAGACAATGAATGTCCCAAAAAATGCAGTAATTACAATTAAAAGTAAAAGTTTTTTCATTTTTTTCATTTTTATAGAATTCAAATATATAATGTTTAATAATTACTTGCAAATAAAAATTAAAAAAATACTTTATAATGAACTCAAAATGAGAAGCATATTTGAAATTTACTTTTTTAAATCAATTTAAATTGTTTACAAACAAATGATTTTAGATGTTGAATTCATAAAACTAACATTGTTCAACCATTTGAATACATAAAATTACCTTCTATAACTTTATTAAAATTATCTTTTTAATGAAAAGTGGGATTTAAATATTTTTAAATCGGTTGTTAATGGCTCGATGTATTCAATGGTAAACCAATAATCTGAAGTTGTTAGTAGTGCACCATTATAGGTTCCGTCCCAACCCGAACTTTTCGAACTAATTTGCTTTATTAACTTTCCGTGTCTGTCAAAAATATAAATCTTGGCTGAAGGTTGATTTTCTAGTCCAATAATGTTCCAAAAATCATTAATTCCATCACCGTTCGGAGTGAAATAGGTTGGATAACCAATTATTGAAATTGTAGTACTCAAATTAGTACAACCATAAATATCAGTTACCATAACAGTATGATTTCCAGGGTTTACATTTGTGAAAACATTTGAAGATTGCAACGCACCATAATCCAATGCATATTCATAGTTCGGATTTGTAGCCAATGCGGTGACAATTATAGTTCCATTTTCATCGAAAGCAACCGTTCCAACTGCCGAAATACTTGTTGCTGGAATAGAGGCGGTAACCGTTGCAAAAACTTCAACGGAGATACAACCAGTTAAAATATTTGTTGCAATCACCGAATAATTACCAGCTGAAAAGGCTTCTAAAGTCCCAGCAGTTCCACTTTCTAGTATTCCATTAAGATACCATTGGAAAGTATAATCAACGGCATTTAAACCACTGTCTAATGTGAAAGTTCTCAAAGGAATTCCAGAAGCATCGGCACAAATTATACCGTCATTTATTTCTGGTTTTGGTAATGGATTTACAGTTGCCGAAATTGTAATTGGTGCTCCGTAACAACTATTTAGCGTAGGCTTTACAATATAAATAGCCGTTCCAACTGTGTTTCCTGTGGTTTCTAATGTTTGAGATATTGTATTTCCACTTCCATTTGACGCCCCTGAAACTCCATTTTGAGACACTGTCCACGAAAAAGAAGTACCGAAAAGACTTGGTGTCAAAACAATAGAAGTACTATCTCCAGAACAAATTGGCAATTGAGTTGGCGTTCCAAAAAATTCGGGTGTTGGATTTACATTTACTGTTACAGAAACGGAAGTTCCTATACAACCTTGAGCAGTCGGTGTAATTACATAATTTGCTGTTCCTATTGATGGAATCACGGTAGAAAGTGTTTGAGCTATTGTTGCTCCATTATCAGATGAAGTTCCAAATAGGTTTGACTGTATAACATTCCAGCTAAAAGAAGTGTTAATTACCGAGCTTGACAAAGCTATAGAAGTAGTTTCTCCCGAACAAATCGTTTGTCCAGAAGCTGGGTTTATTGTGGCAACAGGTATTGGGTTAACGGCTATCGAAACCATAGTTGTTATTCCTGAACAACCATTTACACTAGGAGTTATCGCATAAACCACTTCTCCAAAAGCATTGCTTATCGTACTCAAATTTTGTGAAATTGAAGTACCTGTTCCTGCAAATCCGCCAGTTACATTGGTTTGTACCAAATTCCAGCTAAAAACAGTACTACTTGGCATTGAACTTGAAAATGCTACAGTTGCAGTACTTCCAGAACAAATAGATAGGGCGTTTGGGGTTGCTGTAATAATAGGTTTTGGAGTTACAAAAATAGTGACTTGAAGCGGACTTCCTGAACAACCATTATAGGTTGGTATAATCGTATAAACAGCATTTCCGACTAATGTACTTGTTGCGGTTAATATTTGTGAAATTGCATTTCCAGAACCTGGATTTGCATCTGAAACAGCTGTTGAGGTTGTCGTCCAACTAAATGTTGTCCCTGAAAGAGAACTTGATAATGAAATTCCTGTTGATTGCAAAGAACAAATAGTTTCGGTAGTTGGAGATGCTGTTCCAACAGGAATTGGAACAATTGCAACTTGAATTGTAGCGTTATTAGAACATTGTCCTGGATTTGGAGTATATGTATATGTTGTTGTTGTCGTTGGGTCAAATGCTGGCGACCAAGTTCCAAAAATACCGTTCGTAGAAGGATTTGGTAAACTTATTGTATTTCCGAAACAAACAGGTGCAATTGTTGCGAATGTTGGTATTGTTGCAAATGGAATTGGATTTATTACAACCGTCAATGGCGAAGAAACACAACCATTAGAAGTGTTTTTTGCAGTAATTGAATAGGTATTTGGCACTAAATTTGAAAATGTAGTGCTCGATTGATAAGTACCGCCATTACTGTATTCTATATTTATTCCTAAAGGTGATGCGATGTCTATTGTTCCATTAAACAAGCAAGTAGGCTGAACAATTGAAGCTATAGTTGGCGTTGCAACTGTTGGAATGGAATTTACAACTACTGAAGTTGGTAAAGAGACACATCCATTTAAAATATCTTTTACAGTTACTAAGTAGGTATTTGGAGCTAAAATTGAAAATGATAAAGTAGATTGATAGGCTCCGCCTGAACTGTATTCATAATTTGGGTTTAACGGCCCTGAAACTACAATCGTTCCCAATGCCAAACAGGTTGGTTGAATTGTGGCTGTAGCCAATGGCGCACTCGGCGTTACTGGTTGAGCGTTAATTCCAACATTTGCGGAAGCCGAAGAAGTACAACCATCTGAATTGGTAACGGTATAAGTATAATTTGCTTGGGTTAATCCTGTAATTGTTGTTGAAGTTGAATTACCAGTAATTGCTCCTGGATTTATTGTCCAATTTCCTATAGGTAAATCGTTAAGAACAACACTTCCTGTTGCGGTTGTACAAGTTGGCTGGGTAATTGTTCCAATAGTTGGAGGATTTGGAATGGTTAATGCTGCGTTAATTATCACATTTGCAGAAGCTATAGATTCACAACCAACAGCATTTGTAACCGTAAAAGTGTAAGATCCCGATGCTAATAATGAAATTGTTTTTGATGTAGTAATACCTGTAATTCCACCTGGATTAATTGTCCAATTTCCTGAAGGCAAACCTGTTAAAATTACACTTCCTGTGGCTGTTGTGCATGTTGGATGTATAATAGTTCCAACTGTTGGAGCAGCAGGAGTTACAGGCTGAATATTAATTGTTGCAGTGGTTGCCGACGCAGAAGAAGTACAACCTAAATCATTGGTTACAGTAAAAGAGTAAGTATCCGCAGCCAATCCGCTAAAAGTTGTTATCAATCCAGTTCCTGTAGTTGTCAATCCACTAGGAATTGTTGTTACCGTCCAAGTTCCAGATGCTGGCAATCCTGATAAAGCGACACTACCAGTTGATAAAGTACAAGTTGGATGTGTTATTGACCCAACAATTGGAGCAGACGGAGGACTAGGTTGCGTAATAATTGTTGCATTAGTTGCCGAAGCAGCTGATGTACAACCAGAAGCATTAGTTACAGTAAATGAGTAAGTGTCTGCAACCAATCCGCTAAAAGTAGTTGTCAATCCAGTTCCTGTAGTTGTTAATCCTCTAGGCGTTGTTGTTACAGTCCAAGATCCAGATGATGGTAATCCTGATAAAGCGACACTTCCGGTAGCTAAAGCACAGGTTGGTTGTGTTATTGCCCCAATTATAGGAGCAGACGGAGTTTCAGGCTGCGCTATAATAGTAGCAGCAGTTGCCGAAACAGCAGATGTACAACCAGTGGCATTAGTAACTTTAAAAGTATAAGTACCTGCAGCCAATCCGCTAAAAGTAGTTGTCGCTCCAGTTCCCGTAGTTGTAAACCCGCCAGGAGTAGTTGTTACTGTCCAAGTTCCAGTTGCTGGCAATCCAGACAAAGCGACACTTCCTGTAGCTAAAGCACACGTTGGAGGTGTAATTATTCCAACAATTGGTGCAGTAGGACTTGAATTTACGGTAATGGCTACCGATTTTTCGTAAAGGCATACTGGCGTTTCTCTGAATTTAATATCATCAATAGCAAAGTCGTTTCCGCCACCATCAATATTCGTATCAAAAATGCTAATTGTTGCAGTGGTATTAGATCCTGAATTCCAAACAAAAAAATGTTCTACCCAATTACAAGGAAAAAGCGGAACTGTGGCTAAGTTTCCGACTCTAACACCATTAATTATAACTTCTAATGCTGCGAGAGAACCACTACCTACTACATTTGCCAAAAAAAAGCTAAAAGTGTAACTTTTATTAGGCAATACAATTGCTACATCGGGGCTACCTGGTTGAAAAAATGGTGGGGAAAAAAATGGCTTATAAACCAAAGTCAATGGTGTTGATGTTGCTCCGTCTGCAACAAACATATTTCGGGTTCCACTTCCCTGAGTGTTATCTGCACAAGATTCGAATGGACTAAACCATGAGTCAGGGTTTGTTACTATTCCGTAAGTACCTTGTTGTAAAGTGGAAGTAGGGTACGCATATCCTGTATTAAAACCTGAGTCTCCCAATGAAAAATCTCCGTTATAAACTAGATTTGTGGGATCTGCTGGAACTCCAGATTTAACGGTGTATGTAGTATTTAGGGTTGGACTCACAATCGGGTTGGCACTAGTATTGTTTGCTGCTGTTAAAGTTGGGTCTGCTGGAATTGCTGTCCATAAATAACCCGTACTTCCGCTAACTGATAATGTTGTTGATTCGCCTTCGCAAATTGATAAACTTGAAGCACTCACTGTAATGTCGTTTGGCGGAGCTAAATTTATTATAACTGGTGAAGATAGTAAACCAGTATTATCCCTAACTGTAAGGGTATAACTACCCGCAGCTAAATTATTGAAAATACCTGTCGAGTTAGATATAGTTGATGTACTAGAAACTAATAAAAAATTTCCATAAGGTAAATTACCTCCAGCTGCAGTTGCTATAATTGAACCATCTAAAGTACTTGGACATGTTGGATTTACTGAAGTGTGACTTAATGTTAATGGAAGCCCACCTTCTCTAATCGAAAAATCATCTAAAGCAAAGTCGTTTCCTACAGCATTTATATTATCATCCCACAAACGAATCATTACCAGGATATTTGTTGCTCTAAATGAAAACTGAACTTGTTGCCAGCCATCACTTGGTAAAGGTGCAACAGAATTAAGTGTTGATGGATTTATAGTACTGGCATTTTCAAAAAATATTCCGATTCTAGCACGAGTTGCATTATCCGTAACTTGATTTGATACTGATTTTATCCAATAACTAAAAGTATAAGTATTGCCAACTATGAAATTTGTAGTAACAACACCATCTGTGAAACCTCTAATAACACTCCCATTGTCTCCAGTTGTCCAAATATACTTTCGGGTAGTAGATGTTGAGCCGTTATAAACTAGCATTTTTCCACTTCCGGTGGTATGGTCTCCCCCAGAAATAAATGAAGAATCCATAGTATTTGGATTATTTGTCCAAGCATAAAATCCTGGGGTGCTTGTCCCATTTAACGGGCTTAAAGTATAGTCAGTCACTCGAAAACCAGTCCCACTCCCACCCGCTTCTAAATTTCCATTTCTAAACAACTGAGCTGAAACTGAAAAGGATAAAAGCGTTATTAAAAATAAAAAGAAATAGGTCTTATTAATTTTTTTCATATTATGGGAATAGTAATCTTGTTAATTATATATTTTACTTCACAATCAAAAACTCTGAACGTCTGTTTTGAGCGTGTTGTTCTTCGGTACAATCTTTACCGCAAACCACTTTTGGCTCGCTTTCGCCATATCCTTTTCCAGATATTCTTGATGCATCAATTCCTTTTGATTGTACATATTGAATGGTAGCTTTAGCTCTATTATCTGATAATATCATATTGTATTTATCGCTTCCTCGGCTATCTGTGTGTGATTTTGCGAAGATGACCAACTTGTCATTATTTTTCATCACTTGAACTAATTTATCTAACTCAAATGCGCCTTCTTTGGTGATATTACTTTTATTAAATTCAAAGTAAATTGGATTCAAAATCACTTCCGTTTCTGTAATAATTACATCAATTGGATTCAATGCTGCGTTAACTTTCGTGCTTCCGCCTTTGTTATTGCTTTTCGTTACAGCAAATGAATTGCTTTCAAAACCATCTTTTGATGCTTGAATGGTGTAGTTTTTTTCGCATTCTACCTTATACGAAACTTCGCCTTTCGCATTGGATTGCTCTGTGGTGATTACGTTGTTTTTATCATCTAAAATAGACACTTTTGCATCTGCTAAAATTGCGCCTGTTTTGGCATTGGTTACAATTGTATTGACTTCATAATTGCAAACTGGAACTAGTCCGAAAATATCATCATTTCCATTTCTATTACTCGCTACAAATCCAAAGTTCTTGTTTTCATTGAATGAAAATGAAAAATCGTCTTTATCGCTATTCACAGGTTTACCAACATTTTTTGCTTCTGTTCCTGCTTTTAAATCTATGCTATAAACATCCATTCCTCCCAATCCCTGTTTAGCATCTGAAGAAAAATAAAGTACATTTTCGTCTGTAATAAAAGGGAAACTTTCATTTCCTTCTGTGTTAACCTTTTTTCCTAAATTCTCTGGTGTGCCAAAACTTCCGTTTTCTGAAACTGACACTTTCCAAATATCAACGCCACCAATACTTCCAGGCATATTCGATGAGAAATAAAGTGTTTTTCCGTCTTTTGTTAAACTTGGATTTCCTGTTGAATAATCGCTGCTGTTGAAAGGCAAGGAAGTAATAGCTCCCCATTTTCCATTTTCTTTTGTTGCTTTGAAAATATTATTTCTTCCTAATTTCAATTTATTGGCTTTGTCTTTCTCAAAGGAGTCTTCTCTGAAACTATCACTTGTGAAATACATTGTGTTTCCATCTTTACTAATCGTTACCGATCCGTCATGAAATTTAGAATTCAATTCTTTCACAGGCACACTGTTGGTAATTGTTCCATCTTCATTGTAA
>OZ248370.1:0-39039 GCA_965234425.1 Flavobacterium neuenschwanderi (SeqCode) | reverse complement strand
ACAACCTTATATATTCAGAAAATCAAGAAAAAGAATTGAAACATTATTTTCACAATTGTGTGACCAATTCAAAATAAGAAACAATTATGCTAAAACTTTTGAAGGTTTTAAAACAAGAATTTTAGCAAAAATAACAGCATTAACTTTGGTTCAATATATCAATAAATTTATATTTGATAGACCAATAAATAATATTAAAAATCAAAAAATTTAATTACACCCAACGGGTTAATTTAGGTTCGCACAATACTATGAGTTTTGTCATATTTTGATTAACTTTAGATAATTAATTTTGCATAAATTTATTAGGTATGAGTAAATATGTAACAGCAGAAGATGCTGTAAAAGTTGTAAAATCGAATGACCGAGTTTATGTGCAAGCGGCTGCAGCTGCGCCATCTGTTTTAACCAATGCTTTGACAGAAAGAGCTTCCGAATTACGGAATGTAGAAATTTGTCATTTGCACACGGAAGGCCCTGCGCTATATGCAAATCCGGAACTTTCAGAAAGTTTTCACGTGAATTCGTTCTTCATTGGAAAAAATGTAAGACATACTTTGGCTGCCGGAAATGGTTCTTATACACCCGTTTTTTTAAGCGAATTACCTCGTTTATTCCGAAAAAAAGTACTGCCTTTGGATGTCGTATTTATTCACGTTTCGCCACCAGATAGTCACGGTTATTGCTCACTTGGAGTTTCTGTAGAGGCAACTTTGGCAGCAATTGAAAATGCTAAAATTGTAATCGCACAGGTAAATCCTCAAATGCCACGAACTTTCGGAGATGGAATTCTGCACATTTCAGAAATTAATTATTTAGTGGATGTAAATATGCCAATTTACGGACACGAAATGGCAGCGATTTCTCCATTAGAAGATAAAATCGGAACCTATATTGCCTCTTTAATTGACGATAAAAGTACTTTGCAAATGGGAATTGGTTCTATTCCGAATGCGGCTTTAGCCAAATTAACCAATCATAAAGATTTAGGTTTGCACACCGAAATGTTCTCGGACGGCGTAATTGATTTGATTCAAAGTGGCGTAATTAATTGCAACTATAAAGGAACAACTAGAGGTCGAGTTTTGGCAACTTTTTTAATTGGTTCCAAACGATTATACGACTTTGTAAACGACAATCCATTTATAGAAATGAAAGAATCATCGGCGGTGAATGACACAGCTCGAATTCGGAAAAATCCAAAAATGGTAGCTATAAATTCCGCTATTGAAGTAGATGTTACGGGTCAAGTTTGTGCCGATTCTATTGGCGCGAAAATGTATTCTGGAGTGGGCGGTCAAATGGATTTCATCCGTGGAGCATCCTTAAGCGAAGGTGGAAAAGCGATAATTGCTTTGCCATCAATTACTAAAAGTGGCGAAAGCAGAATTGTTCCATTTTTGAAACAAGGTGCGGGTGTGGTTTCTACGCGTTCCCACGTTCAATACATTATTACCGAAAATGGAATTGCGGATTTATATGGAAAAACCTTGAAACAACGTGCCACAGAAATGGTGAAAATTGCCCATCCAAATCATCAAGAATGGATTGAAGAAGTCTATTTTAATTTGATTAATTGTAGGTAAATTTTTAAAACTCCTATGCTATATATAATACAAAAGAGCACAATAACTTGTGCTCTTTTGTATATAAAATATTAGCTGTTATTTACTTACTATCTTTTGAGAGAAAAATGAGATTTAAACTCTTTGCTATTTCCATTTTCTAAATAACTAATAGTAAACCAATAATCATCAGCAGGTAAAGGTGCATTATTAATAGTTCCGTCCCAACTCTCATTTTTTGAATTTAATTGTGTGATTATTTTCCCATAACGGTTGTAAATAAAAATTTTCGCATTTTTGAGTTGACTTATTCCATATACCATCCAAGTATCAGAAAAGCTATCGCCATTTGGTGTAAATAATTTAGGATAGTTGACGACAATTGCAGTTAAAGGAGTTATTCCACAACCGTTTTTATCTCGAACAATAATTGTATGTTCCAATACATAATTTTGATTTTCAAATATTGGGCTGTCTTGAAATGGCCCTCCGTCAATTTGATATTCATAATTATTACCAGCTCCTGTTGCAATTACTGTTATGATTTGATTGTTATCAAAAGCATTGCTGACCGTGTATGAAACAACTGCTTTCTGAGAATTTATTACTGTTGCAGTAACTGGTTCAGAAACACATCCTGTCAATGTATTTGTAGCTATAACGGTGTAATCATCTGGAGTAGAAGCTGTTAAATTTGAATTTGTTCCAATTATTGCTCCAAGAGAATTTGTCCAAACAAAAGAATAATTTGAATTACTTAATCTACTTAAAAGAGTATAATTTCGAACCACATTTCCATTTTCATCAATACATACTGCACCATTAATTGGTTTGGGTTCAGGAAGTTTATTGACATTTATTTGAATTGGAACCGTGTTTATAACATTACAAGAATTTGAAGGACTGCTATCATTTATACTATAATAAATAAATGATTCGAGAGTATTTGTTGTAATTGGAGATAAATTTAAAAACGCATCTCCATAAGTAGCATAATATTGGATAGAAAACTGAGGTCCAACTTGAGTGCCTAATAAAAAAGGAGTCAATGTGGTTAAATCAAATGATGTCACACCGTCGTTTGTTCCATCTAAATCACATATATTTAGAGCGGAGGCAGGAATAGGAAAGGCTATTGGTGCATAAATAATTTCTAAATAAAATGAATATTCGTCAAAACAAAGTGGGTTTGAAGGCGAAATAGCATATACATATATTGTTTGGCTCGTTGTTACAAGTTGACCTGAAAACATTGGTGTTCCGAGTCCATTTGGAGCAGTATAATAATTTCCACTACTTACTATTGGTAGTTGATAACTTCTGCAAAATGTATTTGGGGTTGTATTTGGAAGAGGCTCACTTACATTAAAAATATTGATTTGTAAACTACTATCTGCTGGACAAATTACTGGACTTACTCCACTTTCAGAATGCACATAAATGGTTTGTGTGGGAGCTGTGAAAATTGTTCCGCTAAGTATTTCAATTCCACCACCATTAGGAGCAGTAAAATATTTAGAATTTGGCGTTGCTAATACTGGTAATGTATATGAATTACATACAGAAACAGTCGCTATATCTGCTGGAGCAAATACTGGAGTATCATAAATTGTTACTGTAAAATTAGCAGAAGTAGCACAATTTGGATTTGTATTGGTATCAGCATAAACATAAATTGTTTTTGTAGCAACGATAGAAGAACTTATCAATGGAATTGTATGTGTTAAATCTTCAAAATAATTCCCAACAGTTAGAGGGCTTAAAGTGAAATTTTCTGTTGCACAATGTGAACTCGAAACTATTTCTGATGGAACTAAAATTGACGTTACATTTATTGTAATTTGAAATGGTTTTTCATCAAAACATATTGCTGTTGCCGCTGTTCCTACTTCTGAATAAGCATATAAAGTGATTGATGAAGTTATAACATCCGTTGGGAATTTTTCAGTATTTCCTGAAACAGTTGGACCTCCTGGCAAAGTAAAATAGTGCGATACAATTCCTCCATTTGTAGCAATTGAATTATAGCTTGGCAAAATATACGAATCACATACGATTTTGGGAACTATTGGGCTTATGATTGGAGTTGTTTGAATATTTATTGCAAAGACATCTTCATTATAGCAAGAAATTCTGCCTGCACTTTCTTTATACAAATACAAAATAGTGTCTGAGGTGATTGGGATATATGGAGGTAATAATTTAATTCCTAGTCCATTAGCCCCTCCAGTTGCGGTATAGTAATCTCCTCCAGTTGGAGCAATTGCAGGCAACGTAAAACTATCACAAGGAAATTGATCCGCTATAGGGTTAACTAAAGTATTAATTAATGATACAGAAATACTATATTCCGAAATGCAGGTGTCTGGTGCTGGAAGGTTGTTACTATTATATACATAAATTGTAGTTGCTCCAATAGCTAATGGAATAGAATAATTCGGTAGTAAAACAGGATTTAAAGCTGAAGGACCTCCAGAAAATTGATAATATTCTCCATTAGCTAAGTCATCCAAAATATAATTTGTATTACATGTATTGACTTCATTGGGTTTAACCGTAACTAAAGGGGAATTATTTATAGTAATCAAAAAAGATTTTTCGAGAAAACATGTTGCTGATGCTCTATCATAAAAATACATTGTTTGCGTTGATGTTACTGCATAACCAGGCAATCTTTTTGTTCCTGTTCCTCCTGAACCTGTATAATAATCTCCAGTATGACTAACAGGTGGTAAATAATAAACATCACAAACTGGAGTTGTATCTAGAAAATTTGGAAGTGGTTCTAAGGTTATTGTTATTGTAAAAGGCAAATTATTGGTGCACGATTGTCCTGATACGTAATAATAAAGGGTTGTTGTAGTATTGATTAAGTCACCTGGAAAATATTGAACACCTGCTCCATTTGCTGCTGACCAATATTCTGAACCCACAATCGGTAAAGCTGGTAAGGTATATGTAGAGCAATTTGTTATATTTCCAGGGGGATTAAGTGAGCTTGGTCCAATATTAATAACAAATGATTTTTCAGAGAAACAAACTGGAATAGTTGTATTTTCTTTATAAACCCAAATAGTTGTAGTACTACTTATTAATGTATTTGGAGCAATTATAGGTAATTGTTTATTAGGTCCCGAATAATAAGTCCCACCATTTATATCTGCGGGTAGAATATAAGGATTACAATAAAACTTCGGATCATAAGATGGCAATAAAGGAAATATATTAATTTCAATAGTAAAAGGATTCTCAATTATACAATTAGGTATAACGGTTGTATCTACAAATCGAACATACAAAGTTGAAGTAGTACTAATTAATGCGTTATTTGGAAGAAGACTTCCTGCCCCGTCAGGTAATGTATAGTATTTACCGTAAGGTATTGTTGGCAAACGATATGAATTGCAACTCGTAGTTGTAGTTGGAGATGGGGTAATAAAAGAAATATCTGCCAATGTAATTTTAAATAATTTTTGAATAAAACATCCATCTAAAGTATTTGACACATACATATTTATAAAATTTGATGGTGTTGTACCAACAGGAGTAATTAAATCCCCAGCTACCGGATGCATTCCTAATCCACCCGTTAATGTAGAATATTCTGCCCCAACAGATAATAATACTGAAAGTGTAAAAGAATCACAAACTACCGTATTTGGAACCGTATCTACTAATGGATTAGGTTTTACAACTAAATCAAAAAAGGTAGTTGTGTAACAATTTTCATTAGAAATATTTTGAATTCTTACGTATAAAGTTCTACTAATAGACGTTAAATTAACACCAGTAGGAACTAAAATAGCAGTATTTGTATCAGCACCAACTTGAGTTGAATGAAAACTAATTACATTGTAAACCCGACTTTGAGCCCCAAAAATAGAATTTATAGAGGTTGTTAGATTAAAATTTCCTGTCAAGGTAGAAGAACACACAGACAGTGGTGGTGGAACAGCCATTACGGCAGGCCCAGGAACTATTTGTAATGAAAAAGTTTTAATTACATAACAAGGGGAAGTAGTACTATTAATTCTTACATATATTGTTTGGTTGACAAATGTAGAATAAGGACTTGTTAAAGCTGAAGTATTTGCAATTGCATTTGCATTTGAACTAAAATAAGAAATAGTTGTACTAATTGGCAATCCGCTACCCGTAATAATATTTGAGGTATTGCTATCTAAATCAAAGCTATAAGGAGCAGTACTGCTACAAGCATAAATTGACGGAATAGTAGCCATAACACTAATATTTGGATAAATTTGAACATCGATATTATCCGTTATAGCTGTACAGTTTGGTTCGATATAAACAACACTAAAACTATTAATTCCAGAAGTAGGTCGAGGAACAAGTAACTCTAGGTTTAAAGATGAACTTGTTTGTCCTGCAATGGGAGTGCCTCCATTTAACCATGAAAAAGTAGTTAAAGGGCTTAAACCTGCTGCATTTAATGTAGGTAAAATATCATTTGGACAAAATGCTGTGTTATTAGCAATGGTGTAATCTAATCCTAATACATTTTGACCAACATTAAAACTATTAGCTTCTAAAAAAATAGCAGAATCATAGCCTATATTATTTCTACCATCGGCAATTACAATCTTAATATGATAGGTGTGAGTAATGTCTAAACCTGTTGCCGACGCAGTCATTTTAATAGTTTGACCATTAAAATTTATTGCAGGGCCAAATCCATTTCCATTAAATGATCCGAAAAAAGTAGGATTTTCAGAGGTACAGTTTGAATTGTATTGACTGTCTCGAATAGTTATTACAGATATTGGAATAGTCGTTAAAGGAACTACAGCCAAATTTGAATAAGAACCCCCAATTGTGGTGTCTTTCAGTAAAAAAGCAAAGGAATCTGAAAAATTACATTGCGACAAACCATATTCTTCTGAGGCAAAAAGAAAAGAAAAATTAAATAATGGTGTTTTTGGAATAAAATCAAATTCAATATAGGAAGCATTAATGGATTGTATAGATATTCCAGATTGAGAAAGTAAATTAGATTCCAAATCCGAATCACCTGTCCAAGCAGCATTTCCATCACTCAAAATAGAAGTGTTTGGACCTGAAGTTCTTCCTACATCTCCAGTTGAAAGGACAACTCCACTTGCAAAAGGGAAATTCAAATTTTGATTTTCAAAATATCCAATACTATTTGTTGAACCAAATTGATTTCCATTTTTGGACATCACATTTAAACCAGAAACACACGGAGAATTAATCAAAACTTGATTGACCAATTGATCAACTGAATAATTAGTTCGGTTGATAATTATTGGCTGTGAAAAAGAAAACAAAGAAACGAATAATAAAATGGCAAATAATAAATTTTTCATCAAGTTAAACATCAAACTTAATAATGACAACTTGTTAATTGTTTTGTCAATTTGTTTAATGTAATATCTCGAAATTTAAATTTTTAAATTGGAATAATAAAACAGCGGTGCATAAACGGTCATATACAGAGATAAACGGTCATAAATTGTGTTTTGTGTTTTCAAAACATTAAAAAACTGATTATTTATGCGTTTGAAGATGTAAAAAAAATAGGGATTAAAATCTCAATAAAATCATTTTTTAAACTTTTTAGGTAGTGATTTATGAAGTAAAATAATTTAAAGTAAACCCAAAGTTCTTTCCAATGCCATTCCTCGAGACCCTTTAATTAAGATCAAACTGTTTTCATTTTTTTTTGTTTTAAACGCCTCAGAAAAAGCTTCAAAAGTTTTATAAAAATTACAATTAATTTGCTCCGTTTTATTAGAATAAAAATCTTTTCCAATAAAATAAGTTGTGATAGAATTTTTATTTAAAAGTAAATTCACAATAGATTTATGCTCTTCTAAACTTTCATCACCCAACTCAAACATATCTCCAAGAATGGCTATTTTATTAGGTTTTTTTAATTGAATGAAATTCTCAATAGCAACTGCCATACTACTGGGATTGGCATTATAGGCGTCTAATATAATTTCGTTAGAATTTATATTCAGTAATTGCGACCGATTGTTTTCAGGAACAAATCCCTCAATAGCAGCTTTAATATCTAAAATTGGAACTTCAAAAAAAGAACCAATTGCAATTGCTGCATTTATATTATTGGAATTGTATAATCCTATTAAATGAGATTTTATTTTACAATTTGAAAAAGTAACTTCAACAAAAGGATTTGCAGTTACATCCGTTAAAATAACATCAGAATTGAGTTGATTAACACCAAAAGTATAGGGTTTTATTCCAACTGATTTATCTACTTGAATACTATCATTCAAATTTATAAATACAGTTTTATTATGTTTTGAAAGATAATTATACAACTCACATTTTCCTTTAATAACGCCTTCAACCCCACCAAAACCCTCCAAATGTGCTTTACCAAAATTTGTAATGTAGCCAAAATCTGGCTGTACAATTTCACATAAAAATTCAATTTCTTTTTGATGATTGGCACCCATTTCAACAATTCCAATTTCAGTTTCTTTATCAAATGAAAGCAATGTAAGCGGAACTCCAATATGATTATTTAAATTTCCAAACGTGGCTTTAGTTTTGAATTTTTTGGATAAAACAACTTGAATTAATTCTTTAGTTGTTGTTTTTCCATTACTTCCAGTTAAGGCTATAATTGTAATATTCAAATAGTTACGATGAAATCGAGCCAATTCTTGCAAAGCTTTCAAACTATCTTTAACAACAATTGTTCGCTCATCAACAAAATAATCTGGATTGTCAATAATTACGAATGAAGCACCCTTTTCTAATGCTTCTTTCGCAAAAGTATTGGCATCATAATTATCTCCTTTAATCGCAACAAAAAAAGAACCCGCTTCAATTTTTCGAGTATCAATTGAAATTGACTTGCATTTCAAAAAACAATTGTGAATGATTTTAATATCCATATAAACCAATTTTAAACAATAAAAGCCCTAATGAAAGGGCTTTTATTTATAATTTGAGATTGAAAATTAATTTCTCGCTCTTTTCTTTTTGTCTGCTTTTGGACCAACTCTTGACATTGCACATCTAAATCCAATGTAGTCAGTTGCCATATCTTGAGGAAAATATCTTCTTTGCGCTGGGTCTAACCAATACGCTCTGTCTCTCCAAGAACCTCCTTTATAAACCCTAACATCATCATTTACTAATGTAGTTCTTTTGTTAGATTTATCAAATTTTCTAACCATAGTTCCTAAACTATCAACTGTTACATTGTGTTTTGGAGAATCGTACATCCTTTTGCTATCTGTTAATTTAGTTCCTTCATCAGTGTTTCCGAAATCAAAATATCTTGTAGATTGTTTGTCTCCATCTCTGTAGTTTCTTTCGTCACTTTTGTCAAAATTTTGTCTCAAATAGGTTTCTTTTTCATCAACCGGAACTTGAGCAATTTGACCTGGTGCATTTCTTGCAACAATTTTACCGTTTGGCAAAGTGTCATAAGTTATGTTTTGAGCAGTAACTAATTCAACTTTTCCATCGTCTCCGATTTTATTTTTAGTAAATACATTTCCTCTAAAATAATTGAAATCACTTACCTCATCATCAACCATTGGACGGTAAACATCGGCAACCCATTCTGAAACGTTTCCAGCCATATCATACAATCCAAAATCGTTTGGAGGATACGATTTAACTACGTTTGTAATATCAGCACCATCATCAGACCATCCTGCAATTCCACCGTAATCTCCTTTTCCTTGTTTGAAATTGGCCAATTGATCGCCTTTTATTTTTCTTTTTCCTGAACGAGTATAACTACCAGACCAAGGATATTTCTTTTGTCCTTTGTATATATTGTATTCTCTTTGCCCTACATCTGCTGCAGCTGCATATTCCCATTCAGCTTCTGTTGGAAGTCTATATTCTGGAAGAATTAATCCTGAAGATCTTTGTGCATAAACACCTGTAGGATTTTTAGTAGTTGCAGCTTGTCCTTTACCACCAGCTACTTTTTGAGGTTTTGACATAGAATTCTTACGCCCTTTCAATACAATTTTATCATCACCACCAAAAGTTTTACTTGGTGCGTTTAAATACGTTTCAGTACTGAAACTACTTTCAGCTTTTACATCTAAAACTTTAGCATCTTTTTTCAAATAACCTTCAGTTTCAAGAGTATTCTCATTTACACGATCTGTTCTCCATTTACTAAATTCAACTGCTTGAATCCAATTCACACCAACAACAGGATACGATGCGTAAGCAGGATGTCTCAAGTAATTATTGGTATAAGTTTCATTATATCCTAATCTATTTCTCCATACTAATGTATCAGGTGAAGCACCCGGATAAATGTTTTTGTAATTTTCATCTTCTGGAGGAAATACTCTTTTCAACCAATCTAAGTATTCCATATACATTAAATTCGTTACTTCAGTTTCATCCATATAAAAAGAAGCTACGTGTTGTTGATTTGGAGTATTATTCCAATCGTGCATAACGTCGTCTTGAACTTTCCCCATTGTAAAAGTTCCACCTTCAACCATAACAAGTCCTGGAGCAGTTGCTTGCTTCTTAAACTTGCTGTTATATTGGAAACCACCTTTTTTATCATTGATTTTCCAACCTGTAGCCGTTGACCCGCCTTTTGAGCTGGATTTTTTACTACAACTAGAAACTCCTAAAAGGAGAACTAATCCTAGCACTACATTCATAACCATAATTTTGTTTGCTTTCATACTTGTAAAGGGTAATAAATTCGTGGCGAATATAATAATTAACTATTAAACCGCAACATTTTTTTTAAATTTTAATACAATTTGTGCCAATATTTACTTTAACACAACATCAGAACGCAAAAATAAAACAAATATTATATATATTGCACTAAATTTAATTTATGGTTTACACTATTTCAATTAAATTGTCGTTATCTTATACTTATGAAAGTTAAATTATTACTATTTATGTTGTTTTCTGTCGCTTGTTTTGGTCAACAAAAAGGCGATGTGACTTTGACTTGGGTTGATAAATCTGAAATAGTATTTAGCACATATAAAGTAAATGTACCCCAATTTAAATCAGAAAACTTCTCTTTTAACAGTTCAAATAATTCTATACTCTATACTCTTAATTTGCCACAATCAGCAGAAATTGATGAAAATTCACTTCAAATTACAAGTGTTGTTTTTGAAACTATTTCACAATCTCAACTTGGTGATTTAAATATTAAGGCGGTTCCAAATTCCATAAATGCTAAAATTAAAACTACTAAAGCAAGAGACAAAATATTTGCTTTTTTGAGCTTATCCCCTATTATAAAAGATGCTGACGGATTTAAAAAAGTAGTTTCCTTTTCCTATAATTTTTCTAATAGTAGTATTTCAAGAAGTACTTTAGAAAGAAATAATACCGCTTTGATTTCCAATTCTATTTTGGCTTCTGGAGATTGGTATCGCTTTTATGTAGAAAAATCAGGCGTTTATAAAATTTCAAAAAGTTTTTTGAGACAAATTGGTTTGAATGTAAATGCAGATCCTCGCAACATAAAAATTTATGGAAATGGCGGTAGAATGCTCCCTTTATTAAACAGCACTTATTATCCATCTGATTTAGCAGAAAATGCAATCCAATTTATTGGCGAAAGCGATGGGATTTTCAATGACGAAGATTACATCCTCTTTTATGCTGAAGGCATTGATAATTGGAATACAGAAAGTCAAACTAATAGTAATTTATTTGCTGCAAAATCCTACTATTATGCAACAACATCTGGCGATTTAGGAAAACGGATTCAAGATTTGCAACAGCCAACCGATTTAGCAACACAAACAATTACTACATTTGATGATTATCAATTTCACGAAGTTGATAAAGTAAATATAGTTAGAGCCGGAAGACAATGGTTTGGTGAAGCCTTCAATATTGATAATGAACAAGAATTTACATTTGACGTTCCAAATGCTGTCACTGCTTCACTTTCTAATTTAAATATTACGGTAGGTTCCGATGCATACAATGCTACTTCATTTAAAGTAGAATCCAATTCTCAATTAGTTGGTACAATCAATTTATCACCAATTAGCGCTGGTTCTGGAACCGAACTAAGTATTACTTCATTACCATCTAATACTACAATTACCGCTTCAAATACAATCAAGATAAAATTGACATATAACAACAATGGAGTTCCATCGGCAAAAGGATATTTAGATAATATTATATTAAAATCTAAAAGAAACTTAACAGGCTACGGAAAACAATTTCGCTTTCAATACAATGAAGCGAGCACATTATCTGGAATTGCAGAATATTCCTTGAACTCTTCTTCAGGAATTAAACAAGTTTGGGATATTACCGATATTTATAATGCTACGAAAGTTGAAAATCCAAATTTAAGTACATTTTCATTCAAAGCAAATTTGGGCGAAACTCGAAATTATATTGCAATTGATGCAACTGATTTTTACAGTCCTTTGAAAGAATCACAAACAAAAGTAGCCAATCAAGATTTGAAAGGTACTATTTTCAAAAATCCGCAAGGTGTTTTTCAAGATGTAGATTATTTAATTATTACACCTTCCTTTTTAAATATTCAGGCTGAAAAACTAGCCGCCTTTCATAGAAATTATTCGCAATTGAATGTCAAAGTGGTCAATTTAGAAACTATTTACAATGAATTTTCTTCTGGAAAACAAGATATTGCAGCCATTAGAAATTTTATAAAATATGTCTATGAAAATGCTTCTTCCGCAGATAAAAAAGTAAAATACATCAATCTTTTTGGAGACGCCTCTTTTGATTATAAAAATAGAATTCCAAATAATTCTAATATTGTTCCTATTTATCACGCCTTAAACAGCACAACAGCTGGAGAATCTTCTTATGCATCTGACGACTTTTTTGGCTATATGGATCCTACAGAAGGAAATATATTCTATTATTTTGGCGGAATTGACATTACGGTAGGAAGAATGTTAGTGAGCACAACTTCGCAAGCTGAGGAAATGATTAATAAGGTTTTTGAATATTATGATGTAAAATCGTATGGAAATTGGCGAAATAATTATGTTGCCATTTCCGATGATTCCGATAAGGCTTCTGATGTTTCCTTACAGTCCAGACAAAATCAATTGGCAGACAGAATTGTGTTGGAAAAACCATTTATAAATATCAAGAAAGTACTATTAGATTCTTATGTTCAAGAAACCTCATCGGGAGGAAATCGCTATCCAAAAGCCAGAGAAGATATTTTCAATGCCTTTGAAAAAGGAGCTTTAGTATTCAATTATCTTGGTCACGGTGGCGAAGATGGATTAACGGGGGAACGAATTTGGGAAAAATCCGATGGACAAAATTTGAGCAATCAATACAAATATCCGTTATTCATAACAATTACCTGTGATTTTTCTAGGTTTGATAATCCGTACCGACCAACAGCGGGAGAATATACGTATTGGAATCCAAAAGGGGGCGCTATTTCTATGATAACTACCATTCGTTCGATTGGTCAAGGATCTGCCGAATATTTTAATGATAAATTATCCGAATATTTATTTTCTTATGGCTCCAACCAATATACTTCAATTGCAGAAGCATTGCGATTAGCCAAAAACAGCAATCCAAGTTCTTCATCAAATGTGGTTTTTTATGTTGGTGATCCTGCGCTAATGTTGGCAATTCCAAAACCAAAAATCCGTTTAACGAAAGTAAATGACATTCCCATTTCAGGAACAATTCCTGATTTTCAATCCTTGGCGTTTGTAAAACTTTCAGGAGAAATTACAGATGAAAATGATGTACTTTTACCAACATATAATGGTGCTTTGGCAGTAAATATTTTTGATAAAAACATAATTAAAGCCACTTTCAATAATGATGGAAACAGTCCTTCAATAAATTTCAACACTTTAGGAGAAACTATTTTTAGAGGAAATGCATCGATTGTAAACGGGCAGTTTGATTTTGGTTTTGTAGTTCCAAGAGACATAAAAATCCCTGTTGGAAATGGACGAATTAGTTTTTATTCCAAAAAAAATCAAGCGTTTGTTGACAACACTGGCTTGGATACCACAATTAAAATTGGAGGTATTAACACATTGGCTGCAGCCGATACCACTGCGCCAACCGTAAAGCTATTTATGAACGATCAAACTTTCGTAAATGGCGGAATTACTAATGCTTCTCCGTTCTTTTTAGCGTTTTTGGAAGATGAAAACGGAATCAACACCGCAAGTGGAATTGGGCACGATATTGTAGCTATTTTAGACGGAAACGAAAGTGCTCCTTATATAATGAATGATTATTATGAAACAGAATTGGACAATTATAAAAAAGGAAAATTACAATTTCCATTTCGAAATTTGGCAGTTGGTTTGCACACAATAACCTTCAAAGCGTGGGATGTTTATAATAATCCAATCATTGCCGAAATTCAATTTATTGTTGTTGGAGACGAAACAATGACACTCACAAATGTTCTAAATTATCCAAATCCATTTGTAAATTATACCCAATTTTGGTTCACACACAACCATCCTTATGAACCTTTAGAAGTTCAAGTTCAAGTGATGACAATTACAGGGAAAATTGTTTGGACAAAAAATCAATTGGTAAATACGGAAGGTTTTCTTTCCAGAGAAATTTCTTGGGATGGAAGGGACGATTTTGGTGATAAAATAGGAAAAGGAGTTTACGTTTATAAATTAACCGTCAAGTCTTCTTTAACGAATAAAAAAACTGAAAAGTTTGAAAAACTTGTAATACTTTAATAATATACTATATTTGTCTAATAAAATTTTGAAATAGAATGAAAAGAATAGCCATTTTAATACTTTGTATATCTGCTGTACAAATCTCAAAAGCGCAGGAAACTCAGAGGGTAATAACTACAGGAGTCCCTTTTTTATTAATTGCCGCCGATGCAAGAGCCGCAGGTATGGGAGACCAAGGGGTTGCAACTTCTGCCGATGCTTTTTCGCAACAATGGAATCCCGCAAAATATGCCTTTTCATTGGAGAAGCAAGGATTTACTTCAAGCTACACTCCTTATTTAACTGCTTTGGTAAATGATATTTCATTAGGACAAGTTAATTATTTCAATAGAATAAATGAAAGAAGTGCCTTTGCTGCAAGTATTCGATATTTTAGTTTGGGCGAAATTGAATTGCGCCAAAACATTGATGATGCTGCTAATATTGTAAAGCCAAATGAATTTACTTTGGATGGTTCTTATGCTTTGAAATTAAGTGACAAGTTTTCAATGGCTGTTGCGGGAAGATTTATTAGCTCCAACCTAAAAATTCAAGACGCTACAAATGATACGCGTGCTGCAAAATCATTTGCTTTTGATGTTGCAGGATTTTTTCAATCGGAACAAACAGCCTTTTCTGATTTTGACGGACGGTATCGAATTGGTTTTAATTTACAAAATTTAGGCCCAAAAATTAGTTATGATTCGGAAGTTTCCAGTGAAATAAACGCCAATTTTTTACCTGCTCAAATGAAATTAGGAGGAAGTTTTGATTTTATTTTTGATGATTATAACAAAGTTACCGCAAGTTTGGAATTCAATAAACTATTAGTTCCAACACCACAAGTTGATGACAATAGTGATTTAACTGATCAGGAAATAAAAGATGCAAATGCAGCTTATAAAAAAATTGGGTGGGTTTCGGGAATATTCCAATCTTTTGGTGATGCACCAGGAGGATTCAGTGAAGAGTTGAAAGAAGTTACTTACTCAGCAGGTGCAGAATACCTGTACCAAGATTCCTTCGCAATGCGTTTGGGTTATTTTCACGAAAGCCCAATGAAAGGAGCTCGACAATATTTTACTTTGGGGGCAGGATTCAAATATAATGTGGTGAAAATTGATGTTTCCTACTTGTTCTCGGCTTCAAAAGTTCAAAACCCTTTAGAAAATACATTACGATTCTCTCTAACTTTCAATTTTGGAGAAAAGTATGAAGAACTGTAAATCAAAATAATTATAACTAAACAATCCAAATTTCTCCCGAAGCGTCGGGATTGAAATTTGGATTTTTTTTCCTAAATAAATATGAAAGAAATTAGTATTACTTCCAAATTTAACGCCTACGATTCCATATCAGAATTACCTGCTGACATTCAATCGTTAATGGAGCAAGCTATTGAAATTAGAAAAAAAGCATACGCTCCGTATTCACGATTTCGTGTTGGTGCCGCTTTATTTTTAGATAATGGAAAAATAGTTTTGGGATCCAATCAGGAAAATGCTGCTTATCCTTCCGGTCTTTGTGCAGAACGAGTTGCCATTTTTTCGGCTGGCGCATTATACCCAGAAGCTAAAATAATAAAAATGGCAATTACTGCAACTTCTGATACCAACCCGACATTAACACCAATTCCGCCTTGTGGGGCTTGTCGCCAATCTATTTCTGAGTATGAAATCAAACAAGAACTACCAATAGAAATTTATTTTATGGGAGAAGCTGGAAGCGTTTATAAATCAGATTCTTTGAAGAATTTATTGCCATTGCTATTTGATAAAAAACTGTTGTAAATCTAAATTATATTGCTAAACTTTTTTTGTATAATAGAATAATCTACAAATAAATTAACGCTATAGATTTGATTGATAATCAAGAAACTGTTATTGGAAATTTAAATTCAGTAAAAATTAGCCACAGATTCACAGATTAGAAATCATTTAAAATCTGTGAATCTGTGGCTAAAAAAACATTTAATGTTATAATTTGGTTGTAAATTGAGAATTTATTATTAAAATCACTTTTTTAACACCTATTAATCAAGGAGTGCTAAATTATAAAATAAAAATACTATTAAATTTTACTTCTTAATAGGAATGTATTATTTTTGCATTTCGCAAATTTATGTATGGAAACTATTTTTTGCGAAATCGCCAAGAATATTCAGACACAAAAACAATCTACTCAAATGAAAGAAGTTACAAAAGAAGTTTATTTAAAGTGGTATGAAGACATGCTACTTTGGAGAAAATTCGAGGATAAATTAGCAGCACTTTACATTCAACAAAAAGTTAGAGGTTTCCTTCATTTATATAATGGACAAGAAGCTGTTTTGGCAGGTGCTTTACACGCTATGGACTTGACAAAAGACAAAATGATTACTGCCTATAGAAATCACGTTCAGCCTATTGGGATGGGTGTTGATCCTCGACGAATTATGGCAGAATTATTAGGAAAAGCTACTGGTACTTCTAAAGGAATGGGTGGTTCAATGCATATTTTCTCTAGAGAACACCGTTTTTATGGTGGTCACGGGATTGTTGGAGCTCAAATTCCAGTAGGTGCAGGACTTGCTTTTGCAGATAAATATTTTGAAACTGGCGGTGTTACAATGACCTATTTTGGTGATGGAGCAGCACGTCAAGGTTCACTTCATGAAGCTTTTAATATGGCAATGTTATGGAAACTTCCAGTAGTATTTATTGTAGAAAACAATGGATATGCAATGGGAACTTCTGTAGAAAGAACTGCCAATCATACTGATATTTGGAAACTTGGTTTGGGTTATGAAATGCCTTGCGGACCCGTTGACGGAATGAATCCTGTGAAAGTTGCCGAAGCAATGCACGAGGCTATTGAAAGAGCACGTCGTGGTGACGGACCAACATTTTTAGAAATGAAAACGTATCGTTATAGAGGGCATTCAATGTCGGATGCGCAACTATACCGTACAAAAGAAGAAGTTGACGAATACAGAAAAATAGATCCAATTACTCAGGTTTTAGATGTAATTATGGATCAAAAATACGCTACAGCTGAAGAAATTGAAGCTATTGATGAAAAAGTAAAAGCTTTGGTTGAAGAATGCGTTGCATTTGCGGAAGCGTCTCCTTTTCCAGAGGTGCAACAATTATACGATGTGGTTTACGAACAAGAAAACTATCCATTTATCCCTCATAAACTTTAATCGATATGGCAACAGTAATAACAATGCCGCGTTTGAGCGATACAATGACAGAAGGAACAGTTGCATCTTGGCTTAAAAAAGTAGGCGATAAAGTTTCGGAAGGTGATATTCTTGCAGAAATTGAAACAGATAAGGCTACAATGGAATTTGAATCTTTCAATTCTGGTACGCTTTTATATATTGGAATTAAAGAAGGAGAATCAGCACCTTGTGATTCTTTATTAGCAATTATTGGAAAAGAAGGTGAAGATATTTCTTCTTTACTAAATCCATCTGCTCCAAAAACTGAAACTATTGTTGCAGAAGAAACTGTTTCAGAACCAACAACCAACAACCAACAACCAACAACCACTTTACCGAAAGGAGTTGTTGTAGTAACGATGCCTCGTTTGAGCGACACCATGACTGATGGAACTGTAGCAACATGGTTGAAAAAAGTGGGTGATAAAGTTTCCGAAGGAGATATTCTTGCAGAAATTGAAACAGACAAAGCCACAATGGAATTTGAATCTTTCAATGCAGGTACTTTGTTATATATTGGAATCCCAGAAGGCGGAACAGCCCCTTGCGATTCTTTATTAGCTATTATTGGCCCTGAAGGTACTGATATTACAGGAATCGCTGAAAATTTTAAATCAGGAGCAAGCACAGATGCTGTTGAAACTGTTTTAGAACCAACAACCAACAACCAACAACCAACAACTATAAACGAACAACCAACTACAACTACTTCAAACGAAAGAGTATTTGTTTCTCCTTTAGCTAAAAAAATTGCTGAAGAAAAAGGAATTAATCTATCGCAAGTTAGTGGTTCTGGTGAAAATGGTCGTATTATAAAAAGTGATGTTGAGAATTTTGTACCAAGTGCAATTACTCAAAATGCGCAACCAATAGCTGTTGCACAACCACAAGCTGAAGTTGCAACCGCTAGACCATTTGCAGCAGCAGGAGAAAAACTTACCGAAGAAATCAAGAACTCTCAAATGCGCAAAATTATTGCAAAACGTTTGGCAGAATCTTTATTTACAGCACCACATTATAACCTTGTAATTGAGGTTACAATGGACGAAGCAATGAAATCGAGAGCAATTATTAACAGCGTTCCAGATACCAAAGTATCCTTTAACGATATGGTGATAAAAGCAAGCGCAATGGCATTGAAAAAACATCCAAAAATAAATTCGCAATGGCGAGAAGATTCAATTCTTATTAACTATCACGTGAATATTGGAGTTGCAGTTGCCGTTGAAGATGGATTAGTAGTTCCTGTATTGCCCTTTACAGATGCTATGAGTTTGTCTCAAATTGGCGGAAACGTTAGAGATCTTGCAGGAAGAGCAAAAAGCAAAAAATTATTGCCTTCAGAAATGGAAGGAAGTACGTTTACTATTTCTAATCTTGGAATGTTTGGTATAACTGAATTCAATTCAATCATTAACCAGCCTAATTCTGCAATTTTATCTGTAGGTGCAATTGTAGAGAAACCAGTGGTTAAAAACGGTCAAATTGTAGTTGGAAACACGATGATGCTTTCCTTGGCTTGCGACCACAGAACAATTGATGGTGCAACTGGAGCACAATTCCTACAAACATTAAAACAATACATAGAAAACCCAGTTACGATGTTGGCATAAGTTTTTCTATCTAAATATAAAGTCCCGTTTTGAAATTTCAAAACGGGACTTTTTTTGTGATAAAATGAACTGTTTATTAAGATTTATTCTTCGCTTCAATCCACTTAGACATGTATTTAGTGCTTTGCAAAGTTTGATGTTGCAACAAAGCACCCATAAAATTATTCAAGCGATGTTGCTTTAAATTATTTTGAAGTGTAAGAATATGTTCATTAAATTCTGAAATAAAGTTCGATTTCAAATACCGCTTTTCAATAATTTGGATTCCATTTTGTTGGGCTTGATTCCAAGTTGTTTTATCTTGGTATAAAGAAACTGCTTTTGTAGCAAAATCTTCTGGATTATCCGCTATAAAACCATTCCAAGGCAAATCTCCATACATCGATTCGGCACCAATTGAAGTAGTTATACTTGGTGTTCCACATTGCATTGCTTCCAATAATTTCCCTTTTATTCCCGCGCCAAATCGCAAAGGTGCCAAAACAATTCTTGCTTTTGAAACTACTTCTTGCGCATTATCCGCACGTCCCATAATATGAAATCCTTGTTTTGGTTGGTGCAATTGTAAAACTTTCTGGGAAGGATAAGCACCATAAACAAGTAAATTTGCTTCGGGTATTTCTTTTCGAATCATAGACCAAATTGTTTCTTTTAAATATTGAACAGAATTCCAATTGGGTTCGTGGAGAAAATTTCCAATAATAATAAAGTCCTTTCTTTCTTCAAAAGGCAGCCATTTTTGAACTGAATCTTCAGCAACAGGTTCCAATAATAATGGTAAATAATACAATAAAGAAGCGTCTATTTTAAAGGTGTTTTTCAATAAATCCATTTCAAATTCTGAAACCATTATCGAACAATCACAACGAAGAATACTGGCAATTTCTCTTTTAGAAATGTCTTCGGTTAACAAATCATTAATTTCAAAATCTCGATTTTCTTTGAAGGCTTTTTGACGTGACAATCGCAAACAATGCAAATCAATCGTGTCCAATATTCTCAAAGCATTTGGACAAAATTCAGCTACCCGCCAACCAAATTGTTCCTCCATCAAAAACCGATCAAAAAGTACGATTGTTGGGTTTAGTTCTTGTATAAAATCATCAAAACTGGAACAATTCAAGGCAATTGATTTTTTATTAACGCCAATTGCTTCCAAATCAATCATAAAATCACTTTCCATAGCAGGTGTGGCAAACGTGACGCTCCACCCCCACTCTTTGAACAAAATAAGCAGTTGCTCCATTCGAGTTCCAGCAGCCGAAGAATTAGGTTCGGGCCAAACAAAACCAATTATTAAGATATTTTGAGTTGTGTTCATAAACCTTCAAGGATTCAAAAAATGGAAGCTTTTGCAAATAAATTATAGCTACAACAACGAATGTCTGTCCATTACCGCTGGCTTTTCAATTCCCATCAATGCCAAAACTGTCGGTGCAATATCACTCAAAACACCATCGTGAATGGTTTTTAATTCATTATCGACTAAAATAATCGGCACTGGATTTGTTGTATGTGCTGTATTTGGACTTCCATCAGGATTAATCATCGTTTCGCAATTTCCGTGATCGGCAATGACGATTGTCGTATAATTATTGGCCAAAGCCGCAGTAATTACTTTTTCGACACATTGA
Source organism: Flavobacterium neuenschwanderi (SeqCode) (assembly GCA_965234425.1). Classification (GTDB taxonomy): domain Bacteria; phylum Bacteroidota; class Bacteroidia; order Flavobacteriales; family Flavobacteriaceae; genus Flavobacterium; species Flavobacterium neuenschwanderi. Next base: position 18,318 of record OZ248370.1, on the reverse strand, counting down.
TCTACCGCTTCACACGCTTTTATGGCAGCACTCATTACGCCCGTATGTCCCACCATATCGCCATTGGCAAAATTCAAACATACAAAATCAACTTCGCCTTTTTCAATTTCTGGAACTAAGACTTCCGCCAATTCAAAAGCGCTCATTTCAGGTTGCAAATCATAGGTTGCCACTTTTGGTGAGTTTTTTAAGATGCGGCTTTCGCCAATAAAAGGTTCTTCACGACCTCCAGAAAAGAAGAAAGTAACGTGTGGATATTTTTCTGTTTCCGCAATTCTGATTTGCTTTTTGTTAGCTTTTTCCAAAACTTCGCCCAGCGTTTCCGTGATATTATCTTTATTATAAACCACTTTTACGTTCTGATAACTTTCGTCATAATTGGTAAGCGTTACATAATACAAATTCAATTTGTGCATATTTTGCTCGTGGAAATCTTTTTGCGAAAGTGCTTCTGTCAATTCACGACCTCTGTCGGTTCGGAAATTGAAGAATATCACGACGTCATTTTCTTTGATAGTTGCCAATGGAATTCCATTGTCATCCACCATAATTATTGGGTCGATAAATTCGTCTGTGATGTTATTTTTATAGCTTTCTTCAATGTTTTCAATAGCATTTTTTGAATGAGTTCCAATGCCATTTACTAGTAAATCATACGCTAATTTTACGCGTTCCCAACGTTTGTCACGATCCATTGAATAATATCTTCCTATAACCGAAGCCAGTTTTACAGAAGTATTTTGGATATACTTTTCTAAATCCTGAATGTATTTTTTTCCTGATTTTGGGTCAACATCGCGACCGTCAGTAAATGCGTGAACAAATACTTTTTGAAGTCCAAAATCTTGTGTTGCATCAATCAAGCCGCGCAAGTGAGACGTGTGAGAATGTACGCCACCATCAGAAACCAATCCAAGGAAATGTACGTTTACGTTATTGTCTTTTGCATATTGAAAAGCATCAACCAAAACTTGTTCTTTGTTCAAGGTTTTGTGTTCAACCGCCAAGTTAATTTTTGCTAAATCCTGATAAATGATTCGTCCAGCACCCAAATTCATGTGTCCTACTTCTGAATTTCCCATTTGTCCTTCTGGCAAACCTACGTTTAAACCATCGGTTCGCAATTGAGCGCTTGGGTAGTTTTTATAAAGCGAATTGATGAATGGAATATTCGCATTGTCTATGGCAGAAACTTTTGGATCTGGGGATTTTCCCCAACCATCAAGTATCATTAGAATGACTTTCTTGTTCATTGCAGTATGTGTTTTTTAGCCCAGATTGAAGTGGAAATCATTTTTGTTTTTTCTTTAAAAACAAAAATATTGCAACGTAAAGCTGGAAATAGCTCCAAATTTAAGGAATTAAAATAACTTTTTCGCTTGATTGTAGTCGATAAAATACTTAACACTAATTGAAAAAGCGTGGTTTAAAGCTTCGTTATTTAATAAATTGGTTACGTTTCTTCCAAAATCTTTATTGATGTCACGCTCAAAATTCGCAGCATTATTACGATATAAAACCGAGATTTGACTCCCAGGCGCAAACCACCAAGAATAGGATAAATCGACATTCCAAGAAGCAAAATTGGAAATTTTGTTAGTAGTATAACCCGAAAAATGGGTCAAATTTCCTTTATCTGTTAAGGATAAATAGTTTTTATTTTCGGCGTACGACCAATAATGACGCACCGAGAGATTGAAAGTCATCGTGCTGTTCAAGGCATATTTCCCAGAAATGGAATTGGAATAGGTAATTACGTTTCTATTGGCGAAAATAATTGCGTTCGGCGTCAATGGATTTGTGTCATCATCAATACTGTCAACACATCCTTTGTTGTTATTTTGTCGATTAAAATTGAAATTATAATTCAATAAAAACTTGTCATTGAAACGGTATCGTGGTCCCGCCGAAAAGCCATAATTTTCTCTTCCCTCTTCATCAAATTTTGTGAAGGAAGGATTGAAATCGAAGGCGAATTTGTAATTATAATTGGAAGAAAAATAGAGCCAACCGCCCATTCTTGTGGGAATGAGAACAAATCTATTTTCGGTTCGTGGTTCATAAAAATCATAGTTTTCTAAAGGATTTGCACTAATTCCAATTCCTAAATAATGATTTTTCTTATTATTGATATTTACATTGATATTGAAATTATTTCCTTGCACAAAACCCGTTTCTTTTTGAAATTGTGAAAAGGCATTTAAATTCAAATTGAAAGAATTTAAGTATTTAGTAGAATTTAGAATTCTATAATTTGCATTTCCGTATAAACTGTAATAATTTGTCTGAAAATTAATGCCTAAATCATTGTTATCAAAGTCTTTAGTGACGATATCGCCACCCAAACTATAGCGGTATTGTCCGCTGGTTTCACCGATATTCAAACTAGAATAAATCCCTTTTTTGGCGGTAATATCGTTCACATAACTGTATTTGAAATCGCCAGAAAGGTTGTAGGTATTTTTTTTTGTGTTCAAATCCCAAACCAAAGCGGACACATTTGCATCTCTAAAACTTCCATTTCTTGTAACATTTGTATTCACAAAACTAACAGATGAATTTTTGCGAAAACGTTGATCAAGCACCAAAACATTATAGTTTGTAAGCGGTTCAACAATTTCGCTACGAATAGATTGGTCGTCATTGTTACGAATTTTAGCAGTTGTAATTTCTGTAACGGCATTCAAAACTCCAATTCCCAAACCGTTTTTTGTACGTCCAGAAACTTTAAGTGCATTAATTAAATTCACACTTGACGGATTGTCAATTATTTCTTCATTACTTGCTGTTGTTGGATAAATTGATGGGCTTGCGCCAATTCTTCGCGAGTACAACAAATTTCCTTTATTGAACAAATCGGTTCCTTCAGTAAAAAAAGCTCTATTTTCATTGAATTGTTGCTCAAAAGGGCCAAGATTCAGGATTTGATCGTCAAATTTTGTTTGACCAAAATCTGGAATTAAAATAGCATCAAGCGTAAAAGCATCGTTAATTCCGTATTTAATATCCATCCCACCTTTAAATGTTCCAAGGGTTTTTTGAGCACCATTTGCATTCAAATAAAAAGAAGAATAAGGCATAAAAAACAATCGTGTTGGTGTTTTTATATTTTCAATTCCCTCCAAAACTCCTGCTTGTTGAATTATATTTCCAATTTTATTATCAATATTTGTCCAAGTATATATAGAATTTTCACGCTTAATATCACGGACAAAATTAATTCCCCAAGTTTGAATTTTATTGTTTGAAAAACGCAAAGCCGCATAAGGAATTTTCATTTCTACAACCCAACCGCAATCATTAATTCTGGTTTTACTTGTCCAAATCGCATCCCAAGAAAAATCTTCCCCATTTACGTCGGTTGCCAAACAATCCATTTGTGTTCCAGAAGCGGTACAAAAAAAGCGGAAATCTTGTTGCCCATCATTAAAACCATTGATAAAAACACCAAAATTATCGCTCGTTCCTTGGTCGTCACGTTGGGTAATTTCTTTTAAAATTTTGTTGGGTTCATTATCATATAATGTAGCTCCGATGTAAATGGCTTCATTATCATATAAAATTTTCACGTCGGTTTCCTTATCTGGACCGATATGTTTTCCGTTGTCGGGTGCAAACATATAAAAATCATTGGCAGCAGAAGCTGTTTTCCAATTGGTTTCATCTAAATTTCCGTCAATTGTTATTCCACCTTGAATAGGAACCGTTTTTAGTGCTTTTTTTTGAGAATAACTCAAAGTGCAAATAAAAACTAAACAGAATAGAAGGGATTTTTTCATAGATGAAAATTTGATTCAAAGAGCAAAAATATCTTTTACCAAATTAATAACAATTATTTTATGTTTTTATTGTGAATAACAGGTTCTTGAATACATTTTCAAATTTCTAAATGCCAATTATTGTATAGTATTTGTATTACAAATAATGCAAACAAACTGTTAATTCTTATTTGACTTATAATTGTTGAAAACGAAGATGTTATTCTTGAAAACACTTTGTGATTCATTATTATCATTGAGATTGTCTTTCAATTGTAATTTGAGATTGAAGTCAATTTTAATAATTTCCAACTTCGATGAAGTGTTAAACTTATCCGTTAAAATACCAAATTCATTGCAAAAGGCCTATTTATGTTTTATATTTGAATGTGGGAAATAATAACACAAAGCATAGATTACCAATGATTTACAAAGTTCTACCTATTTTAGTTTTCTTTTTATCTTCATTTTCATCTAATGAAATAAAAACTTCAAGAAATGCTTCACTTCCAATTTCAACATTAAAATCAAAAACTACAATTCTTAATTTTGAAGAACAAGTTTCGTTGATTTACAATAATTTACACAACAATAATTTGGCAATTCCCAAATTAGAAAGTTTCAAAAAAGCATTGAAAGGGTTTTATGAAATGAAGGAAAAAGGATTTATCAAAAAAGATATTTTGACTTTAATAGATTTCAGTTTGTCATCTAATACAAAACGACTTTGGGTTATCGATTTGGCAACAAACACAATTTTATATAACTCACTTGTGGCACACGGAAGAAATACTGGCGAAGAATTTGCAAACAGTTTTTCTAACGCTGCAGAATCATTCAAAAGCAGCTTAGGATTTTATGCTACAGGAGAAATTTACAATGGAAAACACGGAAAATCATTAAAACTTGACGGCTTGGAAAAAGGCATAAACGACAATGCCAGAAACCGAGGAATCGTTATGCACGCTGCCGATTATGTATCTAATTTTTTCATAAAAGCTCATAATCGATTAGGAAGAAGTCAAGGTTGTCCGGCGCTTCCGGCAGAATTTACTGCGGAAATTATAAATAAAATTAAAGACAAATCGTGTTTGTTTATATATTATCCTACAACAAAATCAAAATCGATTTCCTAATTTTTGGTATAAATCGGCATCGAGATTGTAAATATCATCTCTAAAAATAAGCGTATTTTTTTCACTCCACGCAGTCCAATAAAGCAAATGAAAAAGTACTTCTTTTTTAATTGAAACATATTTCGTTTTTTCATTTTGCAATGTTTCCGTAATTTTTTCAAGATTCCAATTTTCTTTATCGTCCAATAAATATTCTGTTAATTCAAACGGATTGTCAACTCTGACACATCCCGAACTCAGGGAACGTTCATTTTTATCAAAAAAATCACGGTGGTTTGTATCGTGTAAATACACCGAAAACCGATTAGGGAAAATCAATTTCACCATTCCTAACGAATTGAATTTGCCAGGAATTTGAACGTATCGGAAACTTCGCGCATTAGACAAACTCCAATTTCTAGAACTCACAACATTTCCGTTTTTGTCAATTAATCGAATGTTTGTTTTGGCTAAATAACTTCTGTTTTTCGAAATGGCAGGAATCACATCTTCCCGCAAAATAGTTGGCGGAACAGTCCAAGTAGGATTGAAAATCGCCTGCGTTAATTTAGATGAAAGCACGGGCGTTTTACGTTTTGCTCTTCCAACAATCACTTTATGAACCCGAAGCGTATCCTTGTTTTTAATTAATGTTAGTCGGTATTCGGGAATATTTATTATTACAAATTCATTCCCCATATTTTTTGGATACCATTTCCAACGTTCCAAATTGGTAATAATTTGTTCTTTACGTTGGTTTTTAGAAAAATTTAATGCCATTATAGTTCCTTTTCCAATTACACCGTCAGCGGCTAATCCGTGTCTTTTTTGGAATTTTTTCATTGCAATTACTGTAATTGAATCATAAACAACCGACAGACTATCTTTTGGTTGTAAATCTTTCCAATAAACCAATCTTTTTTTGACTTCAACTATTTCGGAATTGCTGTCATTTTGAACCAATTTACCTTTGATTTCTATTTTTTTAAAATTATCATTTGGAAAAGAATTGATTATTTTAAGTGCTTTTTTTAATCGTTTGTAAACAATGAAATTAGGTTTCAATTGATCTAATTTAAATGATAGTGAATCGGTTTTCAGTAATTCAGAAACTGTTTCTTGAAGGTCAATTTTATTTTCTTTCAAATCCCAATTTTTATATAATTTCTTAGGATTTAGTCTTCCGTTCGTTAAATGCGAAATGTATTTCTGAAGATTATGAGTCAATAAAACATCGTATTCTGCGCATTCAGCATCAGAAAGCAAATCGTATTTTGATTCAAATTGATTCAATTTTTTTACAGAATAATCTAACGGATTCAAGCCTTCTTCGTCTGATTTATTTAAAAATTCAAGAATAATTTTACGCTTTTCAGAAGTTGTCCAAACGGATTTATTGGAATTGGAATTATAAAAAGCAGTTAAGAATTTCGAATGAAATGATTGTAAATGAACCGAATCAATTTCAATTGCAGCTTTGGTATTTGATTTTTCGGGAGTAACAGAAACTGATTTTTGTTCCAAAACAAATTTCGGTGTTTCATTTTTACAATTTATAAAAAGAAAGAAAACTATTAAAAGGAAGAGGTTTTTCATAACGCTTTTAATTTTCTACAATTTACGGATTTTCGTATTATTTTAAAAGGTTTTTGGCATAAGATTGGCGTTACAACTTTTTAAATAATACGTAATGAATTCCAATATCGGCAATTTCAAAACCATCGCCACTCTTTTGATATCCTGACTTTTCATAAAAACCAATTGCGGTTTCTCGGGCGTTAAACCAAATTATTTCACCCATTTTATTTCTGATTCGATTCTCGCAAAATTTCAAAAGAGCTACGCCAAAACCTTTCTTTTGATGTTGTTCTAAAACTGCCATTCCTCGAATTTGAAATTGATTTTCTTCAAGAAATAAATTGTTTTTTGCTTCAAATACCGAAATTACTGCGGAAATTTCATTTTCATAAAACAACCCAAAATGTTTTGTCGTTGGTAAATCGTCGCCTTCAAACCGACAACTTTCTATTGGTTTGCCAAAACGAAGCACAGGATGTCTGACAATAATTGTTTCAAAAGCCGAAATTTCTTTGATTTCAAACATTTTTTATAAGAGTTAATTTAAATTTATTAAAGCCATAACAATATCATAATAAATTATTTACGTTGGAAAATTTATTCAATTTCAACGAAGTTTGAAAAGAGTTAGAAATTTTTTTGAAAAAAACTTGCAATAAACCCAACTTATTATCTATATTTGCACCGTTGTTAATGCGAAAGTAGCTCAGTTGGTAGAGCTCCAGCCTTCCAAGCTGGTTGTCGCGAGTTCGAGCCTCGTCTTTCGCTCCATAAAATCCTCAAACGTAAAGTTTGGGGATTTTTTATTTTAAATCACTCAAGTCACTTCCAGATTCCAATTCTTCCGGATTTTTATTTTGTTTGAATAATCGAGCCGAAAGACTTCCTTTTAATGTGATTTTCTCGCCTTTAACTTCAAGCCAACTTCCTTCACGCAATCCTAAAACGGGAACAGTATTGAACTGATGATATTCTTTAATTCGTGTTTCCCGAGTTTCGCCGTTGTGTTTCAATTGCAAATCGGTGTCTAAATAATGTGGATTCAAATTGAAAGGAACAATTCCTAATGTTTGAAAACTTGGCGGGTAAATAATTGGCATATCGTTGGTTGTTTGCATCGTTAAACCACAAATATTACTTCCTGCGCTAGTTCCTAAATAAGGAGTTCCATTTTTTATTGCATTTGCTAAAGTGTCCATAACATTGTTTTTATACAATTGGAAAACCAATAAAAACGTATTTCCACCTCCCGTAAAAATTCCTTCGGCTTGATCGATTGCTACTTTTGGACTTTCAAATTCGTGAATTCCACTAACGGCTATATTTATTTTGGCGAAAGCCGCAGCAACTTTATTGGTATATTCTTCATACGAAATACCGCTAGGTTGCGCATACGGAATAAAAAGTAGCGTTTTGCAATTCTTGAAATGCTTTGATAATTCGGGTAAAATATAGTCTAAATAGTCGCCTCCAAAAAGAGTTGACGTGCTCGCAATAATGCAGTTTTTCATTTTTATTAGAATTTAATGATTTCAAAGTTACATTATTTTCTAAATTTCTAATCTGAAATCTCGCCACTTTATTTATTAACATAACTTTACCAAGCAATTTTAATAAATTTAGAACGCACTTAAATACTTTTACAAATAATAAAAGGTGTTAATTATTATTTTATGAAGAACTGGTTTGTTGTCCTATTATTTTTTGCGACATTCTGCACTTGGTCACAAACCAGCAACGAAAAAATCCTACACGGAAAAATTGTCGCTGATTCTGCTTCGGTAGCTGGAATTGACGTGGTGAATTTAGGCTACGAAAAAGTAACCGTAACTAATAATAAAGGAGAATTTTCTATTTTGGCGAAAGCCGATGATATTTTGGTTTTTTCATCTATGACTTTAGAAATGAAACGAATGTTGGTTGATGAAGACGATTTGAAATCGGAAACGATAACCATTTATATGACTCCAAAAATCAATGAATTGAATGAAGTAATTGTCAAGAAAAATGCAGCTGAAGGCACTAGTATTTTTAATGTTCAAAAACATTATACTCCTGCAGAACGAAAATTATACACCGCAACTTCAGGAATATTAGATGCACCATTAAACTGGCTTTCTGGAAGAACAGAAATGTTAAAAAAGGAAATTATAGTGGAACGAAAAGAAAGAATGTTGAATAAACTTGGTGTTTTATATGAAGATAAATATTACATTCAAACCTTGAAAATACCAGAAATATATATTGATGATTTTCAACGTTACTTAATAGAAGACAAGGAATTTGCTGCAGCTTTGAAAGTAAAAAACCGAACAATGATGTTGTTTTTGATATCTAAATTGGCAGTAAATTATAATGCTATTCCAAAATAGAAAAGGATTAACTACATTTGATAAATGAAAAAAATACTTTTATATACCTTAATAGGAATACTATTTTTCGCAGGAACTTCCTTTGGGATTCATAAATTTTATGTTTCCATTTATCAAATTAATTATGCTCCAGAAAAGAAAATGTTGCAAATTACTTCCCGAATATTTGTAGATGATTTAAATGCGGTTCTTTATAAAAAATACAATAAAAAAACTTTTTTAGGCGAATCGAATGAATCTCCAGACGATATTGTTCTAATGAAGAAATATATTTTAGAAAATTTTTCTTTAAAAGTAAATGGACAACAAAAAACCATCAATTATCTTAGTAATGAATTAGAAGGAAACGTGATTATTTGTTATTATAATATCAAAGAAATTTCTAAAATAAAAACATTGGAAGTAAAAAATACGGCACTTCTGGAATTAAATTCTGAGCAACAAAATATTATACAGTCCACTATTTACGGAGAAAAACAAAGTTTATTGCTTACGGAAAGTTCGATTAGCGGAATGTTAAAATAATAACTTCTATACAATCTTCAAATAAATTATTTACTTTAGCAATTGAAAGCTAATTATCACACTTTTATGAAAAAAATTACAACTGTATTCCTATTGTTTTTCGCTGCAATATCAATTTCAACTTATGCTCAAGAAATTAAAGAAAGTAGCAAAACTAAAGAGTCAGGTCACGAAGACAAGAATAAATTTCGTCAAATGTATGATTTATTGGCAACTCCCAATATGTATCGCACCGCTTCTGGCGCTCCAGGTCCTGAATATTATCAGCAACAAGCCGATTATAAAATGGATATCGAGCTAGATGACAAAAACACAAAAATTTACGGCACCGAAACCATAACTTACACCAATAATGCCAAGGAATCTTTAGAATATTTATGGCTTCAATTGGATCAAAATATTGCTGCCAAAACTTCCAAAACTCCGTTAGTTGAGAATGCAAAAATTGATCCCGCAATTAGTGCAGCTGGATTTTCAAGGAAATATTTAGAAGAAAAATTCGATGGCGGTTTCAAGATTGAGTATGTAAAAGATGTCAAGGGAAATCCCATTTCATATACCGTGAACGAAACTATGATGCGAATTAATTTGGTAAAACCATTGGCATTTGGAGAAAAAATCGTCTTGAATATAAAATGGAATTACAACATCAATAATTATATGGTAGAAGGTGGTCGTTCAGGCTACGAACATTTTAAAGACGGAAATAATCTATATGTTTTAGCGCAATTTTTTCCTCGAATGGCAGTCTATAACGATGTTGAAGGTTGGCAAAATATGCAATTTTGGGGAAGTGGCGAATTCGCTTTGCCTTTCGGAAATTATGAAGTTAACATTACCGTTCCTGCCGATCACATTCTAGAAGCTACAGGAGTTTTGCAAAATAGAGCTGAAGTTTTCACAGCAGAACAAGTAAAACGATATGCTCAAGCTGAAAATTCTTTCGACAAACCAGTAATAATCGTAACACAAGCCGAAGCTACTGAAACTGAAAAAGGGTTTTCTGACAAGAAAAAAACGTGGAAATTCAAAGCAGAAAATGTTCGAGATTTCGGAATTTCAACTTCTAGAAAATTTATCTTGGATGCGATGGCTGTAAAACTAGCTGGGAAAACAACAATGGCGATTTCATTATATCCAAAAGAAGGCAATCCGTTGTGGGAAGAATATTCTACACGAGCAGTTGCGCATACATTGAAAAGTTATTCAAGCTTAACATTTGATTATCCTTATCCAAAAGCAATTTCAGTAAATGCACAAGATCAGGGAATGGAATATCCAATGATTTGTTGGAATTTTGGTCGTCCTGAAGCTGATGGAAAATATTCTGACAGAGTAAAATACGGAATGATTGGGGTAATAATTCACGAAGTGGGACACAATTTTTTTCCAATGATTGTCAATTCTGATGAGCGCCAATGGACTTGGATGGATGAAGGTTTGAATTCTTTTATGGATTACAAAGCCAAATTAGAATGGGAAGCAACCTACCCAGTTGAAAGAGGTTCTCCAAAATCTATGGTTGCTTATATGAGTGGCGATCAAAAAAATTTAGAGCCAATAATGACCAATTCAGAAACTATAAAACAATTTGGAAACAATGCTTATGGTAAGCCAGCAGCGGGTTTGAATATTTTGCGTGAGACTATTATGGGTCACGAATTATTTGATTATGCGTTCAAAACGTATGCAAATCGTTGGAAATTTAAACACCCAACCCCAGAAGATTTCTTTAGAACGATGGAAGATGCATCGGCAACTGATTTGGATTGGTTTATTCGCGGATGGTTTTACACCACAGATTACACGGATATTGGAATTAAAGAAGTCAATCAATATTACGTGAGTAATGAGGCACCAAAAGACTTTAAGACACCTACTCCATCAAGAAGAAACCGTTTGAAAACAACAGGCCCGATGGTTTTTATGGTTTCAAATACAAGTGAAAATTTCAAGCCAGAAATGAATAAAGCATTGGAAATTAAAGAAATAAAAACATTAGAAGAATATTTGCAAACCAACTTCAAACCCGAAGAAATTGCAAAATTCGATTCGCCTAAATATTTCTATGAAGTGACTTTCAATAAGCCTGGAGGATTGGTAATGCCAATTATTGTGGAACTTACTTTTGAAGACGAAACTACTGAAAATCATACCTTTCCAGCACAAATTTGGAGAATGAATGATGAAGAAGTAACCCGAACATTTGCTACAAAAAAAGCAATTAAAAAGATTGTAGTTGACCCAAAATTAGAGACTGCAGATATTGACATCACAAACAATACTTGGCCAAAAGAAGAAGTGAAATCTAAATTTGATTAACATATTTTTATAAGTCAATTAAAAACAGCTTCATAAAAACTTTGTAACTTTGCAATAAAATAAATCGATATGTTTGGAATAGGTGGTGGCGAATTAATTCTAATTTTATTTGTAGTCTTGATGCTTTTTGGCTCAGATAAAATTCCTGATATCGCAAGAACAATGGGAAAAGCGATGGCGCAATTAAAAAACGCAACCAATGACATCAAAAGTGAAATTCAAAAAGGAGCCGATGCTAATGGTTTAGACACAAAATCTATAACCAATTTTACAGGAAATATCACAGAAGAAATCAATAAAGCAAAGGATAATTTACTAAAAGATACCACGCCAACTATTGAAAATGCTGAAATTGAAACGCCAAAAGTAGCAACTCCCGAAATTGACGGCCCTATTAAACGCAATTCATAATGCTTGAAAAAATACTCTCTTTAGACCAACAATTATTCGTTTTTCTTAATGGTTTAGGCTGCGAAAAATTTGATATGCTTTGGCTATTTATCACCAAACAATCAAACTGGACTCCGTTTTTCTTACTGCTTTTGTTTTTCGTTTATAAAAAAATGGGCATAAAGCAAACCCTTTTCATAGTGCTATTTATTGCCGCTTTAATAACCTTCACCGACCAAACAACCAACTTAATAAAAAACACTGTTCAACGACTTCGCCCTTGCAATAATGAAGAAATAAAGGCAACTATTAGAATAGTAAAATCAAGTGAAACATACAGTTTTTTCTCAGGACACGCAACCAATTCTATGGCTGTAGCCACATTTTTATTCCTGCTTTTTAAATCCAAATTAAAGTATTTAGGATTCCTTTTTTTATGGCCTTTAATCTTTGCCTATAGCCGAATTTATTTAGGATTACACTATCCTTTAGACATTATTTCAGGCTATATTTTCGGCGCATTTTCTGGATTTTTGTGTTACAAATTATTCCTAATCACACAAAAAAAGTATTTCCCAAATTAATTATTTTTTGGAGCTATTTCCAGCTGTCATTCCAAATCCTCGCTAAAAAACTCGGGATTTTCCCTTCCATCTGGGCTAGGCATCCGTTTTCAAAAGAATATTTATTCTAATAATAACATTTCAACTTTAAAGCACCCGACTCACAGTTAATCCATCGCGAATTGGCAACAAAACAGTTTCCACTCTAGTATCATTTTTCAATAATTCGTTGTATTCTATAAGGACTTTCGTGCTCAAATCATTTTTCTGTAAAGGCTCTAAAACTTTCCCACTCCACAAAACATTATCAGATAAAATAATACCACCTTTATTCATTTTAGGAAGAATTAACTCAAAATAGTTGATGTAATTTTCTTTATCAGCATCAATAAAAACTAAATCAAATTTAATTTCTAATGTTGGAAGGATAGAAATTGCTTCCCCCAAATGCTGCACAATTTGATTTCCCCACGGAGATTTATCAAAATATTTTCTTTGGAAATCAACCAATTCTTCTTTTATATCTATCGTATGAAGTTGCCCGTTTTCTTGCATTCCTTCACACAAACACAATGCTGCATAGCCTGTAAACGTGCCGATTTCTAATATATTCACGGGACGAATTAATTTCGAAAGCATACTCAAAACTCGCCCTTGAAAGTGACCACTGAGCATTCTTGGCAACAAGATTTTTTGATACGTTTCCTTGTTTAATACCGCTAATAATACGGGTTCATTTTCAGAATGTTGTTCGATATAATCTTCTAATTCTTGGGATATAAAGTGCATCTTGTTGTTGAATTTTAATTTTTTGTCAAAGTTATCAAATTATCAAATAAACAAATCCACAATTTAAACTAAATTTGTAACACTAAATTGGAAACAAACAATAGAGCTTTGTAAAATATAGTATTTAAAACTCAAATTTCATGAAAATCAATTCAAAATCAGTAATTTCAATAGCATTATTATTCGTTTTATTGAAATTAAATGCACAAGTTGTCAGCGATTCTATTTTAATTGATGGACATTATAGAACTTTTCATTTCAATTTACCATTAAAAAATAGTAAGAATGCAAATTTGATTTTTGTATTACACGGGTCTGGTGGTAATGGACTAAAATCCATGAAAGGAGCGTCAAAATTATTGAATATTGCCAATGAAGAAAATTTGCTCGTCTTGTTTCCAGACGGTTATTTGAAGAATTGGAATGAATGTAGAAAAAATGCTCCCGCTATTGCAAATGTTGAAAATATAGATGAAAACACTTTTTTTACTAAAATGATAGACTATTGTCAATCTAAATATTTAATCAACCCCAATAAAATATTCGCAATTGGAACTTCTGGAGGTGGACACATGGTATATAAATTAGCAATGACAATGCCCGAAAAATTCAAAGCTATAACTGCAATTGTAGCAAATTTACCGGATGCTTCAAATATGGATTGTGTCGAAAAGAAAATGCCAATAGCGGTTATGATTATTAATGGTACAAATGATTTAACAAATCCATATATCGGTGGGATTTCAGCAAAAAATAAAGGATTGGTTATTTCAACCGATGAAACTTTTCATTATTGGGCTTCTATAAATGGCTACGAAGGAAAACCAACAATGGAAGAATTGCCCGATTTGGAACCCGATGGTAAAACTATTGAAAAATATACTTTTAAAGAAAAAGGAAAGCCAGAAGTTGTATTGTTAAAAGTTATCAATGGAGAACATAACAATCCTAAAGATATTGATGTTTTTTTGGAAAGTTGGAATTTTTTCAAAAGACAATAGTTTGTTTTTCAGTATAACTACTATTTGAATTTGAATTTTTTGTAAAAGTTATAAAATTATCAAATAAACAAATCCACAATTTAAACTAAATTTGCACTATGCAAATCGAGAAAAAAGACATAAGGGCATTATCAAAAGAACAATTACGTGATTTTTTTGTAGCCAATCAAGACAAAGCTTTTCGTGGAAATCAGGTTTATGAATGGTTGTGGAGCAAAGGTGCACATAGTTTTGAAGATATGACGAATGTTTCTAAGGAAACCAGAACTATGTTGGAAAACAACTTTGTAATCAACCATATCAAGGTCGATACAATGCAACGCAGTTCTGATGGCACCGTGAAAAATGCAGTACGTTTGCACGACGGTTTGGTAGTAGAAAGCGTTTTAATTCCAACAAATACTCGAACTACTGCTTGTGTTTCGAGTCAAGTGGGTTGTAGTTTAGATTGTAATTTTTGCGCAACAGCGCGATTAAAAAGAATGCGTAATTTGGAACCTGGAGAAATTTACGACCAAGTTATCGCAATTGACAAAGAAAGTCGTTTGTATTATAATCATCCATTGTCAAACATAGTTTTTATGGGAATGGGCGAACCGCTTATGAACTATAATAATGTTTTGAAAGCAATTGCAATGATTACATCTAACGAAGGTTTGGGAATGTCTCCAAAAAGAATAACGGTTTCGACATCGGGAGTTCCAAAAATGATAAAAAAATTAGCGGATGACGAGGTAAAATTCAAATTGGCGGTTTCTCTACATTCAGCAATTGATGAAATTCGTTCTCGAATTATGCCGTTTTCAGCCAATTTTCCTTTATCCGAATTACGAGAATCATTAGAATATTGGTACCATAAAACGAAAAGTAAAATCACCTACGAATATGTGGTTTGGAAAGGAATTAACGACAATAAAGCATCAATTGACGCCCTAGTGAAATTCTGTAAATATGTTCCTTGCAAAGTAAATTTAATAGAATACAACCCAATTGATGATGGCGAATTTCAACAAGCATCCGAGGAATCTATAAATGCTTATATTAAAGCTTTGGCTACGAATGATATTGTAGCAAAAGTGAGAAGAAGTCGTGGTAAAGATATTGATGCAGCTTGTGGACAATTGGCCAATAAAGAGGTTTAAAAAAACGTTCAAAAATTAATCTGAACGTTTCCTGAATTAAAAAATAAGACTTTATTAATTTCCAAAAGTAAATGGAATTGCCGCTCCTCCATCAATTGAAATTGTTGCATTGTTATCACAAGTTCCTGTTCCGTAATCTAAAACAGCGGTATGATTTGGTCTTGTAATATTAACCGTTCCAGAAACAATTCTATAATTGCAATTCATTAAGATTCTTAGTGGTTCTACATTTGAAATAGTGTTGGTATGCACATTTCCGTTAGGGAAAGTAGTCGTCCAAGAACCAGTTACAACATATACGTTGTCAGTCCAATCTAATCTTGTGTCATAACCTTCAACACATTCTCTTGTTCTTGTTCCAACCCTTGTATAAACACCATTTGAATTCGTAAATGTCATATTTATGTCCATAACATTCACTGGATGAATTGCGGTTTGATAAGAAGAAGTTCCATGCGATCTTGTAATTGTTCTATTTCCTTGAACTAACATATCGTTATGATAAAAATTAACGAAAGTATAAGAAATCACATAATTTTGAAGTGTATAATTTAAACTTCCGCTAATGATAATTTCACCTCTAAGCACAGCTCCGTTTGGCATCACAGCACATCCAGTTGTTCCAAAATTAATAGTTCTTGTCCAAGTTGTGTTGGTTAATGTTGTATTTACAGTAACACAAGGAGGTAATAATGTCGCTTCAACGGCAGCAGTCGTTCTTCCAGTTGGATTTTGTTCAGCATATTGATCATCAATAATGTCAGCAACATCATTCGAAATCCGATCAATTTTAGCATTAGTTTGAATATCAGCGGCAGTAAATGCACTAGCTGTGTCATCGTTGTCTTTTGAACAACTTGCAAATAAAACAACAGCTACTAGCGCTACTATTTTTAATAAAAAGTTTGGTTTCATAAGTATTTGGTTTAATGAGTTTAATGTAAGACTATTTCAAATGTAAAAAGTTTAATTGAAATAAAAAAATTATTCTTCTTTGAACCAACTTGAGTACATTACATAGTTATTAGAAATGCGTTCAATTTCTCCAGCAAATTCAGATTGGTCAATATTCTTTATTTTTTTTGCAGGTACTCCCGCCCAAATTGTTCCCGATTCAACGGTTGTGTTTTGAGTAATCACAGACCCTGCAGCAACAATAGAATTACTTTCAATAATGCAATTATCCATCACTATTGCTCCCATTCCAATTAAAACATTATCGTGAATCGTGCAACCGTGAACTATTGCATTGTGCCCTATTGAAACATTATTCCCTATAATTGTTGGATGTTTTTGATAAGTACAATGAATAACTGCACCATCTTGAATGTTTACTTTGTTTCCAATTTTAATAAAATTGACATCACCACGAATTACAGCATTAAACCAAACGCTACAAGATACTCCGAAAGTTACATCGCCAATAATGGTTGCATTTTCAGCAACATAACAATCCTCTGGAATTGAAGGTTGTTTTCCATTTACAGATTTTATCAACATAATTTTAAAAAAATAGTCCCAACTTTCATTGGGACTTAGTTTAGTAATAAATATTTTAATTAATTGCTGGACAATTACAGTGGTATTTTTCTGGTTTACAGAATAAATTCATCCCAATTGTAATTTGATGAAAACCGCTTTTGTCAAACTGAACATCTCCAATTAGTTTTGTATATGTGTAAGCAAACATAAAATTTTGATAATTCAACCCAATAATTGGTGATATATTTTGTAGGTATTGACTTGCTACACTTGAATTTGTAGTATATTGTGCTCCATCAAAACTCCTTCTGTAAGATAAACCTCCCCAAAGCTTTCCGAAATCCAATTGTTTATAAACTTTTAAATTCAAATCAATTGAACTTTCTTTTGTTTTTTGAATCCTTTGGTACATAAATGAAGGTTCCCACAATAAAGTTTCTGAATCACCAAAGGTGTAACCAGCGTTTAAAATAATTTTCTTTAGGTTGTCACTTTCGTATTCTGTATAAATATTTCTTCGAGTTTCAATAGCATTTTTAACCGTTAAATGAGTATAAAAATCTAAGTAATTGTACGAAGCTCCAATGTCAAAATTGAAATAAGATTCTTTTTGTACAATTGTACCATCAACTATTGGGTCATAATTTCCAGAATTTCTAAAATCTGTTTCGTCCAATTGACTTTGTAATAAAATCCCACTAATACCGAAAGACAATTGATTCAAATCAACGTCATCTCGAGAAAACATTATGTGATGTGCATACGTTAGTTTCATTCCTTTTTGAGAATGATAACCGTTTTTATCATTAAAAAGTATAATACCAGCACCATTGCTGTCATCTAAACTTCCATTAAAGCTTAATGTCTGTAAACCTGGGGATTCCCCTTGTCCAATCCATTGTGTATGAGAAGTTAATCGAATTTTTGCACAACTTGATGCGCCTGCCATTGAGGGATGAATTAAATAATAATTATCAGATAGATAATCCGTGTATACAGCAACTCCTTCTTGAGCGAAAGAAATTTGTGTTAATACTAACAAAACCAATAAATAACCCTTTTTGAAATTCATTTTAATTTTATCTTTTTAATGAGAAATGTGATTTGAACACTTTATTTTTATTTTCTACTGCATCATAATAATCAGTTGTAAACCAATAATCAGTCGAAGGCATTGGAGTTTCATTATATGTTCCGTCCCAACCTTGTCCTAAAGGATTGATTTGCTTGATCAATTTTCCGTAGCGGTCAAATATATAAATTTTTGCGTTATTAGTCAAG
>OZ248369.1:0-41702 GCA_965234425.1 Flavobacterium neuenschwanderi (SeqCode) | reverse complement strand
AAACTCTTAAATAATTTTTCACTATATTTGACATAAATATTGGTTTGTTTAGCGACTTCAAGATACTGAATTTCAGTGTCTTGACCAATATTTATTCTATTTTTTTTACTTTAAATAATTACACCCAACGGGTTATAGAAAATACATTTTAATATTTTATAAAATATTACCTTTGTATCCGATTTGAAAAAGATACTTGTCATATTACTCACTTTACTCATTTTTATTCAACCTTTAAGTAAGGTATGGATTTTTGTATCTTTCAAAATAAACCAAGATTATATCGCAAAAAACCTTTGTGAAAACCGTGCTAAACCAATACTAAAATGTAATGGTAAGTGTCAGTTGATGAAAAAACTGAAACAAGCAGACAAAGACGAAGAAAAGCAAACACCGCAGACAATTAAAGAAAAATTAGAGTTGTTGTATTGTCACAATCAGGCAAATTTTAATGTTTCCCAAAAATTTGATTTTGAAGTCAAAAAACAATCGTTTTTTGGTTATAAATTTCAAAATTATTCATCGTATCAATCTATTATTTTTCGTCCTCCAATATTCAATTTGATTTAAAGCAATTCTTTGGTGAGCCAAAGTAATTTTACCACTTGCATAAAGCAATGTGGCTTATTTGGTATGGCATACACTTATCCAAATAGGCATTATTAATATTAAATCAAATAAATAATAAAATGAATATTAAAGGAATGATTTTAGCAATAGGAATATTGCTAACCAGTACTGCTGTCTATTCTCAAACAACCATAGACACCACAAAAACAAAACAATTAGAGGAAGTTTTTATTACAGCAAACCGTTCAGAAACTAAACGTTCAGAAACCCCTGTAGCTATTAGTAAATTAAATGCAAAAGCTATTGATGAGACAAAAGCGACTGCTATGTATGAGATTGTGAATAAAATTCCTGGAGTATTTATGTCGAATATTGGAAACGAACAACACATGATGGCAATTCGTCAACCAATATCTACGAGTGCGTATTATTTGTATCTAGAAGATGGTTTACCAATTCGTCCAATGGGAATTTTTAATCACAATGCGTTATTGGAGATCAATCAATTTAATGTAGAAAGTGTAGAAGTGGTGAAAGGACCAGTTTCTTCATTATATGGTCCAGAAGCTGTAGGTGGCGCCATCAACTTGATTTCGGCAAAGCCATCGTATGATCCAGAGTTTAAATTTGGGGTTCAAGCGGATCAATGGGGGTACAAACGTATTCAAGCAGCCGCTGGTGCTACAATAGGGAAATTTGGATTTCATATTTCTGGAATTACCTCGGATCAAAAAAACTCTTGGATGACCTTTTCAGATTACAAGAAAGACAATATCAATGCACGTTTTGATTATAAATTCAACTCAAAAACGCGTTTAATCAGTAATACCATGTTTGGTAAATACTATTCTGACATGAGCGGTAGTGTGAATGAAGATGCATTTAATAATAGAACTTATACAAGTACAACTGATTTTACTTATCGTAAATCAGATGCTTTAAGAACGCGTTTGACATTAGAACACGACTGGAGTGCCCTATCTAGTTCTACGGTAACAGCTTACTATAGAGACAATAAGTTAGGTCAAAATCCGGCTTATGGAATTCGTTGGACATCAACAAGTACCACCGCAACAGGAGAAATTAACTCAAGTAATTTTAAGAGCTATGGTGCTTTGGCACAACACACCCAACAATTTGAATTTTTACAATCAAAAATAGTAGCTGGGGTATTGTATGATTATTCGCCATCGGACTATTGGTCTTATCGAATTAATTTAAAAGCCAATTTAAATCCAGGTGGTTTAACGGTGAATAATTATCAGATTTTAGAAGAAAGACCAGATATTAAAAATGCTGATTATAAAGCAGATATTTACAATTCAGCTGAATTTTTACAATTAAGTTTCAAACCATTTCAAAATACAATTGTAACTACAGGTTTACGTTACGATAATATGAAAGTGGCATACAATAATGCGTTAGACAACGGTACAGGTACTAAAGTGTATGATAAATTAACTTCTAAAATTGGAGTGAATTATAATCCTTTTCAAGTAGCGGGTTTTTATGCTACTATTTCTCAAGGATTTGCTCCTCCAGGAGTTTCAGCTATTTTCAGAACTCGACCTGGTACTGGAGGAACAACCGGTGTTCCTGCAAATTTTTATTATAATTTAGAGCCTGCTACTTTTGTGAATTATGAAGTGGGAGGTTGGTTATCAATCTTAAACAATAAATTAGGGATTGACTACGCCTTCTATTATTTAGATGGAAAAAATGAATTACTAAGCGTTAGATTGGCAGACAATAGCACTGATTATCGTTCAGCGGGAGCCACTAGACACAAAGGAATTGAATTTGGGTTCAATTACAAACCAACAGCTGAATTGAGTTTCAGATTTGGAGGTGCCGTTTCTGAACATACATTTATTGACTTTAAAGTTTCTGAAAAACCAACAGATGCTTTACAAGATTTGAATGGTAAAGAAATGCCTTCCGGACCTCGTTGGGTTGGTAATTCGGAACTAAACTATTATCCAAAATGGTTGCCTAATTTCAGAACCTCCTTGGAATACCAATTGGTTGGAAGTTATTTTCAAGACCAAATCAATACCGTTAAATATGGTGGGTATAGTATTTTTAATGCTAGATTCGGTTACAAATGGAAATCTATTGAGTTGTTTACGAATGTGTTGAATTTGACGGACAAATTATATGCGTATAACGTAACGAGAGCTAATACAACAACTTCTCAACCAACATATACTGCTGCTGCTCCAAGAACTTTTCTTTTTGGAATACAGTATAATTTATCTTTTAAAAAATAAAGTATAAACCAAAAGGCGTGTCCATTTTGATGCGCCTTTAATTTTTTAATTATGGAAAATAAAATACCTAAAAAGAGTGATTCCAAATGGGTGAAAAAACTCAAACAAAAAATCTATACTTGGCATAGAACGATTGGAATTATAACGGTTGTACCGGTTATATTTTGGTGTTTATCTGGTGTGATGCACCCTTTTATGGCACATTTTTTTAAGCCTCAAATTGCTAATGAACGATTAGAAAAAACCACGATCGCTCCGGCTGATATTCCGTTATCAATTCAAACGGTATTGGCTAAAAACAATTTGAAACAAATTAAAAATTTCAGAATTGTATCTTTTAACAAAGACCATTTTTATCAAGTAAAAACTGTTGATAATGTGCTTCACTATTATAACACGGCAACCGCATCCGAATTAGCAAATGGAGATGCAAAATATGCCGAATATTTATCTCGTTACTTTTTGGATGACCAAAAAAGCAAAGTAGTTTCTTCAGAAGTGCTTACTGAATTTGACTCGCAATACAAATACGTGAATCGTTATTTGCCTGTTTATAAATTGAGCTTTGAAAGAGATGATGCGATGCAAGTCTATGTTGAAACTTCATCTAGTAAATTGGCCACATTCAATCCAAAGTCACGTCAGTTTTTCATTTGGTTTTTCGATGTTTTTCATAACTGGTCATTTTTAGATGCGATTACAAATAATGCAATTCGCGTTTGGACTATGATTCTATTATTGTCCATTATAGTGCTTTCTGCCTTGAGTGGTATTATAATTTATGGATTGTTTTGGAAAGTATTCAAAAAGCAAGTTCCAACAACCGAAGCAACAACTAAACTTCGTTTAAATCACAGAAAAATTGGTATTGCTGTTGCTTTTGTTACCCTGACATTTGCATTAAGTGGAGCCTATCACGCTTTTTCAAAATTGAAACCGAATAATTTGAGTAGTATGGTTTATGAGCCAACAATTGATGTGACTAAATTGTCCTTAGCAAACAACAAATTAGCTTTAGATTCGTCTGCGTTTTTAAATAGTTCGCTAATCCAATTAAAGAATGATGTGTACTACCAGGTGGTATTGAAAGGGGAGGAAAAGAAAACGAAAACCATTTACATTAATGCTGAAAATGGAACAATAAACAAGAATGTCGAGTTAGAGTATGTACAATTTTTAGCGCATCATTTTTCAGATAAATTGAATGGAAAAGCAGCTTGTTGCGATATACAAGAACCTGAAGAATGTGAAGCTTCAACGGATATTTCTGATGCCAAAATACTTGAAACTAAAACCTTATATGATTTTGAAAAAAGGGAATATGGTTTTGTCAACAAGCGATTGCCAGTGGTTAAGTTAGCATATGATACGTCTGAAAAAGCTACCTATTATATTGAGCCTTCTTCTTCACACTTGGCAGCGGTAATTACCAATGCCGAACGTTTGGAAGGTTATTCTTTTGCTATTTTTCATAAATTTTTGTTTATGGATTGGGCTGGAAAAGGGACAAGAGACTTGGTCACCGTTATAGCGGCAATGGGATTATTAACCGTTTGTATTTTAGGGTTGTTATTATTTTTGAAAAATAATAAAGAATAAAAAGTAAATTAATTATTATTTAAAGGGAAGATGGATTTTTATTATTAGATTAATTGATATATGATTAAATTCATTTATATTGAAATAATATTTCAATAATTTTTGGAGTAAGGAATTAATAAAAAAAATGATTAAAAATCATCGAAAACCCTTATATTTAAAAGCACTTAAATAGATTTAATTATTTTCATAACCCTGAGGTCACGGGTTCAACTCCCGTCCTCGCTACTAAAATCTTCACAGAAATGTGAGGATTTTTTTTTGCAGACAACTTACTATAACTATTGAAATTCAATAACTTATACAAATTAAAACTCACTTTGTGTCTGGTTTATTTTTCAAATATATTTTATTTCAAATCAAATTTAACGGAGTAAGAAAATAGAGTAAGAAAAATCATTTTATTTATACCCGTTATGGTATATTATTCTTCTAATTATTAAATTTACACCTCAAAGGGTATAAATTAAAAATATTTTTATACTTTTATACCCGAAAAGGTGCATATTATGGAATTAAGTAAGTTTGTAAAACAAAAAAGAACCTCGGCTAAATTAACTCAACCTGAATTGGCGGAGAAAGCAGGAGTAGGACTACGTTTCCTAAGGGAATTGGAACAAGGTAAAGAAACACTTCGTTTAGACAAAGTAAATCAGGTATTACAATTATTTGGATATAAGGTAGGAGCAGTTCAACTAATAGTAGAGGAAGATGAGAAAGGCTGAAATAAAAATATACGATAAAACTGCGGGTTGGTTGGTAGAAGATGAAAACGGATACCATTTTAACTATGATAGTTCTTATTTGAATGCTCCAAATCCTGACCCTATTAGTTTGACCCTACCACTAAAAGAACAATCCTATACAAGTAAAATCTTATTCCCGTTTTTTGATGGGCTTATCCCCGAAGGATGGTTGTTAGATATTGCCCAAAACAATTGGAAACTGAACCCACGGGATAGAATGGGACTTTTGATGGCTTGTTGTAAAGATTGCATTGGAGCCGTTAGTGTCCATCCTTTAAATAATGAAGAACTATGAAAAGATGTCTCTATTGTTATGAACTCCTGACTGAAAATGAAGTAGATTTTCATTCTTCTTGTTGTAAAAAAATATTTGGACAAACTACCCCTCCTGAATTACCTTATACGGAAAACCAAATGGAAGAATTGGCTTTACAAGTGGTAAAAAGTCAAACTACTTTAACAGGAGTTCAAGCCAAATTATCTTTGGAATTAACACCAAATGAAAAGGGAGAAGGAAAAAGATTTACAATAGTTGGTTTGTGGGGAGATTATATATTGAAACCACCAACTAAAAATTTCAATCAATTACCAGAAGTAGAAGATGTAACTATGCACTTGGGAACAATCGCAAAAATAAAAATGGTACCACATAGTTTGATACGATTACAATCAGGAAATCTTGCCTACATTACCAAGAGAATTGACCGGATTAAAGGTAAAAAACTTTTAATGGAGGATATGTGTCAATTGACAGAAAGAATGACAGAAAACAAGTATCACGGATCTTACGAACAAATTGCGAAAGTTCTTTTGAAACATTCCTCTAATCCGGGTTTGGATTTAGTAAATTTCTTTGAACAAGTGTTGTTTTCATTCTTAACGGGGAATGCTGATATGCACTTAAAAAACTTCTCTATTGTCAAAACAAATGAGCAAGGTTATATTCTATCACCAGCTTATGATATGGTGGCAACGGCAATCGTTAATCTTGCCGATGATGAAGATTTTGCTCTAACTCTCAATGCTAAGAAGAAAAAAATTAATAGAAAAGATTTTATCTTGGTTTTCAACTCATTCAAGTTGGATTCAAAACAGCAAGAAAATATATTCAAAAAAATGGAGAAGGCAAAGGAAAAGTGGATGCGCTGTATTGATGATAGTTTTATGAGTGATGAGTTTAAAGTTGCCTACAAAGAATTGATAAAAAATAGATTTGAAAGAATTTCATAAATTAAAATGGAGTAAGGAAATTTTAAATTTAACATCCATTTCACGGCAAAATGAACATATACAGAATTCTGGAAACAGGAAAATAATTATACTAATATTGTGGGGTTAATTTGCATGTCCAAGATTCTGATTTTTATAAAGAGTGACGAATAATCAAGGTGCTTTTATTTTCTATTTGTTCCTTTTTTCCTTTCAAAATCATTTGGGCTAGAATTTTTCCCATCGCAACAAAATCAGTAGATATGGTTGTGATGCCGTTTTCTACCACTTTTTTCAAAGGGGTTTCGTTATAAGATATGATTCCGAAATCTACACCAAGTTTTAAATTTTGTAGCTTAGATTTTTCAATAACTTTTACTAAATCCCTATCGTCAGGAATAATATAGACTTCGCCTTTTTTTATTTCCCTGTCTTTGAAATCTGTAACAACCGTATAGCTAAACTCGAAGTCTTCGCAGAATTTTTTGAACCCGATTTTCATTCCTACTGGCTCCCTAAATCCTGGAAAAATCAGGATTAGTTTTTCGTACTTGTTTAATCTAGTTTTACCTTTTTCTAAGCCATTGTATATGTCTTTTTGGTGATTTTGATACACTGCTGGAAATGATTTTAATTCCGCATTTGTTTGGTCTAATATATAAATCTCGTCAACTGGTAGGGTTTTTATGATTGCCGATGCTCCAACTAAATTAGTGGGCATAATAATATATTTGGTATAGTTTCCATTGCTGTCATTGATTATTTTTTGAAAAACCTGAAGATTAAAATGATGAAAGAAAATATCAACTTGTATGCCCTTTCCAATGTTTTCAATAAAGGAATTGTATAAGTCTTCCTTGAAAATATTCAGTTCTTCAAAAAGTAAAAAAATGCGTTGTTTTATTTTGACTTCAGTACTTTTGACATAGTAGCCTTTGCCTAGAATAGCGTATATAATGCCTCGCTTTTTTAACTCTTCATAAGCCTGTAATACGGTGTCCCGAGATATCGAAAACTCAAGGCATACTTTGTTTATGGAGGGGAGTTTTTCATCCTTTTTTAAATGACCTTTCTCAATTGTTTTTTCAATTGAGGAAATGATTTGTTTGTACTTTGGTATTCCTTGATTATTTTGAATAGTTATGGCACGCATAATTTTTTTTACAAAAATACATAAAAACTGGTAGGTACTAGTATGTAAAATAATGATAATTAATTTAATTTTGAATTTCACTTTTGATAAAAAAAATATAAAAATAATAATGAATTCATTTTTAAATAAGTATTCTACAATCAAATTCTTTGGAAATTTGCCTGATGGAGGTGTTATTGATTCTTGTGAACTATCCAATAAAAACGGAATGCAATTGAAGGTTATCACTTATGGAGCCACCATAACCTCATTAAAAATACCCTTGAAAAATGGTGATTTTATTGACGTGGTCTTAGGTTTTGATACCATGGAAGCCTATTTAAATTCTTTCCAGTTAAAGGGTGCGCCGTATTTTGGAGCAACAGTAGGGCGTTATGCAGGAAGAATTAACAACAGTACTTTTAGCTTGAATGGCAAATCGATTGTTTTGAATAGCAATAATAATGGACATTCCTTGCATGGAGGTAATATCGGCTTTAGCCAAAAACAATGGAAGATTAAAAACGTAACCGAAGGAGAAAACCCATCCATAACTTTAAGCTATTTCAGTCCTGATGGAGAAGAAAATTACCCCGGAGATTTAACTATAGATTTAACATATACTTTATCAGATGAAAATGAATTGATTATTGAGTATGTTGCCACTACATCGGAGGATACAGTAATTAACTTGACCCATCACAGCTATTTTAATCTTGATGGGCATAATTCCACTATTTTAGAACAGGATTTATCAATTAATTCCAATAAAATATTGGAAACCAATGAACATACTATTCCAACGGGTCAATTTTTGAATTTAGAAAACAACCTTTTTGATTTTAACCAAGCCAAAAAATGCCCTCAAACAATAGATACCACTTTTGTTTTGAATGATGGTGAGGAAATCTCGGCTTCCCTTTTTAGTCCTAAAAATAATTTGGGAATGTTGGTCTATACGAATCAACCGGCTGTACATATTTATGTGGGAGGAAATTGTTTTAATTTAATAAAAGGCAAGGAAAATGCAGATTACCACCCTTTGAGTGGGATTTGTTTTGAAACTCAAAATTTTCCGGACGCACCTAATCACGATCATTTTCCTAATGCTGTTTTAAGAAAAGACGAAGTATATCAACACAAGACTATATATAAATTTCAAAATTAGGTAAGTCCTATTTACAAGAAATTTAAATATAAACAATCAAATTATAAATAATGAATGAGATTTTAATACAAGACACAACTGATTTTTTTAAAGCTAAATTTGGAAATGTACCCACTGAAATAGTTCTTTCCCCAGGGAGAATTAATATTATTGGAGAGCATATTGATTATAATGATGGGTATGTTTTGCCAGCTGCCATTGATAAAATTATTTGTTTTACTTTTGAAAAAAACAATTCGAATACCGCCAATGTCCAAGCCATTGATATAAATGAATTCGTATTAATCGATATTACAAAAGAAGAAATAGTAAGCGATGTCGTTTGGACTAATTATTTACGTGGTGTTTTGTTTCAGTTAAAATTAAAAGGATACAAAATAGGAGGTTTTAACTGCGCCTTTAGTAGTAATATTCCAATTGGTTCTGGTTTGTCGTCTTCGGCAGCCTTAGAATGTGGCTTTTTATTCGGAATTAACGAAATGTTTAATTTGGGAATAAAATCAATCGATATCGCTTTAATGGGACAAAGTGCCGAGCATTGGGTTGGAATTAATTGTGGTATCATGGATCAGTTTTCTAGTGTAATGGGATTAGAAAACAAAGTAATAAAAATTGATTGCCGTACTTTGGATTATACCTACCACGATGCTGATTTTGTTGATTATTCTTTAATCCTATTTGATAGCAACGTACAACATTCCTTATTTACATCCGAATACAATAATCGACGTATAGAATGTGACGAAGGATTAAGCATTATCAATGATAATTATCCTGAAATTAATAGCTTCAGAGATTGTAATGAAGAATTATTAATTGGTTTGAAATCTAAAATGACGGACAATGTCTTTAGAAGAAGTTTGTATGCAGTAAAAGAAATAAAACGTGTCATTCAAGCTTGTGCAGCCCTTGACAATGGTGATATTAAAACATTAGGGGAATTAATGTTTGAAACCCATCAGGGATTGTCTAAAGATTATGAAGTAAGCTGCGACGAATTGGACTATCTGGTAGATTTAGCCAAAGCCGAAGAGGATGTAATTGGTTCTCGATTAATGGGAGGTGGTTTTGGAGGTTGCACCATCAATTTAGTAAAAAAGGGAAGCGAAAGTTCTGTAAAAGAAAAATTTACTAAATTATATGCTGACCATTTTAACATAGAATTAAAAATATACGATGTAAAAGTTTCTAACGGAACTTCACTTTATAAAAACTAATTAGTAATGAAAAAATTTGATGTCCACGAAGATCCGCACAGAAGATATAATCCTTTAATAAACGAATGGGTTTTAGTCTCGCCGCATCGTGCCAAAAGGCCATGGCAAGGACAGAATGAAACTGTTGCTAATGATGAAAGACCAGAATATGATCCTACTTGTTATTTATGTCCAGGTAATGTTCGTGCCAATGGAGAAGTAAATCCGCAATACTCTAGTTCATTTGTTTTTGAAAATGATTTTGCTGCTTTAAAACAAGAAGAAATTGAATTTGAAGAAAGCAAGGAAGCTACTTTTTTTAAAGCAAAACCTGAAAGAGGAATCTCTAAGGTGGTGTGCTTCTCACCAAAACATAATATCACTTTACCAGAAATGGATTTGCCAACAATCGAAGAAATTATTCGTACTTGGCAACGAGAATATACGGATTTGGGCAATGTTGATTATATTAATTACGTACAAATTTTTGAAAATAAAGGAAGTGTAATGGGTTGCAGTAATCCACATCCTCACGGACAAATTTGGGCACAATCCTCTTTGCCTACACAAGTAGAGAAAACACAAAATAGTTTGAAATCCTATTTTGATAAAAATCAAAGCAATCTTTTGATTGACTATTTAAAAGAAGAATTAAAATTAAAGGAACGTATTGTAATAGAAAATAATAATTTCGTAGCCTTGGTTCCTTTTTGGGCAATTTGGCCATTTGAGACGATCATTATTTGCAAACGCCATATCACGAAAATTACAGATTTTATTGTAGAGGAAATTGAAGATTACGCTAGTATTCTTAAGTTATTAACGATTAAATACGATAATCTTTTTGAGACTTCTTTTCCCTATTCTTCAGGAATTCATCAAGCGCCAACAGACGGGGAACTTCACCCAGAATGGCAATTTCACATGCATTTTTATCCACCCTTGTTGCGTTCCGCTTCGGTCAAAAAATTTATGGTGGGATATGAAATGATGGGAGAATCACAACGCGATATTACACCTGAAAAAAGTGCTCAAATGTTAAGAGATTTGTCTGATGTTCATTATAAAAGCAAATAAGGAATGAAAGTTTTAGTAACAGGAGGTTTAGGATTTATCGGTTCTCATACGGTAGTAGAATTGCAAAATAAAGGTTTTGAAGTAGTCATTATTGACAATCTTTCCAACTCTTCTGAAGCCGTTTTGAAAGGTATTGTAGCCATTACTGGTAAAAAACCCCTATTTGAGAAATTAGATTTAAGGGAAAAAGCATCGGTACACGCTTTTTTTAAAAAACACCAAGATGTGAGTGGTGTAATTCACTTTGCGGCTTCAAAGGCAGTGGGCGAAAGCGTTAAAAATCCATTGTCGTATTATGAAAACAACATTGCTTCTCTGGTATATTTGTTGCAAGAATTACAACAAAAAGCCGAAGCCCATTTTATTTTCAGTTCTTCCTGCACGGTTTACGGTCAAGCCGATATCATGCCAATTGATGAAAATGCACCTATCAAATCCGCTATGTCTCCTTATGGAAACACCAAACAAATAGGGGAAGAAATTATAACTGACGTTGCAAAAGTGACTAATATCAATGCGATTTTATTGCGTTATTTTAATCCAATTGGTTCGCATCCATCTGCTGAAATAGGAGAATTGCCAATTGGAGTTCCACAGAATTTAGTTCCATTTATTACACAAACCGGTATTGGGTTGCGAAAGGAATTAATGGTGTACGGCAATGATTATCCTACAGTTGATGGAACCTGCATTCGAGATTATATTCACGTAGTTGATTTGGCGAAGGCGCACGTAGTGGCTTTAGAACGTCTTTTAGAAAATAAGAATGAAGATAAAGTTGAAATTTTCAACTTGGGGACTGGAGTCGGTAGCTCCGTTCTTGAAGTAATATCGAGCTTTGAAAAAGTAAGCGGAAAACCATTTCCATATAAAATCGTTGACCGAAGAGAAGGAGATGTCACCATGGCTTATGCCAGTACGGACAAAGCCAATACTATCTTGGGCTGGAAAACAGTATCGTCTTTGGATGAGGCAATGGAAAGCGCTTGGAAATGGGAACAGAAAGTTAGAGAAAATGACTTTCAATAGAATCTAAAAATAAGCATACATTAACATTTTTTTTATACTATTAATTTAATTAACCTACAAAAACCAAAATTATGAATACATTACAATTTGCAGACTACATGGTCTTTCTTGTTTACTTTTTTATAGTATCCGGATATGGATATTGGATTTACAAAAGAAAACAAAACGCTTCGCACTCGGCTTCTCATGATTACTTCTTGGCGGAAGGATCGCTAACTTGGTGGGCTATTGGAACTTCCTTAATTGCTTCTAACATTTCTTCTGAACAATTTATTGCCATGTCAGGAAATGGATTTAAAATGGGTTTGGCTATCGCAAGTTATGAATGGCTGTCGGCCTTGACATTAATTATTGTGGCTGTATTTTTTATTCCTGTTTACCTAAAGAATAAGATATACACAATGCCGCAGTTCCTAAATCAAAGGTATAACGGAGACATCGCAATGATTATGGCCGTTTTCTGGTTGTTGTTGTATGTAATTGTAAATTTGACTTCTATACTTTATCTAGGTGCGTTGGCAATTAACGGTATTTCAGGTATTAATCTTGATTTGTGTATGTATGGTTTGGCATTTTTTGCTATAATTATTTCACTAGGAGGCATGAAAGTGATCGGTTATACCGATGTTATACAGGTAGTTTTCCTAATTTTTGGAGGTTTAGTAACTACTTATTTAGCATTAGACAAAGTAGCCGAATTAAATGGACAACACGGAATGGTGAACGGATTTAATTATATGATGAATCAATCTGGTGACCATTTCCACATGATATTTCAAAAAGACAGTCCAAATTTCCCTAGTTTACCAGGACTTACCGTTTTATTAGGAGGTATGTGGATTGTAAACTTGAATTATTGGGGTTGTAATCAATACATCACTCAAAGAGCCTTGGGAGCTGATTTAAAAACAGCGAGAACTGGAATTCTATTCGCTGCTTTCTTGAAATTATTAATGCCTGTTATTGTTGTTTTACCCGGAATTGCTGCTTATGTAATCTATACAAAAGGAGGTTTACAAACAGAATTACTAGGCCCTGACGGCGTTTTAAATCCAGATAGATCCTACCCTGTATTATTAAATTTATTACCAGTAGGACTTAAAGGCTTGTCTTTTGCTGCATTGACCGCTGCAGTTGTTGCGTCATTAGCAGGAAAAGTGAATAGTATTTCAACCATTTTTACATTAGACATTTACAAGAAAAAAATTGATGTAGATTGTAGTGAAAAGAAAATGGTTAAAGTAGGAAAATGGGCTGTGGTTGTAGCTATGATGTTAGCTGTAGTTATTGCGCCACACTTAGGAATTGATAAAAAAGGTGGATTCGAATTTATTCAAGAATATACTGGATTCGTTAGCCCCGGGGTTTTTGCCATGTTTATTTTAGGATTCTTCTGGAAAAAAACAAGTTCAAATGCTGCCATGTTTGCAACCATTGGAGGTTTTATATTGTCAGTAGTATTTAAATTTTTACCAAATTGGATGAATTTAGAATTTTTAAATTCAACAGGTTTCGCTGTATTAGTCCCTCAAGAGAACGGCACAAGTTTGTATGAAATTCCATTTATTGACCGTATGGGATTTGTATTTGTAATCTGTGTGGCAGTAATGATCGTTATTAGTTTATTTGACCAAAAACGAGGAATAAAATCTAATGGATTAGAAATAGATTCGTCTATGTTTAAAGTAAATAGTGGCTTTTTAGCCGGTAGTTTATTAGTAACTGGTATCTTGGTTGCCTTGTATTCTATTTTCTGGTAGAAACTGAGTCATTTTTATATTCAAAGCCCCATTATTTTATATAATGGGGCTTTTTTTGGTTTAAGATTATACTACAGAAATAGTGACTAATTAATATTAAAATATTGAAGATATTTGAAACAAAAAGACTAGATGTATGAGACTTTTTGAACAACCGAAAGTTGTCTAAAATAGTTTAATTTGTTCTTTATTATATTATTTATAAAAGCGAAATTGAAAAAGTATATTTTACCTATTCTTCTAACTGTTTTATTGTTTGCATTCTCTGCCTACAGTCAAAAATTGGTGTATGAGAAAGGACCATTGATATTAAAAGCCAATTCCTTAGAAGATGGGTTAGGACAATTTGTAACTGCCGATTTACCCAGTGTCAGCCCCAAAAACACTTGTGTATTAAAACCAGAGGCCACACCCCTGACCAAAAGAATGTGGGCAATTGCCCTTAATGATGTCGAGCTCAACTTGATTACCAACGATTATGGAACTTATTTTGCTGCGGGACGACGGTATACAGACCGAGTGTATTGTCGTGATATTTCCTATGCAGGAATTTTGAGTCTAAATACTTTGTATCCCAAAGAAATGATGGCTTCACTTCGTGTAACGAGAAATGTTGTGTCTAAAATGGGATACAAAGTTTCGACAGAAGAGGTTGTTAAAGAAATCGATGCTCCTTGGGAAGCAATTACAGAAGATAGAAAACAAATTATGGCACTATTTAAAAGCAACAGCATTACACGTCGTACGGATGATGTTGTCTGGGTTTGGGCAGCGGATAATTTGTTTAAATCGCATCCTGAAGTGGCAGATTGGAACTGGCTTTACACAAATGGTAAAAGTAATTTTGACACCCTTTATGCTCCTTGGTATGATAAAACAGATGGCTTATACAAAGGTCAAAGCACTTTTCAGGACTTGCAATCCGATGGCTATCCAGAGGGTTATTCTCAGGCTGATTGCGTATTGATAAAAAGCACCTCTACCAATTGTTTGTATTATAAAGCAATGCTGTCTCTAGCCAATGCTGCCCAAAAATGCCATTTCCCCGAAGAATCTAAAGTATGGACAAAAAAAGCTCAGTTGCTCAAAAAAGCTATTCTCAAAGAATTACAATTGCCTGATGGTACTTTTACCTATTTCAAGGACAGAAACGGAAAAGTAATGCCAAACCAGCATAATCTAGGAACGGCTTTTGCAATACTATTTGGGATTGTAAAAGGCGAAGCGGCCAGAAAAGCAATAGACAATTATCCATCAAATCAATACGGAACCCCTTTAATACATCCGTTTTTAGGCAAAGAAACTGGAGATCACAATGCCGCCGCCTGGCCTTTTTGTGATACTTTTTTCTTGCAGGCTAAAGAAATTGCTGATGCTAAAGATTTTACAGGATACAATGCCGCAATACTGGCGCGAACAATGGGAACTAAATTTTCTAAAAAAAGAGATAATGAATGGGGTGGATTTGGGTCTTTTCACGAAAAAGTGCCACTGCCTTCAGGTTTAATTTCAGGTTCGGGATCCCAACTTTGGACATCGGCGGCTTTTATGAATGTATGTTTGAGAGCTAATGTTGTTGAAGAAAATAAAAACGAAGGCAAAAAAGACTAAATGAAAATAGGTAACCAATCTTATTCAATCTTAAATTTTGGAGTACATTACCAAAAAATTATATGTTAAAAAAAAGAACTTATACTGCTTTACTAATTGCATTGATAATAATATTTCTTATTGTTTTTAGAGTATTCATTGTAGATAGTTATAGCTCTCGAGACGAAAAATATTCAAAAATTCAAGAGCATTCCTTGTCTTATGTAGGAGATCAATCCTGCAAAAAATGCCATATGGCAGAATTTAAAGATTGGAAACACTCCGATCATTATATGTCAATGTTACAACCAAATGATTCTACGGTCAAAGGAGATTTTAATAATGTTACTTATACGGGGGAGGGTGTTACAAGTCGTTTTTTTAAAAAAGGAAATAAATTCTATATCAATACCGAAGGTGATGATGGTAAAAATCATGATTTTGAAGTAAAATACATTTTTGGTTATAAACCTTTACAACAATATTTGGTCCAATTTCCTGGGGGACGTTTGCAAGTACCAAGGTTGAGTTGGGATGTGAATAAAAAAAAATGGTTCAACCAATATCCAGGTCAAAAAATACCATCACATGATTGGTTGCATTGGACAGGAAATGCCCAAAATTGGAATACGATGTGTGCTACTTGTCATTCAACTAACCTGCGTAAAAACTACGATATTAAAACAGATAAGTATAAAACTAGTTATTCCATCATCAATGTAAGCTGCGAAAGTTGCCATGGTGCAGGCAAGCTTCACGTCGATTATATGAACAGCAATGACTATAAATCAGGGAAAACAGTGGCTGGAAGTTATCTAAAATTGAGTAAACATACAGGGCAAACGGAACTTATTAACACTTGCGCTCCTTGTCATGCTCGTGTTTCTGAAATTAATGGTTCTCATATTGAAAGCAAGGAGATTATGGATAACTACATTCTCCAGATTCCAGATTCAGAGTTTTTTTATGCAGACGGTCAAGTAAAAGAGGAAGATTATATATACACTTCTTTTTTGCAAAGCAAAATGTATTCAAAAGGAGTTAGCTGTATCAATTGTCATAATCCACACAATACAAAATTAAAGTTGGCTGGAAATTTAACCTGTACCCAGTGCCATGTGACCAATAAGTATGACGTTCCATCCCATACTTTTCATCCTAAAGGCACTCCAGCCGCACAGTGTGTAAATTGCCATATGCCAGGAAAAGTGTTTATGGGAAATGATTTGCGACACGATCATGGTTTTAGAGTACCACGACCTGATTTATCAGTAAAATATGGTACACCCAATGCTTGTAGCAATTGCCACAAAGATAAATCAGAAAAAGTACTGGCTGATGCTGTAATTAAGTGGTATGGTTCCAAAAGGGAATATCATTTTGCTGAAGATTTAATACCTGGAAGTCGATTGGATGCCAATAGTGAAATCCATCTGCAAAAACTTATTGATAATAAATTTATACCCAAAATTATAAAAGCAACCGCTACTTTTTATTTGGGCTCCATACCAACCCAAACCAGTTTAAATGCACTTCTGGCAAGATTACCCAGCAAAGAAGCACAGATTAGGTATCGCGCATTAAAAAGTTTAGCTTCCTTTTCTGCCGAAAATTGGATTAACCCAGTTGGACCTTTACTTTCTGATAAAGTGAGAGCCGTTAGGATTGCAGCAGCCGATTTGTACATCACAATACCATCAGGGCAAGTTCCCTCTCAATATGCCCAAGCATTTGCCGCTGCACAAATCGAATTGGAAAAATCGTTACGTTATCAAACTGATTTTTCGACAGGAAACGTAATGTTGGCCGATTATTATTTGAAATTACGAGATTACTCCGATGCTGAAAAATTTTATTTACGTGGTTTGAAAAAAGACATTAATATGAATTATGCCCTGTTGAATCTATCAGCCACTTATAATGCACAAGGAAAGAATAAACAAGCTTTGAATGCACTTGATCTAGCCCTAAAAAATGATCCAAAAAATGAACGAATTTATTACAATAAGGCTTTGCTATATTTTGAAATGAATGACCTTAAAGCAGCAGAAAAATCATTTGCAAAAGCGGTGGAATTAAAAGCAGTAAATCCTAAAGTATATTACAATTATGGTTTGTTGTTGAATCAAATCAACAAACAAAAAGAGGCTGAAACTATTTTACTCAAAGGTATTAGGGTCAATCCTTCAAATCCAGAACTGTATTACGCACTTACGTATGTCTATATGAAAATGAATAATAAATCTAAAGCATTACAATTCGCCATCAAGTTGAAACAAATGGATCCTAACAATACAAATTATCAACAAGTGTTTCAAAGCTTGGGTATATAAGTAGTTGAATTAATATACCCAATACTGTTTAAATATATACAATTAAAAAGAAATAAAAAATCAATAAACCTAAAAATAAATATATATCCTTAAAACCAAATAATAAAGTAATGAATAGATTAAAAATAGTTTTCAGTTTAGTTCTTGTGTTGGTATTACCAAAACTTATAGCCCAACCCCTGATTAAATATTCCAATGGTAATCCAGAATACAGTATTCAATGGAACAAACAATTTGCCCAAATTAATGCACTGATACCTGAAATTGAAATAAACGATAAATGGGTTTCAGTTAAAGAATTTAAAAATATCCGTTGGGAAAAAAAAGAAGGCACTCGATTGAGTGAAGTGAACAATTATAATGGCAAAGTCGACTATTTGTATCTTATTTGCGAGAACCATCCCATGATTTCCAATTTTACAATTGTATTTGAATTAATGGAGGGACGCCCCTATTTGGTAATGAACTCTTCATTAAAAGCTTCGGAGAAATTCAAATTGGGCGGAATCAAGTTGTTTAATTCTATACAAGAAAATATAGTTTTGCCTGGAAACAGTAAAGATTGGATGGTTTTTACCGAAAGTGCTTCTGCCCCGCATACTGGTGGTCTTATGTACCCGTATCAATTGAACACAAAAAAGGCAAAAGAAGGAACCTACTCTAAAGCGCATACCGGAGTTTGGTTGAGTATGTTGGTCAACGACAAAAAGAATTGTGCTTTTTCTTTTGCAAGTATAGCCAGTGAATTATGGCCCAATAATTTCAAATGGGAATTACCCGTTAAAGACGATTTCAATAAACTAAAAGTTTCTGCACGAAGTGGTGCTATTTTCGAAAGAGAAAAAATTTGGGTTCCTGCAGGAAATACAATTACTACCGATGCTTTTTTGGTTGGCTATTGGGAAAACCAACGCCCTACAAATGTATTATTGGAAACCGGAAAAATTATGGGAGAAAATGTGCGAAAAGGAAAACCAATGCACTTTCCAGAAGCTGGGTGGAGTTCGTGGCAT
This sequence comes from Flavobacterium neuenschwanderi (SeqCode), assembly GCA_965234425.1. Classification (GTDB taxonomy): domain Bacteria; phylum Bacteroidota; class Bacteroidia; order Flavobacteriales; family Flavobacteriaceae; genus Flavobacterium; species Flavobacterium neuenschwanderi. The sequence goes on along the minus strand of OZ248369.1, from coordinate 23,010 downwards.
TCCTATGATCGAAAGATTACTGAAAAATCATTTTTGACTTCTGCTGATTTTATAAATAACAATTTGAAAGAGTACGGTTGGAAAACCATTCAAATTGATGGTGGCTGGTGGACAGAGCCTGGTCTTTATAGTGTTAATGATGTCGCTTTTCCTAGTGGAATTCGATACCTGTCGGATTATGTAAATAAGTTGGGTCTTGATTTTGGTCTTCACGTCAGTCCTTTACGAACCAATCCTAAAGATCCAATTACTTCAAAACATCCTGATTGGATTTTGAAACCATCCTACAATAAAAAAATAGCAAAAGGGGATGATGAAATGGTGACAACCGTTGGGACAGTTTATGTTGATGGAAGCCACCCTGAAGTACCCGCTTTTTCGGCAGCACGATACCAACAAATCGTTGAAGGTTACAGACCTTCGTTTATGAAATGGGACCATACTTATGGAGGTTTAGAAGAAGGGGTGCGATTTGATTCCACCATGACTTTTATGCAGGCTCACAATAAAACGATACGTGCCATTAGAAGTGCTTTGCCTGATGATTTAATCGTAACACGCAGTATGGGTTATGTATTTGGCGCTTTAGAATGTTATGATGCCATCCGAATAGGCAACGACATCAATCATCCTGGATATAAATCAGAAGCCGAACCCTATACCAACATCACTTATGGCAAAACCTTGGGAACTATTGAAGAGGAAAGAGTGGAAAAAGGCTTAATTCGATTTGCTCGTGCCGTGGCACAAAACTATTATATTCACAAAAACATAGCTATTGTAGATCCTGATGCTTTTTTTGTTTCTCCGTTGTATACCATTGAAGAAGCAAAATGCCACATGACATTGGAAGCCATAATGGGTGGACTTTTCTTTTTTGGAGATAAAGTCGAATCGCTCCCAGCTGAACGATTGGAATTATTAAAAAATAAGGATATTATCGCAGTGAACAAACTTGGCGTTCATGCGGTTCCGCTTGATTTATTTTCGGGGGTTGATATTCCAACAATTTGGAAATTAGAAACTAAAGACCGTCTGATTATTACCATATTCAACTGGATGGACAATGATGTTAGTAAAACATACAATCTAAAAACGGATTTCGAGTTAGATAATTCAAAATACAAATTGACTGAATTATGGACTAAAGAGAATTTCAAAATCGAGTCCAATAAGTTAACATTGGATCAACCTGCTCATACAGTGAAGATAATTGAGTTTGTGAAAAAATAATTTTCAGTAATAAATAGTCAAAATAATTGCTAACTTTCAATAAAAATTTAACAAGGAATTTTTAGAAACACTAGTTATAATTAAATTATATATTATGAGTATCTTGATAAAAAAGGCAGCACTTGCGGTGGTATTATTTTCTTTACCAATAGTCATAAATGCCCAAATTGAAAAAAAAACAGTAACTAAGCCTAACATTCTTATCATCTTAGCGGATGATTTAGGATATTCGGATATTGGCTGTTATGGGGGCGAGATTAAAACTCCAAATATAGACCGACTTGCCGCAGGTGGAGTAAAGTTTGCCCAAATGTACAATACGGCGAAATGTTCTCCCTCAAGAGCGGCTATGCTAACGGGTCTTTATTATCAACGCACCAATGCTGATTATGCTAATGCTGCAACTATGGGCGAGGTACTAAGACCTGTTGGTTACAATACTTTTTGGTCTGGAAAGCAACACGCAAAATTCAATCCCGTAACTCGTGGTTTTGATCGATATTATGGTATGATAGGTGGTTGCGAAAACCATTTTAATCCAGGATTCGCAGCGGCTCCCGGCCAACCGATTCCTGCTCATAAAATTGCTGGAAATAAATGGTCGTTAGACGAAAAAAACGTACCAGAAAATAGTAACTATATCCCTCAAGATTCAAAATTTTATGATACCGATGCCTTCACGGATCGTGCTTTGACTTGGCTAGAGGAATATAAAAATGACAACAAACCATTTTTTCTATATATGGCATATACGGCACCACATTGGCCCTTGCAAGCCTGGTCCGAAGACATCGTCAAATATAAAGGCGTTTATGATAATGGCTACGAAGCAGTTCGTCAAGCACGATACAAACGTCAAGTAAAACTGGGATTAATAGACCCGAAGACCGCTCCCCTGCCACCGATGGAAATTGGTCAAACCAAACCCAAATGGGAAAGCCTTTCTCTTGAGGAACGAAAAAAAGAAGCCAAACTAATGGAAATTTATGCTGCAATGGTTGATCGCTTGGATCAAAATATTGGCCGCCTACTAAAACATTTAGAAACTCAGGGACAACTAGAAAATACTTTGGTTTTCTTTCTCTCCGATAACGGAGGTTGCGCAGTTGATCCAAAAGTGGATTATTTAGATGCCAATGCTCCTTTGGGAAGCGTAGCAAGTTATCCGAGCTATGGGCAAAATTGGGCAACGGTTAGTGACACGCCCTTGCGAAAATGGAAAACGACCAGTCACGAAGGAGGAATCAATACCCCGTTAATTGTAAATTGGCCAGCGGCTATAAAAGCAAGGAAAGATTGGAATCAAGAACCAGTGCATCTTATTGATATTATGCCTACGGTTTTAGCTGTTTCTGGGGCTAATTATCCGGGGGAATCTAAGGAAACTACTATTCCCGTTTCAGACGGTATCAGTTTATTGCCTGCTATAAATGGGGTTAAACTTGATCGAAAAAGCCCTGTTTTTTATCAATTTTCTAAAAGTGCTGCCGTTCGTGATGGAGAATGGAAACTCGTACGTTTAGGTCCAAATTGGGAATTATATAATATGAATAAGGATCGAACGGAAACCAATAATTTGATTGCGCAACATCCAGATATTGCTAAGAAAATGGAAATGCAGTGGTTGGCTTGGTGGAAAGATTGCACAAAATCAGAATGGACAGGGAAAGCTCCAAAAGAAGCCAAAGATGAGTAAATAAATTAAATTTAGTCACTATCAATTAAAAATACAATACTGTTTTATATTTTAAACCATTATTAAATTTAACAGTCTTAAATCGAAAATAATAAAATTTTAATTATGAATAAATATAGTTCAAAAAGCATTAATAGTACAAAAAAAATTATCCTTATTGCACTCGTTGCTTTCTCTAACTTAGCTGTAAGTCAGGTAGGTCCGCAACCTAGCTCTTTTGGTGTTTGGGATCGTGGAGAAGCAATGAATATAAAAGAGTATCCATTTTTAAAAGGGACATCCTGCGATTTTCCTTGGGATGAAGTGGAAAAAACATCAGGAAAATATGACTGGTCTATATTAGATAAAGCTATAGAAAGAGCCTATAAAGAAAAAATTTCGTTATATATTTCGTTTGAAGCAGGGCCTAAAACACCGGAATGGGTTTATGAAAAAGGGGTGCCAAAAGTAATTACAAACGCTACTAAAAATCCGGGTGCTTTCGACCATTATCCGTACTATTTATCTCCAGAATACAAAACGTATTATCACCGTTTTCTAACAGAAGTGGCTAAACATATTAGTAGCTTTTCTAAAGATAAAATAAGGGCTATTTCATTTATTCAAGTAAAAACAGGATGTACAGGAGACGAGTGTGCCTATAAAGGCGAACCTATAGATGAAAATTATTCTTTACCTACGAAAAGTGCAAAATGGAGAGAATTCCGACTTGAAACCTTTGCATTGCATGATAAATTGTTTGGTACAAAATCAGGACTGAATATTAGCATGCTTCTGAACAATCTAGAACCTCAAAGTAATGAGGGTAAAAATAATTTTGTTCAAGAATGGGATTGGGCAATAAAGAACCTTAAAGATGGTTTTGGCATCAAAAATGGAGCACTTTCTAGAGGACATCATTTAAGTGGCGAAATTAATGCCGTGAATACTTTTTTGCCATATCTAGTTGACCCAAAAGGGGTAACCCTTTTTCGTCGTTCAGAGATGGACCAAACCTGGACTCGTCCATGGTATCAATTAAATGTTCAACTCAACTTTTATTGGGGAGCAATTAATGCCTTAAATGCGGGTCAAAGTGTTTGGGATGTTACAAGCGGCGCTTTGAAGGCGAGCAAGGAACAAGGATTTGATTATTCTTTCTATTTTTTCAATAAGTATGCCGGGCAAATACACCCTGAGACAGCGACCGATGCTTTCTGTGCTTTGCATAAAGGTTTGAATGCAGCCGATACAAAGGCTTATCCAGAGGACACGTATGGTAAAGCATCGCATGGAAATATTGAGAGAATGGAAAAAATTACTGCCGAATATGCTAAGTATGGAGCGGCTAACGATGATAAAAATGCACTCAAAATGGGGCAAGTGAAGCAACGTGGGGATCAAGTTGGTTTTAATGATGCGGGCTGGGAAATTTGGCCCGATAATTACTCCAGATTACTCTATCAAATTGAACCAGATGAAACTTCAATTCCGTTTTGGCGAGTAGGCGGACCTATCACGGCTAACTCTTCTATTTATTCAAGGTTTGCGAGAGGATTCGAACACGCAACGGGAAAAGATGCCATGTACTTCAAACTTCATGAAGGTTTTTCTCAAAATAATAAACCTAAAGTAATGTCGATAACTGTGGTTTGGTATGATGCCATTGAAGGTTCTAAATGGAAACTGGATTACGACGCAGGAAACAAAACCATGAAGACAGCAATGGCAGTAACTGGAAAAGGGGACAAAAAATGGCATCATGAAGTGATAACAATTAAAGATGCCGTTTTCAAAAATGGAGGAACAAAAGGGGCTGACTTTGTACTATTGAATGCGGATGATAAAGATGATATATTTAGCCTTGTAGAAGTGCACCGAGGAGAACAAGAACTTCCTTTATTAAGACCTCAAGAAGAGAATCGTGCTTTCAAGGGTAGTGCTAAAGGAACCAAATATAGCAAAGGCGAAAACGCCGTTGAGGGTGATAAAGAGAAGAAAGGGAAAAGAGAGAATAAAGAGGATAAATCAGAAAAAAGAGAAAAGAGAAAAAAAGATAAAAGTAATGATTAGTTCTATGAAACTTAAAAGAACTAAAAAAGGGGTTATTCTATTATTATTTTTATTAGGACTTTCTCAATTGACATTTTCACAAATAAATGGAAATGAAAAAAAAGATTTCGAGCGCCCACAGTGGGCAGGGTTTTTTGCCAATTGTAAGAATGAAAAAATTGATACAGAGCGGTTTCCTTTCATTAAAGGGGCTGCCGATAGAGTTAAGTGGGCTGATATAGAGACAAAACCTGAGGAATATGACTGGTCGAAAATGGATTCTCAAATCCGAAATGCCGTAAAGGGAAAGTATTTTTACTATTTCGTATTATGGACTGGTCCCCACTCACCGGAATGGATTTATGAACAAGGGGTTCCCAAAGTGGATGTGAATGGAGGAAAGGGCAAAGAATATTTTCCCTATTACCTCGATCAAAACTACATCAATTACTTCCATCGTTTTATCGGCAAACTGGCGGAACACATTGCCTCACTTCCTGAGAAGGAGAGAAACGTCTTTGCGTTCATCCAGCCTGCCTTTGGCTCTACGGGTGATAGGCAACTTTACAAAGGCACACCCATTGACCAGAAATATAAAATTAGCGCTCAGCAATATTTAGAGTTTTGCAGCGGAGCTACGAAACGATTCTACGAAGCTTTTAATAAGCCGGAACTCAAACATATCCGATTCCTGTTTAATGTGGACGACGAGAGCAACCCTGCAGTGCTGAAAGGTGCTAAGGGTGCAAAAGTAGGTGAACTACTTTACGCAAATTGGCTTCGCCAAAACTACCCGATTGAGCTCCGAAAACAGCAATTTACCATTGCCATTGGTTATCAGGCAAATGGTGAAATAAAGCAGGACACCGAGCTTCGTCCCACTTTTTACGGGCTAAACGGTAAGAAACCGGAGTTTGTGCGTGGCGAGTTTTCTAAATTTGGGAAAGCTGGAATATTTCAGGAAAATCCGGTTTGGAATTATTATTGGACCGCTATTTCGACAGTCGATAGAGGACTTGATCTTTGGGAGGTTGATTATAATACCGTAAAAACGGGCAAATACGATGAAGGCTTTGCTTTCGCCAGTCGCTATTCCTATTACAAACAACCGCAGACTAGCCCGAATGCGTTTATCGCCCTTCGTGATGTGCTCGATAGTGCCGATACCGTTCGCTTTCCTGAGGAAAAATATGGGAAGGCTACGCAGAGCAACGCAGAGCGGATGAATAAAATTGAGTCGGAATTCAATAAATACGGAGCGAAAGTCAGTGATTTGCATGCGGCTACTTCCCTCTCTGGACCCAATTATCTATTTGATGCCAAGGCGATGAACGATGTTGGGTTCGATCTCATTGCAAGAAACTATAGCCGATTTATTACACAGATTGACGCAAATGGAACCAGTGTTGGGTTATGGCGGGTTGGCCCCACAGATCAGCCCTATGGTCGCTATGCGCGAGCGTTTGAAAATTCAAGTGGGCGGAACAGAATGTATTTTGATTTAGATGATAATTTTCTATCGATAGTTTCTAAGGAAAAAATCACTTTGAAAATCATCTATCTGGATAAAGGTATTGGAAAATTCTCTGTTCGTTATGATTCCTCATCAGATTCAGACAAAACCGCAGTTTCCATCACCAAAGCCAACAGTGGCAGGTGGGTGAGCAAAACCATAACCATCGCCGATGGAGCGTTTGCCAATAAAGGTCCTCGAAAAAGCGATTTCTCCTTGGTGAATGAGGATAATGAGGACGACGTTTTTCATATAATTGAAATTATGAAAAGCAACCCAAAAAATTAATTTTTACAAAGATGTCTTGTCCCGAAATAGGGTTACACAAAAGACCTATGTGGTTTTGATTTTTTCATGCTTAAATTAGAGTATCATAAATATCTAAAACGGTTAACCAATAATCCTGTCATAACAATACAAAAATTAAAAAAGAGACTGTACAATTTTATATTGAACAGTCTCTTTTTAGTTTATGAAAATCAATTTAAAAAATAGTTTTGTTTTTTGATTTATTTCCTTGCATAAATCTATAAATGAAACAAATCTATGCTACAAATGAGACTATTTGCATCTATATAAAAAAAAAGGCTGGAGTAAATTTGTAACCAAGATCAAGTAGAATAGAAAATTTGCGTTCAATAAAAATTACAAAATAAGATTAGAATTTTTAATCAAGTCTTAATTTATAAAATGAAACTAAACTATTTCTCAATCCACTTTTTCAAAAGCTAAAATAAATATTCATAAAATTAAATGTAATAAATTAAATGTCAAAGAAAATTAAAAAAACAATTACGACACTTTCAATAGTATTATTAAACGTTTTAATGTCTTTTGCTGGAACAACTCAGCAATGGAAAGAGATTAAGGTTGATGTTAAGGCAAACGGTACAGTATCGACTACCAATAGTTTAAAAGAAATTGAGAATGGCTTTCAACAGTTGTCGATAACATTATCAAACAAAGGAAATAAACCAGTTACAATTGAAAGAATCTCTATTAGTATTCCGATAGAGGCTCAGTTGTCTGACAATTTGGACATGGTTTTTGGAGGTAGTTGTATGGGGCGCACCCCTTTGCTTAAACAGAAGATTGGCGGTCAAACCAATCGTAGTTCTAGTAATATGTATGAGATGATACGATTATCAGACGGTCAATATTTATTTGTAGGTTCAACTTCTTGGAGAATATTTATGCCAAATTTCACCTTAAAACAAGGTGCTTTCGAAGTATGGTCTGATGGAGAAGGCAAACAACTAAAACCAGGCCAGACGATAGAATTCGAACAAATCGTTCTTAGACGTGCTAACAACTGGCTTGAATTACTTGATCAATTTGGAACGGCGATTGCTTCTGAAAATAAAATTACCAAGCTCAAACCCGCCGATTTCAAAGGTTGGGCAACTTGGGATTATTATGGTAGAGTATTTACACCAAAAGATATTTATGGCAATATGGATCAATTGAATCAATTGGCTCCCGAGGTAAATATGATTCAAATTGATGGCGGATGGTGGACCGAACGAGGAGATTATAAAACAGTGCACTCAGGTCTTTTACCAGGCGGTATCAAGGAGATTGTTAGCCGAATTACGTCCGAAGGAAAAACTCCAGGAATACATTTTGATGGGTTTAGAGGGGATGAAGCATCTGAAATTTACAAAACGCATCCTGAGTATTTTCTTCACGATCAGGATGGAAAGTTGGTGGTCGAAGAGAATAAAAAAGCAGACAAAGTTATGCGTTATATTTACTTCGATTACTCCCATCCAGGAGCAAGGACACATATCGCAGATTGCATAAAAAACATGAAGGATAATTGGGGAATTCGTTATTTCAAGGTGGATTTCATGCGTTACGGACTAGAGAATGATATCAAACTTAAAAACAAACATGTTAAAAGTTTTAAAGCCTACGACCCAACTATCACAGGGGTAGAACGTTTTCGTTTGGGAATGAAAACCATGAGAGAAGCCATGGGTGATGACATTTATTTCTTGGGTTGTTCTGCTGTTTTTGGCCCAACTATTGGATTTGTAGATGGAATGCGAACAGGTGGAGACATCAATCCTATCTACCAAGCTTTTCCAGAGCGTTGTCTTGGGAATTTAAGTAACTTTTACCTAAGTGGTAAGGTTTTCAATGGAGATGCCGATTACCTCGTTTTCCGCGAAGCCATAGACGAAGATTCAACAGTGTCTCAAGAAGATGTAAAACACGGACATAGTATGACGATGAATGAAGCTCAAATGTGGGCCGATTTTAATAAATTATACGGTACTGCCCGTTTACAAAGCGATAATTTAATGACACTTCGCCCAGAACGTAAAGCATTATCAAAAGAAGTTTTTGAGTTTCCGGCAATGGAAGAGACTGTGCCGTTGGATTATTGGGAACATGGAACTAATAAGCAGGATGGGTTCGAGTTGATAATTGCCCGAAAGGATAAGGATATTTATCTTGGGGTTTTCAATTGGGGTGATAAACCTAAAGAATATGAATTGAAAGCTTATGGAAAAACAAGTCCTGTGCTTTTAGAAGGGCGTCATTCTCAAATCATAAAATACGAGGGGAAAAAATCATTTGATGAATTATGTGAGAACATGAAATCGTTATAAGATGTTCGGTATTAAATAAGTCAAAGCGTCTGCAAGGTCATAAAATAGGTTGACTAAAAATTATTTCTAAATGAAAAAAAAAGTTAAAAACTATTTAATAAATATAATTACATTCATATTCTGGACGCTTTCTGTATATTCTCAAAGTACCATTTTACCAGTTAATTCCTATGGTGTTTGGGACAGATCAAATGCATATAACATTTCAGTTGATACTGAATACAACTATTTGAAAGGAATAAGTGCCGATGTGAACTGGGAAGATGTGCAAGCAAATAACTCCACTCAATACGATTGGTCTGAAATTGAAACTATATTACAAACAGCCTATAACAACAATCAAATGGTTAACGTAAGCGTAGGTGTTGGCCCCGATGCCCCAGCTTGGATTTACGCTAATGGAGTACCAAGAGTGTTTACAAATGATACGCAACATCCAAATTGGACACAATATCCTTATTATTTAGATACCGACTATAAAACGTATTATTTCAATATGATAGTCAATTTTGGCACTTTCTTGCGATCACTACCAGCAAATCTATTCAATCAAATTGCATATATTCAAGTAAAAACTGGTTGCACCGGAGATGAAGTTGCCTATAAGGGAACACCCAATAATTCCACTTACATTATTCCCGATAATCAATGGCGTACCTTCCGTTTAGATACATTCGAGAAATTTAGAGCAACATTTAACACAGGGAATACTAGCACCCAGATTGGGCTTCTATTTAATAATATTGATCCTGTTGACGAACCTTTAGAATGGCAATGGGTAAGGAATTATGTTACTTATGGATTTGGAACAAAAGGCGGAGCGTACGGTAGAGGGCACCATCTTTCAGACGAATTAGATTTCAAAACTACTTGGACTCCTTATCTCGTTAATCCTCTGGGATTACATTTATTTTCTGCCGCCGAAATGGATCAAACTTGGGATAAACCATTGTACCGAATTAATGTTCCTTTAGGGTTTTATTGGGGTGCATTAAGCGGGCTTAATACGGGTCTTTCCGTTTGGCTCGTTACCCAAAGCGCTTTGCGAGAAGCGCAATCAAGACCAGAATTACATGACGTCTTTAAGATGTTTAATAAATATTCCAAACAAGTATATCCTAGTACTGCAACTGCTGCATATTCCATTTTCCATGAAGGATTAAATTCTCAAAACACCGTTAAATTTCCTGTGAATATTTATGGTCAAGCCAATAAGCAAAATACGGCTCGATATACTGCTATTTGCAATGCCTTTGCAAGTCGTGGTGCTCGAATGGATGATCTTCCTGCGGCTACACAAGGACAAGTTTATCAACGGGATCAGCAAACGGGGTATAACGATGCTGGATGGAATATTGAAGAAGGAAATTATGAAAGATGGATAACTCAAATAAATCCAGATTTAACATCAATTGGTCTTTTCAGAGTGAGAGGCGTTATTAATTCAAGTTCATCTAAATACGATCGTTTTGCACGATCTTTTCAAAATAGCAGTGGCAAAAACACAATGTATTTTAAATTTAATTCCGATGCTTTTTCACTTTCAGCTCCAGCCAGTTTAACATTTAAAATTACGTGGCTCGACAAAAATCAAAATTCGACTTGGGCACTAAAATATTATAATGCATCTGGTTTACAGACTGCCATAAATATAACAGGTATTGGAGATAATCAATGGAAAACAGCTAATGTAACACTACAAAATCCAATTATTACCCAAAATGGAGCTTTTGGTTCTGATTTTATGTTGGTAAATACAGATAATATTGATGATATCTTTCATGGTATTGAGATAGATATTACGAGGACAAATGCATTAAATTCAAATGATTATAATTCTGACAACTCTGAAACATTAATTTATCCAAACCCAACATCGTCTCTTCTTTATTGGAATAAAGATATAATATTAGATGAAATTATTGTTTATAATTCAAAAGGGCAAGTAGTTTTAAACATCAATAAACCTGAAAACAATTCATTTAGCTTAATAAATTTAGATAAAGGGATTTATTTTATTGTATTTCTTAATGAGAAACAAAGAGTATTAACCAAGAAAATAATAAAAGAATAACAGCTGCTATACTTAAAAACAATGCAATGGCTTTTTAATTTATAAAAGCATTAAACCTTTTTATTTATACAAAGTCAAACGAGTGTTAACTATAAAACAAATATAAAAATGAAAAAAGTAATTTTCGCAGCTTTATTAGCTGCAAGTTTAAGTGGATTTGCTCAAGAAGCAGGTAAAAAAGGTGGTGCTGATAAAATGTTGCAAAAAATGACAACAGAATTAACTTTGACAGTGGATCAACAAGCAGCAATAAAGCCGATTGTTGAAGAACAAGTGGCTCTTAAAAAAGACAGCAAGGAAAATCCAGATCATGCAGATGCCAACAAAGAAAAAGGAAAAGAACTTAATAAAAAAATTAAAGGGATGTTGACACCTGCACAATTAGAAATACAGAAAGCCAATATGCAGAAAGCGAAAGCTGAAGGCAAAAAAGAAGGTAAAGAATAAAGAACAAATCTTTCAAAAGATATATAAACTTCCGGGAAACTGGAAGTTTTTTTTTTGGAGTAAAGTAAATTATTCAATAAATGTTTTTTGTTTATTTAGTATTACATTTAGGGGTTTATTGCATCTTTACAATTCAAATAAGTCAAAGACTGTATATGTTGAGACAAATTCACACTATAAAAGAGACTTTTTGTACTAGCCCAAATGTTCTTAGAAGCTTATTTTTGACTTTAGAATTATTTATATATAAATAATGAAATTTTAATTTACCTTGTATAAAATTTACTTTTTTTAAGGTTTTAAAATTTTTTATTTATTCATAAATTGTCAAATTAAACCAATTATTAATCAACCAAAAAAAAATGAAATTTAAATTATTAACAATTATTTTTTTAACATCTTTCTTAACTACGTTTGCTCAAACTACGATTGAAGGAGTTGTTAATGATGTTAAAGGATTGCCTTTGATAGGAGCTAATGTAGTTGTCAAAGGAACTAAAAACGGAGTTTTAACTGATTTTGACGGGGTTTTTAAAATAAAGGCAAAAATTGGTGATGTCTTACTTATTTCAAGTTTGGGATTTAATAAAAAAGAAGTCAAAATAAAAGGAAATTCTATTAAAATTGTTCTTGAGGAATTCAATGAAGCGCTGAATGAAGTTGTGGTGATTGGTTATGGTACAGTCAAGAAAAAGGATTTAACAGGAGCTGTTTCATCTGTAAGAGCAACAAGTATAGAGAAAGGAGATCCAATAGATTTTCAAACGGCTTTGTCAGGTCGTGTTGCTGGTCTTCAAATAACACAAAATGATAATGGTTTAGGATCAGGTGTAAAGGCAATTATTCGCGGTGGTAGTTCACTCACAAGTGGTAATCAGCCGTTATATGTAATTGATGGTTTTCCAATTGTTCCAGATGAAAATGCTTCATCAAATCCATTATCGGATATAGATCCTGGTCAGATCAAGTCTATCGAAGTTTTAAAAGATGCCTCTGCAACAGCTATCTACGGTGCAAGGGGGTCTAATGGAGTAATTATTATCACAACAAAATTAGGAAAGGAAGGAAAACCAGTTATAACTGCAACAGTAAGTACGGGTACATCATTTGCTACAAGATTTCCAAAGGTTCTTACTGATTCAGAATATATAGATTATCGCTTAATTTTAGATAAAGTAAATTATTTGAATGGAAACACTGATAACTTAAGTACCTATTGGCAAGATAAAAAAGACACTAATGCACGAGGGGTAGATTGGGCAAAAGAAGCGACTCAACTTGCCTCAACAAGGAGGGTCGATTTTAGTATGGGTGGTGGAAGTAAAGAGGGTTTAAATTATCAAATATCGGCAAATCATTTAGATCAAGAAGGTGTAGTTATTGAGACTAATTTTAAAAGATATAATTTAAATTCGAACATAGTTCAATCTATTGGTAAAAACACTAAAATTGGAACAAATATTAAATTAGCATTTACCAAAAATATTGGAAGAAGTCTTGAAAAAGATGCCGATGGTGTTTTTAAAAAGGTATTTTCAACCAATCCTTTTCTGCCTATTGATTTTCAACTTGTAGATATTGTCATTGATGAAACAGACTCTGGAGATAATGAAAATGTTATTACTTATCTTAAAGAAGTGGATAATGAAACTGAAAGTACTAGGATAATTGGAAATGTTTTTTACGAAACAAAAGTGGCTAATAATTTGACTTTTTATACTAGTTATGGATTTAATCGCGGGTATATCAATAACCAAGTATTTTTACCTTCAACAGTATTGAAAGGATTAAAGCAAAATGGAATAGCAGAATTTGAAAAAATTGAAACTTTAAATCAAGTATTTGAAACTCGATTCAATTATAAGAAAGTAATTGACAAACACAATATTAACGCTACAGCAGTTGGAGAATTTTCAGATAATATAAAAAGTTTATTCACTGGTGGAGCAACAGGTTTTAGTAATCAAACGAATGGTTTTAATGATTTGTCAAGTGCGGTTTTGCCTACTTTTCCTGCAAATAATATAGCTAAAGAAAACTTATTGTCTTTTTTAGGTAGAGTGTCTTATGGGTATAATAATAAATACCTTTTAACTGCTTCGATTAGAGCAGATGGTTCATCAAAATTTGGTAAAGACAATAAATGGGGTTATTTCCCTTCTGTAGCATTGGGATGGACGCTATCGGAGGAATCATTTATCAAAAAAATGAATATTTTTGATAATTTCAAGTTGAGGGCATCCTATGGCGTAACGGGTAATAACCAGATACCAGCCTATAGCTCGTTATATTTATTAGAGTCTGGAAATTATGTTTTTAATGATGTATTTTATACCGGAGTAGTACCGCTCCATGTAGCTAATCCTGACTTGAAATGGGAAACTACCGCGCAATACAATTTAGGTGTTGATTTAGGTTTTTTTAAAAATCGCCTAACCATTACTGCCGAAGCCTATTCTAAAAAAACAACCGATTTATTGTTAGACGTTCAATTGCCTTTATCCTCGGGCTATGAAACTGCTTTAAAAAATATTGGGTCTTTTAGTAATAAAGGGTTTGAATTAACAGTTAATTCAATCAATATTGACAATAGTGTTTTTAAATGGAGATCTGATTTTACTTTTTCATTTAATAGAAATAAGGTGCTAGATTTAGGGGATAAGTTTGAATTTTATTTTAATGCTAATGTTTTCCCTAGTAAATTCATGAATGAAATATTAATTCGTGTAGGACAGTCAACTGGTATTTATTATGGATACATTGAAGATCAAATTATTAACAATCAGACAGAAGCGGCAAATAGCCCTCTACAACCTAGTATTGGTAATAATAACGGACAAGTCAAAATTTATGACGTCAATGGAGATGGTTTAATTAATAGTTATGACAAAGTGCCAATAGCGAATACAAATCCTGATTTTATTGGAGGATTGAATAATGAATTCACTTATAAAAATTTTGACTTTAGTTTCTTTTTACGCTTTTCATACGGTAACGATGTAATAAATGGAAATATTGGAAATTTAGATAAGGTAAATATTAATAATTGGAACACTTTAAAATCTATGTCCGATAATTCTTATAGTGCAGCCTATAATCCAACTGGCACCTTTCATGGTGAAAATACAAATGGAAATTATTCTTCTTTATTTAGAAGCGCTTATGTGGAAGACGGCTCTTTTTTAAAATGTGACTTTATCACATTGGGTTATGCAATGCCAAAATCGGTTGTTGAAAGTTTAAAAGCCAATAAATTTAGACTGTTTGCCAGAATAAATAATCCTTTTATGCTTACTAGATATTCTTGGTTTGATCCAGAAGTTAATTCAATAGGAGGAACAGCAGGTAGAGTTGGTGGTGGAGTAGATCTTGGTAGTTATCCAAGAAGCACTACCATAACATTGGGACTTTCCCTTAATTTTTAATATAAAAAAATAAAAAAAATGAAAAATATAATCAAATATTTATTTCTTGTTGTATTGGCTTCAGGTTTTGTAGGATGTAGCGACTTATTAGAAGAAGATCCAGTTTCTCAACTATTAGCTGAAGATTCATTTAAAACAGAAGCCAATGCCATTGCTGCAATTGTAGGTGTCTATAGTTCGTTGCAGCTAGAAGGTGTATATGGAAAGAGTCAAAGTCTTTTTTCTACAGATGAACATAATGCAGGATCAAAAGTGCCGCTTTCAGACCTAAACACTTACAGGTTCACTGCAGATAATATTGAAGTAATTTTGCCAATTTGGAGAGATCATTATAAGGGAATAAATCGAGCTAATCTAGCGATATCTAAAATTCCAAGTATTGATATGGATGTTAATAAAAGAAATAATTTAGTGGCTGAAGCAAAATTTATTAAAGCGTTATTGTACTTCAATTTGATTCGCTATTTTGGTGATGTGCCTTATAAATATTCAGAAACAACTTCATTTACTGATCTAAATATTACTAGAACTCCTGTTGCTACCATATATGAAAATATAATTGAAGATCTTGAATATGGCGTGGATAGTTTAAAAGTAAAAACCGCCTTTTTAGCAGGACATGCTACTCAAGATGCAGCCAAAACTTTATTAGCAAGCGTCTATCTTA
Source organism: Flavobacterium neuenschwanderi (SeqCode) (assembly GCA_965234425.1). Lineage (GTDB taxonomy): Bacteria > Bacteroidota > Bacteroidia > Flavobacteriales > Flavobacteriaceae > Flavobacterium > Flavobacterium neuenschwanderi. The sequence goes on along the minus strand of OZ248369.1, from coordinate 7,306 downwards.
CAAGAGGTAGTATGGCTAAAAGGGATAATACAGGTAATGGAATTGCAGATTTTACTTCAGCGGCTAGATATGCTAAAGAGGTAATAGATTCAAACAGATATAGATTGTGTCCGTATTTTCCTGATGCGTTTATAGTGGAAAATAAAAATAATTTTGAAATTGTTTTTGATGTACAATTTAAATCACCGGGATTAGGAGTTGGAAATACAATTGGTATTAATATGGGTATTCCTTCAACTGCTTCTAATGTAGATAATTTGTTGGCTGGCGGCGCACAAGGTGCCATAAGAGCTAATCCTTATCATCAATTTTATTATGAAAAAGCGGATAGTATTCGCATGCAATGGACTAATGCAAGAATTCTAATAGATGCTGCTACTGGAAATTATACTAAAGTAAGTGCCGTTAGCAACAATCCTCCTGTATCGGCTGCAAAATTTAGGAGATATCCTGTTCGTAGTCCTGCTTTCGCACTTCAAACAAATGATTACGATGTGAACTGGCCAATATTTAGATATGCAGAAGTATTGTTAATTTATGCAGAGGCTTTAAACGAAATAAATGGCCCAACACAAGAAGCTATAGACGCATTAAATATGCTTAGAAGTAGAGCTAGAAATACTAATATAGGAGGTATTCACAGAGATATATTACCACGTGAATTGACCCTACAAAGATCTACTGGTTTAGTCAATTTAACTCTTTCAAATCCTTTAGTTTCAACTCCAACTGCTTTTAGAAATTATATTATCTTAGAGCGAAGTAGAGAATTAAGTCAAGAAGGCAAAAGATGGTTTGATTTGGTTCGTTGGGGAACTCTAAAGTCAACTTTGCATGGGCTAAATGCAAAATATACAGCTAAAAAATCAGAAACACGTCCAGTTGAAGTACCTCCTATATCACTTAATAAATGGAATAAATATTGGGATGGAGCAATTGAAGAATGGTTTTTAATAACTGGTTCAATTCAAGATTTTCATATTTTACTTCCAATACCAAATAATGAGAGACTGGCGAATCCATCTATAGGACCTAATAATCCTGGATACAATTAATTAATTAAAAAAAAATAAATAGTATGAAAACCAAATATTCAATACGTATTTCAATGCTTTTAACGATTTTGTTTTGTTTCACTTCCTGTGAGAAAGATGAAATAGATACCTGGGTAAGTTTAGAAGCTGATAAAACAACAGTAGCTGTTGATTCAACTGTAACATTTTCAATGACAGGTAATGCCGAAACCTATGTAGTTTATACGGGTGACACAAGACACGATTTTGCCAACAGTTATTTAGTGATTACAGGAGGGAAAAAAGTTGATCAAGAGGATTATGTGCTAACACAAGCCAAGTTAGATATTTGGATCCCTATTTTGACTGCTGAAATTGCAGCTTATAATAGTATACCTGCCAACTCACCACTTGATGCCAATGCTATTATTGCTGGCTTACGGAGGTTAGTAGATAAATCGTACTATAAAGATACTGCCGCAAATCGAATAAGAGAGTTAATGCCAACACTCAAAATTTTTAATGAATGTAAAAACCTAGTGGACACCTATTTTACAAATTTAAGTGTATTATTAACTCCTGTAGGTGGATTTTCTACTGGTGTAGCTATAAACAGATATAATTTGACTTATTCCTATAAATTTTCTACACCTGGAACCTATGTAGTAACTTTATTGGGAACTAGATTAAGCGATAAAAATTATTCAGGTTCCGGTTATATTTATAATAGCACTTCATCAGCGAGTGAATATACTTATAACAGAAATACTGACACGGTAACGATTGTCGTGCAATAAAACAACTTAGATTTTATTGAAAATTAACTCTTAAACCTGTCAATAGACAGGTTTGTTTTTTAAAAAAAGTATTAATTCAATAAGTGTTTTAATTGCCTTTTGCTTATTATGCCTAGGAGATATCAATTACTTTAGTCCTTCAATTTGTTTTTCAAAATATATTCTGAAGGCGACATTTTGCAATGGGATTTAAACCATTTAGAAAAATACTGTGGATTAGAATGACCTATGGCATAAGCAATTTCAGAAATATTTAGATCTGATTCTAGTAAAAGGTTAATAGCTTTTTTCAATCGCACCGAATCTATAAACTCTTTACCAGTAGTACCAGTTATTATCTTAACTTTTCTAAAAAAGGTGGAACGACTCATTGAAAATTCATCTGCTATATTGATTATATTCAAATTATCCTCTTCTATATTATCGTTAACGTATTTTAATAGTTTTTCAATAAACTCTTTGTCTTTACTGTTGGTTGTTAAGTCACTTGCATCCTCATATTTATTAGTCAAAAATAAGTTTTTAAATTTGGTTCTTGAATCTATGATATTTTTAATGGTTAGATTTAAAATTTTAATATTAAAGGGTTTAGGTACAAAGTAATCTGCCCCAGATTTAACTCCTTCAAATTGAGTATTCATATCGCCCTGAGCCGTTAAAAGAATTATCGGGATATGCGAAGTTTTAATATCATTCTTAAGAATCTGACATAGTTCAAGTCCATTCATTATAGGCATTACCACGTCACTGATAATAATGTCAGGTTGCAATTTATTTGCCATTTCAACTCCTATTTCCCCATTTTCTGCGGTATATATGTTGTAATTGTCCGTAAAGTAATCGGCCATATTTTCAATCAAATCTATATTGTCATCTACATATAAAATTGTAGGTTTTTCAGCATTGAATTCAACATTTTTACCAACTAATTTATCATTGACAACTTCATTGTTTTCATCCAAATCAGTTGCGCTGAGAGCTTTAGGCATATCATTATCCCAAAGGATTCTGTCTGATTTTTCTTCATCAGAATAAGCGTTTTCATCCAATGGTAAACTCAAAGTAAAAGTAGTTCCTTTATTCAATTCACTACTAACTGAAATTGTTCCTTTATGGAGTTCAACCATTGACTTTGTTAACGACAAGCCTATTCCAAATCCATTAACATAGCGATCCATATTGCCTCCATGGTGGTAAAATCTATTAAATATTTTAGACATATAATTGGGGTCTATTCCTGAGCCATTATCGATAACCTCAATTATCAAGAATCCTTCGTCTGTGGATGGAAATAATTTTATTACAAGTTTACCCCCATTATTGGTGTGTTTAATGGCATTGGAAACTAAATTATACATTATTTTTCCAAGAGCATTTTTATCAAACCAAATAAATAATTCAGGTTCACTAGCATCAATCGAGATTTTAATTTCTTTAGATTTTGCCAAAGACTTGAAAATAATTTTGATATTTTTTAAAAACGAAATCAAATCGTTTTTCTGAACTTTTAATTGGTAATTACCAGTTTCCATTTTGTGAATTGCCAATAACTCATTGGTCAATTCTAAAAGATTATTTACATTTTTATCAATAGTTAATACTTCTTTTTCTTGTTTGGGATTCAGCTTAAAATTAGAAATCAGTTTTTCTATTGAACATAAAATTAGGGTTAATGGGGTTCTAATTTCATGTGAAATGTTGATAAAGAATTCCAATTTCGATTCATTGATTTTCTCCATCTGCTCATGATATTGTTTTTCTAATTGCTCCTTGTTTTTTTTCTCAAGTCGTTTTTTTGTAATCGATGAAATTAAAATTATTAAAAAATAAAGCACGATTATATAGAGACAAAATGCTGGAAAAGTAAGCCAAAATGAAGGTTTAATTTCAATTATTAATAAGGTATGGTCTGGATCCCAAGTTCCATCTTCGTTGGATACTTTTATTTTGAATGTATAATTCCCTGTAGGTAAATTTTTATAATCCGCTGCATAAACATTAGCGGATGCCGTTAACCAATTTTCATCAAATCCCTCCAAAATATAAGAGTATTTACAATTTTTTTGATTGTAGTAATTGGGAGATAAAAAGTTAATTTTTAAATTATTTTCGAAATGACGTAGTGTGAGGCTGGAAGAATCATTCTTTGGCCTTCTATCATTTACATTTATACCATTGATAATTATGTCACTAATATTTACAGGTTCGTTGTAATTGACCTGTTTTGTTTTATTGGGAGAAAAAGAAGAAATTCCATCAATACCACCGAAATATAGTAATCCGTTGGAATCGGAATAAGAAGAGTGTTCTGTGAATTCATAGTTTTGAATACCGTCGTTTACATCATAAATTGTTGTTTTATATGTTTGATTTAATTTAACTAATCCCCTATTTGTCCCAACCCATATATTTCCTTGCTTGTCGGTTTCGATTGATTGAATTAAATTACTAGGGAGTCCGTCTCGAATTGTGAATTTTTTAATTTTTGAGGCTGCTCCATTTTTAGATAATTTAATTTGAAACAAACCTTTTTTTGTTCCTATCCAACCATTGTTTTTATTGTCAAGAAGAATGTCACATATATAGTCATTAGGATCCAGACTATTTGGGTTTTGATTATAATGGGAAAAATTTTTAATGGTAAAATCGTTATTTAATTTAGCTACAACGAGGCCTTTTGTTTGTGTTCCAATCCATAAAAAATTGTGTGTCGGATCATATTTAACGATACGGACGAAATTTATGGAATTTAAAGAGGATGGAATCAAATTTTTATAGGTAACACGATTCACTAATTCAAAATCATTCGTTAATGTAAAACTCATGAGATTATTGTCAGTTCCTAGCCAATACTGATTTTTGACATGCGCAATTGAAAAAACAATGGGATTGGTCTTATTGTTCGTATTTAGTTTTTTAGTAATATAATTATTTTTTTCAAAAGTGACTAGATATAAACCGTCAGAGGCGCCTACTAAAATGTGTTTATTATCGATTTTGGATAATGCAAAAATCGATTTCCCATTCAGTATTGACTTCACTATTTTTTGATTGGCAGTATCATAAATAAAAAGTCCTTCAAATAAAGTACCTACCCACAAATTACCATTGTCATCTTTAATAATTGATCGGGTATTACTAACTATTGAGTTGTTTTTATAATCTTTAATCTGATAGTTTTTAAATTTTAGTCCAGAATTATTTTGAAAAAACACACCGTTTCCTAATGATCCAATCCACAGGGTTTTATCTCGAGAAATAAAAATACTTTTAATTTTTCTAGTCGGTAAATCAATTGCGGTAATAGTTGAAGAGGTAAAATCATTGTTCTTAAGGGCTTCTTTATTTATTTTAATAGCCCCGTCGGCTCGGGATGTCACAATAAGATTGTTTTGATGATCTTGAATGATGTTTGCTATTCTAGAAAAATTGATGGCAGAATCCTTTTTCGGATAAATTTTAGTTATCAAATAATTTCCTTTATCTCCTTTTAAATGAAATAAACCGTTGCTTTGAGTACCTATCCAGACATTTGAAAAGTTATCTTGAAAAAAAGCAGATATAGTAATATCAGCAGAGGGTTCTATGCGAATTTTAGCTAAAACGATTAATTTATTTTCGCTTATTTTGGTTAAAATAACTTGGTTTTTATTAGTTAACCAATAGTTTCCATTTTTATCTTTTTCATAAATTTTTAAAGATTCAAGGTCTAAATTGGTAGGAATTTTATAACGTATACTCTTTTCGCAAATTGATTTTGTGTTTTCCTCCGTAAAGAGTTCTTTTCCCGAATTGATACTCCAAAGTCCATTTTGACTAGTGAACATAATTTTACCATCAATCAATTTAATAGATTGTATATTTTGACCAAAAACACTGTTTTTAGGGTTGTATTTTTTTAAATTGTATAATTTATGTGTAATGGGATTATAAACAGTAAGACCTTGTTCTGTAGCAATCCAAATATTACCGGCAAGATCTTGTGTAATTGAATTTATAGTATTGTCAGAAAGTTCGTTAGTTGAATTTCCTGCATAAAACGATGTAATATTGATGCCGTCATAGCGGTTCAGTCCATAGTGAGTACCAAACCACATATACCCATCTCTATCTTGAAATATGGCAGTTATGCCGTTTTGCGATAAACCTTGTTTGTTGTCTATATTTTTAAAATTAACAATATAAGGCTGCATACCATAAGAATATACATAAAAAAATAATGAAATTAGTAATGCAAAAATTCTAATCATTTTAGGTTATTTATTGATAATAATTCGAATCAAAGGTTAGTAAAGAAAAAAATGTCATTCAAACAATTTACTTAATAATTTGATAATTAACTTCCTTCAGCGTATTAACAAACATTTAAATATATTACTAAGTCGTTAAAAGCTATAAAATTAACAAAAATCTACTCAATAATCTGCAACAGATTTGAAAAAGATTAAAAATTATGCTTCCTCAAAAAAATTAAAAATTTTTAAATAATTAAAAATAACCTAAAACCAATTGTAATTTTAAAATAGTTTAGTCCATTTGAAATTTTCAATAGTTAAAACAACAATATATTTAATACAATCTACCAGATTATTATATATTACTAATCGATATAAATCTTAAAAAATAATTGCACGCAAATAACAAAAAAGGCTGTCCTTTCAGACAGCCTCTCTCCCAAAAAAATTAATTATGAAATTTTTATCTCTTAATCACACGAAGAGTTTTCATGTTTTCTCCTTGCGTTACAATAACATTATAAATACCTGATGGATAATTATTTCCAACTTCTTGATTATTCATTTCAGTTGTGCTGAATTGACGAACTTCTACAAGTTTACCAATCATATCATACACTCTCATTTCAACTTGACTTTCACTTGATGTTGTGAAATTCAATTGGAATGTTGAAGCATAAGGATTTGGGTAAGCAACCACTTTAAATTCATCTGATGAAACTATTTCAAATTTACCAGTTGTCGTTGGGCAAGTAGCAAGTTTAACCAAAGCCAATGCTTTTGCAGTTGCAGTACCAAAAGCATTTCCAGATTTAATACTCAAACTCTTATCTGTTGTTGGGAAAGCAGTAGTTCCTGAATAGACAACGTTGAATGTTAAATCAGCCGTAGTCATTACATTTGGAGTACTTCCAGAAACACCGTTAGCAGAACTAACAACCGATCCAACTGGAGCTGTAATCACATAATAATTTGCACCAACTGGAGCCGTAATCGTGTAATTATATCCTTCACTTCTGTTACAAACGGAAAGCAATCCACCAACTGTAGCCACAGCAATAGGAGCGCCTGCAGTAACAGTTAATAATTTAGATGTATTTCCTAAATTTGGTGCAACGTTAGCACTTGTTGAAGATCCAAAACCATTCACAGCTTTCACACCAAATACTAAAGAAATAACAGTGCTTCCATAAGGTACGTTAGCAAAATTAACATAAATAAAAGGAACCTCACTTGTTAAACCAGAAACAGAAACGCCATT
>OZ248368.1:0-43810 GCA_965234425.1 Flavobacterium neuenschwanderi (SeqCode) | reverse complement strand
CCTCTCAAAACAATTGGTTCTACGGATACAAATTACACGGAGTCTGTTCAATAAATGGAATTTTCCACTCATTAGATATTACAAAAGCAGAAGTTCACGATGTTCATTTTTTGAAGAATATAAAACAACAAATGTCTGATTGTGTGTTACTTGGTGATAGAGGTTATTTATCTCAAAGCATTCAATTAGATTTGTTTCAAACAGTAAATGTCAAATTAGAAACGCCAAAAAGAATAAATCAAAAAGACTATAAGCCACAACCTTATATATTCAGAAAATCAAGAAAAAGAATTGAAACATTATTTTCACAATTGTGTGACCAATTCAAAATAAGAAACAATTATGCTAAAACTTTTGAAGGTTTTAAAACAAGAATTTTAGCAAAAATAACAGCATTAACTTTGGTTCAATATATCAATAAATTTATATTTGATAGACCAATAAATAATATTAAAAATCAAAAAATTTAATTACACCCAACGGGTTATTTTAGTAATTGGTTCCGAAGTTCAGTCCACAGGATTGGATATGACCTCCCGCGGGCGTGGCGTTTCAGTGATTTTTGGCGATGGTGCTGGAGCAGCAGTTTTAAGCCGTGAAGAAGATTTGACAAAAGGAATTTTATCAACTCATTTGCATTCAGAAGGTGTTCACGCCGAAGAATTAATCGTGAAAGCTCCCGGAATGGGTGGGCGTTGGGTTTCTGATATTATTGCAGACAACGATCCGAATGACGAAAGTTATTTTCCATATATGAATGGGCAATTTGTTTTCAAAAATGCGGTGGTTCGTTTTAGCGAAGTCATAAATGAAGGTTTGCAAGCTAATAATTTGCAGGTTTCGGATATTGATATGCTAATTCCTCATCAAGCGAATTTGAGAATTTCACAATTTATTCAGAAGAAATTTGGTTTGTCTGACAATCAAGTTTTCAATAATATTCAAAAATACGGAAACACAACGGCGGCTTCAATTCCTATTGCATTAACGGAAGCTTGGGAACAAGGTAAAATAAAATCGGGTGATACTGTGGTTTTGGCTGCATTTGGAAGCGGATTCACTTGGGCAAGTGCAATTATTAAATGGTAAAATTCGTTGCAATTTATAGAAATCATAAACTCGAAGCCTTAAACTTCGAGTTTTTTTTATTTCAAAAACTAAAACTTCCCTGTTCCATTTTCAAATTCCCACATTATAACTATCTTTGACCTCTTAAAATAAAATATCAAAATGACATTATCTCAATTACTTTCGCCATCAATTGAAAAAGCAATCCAATCGCTATTTGATGTAGCTATTGACAAAATCGAATTTCAATCGACACGCAAGGAATTTGAAGGTGATATTACGATGGTCATTTTCCCTTTATTGAAAGTCATAAAAAGTAATCCCGTTGAATTGGGAAACAAAATCGGAACCTATTTAGTAGAAAATATCTCGGAAGTTAAAACTTTTAACGTTGTTTCTGGGTTTTTAAATATCGTGATTTCAGATGCATATTATCTGGAATTTTTCAATGAAATAAAAGACAATCCTAAATTTGGTTTTGTTACACCAAATCCAAATGAAGCTGCGGTTATGGTCGAATATTCTTCGCCAAACACCAATAAACCATTGCATTTAGGACACGTTCGTAACAATTTATTAGGATATTCTGTTGCCGAAATCATCAAAGCATCAGGTAAAAAAGTGTATAAAACGCAAATCATCAACGATCGTGGAATTCACATTTGCAAGTCAATGTTGGCGTGGCAAAAATTCGGAAACGGACAAACTCCAGGAAATTCAGGATTGAAAGGCGATAAATTAGTTGGTAATTTTTATGTTGCTTTTGACAAAGCCTATAAAGAAGAAATTGCGCAATTAATAAATGAAGGAAAATCGGAAGATGAGGCTAAAAAGCAAGCGCCAATTATCCTTGAAGCACAAGAAATGCTTTTGAAATGGGAAGCCGGTGATGCCGAAGTTATTTCACTTTGGAAAACGATGAACCAATGGGTTTATGATGGTTTTGCGATAACTTACAAAAATTTAGGCGTTGATTTTGACAGTTATTATTACGAAAGCAACACCTATTTATTAGGAAAAGACGTGGTTCAAATTGGGTTGGAAAAAGGAATTTTCGAAAAAGATCCCGATGGTTCGGTTTGGATTGATTTAACTCCCGACGGTTTGGACAGAAAAATCGTCCTTCGTTCTGATGGAACTGCCGTTTATATGACACAAGATATTGGAACCGCAATCCAGCGTGTAAAGGACTTCCCAGACGTTGGAGGTATGGTTTACACGGTTGGAAACGAGCAAGATTATCATTTTAAAGTCTTGTTTTTAATCTTGAAAAAATTAGGTTTCGAGTGGTCTAAAAACCTATTTCATTTGTCGTACGGAATGGTAGATTTGCCTTCTGGAAAAATGAAAAGTCGTGAAGGAACCGTTGTCGATGCTGATGATTTGATGAATGAAATGACTGAAACGGCTCAGAAAATTTCCGAAGATTTAGGGAAATTAGAAAGCTATTCTGTTGAGGAAAAAGCCAAATTATACAACACCATCGGTTTGGGTGCCTTGAAATACTACATTTTGAAAGTCGATCCTAAAAAGAGAATCCTATTTGACCCTGAAGAATCCGTTGATTTTGCTGGGAATACAGGTCCTTTTATACAATATACGTATGCGAGAATCCAATCGATTATTCGCAAAGCCAACTTCGATTTTTCTGCAAAAACAGCCATTGAAACTTTGCACGAAAAAGAAAAAGAATTGCTAAAACAATTGGAATTATTTCCTGAAGTAATTCAAAATGCGGCGCAAAATCACAGCCCTGCATTAATCGCCAACTACACCTACGACTTGGTTCGTGAGTACAATTCGTTCTATCAAGCGGTGCCGATTTTAGGTTCAAATGTGCCAAACGAAAAGATTTTCCGTGTGCAATTATCCAAAAAAGTTGCCGACACGATTGCCGCTGCATTCCAACTATTGGGGATTCAAGTTCCCGAGAGAATGTAGTTTTATTTGGGCGTGCCCTCTTATTGTCATTGCGAGGAACGCAGCAATCTCATCTCGAAGGCACAATTATCGTCTTTTATTTGTGGGCACGAGCGTGACACTCGCGCTAAATGTCATTAAGTTAAGAATAAATACCCAATAATTTTGTCATTTCGACGAAGGAGAAATCACATAGCGAGAGCAACTTATATGATTTCTCCCGTTGGTCGAAATGACAAAAAATCCCTTAACTTAATAACATTGTGCGCTAGCAGGGGGCAAAAAAAAATCGAAAGTGTCACTTTCGATTTTTATAAGAAGTATTATTTCTTTGATTTTTTCTTTTTGCTAGAGGCTTTTTTCTTTGCCTTTTTTTCTTTCAATTTCTTTTTAGCTTTTTCCTTTTTGGCTTGATCTTTTTTCTTTTTCTTAGCTTTTTTCTCTTTTTCTTTTTGCTTGTCTTTAGCTTTTTTCTCTTTTTCCTTCGCTTTTTCTTTCATTTTCTTTAATTTTTTAAGATTCTTTTTATCCAATTTCTCGGAGTATTGATAGGTAATATTCTCTATTTCAACTACTACATCTGTAGGGATTGTTTCGCTATTTGCTTCTAAATCAGCTGGAACAGTTGCAGCCTCAATTGTTGGTTTAACTGCTTGTTTTCTAACTGCTGGTTTTCTAGGAGCAACCACTTTTTTTGTTGCTGCCTGTTTGATTGTAGCTGCTCCTTCATTTTCGGGAGTACTTGTGTCTGATTGTTTATTCTCTTCCATTTTAAAAATTTATTAGATTGTTGCCTATATTAATTTAATGTTAAGCAAATGTAAGTTAATTATTAACTGATTCAATGTTAAGTTTTCAGTTTGGGCGAAAACTTAACATTGGAAATTAAAATTGAATACTGAAATAGCTATCTAAATAGTAACGAATTCGGAAGACTTCACAGAGCAATCCCGACTTCTAGGAACGTTTAATTTTTATAGAACACTTCAAAGAGCTGGGATTCGTACTGTAGCAGGGTAAGCAAGTTGCAATTACACCTTAGACAATCCCTATTTAATGTAATCTGTATTCTTTACGCAAATTTATAAGCAATTTTTTATTAAGCGAATCATATCTTTTGTAAAAAAAAATTGCGTTCTGCTTTAACAATAAGGAAAATATTCCAAGACGATTAATATCTGCAACTTTGTCCACTTTCTCTGGGTTATAAAAATGAAAAGGAATTATAATATTACTTTTTTGATATTCGTAAAATCCTCCAAGTTCCAATATTTTGTCTAACCATTCATCATCCGAATGTTGAATTGTGAATGGATCTAAATCTTTTGCTATAAATAACCTTATTCTTTCATTTCGGGACTTGAGTTCTTGTATGGCTATTGATAAGTCAATTGTCAATTTCTGTGACTCTTTACTTTTAAAATATCTTAAAGAGCCCGAGTTAATTAATTGATCGAGAATAGCAGCTCGGGGTTCGAAAATTGCAGGGGTGTTAACAGTAAGCCCAAGTCCATAATTAATAGAGAATTCTTTCGAAACAGTAGTAATAGTACTGTCCTTTAAATAGTGCTTTAAATAATGTAAGGCGCTATCTTTAGTTTCAATAAACAAGATAGCGCTTTTTACCGCTGCAGAATCCACTTTTAGTTCTGCATAAAAGCTCTCTGCAAGTTCTGATGCTCTGTCTCTTTCTATCTTATGTTCTAACTGATATTCTGCGAAAAAGCCACAAAACACAGCAAGGAACAACATTAGAAATTCCCAGAAATAAGATTTCCAGTTTTTTTTATGATGAGGAGCCGCAGGGTCATGGGCATGATGATGTACTTCCATATTTTTAGTTTCTTGATTTGAGTTACTATTCTCCGTGTAATTAATAGGAGTAATTTCGTTTAAAAAGTTTTCCGCTTGATTATCTGTCGGAGTATTTAAATTTTCTTCGTCTGTAGTGTCTGCCATTTATTTTGGTTGATTAAGTTATTAAAGTGCTAATTGTAAATCCACACTATCTGGGTTTATTCGCCTTTCTAATCCTGCAAGGTTTCAAAAACCTTGTAGGTTTTTTCTTGTCATTGTGGGCACGGATTATAAATCCGCGATGCCGTTGTGGGGACACATCCGAAACGTCTGGGCTAGCCGTTGTGGGACATATCCAAAACATTAGGGGAGCAACTGGCAATTTAATTTTCGTCTTCTTCAAGCTTTGGTTTCTTTAAAATCTGCTGAGCAAATTGGTTTAGTAACATCTTTGAAGGTTTACTGTCTCCGAATTCATGTTTCGAATAACCCTTAAGCAACAACTGCTTCATTTCACTTATTTCAACTTCACCTGCATAGTCATAAAAATATAAATTTCTAAGATGCCCCATTAAATCATATAGATAGAACGAGTTTTTAGGCAAACTTCCAATATGATTTTCAATTGCTTTTCTCCAACCTGTAAATCTTAAATTTATTATCAATAAAACAAGCAAGTGTTTATTTAGTGGGATTTTTTCATTAATTAGTTTGTCGAGCAAGAGTGGGCCTATCTTTTCACTATCAATATCATCTTTGAAAATCTTAATTATATTTCCAGGTATTGATTTTAGGACATTATTGATTCTTTTGTCCACAGTATTTCCAAAGTCACCATCCAAATTAAACGATTGACCTCCATAAGCAGCCCTCCCGTTAATTGCTAATTCAGGCGTTAGAATCATTAATGCTTTTGCTACTTGTTCATAACTAACAATTATTGATTCAAGTATTTTTTTCTTGATTTCTGAGTTAGCATAATCACTGTTTCTAAGAGCTCTTGACGAAGCGGTAATTTTTCGCATTAATACTGCGAGAGAATATTCTGTTAAAATTGTTCTTATTCCTTGGTCGTAGGGTTTTAATTGATTTTGACGTGAATCGGAATGTTGATCTTTAATTTGAGTTGGAAGCTTAGACGACTGAACATTTTTATTAATCTCATCTCTTGCTTTGCCAATACTCTCAAAAGAAGGATTCCAATCTACTTTAAAATAAGGGTCAACATGTTTTGGAATTCCCATTTTATTCAAAACGTCTTCGCATGTTACTGAAAGATCCTTATTTAAGATTTCCAAAGCGTCAGTTCGTCTCCTGTCAATACCAGTATAGAATTCAATTATTTCTGGATAATTTACATACTTACCAGAATCGAAAACATATTTACAAAAATCGGGGTCTGCATACATTTGATTTGCAGCAAAATAAAACAACCAATAAGTTGCACGGAAGGAATACACATTTGATTTTGAAACAATAATCCCGTTTAAAAACAATATTTCAAATAATGCATTGATGTCTAGTTCAATAAAACCACTTTTACAAACATTATTTGCAAAGGAAATGAACTCATCCATTGTGAAATAATATTTTTCTGTTTTTAGCATATCTGAACAAAATGCTCCTAAAACAAATTCGCAGTCTTTTAAATCAGGTTGAGTTTTATATCCGTGTATATTATTGAAATCAAAAAGGATAAATAAGATCTTATTTATCATGTCTGACCTATTTACTGTCTTTTCGTCAAAATATTTTTCTGCAACTTTTAGAAGCGTTAAACAATTTAAGGGAGTTCGGTGAATATTTAACGTGTCTAAATCAAGTACGATTTTATTTAAAACTAGATCCTCATCGTCAATATATACGAATTCGTTATATGATGAAACCATTTTTCGAATTTCTGTCTTTGGAAGCGAAAGTAGATGCATAGCTTGAAATTCACGTTCAATGTTTTCTGCTGGCGGTTCGTTTAAAAAATCGCTAGCATCAATTGTCTGCATTACTATAATTGGAATGTTTTTATACGTGTGTGAAAGGCTTTTTAGTAATTTCATTCCACCATGCATAGTATTACTCCATGAATCTAAAATTATGCATTGAACTTCATTAATTTCACTTGTCTGAAAGTTTCTTTTCAGTTCGTTTTGAACTTCTTTTTCGACAACATTTTTGTTAATGTCTTTGGCGTCTATGTATATCCAAATTTTATTATTATTCCACGCCTTCAATATCATATGATGAGCAAGTGATGTCAAACCAAATTGCGGGGGTGATTTTACAATAATTGAGGATGGCTTCTCAATGATTTCTTCTAAATTAACCCTTGCATCATAGTTGTCGACATAGTTTGAAGAAATGAGGTTTGTCTTACTTAAAATTGGCTCAATCCAACATGGATTATGACCTCGAAACATTGATAATGACTTTGTTAAATTATCCATCAATTGTTTCGTAATTACATTACGCTTTTCTTCAATTTGATCTTCTACTACTTTTTGGTCACTTGTTAAATTAAGTTTACCTAAAAAGTAATTTGTCAGGTGTAGACGTAAATTGTCTTTAAATTGTTCAAGTCCATTATACTCATTATAAAGACCACCCAATTCTGAGACCCTCCTCTTAAACTCAAAAACTTTTCCGATTTGTGAAGGATCCATAATACTTTGGGGGATGTCCTTTTTGTTGAAATACATACATATTTCTATGTCCTTTTTATCCTTGAATTTGTTATAAGCATCTTCAAATTCTTCTAAAGTCCCTGACTCCGCCCTTTGTGTATGTGAGCCAAATCGCGCCCACATTATTCCAATAAATACATGGTATTCCTTAAGTAAAAGTTGTCTGTTTATTACTTCTTGTCCATCATCTCCAAATGATGGCCTGCTGTCATCTTCCCACATTAGAGATTCAATTCGGAAATTGAATTTCTCTCCGATTGTCTTATTGATATGGTGTAAAATCTCTTTGCATGCATTTCTCTCATCTGATGTGTCTGATGGAGACCCTATAAAACACTTGTAAATTTTATAATTCATGTTGTCTTTATTTGCTTGTTGCTGAATAGTTTATAGGTCTTACTAAGTCTGCCCTATCAACCCAAAATTGGGTTGCTTTGACGTGCAAACGTCAGTGTCTATTTTACCTACTCTCTCAGTTTTCGGCTTCCCTGTTCATTCTATTTCTTCAAATAACCCCATTTAAGTGGTTCATAACCCCGTTTACCACGTTGTACAACCCCGTTTACCACGTTCGGAACCCCGTTTACCACGTTGTACAACCCCGTTTACCACGTTCGGAACCCCGTTTACCACGTTGTATAACCCCAATTATGGGGTTCAGAACCCCGTCTATGGGGTTCGATACCCCATTAATGCACTTCGAGACCCCGTCTATGGGGTTCAGAACCCCAATTATGCACTTCGAGACCCCGTTAATGCACTTATACAACCCCATTAATGCACTTCCAGACCCCGTTAATGGGGTTCGAGACCCCATTAACGCACTTCTGGACGTGGTAAACCCGCTTATTAGGGTGTTGGAGTGTCTGAGCTTGCAGGTCGAGGACCACTATTGAAAAACTGCGCAATCTCGGCAACCTTTGTCTGAAATCCTACCGCACTCGTTGATGCCTTGTATTTCGCAAAGTCATAATCCGTTAATGCCGCTTGGTAGTTGTCGTAATCATGCAAGATCTTCGCATTTCCTAAGCCATCAATCAGGCTTTGTAGGCGCAACACGGCACTTTGCAAGTATTCGCGGGTGTCAAAATCATTGTTGAACTCTGCCCAATCCACATCGGGACTACTCAGTGCAGGTTGTGTGTCATTGAACCCTTTCACCTTATTGATGATGAGTTTGTTTTGCTCATTGACACTACCATACTGCTGGCGTTCTGCCGGAGAGAGGTTCGCTAATTTTGAAGAAACTGCAAGTTCTAAACTCGCTAAAGCTGCATCTACTGCTGCTTTTTCAATGACACTAAAGTGTCGGCTGTCGAAATTTGTAAAAGCCATAATTAATTGTATTTAAAGGTTAATTGTATTTATGTTAATTCGGTTATTTGTTAATTTGGTTATTTGTTATTAAGAGGCGTGGCAATCTACTTATTGTAAATCTTCAAAAATATACCGTTCATCAAAAGGTACTTCTAACGCATTTAAATCTTCCAAATATTCCTCTTTGAAGGTCTGTTTGCGATGATGTTCCTCTTGGTTCGCTATATATTTATATACTTTATGAACATGCGACTTACTATATGAAAAAACACCATAACCTACTTGCCATTCAAATCTGTCTAATAATAATTTATTATCATTGATGAATTTAGACGATTTAGATTTCACAATTTGCATTAAATCCGAAATGGAAATAGTGGGTTTCAAGCCTAACAAACAATGGACATGGTCTTCTACTCCATTCACAATAATGGTTTTGCATCCTGTTTCATTGATTAGATTTCCTATAACTCCAAACACGGTTTCTCGCCATTCTTTTTCTAATACCGCTTTTCGGTATTTAACTGCAAAAACTACTTGGATATGTACTTGATGATAGGTATTTGCCATAGTTATTTTTTTTATTTTATGCTTTTTCAATCAACTCCTTCTTACTACCAATGGACTGAAGTCCATAGTCACTATATGTCCCATCCCTACGGGACTCGCCCATGTTAGCATCAGACGCTTATCTCTACCAACGGACTGAAGTCCATAGTCACTATATATCCCATCCCTACGGGACTCGCCCATGTTAGCATCAGACGCTTATCTCTACCAACGGACTGAAGTCCATTGTTACCATATATGCCATCCCTACGGGAATCGCCCATGTTAGCATCAGACGCTTATCTCTACCAACGGACTGAAGTCCATAGTTACCATATATGCCATCCCTACGGGACTCGCCCATGTTAGGCATCAGATGCTTATCTCTACCAACGGACTGAAGTCCATTGTTACCATATATGCCATCCCTACGGGACTCGCCCATGTTAGCATCAGATGATTATCTCTACCAACGGACTGAAGTCCATTGTTACCATATATGCCATCCCTACGGGACTCTCTCACCACGTGCAAGAACCAGCGGTTCGGCCCATATAGTAACCCAATGCTTTAGCTTTGGGATATAAACACCTACCGATACCATCTCACCACGTGCAAGAACCAGCGGTTCGGCCCATATAGTAACCCAATGCTTTAGCTTTGGCGGATAGCCCACACAGATAACCCACTGACACCATCTCACCACTTGCAAGAACCAGAGGTTCGGCTCATATAGTAACCCAATGCTTTAGCTTTGGCGCATAGCCCACACAGATAACCCACTGACACCATCTCACCACTCGCAAGAACCGGAGGTTCGACCCATATAGTAACCCAATGCTTTAGCTTTGGGGATACCCTACAAGGATACCTACTGCTACTAAACCTTAACATCAACAGATTGCTTCGTGCCTCGCAATGACAGGCACGACGCAAACTACTCCTTCAAAAATTCATACTCATATACTTTCGGTTTTATTTTATCGGCTAGTTCTGTTAGTTTTTTTCTTAAATTTCCAATTAGCTCTGAATAGGTTGCATCATCGCTTCTTGGGTTCATTCTGCCAGCGGCGTTTCTGCCTTGAAAATACTCTCGGATGTCGTATAAACTCGCATTTACATTGACCTCTTTTTGCGAATGATAGTAGCTCCATAATGCACGACCAGCATCAAAAACAGCGGTTGCTTCCTCTGAAAAAACAAGCCCCCCAACCAGCGGAGTGGGAGTTATAGTCGTTGATAACGCTACTGGATCCATACTAAATAAATCATTTGTAGTAGCTCCCCCTTTGGGGGTTGGGGGGCTCTTCATAAAATCAGTCATAAAACTACTCGCAAATTTTTCTTTGGCATTTACTTCTTTTTCGGTAAATGGAATCCAATGGTTGGTGCCTTCGCTACACAAAATATTTGTATTAAAAAGGGCAAAAGCCAAACAATCATTTTGAAATTCGAAATCAGTTTCCCAACCATCAATTGGATATAAATATTGATCTCTATCATTAATCCAAGTTTGTTCAATTACTTTTCTAACAGTAAAAAAAACACAATTAACAATCAAATTTTGATTAGAAATTTTATTAGCATTTGAAGCTTTTATAACACTATCAGATGGTTTTAATGTTATAAATACAACATTATTATTTTGGACATCTGCACTTCCTCTTACTAACCAGCCTATACTATTATTCTTAATATTATATTGCCTTAACCAGTCTTTAATGTTTTTATTTTCTGGCACGAACAAATATTTTGTTTGAAAATACATCCCATCTGCATTATAAACATCTGCATATATGTATTCAAAAAGAGATTTTATTTTTGTATTCCATATAAAAAATCCAATTGGAAAACGTCCTTTTACATTGTCAAAAGTATTAGCAGGAACGATAAACAGTTTCTCTAATTTAGCTAAAAATAGATTTCTAAATTCTTTATAATGATTGCCTTGTAATGTTTTAATTTTAGAAAAATTTGCAATGAAACTCCCAGGTATTTCCTTATAAATTCTAAATAAAAATTGAACATAAAGTTCTTTAGAAGCTTGGTTTAATAATTTTTCATAATTATCTTTTGTTTTTGATTTACCAACACTTTCTTTATGAAGAGAATTACTATTACTAATTGTTTTTGTTGAAGTCGCCTCCGCATACGGCGGATTTATATAAATCACCAACTTCTTTCTTTTTTCTTCATCATTGATAATGTCTTGCAAACTTTGTGGCAGTTTAGTAAAATCGTCATTCAAGAAATCAAACTGAAAAACGTGATTTTTCAAAAGATGGGCGCCGTGGTCAATGCGTTCGTGTACCACATTGATGTCGGCTTGGTCTAAAGTACTTGCGTAAATGTTATACTTGTTGGTCAATCCCGCCAAAAGATTGCCTGTTCCCGCCGCGCAATCCCATATATAATAGTCCTCTTGCCAGTTTTCGCCCAAATAATCAGTGAGGTATTTTTGCGAAAGTTCTACCCATTTTCTTGGTGTAAAAAAAGCACCTTTTCGTTCCCGAATGTCTTGAGAAACTAATAAATCCCTGCGTTCAATGATATAATCCTGAAACTCTTTCAGCGGTGGTCGCTTGTAGCGTTTCCAAAATTGCTTGTAAGTATCCGTGTTTTTTAGGTTGATGGTGGCATCAAACATTTGCTTGAGGTCTTCCTTCGCAATTTTATAGCCTTGGTTTTGGAACACCACAAACAGATTGTCTCTCGTCGTGAGGTCATCCTCAATGTTTGGAGTATCTCGGTCGTCCACAAAAAGGTCGGCAAGATAAAAGTCGTTATCAAATATATTTGCCTTTTTTAAGTCGTCCCAATTAACGTCAATAATTGGTTTTACAATTTCAAGCCAACGCAAATAAATGGGGATGAAATTATTTTTATCAATCTTTAATTTGTTGGTCGTGGTAGCCTTCGCCACATTGTTTTTTATGAAAACGGCAAGTTCTTTCTCCTCGTTTTCATAATCATACACATACGTATATTCCTTCAGTATGGCTTCAATTCGTTCTTTAATGAGTTTAAACTCCTTTGTTTCGTGGTTGCTTGGCGTAACATTCCAATTAAAATCGTTGAGATAAAAAATATCTTGAATGTTGATATAAGGTACAAAAGCAATTTTTTTAAAATCAAAAGCTCCTAAAAATGCTGGCGGCATAGTCTTGTCAAAGGTGCGTGCTTTTCCAATGGTGAGAATCAATTGCACAAACATTGACGGAATATCAAAATTCCCTGTTTTGGCTTCCGCCCAAAGTAGCGGCGTTCTTCCAAATAAGTTGTCTTGTTTTGGGAAAACGGTAAAATCAATATTTCCAAGTATTTCGGTGGTGTCAAATTCCTTGAACCAGTCTTCGCCCACTTTATTTTTTAAAGCTTCTTCTCGTATGTTTGTGTATTTCATTTTATATTTTTTGTAGGCTGTTAGTAGGCTCGATTTATATTTTAATAGTAAATAGTGGCATTTTAGAATTACAGAAATTCTGGTATTCTAGGGTGCGAGAAATGGTAAAACCCTTGGTATGTTCAAGGAAAATGCGTTTGCGAATGTGGTAAGGAGTTTTAACTTCAATCTTTTTGCCAATGAGGGTTTCGGCAATTGAAGTCATAGTAATGAAGCGTCCCGAAATATTCAAAGAATAAATAGGGTCGTAAGATGATTTTAGTATAAAATCTTGGGTTTGGTTTTTAGAAAATCTTTCGGTTTCGTTCTCGTTGATGGAGTTCAGAACATTGGTAAGATTCACTTTGTAGCATTCGAGAGGTTCTCGATTGGCTTTGGTTTTCAAGAAGGCTTTGTTTACAGCTTTCTGAGATTCGAGTATTTGTAGGACCATTTAGAGGCATAGAATAAATTTGAGGGAATTAGAAAAAAAGTTGTTGGTTCTCGGTTGTTGGTTGTTGTTTGTCGGTTGTTGGATGGTTCATACTTATTATTTATGGTTGATAAATTTGTGCTTTTAATACTTTTTCAAAGCTATGGTAAAAAAGTGTTGGTATTACAAAGTGTTTAAAATAAAATTTCTATCCCCAGACTGTCATTGCGAGGCGTTGCGAGGTACGTGGCAAAGCAATCTCATTTCGTTTTCGCCGTTGCCATCAACAGATTGCCACGCTCCGTTGCTCTTCGCTCGCAATGACTTAGACGAGATGGGAAAGTTCCTATCCCCAGACTGTCATTGCGAGGCACGAAGCAATCTAAAGGAAAGGGAGACGAGACGGGAAAGTGTTGATGGAGAGTTATTTGAGTTACTCTGTCAACGGACTAAAGTCCGATGTTACCAAATGTGTCATCCCTACGGGATTCTCTCATTACTTAAAGAGCCACTAGTCGACCTATGTATTAACACCAATGCTTTAGCTTTGAGGATAGTTAAAGCTAACATAACTTCACGTACAAGAACCAGCGGTTCGACCCATTTTGTAAGGCAATGCTTTAGCGTTGGTGGCACTAACTCGCTTCTGGGTTAGAATCTGAAATAAATTCAGATTGAATAAATTCAGATTAAAAAAATGATTCGTCCTTTAGCCCCGATTGAGGCGGTATCCTCGCAGCGAAGCGAAGAGATATAGCCGAAAGCGGGAATTGCAATTCCAAATACAAGAGGATAATTCGCTTCAAAATATCGAATACGATTGGGTCACATAAAAAGTTGGTGATACGTTATCGATTTGCATAAAAAAAGCAAATGGGATTTTCAGTACCAAAATAATTTTGCTAAAAAACAACTGTAATTTTGCTACTTTGAACCTTTGACGCTTTCCAACTTTATCTTATATTTGCAATTCAATAAAAAAGTACAATTATGTTCGATAATTTAAGTGATAAATTAGACAAAGCCTTTCATATACTAAAAGGACACGGGAAAATAACAGAAATAAATGTTGCGGAAACATTAAAAGAAGTTCGTCGTGCCTTATTAGACGCCGATGTTAACTTTAAAATAGCCAAAGATTTTACTACCAAAGTAAAGGAAAAAGCGATTGGACAAAATGTATTAACCACATTACAACCGGGGCAATTATTAGTTAAATTAGTCAAAGACGAATTAACCGAATTAATGGGTGGTGAAGTTTCAGGAATTAATCTTTCTGGTGCGCCAACCGTGATTTTAATGTCGGGTTTGCAAGGTTCTGGAAAAACTACTTTCTCTGGAAAATTAGCTAATTTTCTTAAAACTAAAAAGAATAAAAACCCATTATTAGTTGCCTGTGATGTGTATCGTCCTGCTGCAATTAATCAGTTGCACGTGGTGGGAAGTCAAATTGGCGTTGAGGTTTACTCTGAATTAGGAAATAATAATCCTGTTGAAATTGCACAAAATGCAGTTAAATATGCCAAAGAAAAAGGATACAATGTTGTAATTGTCGATACCGCTGGTCGTCTTGCCGTTGATGCTGAAATGATGGACGAAATTGCTCGTGTTCACAAAGCAATTCAACCACAAGAAACGTTATTTGTTGTTGATGCAATGACAGGTCAAGATGCTGTAAATACGGCAAAAGCGTTCAATGATATATTAAATTTTGATGGAGTAATCCTTACCAAATTAGATGGTGATACTCGTGGTGGAGCTGCTATTTCTATAAAATCGGTGGTTAACAAACCAATTAAATTTGTAGGAACTGGTGAAAAAATGGAAGCAATTGACATTTTCTATCCAGAACGTATGGCGGAACGAATCCTTGGAATGGGTGATGTTGTGTCTTTGGTTGAAAGAGCGCAAGAGCAATATGACGAAGAAGAAGCGAGAAAAATTCAAAAGAAAATTGCCAAAAATGAATTCGGTTTTGATGATTTCCTTTCTCAAATTCAGCAAGTCAAAAAAATGGGAAATATGAAAGACTTGGTCGGAATGATTCCCGGAGCTACAAAAGCAATGAAAGATGTGGAAATTGAAGATGATGCTTTCAAACATATTGAGGCAATAATTCATTCAATGACGCCAAAAGAAAGAACAAAGCCTGCAATTATTGATATGAAAAGAAAAACCAGAATTGCAAAAGGTTCTGGAACTAAAATAGAACAAGTGAATCAATTGATGAAACAGTTTGACCAAATGAGCAAAATGATGAAAATGATGCAAGGGCCAGGCGGAAAAAATATGATGAAAATGATGGGCGGAATGACTGGTGGAATGCCGGGGATGAGGTAGTTTTTTTAAGTCGAATGTCTTAAAGTTTAAAGAAAAGACTAAAAGATAATAGACGAAGAGATAAAAGACTTAAAATTGTCGGAAGTCTTAAAAACAATGTCGAAAGTCTTAAAAAAAATGTCGAAAGTCTTAAAGTCTTAACGTCGAAAGTCAAAAAAATAAAGGATTACAAACAAAGTAATCAACAACAACAACAACAACAACAACAACAACAACAACAACAACAACAACAACAACAACAACAACAACAACAACAACAACAACAACAACAACAACAACAACAACAACAACAATGCAACTACTAGACGGAAAAAAAGTATCTGAAGATATTAAGGTCGAAATCACGGCTGAAGTACAAAAGATGAAAGACAACAACGAGAAAGTGCCGCATTTAGCTGCGATTATCGTTGGAAATGACGGCGCAAGTTTAACTTACGTTGGGAGCAAAGTGAAAGCCTGCGAAAAAGTAGGTTTTGAATCGACATTAATAAATTTGCCAAGTACGACTTCTGAAACGGAATTACTATTAAAAATTAAGGAGTTAAACGAAGACGACAACATTGATGGATTTATAGTTCAATTGCCTTTGCCAGACCAAATTGACACTCAAAAAGTCTTAATGGCTGTTGATCCTAGTAAAGATGTAGATGGTTTTCATCCTGAAAATTTTGGTAAAATGGCATTGGATATGACCACTTTTATACCTGCAACTCCTTTTGGAATCTTAGAATTATTAGAAAGATACAAAGTTGAAACCAAAGGAAAACACACCGTTGTTATTGGTCGTAGTCATATTGTAGGTCGTCCGATGAGTATTTTGATGGGGAGAAAAGGATTTCCCGGAAATTCTACCGTAACATTAACACACAGTTATACCAAAAATATAGCGCAAATTACGACACAAGCAGATATTATAATTACGGCTTTGGGAGTTCCAAATTACCTTAAAGCAGAAATGGTAAAAGACGGTGCCGTTGTAATTGATGTTGGTATTACTCGAGTTGCTGACGAAACAACTGAAAAAGGATATATTATTACAGGCGATGTTGATTTTGAAAATGTAAGCAAAAAAGCATCTTTTATAACTCCAGTTCCGGGTGGTGTTGGTCCAATGACTATTGCAATGTTGTTGAAAAATACATTATTGGCAAGAGAACAGAGAAAATTAGCTAATAAATAGTATTCCTATAGACGGTACAAATAAAAATATGATTTTACATATTGAAACCCCTGCCCTACTTTTTTCAGCGACATCATTGATTTTATTGGCTTATACCAATAGATTTCTAACCATTGCAACAATTGTTAGAAGTTTGAAAAAAACGTATGATGAAAAGGAAAATAAGAGTATTCTTCTTGAAATTAAAAACCTAAACCTCCGATTAACTCTTATTCGCTATATGCAAATGTTTGGCGTTTTGAGTTTGTTTCTATCTGTTTTTGCAATGCTACTTCTGTTTTTAGAACAACATATAACTGGAATTTACTTATTTGGTTTGAGCTTATTGTGTCTTTTAATTTCATTGGCAGTCTCTTTTTGGGAAATTAGTATCTCTGTAAATGCCCTTCGACTTCATTTGAGTGATTTATCTGAAAGTAAAAAGAAAAATTTGTAGTTACAATCTAAATATTTACAAAGTTAAAAACCTGTAAATCAAGAGTAAAAATTTTATATTAAAAAAGTATTCATATTAATTCTAAATAAGCTTTGAAAAAACGAAATCAGTAATTACATTTGCACTTTATTTTTAATAAGTCTAAATAATAATTATGAAAGTTTTAGTTTCAACTCTTTTTACAATATTCTATTCTTTAATTTCACTACACGCACAAGAAACGGGAACTGTTCAAGGCAAAATAATTTCTGCCGATGGATTTCCACTAAATGACATTTCAATAAAGTTTGAAAAAGCAACAATTACTACTAAAACAGGTTCAAATGGAGAATTTGTTTTTAAAAATTTTCCAACAGGAATTCACACCATTACATTAGAAGGAATTGGATTAACAAAGCAATCAAAAGAAATTAGAGTTATTACAAATGAAGTTACACGTGTTGAATTTATATTGAATGAAAATATAAATACACTAAAAGAAATTGTAATTAAAATTAAAGATAGCCCCAACAAAAAAAAGGAAACGGTATTATCTGGACTTGAAATAAAACCTTTCGATTTGCCACAAAGTATCCAAATTATTGGAAATGCAACTTTGACACAACAACAAACGCTACGATTAAGCGATGTTGCAAAAAACATCAATGGCGTTTATATTGGTTCCGCCAGAGGAGGCGCACAAGAATCTTTATGGTCAAGAGGTTACGATATGACAGCCAATAATATGTTTAAAAACGGATTCCGACTCAATAGTGGCTCGATGCCCGAAGTGGCAACTTTAGAAAAAGTGGAAGTTCTAAAAGGTGGATCTGCCTTATTATTTGGAAATGTTACGCCTGGAGGAATTCTTAATATGGTAACTAAAATACCACAATTCAAAAAAGGTGGCGAAATTTCGTTACAAATGGGAAGTTATTCATTCTATAAACCAACAGTTGATTTTTATGGAACATTAACTAAAAATAGTGCCTATCGATTTGTTGGAACGTATGAAAACGCTGGTAGTTTCCGTGATAATGTAACCAGAGAACGAGTTTACATCAATCCATCGGTGCTATTAAAAGCAAGTAAAAAAACAGAAATAATTCTGCAAGGAGATTATCTAAAAGACAATTGGATTCCCGATTTTGGAACTGGTTCTATTGGAAAAGTGATTGCTGATGTTCCTCGTAACACCTATTTAGGCGCAACTTGGTCTAACGGGCAAACCTATCAATCGTCGGCTTCTGGATTGGTAAAACATAAATTTAATGACAATTGGAAACTAAATTTCAATACGGCTTTTCAAAATTACGAACGAACTTGGGAAGGCACCGAACGTATTCAGCCTATTGCTAATGGTGATTGGAACCGACCGTTAGGAAAGTACAAAGTCACCGAACAACTTGTTAGCAATCAAATTAATTTGCAAGGTAATTTTACAACTGGAAAAATAAAACATCAATTTTTTACAGGAATAGATGCTGATAATTCAAATACACAAGTTTATACTTTTGTTTACAATCCTGCAATTTATGATATGATAAACATTTTTGATTTAAATTTATATACCCAAAACACTACGATTCCAGAAGCAAGAAATACAAAAATAGTAACAACAGATACCAACAGATTTGGAATTTACGCACAAGATTTAATTTCCATAACAGATAAATTTAAAGTTTTAACAGGATTGCGTTGGTCGTGGCAAGAAGCAAAAGCAGAAAATCAAGATTTGGTTACCAATGTAGTTAAAGAAGATGCAAAAAGAATAAATACCGCTATTTCACCCAAATTAGGTTTGGTATTTCAACCTACAAAAAACTTATCGCTATTTACAAGTTATTCCAATTCATTTTTACCAAATACAGGAGTTACCATTAACAATGAAACATTAAAAGCATCTATTATTGATCAATATGAAATCGGAATTAAAAAAGATTTTTGGAAAGGAATGGTAAGTATAAATACTACCTATTATCAAATTATCAATAGCAATTTGGCTCAAACAGCGGAATTTACTGCTGATGGAACTATCAATACAAACCCCGATATAAAGTCATTGAATGGGGAAACTAAAAGCCAAGGAATTGAAATTGACATCACCGCAAAGCCTATTGAAGGAATGAGTATTTTGGCTGGCTACAGTTATAATGATATGCGATTTTCTAAAACTTCGGGTTTAACAGGAAGTTTTATTGTTGGCGATAGACTGACACGAACGCCGTCAAATACAGCTAATTTAAGTGCATTTTATACCATTCCTTCAGGGAAATTAAAAGGAATTTCTATTGGAGCAATGGGAAATCATATTGGCAAACGGGAAGGCGGTTGGAACAATACCATTGGGCAAACTATTCCCGACAGAATGTTTCCTATAAAAGGATTCACTACATTTGATTTTTCAATGGGGTACAATTGGAATCATTTTTCAGTTTTATGTAAATTATCAAACATTACCAATGAGTTGAATTATACCGTTCACGAGAATTATAGCATTAATCCAATTGCGCCAAGGCAAATAATGACCTCCATAAACTACAAATTCTAAAATGAAAAAAATTAACTTCAGGAATTTACACCGTGATTTAGGCTATTTTTATATTGGTTTGATTATCTCGTTTGCAATTTCGGGAATATTGATGAACCATCGCGAAAGCTGGCACGCAGACAAATATACCACCGAAACCAAACCGATTGCAATTGTACTTCCTGCAGAAAATGAAATTACAGACCAATTTGCCGAAAATTTAGGAAAATCGTTAGGTTTAGAGGACAAATTGAGAAACCAAAAAATCAAAAAAGGAAACTTGAAAATTTCTTTTGAAAATCACGATATTGAGATTGACATCAAAACTGGCAAAGGAGAATTGGTTTCTTTTATAAAAACCCCAATCGTTAGCCAAATGATGAAATTGCATAAAAACACTTCCAATTGGTGGATTTATTACGGTGATATTTTCGGTATTTCTTTAATTATCATTGCGTTCACAGGGATGATAATGATTCCATCGGGGAAATTATCATTCAAAAGACGAGGTTGGAAATTGGCAATTGCAGGTTTAATTTTCCCTTTATTGATTTTGCTTTTTTTGAATTAATTTAGATATTTACTATTTCGATACTTTTGTCTTTACGACATTAAACTTTCGCCTTACTTACATTAGCAAATTGAAAAAGATAATTGCCTTAGTACTCGACGCCAATTTGTATTCTTGCAATTCACAACTTTACATTCCAATTTTGTCCGTTGAAAAAGTTCTGTTAATTACCTATTGAAAGGCAGAACTATTTATGTAAAAAATGTGCCTATGGTTTATGTAGCAAGGTTTATAGTATTTTAAAAAGGTGGTTTTCATTTAAGGAGATTTAACCCAAACTGTAATTTTGAATTATTAAATTCATCGAACCTACTTGTCAAAATTGTAACTGTTATTTGTTTATTAAAATCAATTTTTAAACTAAGTAAACAAATCAAGTGTTCCTATATTTAAAATCCCTACTTTTAAACTTTTAAAATTAATCGCCGAAGCTACAACGCATCAGCTATAAGCAAATCAAGTACTTTTAATGGCAGCTGAACAAAAACAAAAATTAGAACAACAACTTTGGAATATCGCAAATACCCTTCGTGGGAAAATGGATGCCGATGATTTTAGAGATTACATATTAGGTTTTATTTTCTACAAGTACCTGAGTACTAAAATGGATTTGTATGCCAACACCATCCTTAAACCAGATGGTTTAACTTTCCAACAAATTGAAGGACATCCTGAGGAAGCACTTTTGATGCAGGAAATAAAACAACTCGCCATTGATAAACTGGGCTTTTTCCTCGAACCAGCTGATTTGTTTTCGGAATTAGCACGAAGAGGAAACGCAGGCGGAAAAAACAACTTCATTCTGGGGGATTTAGCCAAAGTATTGACGCACATTGAGCAAAGTACGATGGGTTCTGAAAGCGAAGAAGATTTTGGTAACTTGTTTTCCGACCTTGATTTAACTTCTCATAAACTAGGAAAATCCGAAACCGACAAAAATGAACTCATCGTAAAAGTCCTAGTGCATTTAGATGAAATTGACTTTGATTTAGAAAATACCGATAGCGATGTTCTGGGCGATGCCTACGAATATTTAATAGGACAGTTTGCCAGTGGTGCAGGTAAGAAAGCAGGCGAATTTTATACGCCACAACAAGTAAGTAGTGTTTTGGCTCAACTGGTAACGGTGGGCAAAACCCAACTCAAGAGCGTTTATGACCCGACATGTGGTTCAGGTTCGTTGTTGTTGCGGGTTGCCAAAGAAGTAAAAGACGTAAGTGCTTTTTACGGAC
This sequence comes from Flavobacterium neuenschwanderi (SeqCode), assembly GCA_965234425.1. Classification (GTDB taxonomy): domain Bacteria; phylum Bacteroidota; class Bacteroidia; order Flavobacteriales; family Flavobacteriaceae; genus Flavobacterium; species Flavobacterium neuenschwanderi. The sequence goes on along the minus strand of OZ248368.1, from coordinate 22,398 downwards.
AGGAAATGAACCCGACCACTTACAACTTATGCCGTATGAACATGATTATGCACGATGTGCATTACAAGCGATTTGATATAAAAAACGAAGATACTCTGGAACGCCCACAGCATTTTGATATGCGTTTTGAAGCCATTGTTGCTAATCCTCCTTTTTCTGCAAATTGGACTGCCAGTCCCTTGTTTATGAGTGATGACCGTTTCTCGGCTTATGGGAAACTCGCACCAAGCAGTAAAGCCGATTTTGCCTTTGTACAACACATGGTGCACCAGCTTGCCGATAACGGAACTATGGCAATCGTTCTCCCTCACGGGGTTTTGTTTCGTGGTGGTGCAGAAGGACACATACGGGAATATTTGATAAAGGAGAAGAATTACTTGGATGCCGTAATAGGTTTGCCAGCCAACATTTTTTACGGAACGAGTATCCCGACTTGTATTTTGGTTTTGAAGAAAAAGCGTACCGATGCCAAAAGCATTTTGTTTATAGATGCCAGCCAACATTACGAAAAGGTGAAAACCCAAAACGTATTGCGTACCGAGGATATTGACAAAATTATTAGCACCTACGAAAACCGAACCGAAGAAGATAAATACAGCCATATTGCTGCTTTAAGCGAAGTAGAAACCAACGATTATAACCTGAATATTCCTCGTTATGTGGATACTTTTGAAGAAGAAGATGCTATAGATTTAAAAGCCATAACCACCGAATTACGAGAATTAGCAGTTCTTAGTAAAACAACCGATGCAACAATTGAAGGTTTTTGTACTGAATTAGGAATTGAAACACCATTTTAATGAGTACAACAATTTTACATAGTGAAATAAAAAAAACGCTGGTTCCGCAATTGCGTTTTCAGGAGTTTGATGGAGAATGGGAATTGAAAAAAGTAGGTCAATTATGCGATAGTATTGTTCCAGGGAGAAATAAACCAACAAATTTTGATGGTGATATTCCTTGGATTACTACACCTGATATTGAGCACAATGGAATTATCAGTTGTTCTAAAAAAGGTTTAAATATTTCGAGAAATGAAGCAAAAAAAGTCGGCTCAAAAATAGTTCCAATTAACTCGATTATTATTTCTTGTGTTGGTGAATTAGGGTTATCCGCAATAGCAGGAAAAGAGATTATCATAAATCAACAATTACACGCTTTTATTCCTAAAGAAAAAATTGAATATAGGTTTCTGCTTTATCAATTAAATTTAAAAAAGAAATATATGGACAAAGTTGCTACTAAAACAGCTGTTCCATATATGAATAAAGATAATTGTAATTCTATTCCAATTGATTTTCCAGCCCTCCCAGAGCAACAAAAAATAGCTTCTTTTTTAAGCGCGGTAGATGAAAAAATACAGCAACTTTTCCGTAAAAAGGAATTATTAGAACAATACAAAAAAGGCGTAATGCAACAATTGTTCTCAGGTAAATTGCGGTTTAAAGATGAGAATGGAAATGATTATGCGGATTGGGAAGAGAAAAAGTTGGGGGAATGTTTAGATTATATTCAACCTACCAAATACTTGGTTTCAAGTACAGAGTATGACAATTCATATAACACACCAGTTCTTACAGCAGGTAAAACTTTTATTTTAGGATATACAAATGAAACAAATGGAATATTTGAAAATAATTTACCCGTAATAATTTTTGATGATTTTACCACAGCAACCAAATTTGTTGGCTTTCCATTTAAAGCCAAATCTTCAGCAATGAAAATATTAGTTCCATTTGAAGGGGTAAGTATTAAATTCATTTATGAATCAATGCAAATTATGAAATATGAAATTGGAGGTCACGAGAGACATTGGATTTCTAAATTTTCTCAAATATTAATGCCCTTTCCATCTCTTCCAGAACAACAAAAAATCGCCACTTTTTTATCGAATATCGATGCTAAAATAGAAAGTTGCAGCCAACAAATTAATCAAACGCAAAGCTTTAAAAAAGGCTTGTTGCAGCAATTATTTGTGTAACGCAAAAAATATGAGTAATCAAATAAAAAAATACTATCTGTTTATTGATGAAAGCGGCGACCATGGTTTAGCAAGCTTGGATGCTTCATTTCCTGTTTTTTTATTATGTGGTTTAATTACCAGCGAAGAAAATTATATTCAAACCCGTAACGCTATTAATGCCATTAAAAATGAGTTTTGGTTTAATAAAGAAGTCATTTTGCACTCTCGAGATATTAGAAAATGCGAAAAAGAATTTCAAATTTTATTCGATTTAGAAATTAAACGTAATTTTTATCTAAGGATTAATGACGTAATTGAGAATTCAAAATATAGAATATTAGCTTCGGCAATACATAAAGAAAAGTACATTAATACCTATGGCAAATTGTCTAATGATGTGTATGAGGTAGCCTTATCCTTTATTGTAGAAAGAGCCATCTTTAGTCTGGATGAAATAAAAGACGTTAGCAAACAATTAGAAATAATTATTGAAAAAAGAGGAAAAAAGGAAGATAAAAAATTAGACGAACATTTTCAACGATTGGTTTCAAGGGGAACCGCCTATGTAAGTTCAGAACGTTTGCAGGAAGTAGGTATAAAGATTACTTTCAGAGATAAAAAAGAAAACATAAATGGGTTGCAATTAGCCGATTTAATAGCTTATCCAATAGCGCGCTATGTTATTGAACCTAAAAGAGCGAATCCTGCATACGAAGTTTTAGAGAAAAAAATATATACTAAAAACGGCAAAAGATATGGGCTTAAGATATTTCCATAAAAAACAAAAGCCAAACAAATTGTTTGGCTTCTGCTCGACCGGGGACACCCCAATCCTTTTATCTTTGAATCGTTTTCATCGTAATTATTGTGCAAATATATTACTTTTTTAAATAAATACAACATCAATAAACATAATATTAACTTTTTGAGGATAGTAAGACAACAAAAATAACACCTTGCAATAAAAATGAGCCATCAATCCGAAGCCCTACTAGAAAACAACTTAATCAAGCAATTGCGGGGTTTAGAGTATGCGTCTGTAACCATTCCTGATGGTGAAGCTTTAGTTTCCAATCTACAAAGCCAATTAGAAGTTTTTAATGAAACCACTTTTACAGCCAAAGAGTTTGATGCTATCATCAATCATTTAGCCAAAGGAAATGTTTTTGAAAAAGCCAAAACGCTACGAGACCGTTTTCAATTGACCAAGGAAGATGGCACTTCGTTTTATGTTCGTTTTTTCAATGCGGAAGACAACAGCAAAAATCTATTTCAAGTTAGCAATCAAATCAGTCTGGAAGGAAGCTACAAGAACCGTTTCGATGTAACGCTTTTGGTCAATGGTTTGCCTTTGGTACAAATAGAACTCAAACGTTCTGGCTTAGAAATTAAAGAAGCATTCAACCAAATTAATCGCTACCAATTGCATTCTTTTTGTAGCAATCACGGTTTGTTCCAGTTCGTACAATTGTTCGTAATAAGCAATGGCGTGAACACCAAATATTTGGCAAACAACAAATTGCAATCCGTAAAACAAACCTTCTTTTGGGCGGATGCCAATAATAAAAATGTCACCGAGTTAACCGAGTTTACAGCTGCTTTTTTGAACCCCACTCATTTGGGCAAAATGATAGCCCATTATATCGTGATTAACGAAACTCATAAAGTGATGATGATTTTGAGACCGTATCAATATTTTGCTACGGAAGCCATTATTCATCAAATTAAAAACTCGAATGCCAACGCTTATATTTGGCACACGACAGGTTCGGGTAAAACTTTGACTTCCTTCAAAGCAAGCCAAATCGTGATGGAACTGCCAGAAGTGTACAAAGTCGTTTTTGTAGTGGATAGAAAAGATTTGGATTTCCAAACGATGAATGAATTCAATGCTTTCAAAAAAGACAGTGTTGATGTTACGGATAATACCCAATCCTTGGTACGGCAATTAACGGATAATACGAAGTTGGTTCTAACTACAATTCAAAAATTAAACAATGCCGTTTCGGAACGTTTTTCTGGCCAAATAGAAGCCTTACGCCATAAGAAAATCGTCTTTATATTTGATGAATGTCACCGTTCTCAATTTGGAGAAACTCACGATAGAATTACTAAATTCTTTGACAAAAGTCAGTTAATCGGTTTTACAGGAACTCCCATATTTGCCGAAAATGCTTCCAAGAATGATTTAGGAAAACGCACCACCAAAGATTTGTTTGGCAACTGCTTGCATAAATACGTGATTACAGATGCTATTCGGGATGAAAACGTATTGCGTTTTGGGATTGAATATGTGGGGAAATACAAAAACAAGAGCAAGGCTTTTATCGACATCGAAGTCGAAGATATTGATAAACAAGAGGTTTTGGAATCCGAAAAAAGAAACAATAAAATCGTTGATTATATCATTGCCTATCACAATCAGAAAACATTTAGTCGAGATTATTCTGCGTTGCTGGCGGTAAGCAGTATCAATAATGTGATTCAGTATTACGACCTTTTTCAACAGAAGAAAGTCGCAGGAGAACACGATTTGCGTATTGCTACTGTTTTTACTTATGGCACGAATGAAGATTCAGACGAAGCACAGGATTTTCTTCCAGAGGATGAAGTAGATTTTGATGTTATGGCAGAACCTCAAACCAGTTATCAAGGAAAGCACACCAGAGATAAACTAGAAAGTTATATTGGTGATTATAACACTATGTTTGGCACCAGCTATTCGACAAAAGACAGCGAATCTTTTCAAAAATATGCCCAAAACATAAGCAAACGGTTAAAAGACCGTGAGAAGGAGAATTTCGACAATGAGAAAGACCGTTTAGACATTGTAATCGTTGTGAATATGATGCTTACAGGTTTTGATGCCAAAAAAGTAAATACGCTTTATGTGGATAAAAACTTGAAACAACACGGCTTAATACAGGCGTTTTCAAGAACCAATAGAATCCTTGGAGAACAGAAATCACAAGGGAACATTTTGTCTTTTAGAAACCTCAAAAAAGTGACAGACGATGCGATTACTTTGTTTTCAAATAAAGAGGCAATTGAAGTGGTTACCATGCCCGATTATGAAAAAATAGCCGAGAAGTTTGACGAAGCATTGAAAGGCTTACGAGAAATTGCACCAACCTACCAAAGCGTAAATGATTTGGAGAGCGAAGAAGCCGAAGCCCAATTTGTACAAGCCTTCCGAAAATTGATGCGAGCCATGAACGTATTGCAATCCTACACTGATTTTGATTGGGAGGATTTATTGATTGACGAGCAGGAATTTGAAGATTATAAAAGCAAGTATTTAGACTTATACGAAAAAGTAAAACGAGATACTGAAAAGCAAAAAACTTCCATACTCGATGACATCGATTTTGAATTGGAATTAATCCACAGAGACCAAATCAATGTGGCGTATATCATCAAATTGTTAGCCCAATTAAAAGGAGAAAAAGCATCCGCAGCAGCTGCACAACGAAAAGCCATCATTGATTTATTAGGTGGCGATATTCAGTTAAGAAGCAAACGAGAACTGATTCAGAAATTTATCGATGAGAATATGCCACACATCAAAGACGGAGTCAGCATTGAAGATGAATTTGAGAAATTCTGGCTTGACCAAAAAGTACTCGCATTAGGCAAACTGTGTGAGGACGAACATCTGGATAAAGCACAATTCAAATCATTGATCGATGCCTATATCTACAGCGGCAGAGAACCCATAAAAGACGAGGTTTTTCAATGTTTAGACAACAGACCCAGCATTCTTCAAGCAAGAGTAATTGGCGATAGAATTATTGCTAAAATGAAGGAGTTTGTGGAGGTATTTGTGAAGGGAATGGTGGCTTAAAGAAACAACCATAAAAATAAAAAAAAATTGAATTTCAAATTAGTTCTTATTTTGGAGATAACTACTCTTTAAAATAAAAAAATATTCGGGTGCAAAACAACAATTAATTATTACTTCCAAAAAAAATCCCTTTAAACATCGTTTAAAGGGATTTTAAATTTCAAGTATTTTCTGAAATTATACTTATTTTTTCACAGGAATACTTTCCAATATTTCCACTACAAATTTCCAGAATTTTTGTGCCGATTTGATACTCGCTCTTTCATCTGGCGAATGCGCTCCGTGAATGGTCGGTCCAAAAGAAATCATATCCATATCAGGGTAATTCGTCCCTAAGATTCCACATTCTAATCCTGCGTGACACGCCACCACTTTAGGTTTTTCGTTGTTTTGTTTCTCATAAATAGCAACCAAAACATCCAAGATTTCAGACTTTACATTTGGCGTCCAACCTGGGTAAGAACCCGCTAATGTAACTTCGCAGCCACTCAATTCAAATGCAGAACGCAAGGCATTTGCCAAATCAAATTTGGAAGTTTCAACTGAAGAACGAGTCAAACAACCAATGGTAATTTCCCCGTCTTTAATGATAATTCTAGCTACATTATTAGAAGTTTCAACCAAATCTTCCATATCGGCACTCATACGATAAACACCATTATGAGCGGCATAAATAGAACGAATAATTCCTTCTTGAACTCCCAAATCCATTACTTTTGAAGGCAATTCCGATTTTACGATTTCAATAGTCAAATTCGGTTCTGTAGTTTTGAATTCAGTTTTTATGTCATTGATAATTTCTTGCATATCAAAAACATACGCTTCGTCATACATTTGAGCCACAATAACTTTGGCAACACTTTCTCTTGGAATTGCATTTCGCAAACTTCCACCGTTAATTTCAGCCACTTGAAGTCCGAAATTCTCGAAAGCATCAAACAATAATCGGTTCATTATTTTGTTGGCATTTCCCAAACCTTTGTGAATATCCATCCCTGAATGTCCGCCGTTCAAACCTTTTACAGTAATAGTGTATCCCACAGAACCTTCAGGGGTTTCCTCTTCGTTGTAGCTTCTTGTAGCGGTAACATCAATTCCACCAGCGCAACCAATATCAATTTCATCGTCTTCTTCGGTGTCCATATTCAATAGGATTTCTCCTTTTAGAATACCGCCTTTTAGGTTCAAAGCCCCAGTCATTCCAGTTTCTTCGTCGATTGTAAATAACGCTTCAATGGCAGGATGTTGGATTGTTTTACTTTCTAAAATTGCCATAATCATCGCTACTCCAAGACCGTTATCGGCTCCTAAAGTAGTGCCACGAGCACGAACCCAGTCGCCATCAACATACATATCAATTCCTTGGGTATCAAAGTCAAAAACAGTATCAGAATTTTTTTGGTGCACCATATCCAAATGCCCCTGAAGAACAACGGCTTTGCGATTTTCCATTCCTGGTGTTGCTGGTTTTCTGATAATTACATTGCGAATTTCATCTTCAAAAGTTTCTAATCCTAAACTATTTCCGAAGTCTTTCATAAATTCAATTACACGTTCTTCTTTTTTGGAAGGACGCGGTACCGCATTCAAATCGGCAAATTTATTCCAAAGCGCTTTTGGTTCGAGGTTTCTAATTTCTTGACTCATTTAAGTGTTTTTTAATTTTATTGTGGATAATTTATAGGGTTCAATGCAGTGTTAAAAATAGAGATTATAAAGATAGTTTTTAGATTTTCATCAATATAATAGAAGATAATAAATGGAAATTTATGAATTGGAAAACCGTGATAATCTTTATAACGGATTTGAAAAAAGGGGCTTTTAATCAAAGTTTCAATGTGTTCATTGACCACTTTGTAAAAATATTCGCCTAATCCAATTTGCTTTGAGTCGTAATAATCTATTGCATTTTGAATGTCTAAGATTGCTCTTGGCTCAATTACAATTTTATAAATCATCCTTTGGATTTAAACTGCAATTGTTTTTTTGCATCGTTCCAAGGAATAAAATCATCTGTTTTTACAGTTGCTCTTCTCTCATCCAACAAATTCATCATTTCTTGATTTATAGAAAACTCATTTATTACCGTTTCGTAATTGAATTTTTCTATTAATTTCATAAAAAAAGAGAGTTCGTTGTCTGGAATATTTAATGTTATTTGTATCATCCTTACTTTTATCTGAATACAAATTTACAAATAAATAAGGTACAGTAACTTTTTAATTGTTATTTTTATGGCAAATCTAAAACGGTGCAACGAAAATACATTCTTCCATTATTACTGTTCATTCAAATACTATTTTTACAGCTAATTTCGTTGTTCCCAGAAGTGGTAGAGCGCTATTACAGCAATGGTTTGTATGTTTTTATTTCCAAGTTTTCCCGAATCGTGTTTGGCAAATTTTCTTTTTCTGTTGGCGATTGCATTTATTTTGTGGTTATTTTTTTAATTTTAAGATGGTTTTACCAACATTATAAATTGGGAAAATTGAATTGGAAAGATTCGGTTTTACGAGTTTTAAGTTTTTTATCGGTATTTTATTTTTTGTTCAATTTCCTTTGGGCAATGAATTACCATCGGGTGCCCTTATTTGAAAAAATGGGTATTGAAAATAAATATTCCGATGAAGATTTGCTGAAATTCACGAGAGTATTGATTGCGAAAACAAATGAAATTCACCGTCAAATTGAGAAAAATGACAGTTTGAAAGTTGTTTTTCCGTATTCGCAAGAGCAGGTTTTTGAAATGAATTTGACGGGTTACCAATTGCTTTCTAACCAATTTTCAAGTTTTGAATATACCAATCCCAGCATTAAGAAATCGCTAATTAGTTTGCCGTTGAGTTATATGGGTTTTGGTGGCTATTTGAATCCATTTACGAATGAAGCTCAGGTGAATGACAAAGGTCCGATGTATAATTTTCCAACTACGGTTTGTCACGAAATGGCGCATCAATTGGGTTATGCTTCGGAAAGTGAGGCTAATTTTATTGGGTTTTTAGCGTCTATAAAAAATGAGAATTTGTATTTTCAATATTCTGGTTACAGTTATGCGTTGCGGTATTGCTTGGGAAATTGGCGAGTTCGGGATGAAAAAGTTTTTGAAGAATTACTAAAAACAATTCGTCCAGGGATTTTGAAAAACTATAAGGAAAGTGAAGGATTTTGGAAGCAATATGAAACTTTTATTGAAAAAGGATTCCACGTATTTTATGATAATTTCTTGAAATTTAATCAACAAAAAGATGGTTTGGGCGGTTATAGTAAATTTGTAGATTTGATGGTGAATTACTACAAAGACAAATCGTTTTAGGGAAGTTTTATTTGTTACTGAAATAATTAAAACTTACCGCTTTAGTGCATCTGCCTTTCAGATTCTAAAAAATTTTTACCGCAAATTCGCAAATTATTTTTATACTTTTATAGGTTGAATTAAATTTGCAACCCGAAACAAAAGGTAGAACAGAAGAAATAATTTACGGTTTAATTTTTTTAATTGTGCAGACTTTCAGTCTGCTGAACCGAAACGATGGACTTTAAGTTCTATATTGATTTTTTTTCGGACAATTCCAAGTAATCAAATGATTTTTAGTCTAGCCCTGATGGAAATGGAAATCCCACGCTTTTGGGCGTGGATTGGAATGGACAGCAGGAATTGCAATTGCTGAAAATGCGGGAACAATTCGCTCCAAAAGAGAAATAATCTTTTTAAATCTCGATTAGTTTAAGTAAATTTGCGCCTTATATCCAAAAAGTGCAAAAGGAAATCATAGTTATTATTGGCGGGCCTGGAACGGGAAAAACAACGATTATCGATGGGCTTTTAGAGCGCGGATATTGCTGTTATCCCGAGATTTCACGGGAGGTGACGATGGAAGCGAAAAAGCAGGGAATTGAGCAATTGTTTCTTGAAAATCCGTTGCTTTTTAGTGAATTGCTTTTGGAAGGACGCAAAAAACAGTTTTTGAATGCGCAAAATGAGCCTCACGAAATTGTGTTTTTAGACCGCGGAATTCCCGATGTTTTGGCATATATGCATTATATTGGCGACAGTTATCCTTCTTTTTTTGATGTTGCTTGTCGTGAAAATACTTATACAAAAATATTCATTCTTCCGCCTTGGGAAGAGATTTATGTGAGTGATGACGCTCGTTACGAGAATTATGAACAGGCAAAATTGATTTACAATCACCTTACGGAAACGTATCAAAATTATGGCTACGAATTAATTGAAGTGCCAAAAGATACCTTGGATAACAGAATTCTTTTTATCTTAGAGCAAATTTAGTTCGGGTTTTGTTGAAATACCTGAAACTTTAAGCGAAAATAAATGCCAAAAGCGTTAGAAATTCTTCAAAAATATTGGAAACACGATCAGTTTAGATCGCTTCAAAAAGAGATTATTGACTCTGTTTTGAGCGGTCAAGATACGTTTGCTTTGTTGCCAACTGGCGGTGGAAAATCGATATGTTTTCAAGTTCCAGCTTTGATGAATGACGGGATTTGTTTGGTGATTTCGCCATTGGTTGCGTTGATGAAAGACCAAGTTCAGAACTTACAAAAAATTGACATTAAAGCGATTGCGTTAACTGGTGGCATAAAATCGGATGAATTAGTAACGCTTTTAGACAACTGTCAATTTGGGAATTATAAGTTTTTATACCTGTCGCCAGAGCGTTTGCAAACCGAATGGGTTTTGGAACGAATCAAGCAATTACCGATTTCTATTATTGCAATTGATGAAGCGCATTGTGTGTCGCAATGGGGGCACGATTTTCGACCTTCGTATTTGAAAATTTCCAATTTAAAAACTCATTTTCCAAAAGTTCCTTTTATAGCATTGACCGCTTCGGCGACGAAAAGAGTTCAGGAAGATGTGATTTTGCAATTGGGATTGGAAAAAACGGCAGTATTTCAGAAATCATTTAACAGAGAAAACATCGCTTATTTTGTTTTGGAAGCCGAAGATAAATTGTTTCGGATGGAACAAATTTTGAAGAAAAATCCAGAACCTTCTATTATATATGTGCGAAACAGAAAATCGTGTTTGGATGTTTCGTCGCAATTGCAGGCGTTGGGATTCCAATCTACGTATTATCACGGGGGATTGTCGGCGAAGGAAAAAGATAAAAATATGCAGCTTTGGATGTCGGAAGAAGCGCAAGTGATTGTGGCTACCAATGCTTTTGGAATGGGAATTGACAAGGCAAATGTGAAAACTGTAATCCATATTCAGTTGCCCGAAAACATAGAAAATTATTATCAGGAAGCGGGTCGTGCAGGGAGAAATGAAGAAAAGGCGTATGCTGTTTTGCTGACCAGTCCTTCCGATAAATCGAATGCTGAAAGTCAGTTTATTGCTGTTTTGCCCGATAAAAAATTTCTAAATACTATGTATGTGAAATTGTGTAATTATTTCCAAATTGCTTATGGCGAAGGAATTGAAGAGCAATTTTCATTTAATTTGAATCAGTTTTGCGGAAAATATGAATTTCCGATTTTGAAAACCTATAATGCAATGCAGTTTTTAGACCGTCAAGGAATTATTACTTTGTCGCAAGAATTTTCAGAAAAAGTGACGGTTCAATTTATAATTCCTTCCAAAGAAGTGCTTCGGTATATGAGTTTGAATAGAAAAGACGAACCGATTTTATTGGCTTTGCTCCGCTCCTATCCTGGAATACACGAAGTTCCTGCAGCTTTAAATATGGCGATGATTGCAAAAAAAGCGGAAACTAGTGAAACTGCCGTAAATGCGTTATTGCATAAACTAATGGAAAAAGGAATTATAGAATACCACGCAAAAAGCAATGATACTCAATTGATTTTCAATGTGATTAGAGAAGATGAACGAACGATTAATGGCGTTTCAAAACATTTAGAAATACAAAATAATCTGAAAAAGGAACAATTGAAATCGGTTTTAGAATTTGTAAAAGACACTGAAAATTGCAAAAGCAAATTGATATTGAATTATTTTGGGGAAAAATCGGATGTAAATTGTGGCATTTGCTCCTATTGTATTGGGCGGAAAGAACCAGAAATAGAAACGGAAGACCTCCGAGAAGTCATACTTTCGTTATTGAAAGTTGCACCATTAAATTCAAGAGAAATTCAAATTCATACCAAAAAATCGACAGATGCAATTATCTTTGCACTGCAAAACTTATTAGAAAGTGATTGCATTCTCATAAAATCCAACAATAAATACACTTTGAAATCATAATGGAAAAATTACGCATCGTTTTTATGGGAACGCCAGAATTTGCTGTTGGCATTTTGGATACTATATTAAAGAACAACTACGAAATTGTTGGCGTTATTACAGCGGCTGACAAACCTGCGGGTCGTGGTCAAAAAATAAAATATTCGGCAGTTAAAGAATATGCATTAGAAAATAATTTGACGCTTTTGCAACCTACCAATTTAAAAGACGAAGATTTTTTATCGGAATTAAAGGCTTTGAATGCGAATTTACAAATTATTGTTGCTTTTAGAATGTTGCCAAAAGTAGTTTGGGAAATGCCTAAATACGGTACGTTTAATTTGCACGCCTCATTGCTTCCAAATTATCGTGGCGCAGCCCCAATTAATTGGGCGATTATCAATGGCGAAACTAAAACTGGCGTGACTACCTTTTATATAGACGACAAAATTGATACCGGCGCGATGATTTTGAGTTCGGAAATTGCTATTGACGAAGACCAAAATGCAGGACAATTGCACGATCGATTAATGGTTTTGGGAAGTGAAACTGTTTTAAAGACATTACAATTGATTGAATCTGGAAATGTAAATCCAAAAATTCAGGAAAATAATGACGAAATAAAAACAGCATATAAATTAGATAAGGACAATTGTAAGATTAATTGGCAGCAATCGGCTAGAGAAATTCACAACCTCATCCGTGGATTATCGCCTTATCCTGTTGCTTGGTGCTATATTAAAGATAACGACCAAGAATGGAATGTAAAAATATACGAATCGAAAATAATTGATGAGAAACACTCGGAATTTGTTGGAAAGATAATTGCAACAAAGAAGGAATTAAAAATAGCCGTAGCCAATGGATTTATTCAAATTTTGAGTTTACAATTCCCTGGAAAGAAAAAAATGACTGCTTCAGAACTTTTAAATGGAATGTCATTTTCTGAAAAAGCTATAGTTTGTTAGGGTGCTAAAACACTGATTTAAATAGAATACCGCTTAAAAACAGTAGGTTTATGAACAAATACGGAAAGTTATCAACAAAACGAGTAAATATTTTCAAAAAGTATTGCGTGGTAACGAATTCCTACTAATTTTGTTAGTGTAATGAAATTTTAACCAACATTTAATAACTATTATTATGAACAAATCAGAATTAATTGACGCTATCGCTGCTGACGCAGGAATTACTAAAGCAGCTGCAAAATCAGCTTTAGAATCATTTTTAGGAAATGTAAGCGGAACTTTGAAAAAAGGTGGAAGAGTATCTTTAGTAGGTTTCGGATCTTGGTCTGTTACAGCTAGAGCTGCTAGAGACGGAAGAAACCCTCAAACAGGAGCAACTATTAAAATTGCTGCTAAAAAAGTTGTTAAATTTAAAGCTGGAGCAGATTTAGAAACAGCTGTAAACTAATAATTTACCAAAATAAATTAAAGCCACGCATTGCGTGGCTTTTTTTTTAACGATAATCGATTAATTTTGGAAAAACTGACATTTGATTTTAAATTTAATATAATAAAAATAGAAAAGATGATTTCAGAAAAAATAAAAAAAGGTAAATTGCTAATAGCAGAACCTTCCGTGATTTGCGATTTGTCATTCAACAGATCCATTTTACTATTGGCAGATTATAACGAGGATGGCACTGTTGGTTTTATCCTAAACAAACCACTAAAATATACGCTTCACGATTTAGTTCCCGACATCGATGCCGATTTTACTATTTATAATGGCGGTCCAGTTGAACAAGAAAACCTTTATTTCATTCACAATATACCCGATATTATTACGAATAGCATCGAGATTTCTAACGGAATCTATTGGGGCGGAAATTTTGAAATGACAAAAATCCTCATTAATAGTGGTGTGGTTAAAAAAGACAACATTCGATTTTTCCTTGGATATACCGGTTGGGATCCAAATCAATTAGAAGAAGAATTGGAATTAAATTCGTGGATTGCGGTAGAAAACAAATATAAAAATAAGATTATTAGCAAAGAAGCTACCGATTTTTGGAAAGAAAAACTACAAGAACTTGGTGGAGAATACCTTTATTGGGCAAATGCACCCGAAAATCCATTGCTGAATTAAGTCAATCTAATTTGAGCATTCAATCGCTTTACTAATTCATTGGCAACGGCATTTCCAAATTCTTTTTTGCGGTATTTGGTTATCGATTGAACTCCAAAAATAACATTGGTAATAAATAATTCGTCGGATTTTTGAAGATTAAAAGGCGAAATTGGTTCTTCAACCACTTCTAAACCCTCTATTTTTGATGCCAATCCCAAAATTTGTTTTCGCATTACTCCGTTCAAACACCCTTCTGAAATCGGTGGCGTAATCAATTTGCCTTCAAAAACCATAAATAAATTGCCATTCAAGGCTTCAATTACATTTTTTTCATCATTGAGCATCAGGCAATTTTCAAGTCCGTTTTCGTCCGCAAAAATACTTCCTGTGATATTGATGATTTTATTGGTTGTTTTTATGGAAGAAAGCAACTGTTTGGTCACATAAAAATCTTTATACAAATCTACTTCATACGGCTTTAAATCATTTGAATAGACCGTGTTTTCTAAAGCAGTGCAATTTATCAAAAACGAAACCGACCGCTGCTTTGGCAAATAATACCCACCTTCATTTCTATAAACAGTAATTCTGGCTCTTGCAGAAGCCTCACAACCATTGGCATTAGCCAAAGAAAGTACTTGTTCTTCAAAATATTCCATAGTAAAGTTCATCGGGATTTCCATCCGAACGACACGCATCGAAGCCATTAATCTAAAATAATGATCTTCGAGAAAAAGAATCTTGTTGTCAATTATTTTTAAGGTTTCAAAAACGCCATCGCCATATAGAAAAGCACGATTATTAACCAATAAATTAGAGTCCGATGAAGTAATAGTTCCGTTGAAGTTTATCATAAAAAAAAAGTCACGCCTAAAGCGTGACAAATATAAGTTTAAATTACGAAAATCTAAACAGAACCTATAACATGTTTTAGGTCTGAGATTTGACTTTCCCAAAGCAATTTTACCTCTGCTAAATCTTCTTCTACCGCATAATCTGTAACCATTAAAGAAACGTCTTTCGTGATTTCGTCTTCAAGAATTCGCAATTCAAAATAAAAATCGGTGTCTTTATTGTCTTCATCAATCCATCTAAATTTAACTTTCTCGTCTGATTTTTTCGAGGAAAGACGGGCTTTCTCTTCCGATCCGTCCCAAATGAATGTAAAAAATTCACCGCGAGAATTCACGTTATCGGCAAACCATTCGGAAAGTCCCGAAGGCGTAGAAATGTATTGATATAATAATTGTGGAGATGAATTTAGGGGGAATTCTAATTCGTATCTTACTTTTGTGTCCATGAGTACCTATAATTTTTCCGAAATATATAGATTAAATAACGAAAAAAAAAGCATTTTAAAATATATTTTTTTTTCTTTGATTTATATTTGTATCATCTGATTTATGTTTTATATTTGCACCCGCATTCAACGATGCAAATAACCGCAAAAATGGCGAGGTAGCTCAGTCGGTTAGAGCGCAGGATTCATAACCCTGAGGTCGAGAGTTCAAATCTCTCTCTCGCTACAACACTTAGCCCAGTTTTATTACTGGGCTTTTTTTATGGAGTGATGAAAAAGAGTGATGATTAACCGCCATAAACTCTAAAATTCAACGTTGCTTTTTCAACCGCACTTAATATTGTGCTATCAATGTAATGGTCTAGTAACACCTGTTCACCACCATGCGAAGTAAGCAAGCCTGTTTCCTTGCCCATTGCTAACCTAAGCCATGTAATATATGTTTTTCTCAAATTTTTCAAGGATACATCCTTGGTAATTCCAACGTTTTTTTTGTAGTGAGTAAAAGCTTTTGAAAGGTCATTCATTATCGTTTTCGTTAATACATTTCTTTGAGGAAACAATATGTAGTCTTTAGAATTCTTTTTTTCTTGGTAACCCATTTCATTAAGCAAGTCAAATAAATCCTCATTTATTGGTATAAATTTGAAAAAATCTTCTGTCTTTTTACTTCTATTAACTTTTCGATTTGCTATTCTGAAAAATTTTACACCTTCAATAGTTAATAGTATATCGCTCCACTTTAAATCAACAACTTCCTCTCGTCTTCCACCCGTTAACAAAAACAATTTGAATCCATGAACCAAATAAGGCTTATACATGTTTTTTCTTTCGCCTTTTCCACCCAATTGCACGTAAGGATTAGCAACACCAATAGAATTAATTATCTTTTGAAATTCTTCCTTTGTCAAAGTTTCCACATTTTTCTTTATTGATTTTTTGGATTCATACGAAGCAAATGGGTTTTTCATTTGGACTTCTTCAATTTCGATTAGGAATTTAAAAAAAGCTTTTAATGCTCCCATGCACTTATTAAAACTAGTCTCACTATTGTAATGTGCATCAGCCCAAGTGTAAAATCTTGCAACATCACTTTTAGTTACTTCAATAATTCTAGTTATCTGAATATCCTTTTTACCTTTAAATGAATTACAAAAAAATCCACAAAATTTTATACATTCTTTTCTGTGGTCAACAGAAATATTTTTAACAAATTGTGAATATTCGTAATTACCTGAAAGATATTGATTGTAACGAATAACCGCATCTGATATTGAATAATCATTGCCTATTTCCGAAACAACTACTTTTTGATAGTTGTTTGATATAAGCTCTTTTTCAAATGCTATAGCTTCTACAACAGCATCATTATAGTTTTTAGCCTCAAGAACCTTTGTAACCTTCTTATTCTTCGTTCCTGGCACATGTACTCTAACTTTATACCTTTGTATATCATAATGATTACAAGTAGGATTGTCACGCTTACATTTATGACAATAAATCTTCAACCCAGTATGCGGGTTTTTGGGTAGTTTTAGCTTTTCCATTATGCTATCAGTTTTTTATATAGGTCTTTATCTGCTTCGGTAGTCAGCTTTAGTTTAGTTGTTGGTCTTGAAACTGTTTCACCATTCAAAATAAACACAACCATTTCATAAACTGAATCGTCTTTCGCAATCTTTTTATAAAGCTGTTCCCAATTATTTGGATATTTAATTCGTAAATCTTTAACCTTATTTTTGTCAATTTCAACATCAACATCAATTTCATAGACAAGATGCGTCTTAGTTTCCTTATAGATTTTAATGCCTTTTTTTTCTAACCATCTTTTTGAAGCATCAAAATTGCTTAATTTCAATTTTTTTGCAACTTCCAAAATAGTCAATAGACCTAAACTTTTTGTGTTTGTTTCATTATTTGTGCTCAAAATTCCTTACCAACTCAATCTCCAGTTTTTTTCTACGAGTGGGGAGTGTTATTTTTTCACCTCAATTGAGGTTCAGAGAAATAGGAATACACAATGTGGCATTGTGATAAATCCATTATTTAACCTAGTGGTTACTACTCAGAATCAACCAAGTATAGCCTTTGAGCACGACCTTGAGAGGGTCATTTAAGCAAATATACTATTTTGTTTTCAAAATTGCAACTTTTTATCAGCATTTATTTTTGTATCATGCTGATTGTAAAACCGTTCTGCTATATAGTTGATGAACTGTTGGTGCCATGAATTGATTGCCATAACGTGTTTTGAAATTCAGTTGATTCAGATATTCAGCTATTTGTCGGTAACTCATGCCTTTTTCTTTACAGCTCATAATCACCGATTGTGCCTGTCGGTTTCTATCGTTGTTGGTAGCGTTTTCTTTTATTTTTTGAACTCCTTTTGCTCTAGCGTTACTATCTAGGTTCTTAGGAGTTCCGAGTTCCACTCCTCTGCTCTTAAGCTCTGCTAAAGCATTTTTGGTTCTTGAGCTGATAAGTTTTGCCTCTTGCTCGGCAAGTGCCGAAAAAATATGTATTGTGAAGTTGTTAGCGGTTGGCATATCTACAGCAACAAACTCAATACCCGCATCCATCAGAGAACTTACAAAGCTCACATTGCGGGCTAATCTGTCTAATTTGGCTATTATAAGAACCGCACCTTCTTGTTTAGCTCTAGCGATAGCGTTATGGATTTCTATGCGTTCACGTTTGTTTGTTCCTGTTTCGACTTCTGTATATTCTTCAATGATAATGCCGTCTTGAGCTTTTGCATACGCTGTAACGGATGTTCTTTGTGCCGATAGCCCTAAGCCACTGATTGATTGTTCTTTTCTGCTAACTCTGTAATATGCGATGTATTTATTCATATCGTAAAATTTAGGTGTAATAAATCTTAAATGACCGTTTGTGTTTTATTACACTGCAAAGGTGCCAGGCATTTTTGGATTACACAAGAGAAAATTGATATTTCCTGGTTTTCAGTTGTTTACCAACAAAAAAACGAGGTTTTATCCTCGCTTTTCTGCTTGTTGTAATAACTTTTGAAACTCTTTTAACTCTTGGTCGGTGAAGTCTTCACCTTTAAAACTAATAGGAAACTTTATAGGCTCCGTTTTAAGTATCTTTTTGAGTTGGGATAGTGATAGCATTACTCTCATAGTCTTACTTTCTTTCAAATTTTAATCCGTCTTGCTTTAAGTCGTTGCCTAATATATCCCAATCTTCGTTAATGGTTCCTTCCTTACTCATGTAGAATACACCCGCTTTGTACTTATCATAGATGCCTACATCAACACGGTCAAAGCTAAAGAAGTTTTGAATTTCGGTTATAATTTCTTCACGAAGCTTTTTATTGTTTACGTTTAGAACTAAATGGTTGTGGTAGCCTTTACGATTGTTAAACGGCTCACTAGTAAAAAATAAACGTAATGCAGTAGCATCACCATATTTTTGCTCTAAATGTTCGTATAGGGCGTGCATTTGTTTAAAGCAACTCTTCTGGGTCTTTTCTTGTTTATAGGCTACCGTAATAAAGAAACTCCAATCTAGTTGCCATAGTCTGTATTGCAAACTGTCCTTATCTACTAAGTTGTCTATTAGGTTTCGCATCGATTGGTTTTCTTGTCGTAGTACTTTGTTTTCATCAAACATGATTTCGCTATCGAAGTATCGACAGTGGTCAACTGGAAATAATCGTTTTCCATTCTTTAATTTGGTTTCGCTCCATAGTTCCTCATTCTTTTTGTAAAAGCGATACACTTTACTCTTGCTTACTTTGGTAGTAATTTTAAACTCCGTTATATTTTCATACTTCATTTTTTATAGGTTAGTACTTTGTTATTGTTCAGATGGAAGAAGTCCATACAAGGGGATTAATCAAGCATCTTTACAATAAATACTAATGAATTTCCAAAAGTGTAGCCTATTTGGTACTTTTCGTCAAAAAAATATTTTTTTTAAGCAAAATAAAGTGTCTCAAAGTGACACACCTGACACTCTTCACTAGTTTTAGTGTGTAAATTTACTTGACATATCATATTCAAGAGTGATTGATTGTATCAACAAACTAATATTGACATAGGTAACAAGTAAAAAATTTCTTATAAATCAACACTTAGTGTGGTTTAGATTGCGTGGGTAGGGCATATACAAGCCCTGTTTTAAATTTTGTAAATGCTAACTTATACGTGAACGACAGACATCTAAAAGGAACAATAATTACTTGTTTTTAAGTACTACCTATTAAGGTATTTGAGAACAATCTTTTAAATAAAATTTCATACTTTTGTATTTGAATTAAACTTACATTTAAATGAAAGCATTATTAAACATATTATTTTTATTTTCTATAAATATTTTAATTGCTCAATCGAATTGGCAAAATGGTTATGTAAAAGGCTATAAAATAGGCTCATGTAATGGTAATCCTTCGTGTGTAGGATTATACCCGTCTTTAATTCCAGTTTCTAATACTGGAAGTTTTAGCTATGAAGATGGATTTGCACAAGGTGCGATTGATGGTAAAAAAGCTAGTAACAACAATGGTAGTAATAATCCGAAAGGATATATAGGAACACCCGCAGAGTTCATTGATAACAAAATGAATTCAAGTTCTGTTGATAACGCTAATCTAATGAAATCAATGATTGATGCTGTAGATAATAGAATTGATAATAATTTAAAATATAGAGATTATTTGATTGACTGGACGTTAGACCTAAAATTAAAAACAAATGACAAAGAATTTTTATCTGATATAGATGCGTATTACAATACTCTCATTGACATGAACCCTGAAGAAGACTATTTGGCATTCAGTAAAAAGCAAGGAGAATTAGATGAAATAAAACAACTAATAAAATATAGAGTTTATCTATACAATATGAAACTAAAAGAAATTGAGACAAACTCAATTAATAATAGTTATAATAATCAAACAGCTTCAACTAGTTCAAATTATAAACTAGGAATAGATAATTATAAATCAAAAAATTATCCCGAAGCAATTAAATACTTTACAATAGCGATAAATAATAATGAAAAAAATTATACTAATCTTTATTGCTATAGAGCTCTAGTAAAAACTGAACTAGGCGACAGAATAGGTGCAATTGAAGATTATGATATTGCTATTAAAAATAATTATTATTCAAATTTTGGTAAGGCAACCGTACTAAACAATAAAGCTTTTTGCTTATTAGGATTAAAACGATATAAAGAGGCTTTACCTCTTGTCAATCTAGCTTTGAATTTGGAAAAAAAATATTGGTATATTTGGGATACTAGAGGCGAATTGAATTATAAACTTGGCTTATATAACGAATGTAAAAATGATATGACGAATGCTATTAATCTTCAAGCTGACGGTAATAGCTATTTATATAGAGGATTAGCTAATATTATGCTTAAAAGAAAATCTGAAGGTTGCAAAGATTTATCTAAATCTGGTGAATTAGGTACATCAGAAGCTTATACTCAAATTAAAAAATACTGCAAATAATTATGACGGGTAATGAATTAAATGAATTGAAATGGACAGTGTTTTCTCCTTTTGTAGAGAAAGTTGTTCATCAGTCTAATTTTGTTCAAAACAAACATGATTTTATTTCTAAAAGTTGGCAAGAATTGTTTGACCTATTAAAAAAATATAATTTTTCAGATGACACTTTCAATTTTTTAAATAACAAATATAGAGATGAGATTCAATTTAGAATATTAAATTTTCAAATTAAAAAATAATTTTATTATTTAATTCTTTAAAGTTACATTGCAGATACTTATAAGTAATTATGTTTTTCTGCTCTAAATACGTTGCTATAGATGTTTTTTTGGTATTTAATAGTACTTTTAAATTATATAGAAGTTTCATATCAATTAAGAATTGGTTCGACATTAACAACGTTTGGAGTGCTTTAATCTAAAGATTTTTACACATAAAGGAGTGATGAAAAAGAGTGACGATTTATGATAAAAAATGAAAATAGCGGTTTTCATAATTTTAAAACCTATATTTAGTAAGACAAATAAATCAAAAGAAAAATAATTGATTTCATTCATAACCCTGAGGTCGAGAGTTCAAATCTCTCTCTCGCTACGAAAGAAAATTCAATGAAAATGCGGTTTAGTGTACACTAAACCGCTTTTTTTATGTCGAATATTTTATTACTTTTACAAAGAGTACACCAAAACGTACACCAAAACAGACACTCTTTGGATAAAAAAAAATTTTCTGCACCAAAAATTTACACCGGTGGTGTAGATATCACTTTATGGAATGAACTTTCAAAAGAAGAGCAAAAACAAGCACTTTCTAAAGATTGGTATATCTATTATAAATTTATAGATTCCACCACTGGAAAACTAAAACGAATGCCTAATATAAAAGGTGGCTCTAATAGATATAAAACTAAAAAAGAGCGATTGTTGATATTAACTCAATTAAGAGACGCTCTTGAATATTTATTGGAAAAAGGATTGAACCCTTATTCAGGTTCCGATACCAGTTTACTTGAATTAGAAAAAGCAACTCCAAGGAAAAATAAAATAGTAGTTGTTACTTCTGCTTCAAATGATACTAATGTTGCAGAAATTCCTCAGCTTGTAAAACCAGCAATAATAGAACCCGTTTTGTCTATTAAAGAAGCTTTTGCCTATGCTTTAAAGATTAAGAAAAAATCGCTTAACGATACTTCTTATATGAACTTTGAAGGGAGAATTAATCGATTTAAAAAAGCATTGGATGAAAATGCTCCAATTACCTCACTGAATCGCAAACGAAGCAAACTCAACCTTAAAGTGCAAACCAAAAAAACAGGAAACATACAAAAATAGTTCGGATTACTTTTAAACAAAAGATAAACCTAAAAAAAAATTCATCTTATAAAAATAGTAATTATTCGAACAAATATCTTGTATATTAAATAGGATTTTAAATTGTTTTTTTGCTGGAAAGTGGCTTTTTGAAACTATTTTATTTTGGGAATAAACACAAAAAAACGCCTTTTCATTTCTGAAAAGGCGTTTTT
>OZ248367.1:0-44574 GCA_965234425.1 Flavobacterium neuenschwanderi (SeqCode) | reverse complement strand
GTTTCTAAGTTTTCTACATTTATATGCGTTTCATAGATTCCTTTTATCATTTAAATGTTTTTTCGTTTATATAATCGTCCGTAAAATGCTGTTTATGTTTGGGTTTTGCAAATTTGTCAGCGTTATATTCTTTTGAGTTTCCTTTCGGAATTGAAAGTGAATTCCAATTTTCGTTACACAGTAATTTTCCGATAAAAACAATTTGTCCAACGTGATATGGATAATGTGCAAGTTGTCTATTTATCGCTTCTGTAATTGTGTGTCCTTGATTTCTTATAAATATTTCTTTTGTTAAATCGTTTTCTGTCAACGAATTTATAGCGTTAAATAAGCAAGTCCAACCTTCATTCCATTTGTATAAAAGTTCAGTTCTGTTTGAAATGTCGTTTTCAAATTCTGCGTCTCGTTGTCGCCATTCTTTTTCTCCGTCTGTTGTTAAAAAATCTGTCCAACGTGAAAGCATATTTCCCCACAAATGTTTTACAATTGTCGCAACACTATTACTTTCTTCGTTCAGTTGAATAAAAAGTTGTTCGTCTGAAAGTTGTGAAAATGTTTTTTCTCCGAGCATTTTGTAATACTCAAACTGTTTTTTCGCACTGTCTAAAAAGTCGTTTGTCATATTAATTTCTGTCGTTCTTTATATGTCGGATAGGTTTGTCATAATTGCCACCAACGTTTTTCGGCTTGGCGATGTGGCGGATTTTTAGCACAAAAGTTCAATAGAATTCCTAATGTTGAACCTTGTACAAATGTTTCATAGAAGCACTTCAGCCGCCATATTGCCAAACCGATGTTGGTGGCAGTATTTTCAGTTTCGTAACATTGGTGCATAAAATAAACTATTTGGTTTTAGATAAATGTAATTATTCTTAAAGTCAATAATTGTATTAAACCTTTTCAAAATTTTATTACCTATATTTTCATTATACTCTACATTTTCTATTTCTTGTTGTTGAATGTTAAGAGGAATTTGATACATTTCAAAATCTCCAATTTTCATCTTTGGTAACATCACTATTTTGCTAATTATTTCTTTTCCTGCAGAACCAACGGATGTAGTTGTTCCGATTTGTTTCAATTCGTTGTTGAAAAAATTCTCTTTTGCAAATTTTTGACCAACAACTAACATACCGTCTGAACCCGTATCATAATCAAACCAAGTTTCGCTTTCTTTTCCATTTATTATGAGTTTCAATTTTACATATGGTAATCCTTCTATTAATTTGAACTCCAACTTGGAATATTCGGAAGATAATTGTGGTAATGATTGGTGGATTATTATAACATTTTTTTCATAATCAATTTCAATAATTTTGTTTTCAAACGCAATCCAACCTAACACGGCATCAAAAGAAGGTTTTTGATAATCAATAGATAAAATCGAAACATTTTCCCATTTCAAATCGTTGATTTCGATTGTATTTTTGGAACTTGTTCCAACAACTGCTTTACCATCAGCCCCACCATTTTCTGCACTTCCATCTATTGTGAGATTGACTTTTTGGTTAATTATAGAAGAAGTAATGACACAAGAATTAGCTCCCGTATCAAATAAAAAATCTAATGTGTCTGAATTGTTTATTTTTCCTTTTATATGAATACGATTGTCTTTTCCAAGTGTGAAAGGAATAGTGTCTGCTACTTGGTTTGTGTTTTTTAATCTTGTATAAAATAATTTAGGTTCTAATGATGGATTTTGTTTTCTATCAGTACTTATTTGTGTGTAAGCTTTGTCTTTCCCGTTTAACAAAATAATAAAGTCGTAATGTTTGTTAGGTTTTACTGTAAAAGAAATGCTGTCGATATCTGAATAAAATGTGATTATTTGAGTTCCAGTAAATTTTTGAGTTACAAAAACATCTGGTTTCACTTCTGGTGCGATTGTCCAACTATCTTTATAATCAGAATTTCCTTCTTTTATACTAATAATGATTTTATTAGTTTTAAGTATGGGTAATTGTTCTTGTGCGAATGCAAATTGTGACGTAATTGTTAATAGTAAAAAAGTCTTGATTATATATTTCATTTTTTCTTGTTGTTTGTCTGTTTGTAGGTTTTGCGGTAATATTGCCACCAACGTTCCGCCGCTTGGCGAGGTTGCGAACTTCGTAACCGATTATTTTCTGTTAAATTATAAATTTCTTGCGAAATATAAACGTGAATTTACCACAAAATTCGCAATCTTGCCAAACGGCTGTTGGCAGACGTATTATTTTCTGTCATATTTGTAAGTAAAATCTATTTTTGGAAATGATGCTGGTAAAATTATCAAAATTGCTCCATCGTCCACTTTTACACCATTTAAAACTAATTGATTTTGTTTCGTTAAACCAATTTCTGTTTTGTTAATCTGATAACCTCCAAAAATATAAGGTAAACCAGTTAATCTAAAATTTTTGTTTTTTAATGAAATTAAGCCGTTTTTATTCAGTTCATATTCTGTATTATATTTATTCTCCTTTCCGTTGTGAGTTCTAAAAATAAATTGAATTTTGCTTTCATTTAAAACACTAATTTCAACACTTTTAATTTCTGATGTGTCTTTAATTTTATTTCTAAAATCAATTATGCTTTTTATTGTCTGATGATTTAACTTTCTGTTTTGTGTTTCACTATTCTCAAATATGCCTTCAATTTCTTTTACGTTCTTAATTTCTTTTAAATCGCTTTCTCCATATTTTTTAATAGATGCGCAAGAACAAAACAATCCTACAGAAATTAAAAGTAGATACTTTATATATTTAAATTTTCTCATTTTCTGTTATTTATGATTTCGCTCAAAATATGTCTGCCAACTCATAAATATACGCAACTTCTAAAGTTGTTTTTACCTAACAAGTTATATTTTAGTTATTTAATATCGACAATACAAAAAAACGCAATGCGTTTTTTTGTGTTGTCAATCATGTTAAATTAATCTAAACAAATGTATGTATAATTGAATTACAAAGTATCTAATGGACTAATTATTTTACGAATACTTTTATTGCTTACTTCGGTATAAATCAAGGTAGTTTTAATATCATTGTGTCCCAAAAGTTCTTGAATAAATCGAATATCTGTACCCTGTTCTAACAAATGAGTAGCAAAACTGTGTCGCAAACTATGAATACCTAAGGTTTTGTTGATCTTGGCCTTTTGTAAAGCGTTTTTAAATACTTGTTGGGCACTTCGGGTGCTGTATTGTCCACCATATTGTCCTTCAAATAGGTATTTTTTGGGTTTGTATTCGATAAAATAGCTACGGAGCTGTG
Organism: Flavobacterium neuenschwanderi (SeqCode); assembly: GCA_965234425.1. Taxonomy (GTDB): domain Bacteria; phylum Bacteroidota; class Bacteroidia; order Flavobacteriales; family Flavobacteriaceae; genus Flavobacterium; species Flavobacterium neuenschwanderi. The sequence goes on along the minus strand of OZ248367.1, from coordinate 41,317 downwards.
GCAAAATGCTTTCGGGCAAATTGACGTAACGGTCTTTTTTGCCTTTAGCTTGTTCGATTAATACTTGCATTGAGTAGCTATCTATATCGGTGATTTTAAGATTTACAATTTCTGAAACTCTTAGTCCCAAACCATAGCATAGCTTAAGCATTGTGTTGTGTTTCAAATTTGTAATAGCCTCAAATAACCTTTTGATATCGGTTGGAGCTATAACTTTGGGTAATTGTAATCGTTTTTTAGGACGCGGAATTTCTAATAAAAATTGTTCTCTTTTTAAAACTTGCTCATAATAAAATTTGATGGCATTGATTCGACTGTGTACTGTTGCTTCCGATAGTTGTAATTCGTTGATGCAATACAAAATATATTGCCGTATATCTTCAGTAGAACAATTTTCCGCTGGTGTTTGTTTAAGGTAATTTAAAAAAACGCCAAATTCATTGCGATAGGTTTTTAGAGTAGAAACGCTGTAACCCTTTAATTGTATTACTTCAATAAATCGTTTTAAAACCAATTGATTATTATCTTGAATTTTTGATAATGCCGATTTTCCTTCGTTGAGTTGTATTTTAAACCGAATTCTATTTTCATCAGTATCAGGAATGTGCCAAACACTCATTGACTGACTCCATCTTGAGCCGTCAACAGTTTTTATCCGAGCTATTAACTCGGTATTTTTTTCAAATACTACAGCTATTCTAAATGTTCCTTTGTGCTTTATTAATTTTGATTCCCATTTCATGGCGTTAATTTTTTATAAAGATAGGGAAAAGTTAATTTGGGTATTCGTTTATTCGGTTATTTGTTTAATCGTTGGTGCGTTGATTCGGTTTTTGAAAAATCATAAATCTAAAAATCATAATTCTTAAATCGAGGGGTTCGTGCGAGGGATAGTAGCGGAAATCCCACGCTTTTGGGCGTGGATTGCAGCGAATAGCCCGACCTCGTTTAGACAGATTGCCACGTTCCTCGCAATGACGTAAACGAGGGCGCACCCAAATTAAAAAAAACTAATTGCGTTTTTTGATGAGTAAAACAAACGGGATGCACAGCAAAAACAAGATGCCTAGGTAATAAAAAATGTCAACGAAAGTCAGTACCGAGCTTTGTTTCATTACGCCATAATCCATAACTTGGTAGGCTTTGTTTAGGGATTCGTTGGTGCTGAAGCCTTTGTTCATAAAGCCTTGTTGTAATTGCAAGACTCTTTGTTGAACGGCAAAATTGGTTTTATCGAGGTGTGAAACCAAATTTACGCGGTGTTCTTGATTGAATCTTGCAATGAATGTGGTGATGATGGCGATTCCAAATGAACCTCCTAATTGTCGCATCATCCCTGTGAAAGCAGCGCCTTCGCCAATTTCTTTCCCTTTCAAGGTTGATAATGATAATGTGGTTATGGGTACAAATAGTAATCCCAATCCAACGCCTCTCAAAATCAGTGGCCAGAATATGTGCTCTTCGCCTGTGTCTGGGGTGACTACGTTGTGCATCCAGTAGGTAAATACGAAAAATGCGAGGAATCCAAGGGCTACCATATAGGCTTGTGGAACGCCACGTTGTATCATTTTTCCTATCATTGGCATCATAATTCCTGTGGTTATGGAACTCGGAATTAAAATTAATCCTGCGTCTAAGGCACTCCAACCTAACACGGATTGTGTGTAAATTGGTATGATGAAAGTGGAACTGTACAACCCAAATCCTAACACAAAACTCATTATCACACCGACTCTAAGGTTGGTGTTTTTCAATACGCTGAGGTTTACGATTGGGTGTTTATAAGTGAGTTCTCGCCATATAAAAAGCATCAATCCTGAAGCAGAAACTGCGGTTAAAAGTGTAATTGTTCGGTCGTTGAACCAGTCGTCTTGTTGCCCGTGTTCCAATACAAATTGTAGCGAACCCACGAAGGCGGCAAGAAATGCAATTCCCCACCAATCGACTTGTGACGCTTTTAGTTTTTCACCATATTTTGGACTTCTCACGAAAGCCAATGTCAAAAATGTAGCGATGATTCCAATAGGAATATTGATATAGAAAATATACGGCCAAGAGAAATGATCGACAAAATAACCTCCCAATGGCGGTCCCAAAGTTGGGCCTACAATAACTCCCATTCCGTAAATAGCTTGTGCCATTCCTCGTTTAGCAATAGGATAACTCTCTGTGATAATGGTTTGAGCAGTAACTAATAACGCGCCACCACCTAAACCTTGAATGAATCTGAAAGCGACCAATTCCCAAATGTTTGTGGCGTTTCCACACATAAAGGAAGCCACGGTAAAAATGATGATTGAAGTAGCAAAATAATTCCGTCTTCCAAATTGTTGCGACAACCAACTGGTCATTGGAATGATGATTACATTGGCAATGGCATAAGCGGTGATTACCCAAGCGACATCGGTTAAAGTTGCCCCTAAACTTCCACGCATATTGTTCAAAGCCACGTTTACAATGGTAGTGTCAACGATTTCCAGCAAGGCACAAAGCACCGCTGTAATTGTAATGATTACCCTTCTAAAACCGTATTCTACTAAACTATCTTGATCTGCTACTACCATTTTTATTGTTGGTTACGCTACTTAATGGCGTTTTTTTAGTTCAAATGAACATCCACATTTACGTTCATTCCCGGACGTAGTAATTTAATTTTTCCAGGATCATTTGAAGTATTCAAACTAATTTTCACTGGCAATCGTTGAATGGTTTTCACGAAATTTCCAGTGGCATTATCAGGCGGAAGTAACGAAAATTTAGAACCTGTAGCTGGTGAAAAGGAAGTAAGTTCGCCTTGAAAATCCGTGTCTGGATAGGCATCAACTTTCACGGTTACTTTTTGCCCCATTTTCATTTTGTCCAATTGCGTTTCTTTGAAATTTGCAATTACCCACGCTTCTTGATTGTTGATTATATAAAATAACGCTTGTCCTGGTTGTACTAATTGTCCCGGTTGAATGGAAATTTTGGAAACTTGACCGTCAATCGCTGCAGTTACAACTGTGTAACTTAAGTTTAATTTGGCTGCTGCCAACATCGCTTCGGCACGTTTTATATTTGCGGAAGCTACTTCGGTTTGTTTATTCGATACATTCGATTTTGCGATTATTACCGATTTCTGAAATGCACTGGCTTTTTGTTGTTGTTGCAAAATTCGCAACTGACTTTCTGCCTCTTGTTTTGCCGCCAAAGCTTGCTCGAATTGTTGTTTTGTGATAGAATGATTTTTATATAAATTTTCGTAACGCTCAAAATCGTTGGTTGCTCTTCCCAATCTGATTTTTGCAGTTTCGATAGTTCCACCCGCCGATTGTACATTTGCATCAGAAACAGAAACACTCGCTAAAGCACTTCCAACATCGGCTTTTGAAACTTCAAAATTGCCTTGCGCTGCAATTAAAGCCGCTTTTGCATCTTCTAATTTTACGATATAATCATTGTTATCGATGGTAAAAAGGGTATCGCCTTTTTTTACATAATCGTTGTCTTTGATATTTACTTTCGTGATATATCCCATAACTCTTGGGATAATTGGGTTCATATTTTTTTCAATTTGTGCGTCGTCCGTACTTTCGTGAGATAATGAATGCACATATTTATAAATTCCGTAACTCAACGCCGATAGAATTAATACGGCTATAATGATGTTTTTTTTGTTGCTTTTTTGATTTTCCATAGTATGAAATATTAGTTTTTTGTAAGTTGGAATGATTGCGTTAATTGCCCTGAAGCGGATTGCATTTCGTAATATTTGAGCATAATATTCGCTCTTGAATAGGCATAATTTATTTTAGAATTCAATTGTTCAACATCTGCTTCCAATAAATCGGTGGTGTTTGAAAGTCCGTTGTCATATTTGTCTTTTACAATTCTATAATTTTCTGTTGCTTGCCCAATTGCTTGTTCGTAAACCAAGTTTTGTTTCAATGCCAAGTTGTAGTTTTCAATGGCTTGTTGCACCTGAATTTTTATTTTTTCTGATAAAATCGTGGCTGATTCCGATGCTTCTAATGCTTTGCTTTTTGCTACTTTAACGTTGGATTTGTTTTTGAAAATATTGGCAACATCATACGAAATTCCAACACCAAAATTCATTGCATTTGAAACGGTTAAGGCATTTTTTAAATCCAAATAAATAAATCCACCTGTTAAATTTACGGTTGGAAAATAAGCACTTTTTGCGATTTTGATATTGTTTTCACTCGCTTTTTCTATGAAATGAATGGCTTCCAAATCCTTTCTATTTTTCAATGCAATTTCCTCGTTTTTGATAATATTTATCGGTTGGTTGTTTGCAAATTGATTTTCGTCAATTCCAATTTTGTAGTCTTCAGGAAGTTTTAAAAGTGTGATGAGATAATAATTCAAAACCGATACATTTTTATAGGCTTCGTCCAATGACAATTGTACTTTTGATTGTTGCAATTGCGCTTTCAGCAAATCATTTCGAGCAATAATTCCGTTATTTTCTAAAGCTGTAAAGTCCTTTACACGTTGTTCTGAGGATTTTAAATTTTCAGTAATTAGGTTTACCGCTTTTTGTGCACGGTATAAATTGGCGTAATATTCGACCACTTCCATAGCAACGGATTCTTTGGTTTGTTCCAATTTTGCTTTTTCAGATTGGTATAAATTCTCTGAAGCTTTAATACTATTTTGTAATTTAAAGCCTGAAAATAGTGGTAAGTTGGAATTTATTTGCCCAAGCATCAATTGATTTACAGCGACTGGCGATGCTGATGAATTGGAATTCAAATTAGAATTCACATTGGCATTTGTAAGGCGTAAATACTGACCTGAAACTCTCAAATCTGGATATTTATTGTTCTTTACCGATTCCGATTCGTATTTCTTGGTTGTCACTTTTGCCGATGCCAAGGCAACATCGCTACTTTTGGAAAGTACAATATTGATGGCTTCATTGAGCGTTAATCCTGTTTTTTCTTGTGCTTTAAGCGATGGAATTCCAATGAAAACCATTGCAATAAGCAATAATTTAGTGACTTTCATTTAGTAAAAGTGATTTGATTGTTTGTTGAATGTGCGTTGATAATTCGGTTTTGATATAGTTATTGTAATCCATTTCGGTTTTCAAATTTAAAATTTCTTTGAAATAGGATTTATTGCTATGGAAATGAAAGTACGTTCCTAATATTGTTGGGGTAATTAAGGGAATTGCGATGTTTTTCTTGAAGATATTTTGATTTTGTCCTTCTTCAATAATACTTTTTAAGGTTTCTAAATTGCTTTTTTTAATTTCGGTAAAAGCTTTTAAATCGATTTTTCGTTTTTGCGAGGAAACTTCATAATGTAGAATTTGATACAAGTTTCTATTAGCATCAATTTTATTAATATAAAGATCTACGAAGTTTTCGATTTTTTCTAATGGCGACACTTCTGTTTTAGAAACATTTGCTAATTGCAATTTCAAATCGTTGGTTCTAAAGAAAATCAATCGTTCCAATAATTTTTCTTTAGATCCAAAGTAATAGGAAACCATTGCAATGTTTATTTTGGCTTCTTTGGATATTGTTCTGATTGAGGTTCCGTCAAATCCGTGCTCTGCAAATAGCGTTTCGGCTACTTGAAGGATTTGAATTTGCTTGTCGTTGAAATCAGTCATTTTATGTTATAATATAAGGAACTGCGAAATTAAACGATTGTTTAATTTAAACAAACGTTTAATTTTTTAATAACATATATTTAACAGTTGATTTACTTGAACTGGTTTACAAATTCAGGAATGGATTGCGTTCCGTTTTCGGTTAAATGTTTTATAAAAGCACTTCCAATAATTGCGCCTTTAGCATATTTTGTAGCTTGATTGAAAGTTGTTTTTGAACTAATTCCAAATCCTACAATTTGTGGATTTTTGAGATTCATTGCGTCAATTTTCTGAAAATAAGCTTCTTGAGTTGTTCCGAAATCTGATTGAGAACCCGTTACATTCGCAGAACTCACCATATAAATAAAACCGTTTGAAACGCTGTCGATGTAGCGAATTCTACTTTCTGAAGTTTGTGGTGTAATTAAAAACACATTGAAAACCCCGTTTTTTTCAAAGATTGATTTATAATTTTTATCATAAATGGCAACTGGTAAATCAGGAATTATAAGACCGTCAATTCCAATTTCTGCACATTTTTCACAGAATTTTTCCACGCCATATTGTAAAATTGGATTGAAATATCCCATAATTAACAACGGAATTGAAACTGTTTCTCGGATGTTTTCCAACTGACGGAACAATAATTGTGTTGTCATACCATTTTGAATTGCAAGTGTAGAACTTTCTTGAATGGTTGGCCCGTCGGCTAATGGATCACTAAATGGCAATCCAATTTCAATCATATCTACGCCACTTTTTTCTAAATCTTGTATGATTTGAACCGTGTCATTTAGATTTGGATAACCAGCGGAAAAGTAAATTGAAACTAATTTTTTATTTTCTAATAATGTGTTTGAAATTCTATTTTTCATAATAGTTGTATTGTTGTTAGTAGGTGCGTTAGGGATGGAAGCGGCATCCCGCGGTATTGCTCGGCACGAAGCAATACTGTGGATACAGCGGACAGCCCGACCGCAAGTCCTGAATTTTTTTTCAGGACTTGGGGTAACGCCCAATTAAAGTTTGAAATAATCGATATAAGTGTTTAAATCTTTGTCGCCGCGCCCGGATAAATTGATGACCAAAATATCGGTGGGTTTGAACTTCATTTCGTCCAAAATTGCGAAGGCGTGGGCGGTTTCAATCGCTGGAATTATGCCTTCGGTTTGGGACAATTTAATGCCCCAATTCATAGCATCTTCATCGGTAATTGAGATAAATTGAGCCCGTTTTGTTTCGTATAAATGAGCGTGCATAGGGCCTACACCAGGGTAATCCAATCCTGCAGAAATGGAATACGGCTCGGTAATTTGACCATCGTCAGTTTGCATCAAAAGGGTTTTACTGCCGTGAATAACACCAATTTTACCCAAGGCAGAAGTTGCGGCACTTTCACCCGAATGGATGCCTTTTCCAGCGGCTTCAACAGCGATAATTTGAACGTCATTTTCGTCCAAAAAGTGGTAATAAGTTCCTGCAGCGTTGCTTCCGCCACCAACACAAGCGATGACATAATCGGGATTTTCACGCCCTTCTTTCTCGAATAATTGCGTTTTAATTTCCTTTGAAATTACGGCTTGAAAACGCGCCACCATATCTGGATACGGGTGCGGCCCCACTACGGAACCGATGATATAATAGGTGTTTTCGGGGTTGTTAATCCAATCTCGAATGGCTTCATTTGTGGCATCTTTCAAGGTTTTTGAACCCGAAGTTGCGGGACGAACTTCGGCACCCAACATTTTCATTCTCGCCACGTTTGGCGCTTGGCGTTTGATGTCGATTTCACCCATATAAACGATGCATTCCAAACCCATTAACGCACAAACGGTGGCGGTTGCAACGCCGTGTTGACCAGCGCCAGTTTCCGCAATAATTCGGGTTTTTCCAAGTCGTTTTGCTACCAAAATTTGCCCAATTGTGTTGTTGATTTTATGTGCACCAGTGTGACATAAATCTTCTCTTTTCAAGTAGATTTTCGTATTGTATTCCTTAGACAAACGTTCCGCAAAGTAGAGTGGGGTTGGGCGCCCGACGAAGTCTTTTAGCAAGGCGTCAAATTCTATTTGGAAGGACGGTTCGGCTGTAATTTTTAAATAATTAAGACGCAATTCCTCAACATTTTGGAATAACATTTCGGGAATAAAAGCACCGCCAAAATTCCCATAAAATCCATTTTCATTAACGTGATAGCTCATTTTTTTAAATTTAATATTTCAATTTGTGATTGAAACGATTTTAATAATTCTGTGTTTTTTAATCCAGGTTCTATTTCAAATTTGCTATTTACATCAATGCCGTAAATAGGTAAATTCATTTCTTTTAGTAGCTTTATTTCTTCAATTCCGATTCCCCCGCTTAGAAAAAAAGGTTTATTTGACGGGTATTTTTTCAACAGATTCCAATCGAAAGTGGTGCCGTTTCCACCAGGTAATTCCCCTTTTGTATCAAATAGAAAATAATCACAAACGCTTTCAAATTCTTTTAAAATTTCAAAATCAAAGTTGTCTTTTATAGAAAATACTTTGATGATTTCGATTGGTAACTCTTTTAGTTTTTGACAAAATTCAACTGTTTCATTTCCGTGCAATTGAATACAATTTAATTTGTGTTTATCAATTTTAGAAACTATAATTTCAAATGATTCGTCAACAAATACGCCCACTTTTTTTATAGATTTTGGAAGCATTGGAATTTCACCATCAAAATAGCGACTGGATTTTTCCCAGAAAATAAAGCCCATAAAGTCTGGTAGTAGCGCACCTACTTCAAGGATGTTTTCGGGAAATTTCATTCCACAAATCTTAATCTTCACCGCAGCCCTGTCATTGCGAGAATCGAAGCAATCCAAAGGAGAGGGAGCCGAAACGTCTAGATTGTCCATAATTCTTTCATTTTAAGTTTTTTAACACTAATTATCACTAATTATCACGGATTAATTCGTGGAAATTTGTGAAATTCGTGTTTGATTTTTAGTTCTTACTTTCCCCCTTTGGGGATTAGGGGGCCAAAAATTCTTTTGCTGCTTTCCCTGCATTTTCTGTTTTCATAAAATTTTCACCAATTAAAAATCCATTATAACCATACGATTTTAGTTCGTTGATGGCTTCAATTGTAGCAATGCCGCTTTCTGAAATTTTCACAAAATCGTTAGGGATTTCCGAAGCCAATTCTTTGCTAATATTCAATCCTACTTCAAATGTTTTTAGATTTCGATTGTTGACACCAATCATATTTAAACTTGGCATAATTGACTTTTGTAATTCCTCTAAATTGTGAACTTCAAGCAATACTTCCATTCCTAAAGACTGTGCTAATTCGGATAATATTTTTATTTCATTAGCAGTTAAAACGGCTGCTATTAGTAAGATTACATCTGCTCCATACGCTTTGGCTTCTATGATTTGGTATTCGTCAACGATGAATTCTTTTCGCAAAAGTGGAAGATTTGTTGTTGCTCTCGCAAAAATTAAATCGTCTAAAGAACCTCCAAAATAAGTTGAATCGGTTAATACAGAAATTCCACAAACACCTGCATTTTCATATCCTTGCACAACTTCTTCAACAGAAAACGCATAATTTATTTCTCCTTTTGATGGGGAACGTCGCTTGTGTTCCGCAATAATTCCAGTAGAACTATGAATTAAATTGTTGCTTAATGATAAGGTTTTGCGTTCAAAAAGTATCGATTTCTCAAAATCAGTTATTGGAATAATTGATTTTTTGAGAAGAACTTCTCTTTTTTTACTTGTAATTATTTTATCTAAAATGTTCATAATCGATTCTTATTTGCTTAATTGTTGCAATTTATTTAATCCCAAAAGTGCTTTCCCTGACAACAAACTTTCTTTTGCGATTTCAAATCCCTGAATTGGTGAAAGTGAATTAACAGTTGCAATTGCCATTCCTGCATTGGCACAAACTACATTGTTCTGTGCGTCAGTTCCTTTACCTTGAATTATATTCATAAATAGTTTAGCCGATTCTTCGATAGTAGTTCCACCTTGAATTTCATTTTGCTTTAAAATTGAAACTCCAAAATCTTCGGGTTTCAACATTCCTTCCATTGCATTTGTAATGGTTTTGGTATTTCCAGTCAACGAAATCTCGTCATAACCGTCTAAACTGTGTAAAATTGTAAAATTGGTAGTTGTATTTTGATATAAATAACTGTACATTCTTGCCAATTCAAGGTTGAAAACACCCACCAATTGATTCTGTGGAAACGAAGGATTTACCATTGGACCAAGCATATTGAAGAACGTTTTTACAGCTAATTCTTTACGAATAGGACCAACATTTTTCATTGCTGGGTGAAATAGCGGTGCGTGAAGAATGCAAATTCCAGCTTGATCGATGCATTTTTCCAAGTAAGTGTTGTCATTACTGAATTTTACACCAAGAATTTCCATTACATTACTCGAACCAGAAATAGACGAAACTCCGTAATTTCCGTGTTTTGCAACTTTAACTCCAGCTCCTGCAGTTACAAATGAAGCCAATGTTGAAATATTAAAAGTATCTTTTCCATCGCCACCAGTTCCGCACAAATCGATGGTATTATAATTTGATAAATCAACAGAAATACATAACTCCAATAAGGCTTCCCGAAATCCTGCCAACTCCTCAATAGTGATATTTCGCATCATATAAACGGTCAGAAAACTTGCAATTTGGCTTGTATTATAACTTCCGTTGGAAATATTTACCAAAACTTCTTTGGCTTCCAATTTTGAAAGTACTTCGTGATTAATAAGTCGGTTTAGTATGTTTTTCATTTTAATTAAATATAAATAATGTAGCTATTGAAATCATCGTTTATTGTGCAACCCAGTTTTCTAAAATCTTCTTTCCGTGCGGTGTCAAAATACTTTCAGGATGAAATTGTACGGCTCGAACATCAAAAGTCCGGTGTCTCAAAGACATAATTTGCCCGTTTTCATCTAATGATGTGATTTCTAAAACTTCAGGAAAATCAGTTGAATTTACCACCCAAGAATGGTATCTCCCGACTTCAATTTCAGATTCTAAACCTTTAAATAAAGGTTCGTCTTGCACTTGAATTTTAATATTTGTGGCCACTCCGTGATATACTTTTTCAAGATTGATAAGGCTTCCGCCAAATACTTCTGCAATTGCTTGTTGTCCTAAACAAACTCCAAGAATACTTTTTGTAGCCGAATAGGTTTTGATTACTTCTTTGAGTAAACCCGCTTCATCTGGGATTCCTGGACCAGGTGAAAGTAATATTTTATCAAATTTTTGAAGTTCTTCAATGTCAAATTCGTCGTTTCTATAAACGGTTACTTCGCAGTTTAAATCTTCTAAATAATGCACCAAATTGTAGGTGAAACTATCGTAATTGTCGATGACTATTATTTTTTTCATATAAAATTTTATTAAAAAACTAAAAGATTAAAAGATTGAAAAATTATTTGTCTTTGTAATCTTTGAATGTTAAATTGTTTAATTTTTAAATTTTTAAATCTTTAAATTGGTTTAAATGGTTTCCGCTATTTCCAATGCTTTATCCAATGCTGCCAATTTATTATAAACTTCTTGCATTTCATTTTCTTCAATAGAATCTGATACAATTCCGGCCCCAGCTTGATAGTGCAATTTATGATTTTTACTCAAAAAAGTACGTATCATAATGGCGTGATTAAAATTTCCATTGAAGTCCATAAACCCGATTGCGCCACCGTAGAAATTCCGATTCGTTTTTTCATATTTTTCGATAAGTTGCATCGCCTTGTGTTTTGGCGCACCCGATAAAGTTCCTGCTGGAAATGTATCGGCAACGACTTGCATTGTTGTTGCTTTTTCGTGCAATAAACCTGTGACTTTTGAAACCAAATGAATTACGTGAGAAAAAAACTGAACTTCTCTGTATTTCTCGACTTTTACTTGGTGTCCGTTTCTGCTTAAATCGTTTCTAGCTAAATCGACCAACATAATATGTTCGGCATTTTCTTTTTCATCTTCGGAAAGCTTTTTGGCAAGAGCAGCATCTTTTTCGTCATTTCCAGTTCTTCTAAAAGTCCCAGCAATGGGATGAATTTCTGCTTTTCTATCTTTTACAATAAGTTGTGCTTCGGGTGATGAACCCATTATTTTGAAATCGCCGTAGTCAAAATAAAATAAATAGGGCGATGGATTTATGCTTCGTAACGCTCTATAAACATTGAATTCGTCGCCTTTAAAACCTTGTGAAAAGCGACGTGATAAAACGAGTTGGAATACATCGCCACGAAAGCAGTGTTTCTTGGCTAATTTTACATTATCAATAAATTCATAATCGGTTAAATTAGATTTTTTATCGCCTGTTTTTGAAAAGGAATACGAAGCAAAACTTTTGTTTTGAAGCAAGTTTTCTATTGTTTCAATATTATTGTTTTCTGTGATGGAATGGCAAAATATAAAAGCTTCGTTTTTGAAGTGATTGATAGCGATGATATTCTGATAAATGGCATAATAAATATCTGGAATTTGCAAATCACTGTCTTTTTTATTGATTTCGATATTTTCAAAATAGCGAACGGCATCATAAGAAATATAGCCAAACAATCCGTTATTGATGAATTTAAAATCGTTGTTTTCGGATTGAAATTGAGAGGCAAAATCTTCAATTATTTTTGGAATATTTGAATTTTCATCAATTGCAATTGCGTTTGAAGTTCCATCAGGAAATGTTTTATAAATGGTTTCTTTTGCAATTTTTATTGACGCAATTGGATTACAACAGATATACGAGAAACTATTGTCGTTAGCGTGATAATCGCTACTTTCAAGCAGCAGACTGTTGGCAAATTTGTCACGTATTTTTAAATACACACTCACGGGCGTAATAGTGTCTGCGAGAATTTTCTTGTAAGTTGTTTTGAATTTATAAATTTTCATAGTTTGTTTTTGTATTTTTTGAATAAAAAAAGGGCTTGTCGTGATGACAAGCCCTTTTTGATATTTATTTGATTTAAAATATACTTATAAGTAGACTATTCACGACGAATGACGTAAGCTGTTCCACCAACAAGTATTGTTTAAAAATGTTTTCATATTGTATTTTGAATTACAAATGTAAGTATAAATTGAATTAAAAAAATTAAAATTAAATATTTTTTGAACGAATTATGAATTGTTGAATTTAAGCACTATTTTTTTGCGAAAAGGATAACAACTTTTCAAAATTTATTTTTTTGGGCGCGACCCTCCGTAAAAACTTCGGGTCAGGTCGTTCGCTGCAATCTCTGTTCCACTTCGTTCCACAGAGGATTTCCGCTGCCACCCTTCGCGCGAACTCCGATTTCACGAGTACATTATCGCATTAAAAATTTGATTTAAAGGAATAAAAAAAGTCCCACCGAAGCAGGACTAAAGATTTTCATCTACGGCATATAGCCTTATTGTGATAAGATTAAAGATTAGAATAAAATTTCACAATCCAAATGTATGGTATTAATAATTAGAAACAAGCTAATAAAATAAATAATATTCAATTATTTTAGCACTACCTTTCAAGAAGTTTATACACCCCCCGTAAAAACAATAAACGCCAATAAATTATGACAAAAATACTAGGATTAGATTTGGGGACGAACTCCATTGGATGGGCGATTGTGGATGAAAAAGCGAATAAAATTATTGATTCGGGTGTTAGAATTTTTCCAGAAGGAGTTGTTGCAAAAACAATAGGAAGTGGAGCTAAAGAAGAAAGTAAAAATGCAAGTAGGCGAATTAGTCGTCAACAAAGGCGAGGTTTTTATAGAAAAAGATTGCGAAAGATTAAATTATTAAGAACTCTTATTAATTTAGAAATGTGTTCTTTAACACATTCTGAACTTGATGTTTGGAGTAAATGGGACAAAGCGAAAAAGAAAGAAGGACGGATGGCACCAGAATTGTCTTTGCCAGAAAATCATTCTTACTGTTTGTGGTTGAAACAAAACCCATATTTATTAAGAGATAAAGCATTGAAAACAGATTTAACTTTAGAAGAATTTGGTAGGGTTTTATATCATCTTATTCAACGAAGGGGTTTTTTGAGTAATAGAAAAGGAAAAGATGATGGTAAAATTTATAAAGGAAAAGATGGGGTTAAAGGTATTGAAGACACTCAAAAAGATTTACAAAATTCAACTTTAGGAAAATATTTGTTTGATATTTTACCAAAAGAAGGAGAACCTTATAAAGTAATCTTAGATGAGAAGGGAAATGAATTACGAGTTCGTTCAAGATATACTTTGCGAGATATGTATGTAGCCGAATTTGAGGCGATATGGAATAGACAAGCTTTTAATTTAGGTCTTGAAGCTCTTGAATATGCAAATGAGAAAAAAGTTTTGTTAAAAGGTGGATTGAAAAACAAAAGGAACAATAGTAAAATAGAACATCTTAGAAAAATTAAAGGTCACGAAAATGTAGAAATTATTACTTTAAATAATGATTTAGCAACTAATGACAAGCCGAAATATTTGTTAAAGACCAAAACGAAACTTTCTATAAAAGAATTTTTGGCTGGTAGAATTGAAAAAGATGAGGAAGGTGCTATAAAATTTAAAAGCAATGAAAGCGTTTTGTTTTGGCAAAGACCTTTACGTTCTCAAAAAGGGCTTCTTGCTAAGTGCCGATTTGAACCCGATTTGAAAGACGAATCTGGTAAATTTATACAAAAAGGAAAAACTCCTTGTCATTTATCACATCCTTTATTTGAAGAATATCGTGCATTGCAATATATCAATAACATTGAATATGGAAAAAAACAACGATTGGAAGAATCTCAACGTTTGCAGGTGCTAGAGCTAATAAATTCTAAAGACAGCAATTTTAAATTCAGTGACGTAAAAAAGAAATTGAAATTAGAATATGAAACTTTTATTTATGAGGATGATGCTCCAGTTGCTGGAAATTATACTACAAAACATTTGAATGGTTTGTTTCCAAAGTCACTACTTTATAAAGAAATTTTACAAACAGTTAACAATGAAGATATTATCGAATACGGTTATGAGCGTGTTTGGCATTTATTCCATTTTTGCGAAGATAATGATAGGTTAATTTATAGTTTAAAGAAATTTATTAAAGAGAATCAAATTGATTGTGATTTAAACGAAACAATAATTGAAAACATCAAAGGAATAAACTTAAAAGAGGGGTACTCAAATATTTCACTTAAAGCAATAATAAACATTATTCCTTACCTCAAAACTGGATTACGTTTAAGTGATGCTATTGTATTAGCAGGTGTTAGAAATGCTTATGGTAAAAAATGGGAATTATATAAAAATGACCACGAACAATTAGAAAAAGACTTACTAAAAATAAATCACGAAAAGTCAAATAAAGAAGGAGATGCAATTGAAAAAATTAAAGCCTATTTGATAGAAAATAAATACGGTTTTGTTGAAAATGATATTCGATTTAAAAAACTGTATCATCATAGTCAAGAGGTTATTGCAGTTGAGCAAAAAAATAAACTTGAAACAGTAGAAAACTTGAGAAACCCAATTGTACAACAAGGAGTTAATGAAGTGAGGCGACTTGTAAATGACTTGATGGCAACGCAAGGAAAATTTGACCAAATTAGAGTGGAACTTGGTAGGGCTTTAAAAAACAGTAAAACAAAACGCGAAGAATTAGGGTATAAAATTAGAGAAAACGAAAAGAAAAACGAAAAAGCAAAAGAATTACTCGTTGAATTTGGATTGCGACAAAGTAGAGAGAATATCCATAAAGTGTTGTTGTATCAAGAAATGCCAATTTCTATTTGTCCATACACCAATAAAACGATAAATATTTCTGATTTATTAGGTAAAGAAAACAAGTTTCAAATTGAGCATATTATACCAAAATCGATTTCATTAGATGATAGTTTTGCAAATAAAACATTGTGTGATTCAAAATTTAATGGTTTAAAAGGAAATAGAACACCTTACGATTTTTATGAAATAAACAAAGATGCAAACCTTTGGGGAGGTGCAAAATCATGGGAAGAAATTGAACGACGTGCCTTTAAAATTTTACCTTATCCCAAAGCAAAAAGATTTGTATCGAAAACAAAATTTGAAACGAATGATTTTATACAACGTCAATTAAATGACACTCGATATATAAGCAAGAAAACAAGTGAAATTTTATCACAGGTTTGCTCTGATGTAAGAGTGATGCCAGGAAGTTTAACGGCAGAATTAAGAAGACTTTGGGGGTTAAATAATATTTTACAACCCGTTTTAACTATTGATATTCCTAATTTGCATATTGAGCCAAATAAACACATACAACATTATGTAGTTTTAAATTCAGATAAAAAACCTATTCAATCACAACGGATTTATAAAGACAAACCTGAAACAATAGAAAATGAAACACTTTTGTCTGGGGTTATTGACAAAGGGGTTTTTAGATCAAAAGAGCAGTATATTAAATTTCAGGTGGAAGCTCCTGAATTAGAAAATGGCGATTATTGGGCTAAATTAAATTTGTCGAATCCCAAAAGCATTGTTCAAGTATTTAAAGACAAACCAAACACTAAAGAAGGCGAAATTGTTTTAAGAGGCAAGGTTGAAAAAGAAAAGTTCAAAAATGATGGTTTAAACGCTATAAGTGCAATTGGAAACGAAAAAGGTACCTATTGGGCAACACTTTCAATTCAAAAAAAAGAATTTAAAAAACCTGTAAAAGAAGACCAACCCAAGAAAAATGGTAAACAGATTCTACTTTTTGGGGAAGTTAAAGAAGGACTTTTCTCATCCTATATCTACGAATGCGAAGCTGAAATTGAAGATGGAAAATATTGGTTAATCTTGGATGTAGATTTTGAAAATTTAACTTTTGAAAAGGCACTAAATGATAAACCTACTGTAAAAGAAAATCAAATTCTAATCCAGGGAACAACAAATGACGATACTATTTTCGTTTCGGATATGGACAATCAGCATCAATTTGTGATGGAGGAAGGCAAAGGGAAATATTATGTATTGTTTGATATTATTACAGAAGTAAACGAATTTTTTCCAGTAAAAACTGAACTACCAAAAATCGAAGATGGTCAAACAATAGTAGAAGGAACAGTTTGGGTTGATAAATATACAGGCGAAATAAAATTTGACCCTATTAAAAACAGAGAAGATCATCGCCATCACGCAATTGATGCTTTGGTTATAGCACTTACCAAAGAGACTTATTTTCAGCAGTTAAGCAAACTCAATGCTTCGTCCGAAAACAAGAAACGAGGTAATGAATATGAAAAAAAACAGTTAGATTTTCCAGAACCTTGGAATGGTTTTCATACTGATGCTCAAAAAGTAATCAATAGTGTTTTTATTTCGCACAAACAAAATAAAAATATCTTAACAAAAATCACTAAAAAGATTACCAAAAACGGTCAAACGTTTAAAAGTGAAGGTATGGCTGTTAGAGGGCAGTTGCATAAAGAAAATCTTTATGGTTTTAGAACTCCACCAAATGGAGACGAAGGATTTCATATTAGAAAATCGGTAGAAAGTTTAGTAACGGAAAAACAACTTAATAAAATTGTAGATACAACAATAAGAGAAATAATTATTAAGGCACGAAAAGCAGAAACTCCTTTATATAAAGAAATTGAACAACTTACAAAACAATTAAAAAATCCAAAAAATTCAGATATAGAATTAATATGTGTTAAAGAGAAAATATTAGAATTACAAATAAAAATAAAAAACCTATATACTTTACCAAATAAAAATGGGGAACCAGTTCCAATTAAAAAAGTTAGATTAAGTGAAGAAATGGGTAATGCTCAAAAATTGAAATCAACGATAAACCAGTATGTAAATCCAAGAAACAATCATCATGCATTAATTTTTGTAGATGAAAACGAAAATTGTAATTTTCATATTGAATCATTTTGGGAAGTAGTTAAACGGAAACAGAAAAATGAAAATCTTTATCAAATACCTAAGAAATTTAATAATTCAACATTAATTGAAACAATCAAAAAAACAGAAATGTTTTTATTAGGTTTGACTGATAGGCTATTTCATGAAAATTTAGATAATGAAATTTATTTGAAGCAATATCTTTATAGAGCAGAAGCAATAACTAGTACAAATCAAGGAAAATCTCCATTATTTGAATTTAGACATCATTTAGAATCTACGCAAAATAAAGATTTTTTCCCACATTATTGCCGAATTACAAGTTTAGGTGAGGGGAAGAATGGATGGAAAACTCAAAATCCAATAAAAGTTATTGTATCTGTTTTAGGAAAAATTGAAAAGCTATAGTTTTATTTAAAATTTTGGTGTAAATTTACACCAATAAAATTAAAGTTATGACACGTCAAAGCATCTCATTAGCCAATCTAAATGATGAATGGTTGAAAGAACAAATTAGTAAAGAAGAATTTACGAGTAAGAGCGAAGCGGTTAATTACTTAATCAAGCAAGCTCGGGAGCGAGAAGAATACCACAATTATGTACAAATGAAAATAGATAGCGGTTTGAAAAGTGGTTTTGCAGAGAAACAAACAAAAGAAGAAATGTTAGCTGAGTTTAAAAAAAGGCTGAAAATTGTATAATTATTTTTTAAGTCGCGAAGCCAAAGAAGATTTGTGGAGAATTTATGAATTTGGAGTTTACAGATTCGGAGAAACACAAGCAGACAAATATTTAATTTTGCTTAATGATTGCTTTACTAAAATTGCATTAAATCCATTTATGTTTCCAGTGGTTATAAAATATAAAGATGTAGAACGTTTTTGTGTTTGCGGAGTTGATACTATTTATTTCAATATTAATGGTAATGAAATTGAAATTATCACAATCATTGGAAGACAAGATTTTTAAGAAGTTCTTTGACATACAGTTTTTTATTGTCTTAAACAGCCAAACCACAACTGAAAGTTACGGCATCCGCCCGGCAGGGATGCAGGAACTTTCAGTTGTGGTTTGATTAAAGATTAGAAAAAACGATATTAGCAAATGCTTTTGACCAATGGAATCAAAAGTTGTGGTTTGATTAAAGATTAGAAAAAACGATATTTTTGGCGAAGCTTCTTTAGAATTGAATTAGTTGTGGTTTGATTAAAGATTAGAAAAAACGATATTAACGCTATCACAACGGTTAAAACCCGTAAAGTTGTGGTTTGATTAAAGATTAGAAAAAACGATATTAATTATAATAAAATTGTAAGCAAGTTACAAGTTGTGGTTTGATTAAAGATTAGAAAAAACGATATTTAAAAGAACACATAAATAAATGATAGTTATGTTGTGGTTTGATTAAAGATTAGAAAAAACGATATTTTGGCTGTCTTGGAGGTGCGTTTCCTTGGTGTTGTGGTTTGATTAAAGATTAGAAAAAACGATATTTATAAAAATGGATTTAATGTTATTGCAAATGTTGTGGTTTGATTAAAGATTAGAAAAAACGATATTTAAATGTAATTTAGTCCATTGTGTTAAGCTGTTGTGGTTTGATTAAAGATTAGAAAAAACGATATTAAATATAGTAAACGGATGTATTGAACAAGCGTTGTGGTTTGATTAAAGATTAGAAAAAACGATATTTATTTTCAAAAAAATTACTGATGCGGCTATGTTGTGGTTTGATTAAAGATTAGAAAAAACGATATTAATTTGAATTAATTAATAAATCACTTAAATGTTGTGGTTTGATTAAAGATTAGAAAAAACGATATTAGTTTTCCAAGATTCATCTACAACAATGCTGTTGTGGTTTGATTAAAGATTAGAAAAAACGATATTAATAAAATTGTAAGCAAGTTACAAGAAGTAGTTGTGGTTTGATTAAAGATTAGAAAAAACGATATTGCTCCGCTTCGCTACGCCTTTTTTAAGGTAGTTGTGGTTTGATTAAAGATTAGAAAAAACGATATTAGTGTTTGACAATCATTTGACTGAATTCGTGTTGTGGTTTGATTAAAGATTAGAAAAAACGATATTAGTTGCGTTCTTAGCTTCTAATAATCAAGGGAATAAAAGGAAATATCGAAAATAAAAATGCCCCTTTTTAGTGTTATATCGGCTAAATTGGGGCATTTTTTTGTTTCTAAAACAATTCTAATTGCGTGGGCGCATTCACACTTTCTTGTTTTTCTTTCCCGAGATAATTAATAATCATCCCAAACTGTTTGTCGGTTATTCGCAAAACGCTCACTTTTCCATAAAGCGGAACAAGTTTGTTAATCCTTTTTTCGTGAACATCGGCACTTTCGCCACTGGCACAATGCCTGATATAAACAGAAAACTGCATCATACTAAATCCATCTTTTAGAATATTATTTCTGAATTGGGAAGCATTGCGGCGGTCTTTATTGGTAGCCGTGGGCAAATCGAAAAATACAAACAACCACATTATTCGGTAGGCGTTGAGTTCCATAATTGAGGATATTTAATTTTCTTCTTCGTTCCCATAAAACACTGCTGTAAAGAAGCAGAAGTTTTTTGTAAAGCTACCATCAATGGGCTTTTTTCATCTTTGAAATAAACAGTTCTGGTTAAAACTTGCAATAATTCTGATTTGATGGCGGTGGTCAGTTCCTCATCTTCATATTTGCGCATAATTTCGATAACTTTTTCATCTATTAAGGGTCGAAAAGGTTCCATAATATCGTCTGCAAGTGCAAATGCATTGTATTTGTTTTTGTGATGAATGCCAATAGTGCATAATAATCCACTTCCAACTAAAGCTCTTGCAGTTGCTGCCCGAAGAATAGCATAACCATAATTAAGAAAATTATTGGGATAATCTCCAAATCGCTCTCGCTTGAAGGTAATTTTATTTGCCAATTCTTTATCGCTTGGCTCAAAAAAATTTTTCCAATAATGTTGCGCTGCTACACCTTCCATATTTGAAGTATCGCCACTTAATACTTTGCTTGCCAAATAATCTAAATGATTTTTTGTTGCGGTAACTCTTTCTAAAAGCTGTCCTTGGTTTTTTATTTTCTCAACAATTGTTTGTTGCCAAAGCACTTTTTTGAGAGGAAGACTGGTATGAATTTGATTTCTGAAAATTTCTTGTTGGATGTGATGCCCGTTGAGGTTGAGAAACATTCCGTTTGGCAAATGATTTTTTGTGCAAATGATTACACCCGTATTGTTTTCGACTAACAAATTCATTGCTGGAAGGCTAATGTAAATTTCTGGGTGATCGAGGACTAAAAAACCAATATCTTCAATAGGGATTGTGCTTTCTCGGATTTCGGATTGAATAACAAGTTGTAGGTTTTTTACGGTAATAGAAGCTTTATTTTCTATTAGGATTGATTTTTTTAGCATAATAAGTTTGAATTTATTTAATAGGCTAATGTAGTCAAGTTCAATTAGTTTAATTATTATTTGTTGATTAGTTGATTTTTTGATTCGTTTTTGAAAATCTTAAATCTTAAATCGGGGTTCGCATGAAGGGTGGCAGCGGAAATCCTCTGTGGAACAAAGTGGAACAGAGATTGCAGCGAACGACCTGACCCGAAGTTTTTACGGAGGGGCATGCCCAAAAAATAATTTGGCTAAGTAATTAAATAACTATATTTACATTCTGAATTTTGTGAAAGCATTTAAGTATAAATTATGGATAAAGTGGTTCTGATTACGGGTGGTTCGTCGGGAATTGGGAAGTCAATTGGGGAATTTTTGCACGAAAAAGGCTATAAAGTGTATGGCACAAGTAGGAATCCTGAAAGTGCAGGTAAGTCTGTTTTTGAGTTGATTAAACTTGATGTTCGTGATGCAGATTCTATTGCGTATGCTGTTGAATCAGTGATTATTATGGCGGGTCAATTGGATATTTTGATTAATAATGCTGGGATTGGAATTACGGGGCCGATTGAGGAGATTCCGATAGAGGAAATGCGAAATAATTTTGAGACTAATTTTTTTGGTCCAATTGCGATGATGAAGGCGGTTTTGCCACAGATGCGGTTTCAAAAGTCGGGTTTGATTATCAATATTACGTCCATTGCGGGGTATATGGGGTTGCCGTATCGTGGGATTTATTCGGCTTCAAAAGGGGCGTTGGAACTGATTTCGGAATCTTTGAGTATGGAAGTGAAGCCTTTTGGGATTCATATTACGAATGTTGCGCCTGGGGATTTTGCTACGAATATTGCTTCGGGACGGTTTCACGCACCTGTGATTAAAGATTCGGCGTATGAGGTTTTATACGGAAAAACGCTCCGTATTTTGGACGAACACGTTGACGGTGGAAATAATCCTATTGAAATGGCGGAGGCGATTTTTGCTATTATTGAAAATCCAAATCCTAAAATACATTATAAAGTGGGGAGTTTTATGCAAAAGTTTTCCATTGTTTTAAAACGTATTTTGCCTGATAAAGTGTATGAAAAAATGTTAATGAATCATTATAAATTGTAATTTTGCGAAATAGTTTAAACACAAATAATTAAAAAGATAAGTATGAAATTTTTTATTGACACAGCAAATTTAAATGAGATTAAAGCAGCTCAAGCACTTGGGGTTTTGGATGGTGTGACTACAAATCCGTCGTTGATGGCGAAAGAGGGAATCACTGGAAAAAACAATATTTTGAAGCATTATATTGATATTTGTAAAAGTGTTGATGGCGATGTGAGTGCGGAAGTTAATGCAATTGACTATGACGGAATGATTCGTGAGGGTGAGGAATTGGTTGATTTGCACCCACAAATTGTGGTTAAATTGCCAATGACGAAAGAGGGAATTATGGCGTGTAAATATTTTTCGGACAAAGGTATTCGTACAAATTTAACATTAGTTTTTTCTGCTGGCCAAGCCTTATTGGCAGCAAAAGCAGGCGCTACGTATGTTTCTCCGTTCATTGGAAGATTAGACGATGTTTCTACAGATGGTTTGGCATTGATTGAGGAAATCAGATTAATATATGATAATTATGGCTACGAAACACAAATTCTTGCTGCTTCGGTTCGTCATACGATGCACATTGTGAATTGTGCTAAAATTGGTGCTGATGTAATGACGGGACCGCTTTCTGCAATTTTAGGATTGTTGAAACATCCTTTGACAGATATTGGTTTGGCTCAGTTTATTGCTGATTTCGAGAAAGGAAATAAGTAGTTAATTATAAAAGTTAAACACGAATTACACGAATTATCACGAATTTAAATAGAAATTTCAACACAGATTACACGGATTATCACAGATTGAAAAAGTAAAGTTAATGCGGATTTACGGGTTTTAAAAGTTAGCCACGATTTACACGAATTATCACTAATTTTAAAAGAAATTTTAAAACAGATTACACGGATTATCACAGATTGAAAAGTGATAATCCGTGTTTTTTTTTTTGGAAAGAATGACATTGTTAAATATAATTTGAATAATAAACAAAAAATTAGATATATTTTCTTACATTTGATTTTAATTTAATTTAAATCTTAATTATGAAAAAAATATTTATTTTTTTAACCATTTCAATGATTTTAGTTCAAGGTTGTTCTTCTGACGGTGGAAGTGATAATGCCAGTTCCGCAATATTATGTAAATCAATTAAATCTAATGAATCCGATGCAACAAATATTAGAAATTATCGTGATGAATTTTCTTATGATGGGAATAAACTTTCAGAAGTAAAGAATTATTATAATGATGTTCTTACATCAAAAAGTCTTTATTTTTATACAGGTGATTTAATTACACAAATAAAAAGATATAACTCTTCAAATCAGTTAACCTACCTTGAAGATTATACATATAATAATTCTGGACAATTAATTCAATCAATTTCTTATGACGAAGGTATTCTTGATGTAAGAAAAACTTATATTTATAATCAAAATGGCACAATTAATGAATTAGAATATTATAATTATGGACAACCACAAGAAACACTTAATAGTAATTCAACTTTTACATACACAAATGGAAATTTAGTAAGTAGTAATGTAATTGAATACGATGGTACTCAAGTTTTAAATAATCAAATAATTACATATTTATACGATGATAAAAATTCTCCATTTAAAAATTTAAATGCCAGTGTTAAATTTATTTTTTTAAATAATATAGGTAATTTGAACGGTTTTAACCATAATATTATTAATTCTACAGAAACAAATAGCAATCCTAATAACTCAAATAGAACAGATAATCTCCAATATTTATATAATTCAGATAATTATCCAACAATTGTAACATCATCAAATCCAAATAGTAGTATAGTTGAATATACTTACTAAATTAAATAATTAGGAGATGAATAATTATCAAGGATTTTAAGAATTTTCACTAATTTAAAAAGAAATTTTAAATTAGATTGCACAAATTGTCACAGATTGAAAAAAGTAAAGTTGATACGGATTTACGGGTTTTAAAAGTTAAACACGAATTGCACGAATTATCACGAATTTAAATAGGAATTTCAACACAGATTACACAGATTATCACAGATTGAAAAAGTAAAGTTGATACGGATTTACGGGTTTAAAAGTTAAACACGAATTACACGAATTATCACGAATTTAATCAGGGATTTAATGCAGCTTATAACAAAAAACGTCTTGATTTCTCAAGACGTTTTTGTATTTATAAATAAATTGATCACTATTTCAAACTGTACATTGAACACTGTTTGACTGTTCACTGAACACTATTTCTTCTTCATTTCTTTTTCAATCATTTCGTAAAACTCATCGATTTTTGGAAGGATAACAATACGAGTTCTTCTATTGATTGCTCGGTTTGCAACAGAATTGTTTTCTACCAATGGAATAAATTCTCCACGACCTGCAGCGATTAATTGTTTTGGATTTACTTTTAATTCATTCGTTAATACACGAACAATTGCGGTTGAACGTTTGGCACTCAAATCCCAATTGTCAAGCAAGATATTGTTTCCAATGAACGGAACATTATCGGTGTGCCCTTCGACCATACATTCAAATGTAGGTTTGTCATTGATGATTTTTGCTACTTTTGCAAGTACTTCTTTTGCACGCTCGCTAACTAAATAACTGCCACTTTTGAAGAGTAATTTATCAGCAATTGAAATGAAAACTACGCCTTTTTCAACATTTACTTCAATGTCTGGATCTGACATTCCAACCGAACTTTTTATGCTGGTAACCAATGCAAGGGTAACGCTGTCTTTTTTGGTCAAAGCATCTTGCATTCTTGTAATTTTCAAGTCTTTTTCCTTGATAGTTTCTAATGCTTTTTCAATGTTTTGAGCCCCTTTAGTTGATAAAGTGGTCATATTTCCCATTGTAGAAATCAAATCGGAATTGTTTTTCTTTAGAAATTCAATCTGACTTGCAATCGCTTCTTTTTCAGTTAAACACATATTCAATTTTACAGAACATGTGTTTAGTAAATCTTGAATTTCTTTGTTTTTAGATTCTAATGCAGCAATTTTTTTCTTCGTTCCGCAAGAAGATGATAATAAAGCAACTAATGAAACTGCTAAAATGATTTTTTTCATAGAGGGTTTTTTTTGCAAAATTAATGAAATTAATGGAATTTAAAATAATAGTTTAACTATTGTTAAAATAGCTTTTCAAAAACGATGCCATGTTTAACATAATAACTATAAACGATACTTTTTAGTTTGTAGTATGTTTGCAATTGTGTTTTTCCACGTTTTTTATAATTTATTGAAATAAGATGATAAAAGTGAAAATGAGCTTTTAATATGGCGAAAAAATGAGCAAATTTTCCTTGAAATAAAAATCGGAATCCTGCAATACCGTCTAAAATCATTCTAATAAAAAGTACTTGAAATATGGATTCTTTAGGTAGGTTTTTTGTTAACATCAACAAGGAATTTCTGAAATTCAAAAACGTTTTTTTAGGATTTCCTTCTTTTAATGTAGCACCGCCAACGTGATAAACAGTGGATTTTCCATTGTATTTAACGATGTGATTGTTGTTGAAAGCACGCCAACACAAATCTATTTCTTCTTGATGGGCGAAAAAATCGGCATCAAAGCCATTTAATTCTTTAAAAACGGAACTTCTAATAAAAAAGCAAGCACCTGAAGCCCAAAAAATTTCACAAGAATCGTTGTATTGTCCGTTGTCTTTTTCTAAAGTTTCAAAAATTCGTCCACGGCAAAATGGATAACCATATTTATCTATGAAACCGCCGCCTGCACCTGCATATTCAAAATATTCTTTGCGTTTGTAATCCAATATTTTTGGTTGAATAATGGCAGTTTCTGGTTCGTTTTTGAAGGTTTCAATTATCGGTTGCAACCAATTTTCGGTAACTTCAATATCGGAATTTACAAGGGCAAAAATATCAGCACCGACATTTTTCAAAGCTTCATTATAGCCTTGTGCAAATCCAAAATTATATTCGTTTTTTATTATTTGAACGTTTGGAAAATTTGCTTTTACAAATGAAATAGAATTGTCTGTAGAAGCATTATCTGCAACAAATACAGTAGCTTCAGACGAATATTGAACAACAGAAGGTAGAAACTGTTCTAACAATTTCACTCCATTCCAATTGAGTATGACAACGGCAATTTTCACTTATTTCATTGAATTTAAGATTGATATTCTGGTAATTCGGATAGAAAATCGTATTTCTCGTTTTCATAATCCATTTTGCAAAAGTAATGATTAAGTCCGTTAGTTACCATCAAATATTCGGCATTCAAAGTCATATTGTATCTTGCGATTTGGTCGAATGTGTGTTGCGATATTTTAATTTCGGGGGCTTTACATTCCACTAAAATAAAAATACTACCATCAGGATTGTAAACTACAACGTCATATCTTTTAATTAAATCATTGATTTTCAATAGTTTTTCAACGTTTATATGTGACTTTGGATATTTTTTATCTTGTAGCAAAAACTGAACTACGTGCTGACGAACCCATTCTTCGGGAGTAATAATTATAAATTTTTTCCTGATTTCATCGAAAATAGCTACTTTATTTTCACTATTTTTGAATCGGAATGAATAAGTGGGAAACTGGAGTTGCTTCATATAGCAAAAGTAAGACTTTTTCAATAGAGAAAAAAGAGAATAGAAAATAGACCGATAGAGGATAGACAAATTGATAAATGAGTACAAAATACATATTATAATGAATAGTTTTTTGTCAATCCGAAATCTAAAATCATAAATCCAAAATCATAAATCCCAATGGATGAAGTTTTAAAAATTGTTAACGATATTAAAGCTGGAAATATAAAACCAATTTATTTTTTGATGGGCGAGGAGCCTTATTATATTGATAAATTATCAGATTATATTGAAGAAAATGTTCTTTCCGAAGAGGAGAAAAGTTTCAATCAGACGGTGCTTTATGGTCGTGATGTTTCCGTTGAAGATATTATTTCGGCTGCAAAACGCTATCCAATGATGGCTGAACGTCAAGTTGTGATTGTTAAAGAAGCGCAAGATTTGGTGAAAATAATTGATAAATTTGAAAGTTATGCTTTAAGTCCAATGCCTTCAACGGTTTTGGTGATTTGCTATAAATATAAAACCTTAGACAAGCGCAAAAAAGTAACCAAGCTTTTTGATAAAGCAGGAGTCGTTTTTGAAAGTAAAAAACTTTATGAAAATCAAGTTGGTCAATGGATTACTAGGGTTTTACAGACTAAGAAATTTTCTATTGAACCAAAAGCAAATGCAATGTTAGTGGAATTTTTGGGTACGGATTTGGGGAAAATAAACAACGAACTCGAAAAACTACAAATTATTTTGCCTGCCGGAAGTACAATTTCTGCAAAGGATATTGAGGAAAACATTGGCTTCAGCAAGGATTTTAATATTTTTGAATTGCGAAAAGCTATTGGCGAACGCAACCAATTGAAATCGTATAAAATTGCACAGTATTTTTCAGACAATCCGAAAGACCATCCAATGGTAATGACAACGGGATTGATTTTTAGCTTTTTCATACAAGTGTTACAATACCACGGATTGAAAGATAAAAATCCAAAAAATGTGGCTGCGGTTTTAAAGGTAAATCCCTTTTTTCTTAAAGATTATGATGTTGCATTGAAAAATTATCCAATGAAAAAAGTCAGTCAAATTGTAGCACTTTTGAGAGATATTGATGTTAAAAGTAAAGGAGTTGGTGCCAATGCAATGCCACAACACGATTTATTAAAAGAAATGTTAGTCGGAATTTTTAATTAAGAATTTCAAATAATGGTTTTGAAGGAAATCAATTTACATTTGAAATAATACCTTCTGTATTTTTAAAACAGTCCAAAATCAAGTGGTGAAATACCGATATAGTATGAAAATAGTCCAATTTTTATTGGGCTATATTGAATACATAGTCGGTATAACACTATTTTTAACGATATTTGCAACACCAAATTTACAAAACTTCAGTTATGGGAATGAATAAAAACACCGTTTTAGGATGGGCAACATTGATTATGATACTTATGGGATTACTATTAATAGGTCTTGGTGCTTTTCGATATAGTGAAATTTCAGGTTGGGGATTTGTGGCTGTTGGCGTGGGTTTTCTTGCTAATGCTTGGGTGTTTAGTTCATTGAAAGGGAGGCTTTAAGAATTATGAGTTATGAGTTATGGGTTATGAGTTGTGGGTTATGAGTTATGTCCGTCCCTGATATAGGTTGACCATAAAAGTCAAATTATATGAAAGCAAATTTAAAACAAATTAGGAAACTTCGAATTTATTCTGATGATTTTAAAAAAGAGATTGTAGCTATTTATGAGAGTGGGAAATTTAGTGTCCTTCAACTTTAAAAGCTTTATGGCGTATCAAATGCTTCAATTTACAGTTGGATTTATAAATTTTCTACCTTTAACGAAAAAGGATTTAGAATTGTTGAGATGAAAGAAAGTAGTGCTAAAAAGCTAAAACAGTTAGAACAAAAAGTCAAAGAGCTTGAGCAAGCAGTTGGTCAAAAGCAAATTAAGATTGATTATTTAGAAAAAATAATTGAAATCGCCAAAGATGATTTGAAGATTGATATAAAAAAAAATTACAACATTCAGCAATCTATTGGTTCAAAATCCATCAAACCCAAATAAGTTTTGCAATGAATCAGCTTTATAAAACATTAGGAATAAGCAAACAAGCGGTTGATCAATACCAAAAACGACAAGTTGTTTTTAATCAAAAAATGAATTGTTTGCTTCTTGAAGCGGAAGAATTAAGAAAAGAACATCCAGGTTGTGGCGTTGCAAAAATGTATGACACGTTAAAACCAAATTTTATAGGAAGAGATCGATTTGTTGACTCTTTTATGGAACTTGGATTTCGATTAAAAAGAAATAAAAACTATCGAAGAACAACATTTGCAGGGAAAACATATTATCCAAATTTAATTCAATCACTATCTGTATATGCTCCGTCAATGGTTTGGCAATCAGATATAACTTATTACTATGTAGGCGAAAGATTTTATTATGTAGTGTTTATAATTGATGTATATACCAAAAAAATTGTAGGTTATCAGCAATCAAATCACATGAGAGCTACAGCAAACATACAAGCAATGCAAATGGCTTTAAAAGTTAATGAAGCTCCTATGATTCATCATTCAGATAGAGGAAGTCAATATATATACAATGAATATATCAAGCTACTAAAAACTAATAGTTGCGAAATTAGTATGGCACTTTCTGCTCAGGATAATGCATATGCCGAAAGGATAAACAAAACAATAAAAGAAGAATATTTAGATTTTTGGAAACCTAAAACATTTGAAGAACTTAAAAAATATTTAGAAAAAGCTGTAAATCAGTATAATAATATAAGACCTCATAATCATTTAGGCAAATTAAGCCCGATAGATTTTGAAAAAAAATGGTTTAATAATAGTTTAATTACTAAGCCAATTTTTACTATTTTTGATTATGATAAATTAATAGAAATCGGTCAACACTAATTAGGGATTGACATTATGAGTTGTAAGTTATGAATTACCGAATCAACGAATAATCGTATCAACCCTTAAACAATTTGAATTTTACATCAGATTCTATTTTTATAATATTTAAAATGGCATTTTGTTGTAGCTACTATAATCGTGTTAAAATATCATTGTTAGAAGAGCGGTAATCTTAGAATGCAATTCACTATTATTTATTTTTGGACACCAACCAGATGTTCGCATTAAGTTATTTAATATTGGTTTTGTTGGGAAAAATTAATATAATTATTAAAAAATTAACTTTAAATGTATTTATTTCAAATAATATTATAAATTTACAAAAATATTTAATTTTTTTAGCAAATCTAATAAGTACTTTATTGTTAAAAATAAAAAATAAATAATTTTTAGAACCCACTCACAGTAACAAAAATCAGAATCTTAAAAGAGTTCTGATTAAAACTTTCAAACACTTTAAAACATTATAAATCATGAACAAAAAAATTAACAACATTGGATTAGTATTATTAGCTTCATTAGCTTTAACAAGTTGCAGTACAAGTAATTCATCGAATGAAATAATTCGACCAAATACATTAGAATGGAATGCATTACGAAACGCTGCTCTTGAAAATATTACGCAAAATTTTACACTAACCGCAGGAAATGGAGCTGTGACTTTTACCTCTGCAAAAGGTGTGCAAATTACAATCAACGGAGATTGTTTAACTTTAAATGGCAATCCAGTAACTTCAGGACAAATTGATATTGAATATGCTGAAGTTTTTGATCCAGGAACAATGATTGTTACAGACAAAACCACTATGGGTAGATTACCAAATGGTGATATGGGATTAATAATATCTGGTGGAGAATTTTATATCAACGCTACAAAAAACGGACAACAACTTGATATTACTTGTAATATGCAATTAGTGATTCCTGCAAATTTAACTGGCGAACTTCAAACTGGAATGTCTCTTTGGGATGGGACAATTGATGATAATGGAAATCTTGATTGGGTTGAACAAGACCGAAATACTTCTGGCGGACAAGGGGGTGTTTTTGGTGAAGGACAAGGAACAAGTGGTTTTTATTTTGCTTTCATGAATGATTTTGGATGGACTAATGTGGATAGATTTTATTCTGACCCAAGACCAAAAACAACTATTTTAGCAACTGTTCCAACAGGTTATAATTTTGAAAACAGTGCTGTTTATTTACATTATGATGGAGAAGGAAGTGCCTTAGCAAAACTCGATACTTACAGTTCTGTTACAAATCAATTTTCAGAACATTATGGTCAAGTTCCAGTAGGCTTGGAAATGCATATCATTTTTGTAACAGAAGATAATGGAAATTATCGATACGCTATTAAAGCAGTAACTGTTGTAGCCGATGCAGTTTACACTTTCTCAGACACAGAAACAATAGTCGGAACTGAAGCACAACTAATTGCAGCAATCAATGCGTTACCTTAAAAAAAGTTATTTAGGTTAATTTTGATAGGTTAAAGTGAAGACAAGTTTATCTCTTTTACTTAGAGTTACAAATTCCGAAATTTAATTACTTTCTAAATTTGTTAAATTTTTTAGTAATTAACTCCGTCAGAGTTATAAAATCTGACGGAGTTGTTGCATTATATAATCCAAAATATAAAAATAATCAAAACAATTTTTCCCTCAGCCCCGATTGAGGTGGTATCCTCGCAGCGAAGCGAAGAGATATAGCCGAAAGCGGGAATTGCAATTCCAAATACAAGAGGACAATTCGCTCCTAAGGAAATAAAAAATAGGGAAGTTATTCTACGTCTAAATTTTCATTAAACGCCGAAGGAAGTAACTTAGGGATAAATTTGATTAATATTGGCAAAAGCAAACTTCCGCCAGGCAACAAAAATATGGTCAAGGAAGGAATTGATTTGCAAATATCCAACAATTGTTTTTTGACTTTCTTCTTTTCTTTATCGTCTAAATCTCTTCTGGTGGATTTTGCAAGTAAAACCATCAATTCTTTGCTTTCTGAAAGTTCTTTAAACAACCTGTTTTTGTTTCGACTAATCAAAACTTCCACACTTTGAGTAGTGTGATCAAAAAAGTGTTTTACGGGATTTGAGTATTTGAAATACGGAATTTCATCTTTGTATTCTGTGATAAATTCATTTGTATTAGCAATACTTTCTATAACAAAATCATCGGAAACAGACATTATTTCAGCCAAATTATGAAGGAAATAGGCTTCGTTTTTCTCAATAATTCCATCGCTCCACAACGCCATTCCTGCTAAATCTATCAAATAGTATTTTTCTAAATCGGAAGTAAAATAATCCAATTTCAATTCTTCTAAATTTTGAATACTCACATTTGAAAACTTGCTATAACGAACCGAAGCTTCAAATAATTTTATCAATAAATCGTCATATTTAGTCTTATTGGATTTCGTTTTTAACGCCAATGAAACCAAACTAATAATGGTTTCTTCAATCTTTTTTAAATATTTTTCAGGAACAGAATCGTGTGTTAAATAATGTTGAAACGCCAAAACATCTACAAAAAGTAACGCATTGGTCAACACGTGAGAAAACTGTTTGTTGATAATATCGATATTAGTTTGAATGCGAGTATCAATGATTTTCTCTAAATTCAACGAGTTGGAATTACTCGGTAAAATTTTCTTAAACAAGTTAAATCCTTGCGGATGCATCTCATTATAAAAAGCTAAAACCTTAGAAATGTATTTTTCAGGATTGGTTTCAAGAGTTGTAATTTTATAAACGCCAAACAATGTATTCAATAAGGCAATTTTGGTAATTTCATCTTCTGTCCAACCTTTATTGTCAACAAATACAGGCGTTTGCAATGAAATTATATAGCCATAGATAAGGCCTGTATCTCTAACTTTTGAATAAAAAAAGTCAGGATTTTCAATAACAGGATTTGTTAAAGATTTTTGATCTAAAAAAAATTTATCAATCCAGCCAGTTGCTGATGGGTTTATCATTGCTTCAAATTAGTGTAGCAAATTTATATATTTTCGGGCACTATTAAGGCTATTTATAGTTAAATAAGTTTATCTTAATATTGCCGAACACGCTACTCTTGCTCCTGAATTTCCAGTAGATTGCGTTACATAATCATCGAGACCTTGATGCACAATTAAACCTTTTCCAACAATATCTTTGGTAGCATCGCCGCAACCAATACACCATTCTGAAGTTGTAATAGTGATTGTTCCGACACCAAATTCATCAGTTGTGAAATTCCCAATATCTCCTTTGTGCGCTTCTCCTTCACCTAATTTTCCGTGTTTTTTGAATGTTGGATTCCAATGTCCTCCCGCAGAACTTCCGTCAGCAGCAGTACAATCTGATTTTTCGTGAATGTGAATTGCGTGAATTCCAGGTTTTAATCCTTTGAAATTGGCTGTAAAAGTAACCTGACCGTTTTTTTCTGTAAAAACTCCAGAGCCACTAACATTACTATTGCTTTTCGGTTCAAAAGTTACGTTTAATTTATTTGAAACACCATTTGAAGAATTGGTTTTACATCCAATAATTACAGCAATAATTATTACGATAGAGACGATTATT
Source organism: Flavobacterium neuenschwanderi (SeqCode) (assembly GCA_965234425.1). GTDB lineage: Bacteria > Bacteroidota > Bacteroidia > Flavobacteriales > Flavobacteriaceae > Flavobacterium > Flavobacterium neuenschwanderi. The sequence continues at coordinate 8,284 of OZ248367.1, read as the reverse complement.
TTTTTCATAATTAGAAATTTAATTTTTATTAAAATTAGGTATAAATTCTTATAAATCGAGTTTAAATAACTTAATGTTATATTAAAATTTGTAGCTTTTTTATAAAAAAAAATCACTTTGCAAATGAATACAAAGTGACTTTTTAACCAAAAAACAACAATAACTATCATTATGTTTTAGAAACAATATTCATTTTTCTCTACCAATTTAGAGGTGATAATTTCTCTTAAACCAACAATATTTGGCATATTGGTATATTTAGTAAATCGGCGCAAACCCATTAACATCATTCGTTGTTCATCACCTTCGGCAAAAGAAATAATGCTTTCTTTTCCTTTTAGATTGATAATATCTACGGCTTTATACAAGTATAATTTAGCCATTGCAATTTGTTCCTGAACTTTATCTTCACCTACTTTTTTGGCTGTTTTTTCAGTTCTAAGAATGGTGCTTTCTGCCATATAAATTTCAATTAACATATCTGCAGCTGCCATTAATAATTGTTGGTGTGCATCTAAATCAGGTCCGTATTTTTGAACCGCGCCACCAGCTACCATTAGAAATGCTTTTTTTAATTTTCCAATTAAATCTTTTTCCTCAGCAAATAATTCAGAATAATCAGGGGTTTCAAACGATGGAATTCCCATCAATTCCTCTTGAACTTTTGAAGCAGGTCCTAATAAATCTACGTGACCTTTCATTGCTTTTTTAATCAACATTCCCACCGATAGCATTCGATTTATTTCATTTGTACCTTCATAAATACGTGCAATTCGGGCATCTCGCCAAGCACTTTCCATCGGTGTATCTTCCGAAAATCCCATTCCGCCAAAAATCTGAATTCCTTCATCGGCACAATTTTGAACATCTTCAGAAACAGCTACTTTTAGAATCGAACATTCAATTGCATATTCTTCCACTCCTTTTAATTCGGATTCTTGATGGGAAATTCCTTCAGCCTCACGTACTTTAATTCTGTCTTCAATATCTTTCGCAGCTCTGTAAGTTGCGCTTTCTCCTGCATAACAAGAGGTTGCCATTTCGGCTAGTTTGTATCGAATTGCCCCAAATTTTGCAATTGGTGTATTGAATTGAATTCTTTCATTTGCATATTTTATTGCGCCAGAAGTAACTCTTCGTTGAGCATCTAAACAGGCTGCAGCCAATTTTATTCTTCCTACATTCAAGGAATTCATAGCTATTTTGAAACCATTTCCTCTTTCCGAAAGCATGTTTTCAATGGGTACAACAGTTTCATTAAAGAAAACCTGACGTGTTGAAGACGCCCGAATTCCTAATTTGTGTTCTTCTTCACCCATTGAAATTCCATTATTAGAGTCATTTTCTACTATGAAACCAGTAATATTTTTATCATCTCCAATTCTTGCAAAAACAATGAATACCGAACAAAATCCTGCATTAGAAATCCACATTTTTCCTCCCGTGATTTTATAATGCGTTCCATCTTCCGATAAAACCGCTTTTGTTTTTCCCGAATTTGCATCAGATCCCGCACCTGGTTCTGTCAAACAATACGCTCCAAACCATTCGCCAGAAGCGAGTTTCGGCACATATTTTTGTTTTTGTTCTTCGGTTCCGTATAAAGTAATTGGCATTGTTCCAATTCCAGTATGCGCACCAAAAGCCGTTGAAAAGGAACCTGTTGCACCTGAAATATAATCGCAAACCAAGACTGTATTTACAAATCCCATTCCCATTCCGCCATAAGATTCAGGAACTGCAACACTCAGAAAACCTAAATCACCAGCTTTTCGCATTGTTTCTTCGGTTAGAGCGTAGTCTTTATTTTCGAATCGGCTTTTGTTAGGCCAAATCTCCTTGTCCACAAACTCCTTAACCGAATCCCGCATCATTAATTGTTCCTCATTGAAATCTTCTGGTGTGAAGATGTCTTCACAATTTGTCTCTTTTACGATAAATTGTCCGCCTCTTGTTTTGTCGCTCATTTTTATAAAGATTAGAGATAATAGACTAATAGATGATAGACGTATTACCTTGATTTGAATTATTTTATTTATTTAAAGTGTTTTGAAAAGACATAGTAGCCTTTTGAAATTCTTCTATTTTAATTTCAATGAAATTGGAATATTCTTCGGTTATATATTTTCTGTGATTTGCTAAAAACAGTTGCGTTTGTAATTCAAAAGAAGACCCTAACGATATATCTAGAAAATGGCTGAAGGATTTATCAGTTCTACTTGAACCTTCTGCAATATTAGAAGGCATTGAAATAGAACATCTATCCATTTGACTTTTTAGACCAAATTTTTCAGAACTTGGATAAGAATCTGTAAGATCTAAAATTTGTTTAGCTATTTCCATTCCCATTTGCCAAATTTTTAGTTTCTTGAAATTATGCCTTTTAAATTCGCTCATATTTTTAACTTTTATCGCTTTGAATTTTTTAATATCTATTATCTATCCGTCTATTATCTTTTTGTCTTCTTGTCTTCTATAATAATTCATAAATCCCCGCACTTCCCTGTCCAGTTCCAACACACATACTTACAATTCCGTATTTACTTCCTCTGAGTTTCATTTCTTCAAATAGTTGAACAGACAATTTTGCACCCGTACAACCTAGTGGATGTCCCATAGCTATGGCGCCGCCATTTACGTTTACAATATCAGGATTCAATCCCAATTCTCGAATTACAGCTAATGATTGCGAGGCAAAGGCTTCGTTCAATTCGATTAAATCAATGTCTTTTAATTGTAATCCTGCTTGTTTTAGAACTTTTGGAATCGCTTTTACAGGGCCAATTCCCATAATTCTTGGTTCAACTCCTGCCGAAGCAAAATTGACCAAACGGGCAATAGGAGTGAGGTTCAATTCTTTTACCATTTCTTCGCTCATAATTAAAACGAAAGCTGCTCCATCACTCATTTGCGATGAATTTCCCGCAGTGACACTTCCATCAGCTGCAAAAACGGGTCGTAATCCTGCTAAAGCTTCTACAGAAGTTCCTGCTCTAGGACCTTCATCTTTATTTACGATATACGATTTAGTTTCCTTTTTTCCATTTTCATTAATGAAAGTTTGTTCTACAGTTATCGGAACAATTTGTTTGTCGAATTTCCCTTCTGCTTGTGCTTTCAAAGCTTTTAAATGCGAATTATATGCAAACTCATCTTGGTCAATTCTCGATATATTATATTGTTTGGCAACAGCTTCGGCAGTCAAACCCATTCCCCAGTAATAATCTTCATTTCCCGCTTTTGCAACAGCGTAATCCGGAGTTGGTTTGTAGCCTCCCATCGGAATAAAACTCATGCTTTCTGCACCGCCAGCAATGATACAATCTGCCATTCCAGACTGGATTTTAGCTGTAGCCATTCCTATAGTTTCTAATCCCGAAGCGCAGTATCTATTGACCGTTACACCCGGAACATCTTCGATTTTTAATCCCATTAAGGAAATTAATCGTCCCATATTCAAGCCTTGTTCTGCTTCTGGCATTGCGTTTCCAACCATCACGTCATCAATGCGTTTTTTGTCGAAATCGGGCAATTCATTCATCATAAATTGGATGGTTTCAGCTGCCAATTCATCAGGGCGTTTAAATCTAAATACGCCTTTTGGTGCTTTCCCAACGGCGGTTCTGTATGCTTTTACGATATAGGCTGTTTTCATCTTAATATTGTATAATGTATTATTGTATAATGTATTTTGTAACTACGTATAAATGATCATAATTTCTTTTCTATAGAACTTTTGAGTTTGATAATCATATTTTGAATATGCTGTATTTCTGACTCAATAAAATTAAAATCTTCTTGATTTATAAAATTTAAATTCTTACAAATAATTAATTGTGTTTCAAATTCAAATGCGGAACCAAGTGAAATGCCTAAAAAGTTATTAAAATCCTTATCTGTATTTCTTCCACAACCTTCTGCAATATTTGATGGAATCGAAACAGCACAACGTCTTATTTGAGAAGTGAGTCCGTAAATTTCTTCTTTTGGAAAACTTTGTGTTTTTAAGTAAGTATTTGTTACAAGTTCAATAGCTTTTTGCCAAACTTTCAATTCTTTGAAATAATTCATCGTTTTTAATATATATTTTATTGTTGTATAATGTATTGTTGCTTTAATTTTATAATTATGAATAAATGATTTCGGTTATTTAACAATAATTCTATCTGAACCTTCAATAACAAAGTCATAAAATTCTTCGTGTTTTTTGAATAGTAAATTATCAATTCCGATGTTTTCTAAAAAAGTATAATGATTCACTAAATTAATTGTCGAATATATTCCTTTTCTTTTTTCATTAAAATGTATAAAATTGTAGAACAATAAAAATTGTTCATCTACATTTAATTGAGACTGAAATATACTGGCATAATTTTTATATTTCTTTTGGTCTTTGCCTAATGTTTTATTTTTCTCATTCTCTCTGATGTACTTTAGAATATGATAAACATTTCTACAATAATGACTAATTTGATTTTGATGATTTTTGAACAGGTCAGTGAAACACACGATTAGGATGTTTTCCTCATTTATTTCATTATACTTTGATAAATCCTTTTCAAGTTGTATTAGTTTAGAATTTTGTAATGTTCCCGGGAGACTATGATTACGATGTTTTAAATCTTTATAATTTTTCGTATACATTGTATTTATATAGTTTATAGTACTTAATCCATCATATAATTTTCCATTTTGAATTAAATCATCAGATATTGAGATTTCTTTGTATGATAAATTTTTTTTCAATTCTCTATGAACGTTCAACATATTAAAAAATGTATTTTCAAACTGTTGTTGTGCAATTAACTTTCTCTGAACTTTAAGTTCTTTTTTTTGAGTCACGTATGTTCTGTAAACCAAAAAAGTTGCTATACCAGTTAAAATAGTTCCCAAAAAACCACCAATAAAATCTCCAAAATCACCTAGTTTGTAAGTTTCTAAAAAGCAAGTCAAATTTAAAAAATCAATTTTCCAATAAGCATACCAAGTCAATCCAACAATGACTACTGATATTGAAGAAATAACAACAATAATGATTTTTTCTTTTACCTTCATATATTTACATTATACAATTTTACAATATACATCATACAATTAATTTCTCAACGGTTTCCCCTTAGTTAACATAAACTGAATTCTTTCCAATGTTTTTCTTTCCGTGCAAAGCGATAAAAAGGCTTCTCTTTCGATATCCAATAAATATTGTTCGGAAACCAATGTCGGTTCGGATAAATCGCCACCCGCCATAACATAAGCCAGTTTATTAGCAATTTTCTTGTCGTGTTCTGAGATGTATTTTCCAGCTTCCATTTGGTCGGTTCCTACTAAGAACATTCCTAATGCTTGTTTTCCCAAAACTTTCACATCAGTTCTACGAATAGGTTGTGTGTAACCAGCTTCTGCCAGTAGCAAAGCGTGTTTTTTGGCTTCGGCAATTTGACGGTCTTTATTCACTACAACAACATCTTTTCCGTGTTGCAATACTCCTAAATCAAAGGCTTCATAAGCCGAAGTTGAAACTTTTGCCATCGCCACGGTCATAAAATATTCTTGTAAAACATTCAGCTCGACATCATTTTTACGAAATAAATCGGATGCTCTTAACGTCATTTCTTTCGATCCACCACCACCTGGAATTACGCCAACTCCAAATTCAACCAAACCAATATACGTTTCTGCAGCAGCAACTACTTTATCGGCGTGCATACTCATTTCGCAACCGCCACCCAAAGTCATTCCGTGAGGTGCCACAATTACAGGGATTCCAGAATAACGCACCCGCATCATCGTGTCTTGAAACATTTTGATAGCCATATTTAATTCGTCATATTCTTGTTCGACTGCCATCATAAATATCATTCCGATATTTGCTCCCACCGAAAAATTCGCTCCTTGGTTTCCAATAACTAAACCTTGGTATTCTTTTTCAGATAAGTCAATTGCTTTGTTGATAGCTTGTAAAACGTCACCACCAATAGTATTCATTTTCGATTGGAATTCTAAATTCAAAATTCCATCACCCAAATCTTGAATAATTGCACCGCTATTACTCCATATTTTTTTGCTTTCTCGTATGTTATTCAGGATGATAAACGCATCTTGTCCCGGAACTTTAGATTGCGTTTTATTTGAAATGTTGTAAAAATGGGTAGCGCCTTCTTTTATGGTATAAAAACTCGAATTTCCAGAAGCTAGCATTTCATTAACCCAAGCATTTGGTTCTAAACCTTCGGCTTTCATTATTTCGATTCCTTTTTCAACTCCAATGGCATCCCAAATTTCGAAAGGACCGTTTTCCCAGCCAAAACCCGCTTTCATAGCATCGTCAATTTTGTATAATTCATCTGATATTTCAGGAATTCTATTGGAAACATAAGCAAACATTGCGGCAAAACTCTTTCTATAGAATTCTCCTGCTTTGTCTTTTCCTTTTACCAAAACTCTGAAACGATCAATAGGTTTGTCAATGTTTTTTGTTAATTCTAATGTCGCAAACGATGCTTTTTTGGCAGCACGATATTCCAAAGTATCTAAATCCAAAGACAGAATATCTCTTCCTTCTTTTTTGTAAAAACCTTGTCCTGTTTTGCTTCCAAGCCAATTGTTTTCCATCATTTTTGTGATGAAATCAGGCAATTTGAATAATTCATGTTGTTCGTCGTTAGGACAATTTTCATAAATTCCGTTGGCAACATGAACTAAAGTATCCAAACCAACCACATCAACCGTTCTGAAAGTCGCTGATTTTGGTCTTCCAATAACAGGACCTGTTAATTTATCGACTTCTTCAATTGTCAATCCTAATTCTTTAACTAAATGAAACAAACTTTGGATTCCGAAGATTCCAATTCTGTTTCCAATAAAAGCTGGAGTATCTTTGGCAACGACTGAAGTTTTCCCCAAGAATTTTTCGCCGTAAATGGTCAAGAAATCCAATACTTCAGATGAAGTTTGAGGTCCTGGAATAATTTCGAATAATTTTAAATAGCGAGCAGGATTAAAAAAGTGGGTTCCGCAAAAGTGTTTCTGAAAATCTTCAGATCGTCCTTCGCTCATAAAATGAATCGGAATTCCAGAAGTGTTTGAAGTTACTAAAGTACCCGGTTTTCTAAATTTTTCAATTTGTTCGAAAACTAATTTTTTAATATCCAAACGTTCTACAACGACTTCAATAATCCAATCGACGTTAGCAATTTTAGCCATATCGTCAGTAGTATTTCCTGTGGTAATTCTACTTGCAAATTTTTGGTTATATATAGGAGAAGGTTTTGATTTCAAAGAATTGGCTAAATGCTCGTTTACCAAACGGTTGCGAACGATTTTACTATCTAATGTTAATCCTTTTTTTGCTTCGGCATCGGTTAGTTCTCTTGGAGCAATATCCAAAAGTAAAACTTCGACTCCAATATTAGCAAAATGGCAGGCAATTCCTGATCCCATAATTCCTGAACCAATTACTGCAACTTTTTTTATGGTGCGTTTCATTATTTATTATTTTTTTGGAGAATCAAATTCTCTTTGCTATTAAAAATATTTTTTTCTTGGATTAACTCATTTATAGTTTCGGCAACTTCAATAAAATTTTGGAACTTTTCTTCAGATATGTGTTGTTTCACAATTTCATTAAATTTCAGAACGGTGTTTTTTGATAATTCTCTTTTTTCTCTTCCAAAATCGGTTAAATAAATTAGAACGCCACGACCATCTTCTGGATTTTTTTTACGAATAATTAATCCTTTTTCCTCCATAGACTTTAAAGTTCTAGTTAAACTAGTAGCTTCCATTCCCATTTTTGGACCTAATGATGTAGAAGGAGTGCCATTATCTTTATCCATACTCAATAAGGCAAAACCGGTTGCCATGGTAGCTCCATAATTTTGTGCTTCTTCATTGTACATTCTTGAAACCGATTGCCAAGTTGCTCGAAGTATATAATCTATAGTTTTATCTTTCATACCTTTTTAATTCTTTTCAAATATAATAAAAAATAGTATGCACGCATAGTATTTTTTATTATATTAACATAAATTAACAAAAGTTTAATTATAAAAATTATAACTAAAAAAAGCCTATATTTGTAAATTAAATAGAAAGCCCAAATACTATTATTAAATGCCAAAAATAAAATTCTTATTATTAATATTACCCGTTGGGTGTAATTATTTAAAGTAAAAAAAATAGAATAAATATTGGTCAAGACACTGAAATTCAGTATCTTGAAGTCGCTAAACAAACCAATATTTATGTCAAATATAGTGAAAAATTATTTAAGAGTTTTAGAAGT
>OZ248366.1:0-45060 GCA_965234425.1 Flavobacterium neuenschwanderi (SeqCode) | reverse complement strand
ATATGGAAGAAAAATGAAGAATATAACCCCGATTATAAAGAAAAAATAAATCAGCATTATGAAAATATTTCGTCAATATTAGGAAATGTCACAGCAAAAAAAAATAGCCCCAAACAAGTTGAGGCTATACCAGATAAACAAATCATTTTTAAAGACGAAGTGCTTTCTATAAGTTGAACAAAAATATGAAAAAAAAGTGAAATAAATTTGGTTTTCAAGATAGTACCTTTTCGCTTCATTCCCTCACGCGGGGGAATGGATAAAAATCAAATTCCCTAACCATCAAAAACAGAGATGCTATTTTAACAATTCAGATAGCAACACAACCTTAAAATTTTATATATTTGTATTTAAACTGATTGCATTTCAAAATGACTACTCTAACAGTAAACATAAAAGACGTTTCTCAAATTTCAACAATCAAAAAAATATTGGAAGCATTTGACGTGGAAGTAATCGAGCAAAACAATGAAATTACAAACCCAGAAATAATTCAAAGGTTAGAGAAACACCACAAAAATTTTCAGAAACCAGCCTATAGAGAAGAAAACTACACCAAAGTAGATACCAAAAATATATGGGCAGATATACAATAGAAATAAGCAAAGAAGCACTTATTGATTTGTCAAAAATAAAAAAGTCTGGCAAAAAAAATGATATTTCTAAAATTGAAAAAATATTTGTAGAATTAGAAATACATCCAACAATTGGAATTGGTAAACCCGAAAAACTCAAATACAAAGACAATAATGTTTGGTCTAGACAAATTAACAAAAAAGACCGATTGCTATACGAAATTATAGACCACGAAGTAGTAGTAATCATTATTTCAGCTTTAGGACATTACAATGATAAATAGTTATTCCTTTCATAATCGCTACATATTGTATGCAACAAGACAACATAACTTCCAAATTAAAAAGATTTTAAACTTTTAAAACAACAAAACAGATACATATTTTAGCATTAAAAGCAAAAAAAAAGTCCAAGATAAATAATTAACAAGTTTATTTTATCAAACTTCAGCAAAATATATAACAAAACTGTTTAAGATACAGAGCAAACCAAAATTCCGCGTGAAAAAAACAACTATAATAATAAAAATTGGACTTTATTTATTTTTTGTGCTTGTGCACATAGAGTGAATAACTCAAATTCAATACTCACAACCGAAGATACCATTAACACAAAACTAAATCAAAACGAAATATCACGTGAAGAGAAAAACAATCAAATTGAAGAAGAAAACAGATTAGATAGTTTACGATTAGACAGTGTTTTAATAGAAGCTTTGGATATTGCCAAACAAAATATTAAATCAGCCAATTTTTTTAAAGAATATGAACAACCAATTAACAGTTCATTTATTGCAACAACAAACTTGACTATTGGACATTTATTTTCAAACATTAACAGACATTTAATCATTCGCAGAATAGTTCCTTGGGCAGTTTATATAGATATTTACCAAATTAAAGACAATAATTTTAAATCAGTTATAAATCGTGAACAAGGCAGTATGACTTACATAAACGACACAATAAAAGATGTAAATGGTGACGGATACAAAGACTTTTTAGTCCATTGGTATCCCAATTCTGGTTGTTGCAGAAGAGACATTTATAATGTTTTTCTAAATCAATCAGATACAGGAACATTTACTTTGAATTATGAATTTATCAATCCAACATTTTCCCCTAAAGAAAAGGTAATTCGTGGTGTAGAATATGGTCACCCTGGTGAAGTTGGACTTTATAAATACAAATGGAACGGTTTTCAAGTAGACACAATTGAATTTATTTATCCAGAACAATCTGATACAATTAATCGCTTTTATTTAAAGACTAATAAACCATTATATTCAAAACAGAACATAAAAAAAGAGAAATTAAAAACTGTTCCAAAAGAATATCATAATATTGATAGCTTTGAATGGTTTAATGACTATTGAAACAATAACTATTGGACACACAAAATAATGGCACACAACTAAAACTTTTTTTATAGTAAGCAATTTGGTGGAATTATCATTTTACCGAAAATTTCTGCAAAATCGAAAATTTAAAGACTATTTAGCGCAACAAGGGCTTTCGGAGTTGAAAGACAAATTATGGAGTATGCTAAATATGGAAGATGACGTTCCTGAAAACAGTCATAATTTATAGAATTATCTCAAATATTAAATTAAAAGCCTTCAATTGATGGCTTTTTTTGTGACTACTTTCAATCATTATATGTATCAAACAAAAACTGTAATGTTTTTGGAATATCATTTGCTTGAATTTTTGGATATTCAATTTTGCCATTCAGCCAATTTTCTATTTCAATATGAAAATCATCACCCACTTTATTAAGAACTGGAACGCCTAATAATTTCAAAGCCGCTGCATTGCATTCCTGCTCGTAATGATTTTGGATTGGAATACTCAATATTTTTTTGTTCAAAAACAATGCTTCAGCAGGAGTTTCAAATCCACCACCTGTTAAAATTCCGTGACAATTTATCAAACTTTCATTGAAAAGTTTTTGGTTTACAGGAAAATAAGTAATGTTTCCTTCCTTACGAATTTCTTTAATATCATTCAAAAACCATTGAAATTCAATACCTTTTACTTTATGAAATGCCTTTTCCAAACATTCTCTATCGAATGAAGGAAGGTAAACTGAAATATGATTTAAGTCTTTTGGTGTTGCTTGAAAAATTTCATCTTTAATAATTGGTGGATGAATAAAGGAATCATATTGTTTGAAATGAAGTCCAATATATTTTGGTGAAGGAGCATAATGTTTTAAAACTAATTCCCCCATAATATTATTTTTTTCAGACCTTGGGGTCAATTCCGACATAAAACTCGCTTGATGTCCAAATTGCACCGATTTCACTTTTTGAAGCCTACACGCCAAAGAAGTTATCGAGTCAAAATCATTAATTACCACATCATAATCTGACAATGGCAACGCTTTTGCATCCCGATACATTTGCAATGGTTTGATATTTTTGGCAATTTCCCAATAATCTAAACCGCCACATTTGCTATAATGCAAACTACATCCATTGCTTTTAAATTTAATTGGAATATCAACATTCAAACTCGCATTATTCCCACTCATAAAAAAATCAACCGTTCCAAACTTTTTCAAATACGGATACAACTGAACCGCTCTACTAATATGTCCGTTTCCCGTAGCTTGAATTGCATAAAATATTTTCATAGAAACGTATAATTAAGATAATATTTTTGTCATATAATTTTCTACAACTGCTTCTTCTTTAGATTCCAAAAGATTGTAATGTTCCTTTTTATATTCATAAATACACCATTTAGAATTTTTATATTCCAAAGCCGTCAAGTTTTCAACCCAATCACCACTATTCAAATACATTACCGAGCCATTTTCGTTTTTAACCACTTTCATTTGCGGTTTGTGAATGTGTCCGCAAACTACATAATCGTATTTTTTATCGATGGCAATTTCGGCAGCCGTAGTTTCAAAATTGGTAATAAAGGAAACCGCTTTCTTAACGCTATCTTTAATTATTTTAGAAAAACTACGCTTTTCTTTTCCGCTTAAAACCAAAAGCCAATTCACAAAACTGTTAATTAATATCAACAAATCATATCCTTTACCGCCAATTTTTGCTATTATTTTGGCGTAACCTTGTGTCGAAGAATCAAAAACATCACCGTGAAAAACCCAAGCCTTTTTTCCATCTAAATCCAAAATTAGCTTGTCAACCAATTCAAAATTCCCTAAAATTAAATCAGAATATTTACGCAATACTTCGTCGTGATTTCCTGTAATGTATATTACTCGCGTTCCATTTGTGGACATTTTAATAATATGCCGCAAAACATTCATATGAGAAGCTGGAAAATAGCTTTTAGAAAAGTTCCACATATCGATAATATCACCGTTTAAAACCAACGTTTTGGGTTGAATTGATTTCAAATAGTGTAGCAATTCCGTGGCGTGGCAGCCATACGTCCCAAGGTGCACATCGCTTATAACTACTAACGGAATTTTCCTTTTATTTTTCATTTTCAGTTTTAACAAAATTGCTACTATAATGTTAATTTATTGTTCTTATAATTTTATTATATCGTTATTTATTTATTTAAAATTAACATTAAAAAAACTCAATTTTTTTATTTGGGCGTGCCCTCGTTTAGAACGTTTATAGAAATTACAACATTTGTTCTAAACTCGGTCGGGCTGTGCGCTACAATCTCTGCTCCACTTCGTTCCACAGAGGATTTTCACTGCCATCCCTCACGCGGGGAATGAATTGAATAGTCCTGCAAATCTTGAACATAATCAGACTTTATTCTGATTTTTATTTTAAACCAACAATCTCTTGAACTGTCGACAATCTGTCGACAGTTGAAACTAAAAGCCACAGACGGAAAAATGAGAATAACCGATGTTGCAAATGCGCAAAATTTGATAAGTATTATTCAAATATGTTTTAGCAAACTCTACTTTGTAACGAGTATATGTAAGTTAACAATAATCCAAAAAAATTGCACATAAAACACTTTCTCAAAAATATTTCTCAAAAAAATTGTTTCTGAATTTAATTTGACTATTTTTGTCAAAACAAATTTTGTCTTATGGAAACATTTGGAGATATTATAAAAACCGAAAGAGAAAGCAAAAGTCTTTTATTAAGACAAGTTGCTTCAGCACTTGAAATTGACCAAGCAATTATAAGTAAATTTGAGCGTGGAGAACGAAAACCAACAAAAGAACAAGTTGAAAAATTTGCTGAATTTTACGATTTAGATAAACATAAATTAATTACAAGTTGGTTAAGTGATCAAATTGCAAATTCAATTCTTTATGAAGAAAATATTGGAGAAGTTCTAAAAGTAGCTGAAGAAAAAGCAATTTACCTAAAAACAATTCAAGATGGAAAATAAAATAAAAGTTGTTGAATTATTTGCAGGAGTTGGTGGATTTCGACTTGGTTTAGAAGGCTGGAACAATAAATCTGCATTATCGAATTATAAAGAAAATTTTGAGAGTCCATACGAAATAGTTTGGAGCAATCAATGGGAACCATCAACCAAAGTTCAACACGCATCAATGGTTTACGAAACTCGTTGGGACAAAAAAAACCATTCAAATAAAGATATTTCAACTGTTGAAATATCTGAAATTCCTGATCACGATTTATTAGTTGGTGGTTTTCCTTGTCAAGATTATTCAGTTGCAACTACACTTAAAAATTCCAAAGGATTGATAGGCAAAAAAGGTGTTTTGTGGTGGTCAATTCATAAAATATTAAGCGAAAAAGAAAACAAACCAAAATATTTATTTTTAGAAAATTTTGATATTTAGGGCGTTACCTAAAGGTCGAGCTTTACGTTTCAATCTTTTGTTTTTTAAAGAAAAAAACAAAAGGATTTCCTCTTCAATCCCTAACGCAAAAAACAATAAGTATGAATATTATCGGAAAAATTAATACTCAAAAAGATTTAATTGTTTCAGAACTTTTTCAATGGGCAGAAACTTTTGAAAATGAATTAGATGAAGATGGTGAAAAAACATTGGACAGTTATAATTTTGTTTACAATTTAGCAGAGAAATTAGAAAATAATACTTGCAAAATAGAAGATTACAAAAACATTAAATTCAATATTGACCAAATTAATTATAATGAAGTTGTTATTAAATTATAAATTAATTTGATATTGAATTCTTCTATTTTTTATTCTTTCTTCTAATTCATCTAAAGTTAAAAAAGCAAATGAAGACCCTTTTTCATTTAAACTAACAAAACAAAATCTAAATCGGGAACCAAGAATTTTTCCAAAATTAAATTCATTTTCAGTTGCACCGAAAAAGAAACCTTTTGGATTTTCAGGTAAATACTTTTTTGTGGTTTTTAATTCAACTAAAATAATATCTTCTAAATAAGTTTGAACAAATTCTGTATTAACAATTTTTCCAACCATTTCGGGAACATAAATTAAATCAAATGCTTGAAGAAATCTATGCTCAATACTTAATAAATCTAATAATTCTTTTTTAGTTTCTAAATCAATTTTAAAAAATCCAGTTGAATTTTCTATTAAATAATTTACCCCTTCTTTTTCTGTAACATTATTGGATAATGTCAAAACAAATGAGTGTTTTCTTGACATTATTTTTCAGATTTTATCTCATAATTCTTAAAACTATGTTTTGGATTTATAATTTTTAAATCTAAAAGTTCAGAGATATTTATTTCAAATACTTTTGCGAAAACTGCTATATTTAAAAGAGAAATATTTCTTTCACCTCGTTCAATCATTCCAATATAAGTTCTATGAAAACCTGTAGCAAAAGATAATTTTTCCTGACTTAAGTTTTTTTCAAGGCGTAATTGCTTAATTCTATCGCCAAATTCTTTTAAAAGAAATTCATTTATCATAAAAACAAAACTATACATATTGTCTGTATTGATCAACAGACAATGTGTATCATAATTAAACACTCATTATGCCAAATATTCGATAAAATCTGTGTTTTTAAAATTCATTTAAAAGAGAAACTTTGAAAATTGAAATAAACTCAAAAGCAAAAAGTTTTTACGCAAATTTGACAAAGGCAATACTTGGAATTGAACTTGACAAAGAAATTGAAGAGTTTGAAAAAGCAGAAATCATTGTAAAAACAGTTCGTCTAAAAGAAAATAATTTACCAAAAGAAGATATTTCATTTCCTAATTTCAAATACGAAGAAATAGTAAATCAAGATTGGGAAGATTCTGATTTTGCAGCTATTTTAGAACACAAATTTCTATTTGTGTTTTTTCAATTTCAGGACGATAACCTTATTTTGAAAAAAGCAAAATTTTGGAATATGCCCTATTCTGACTTAATAGAAGTTGAAAAAGTTTGGGTAAAAACAAAAGAAATTGTTGCAAAAGGAGAGATTGTAAAGGAAATAAAAACTAACAAAATTGGCAAGGAAATTCGTTTCACGAATTTTCCTAACAAAAAATTTAGTTCAATTTCTCACGTTCGTCCTCACGCAACAAACGCCTTGGATACTTATGGATTACCGAAAAAAGACAAAATAACGAAACAAAATGAATATACTAAACATTGTTTTTGGCTGAACAATACTTATGTGAAAAATGAAATTTATCTTAAATAGATAAAAAGTTAACACTTATAACAATCGCTAAATCCCCCTTCAAACCCAAAAACTTCAAAACCACCCAAAAACCGCGATAGGGATAGCAGCGGCATCCCACGCTTTTGGGCGTGGATACAGCGGATAGCCCGGCCATTCGCCCAAATACTAATAAAAACTTAAAATTTGCTGATAATCAGTAGTTTTTAGGGACTGAATGTCAATCGAATTGTGAAAAAGAATTATATTCGCAGCACTAAAACTATAACTATGAAAAAAATTATTTTATCCTTATTATTAGGGATTATGCTTATTCCTGCAAGCGTTAAGGCGGATGAAGGAATGTGGTTTTTGATGTTCATTGAACGTTTGAATCACCGAGATATGCAAAAAATGGGATTGCAATTGACCGCTGAAGAAATTTACAGCATCAACAATCACAGTCTAAAAGACGCAATTGTTCAGTTTAATGGCGGTTGTACGGCGGAAGTAATTTCGAAAGACGGATTGGTATTAACGAACCATCACTGTGGATATGATGCGATTGCTGAATTATCTACAGCCGACAAAAACTATTTGAAAGACGGTTATTGGGCGCCAAATAAAGCTGCCGAAATGAAACCATCAAGTTTATACGTTCGATTTTTTGTGCGTATGGACGATTGCTCAAAACGTATTTTGGCAAAAGTAAACGATAAAATGACAGAGGCTGAACGCGAAAAAGCAATCAACCAAGAAATTGCTTTAATCGAAAAAGAAAACAACGAAGGTGGGAAATTTACTGTTTCTGTTCGTCCGTTTTTTCAAGGAAATGAATTTTATTATTTTGTTTATCAAGATTATAAAGATGTCCGTTTGGTAGGAACACCGCCAGAAAGTTTAGGAAAATTTGGTGGCGATACTGACAACTGGGAATGGCCACGTCATACTGCCGATTTTTCTATGTTTAGAATTTATGCTGATAAAGATGGAAATCCAGCGGATTATTCTACGAATAATGTTCCGTTGAATCCAAAACATTATTTACCTGTGAATTTAAACGGAGTAAAAGAAGGTGATTTCGCTATGATTTTGGGTTATCCAGGAAGAACAAACCGTTGGATGCCAGCAGGTGGAATTGAACAAAACGTGAAGTTTGCTTATCCGGCTTGGGTTGAAGGTGCGAAAACGGGTATGGATAATATGAAGAAATATATGGAGCAAAGTGATGCTTTGAATTTAGTGTATGCTTCAAAATTTGCTTCTACTGCCAATTATTGGAAAAATCGTCAAGGAATGATTGATGCTTTAAGCAAATTTGGTACTGCAAAATCAAAAGCTGTTCAAGAAACTAAATTTGACAAATGGGCAAATAAAGCTGCAAACAAAGCAAAATACGGAAATGTAATTTCGAATATAAATGCGTATTATGCGTTGACAAATGAGAAATCACGTCACGATAATTATTTGCAACAGTTAATGAGAACGACTTCTTTTGGTGCAATTGGAAGAACTTTAGGAAAACAATTGGAAAATTATGCTAAAGCTGATGCTGCAAAACGAGCAACAATGGCTCCAATGATTACTGAAATGGCGGATGGTTTTTTCAAGGATTTACACGTTCCTGCTGAAAAAGATTTGTTGACAGCACAATTGAAATTGTATGCAACAAAATCGGTTGGATATGCAATTGCTCCAATGGTTGAAAAAATTGGAAAAGACAACAATTACGATTATTCAAAATTTGTAAATGCAGCTTTTGAAATGAGTATTTTGACTTCAACCGAAAAAGTAAAAGCATTTTTGGATTATCCAAGTGATGCTTTATTAACGAGTGATCCTTTGTTTACTATTTCAAATGATATGGTTGCGCACATGAATTCAAAATCGGATGCGATTGCAAAAGCACAAAATGATTATGGTGCAGCTTTTAGATTATTGGTGGAAGGTTTGAGAGAATCTAAAATCGGGACTATAAAATATCCAGATGCGAATTCTACGTTGCGTTTGACTTACGGAAAAGTTCGTGCTTTGCCAGCGGATAAAAGAAACGATGCGAAAATTAATAACTACACCACACTAGATGGTCAAGTTAAAAAATATAAGAAAGGTGATGACGAATTTGATTTGCCAGCGCGTATTCTTGAAATGAATAAAAGTAAAGATTTTGGTCGTTTTGCTGATAAAGACGGTTCGCTTCACGTAAATTTCTTAACTGACAATGATATTACTGGAGGAAATTCTGGTTCGCCAGTTTTGAATGGTAAAGGAGAATTAATCGGATTGGCATTTGATGGAAATATTGAAGCGATGGCTGGAGATGTTATATTTGATCCAAAATTACAACGTACAATTAATGTTGATATTCGTTATGTTTTATGGGTAATCGAGAAGTACGCAGGTGCAAAACATATTGTCGATGAAATGACATTGGCAAAATAAAAACGAAAGTTTATTTAACCGAAAAAGTCCTAAAACGATCTGTTTTAGGACTTTTTTTATAGGCAATATTTAAAACAATTCCATTTCTGTTTATCTATATTAAGCTTAATTTATGTTTAATTTGTCACTGATTTACAGATTCTTTAAATTATACAATCTGTGAATCAGTAGCTACTATTTTCACCAATAGATAATTAAACCAATCGGATTAAAATTTACAAAAGTTAAGTTATTAAGATATCAAAGTTCGAGAAATCACGATACGTTGAATCTCAGAAGTTCCTTCATAAATTTGGGTAATTTTTGCATCACGCATCATTCTTTCTACGTGGTATTCGGCTACATATCCATTTCCACCGTGAATTTGAACGGCTTCAATTGTTGTGTCCATTGCGGTTTGTGAAGCAAATAATTTTGCCATTGCCCCTGATTGAGAAATGTCTTCGCCAGCATCTTTTTCTGTTGCTGCTTTGAAAACCAACATTTCTGCTGCTGCAATTTGTGTTGCCATATCTGCTAATTTGAATGCAATTGCTTGGTGTTTGAAAATTTCTTTTCCAAAAGCTTTGCGTTCTTGCGAATATTTTAAAGCCAATTCAAATGCGCCTTTTGCTATTCCTAATGCTTGTGAAGCAATTCCAATTCTACCTCCGTTTAAAACTGCCATTGCGAAATTAAAACCAAAACCATCTTCACCAATTCTATTTTCTTTCGGGACTTTCACATCAGTAAACATTAGCGAATGCGTGTCGGAACCACGAATTCCCATTTTCTTTTCTTTAATTCCAATTTCAAAACCAGCCCAAGTTTTCTCAACTATAAAAGCGTTGATTCCTTTGTGTCCTTTTTCTATGTCAGTTTGAGCAATAATTATATACGTCGAAGCCGAATTTCCGTTGGTAATCCAGTTCTTAGTTCCATTCAAAAGATAGTGGTCGCCTTTGTCAATTGCGGTTGTTTTTTGTGATGTTGCATCAGAACCTGCTTCTGGCTCAGACAAACAAAAAGCGCCAATAACTTCGCCTGTTGCCAATGGAATTAAATATTTTTGTTTTTGTTCTTCGTTACCATATTTTTCAATTCCAGCACAAACCAATGAATTATTTACTGACATAATTACGGCAGCAGAAGCATCAACCTTTGAGATTTCAGTAATTGCTAATATATAAGAAATACTATCCAATCCTGAACCACCATATTTTGGGTCAACCATCATTCCCATAAATCCAAGTTCCGCCATTTTTTTGACTTCTTCAGTTGGGAATTTTGAATGCTCATCTCGTTTAATTACTCCAGGCAAAAGTTCCATTTTAGCAAAATCTCTGGCTGCTTGTTGAATCATTAATTGCTCTTCTGTAAGTTTAAAATTCATAATAGGGAATAATTATTGTGATTAATATAAAAAATATACACAAATATACTTTTAAATTATCAAATTCTCAAAATGATTTATTAATTTTAGCCGATGATTCAAGAAAAATATAACATTATTGGTGTAATGTCGGGCACTTCCCTTGACGGTATCGATTTGGCGCACCTCAATTTTGAAATTAAAAATGGAAAATGGAACTTTCAAATCCTTGAATGTGAAACTATTGGCTACAGCCAAAAATGGATTGACCAACTTAAAATTGCTGTTGGATTTTCTGAATTGAAATTGCAAAAATTAAATGTTGATTATACCTTATTATTAGGAACTATCATTTCTGATTTTATAAATAAATATAAAATTGAAAATATTGATGCAGTTTGTTCTCACGGACACACTATTTTGCACCAACCTCAAAATGGAATTACGTTACAAATTGGAAATTTACCTGAAATTGCTGCTTTAAGCAAACAAAAAGTAGTTTGTGATTTCAGAGTTCAAGATGTGAAATTGGGTGGTCAAGGCGCGCCATTAGTTCCAATTGGTGACCGAATATTATTCTCAGATTATGATTATTGTTTGAATTTGGGCGGTTTTTCAAATATTTCCTTTGAGGAAAATGGAAGCAGAATCGCTTTTGATATTTCACCTGTAAATACTGTTTTGAATTTCTATGCCAATCAATTGGGATTAGATTATGATGATAAAGGGAAAATTTCGAGAACTGGAACTGTCAATCCAGAATTGTTAAATGAGTTGAATCAATTGGATTTTTATCAAAAGAAATACCCGAAATCCTTGGGTTTTGAATTTGTAAAAGAAATTATATTGCCACTAATTGAAACTTATCCAATAGCAATTGAAGATAAAATGAACACTTTCACAGAGCATATTGCAATCCAAATCGCATTGGCTTTGCCCAATAAAAATAATAATCTTTTCATAACGGGCGGCGGTGCGTATAACAATTTTATGATTGAAAGAGTTCAATTTCATTTGCCAGAAACTAAAATTGTTATTCCTGAAAGTAAAATAATTGAATTCAAAGAAGCCTTAATTTTTGGATTGCTTGGTGTTTTGAAATTACGAAATGAAATCAATACTTTAAGCAGCGTAACTGGTGCAGAAATAGATCATAGTTCAGGGATTATTTATATTAAGTAAGTCGAAAGTTTTAATGTTGTAAAGTCAAAAGTCTAGAAACAGTAAAACAAATTTAAATCAATTAATTTCATATTTCGAAACGCGACACCTTAATATTATCACTACTTAACATCCCATTTTCTTTTATAATTTATTTTTTTTCCTTCATATAAATGTAATTGATTACATTTATTCGTACGAAAAAGTGTGATTAATTACATTTAATCGTACGAAAAAGTGTAATTTTGTATTTGATTAATTCTAAATACGGAAATTATGAATCGCTTTTTAATTCGTGAAATGATTGTTTGGAAAAATTCTTTCAACAGAAAACCTTTAATAATTCAAGGTGCGAGGCAAGTTGGCAAAACGTGGTTAATGAAAGAGTTTGGAAAGCAAGAATTCCAACAAGTAGTTTATCTTAACTTTGAAAGCAGCAGCCGATTAAAAAATCTATTTACCATTGATTTCAATATTGAGCGCATCATTACTATCATAGAAATAGAAACAAATCAAAAAATAAATGCCGAAAACACCTTGCTTATTTTTGATGAAATTCAAGAAGTTGAACAAGGTTTAACAGCTTTGAAGTATTTTTACGAACAAGCACCACAATATTATATAGTTTCTGCGGGTTCATTACTTGGAATTTCATTGCAAAAAGAACATTCGTTTCCAGTTGGAAAAGTAGATTTTATGAGGTTGTATCCGATGAGTTTCAAAGAATTTTTAGATAATAATAATGAAGTCCTTTTATTTGAGCAATTAAAAGGTAAAAATTGGGAAGTTCTCTCAATATTTCACGAAAAATTAGTTACCGCACTTCGCTTGTATTATTTTATAGGTGGAATGCCCGAGATAATGGCAAGTTATCTTGAAAATAAAGATTTAGAAATCGTTCGGGCGCTCCAAAAAAAATTAATTATTGGTTATGAAAATGATTTCGCCAAATATGCTCCAAATGCCATTGTTCCGAAAATTAAATTGGTTTGGAATTCTTTGATAAGTCAACTGGCAAAAGAAAATCGAAAATTCATTTATGGTCAAATTAAAAAAGGGGCAAGGGCTAAAGAATTTGAAATGGCAATTAATTGGTTGGTTGATGCAGGATTAGTTTTAAAAGTTAATCGAATTGAAAAACCCACTTTGCCTTTAAATGCTTACGCTGATTACGATGCGTTTAAATTATTTTTGCTAGATATTGGAATTTTAAATGCAATTGGCAATTTAGACCCTAAGATTTTATTGGATAAAAATACTATTTTAGAGGAATTCAAAGGTGCATTAACGGAACAATTTGTGTGTCAAGAATTAATAACTAAATCTGAATTGTATTATTGGACAGCCTCAAATGCTTCGGCTGAAATTGATTTTTTGATCCAAAAGCAAAACGAAATTATTCCAATTGAAGTTAAAGCGGAAGAAAATTTAAAATCAAAAAGTTTAAAAGTTTTTGTCGAAAAATACGGAAACAAGAATGCTGTAAGAACTTCTATGAGTAAATATAGGGAAGAAGATTGGTTGAAAAATATTCCATTGTATGGAATTGGTGATTTTTTCACGGATTAATAGTTTTATTAAAACCAATAAAAATTGAGGATAATTCATCTTTTAAAGAAATTATTCTTTTTTTGAACAATAAAAACACAATTCTTTATTAAATGTTATATTTGCACAACTAAAAACGAAACAGGTTAATGAAAGATTTACTTAAAAAATTCGAGAATAAAGAGCCAGAAATCATTTTCAATTGGAAAGACCAAGAAACAGAAGCCGAAGGCTGGACAGTTATAAATTCGTTACGTGGCGGTGCTGCTGGTGGAGGAACGAGAATGAGAAAAGGTTTGGATATGAACGAGGTTTTGTCTTTGGCAAAAACTATGGAAGTGAAATTTTCGGTTTCAGGACCTGCAATTGGTGGTGCCAAATCGGGAATTAATTTCGATCCAAATGACCCAAGAAAAAAAGGAGTTTTACAACGTTGGTACAAAGCGGTTTCTCCATTATTGAAAAGTTATTATGGAACTGGCGGCGATTTAAACGTAGATGAAATTCACGAAGTGATTCCAATGACCGAAGAATGTGGGGTTTGGCATCCGCAAGAAGGAGTTTTTAATGGGCATTTCAAACCTACAGAAGCAGATAAAATTAACAGAATTGGGCAATTGCGTCAAGGCGTTGTTAAAGTCATAGAAAATCCGATTTTCTCTCCAGATGTAACTCGGAAATACACCGTTGCCGATATGATTACTGGTTATGGCGTTGCGGAAGCGGTTCGTCATTATTATGAAATTTATGGAGGTTCTGTAAAAGGTAAAAAAGCAATCGTGCAAGGATTCGGAAATGTGGGTTCGGCAGCCGCTTTTTACTTGGCAGATATGGGCGCAAAAGTAATTGGAATTATCGATAGAGATGGCGGATTGATTAACGAAGACGGTTTTACATTTGAAGAAATTAAAACCTTATTTTTGAATAAAGACGGTAACAAATTAGTTTCTGATAAAATGATTCCTTTTGAGGAAATAAATAATAAAATTTGGACTATTGGTGCAGAAATTTTCACCCCTTGTGCGGCTTCAAGATTAGTTGCGCAAAGCCAAATTGATAGTTTGATTGCATCAGGATTAAAAGTAATTTCTTGTGGTGCGAATGTTCCTTTTGCCGATAAAGAAATTTTCTTTGGTTCAATAATGGAAAATGTTGATCAAAAAATCAGCTTGATTCCTGACTTTATTTCTAACTGTGGAATGGCAAGAGTTTTTGCTTATTTTATGGAGAAAAAAGTGCAAATGACAGACGAAGCCATTTTTAATGATACTTCAGAAACCATCAAAAATGCAATTGCAAAAGCGCATACCTTGAACAATTCCAAAACAAATATTAGCGCTACTGCATTTGAGATAGCTCTAAAACAATTGGTATAAATATTTTTATAACGGGTTGGAATTTCTGACCCGTTTTAAAACAATTTTTCGACTTCCTTTTCGTTTTAAATAAAGTAGTATCTTTATAATCTCATTTTTATTTATATGAAAGTATTTGAAACCGAACAAGAAAAAAAATCATTACTCATTACTACCATTAGTTTTGCGTTACTTTTCTTACTATTTTTCTATCTAAAATTCAGCAATAATTTACCTTTACCAGAATTAGATGGCGGTGGCGGCGGAGGAGAAATTGCCGTGAATTTTGGGAATAGTGATTTTGGTTCTGGAGATAATTTTCAATCCAAAGAAGTCGTAACTGTTGCCCCAAAAGAAGTTGCAGCTAAACCAACAACTGAAAAAGAAATTCTTATTTCAGAAAACGAAGAAGCACCAGCAATTGTAGAAGTTAAGAAACCTGCAACCAAAATAGTCAAAACAGAAGTTGAAAAACCTGTTGTGAAACCAATTCCTAAACCTTCAAAAACTACTTCTGATGCGTTGTCAAATTTATTGAACGGCTCAAATAAAGAAGGTGATGGCGATGACAAAATTGCTGGAAATAAAGGAAAGTCAAATGGTGATCCAAATGCAAAAGGCTACAACGGAGGCGGCGGAACAGGAACTGGAAGCGGAGGCGGAAATGGTTCTGGTCAAGGATTGGGAACAGGAAGTGGTTATGGAAATGGCAACGGAAGCGGCTCTGGCAACGGAAATGGAAACTACCAATTAGGCAATAGAAAAGCACTCAATAAACCACAACCAAATTATATTTGTAACGAAGAAGGAGTTGTAGTCGTACAAATTTCTGTCGATAAATCTGGAAAAGTTATCAATGCAAATCCTGGAGTTCGTGGCACAACAAATTCAGCAAAATGCTTATTGGATCAAGCAAAAACGGCAGCAATGAATACAAAATGGCAATCAGATGCTACGGCTGCGGAAACGCAAGTGGGTAAAATTATTTACAATTTCAAACTTACGCAATAACTTTTTTTAGCCTCAAAATTCCAAACAATAATGAACTATCAAGAAACCGTAAATTGGATGTTCAATCAACTTCCTTTGTATCAACTTCAAGGTGCAATTGCTTATAAAGAAGATTTAACGAATACCATTTTACTCTCGAAATACCTTGGGAATCCAGAGAAAAATTTAAAATTCATTCACGTTGCAGGAACCAATGGCAAAGGTTCCACTTCTCATTTGTTGGCTTCCGTTTTGCAAGAAGCGGGCTACAAAGTGGGTTTATACACTTCGCCACATTTAAAAGATTTTCGGGAACGCATCAAAATTATAAGTCCCGAAGTTTCGGGAGAAATTTCCGAAGATTTTGTTTGTGAATTTATAGCAAAAAATAAAAATTTCTTCGAGACCAATGACTTGAGTTTTTTTGAAATGACCGTTGGATTGGCATTTGATTATTTTAAAAATGAAAAAATCGACATCGCTATTATTGAAGTTGGAATGGGTGGAAGATTAGATTCTACCAATATTATCACGCCGTTACTTTCTGTTATTACCAATATTGGGAAAGACCATACGCAGTTTTTAGGCACGACATTTGAAGCCATTGCAACAGAAAAAGCGGGAATTATAAAACAGCATATTCCCGTAATTATAGGTGAATATACTTCAGAAACGAAGCCTGTTTTTTTAGCTAAAGCCAATGAAACAAAATCTGTGATTTACTTTGCTTCGGATTTAGTTTCTGAAAATTTGCCTTCCGATTTAATTGGTGTTTACCAAATTTCAAATAAAAAAACTGCCCTTCAAACCCTTAGAATTTTGAATTCGCAAAATGAATTCCAGGTTTCAGAAGCAGCTATAAAAACTGGTTTTTTGAACGTTGTAAAAAACACGGGACTTCAAGGAAGATGGCAGCAATTGAATAGTGCGCCAAAAGTCATTTGCGAAACAGCGCACAACAAACACGGATTAGAAATTGTACTAAATCAGTTAAAAAACGAGCAATTTGATACTTTGCATTTTGTATTTGGAGTGGTAAATGACAAAGATTTAGACGAAATTCTGCCATTATTTCCTAAAAATGCCAACTATTATTTTTGCAAACCCAATATTCCACGAGGTTTAGACGCTTCAGTTTTAGCCAAAAAAGCATTGGAATTTGGATTACACGGAAAAGTATATAATTCAGTTTCAGAAGCTTATCAAAATGCACTTGAAAATGCCACAACCACCGATTTTATTTACATTGGCGGAAGCACGTTTGTAGTAGGAGAAATTTTATAATTAATTAAAAAATAGTTTGCAAATCCCAAAAAGAGGCTTATATTTGCACACCTAATAAAGGGCGATTAGCTCAGCTGGTTCAGAGCACCTCGTTTACACCGAGGGGGTCGGGGGTTCGAACCCCTCATCGCCCACCATCCCGGACAAATTCAATTTTTTTGAATTTGTCCTTTTTTTTGTCCTCTGCGAAAGGCTGTTAATACTAGATATTTTTAGAAATAGTGGATTCAAATCTGCGGTTCGAACTTTTTTATTTTCGAATTGGAATTTTTTCGGAAAAATCGAACCAATTATTCTTCGTTTACCCTCGATATCCGATGCATTATATTGATATCCAATAGATTCTAGCTTCATCAAAACGCTTTCATAGATTTCAACAACTCGCTTTTTATCTTTTAGTTCAACTTCGTTGGATTTTAATTCTTGACGAATTGTATCATATCTTTCTTTTGCAATTTTATACTCTGATTTTTCAATATTTCCTTCAACATATAAATCCTGTAATCGAACTAATTTATCTTCTATGTTTTTTACTTTTTCATAATGTTTAGGTCCTAATTCTGCTTTTCCAGATTGTTTTACCAATTGGTCTTTTATCATCTCAACTAATATTTTTTGAAATGGTTTTTCTATAGTAATTGATTGAAGAAAATCCGCAAACCAAAGATTCACGTCTTCAAGTCGGTATCTCTCATTACAAGGACTAATACAATGGTAATAGGTGTAGTGTTTTGACCTACCTTTAGAAGAACTTGCAGTTAATGGTGTTGAACATGCTGGGCATGTTAAAAATCCTTTAAGGGGAAATTTTTCATTTATTTTTTTATGTGCAGTATGGTACTTTTTACATCTGTTATTCAAAATATCTTGAACCTTAAGAAATAATTGTTTGGTGATTATCGGCTCGTGGATTCCGTCTACCACAGTTTCTTCTTCATCTTTGTAACCCTTGATAAAGACTCCACCATAATAGAGGTGGTTTCTAAAAATTGATGCAATTGCGGTCATACTGCTTTTAAAACCTTTTGTTTTTAATTTATTGAAAACTTCTTTTTGATTGTAAATTCCAGTAGCGATTAACTCAAATCCTTCTTGAATAAATTTAGCATCACCATTTGGAACCAACAGGGGTTTCTTACTTGAATCCATACCATTAGAGTACCCTTTAGGAGCATTTCCAACATACCGTCCTTCTTTAAATGCTCTTCTCATTCCGGCAATAACATTCAAAGAACGACGTTGGTTTTCTACCTCAGGGATTGAAAGATAAACAGCCAACATTAAACCTTGTTCAGGAACTGTTAAGTCAAGTGGTTGTTCAATCGCATTAACTTGGATTGCAAGTTGATTGAAAACCCCAATCATCTGATAGGATTCAGCCGTATTTCTAGAAAACCTATCCCATTTGATAAATATCATTTGGTGAATGTCCTTTTTGTTTTTCTTACAGTATTCTAACAACTTCCTAAATTCTGGACGCTTGAAAGTTTTAGCCGAAAAATCTTCTCTGAATATATGCAAAACATTAAAATTATTGTTTTGACAATAAGTCAATAATTTTTGTTCCTGATCCCGCAGTGAATATCCTCTACCCGCTTGCTCATCTGTAGAAACCCTAACATAAAGAATTACATTTTTCATTTTTTGTTGACTTTAAAAGATTATTAACCCAAACATCAGCAAACACTTCAAGTATTTGCATTATTTCAATTATTTCTTGGTCTGTGTACTTGTTCTCTGATTCTGTGTTTAAAATTTGTTTTACTTTTTCAAATTCCATTTTACCTCTATGAGCCAAAAAAAGTAGGACATACTTGTTTTTGCTTTTAGGTGGTTTGGTGCTAAGGGACACTTAGGACATTATTCTCTTTTTAAAATTTCTTTTCTTGTATTGTTTATTATTAAATGTTTATCATTTCTATAAACCAACTCTATTTTATCGTATTGTTTTAAACCCAAAATTCTCCTTACTTCTTTAGCATGTTCATTTTTAACATCTGCTTCAAAAGTTAAATTCAAAGTAATATCACCACTCGAATGTTTGGTGACCTTAATTTCTTTGCACAAATCATCATTGAGGGCGTCAATAATTTTTTTTTCGTTGTGATTGAATAAATCAAATTGGAAGGTATATTTGTCAAAGTCTGAATTTTCAAACATCTTACCGATTAAAGGTACCATTGGAACATTTATAAAGGTATCTTTAATAATACTATTTGATATTTTTTCAGCTATATTAGAATAAAAATTACCATCATTATTTTTCAAAAATTCCACTTCTACAAACCCGTTATTTTTTTTTATAATTAAAGATACAGAAATCTCTCTTAATAAAATATCAGACAAAATTCCTCCAATATTTTGAAATAAAATTATATTTTTTTTGTCGATAATTTTGTCAATTAATGTTAGAAAACTCCCGTCAAGCAGAAGTGGTTTAATCATTTCTTGATATTCATCTGGAATGTTTTTAAGTATTGTATTTATAAATTCATCTTTTGATGTTGAGTCTAATTTACCTTGATCTAATTGAATGTTAGAATACAAAATATCTTTAACTGCTCTGATGGTTGGAAAATCAACATTAAACTCTCTTAGTTCTTTAATGATTGATAACCAAAGAGCATCAAACACATTTAACAATACTTTCTCTCTTTTTTCAACACTATCTGTTTTATTTTCTTTTGATGTATTTAATAAATTCTCTTTTTTCCAGTGGAGGTAATTCCTTGAAGGTATATCCAGTACTATAAGTGGGATTTGCTTCTCAAAAATTTTCGGATAAAAATCGTAGATGTTCATATTGTGTTTTTTATATATTACAAATGTAATCTATTTAAATTTAATTACACGCTTGTAATATTTAATTTATTTTATATATTTGCTTAAAATAAATAAATTTTATGAAAAAACCAACAAAATATTGCAAAAACCCGGATTGTGAAGTTGAAATACAAGAATACAAATCTTCAAAAAGAGAATATTGCGGAGATTACTGCAGAAACCATCATGGTCATAAAAGACGAACGGAATATAATTTAGAATTTACTAATTTTAAAAATGGCATGGCTGCAAATTATAAAGTTTTAAAATTTTTACGAGATGCAGGAATTCTAACTGAAAAACTTGAAAGAATAATTAAAATGGGATTTGACCCAAAATACCTTCCGCAAAAAAATATAGATAATGAATTTAGCCCTAACATAGCATATTACATTATTAAAGATATAATATTCGGATTAGACCCAGAAACAGATACGGTAATCTTTTATTCACCTAAAAAAATAAACAATGAAAAATAATACCCTAACCCCAAGACAACTAATGTTGTCGCCAAATGTTTTAGCTTATGAATTGGGTCAAATTCCTACGCCAGAAAAAATAGAAAATAGCAAAATAGCAACCTATGTTTTGATTGGGGTATTTGCAACAATTACAATAGGAATAATTTCTTATAACGTTTACCAAATCCATCAAGAAAACAAAAGCAAAAAACCAAATTAAGTCCAAGTAAAAAAATCAGTGATAATAGCTGATCATCGATAATCACCGATTTAATCTAGTTGTAATTAGTAATAAGTAGTTTTTATCGGCAATTACCGATGATTACTTGTTTTAAGCATTATTATTTAACAATGAAATTTCCGAGGAAATACTCTTATAATCAAATTGCTTTCAATTCTAAATTGGTAATATGCAACAACAAGATATAAGAACCCTCTTTAACTCTTCCTTCTAAAAAGCCTCGGTAACTTTTGCCTCCATCTTGAAATACTAATGGCTCATTTGCTTTTGCGCCTGCAGCCAACATCATTAAGGAATCTTTATCGCTTAGTTCTTTTGCGATTTCAAACAAAAAATCAAAAGTCAATCCATTAACATGTGACAATTGGTATTTTTTTGCAAAAACTAATTTGTTGTAAATTTCACCTTTAGGAAAAAGTTTTCCCGTTAATTTTACTGGTATTTCACCCAAAATATTAGAAATCAATTCTTTTGGAATTCGCTCTTCCGTAATGGTGCCATCTGGTGCATAAACCACTTCTTTTTTTGTGATTTTAGAAACGGGTTTCAAGTTCTTGTCTATGATTAATCTACTAGAACCTTGAATCATTCTTCCGGTCATTGCTAAGTCTATCTCTGGATTTCCATTGATTAATTCATTAGCAACTTTCGATGCATCACCAAATTGATTAAATAGTGCTGCATAAGAATTTTTAGAAGTGTATTTTAATATTTTTTGATTAAACACTTCTTTTCCTTCAGTAGTTTGTTTTTTTATGCTGCTTTTCTTTGTAAAGTTGGTAAAAATAACTTCAGCATTTCTACCTTTTGTATCTCCTGTAAATCGTCAGCAAAAAGTTTACTGATTTAGTCAAAAACTAAGAGTGTGTTTTCAAAAATTATTAAATTTGAATTATTATGAAAAAAATAGTTACATTATTTGGATTGTTTTTAGTGTTTTGTTGTGAAGTTTATCAAGAACCTACATTACTTTCTTTAAGTGTAGAATATGTGGTGGATAGAATAACAAAGCATGCTGCCGAAAACACCACTAACACCAATGAATTAATTTTTAATCCTGGTGGCTAATATATAAATCCTGATGATATCTTTCCTATGGATTCTATTAAAGTAGGCTTTACAAGATGGCATTTGGATTACAGTGTTATTTCTTTCAAACCTTATCAAAATCAAAATGGGGAAACCTTATGGCAACGCCAATATTATTATGAGGTGATTAATCATAATTCTATTTATGATTTGGGTTGCTTGAAATTTCAGGCCAATGGTAGCAGAATATTCAAAATCCTTGAAGACAGTGTAGAAAGCATAACGCTACGAACAACGGATTATGGCTGTATTCGAATATTGGGACCAATCAGTCAATCACTATTAATTTAACACGAATAGGACCTTAAAATATATATTAATTATCGCTTTAACTAATAAATAAATTATATGGTATGAATAAAAGAATTATTTTATTGTTTGTTATTTTTATAACCTAACTTAAATTGTAATTTTTATTTGCATATATAATTTAAATTTCATTAATTTGGTCTTAAGAAAAGTTATAAAATAATAGCTAATACTTAACCAGTAATTGATTAATGATCTAAAACTAGTTCTTAACCGCATATGAAAATGGGCTAAAATAAAAATTTAACCCATATTTAATATAATATTTCCAGCTATTCATAAAATTAAAATTATTTAATAAAATATACATTATGCTTGTCTTTAAATTACTTTTATTTCTTGCTAATTTATTTTTTTGGTTTGTTCTTACTGTATTTTTTGCACTAAATGAGCCCTTTTTTATTGCTTGTATTAGTGGAGGAATTATGTTTTTCCTTTGTTTTTTTTATTTTTACAGATTCTTTTTCAAAACTGATGCAATGACTTTTTTTTCTACTGACTGGGAGTATTTTAAAAAAAGATTAAAGTGGTCTAATTCCATTGCATTTACTTTTGCAATTGTATTGTTTTTTATTATGATTGGTTTTAAGTAATTCTTTCTGTCTGATCATGTATAAATTCAACGATGATTTTTAACTCCAAAAAAAAGAAGAAAATCCAGTTTCTGCTTGGGAATACATTTATTTTGAACTTGACATCACAATGCTTATTAGTTTTTGTGTTTTATTCTGAAAATTTTTTTCGCAACAATCAGTTACTAATTTTTAGTTAGCTACTGTATAATCTTTTTAATATTTATTAATAATGGGCGATCTAGAAGAAAATAAATTCAATCAAAAACAAAAAACCAATTCTGATTTTCAAAGTCAAAATCAAATCGGTTCTGATGATGCACTTACTCAACACAAATGTCAGAACTGCGGTTGGGGATGTTCTGTTACTGCCGATATTTGCGAAAACTGCGGAGATTGGCAGTTGAAAGGAAAATGTAATTTCTGCTACGCTGATGTGGAAGAAGGTCAAAAATTCTGTGCAGAATGTGGCAATCCACCGGAAGGAATTATCTGCCATTCATGCGAGGAATTAAGTCATTTTGATTTTTGTCCGCAGTGTAATATTGCTTTGACCGAACAAGCCAACGAAACAATTGAAATGATTGCAAATTCGATTGAATTTCAGAATCTGACCACAATAAACGAGAATGAAATCTACAACACGAATGAAAAAATTAAACATTCGAAAATTGAGTCAGAAAAGCTGAAAAACTACTTGTCAAAATTCGCTGAACAACAACCGAAAAAGAAAAATCTGTTTACGTTAAATGATAATCCAAACGGCAATGTTGAAGAAAACCTTAAAACTTTGGAGCAGTCAAAACAGAGCATAAAAACTAAAGAACAAGAAATTCTTTTTGAACAACAAAAAGAAATTAAGGCATTAAAGTTATTAGAAGATACTCGAAGCAAAACATTTTCAAGTAATCAAGAAGCAAGGAAATTTTTCGGGGCTTTAAAAATTTTGTTGCCAACTTTCATTCAAATTGGATGGAGATGCAATGCTTATGGTTGTGTTCATAATAACCCACAAGATTGTGCTGACCCTGCTAAAGGTGGAACTTGGCTTAACGAAACAACATTTAAGCAAACAGAAATATGAGCACGCAAAGACCAAACGAAAATCAGATTATAGGTTCTGGCATGCAGAACAAAACGATAAGAAATGATGAAAACATAATTTCGTCTGCTTCTGATGCTACGCAGATCATTTCGTCATCGCTGACGAATGATGTTTTACTGAACGGATCAAAATATTATATTGAGAAACAAATTGCCCGTTCAGGTGAAGCAGAAATATTTCTCGTAAGCAGTAACGGCAGTCATACCGTTTTTAAATATTACTATTCGCAATACAAACCGAAAGATGAAATCCTTACAAAACTTAAAGGGTTAAAGCACCCTGATATAATTGAGTTAATTGACTACGGATATTATCAGGATAGATTTTTTGAAATTTCAGAATATGCTCAGGGAGGAACATTACAGGAAATTATGCCTGTAACATCCATTCAAAAAGTAAAAGAGATAGTTGCGGAAACTATTGAGGCATTAAACTACTGTCATACCAACGGCATTATTCATCGTGATATCAAACCTGAAAATATTTTTTACCGCACTAGCGATAAAAAGGACATTGCCATTGGTGATTTTGGTATTGCTTCAAATGTAAAAGAAGGCGAGGAGCTTGTTCGCACATCTTTGGCAAGAACAAGTTTGTATGCCGCTCCCGAATTATTCACCAACATTCAAGGAAAAACCACCATTGAAAAAAGTGTTGATTATTATGCGTTAGGAATGACTTTGCTGCATTTGTGGTTTGGAAGAAATCCCTTTGAGGATGTTGACGAGTTTGGCATCATGCGGCTCAAAAGCGAAGGCAGGGTTTTTTTTCCAGACAATATTGATGATGATGTTGAAAAACTCATAAAAGGTTTGATAACGGTAAACCCACGCGACCGTTGGGCTTTTGACGAAGTAAAACGGTGGTTGAAAGGCGAGGATGTAAAAGTTAATTATCAAACTATTCAATTTGAATACAAGCCCTATTCATTTGGCTTGATTGATGGAGAGCAAATTGTGGTGAACAATCCTAAAGATCTTGCCATTTACCTTGAAAGATATCCTGAAAAAGGGGAAGGGCATCTTTACAGAAATACTGTGGCAAAATGGATAGAACCTGTTGATCCAGGTTTATTCAACGAGCTTATGGATATTGTAGAAAAAGATTTTCCGAGGGATAAAACCTCAGGATTGACGAAAGCAATTTATATTCTTGACACTGAAAGACCGTTTAAAGGCTTTGATAAAACCAAGTTGAAAACTCAGGAAGAAATTGCATTGCATTTTGAGCATAACTTCAAACACTATAGGCAGGATTTGCAAAATCCTAAAGCCGCTTTTTATATTTTTCTCGAAGCAAGAAACTATAGAGAGAAGGCAGACGAATATAGAAACTATTTTAAGAAGTACAATTCTAAACTTGCCTTAAACACTTTAGTGCTAACCCTACAGGGAGTTGATAAATTTATAATTGATAATTACACAATTTACCAACCCAACGAACTGATAAAAGTTGATAGTGAAACAAAAACAAAAATCA
Organism: Flavobacterium neuenschwanderi (SeqCode); assembly: GCA_965234425.1. Classification (GTDB taxonomy): domain Bacteria; phylum Bacteroidota; class Bacteroidia; order Flavobacteriales; family Flavobacteriaceae; genus Flavobacterium; species Flavobacterium neuenschwanderi. The sequence goes on along the minus strand of OZ248366.1, from coordinate 19,746 downwards.
TCAAACAACTTTCAGATATTGATTCAAAGCTATCGTTGTGGATTGGCGGATTTAAAGACTTACAATCCACAATAGACAAATGGCGGGTACTTAAAAGATTAGATGAAATTACACTTCGCTATGCTTTAGACCAGGGTTTTGAATTGAACGGCAGTGTTGCAAATGATAAAATGGAGTTTCACTTGCTTTTCAAAAATAATTTTTCCCATTTCTTTTCAGATGCAGATACAACTAAAAATCAGCATGAAGTTAATTACTGGCTTACCAATTATTGCGGCTCATCGCTTCCTCAAACTGTAATTGATTACATCAAATCAGAAAGCTATACAGATAAAGAATTTTGCCAGATGCTGATGTATGTATTAAGTGAAAGTCAGGAAACAAATGAAAATATTTATCATATAATTGAAACACTGCTTTCCAAAATAAAAGAAAAAGTATCGGGAAATAATCAACAATTCAATAATGTCATTGAAATTCACAAGATGAATATTGAAAGTTTTTGGGTGAAAGATTCTCAATCAAAATCGGTTCGTTTTCTTGATTGCCTGAAAAATTATTTGTCATTCGTTGAAAAGAATATTAGCTCATATTCTGAATTTTTCAATCAACTTACTTATCAATTAAATGACAGAATTGCTATTGACATTCGTAATGATATAAATAAAATAAAAGGTAATGAAATTAAGATCAAATCGTATCATTCTGATTTAAAAAAAATAATTAATAGGTTAAAGAAGGTAAATTCCGATTTACCATACATCAAACGATTTAATAATGAACTTACTTTAATCAATAAGCAAAATCAATCCATTGTTCAAAAAATCAAAGTTGAAAAAATAGATAAAGTAAATATTACACAATCAAAATTCAACGACATTGTAGCGAAGAATAAGAAAAAATATAAATCCGATACGCAGTATGATTTTAACAAAAAAATTTGGTGGAGCATTGGAATAGCTGCTATTTCGTTGGTTTTATTGATTGCATCTATAGCGTACGGTGCATCATCAACATTTAGGTGGGTTGTTTATATTATTCCTTTTGCAGGATTGGGGGCATTTTTGGGAGCAAAGGTAGATGACGGAGATGCATGGGGAGTAATTATTGGACTAGTTGCAGGTGGTGTGTTGGGCAACTATCTTGGAAATATGATACCGATTGTAGCTATTTATATTGTTTCGGGGGGGGCACTTGTAATCATAGCTGGTAGGGCATATCTGCTTAAAAAAAACAGAGACGAAGCAATAAATGGTGTTGGACTTTCGGGAAACGAGCGATCGGCAGTAACACAATCTCTTGCACAAGTTGACCTTTTTTTTGCAGAAAAAGAATCGTATGAAGTATTTCAAGAGACGGTTCGCATCCTTTCACTTGATGAGAAACAATTTAAAAAAGAAATTTCGGGTGCTAACTTAAACTCTGTTTCTAAGTAATACCTTTGAAGAAGAAAAATAATAGTATGGAAATCAAGACACATCCAAATCAAGAAATATATTTGCAAATACTGCATAGAATGACCACCGAACAGCTCCTAGGAAAAGCGGAACTTTGGAATAAACTGACTGAAAAAGCAAACCCAATAAAATAATTTCAATGGCTATTCAGTGCAAAAAATGTAATCAAACCAATAGGGACATCGCAATATATTGTAAATATTGCGGCGCGGAAGTTGTTGATGCTAGTTTTCAGTCGAAATCTGTTGATTTGGATGAATTAGTTGGTCTTGCGGAATTGAAAAATAAAATCAACACAACAATAACTGTCGCCAACAGGATGAAACAAAGCGGCAGACAATTGGATAAAAAAACATTACACACCATTCTGATAGGCAATACAGGTACAGCCAAATCAAGAATAGCAGACATACTTGCCAAAATTTATTTCAAAAACGGAATCATTGCCAAGCCTGATTCCAAGAGCATCAATTCAGTTGATTTTGGAAATTTTTCAAAAGACCTTGCCGTAAATTTAAGTGCATTAAAAGGCGGCATAGTTTTCATTGATGAAGTTCACAGATTAGTTCCCGCAGATTATATACCCGGAAACATAACTCCAATGGATAAGCTATATGCCGAAATGGATAAAATGAGTGGAGACCCTGTGATTATTTTGGCATCAAGAACAGAAGGATTTAAAGAGTATCTTGAAAAAAATCCCGAAGTAAAAAGCAGGTTCAATCTCATTTTCACTTTGCCTGACCTTTCGGCAGATGAAATGTTTGAGATTGCCCAAAGGCAATTTCAGAAGCAAAATTTTTCCCTCTCACCCGAAGCGGAATCCAAAATCAAAAAATTGTTCAGGAATGTAGTAAAGAAAAAAGACAGCGGTTTTGGCAACGGACACGCAGTAAATAAAATTGTGAAAGAAATTGTTGAGGAGCATTTTCTCAATCCGCAATACGATAGTTTTCCAATCACCATTATTGAAGAAGATATAAAAGGAGAAATTGCCGAAGACAAAACTACCGAACAGATTTTTGAAGAACTTGACAAGTTCATAGGAATGAATGATGTAAAAGGGTATATCAAGAATATGATTGAGCGAATTGAAGTTGCGAAAAAAGATGCAGAAAAAACAGGAAATGAATATTCGTTTGGGGAGCATCTGATATTGACAGGAAACCCTGGAACAGGCAAAACATCCCTTGCAAGAAAATTAGGAGAAATATTCGCTTCTATCGGTTTGCTTTCAAGGGGTCATGTGGTGGAAGTGGACAGGAGCAAAATGGTAGGGCAGTATGTTGGCGAAACTGCAAAACTTGCCCAAAAAATATGCGATGATGCCACAGGCGGAATTTTGTTTATTGATGAAGCATACACACTTAAACAGCATGATAATGACAATTTTGGGCAGGAAGCCATTGATACTTTGCTAAAGAGAATGGAAGATGACAGAGGAAAAATGATGGTGATTGCGGCAGGTTATCAAAAGGAAATGCAAAACTTTATCAATGCCAATCCAGGCTTGAAATCAAGGTTTAAAGAAGAAAACATTTTTGACCTTAAAGATTATAGCCCTGACGAACTTTTGAGAATATTCAAGGTATTTGTCGGGAAAGAAAATTACAAATTAGATAGCGATGCCGAGTTGAAATTACATAAATCATTAGAGACGATATATGACAATCGGGATAAGAATTTCGGCAATGGTCGTGATGTTCGCAATCTTTATGAAAGATGCTTGTCGCTTAGAGCGAAACGATTGCAAAACGCAATATCAGACAATCATGATTTGATTCTTTATGCAGAAGATATTCCGACTTATGAAGATGAAGCAAAAGTTATCACGCTGGAAGATACCATGAACGAACTGAATAATCTGATTGGTTTAAATACAGTGAAACAGAAAATTCAAGGTTTGATAGATTATTTAGAAGTTGAAAAAATCCGCTCATCTGAGGGCGGTAAAAAAACAACGTTGAATATTCATTTTATTTTCAAAGGAAATCCCGGAACAGGCAAAACAACGGTAGCGAGAATTTTAGCCAACATATTTAAAGCAATGGGATTACTTTCAAAAGGACAGTTGGTTGAAACTGACAGAAAAGATTTGGTAGCAGAATATGTTGGTCAGACAGCAACAAAGACAAATAAAGTTATTGAAAAAGCCTTTGGTGGAGTATTGTTTATTGATGAAGCATATACCCTTACTTCGGATGGCGGCAATGATTTTGGTAAAGAAGCGATTGATACGTTATTAAAAAGAATGGAAGATGACAGGGGAAAAATAATTGTGATTGCGGCAGGGTATAACGATGACATGGACAGATTTCTACAATCTAATCCTGGACTTACTTCACGGTTTACAAACCATATTCAGTTTGATGATTACACTCCCATAGAGATGACAGATATTTTCAAATCAATGGTAAAATCAAAAGGGATGGTTCTTGAAGAAAGTATAGATGATTTTGTATTAAATATTTTTACTCAAATATTTAATAAGCGGGATAAAAATTTTGCTAACGGAAGAACGGTTCGTAATCTGTTTGAAAATGTTTTGCAAAATCAGGCTATGAGAATAGCGGCAGAACGAAAAAAAGGAACAGACATAAGCCCAATAATAAATTTTATTACAAAAGAAGATTTTAAATGATTTGCTCCTACTGTAAAAGCGTTATTGACAACGATAGTTTTCACTGTGACCAATGCGGTATAGAACTTTTAGTTTGCCCGACTTGCGGAAAATCAGGTAAGGGCAAAAATTGCGTGGAAGATGGCAGTAAACTTTTTTTGCCTAAACAAAAATCGGCAATAACCACATCAAATAATATTCAGAGTAATACACCTGCTGTTTCTCAACCTATTTCAATACTTAATCAAACCGTACCCCCACTTTCAAATATTCAACCACCTGTTTTTAACACTAATATTTCTATTCCTGTTTTAAGAATAATCAACAATCATTTAAAAATTGATGTTGAATTGCAAGACGGAGATATTATCGGAAGAGCATCAGGAAATCATGCAAATATTTTCGGACAATTATCCCAAATATCGGGGCAACACGCTCAATTCATTTTTAACAAAGACAACGGGTGGACATTTAAGGATTTGGGTTCTACCAACGGTTCTAAAATCAGTAATTCTTCCAATTGGCAGAATGTTCCGCAACTGAAACCTCATACATTGGAAACATTAAATAATAACTGCTTTGTATTACTTGCCAATATTGAATTTCAAATAAAAATTGTCCTTCAATCAATATCAATAGGCGCTCAAAGATTATGAAACTAATTATAAACACTATATCCGATATTGGTAATGTCCGCCAAAATAATGAGGACATGATTTTAGTAGGCAACGAATTTTTGCGTGATGCTTCTAAGAGCTATGAATTTGATTTTGAAAGTTCGGAACATCCGTTTCTGATTGCCATTGCTGATGGTATGGGCGGACATAAAGGCGGAGCGTATGCAAGCGAAATTGTTTTAACCGAAATGAACAAAGTGATTCGTGATTTAAAAGGTGAGTTATCCAATGCAGATCTAAAAGATTTTCTCAATGAAAGAATAACCGCTATTCATACAAAACTACTTGACGAAGGTGCAAAAGATGTAGAGAAAACAGGTATGGGTTCAACCTTTGTGGGTATTTTATTTTTTCAAAATTCCATTTTCTTAATCAATATTGGCGACAGCAGATTATATCGTTTCAGAGAAGGAATATTAACTCAGCTTTCTAGAGACCATTCTTTAAGTGAAATGACAAATAATCCTGATGCCCCTAAAAACATTATTGTTAATTCTTTTGGAGCAGGACAAAAAATATTTTTTGACTTTGAGGATATTTCACAACGGATTTTGCACAATGACAAAATACTCTTATGCAGTGACGGACTAAACAGCGAACTGACAGACGATGAAATTGAATCCCTAATTTCAGATGCGCCCGACCCAATTAGACTTGTTGACGCAGCAAAAAACAAAGAGGGAAAAGACAATGTTTCGGTAATTATTATTCATTATAAACGTGAAGAATAGTCACTCACAAAAAATACACTCTAGGTAATAAATTGTAAGAGTGTTTGTTGTAGATTATGAAAATTAAGCTGATTTAAAAGTCTTTAAAATCAAAGTATCAAAACCAAGCCAGTAAAAATGTAGGAAAATGGTTTTTTACTAATTATCCAAACCAAGTCGATAATAATATATACTTTGTTAAATATGCCAATCAAGCTGACCTTAAAATCTACTTTGTTAAATACGAAAATCAAGCTTGATGAATCAACAAATCAAAGATTCACAATAAATTTTTTATGCTTTCCGTTATTATATAGAACCTTAACATTATGAAAAAACTAATTTTATTATTGGCATTATTCTTTGGAATAATCAGCTTCGTGCAAACATCTCTAAAAAAGAAACTACAAAGAGACATCGACAAAGTGTATGTCTTCAAACTAAAGTGGACTTTTCCTAAGATAGTATTTAGTTAATAATTTTTGAAAATACTCTCTTAGTTTTTGACTAAATCAGTACACTTTTTGCTGACGATTTACAATCTAAATATTTTAAAAAAATAGTTGCAAATCAGGGTTTAATAATAACAATAGTCTTTGAATTAACCAAATTATAAATTTCATCCATTTCTTTATTATTAAGAGCTATACATCCATCTGTCCAATTATAAAATCTGTGAAATTTATATAAAAAACCAAAGCCATTTTTTATACCATGAATGCAAATATCACCACCTGGTTTTTTAAAGTGAATTTTTGCATAATTCTCGTCTTCTGGTTTTGGGTAATTAATATGTAAACTTTTATAAGCAATACTCGTTTTTAATTTATAAATAGAATAACTACCCTCAGGTGTTTTTTCATCTCCTTCAAAATGTTTGTGCCCAACTGAATTAGCTCCTAATGCTATTTTATATGTTTTTAGAAGTTTTTTTTTGAAAAAGATTTGAAGTTCCCTTTTAGACTTAAAAACAATTATAGTGTCTATTTTTGTGCTTATTGGTAATTTGGTGTCAGGGTAACAATAATAAATTACTCCCGAAGCAATAATTGAAACAAGTAGCCAAAATAATATTTTTTTCATAGGAGAAATAGTGGTTTGATAAACAAAAAATCAATTGTTTTTGTAAGCATATACCAAACACCCGCCCTTAATCATATCAATTATTTTTCTTGTGTTTTTTTCAGGCAATGAAAAGCAACCATGAGACCATTTTGTATGCATTTTTTTAGTTGAATGAAAAATAATTGCTCTCTCTTTAGCAAGAGAATTTGTTTTATCTAGTCCCTTTAAATATAATGAATACCCAAAACGACCATAATAGGTGTTTTCAGTGAGATAAGCTCCAAGACTTGATTTTTTAGAATTTTTTACATTACTAAAATTAACTGCGTATTCTTTACCGCTATTAACTCCGTGGCTTACAATTGAAGTCATTTCAATTTTAGCGGTTTTGGTATTTACAATATAAAGTCTTTCTTCATCTATTGATTTAGAATAATCAACCATAACCACATATTTGTAGTTGGTTACAATATATTGTTTTTGAATTGCTATTGCTTTATCCACAATGCTTGTAGAAGACGGTGTTCCTAAAAAAAATAAATTAAATAATAATACTATAAGTTTCATAAATATTTTGGTTCAAGTTATTTTTTAATCTGTTTCATACACTTTTCACAAAACCACACCCCCTCATAATCTACTTGGCTAATAGCTCCTTTTGCGGAACTCATCATACATTTATTATTATTTTCACAATGATTTAAACCCAAATTATGTCCGATTTCGTGAAGCGCTACTTTTTCTAATCGTTCTAATATTTTTTGCTTAGATACTTTCCTTTTTAATCTAAATGTTGAAATAATACATGTTTTTCCACAAATGCCTCCTAGTCCTAAAATACCATATTCTGTGTTATTCTGATCTTTTCTATGACAGATATCTTTTTCGGTAATAATTATATAATTGTCAAAAGATAAGTTCTGAAGTATTGCTTTATCTGCATCAATCCTTTTTCTTATTGGACTTAACATATTCTTTGTTATTGATTTTTCAGGTTTAATTATACACTCAAATCCATAAAAAGTTTTAATAGATTTTTTTACTAGAGCAATATATTCTGGGGAAACTTCTCCGAGTGGTTGAATATATATTGTTTTAACAGGTTTTAAAAAATAAAAACTTGTAAGAACAATTAGGACAATAGGAATAATTAATAATAGCTTTTTCATAATTAATTTGTTTTACATTTATTAACGATTACATCCAATATTTCAGTCAATCGTTTCTAATACTTTAGCTTGTATTTATCAAGAAAAAATTAACGTTCTTAAATCACTGTAATGTGCAAACATCCATTGCGTTCAAATTTTACAAAACATCTATTCTTCTTTCTTAGTTCTGATAGTGCTGCAATGAAACACTTAGTTTGGTTTTTATTCTGTTTAAAAGCAAGATAATTAACATCAAACGTCTTTCCTTTTAGGTGTGAACTATTGGGAATGGCATTTTTGTTAACATGCATCAATTTCAATACATCAGTTTTAGTTCGAGTTATACTAGAGATAGTAAATGGGACGAATGGAATTGTTTTTTTATTGCACTTATTATTGTATATTTTGGATAAATCCCGAATGAAAACAACTGCTTTAGGCATAAGATAAGGACTAGAATGGTCTAAGTCATCAATAATATAAAATTCGTTGGTTTTTACAGTTTTGAGTTTTCCCGAACGCAAAAGTTTCTTTAGACCTTTGATATTTTTCTGTGGTTTTATTCCTTCCTTTTTATATGCTTCTTCTTGTTTTTTTACATTGTCTACAAAAATGACTTCACAATTTGAGCAAACTCCATTATTACTGCGGTTTACTGATGAATAATATTCAATTGTTCCTTGAATAACTCTTTTTATTCGATATAGAAATGGGTATGTAATAAATAGCGCTACTAATCCAGTTAAAATAATAATTATAAAATATCTATTAAATCTCATTATTTTTATTAAATTAATTAGTGATGATAATTTTCTAAATTCACTGAAAAAACTTTCTAATTGAGTACCAAAATGTACAGTATTCTTTATAACCATCAGTATAATTAAAAATTATATCCGATGCTTCTTTTCTAAAATCAACTACTAAATCTTTATTTTCCCTGATTTTGTCCATACCACTATAAACCTCACACCAATCATTAGGCGAAACTATCATCTGCACTTTGATTAATTGATTGACAATTGAAATAGTATAGGAATTTGGATTAAGCTCGTTAGCTCTTACGGAAAATAAAGACGCTATTTTAACATCAAAGTAATTATCCATCGCTTTCAAATAAGCATAACAAATTAATTCTTCGGATGTGCCTTTGTTATAAAAATTATTAGGCGTGTATTTTTTATGAATTAATACTAATTTTTTGAAATACAATACAGCATTATTTTTACCATTAATGTTCCATTTTAAAGAATTTATTAACGCAATTTTTTTATCAATACTATTTGCTTTAGAATTTAAATAACAAAATATTTCATCTGTTAAAATGCCATTAGATTTGGATGTTTTATCAACTAATGGAACGCCCAAATAGGCCTTATAAAAATCAGAATTTGTTAATGGGGAATCCGCAAAAACGGAGTTGATGGAGACAGAAAATAATAAGATTAAGAGTATTTTTTTCATTTTTTTTAATTTATGGTGGTTAAATAAATGTACGACAGAATTTAATTGTAACATCAAAAAGGCAAATCATTAAAGTCTTCTTCTCCATTTGATTTATATTCATCATATAACTCCTGTAAACTTTTATATCGTTTTATTATTACAGCATCTATATAATTCATAATTTGATTATTAAATTTATAAGCTTCGAGAATAAATTCTTCATTAATGCTAAGTAATTTTGAGCAATATTTAATTGCCAAATAATTATTATTTATAGCCTCTAACACGATTTCTTTATTTGCTTTTATGGATTCATCAAAATGTTCTAAGGCTTCACCGTATGATTTAAAAACTTCTAATGCAAATCTCCTGTCTTTTTTAAGGGATACGTCCGCATATTTTATATTTGAAACATCATTACTCATTGCTGCCATTAAACATTCAACATTTGAATGAATATTATTAGACAAAACACTTAATAAATTTCTATTATTTTTAATTACATTACACAACTCACCCAAAGTCAATATATTTTCAATAAAAAGATTCCATTCTTTTATATAATGCAAAAGATTCCAATCTGTACTTAAGCATAAAACCTTTTGTATTGATTCATCAAGCATTAACTCATTAGAAAGCAAACTGTAAGCTAATGGTTCTCTTGAAACTGCCAATAAAGCAAGTTCTTTATCCTTTTCATAATATTTTACTAATTCTGGAGAAGTAATCCAATTACAATTACTATCATTCAAAATTAATTTTGCATCATTTTTAGATTTAGGTTCTTTAAAATTTTCAATTCTTTCTGGTACTGATTTTCCAATTTCAATTTGTAAACGATCACGAGTATCTGTTCTTAGAAATTCAAAAACTTCATCATCAAAATCAGAAAAACTATTAATATGAATAACTGAATCGGTTAATAAATTATATTTTAACAAATGAAAACCACCTCTGTTTCCCGAATCTCTTTCTATATATTTTCCATTTATTAAAATATCCAAATCATGACATGGCCCTGTAATAAGGTGCCCTTTAGAATTAAACAACTTATATATTTGCATTTCATAAAGTTCAAAAACTATTAATCCACCTTGATCAAAACTTATTTGTCTTAAATCAGTGAAAAGTTCGGGATATTTAGAGTAATCTAAACTATTATCATAATTTTGATTGTTAAAATGATAAAATTCAATATAGTTACTACCCTCAACTGGTATACCATCAACATCTACCTCAACTTCATTTCGTAATAACTTAAAAATTTCAATTTCCGATAATTCTTCAATTTTTTTATTTATTATCTCAAACTCAACTCTACAACTTTCTGAAAATCCAAAATCATCATTCATCAACTGAAAAAGATAAGCTCTTAAATAATTGATATCGGCTTTTACACGTTTTATATTAAATGCATTAGCATTTATTCTATTAAGTGCGTTTGTTTTTTCTAAAAAATCTTTTTTTAAAGTTTTAATTTGTTCAGATTTAGGTTTTGCCATTTTACTTTTTTTATAAAATTAGTACTTATAATTTTTTATATTGGTCTGGGCTTAATATCAGCAACTATTTTTTCAATTTCATTTTCATCTAAAAGGCCTTCCTCTTCCAAGTGAGTTTTAATAAAACCAATTGGAAAATTTCTTACCCGAACATTTGTGCCTATTGAACTCACAATAGAACTTAATAGTGTTGGCGAAGACTCCATTTCATCTTCATTAAAATCCTCTTCGTCCCAATCTAAATCATCCATCATTAAATATTCTTCATCAATTGAATATTCACTTTTATTTCTTCTGCTTTTAGAATACAAATCAGATAATGTATCAAATAGATAGCCATTTGGTGGAATTAAAATATTTAATAGATTGTATGTGTTAATATAAAAAGTATCATACTCATTATTAGTAGTCATGATTTCGTAACAATCAATGATTTTAGCACCACCAAATTTGGAGGCCTTTATTCTATGATAAATAATACAGCTTCCTGAAGCTGTTATTAAACTATCCATAAAAAGTATTGAGTCTGAAATATTCTTTAATAGAATTGGGTTTTCTGGACATTTTCCATATTCATTTTCCATATTAATTTATGTTAAAATCAATAAGTTTTTCTTATTTTGGTTTTGGAATTTCTTAAGTTTAATTTATTATTTTTTAAGAAATTTACTTTTAAAATCCTCTAATTTTTTTCTTGAAAAATTAAAACTTTTTAACGCCTCTTTGTATGGTTTATATAATTCCATAAAGCTTTTTGTTAAATCATCAAATCCTTCAGATGGAATTGATATTTTCTTTTCCTGAATTTCCTTAACCGTAAGATATTGAACCTTAGAAGCGTTAATGTCTGCTTTTTCGTTAATTAAATCAACAAGAACAACATCTAATAAAGCATGGAAAAAGGCTAAGTTTTCCAACACTATTTTTCGGGGTTGTAAAATTATAAAATGGTGGGATGCAATAATTTCATTAGTATTAAAATCAAAGTCTAAATCAAGTAATGACATTCCTCGATTCTTCCCAACACGGTTTACAATATAACTGTTTGATGTTAAAATAGTATTGGAACCAATTGAACTAGGCAAAGTATAGTCCGAAAGCAAACTTGAATTTATCGACTTATCATCGAAGTTTACAGAATTCATCGTTAATACTTTTATTTTAGAAGTTGATAATCTAGTTTCATCATCTTTACTAGTAGTATTTTTTTTTGCTTTATCGAGTATTTGCTTTCCTTGCTTGACCTCAAAGAGATCATTAATTGAAAAATCATTCATTGGATTTGGGTTTGAGAATAAAAAAAAGGCAAAAATCATCATTTAATGTTTTAAAAATTATATTACAAAGATACTATTTTTTTAATAAAATTTACTTTAATTGTTTTTATTTTACAAAAGTGTAATAAAAAACAACAAGTCAATTCAGCCTAATGTAAGAAGATGATTAATGGCATCTTTAATGGTAAAAGCTCTAATTTGTTCTATTGAAAATAATTTGTCAATAAAGACCTGTAATGTTGATGAAAAATCATAAATATTTTGTGAAATAGGTGGAATTATATCGAAATATTCACAAGCGTTAATTACTAAAGCATCTTTTTGAATGGTCTGTATAATACAATTTTCCATACTATCGCAAGATTCTCTAGTTGATAAATAATAATGCAAAATATTTTTCATAAAACGAATGTCATTTTCAGAAATTACTTTTTCTACGAATAAGCGGGCGCGTTCTGTCATAATTGAAATATTTTGTGTAGAATTTGAATCTGAAAATAAAAAATCGAATAGCATAGTTTGACTAGTTAGGTTGATTTTTTTTAGAATTGGTTATTTATTGTATCCCAAAGTATTTTTTTTATAATCATTAAATTAGGATATTAATTTAATTTGAAACTCATTTGCGCCAAATTCAATAGGATTGTAAAGAATGTTATCATTATCTTTTATATCAATATTCGAACTGAAAAATAATTCCAAATCCCGTTTAACATATTCGTCATCAGAAGGCAATGTACAATATAGATAAGAGTTTTTTATTTCATCAAAAAAAGCTCTTTCAAATAATAACTGTTTTGTATAAGTATCTTTCTCTATTACTATTCTACCTGTACAATTTTTAAAAAGAAATCCCCTTGGCCATTCGTTAGTTTCTTGGTATTTGTAAAATGTTTTAGTAGGATATACTTCTATAGAAAATGATTCGAGTAAATCAAGCCTAAGCATTGTGTGTTTTGTTTTTGGATTTATCATAATATATTTTTTGATGATTGTTAAAAAAGGGCTAATTAATTAGCCCTTAAATTAATTAAGGGTTATTAAAACTTCTAATAATAATTTGTGCGTTTTGAGGCACATTATTTTGTCTTTTCAATAAATCAATTGCTTGACTTTCGGATTGACTTTCCAAATTTAAATTTGTGCCCGATTCTGCTCTTTGTCCGTCACTATAAACAATAGTGTAACGTACATAATAAGTTTGCCATGCCATAAGTTAATATTTTAAATTTCTACTCTCTGGATTTTCGAATACCTCCCAGTTTAAATAGTTTCTGGACTCTATTATATAAGAATTGGATTACTCATTTGAATATATTCTTCTACATTTAAAATCAATACTTAACATAAATTTGTTTTCAATCTTAAATACTTATTTTTTTAACGCTCTCAAGGAAAACCCACACTCTTTTATAAAATTTTTATATTGTTTTTTAAAATTTGATTCATCATAAATAATTGCCGCATCAACACCTTCAATTAATTCTAAAACAAAAGGTTTATTGTCTTCATTAAGAATCCAATAATTTGATCTAAATCCACTAGAAATGATTCCATCCTTTCTTATTTTTCCAACAGCATTTGCTGTAAAACCTGAATAGTTTCCATATTTGTCTTTTCTTAGACGCTGCTCTTCATCTAAATAAGCAATTCCAGGAAAATCTATTTCATTATTACTTTTAAGTTTTAAACCAGCTAATTCTTTACCTCCTAAATAATTAGTTAACACATTAATATCTTCAAAACTGGGAATTTTAAATCCTTCAGGTAACAAACCTCGTGAATCAATTATAGCAAAGTAATTGTATAAAACCTCACCTTCGTATTCGTCTGAAATATAGTAAGCAGGAGTCTCATTGATTATAGATAGTTCCCAATCAGTCCTTGATTGGGTATTGGTTAATAATTCACCATTGTTAAAAACAAGAGAATTCAAGTTTTTTTTCATCCAATATTGCTTTCCTATAATAACTGTCATATTTTTTTTTATATTTCATTTATTCTAAAATACCTTCAAACATTATATTAATTTAAAAAAACAACTTTATTAATTCTATTGATATTTTATAATAGTTACGTTTATTAAATAAAAAAATATTGAAAATTATTTAACATTTTCAGCAATTTTTTTAATAACATCTCCACACGCTATTACACTATATAAAGGTTCTATAATTTTAGGATTGTATATAAAACAAACAACAGAATATTTAGATTTATTGGCAGGGAAATAGCCTACAAATGAGGCTAAATATTTTTTTTCTATTATGGTTTGGTCAGCATAATCTATTTGAACAGTCGCTCCAGTTCCAGCAATTTTTACATTATTAGAAGTAAGTACTGTATTTCCTCCACCATTTGCTTTTTTAGTTAATAGATGTTGTAAAATCGAAATAGTTTTTTCAGATGCGATTTTTGAATTTAATACCTCAGGAGCATATTTTTTAATATTTACCCCATTATCTTTAATTTCTGATAAAAATAATGGTTTAACCATTACTCCATTATTAGCAATAGCATTATAAAATGTAAGTATTTGAACAGGAGTTAACGTAAGTCCATACCCTATTGAAAGCCATGGTAAAGTTATATTGCTCCATTGACTCGTTTTGGGTTCTGGAAAAGTTGGCAAACCTTCGCTTTCAAAAGGTATTCCTAAAGATTTGTGAAGTCCCATTTTTTTATATCTATTGCAAAACAACTCAGGATTAGAAGCATAAGAATCATTAATAGCTTGAGCAAAAACAGTATTTGAAGAAAATTTATATGCTGTTGCCAATGAAACTTTTCCTTCAACAGCATGAGAGTCTGTAATTTGTTTTCCTAAAAAAGAGATTTTACCTCCATGAGTATCAAAAACCGAAGTGGTATCTTCCTTTTTATCTTCTAATAAAGCTAATAAATCAAATGTTCGCATTAATCCACCAGGTTCGTTGGTTTGTGAAACTGCTGTTGTGGTTTTAGATTTATAAGCACCATCTGAATCTTTGTTAAGATTAACCATGGCTTTTATTTTACCAGTATTAGTTTCCATAAGCACAATACAACCGTATTCGGCTTGGTTATCATTAAGTGCTTTTATAAGAGCACCTTCAGCTATTTTTTGGACAGTAGTGTCTATGAATGTTGTTACCTTGTAACCATCAATATATTCTTTAGCAGAATTATAAGAAGGTTGGCACAACTTTTTTTCTAAAGCAGGAGTAAGTGATAATTCAGATTTTTTACAACCAATAAATCCTAATAGTAATAGAGGAAAAAGTATTTTGTATTTCATAATTTAGAGTTTAATAATGCTTTGTTAAAATAATGTCTTAAAAGTAAGAATATTATTATTAACATATAGTTTTAAGTTAATATTTTTTTACACTATCGTATTGATAATGAACCATAAAAGGAGTTGTTTTTATTAAATGCACCCAACTGTCTTTTACCCCAAATTGAATAAAACCAATTTTAATTTGTGTTGTAACATTTCCTTTTTTATCAAAATCGATGTATTGATATATTTCAAATCCGTTTCGTATTTTTACTAATTGAAATGGGTTCAAAGCATACGACAAACGCAAATTTTCATATTGACGTAAAGTAACACGTTCGTCCTGACCTATTCTCATTTTTTTTAATTTATTAATAATCACAGGTGAATTTGGCAGATAATCCGATTTTAACTCTAAATCTTCACCATTACCAAAACAATAGTGCTGCAAAATAGCACTACCTTCTGGAGCGGTTATTTTGAAATAGGAAATAAGGACAATAATAAAAAAAAAGACCTACTCCAAAAAATAGCAATAGTAATTTAAAAAGTTTTTTAATAATTTTAGTTTTAATAATTTCATGGACCTATTCGTGTTAATTGCAAAGTTACCAATTGGTTAGGGCCAACACTAGCATAAGGCCATAATCCAGTTGTTCTCAATGTCAAACTTTCATTTTCGTCTGACAATATTTTAAAAATTCGAACACTCCCATTTACTTGAAATCTAATATAACCTAAGTCATAAATAGAATTGTGATTGATTACTTGATAAAAATATTGCCGTTGCCAATTAGTCGTTCCTGTACCTGTTGAAATTGGAAAAAAAGAGATTACACTATAATCAAGATGCCATCTGGTAAAACCAACATAAATAGTATCCATTGGAAAAACATCGTCTGGATTTACAAAAGTATCCCCTGGATTATATATAATATCTAACGGATTTGTTGAATTTTCAGTGGATTGTAAAGTCACTCTGTCAATTACATATTCACCACTAAGACTAAGCAAAGTTGGTTCTTGATAGACTTCACAAGAATAAAATAAAGAACTTATTAAGAGAGTAAATACTATTTTTTTCATAATTAAATTTTATTCATCCATAAATAATATTCCGTGGTATTTGATGAACCATATGAAATGTCTACAAATTTTGTTCCTAAGATTGTTCCATTAGTTAGATTATTCGAGAGAATAGAACCACTTAAATTACCCCAAGGGGTTTCGTATAAACTTAAAGTATATCCTGAACCAGTTGCATAAAGATGATAAATGGATTGAAATCCATTGTATTTGTATGTTGAAGCAGTCAAAAACTGTAAAGTATCATTAGTAGACATTACTTGCCCCATTGGCCCTACTCGATAATAAAATAGTCTCCAAGTTTGACCAATTAAATTTTGAGGGATATTAGCACTTGAATTACTCGGTGTAACAATAATTATAGGTCCTGTGTTATCAATTGGTCCTTCATGTAGTTCAGGAATATAACAAGAAACTAATAATAGAAATGTTAGGTATAATAAATTTTTCATAGAATTGTATTTTAATGTTTAAATTTGAGAGTGAATGGTTGTATTTGAATAAAATTTCGTTGAATTTAATTTCAAATTATATTTTTCTTGTTAATATTGAGTTTGAATTAATAAATTGAAGTATCTCTTTATTTCTATGTTTTTCCATTTGCAAAGTATTGCCTTCTTGGTTATTTTTTTTGGATTCAAAGTCTTTAAGTAATTTCTGTAAAACTTTATGTTGCATTATTAGATTTTTATCAACATACTTTATAATATTTGGACTTAAATCATATATTTTATTAATAAACTGCAAATTATTTCTTATTTCTTTCGAAGCAAATCGGAATGAATAATAATTATTCTTAACTGCTTCATAAACAACTTCTAAGTCATGTTGATGTTTTTTGGAGGCGAATAATAAAGAAAGCCCCTTGTTTTTTACTGCCGCTAATACTATCTCTTTATTATTAGAAAACTCATCCTTGACATTTCTTAAAAAATATCCGTCTTTTTTAACTGACTCTAAAATAGTCTTTTTACAATCTTGAAAGTCTCCAGAAAAATTGTTTTTACAAAACATAACTTTAATTTATTATTCAAATATACAAAATAAAATTAAAAAGTTTATTTTTACTAAAATTTTTTTATCTTTGCATCAAGGAAATTGAGTAAATAAAAATATAATTTAATAACGAAAAAAGTAATTAAATATTACTTAATAAATTAACACAATAAATATATTAAAAACCAGTATTAAAACTAAATATTGAATATAATAATTAATTAATAAGTAAATATTGCTATAATTTAGTACTAAAGGAAGAGAATAATAGATTAATAAAATTTCAAAAAACTCAGAACTTTAAAACAGAAGAGGAAGCATATATGTCGGCTAGGATAGAATTAGTTCTGGTAGAGCAACATCACTATGAATTACCACAATTAAAAAATATAATCCTGAAAATTAAAAAAAAATTATGAATTTCAAAATATGCTATATTGACTTTGATGGTACGATACAGGACAACAATTATCCTGAAATTGGTTCTTTAAATGAAAACTGTTCAGAAGTTCTTTGGGAGTTGTATAACTTAGGTTTCACCTTAATACTAAATACCTATAGAGCAGATTTAGCAAATGGTTCGTTGGAAACTGCAATAGAATTTATCAATCTTCACAATTTACCTATTACAAATTACAATAAAATAAAAATAGAGCCTAATTGTTTTAATCCAAGTGACAGTAAAATCTTTATTGACGATGAGGCGATTAATATTCCTTTAAAAAAATCAAATAAAATTTACAATAAAAATGTAGTTTGTTGGTTAAATATAGGAAAAGCAGTTTTAGATTCTTTATAAACAAAAAACATGTTTAAATTAATCATATTATTAGGTATTTCATCTTTTTGGAAATGTTGGGTTCCCATTTATTTGGTTTCCCTTGTAATTATTTACTTAATAGGAGAAATTATTGAAGATAATAAAAAGACTAATTCTAAATCCAAAAAAATTAAATTTAAAAAAAATTATGCCCTAAATGTTACAAAATCAGGATTCGTATCTGCAGTTATAGATTGGTGTAAAGAAAATATGGAATACCCTAAACACCATAAGTATTACCCAACAGTAGAAGTTAAATACAACATTAATAAAAAAGCAAATGGAGATTATTCTTCTTATTCTAGATTAATTAGAATATATGTAAATAATCATAAATCTATAGAAGATCTTGTAGACACCTGTATTCATGAATATACTCACTACCTTCAAATGCCAAAGGAAGTTCATCAATTAGAATATAATAAATATAATAAAACGAAGGGCTATTACAACAATCCATATGAAATTGAAGCAAGAGAAAAAGCGGAATTTTATACTCCAAAATGTATTGATGACCTTTATAAATTGGGTTATATTTCGAAGAAATGAGTTATTATCGAATTACTAGATTGTTATGTTAAAATTCGAAAATAATCAAAAAATTTTTATATATATTATTTTTATATATTTTTGTAATTATTAACATCTAAAAAAGAGTACTAAAATTTAATTATTATGGCAAATAATATATGCGATTGGTGTAATAAATCCCCAGGAAGTTCTTGGCCAAAAACTATTAATGGTCAAAAATATGAAAGCGAAGAAAAGTTTTGCTCTTTAAAATGCAAATCTCAGTATGAAGATAACTATTCTATTACATGGATTAAGCCAAGTAATAGTAATATAGGTTGTATTGTTATTGTTGTTATTTTAATAATAATATTTCTTGCTAACGTAATCAAAAATGGTTAATTAATATTCATTATGAATGTTAATTAAAGAATAAATGTCTATTTTTAAATCTATCAAATTATCCAAATCGATTGTGCTTTCTCTATCTTCCATTTATTTTTACCTTTTTCAAAAATAAATTCTACGCCTTCTCCCGCTCTTGGAGAAAATTTATAACCTTTATATACTCTTCTGGATTTATTAGATTCTGTAGTTAGATATATATTATTTCCACTTTTCGGACGTCTTAAAATAATAAAATCATCCATGGGAACCGGAATAGCTTTGTGTTCTATAATTTTATAATGCTTAACCCGTTGGGTGTAATTAAATTTTTTGATTTTTAATATTATTTATTGGTCTATCAAATATAAATTTATTGATATATTGAACCAAAGTTAATGCTGTTATTTTTGCTAAAATTCTTGTTTTAAAACCTTCAAAAGTTTTAGCATAATTGTTTCTTATTTTGAATTGGTCACACAATTGTGAAAATAATGTTTCAATTCTTTTTCTTGATTTTCTGAATATATAAGGTTGTGGCTTATAGTCTTTTTGATTTATTCTTTTTGGCGTTTCTAATTTGACATTTACTGTTTGAAACAAATCTAATTGAATGCTTTGAGATAAATAACCTCTATCACCAAGTAACACACAATCAGACATTTGTTGTTTTATATTCTTCAAAAAATGAACATCGTGAACTTCTGCTTTTGTAATATCTAATGAGTGGAAAATTCCATTTATTGAACAGACTCCGTGTAATTTGTATCCGTAGAACCAATTGTT
>OZ248365.1:0-52366 GCA_965234425.1 Flavobacterium neuenschwanderi (SeqCode) | reverse complement strand
CAAAAAAAAATAGCCCCAAACAAGTTGAGGCTATACCAGATAAACAAATCATTTTTAAAGACGAAGTGCTTTCTATAAGTTGAACAAAAATATGAAAAAAAAGTGAAATAAATTTGGTTTTCAAGATAGTACCTATCCGCTTCATTCCCTCACGCAAAACAGACTACTTAGATTGTTAGATTTTAGACTTCTTAGATTTTCCAAAATAACCTTATAAAATAAAAATTGTTTTAAGAATTAGAAAAGGAATAAAGACTACATTTGAGAATATATAAAGCGAAACAAACTTTCGTAAATCTAACCATAATTTTATTAAACGAAAGTTAGTTTTGTATATAAACCAGTTAAAAGAAATACTATGACAGAATATAAATTGAAAGATATTGATCCTATAGAAATTGAAGGTTTTCTTATAGAAGTTGAGAAATCATTTGGATTTGAGTTTTTAGAAAATGAGTTGGTTCATATAAAAACATTCGGAGAATTTTGCGACCATATTGCGAATAAAATTGAGCTTGAAAATCATACAGATTGTACAACCCAGCAAGCATTCTATAAACTACGAAAAACAATTTCGATGACACTTAATATTGAAAACAAAATTATAACTCCAAGTTTTCCAATTTCAAAAATTTTACCAAGACAAAACAGACGCTCAAAAGTAAATAAAATTGAAAATCATTTAGGTTTTAAACTAAACATTTTGCGTGCTCCAAATTGGCTTATTGCAATCCTTTCAATTATTTTCATTGCTTCGATTATTGGTGGATATTGGAATTGGAAAATTGGAATTTTAGGAATTGTTTTTTCAATCGGAGGGCTTTGGCTCTCAACCAGAATTGGAAATGAACTTGACTTAAAAACTGTTGGAGAAATTGCCGAAAAAATGACAAGAGATAATTACTTAAAATCGAGAAGAAACCAAAACACATTCAACAAAACAGAAATCGAAAAAGTGCTGACAAATTGGTTTAGTGTATATTTTGATATAGAAAAAAGTCAATTGAAAAGAGAAGCAGAAATTTGATTAAGTACCCCGACTGGTGGGAACGTCACGCTCGTACCCAAAAAAAATTAGAATATTAAAGATTACCAACTTTCTTGCATTGAAAGTTTTAATCTTTTAACCCTTATTTTGGTAAATCTAAGAAGTCTAAAATCTAACAATCTAAGTTGTCTGTTTTGCGCGAGGGATGGCAGTGGAAATCCTTTTCGGAACGAAGTGGAGCAAAGATTGTAACGCACAGCCTGACCGAGTTTACGAAAAATGTTGTAGTTCCTAAAAAAGTTCTAAACGAGGGCGCGCCCAAAAAAAAATTATTCTTCGTTTATGGCTTTCTTTTTTTCAAATGTGAGAACTAATGCGGGCAAAACCAAAAGGTTGGCGAACATTGCAAATAGTAAGGTGCAGGAAATTAAGCCGCCCAGTGCTACGGTGCCGCCAAAGCTGGAAAGTGTGAAAATAGCGAAGCCAAAAATTAGGACAATTGAGGTGTAAAAGGTGCTAATTCCTGTTTCTCGTAAGGCACTAAAAACTGATTTTTTGATTTTTCCGTTGTTTTGAATCAGGTCGTGGCGGTATTTTGCCATAAATTGAATGGCGTTGTCCACGGAAATTCCAAAGGCAATGCTGAACACTAAAATCGTTGATGGCTTGAGGGGAATTCCTAAATAACCCATTAATCCCGAGGTGATGCAAAGCGGCAAAATGTTGGTGATTACGGAAACGAAAATCATTTTTGCCGAGCGAAACATATACGCCATCAGCCCTGCGATTAGGAAAATGGCAAATATTAGCGATTCGATTAAGTTGTTTATGAGGTAGGTTGTGCCTTTTTGGAACACTAGCGCTTTTCCTGTGAGCGTAACTTCATAGCGGTCTTTTGGGAAAATTTCATCGATTTTTGTTCTTAATTTCCCTTCGATTTTCGACATATCTTTGGTGCCGATATCTTTCATAAATGTCGTAATTCTGGCGTATTGACCCGTAGAATCAACATAGCTTTTCATTAGATTTTCTTTAGAGTTTTTAGTTGCGTTTTTGGCATACGAAAGAATAAATACTTGCTCTTGAGAAGTTGGTAATTCATAATACTCTGGCTTTCCGTTGTAGAATGCTTGCTTGGAATATTTCACCAAATTGACAATTGAAACAGGTTTTGAAAGTTCTGGAATTTGCTCAATCGTTTTTTGCAATTCGTCCATTTTTTTCATTGTGGACAATTTCATAACGCCTTTTTTATGTTTGGTGTCAATCATAATTTCAAGTGGCATTACACCATTGAATTCTTTTTCAAAAAATACGATGTCTTTAAAAAACGAGGCGCTTTTTGGCATTTCACCAATTAAACTGCCTGAAACTTTCATTTGCACCACACCAATTACACTGAAAACCAATAGCAATCCGTAAATGGAATAAATGTACGTTCTTTTGGTTTTTACGATGTATTCTACCCAATCCAAAACCGAAGAAAGGTAGGTTTTGCTTAAATGATACAAATGTTTTTCCTTTGGAACGTGCATAAAACTGTACATTATTGGCACAACAACCAACGTTAAAAGATAGACTGTGATTACATTTATGGAAGTTACCAAACCAAATTCAAATAGCAAATCGTTGCCAGTAATCATAAAAGTGGCAAATCCAGCAGCAGTTGTAAGGTTCGTCATCAAGGTTGAAACCCCGATTTTTGAAATGACACGCTGCAAGGCTTTCGCTTGATTATTGTGCAGTTTTATTTCTTGCTGGTATTTATTAATGAGAAAAATACAATTTGTAATTCCGATAACAATTATCAACGGCGGGATAATTGCCGTTAGAATTGTGATTCTGTAATGAAATAACCCTAAGGTTCCGAAAGACCACATTACACCAAAAATTAAGATGAAAATCGAGATAAAAGTGGCTCTGTAGGAACGGAAAAATAGAAAGAAAATCAAGGACGTAATTAGCAAAGCGGCACCGATAAAAAGTCCGATTTCGCCTTTCATATTTTCAGCGTTGATGGTTCTGATGTACGGCATTCCTGAAACGCGAAGGTCTATTCCAGTGGATTTTTCAAACTTTTCGATTTTTGGAATAAGGTTTTCAAGGATAAATGTTTTTCGTTCTTCGGTATTTACAATTGATTTTTTCAAGTAAATTGCCGATCGAATACTGCCTGATTTTTTATTGAATAATAATCCTTCGTAAAAAGGTAAATTATTGAAAAGCTCCAACTTTATTTTTTGTAAATAAGCAGGATTTACTGTTTGATTTTGATTGATAAGCGGCACCAATTCAAATTTTTCTGCCAGTGTATCTTTTTGTAATTTCTTTAAATCGTTCAAAGAAACAACCAATTCAACTCCTTTAGAATTTTTTAGTCCGGTCATTAATTCATTCCAAGCAGCAAATGCTTTTGGAGTAAAAAATTTTGGGTCTTTGAAACCAATAACGATTAGATTCCCTTCTTCACCAAATTTTGATAAGAAATCGTCATACTGTCTGTTTACGATATGCTTTTTAGGAAGCAAGTTCGCTTCGGTGTAAGTCATATTTAGGTTTTTCCATTGCAAACCAAGAAAAATGGTAATTGCAGCAATAACAACCAATATTGTGATTCTATAAGTAAGAATTAATCGGGCTATAAATTCCCAAAAACCTACTCTTAATGTCTTTTTCATAAACGTTTTAAATGCTAGCAAAGGTAATTAAAACGAATAAAAATCATCCGAATTATCTATAATTTTTATTGAAATAATTGTTATTAAATAAATTCCAATTTTATATTTGTGTAATCATTTATGAATTATAATTATTCCTATATTTGATTTTTGAATCTTTGCACTTCAAATCTTTTCAAAAACCGCTTAAAAATCTATGAAAAACTATAAAAACACCTTTTTTTATTTTAGTGTAACTGGCGGTTTCACAGCATTAATCTATTGGATTATTTCAAAAGGGAAGGTTTTGGAAACTGCAAAAACAGTAACAACAATTGCAAAACCTAATAACCATTGGAACGATTTTATTTCGTCAATGGTTCTAAATTTTGAAGATCCGTTAGCGATTTTGTTGGCACAAATTATTACAATTATCATAGTTGCTCGTTTTTTTGGTTGGATTTTCAGAAAAATTGGTCAACCATCCGTAATTGGAGAAATTATAGCAGGAATTTTTCTAGGCCCTTCCTTATTAGGAATGTACTTTCCCGAATTTTCATTGGCATTATTTCCGATACAATCATTAGGAAACCTACAGTTTTTAAGTCAAATTGGACTAATCCTTTTTATGTTTGTCATTGGAATGGAATTGGATTTAAAAGTTTTAAGAAATAAAGCCAATGAGGCGGTTGTAATTAGCCACGCCAGTATTGTTATCCCTTTTGCGCTTGGAATTGGGCTCGCTTTTTTTGTATATAAATCATTTGCACCCGAAGGAATACCTTTTTTATCTTTCAGTTTATTTATGGGAATTGCGATGAGTATTACCGCATTTCCAGTTTTAGCGAGAATTGTTCAAGAACGTGGAATTCATAAAACTAGGTTGGGAGCAATCGTAATTACTTGTGCTGCAGCCGATGACATAACCGCTTGGTGTTTGCTAGCCGTAGTAATTGCAATTGTAAAAGCAGGAACTTTTGAAAGTGCTTTGTATGTAATTGCGCTTGCATTTTTATATGTAATTGTAATGATTTTTATCGTAAAACCGTTCCTGAAACGTGTTGGAGATTTGTATGCAAAAAGTGAAAATTTAAGCAAACCTGTTGTTGCAATATTTTTTCTGACTTTAATTCTTTCGTCTTATGCTACGAATATAATTGGAATTCACGCACTGTTTGGTGCTTTTATGACGGGAGTAATTATGCCCGATATTTCAAAATTCAGAACGATATTTATTGAAAAAGTAGAAGATGTTTCCGTAATATTATTACTGCCTTTGTTTTTTGTATTTACAGGTTTACGAACTCAAATCGGGTTGATAGATGATCCATATATGTGGAAAGTTACTGGTTTTATTATTCTTGTAGCCGTTGTAGGAAAGTTTTTTGGAAGCGCCTTGGCAGCAAAATTTGTCGGTCAAAGTTGGAGAGACAGCCTTACAATTGGAGCATTGATGAATACTCGTGGATTAATGGAATTGGTAGTTTTGAACATTGGTTTAGACCTAGAAGTACTTACGCCAGAAGTTTTTACAATGATGGTTATTATGGCATTGGTAACCACTTTTATGACTGGACCAGCTTTAGATATTATCAATTGGGCTTTCAAAACCAAGGACAGTTTTGTGCCAGAAGAAATCACAAGTAATAGCAAATACAAAATTTTATTGTTCTTTGGAAACAATGAAAAAGGGAAATCACTGTTGAGATTAGCAAGCAGTTTGGTAAAAAAGCAAAAAGAAAACGCAAATATTACCGCAATGCATATGATTTTGAGCGACGAAATGCATTCTTATAATATGGATGAATATGAAACCGATAGTTTTCTACCAATTATTAACGAATCTAAAATTTTAGACCAAAAAATATCTACCGTTTTCAAAGCAACTGTTGACATTGAAAGTGACATCGTGGATATTGCCAATCAAGGCGAATACGACTTATTACTCGTAGGTCTTGGAAAATCAATTTTTGAAGGAACGCTTCTTGGAAAAGTATTAGGATTTACAACAAGAATCATCAATCCAGATCGTTTAATTGATAAATTTACTGGAAAAGAAGGGCTGTTTGAAAATTCCCCTTTTGATGAAAGAACGCGTCAAATAATTTCTAAAACGAAAATGCCTCTAGGTATTTTAATTAATAAAAACTTGCAAGAAATAAACCAGGTTTTTATTCCAATTTTTGGAGCGGAAGATGGATTTTTATTGGATTATGCACAAAAATTAATTTATAACAATGACGCAAAAATTGCAGTTTTAGATTACAATGGTCACATCAAAAACAATTTTATTATTGAAAATGCGGTTGATTCTTTAGAAAATAAATACCCAAGTAATATGTCTTTATTAAATGATAAAACCATAGAAAAGGAATTTTTGAACCAACACGATTTAATGATAATTAGCCTTGAAAGTTGGAAAAAATTGGTTGATTCTCAAAGCGATTGGTTGAGCGATATTCCTTCTGTTTTGATTGTAAAACCTTAATGTTTTACAATCCTAAATCCAAAACGAAACTTAATTTTACCGCGATATTATCTTCAAATCGAGGCAATTGATTTGGTCCGTATCTATAAAAACCAGTTAATCCAAGTCCTTTGTAAATCTGATTTAGTTCAATTCCAGACTCGAAAAAACCCTTGTTTAGTGTTTTGTAATTAATGCCAACGTGTTGTTCTGGTTTATCCATATTTCCCCACGCCATTCTTGTTACAAACACCAATGATGGCTTTACTTTTTTGAATAATGTGATTCTTTTTGAACCATGTTTTAATTGAAGAGAAGCAAATTTATTTGAGAAAAACTCGTTGAAAAACATCGTTTCAAAACTGTTTCTACCAGAAATTGTAATCCGTTGTTGGATTCTGTCTTTCGTTAAATTATTTGGTGAAGTATTGTACAAATGGGTCAACGGAACATCGCCAAAAGCATATCCGCCTTCCAATAAAATTTCGGATTTTTGACCGTTTATATATTTTTTTTCATAAACCGCTCGGAAGTCAATTTTGCTGAAATTAAAATCGTTTTCTATAATTTTTGGCAATGCTTGCGTGAATTGAAAAGTGAATTTTGGAAATCTTTTTTCAATTTCTAATCTGCCAATTGGCGTTTGCATATACTCGCTAAACGGATTCCATTGCAAAGAAATCATTGCCGTTGTCATTTTGAACACATTGTATAATCGGTCATTTGCATTGAAAACATAATCAAATTGCGGCTCAATTACAGTGTGTGAAATTTGCCAAATACTTTCTGTTTTAGGGATGATTTTGGTTTCAATAAACCCTTTCCACATTTGATAACTATAAAAAGTACTAACGTTTATTGGTCTCGGATCGTACAATTTAAAAACCCGTTTGTCAATTGCAAAAACGGTGTGGGCAATTTCATTTACATCATCGGTATAGGAACCGCCAATCCAAGTGTTCGAGAATTTCCCCAATCGGGTTGCCGTTCCTAAATTATATTTGAAATTTCCATCTTTCGTTCCATAAGCCGTATAACCTTCAATTCTGAATTTTCTTGAGAATTTTTCGCTTGTAATTCCACCCGTTCCAACTCGAAATCCTTCGTAGTTATTGTAGCTCAACAAATACCGTAAATCCAAGTCAATTGGTCCTAAAGGAACATAGCCATTTATGATTTTTCGACCAAAACGCAACCTACTTTCAATTCGATTTTTTACCGAAATACTGTCTAAAACGCTGTATGTTTTTTGACTTCTGCTGTCCAAACTATCTTTTCGATACGTGTTCCAAAAAGCTTCGTCTTTGTTTGCCGCATCGTCTTTAATATCAATTGAAATAAATGATTTTTTGATTTTTATTGGGGTATTAAAATCAAATTCCGAGCAATAGGTTTCCGATAATAAATAGGTGAAATCAGAAGCTGCTTTTTCTCTTGATTTAAAGTCTTTATTGTCGGCTTCAAATTGGATTGTTCCGCCCAATATTTTTATATCATCGTCATTTTTACCTTTTAAAATTTTGAATTTTTTCGCTTTTGGAAACCAAATATTTTCTTTTGAAATATAAGTGAATTCGTGCGTTCCAGTAATGTCTAAAACGCCTTTAATTCGCATAATTGCTTTGGCAACGGCATAATTATTTTGGTCAATATAAAGCACGCCTTCCAATCCTGCGGCGTTTTTCCGTTTTTTATTTTTGAAATAAATCATCAACGTATTTCTATTGTCAATTGAAACGGTGTCTAATATTTTATAATTATAATTTGATAATCCGCCTTTTGAAATTGGACTTGCATAACGCGTTTCAAAAAGTTCGTATTGATTATCATAAATTGAAAATGACTGAAGATTAAACGCTAATATTTCATAAATGGGTTGCTTAAAACCTGCCATTTTTGTTGCCAAAACGGTTTCTTTTAAGCCATTTTCATTAAATTGAAATTTGGATATCTTTTCTGTTTGAAACAAATGTTGTTTGCTAATTATTTTTTTGAATTTGAAATCCGAAGAATCGATATTTGAAAGTTGCTTTTTGTTGTTTTTCTCAATATAAACGGAATCAATTCTTCCGTTTATAGAATCGGGATTGGCGGTAACAATCAATTTATTATAGGCTTTAAACTGAAAACTGTTGAGTTTTTTTTGAGGATTATTTGACCTTTCAAACTTAATTACGTTTCTGATAATTGAATTTGCAGGGTTTTTATTGCTAATTACAACTTCATTTAAATCATTTGCGGCTTGGGAAATAAAAATCTGATAATAGGTTTTGTTTGTTGCTATTGCAATTTTTTTTGGGCTGTAGCCAATGTAGGAAACCGTGATTTCTGATAGAAATTGTGTGCTTTGAAGAATGAATTTTCCATCGACATCAGAAATTGTATTTGCGCCAAGTGGCGAAGAAATATTGGCAAATGGCAACGGAATATTTGTTGAAGCGTCCTTTACAATTCCATTAATTTGGAATTGCGCTTGGATTGAAAGTGACAGAAATAAAAACAAAAAGACAAGTTGCTTCATTTGTTTGATTTGCTACAAAAGTAGTGAATAGTAACAATAAATCAGGGATTATCTGTTTTGAATAGTCGTAATTTCTGAGTTGGATTTGCGTGAGGGACTGTAGCGGAAATCCTTAGTGGAATGAAATGGAACAAAGATTGCAGCGGAATGCCCGACCGAGTTTAGAGATTGCTTCATACTTTGCAATGACGTTCAAAACGAGGTCACGCCCCAAAAAAAAAATGAAGATTGAAGATTAAATGCGTTGATTATGAAAACATTACGGTTTTATAATTGGCATTTATAGATTGTCAAATTTATAAATGGTATATTTGCAAAAATTATAGATTATTATGAATAACAAGGAAGGCAATAATAAAAAAAGCGGCGGTAGAGCGAATAGTTCAAGACCAAGCTCAAATAAGCCAAAACCTGCGATGCAAAAACGGGCACAAGGGCCTAAAAAAGTAAAAATAAATACTAAAGTTGCAGAAGTTGCGTCTGATAAAGTGGAGAAAAAACCGAATCAAGCGCCAAAAAGACCGAAAGTAAAAGACGAAATTCGATTGAATAAATACATTGCAAATTCGGGTGCTTGCTCTCGTCGTGATGCCGATATTTACATACAATCGGGGAATGTGAAAGTGAATGGAATTCCTGTTATTGAGATGGGATTCATGGTGAAACCGGGCGATGTGGTGAATTTTGACGGGAATGTTTTGACTCCTGAAAAGAAAGAATATATCTTGTTGAACAAGCCAAAAAACTTTACAACAGCATTGGACGAAGGTCAAGAATACCGTAATGTTTTGGAATTAGTGAAAGGTTCTACGACTTCAAAAATTGGAGCTGTGGGAAGAATGGACAAAAATACAACGGGTTTATTGTTGTTTACAAATGACACGGATATGATTCGTAAATTTACGTTGCCAACAAATAAATCATCAAAAATTTACCAAGTCTCTTTGGACAAAAACTTAAAATTTGAGGATTTAGAAAAAATCAATAAAGGTTTGGTTTTAGATGGTCACCGCGTTTTTGTAGAAGATGTAAGTTACATTGAAGGAGAATCAAAAAGTGAAATCGGATTGAAATTGCGTTCTTCAAATGTGAAAGTGGTTCGTTCTATTTTTGAACATTTCAGTTATGATGTTTTGAGAATTGACAGAGTTGCTTTTGCTGGTTTAACCAAGAAAAATTTACCTCGTGGAAACTGGAGAATGTTGACAGAACAAGAAATTATTAACTTGAAAAATTCTTAATTTTAGGTTTAAATTC
The DNA here is from genome assembly GCA_965234425.1 of Flavobacterium neuenschwanderi (SeqCode). GTDB lineage: Bacteria > Bacteroidota > Bacteroidia > Flavobacteriales > Flavobacteriaceae > Flavobacterium > Flavobacterium neuenschwanderi. The sequence goes on along the minus strand of OZ248365.1, from coordinate 42,476 downwards.
CAATTAATAAAGATTAAAACATAAAAATTCCTGCTCTATTTGAAGCGGGAATTTTAATTTAACAGAAAAAATAATGACCCCAGAAAATTTACAATCAATCGCTTTTAAATGGTTTGATGCTTTCAACAATCACAATTTGGAGCAACTTTTATCTCTATATGATGACGATGCCGAACATTACAGTCCAAAATTGAAAATACACAAACCTGAAACCAACGGTTTAGTAGTTGGAAAACAGGCGTTGCGAGAATGGTGGCAAGATGCGTTTGCCCGTTTGCCGAGTTTGAACTACAAAGTGACTTCGCTTACCGCAAATGGAGATCGGGTTTTCATGGAATATATTCGTTCTGTTGCTGGCGAAGAAAACATGCTCGTAGCAGAAGTGCTAATTGTGCGAGACGGCAAAATCATTGCTTCTCGGGTGTATCACGGGTAGGATTATTCGTTTAATCTAAATTTATTTCAGATTTTTATTTAATTGACCCTCACTTAACAGGTTTCCAAAACCTGGAATAGAAGAATAATTTTCATTTGGGCGTGCCCTCGTTTTGAACGTCATTGCGAAGAATGAAGCAATCTCTAAACTCGGTCGGGTGTTCCGCTGCAAGTCCTCGCCAAGTTCCGCTTTCGCTACACTTGCCTGTGGGCTTTACGCTTCACCCCCTCACGCAAAACAGACAACTTAGATTGTTAGACTTTTAGACTTCTTAGATTCATCAGATTTCCGCAAAATAATTATCCGTTATTATATTCCCGTTCAGTCACCCTTTACTTTGGATTGCTTCGTTCCTCGCAAAGACTGGCTGGGGATAGGAAAAACTGATTACAACTGTCATTGCGAGGCACGAAGCAATCTCAGGATAATTATTTTCTTGTCTTTTGGGGACACAGTCGAGGGGTCTTGACTAAAGCCATTAGCACTATATGTCCCATCCCTACTGCCAATGGACTGAAGTCCATAGCAACTATATGTCCCATCCCTACGGGATTCGCACGTGTTAGCATCCCACGCTTATTTTTACCAATGGACTAAAGCCCATTGTTACCATATATGCCATCCCTACGGGACTAACTCACTCCACGTAAAAGAGTCAGCGGCTCGGCGCATATAGTAACCCAATGCTTTAGCTTTGTGGATACCTACTGCTACCATCACAACATGTGCAAGAACCAGCGGTTCGACCCATATAGTACCCCAATGCTTTAGCTTTGGCATAACACATCCTGACCATCAAAAGATTGCAACGCTCCGTTGCTCTTCTGTCATTGCGAGGAACGAAGCAGTCGCAATGACAGCATTTCGTAAAGCAATCCCGACTTTTAAGAAGGTTTAATTTTTAATGAATACTTAGAAGATTTGGGGGTTACCTATCCATTTTTTAAATGTGATTTTCTATGATTATTGGCGGCATAATATTCTGATTTAAATTTATTTAAATGATTTCAGTCACAAATGGTTGAGCACGAGTTGGAATATTTTTTGAACTTGAATAATACCCATATTTCTTCCAACAATCTAATTTTCCATAGTGTGAAATTGTATTATCATACACAAAATCATGATTGTATTGAAAAATTCTCCCATTTATAAAATTAATAGTAATTATAAAGCCACTACCATACCAATTTTGAGATATTTTAAAACAAGTGGATTTTTTTTGAACTTCAATACTATTAGTTTTTGATGAAGTTGTAGTTATTTTTTTTTGGTTTTTGGTTTTAATATTATCCATTTTCTTAGTTTTGGAACCATGATTATTTTTTTTCGAATAATCAATTTTAATATCTTTTGGTTCTTCAATAGGTATAATAAAATCTTGACTTTCAATAAAAGTTTTAAAATAGGTTTTATTTGCATTAGTATAAAAATGATTGTAAAGCCACCAAATAACATACTCAATACATTCTTTGTTTTCACCATAATCAAAAGGCATTGAATACTTTCTTGGCGAGAAAAAAGGAAAATGATTCAAAGGACTTAACAAGCGTAAGCTTCTTCTTTTTAAATCGTTTTTATGGGCTATTTTCCCTGCTAAAGGAGAACATTGAAAAATATGACAATGTTTCCAGCCCTTTGCTGAAAAATCTTGGTGCTTTCTTCCCTTAGTTTGCCATATATTACCTTTTTTTTCCTCTTGTTTTAAAGCAAATGCAATAGGAAATCGTTGGTTTTTAATTAAATTAGGAAAATCTAATTCGGATTGATAATAGGTTTCCATAAAAACCCAAAGTGCAGGTTCGTTATCCGAAACAGTAAATTTATGTTTTTCAAATGAATAGATACTTCCCCTATTACTGTGGTTTTTGAATTTTCTTAATACAAAAAAAGGTGATTCTCTATCAAGATATTCAACTAAATTAAGATGGTTCTTAATCATTATGTCTTGATTTGGAAGCAATTCAGAGATTTCTAAATCTAAAAATTCTTTCAAGGTGATACTTTTATTAATATTTGGACTCGGATATTTACTCATATATATTGTTTAAAAGGTTAACTTAATTTTAATTTTCAAGAAATCAACTTCTTCCAAAACTCTACTTTTTTTACTTTGTTGTTTTCAAATTTAGAATAAAAATCATTATTTACAAGTTCTCCATCTCTAATACCTAAACTAAATTTGACTCTTGATTTTGACTCACTTGCAAACATTCGCCTGATATCTTGGTCATTTTTATCAAATGACATTGTGTTGTGAATATTCATTTTTGAAGCCATACCTTCCACATCATGATCGGCTCCAATATAAGTAAATGTCCAATTTTGTTGTTTCAAATCATTTACTAAATTTTTAATTACTGAACGAGTATATTCTTTGGAAGCATTTTCTTCACCATCTGTGAGAATAGTAACTAAAACGCTGTAATTTTCTTTCCCTTCCAAATACTGTTTTAATTTTGAAATACTAAAACCCATTGCGTCATACAACGGAGTCATTGAAGCAGGATTATAAGTGCTGTCATTAATGGAATCCAGTTTAATAACAGGTTCAACAAAATGCAGTACTTTATTGTCTAAATCATTGAATGAAACCAACGAAATTATGTGTTCCTGTTCCGAAAATTGCTTTTCAATTCCTTTTATAGATTGAACTAATTCGTTAAACCCATTAATAATTAGCGATTTAATAGAACTCATTGAACCGCTTTCATCTAAGATAATTAAATTGTGAACTTGATGTTTGTTTTGCATATTTATTTTATTTTAGAATAAATTAAAGTTCCTGTCCAATCTCCAGTAACTTCACATTTAAGCGTCTTATTATCTATTAATGTGAAATAGTTCTTTGTAGTATAGTTTGCGTCTGGTAAAGTTATTTTTACATAAATAGACTCTTCATTAATTCTAAAATCTCTAACTACAAATGGTTCCCCATTGGTTCCAGAAATTTCTTGTACCTGTAGAACTCCTTTCACGTCTTTCCAAAAAAACAATTGCCCTGCTGTTTGGTCTGGCATCCAATAACCAATTAATTCGTCGGTATTAATGCTTTCCTGACCAAAAGTAATTGTTGGTGTTCCAAAAACGCATACTAAAAATAAAAATAAATTTTTCATAAGTTTAAAATTAAGTTAATAATAGAAATGTAAATCATTTAATTTTCGTGTAAATTACAGTGTCGTTTATAGGCCCTTTTACTATGCATTGTAAAGTGTTTTTATCTACAAATGTAAAAGTGCTTTCTGTTTTCCAGTTTTTCTCTTCAAAAACTGTCTTAACTACTAATTCTTCGTTAATTAATTTCATGGATAAAAGAGTCAATAATTCACAACTTATAGTGCTGAACTCAACCATTTGAAAGTTTTTATTTATATCCATCCAAATCACAAGGTGAGTTGAGGATTTATCGGGCTCCCAATAACCAATTAAATCTTCTGTAATAAATTTTTCTTGACAAAAAAAAGTCGTTGATTTTCCAAGAACACATACTAAAACTAAAAATAAATTTTTCATAAGTTTAAAAATTAGGTTAATAAAAAAATTGTTAATTTGATACTGTACACAAAAAAAACGATTTGAACTGTGATATTCAATTTTGAAATCGTATTATTTATTTGGCTTTCCTGTAAATAATAGTACTAGTTCCCGCTCCAGTAGTTACACATTGTAAAGTTTCCTTATCAATCAAAGTAAAAGTGTTATCTGTTACCCAATTTGCTATGGAATAATTCGTTTTTGCATAAACCGAATTACTATTTACACGTAAGTCCAATAAATCTAATGGTTCCCCATTGGAACCACCAATTTCTTGCATCTGCAATTTCCCGTTTACATCTTTCCAAAAGAACAGTTGTGTTGATTCTTCATCAGGCATCCAGTAACCAATTAAATCATCGGTATTAATTTTTTCTTGACAGTAAGTGCTTGTAAAATTTAGAGCAACAAGTAATAGAATAATTTTGATTCTGTTTTTCATAATTAAAAAAGTTAGTTAGTAAAAAAATTAAGTGTTATTATATTATCTGCTGAGATTTGTCAAAACTCCGGAAGGTTTTAAAAAAAATGCTTTTTTAACGTAAAAAAAGAAATTTAACAATGCGAAAAAATAGGATTTATAATTATAAATTTAATTATTTATTTATAATAACGCATTATTATAAAATTTATTATAATTTTTTAACTATAAAAACTATTATTTAATAAATAATACAAAAATATCATAAAATTGCGTGTTTTTCACTTTTTGTATTAAATTTCTTACAGAATAAGTAATATATTTCACCTCAAATAATATTGATTATCAATTTTTGTGGTTTAATCTTAGTATTTTTGAAACGATTTTTAAATTCTTAAATTGGTTATTGTAAGAAATGTATTTAAGATAAACGATAGTAAGTAAATAAAATTGTTTCAAAAAATTTCCTTTCTAAAAATCAATTCGTTTCCCAATTATTTATATCTTTCCAACGTTTTTAATTTACCTTATTTATGAAAAAATTAGTGGTTTTATTTGTTGCAATTTCAATAGCAACTCTTTTAGTGAATTGCAAATCGGAAGAAAAAGCAGTTAAATTTTCGGAATTGACGAAAAGCTATTTTGACGGAAAAAATGAATTAAGTCCATTGGAAGCAACGCTTAACGATCAAAATGAATACAACGACCAATTGCAATTGGAAATGAACGACAGTTATCGAACCAAGCAAAAGGCGTTTTTTGACAAATATGAAACGGAATTATCAAAAGTGGATGAAACAAAACTCAATTCTGAAGAAAAAATCAGCTACGAAATCATAAAATGGGAAGTTAGCATTGGAAAAGATTTGCTAAAACAACCAGCAAACTTAATGCCTGTGCATCAGTTTTGGGGAACGCATTTAACGATGGGGCAATATGCTGGCGGAACTGCGGCGCAACCTTTTAAAACAGAAAAAGACTATCGAAATTTCTTGAAAAGAATGGATTTATATGCCGTTTGGATGGATTCAGCGATGGTTTATATGAAAAAAGGAATGGCAAAAGGAATTGTTTTGCCAAAGGCGTTAACGATAAAAGTGATTCCAGAATTTGAAGATATGATTACTGCTAAAGTAGAAGACAATCTTTTTTATACTACTATAAAAACAATGCCAACGACTTTTTCGGAAGCTGTAAAAAAGGATTTAACCGATAAATATACGGCTGCAATTAATGATAAATTGACACCACGATTTAATAAAATGGCACAATTTTTAAAAGAAGAATACTTGCCAGCGTCAAGAGCTACAAGCGGAATTGGAAGTTTGCCATTTGGTAAAGAGTTATACGGTGCTTATGTAAAACAATGGACAACAACCGAAATGACACCCGATGAAATTCATACTTTAGGCTTGAAGGAAGTGGCTCGTTTGAAACTTGAAATGGAAAAAGTTAAAACACAAGTTGGATTCAAAGGAACTTTATTTGCTTTTTTTGAAGAAGTTCGGAACAAAAAAGAGTTGAAGCCTTTCAAAAAACCAGAAGAGGTAATAGCAAATTTTGAAAGCATTTATGCCCGAATTAAACCTAATGTTGACAAGCTATTTTCGTTACAGCCCAAAACTAAATTTGAAATCCGAAGAACAGAAGCTTTCAGAGAAAAATCGGGAAGTGCGGAATACATTCAAGGTGCTGCCGACGGTTCTCGCCCTGGTGTTTTTTATGTTCCAATTCCAGATATTGCCAATTATAATCTTTATGGTGACGAAGATTTGTTTTTGCACGAAGCAATTCCGGGACATCACTTTCAAGTTTCTTTGCAACAAGAAAACCAGCAATTGCCTGATTTTAGAAAGTTCAATTGGTTTGGTGCTTATGGCGAAGGTTGGGCTTTATATACCGAAAGTTTAGGCGTTGAATTGGGATTATATAAAGATCCGTATCAGTATTTTGGAATGTTAGGCAACGAAATGCACCGCGCCATCCGTTTGGTTGTTGACACCGGAATTCATACAAAAGGCTGGACTAGAGAACAAGCAATTCAATATTCATTAGACAATGAAGCCGAAAGCGAAGCGAGTATTGTTGCGGAAATTGAGCGTTATATGGCAATTCCAGGACAAGCATTGTCTTATAAAATCGGGCAATTAAAAATCATTGAATTGCGCAAGAAAGCGGAAGCCAAAATGGGTTCTAAATTTGACATCAAGAAATTCCACGAAAAAGTATTGGAATCTGGCGTTTTGCCGTTGGCATTATTAGAAAAGAAAATCAACGTTTGGATTGATGGGAAATAGGATTACATTTTTAAATAAAAATCCTTTGTTAACGCTATATATTCTGCTGTATATTGATGTCTTGATGTTTCAATTATCAATTCATCTGCCAACAAAACAGGTAATTCATATTTTCTAAAAGCCAATAAACTTCTTTTGATTTCAGCCGATGGCGTTCCTTTGACACGGGTAATTTTTGTTGGAAATAAATCATATTCATTGGCTAAAGCAATAAACTTTTCTTCTTCTTTAAATGGAATAATCACAGAAAAAATTCCTGTTTCTGAAAGCAATAATGCAGCCGCTTCAATCAAATCCTCAAAAGGCATTGCCTCTTGAAATCGTGCTAAATCACGTTGTTCGTTTTCAGAACGAAAATCATCGGTATAAAATGGAGGATTGGAAATTATTAAATCGTACTCCTCTTCTGGCTCTTCTACAAATTCATCCAAACCTGCGTGAAAGCAAAATAATCTGTCACTCCACGGAGAATTTTCAAAATTATCTACCGCTTGTTCATACGCATTTTCATCAATTTCTAAAGCGTCAATTTGTTGGGCATTACTTCTTTGCGCAAGCATTAGGGCAATAATTCCCGTTCCAGTACCAATGTCTAATATAGCATTTGGATGATTTTCTATAGGTGTCCAAGTGCCTAACAAAACACCATCTGTACCAATTTTCATAGCGCATTGATCTTGGTTTACAGTAAATTGTTTGAATTGAAATAGTGACATTGTGATTTCAGATTTCAGATTTTTCGATTAAACGATTAAACAAATAACCGAATAAACTTTTCTAATTTCCATAGCGCATTGATCTTGGTTTACAGTAAATTGTTTGAATTGAAATAGTGACATTGTGATTTCAGATTTTCGATTTCAGATTTTCAATGAACCGATTAAACAAATAACCGAATAAACTTTTCTAAAGGTACATTTCAACCAAACCTTCCGGTAAATCCATCAAAACTTTTTTGTTTTCTCTGTCAATTTTAAGAATAAAATGATCAACCATCGGGATTAACATTTCTACATCGTCATTGAGAACTTCAAAAAGTGGTTGTGCAGTAGTATCGTTTACAGAAACGATTTTTCCAATAATTCCGTGGTGTTTGTCTTCGATTTCAAATCCGATAACTTCGTGAAAATAGAACTTATTGCCTGTGAGTTTAGGCAACATTTTTAAAGGAAGATAAATTGCATTTCCAACAATTGCGTCTGCATCTTCCTCGGTAGTCATATCTTCAAATCGAATTCTAAGGAAATCGTTTTTATGAAGGGAACTACTTTCAATAAAAAAAGGAACCAAGTGTTTGTTGCATTCAACAAACACTGATTCCAAGTTTTCGTATAACTCTGGTTCGTCCGTATCTAAATAGGCAAGAACTTCCCCTTTGAAACTAAATTTTTTTGCGATTTTACCTAAATAGAAACAATCTTCTTTACGCATGAATCGCTAAATGAATTAAGCCTGAGCTTCTTCGTTATTTTCTTCAGTAGCAGGAGTTTCTTCAGCTTCAGCAGCAGGAGTTTCTTCAACTACAACTTCAGCAGCAGGAGTTTCTTCAACTACAACTTCAGCAGCAGGAGTTTCTTCAACTTCAGCAGCAGGAGTCTCTTCAACTTCAGCAACAGGAGCTTCTTCAGCAGCAGGAGTTTCTTCAACTTCCGCTTCAACAGCAGGAACTTCTTCAACTTCAGCAACAGGAGCTTCTTCTTCTACTTCAACAGCAGTTTCGGCAGCAATTGCGTCAGCTTCAGCTTTAGCAGCATTTGCTAACCGTTTTGCATTTACATCTTGTTCTGCTTTGAAAGCTTTGGCTTTAGCATCCGCTTGCGCTTTTGTTAAACCGTCTTTTTTAGCATCAACTTTTCCTGATTTTGCTTCTAACCAAGCAGCTAATTTTGCGTCAGCTTGTTCTTGAGTTAAAGCTCCTTTACGAATTCCTCCGTCAAGGTGGTGTTTCAACAAAGCTCCTTTGTAAGATAGAATTGCTTTCGCAGTATCCGTAGGTTGAGCACCATTGTGTAACCATCTTACAGCGCTATCAAGATTTAAATCGATAGTTGCAGGATTTGTGTTTGGATTGTAAGTACCAATTTTTTCTAGGTATTTACCATCTCTTTTTGAGCGAGCATCAGCTGCTACAACCCAGTAAAAAGGTTTTCCTTTTTTACCGTGTCTTTGTAATCTAATTTTTACAGACATAATCGTGTGATTAAATTTTGAGGTACTCGACCTCTGTTAATTAAGGGTGCAAAGATACGTTTTATTTTAAAACTACAACAAATAGTAGTGCCTATTTTTTATTAGAAATATATTGTGTGCGTATAATAGGATATTTAATAAATTATTCTATTTTTGAGCAAAATTAATTCATTATGAAAAAGATATTTTCACTTGCAATGATGGTTGTATTATTTGCCTCTTGTTCTCAAGATGTGCAATTCAATAATCCTTCTGTACAAGGCTTGAAAGACGGTTATTTGTGGAGGGCTAAATCCTCAAGCGCAACTATCAATACCGTAGCAAACACAATAACAATTACGGCTTATAATCAATTTGAAACTTTAGCAATAACAGTTTTAGTTCCTAATCGTCCTGTTTCTGAAGCCAATCCAATGATATATTTATTAGGAACAAATCCTGGTAATTCAATTACATTCGATTATGTTTTAAATGGGCTAGCTGTAAATTATATTTCTGGATTAAAAGTTGACGACGGACAAGTTAAAATTTCTGAATATGATGTAGTTAACAAAACAGTAACTGGTTCTTTTAGATTTAATGCTACCAATACTGATGTCAATTCTACTGAACCTGAAGTAGTGAATTTCACTCAAGGAGTTGTTTATAAGGTGCCTTTTTTTTAATTAATTAAAGTACTATATTTTATTTTAAACCAACTTTCGAGTTGGTTTTTTTATTTAAATAATTGAATGTAAAGACTTTACTGCAAAATAATTTTCATTTATAACTTATCGTCTTTCCTTAAAAATTATTAATAACAATTGCTTCAGAAAATTACTATTTTCGAGATTGATAAATTTAGAAATTTTATTAAAATGTAAAAAAATCATAAATGTTTTGCTAATTAGTGAATTACAACTTAATTAAACTACATTTGTTTAATTATTATAAATTATTGATTATGAATATTTTCGTTGGAAGCCTTCCTTTTAGTATTGAGGAAGCAGATTTAAGAGAGTCTTTCGAGGCTTACGGAGCAGTTGATTCTGTAAAAATTATTACTGATAAATTTACTGGAAGAAGTAAAGGATTTGGATTTGTTGAAATGCCTAATGACGATGACGCTCAAAAAGCGATTGACGAATTAAATGGTGCAACAGTTCAAGGACGTGCAATTGTAGTAAACAAATCTGAGCCAAAACCAGAAGGTGAAAGAAGAAGCTTTAACAGCAATAGCCGTGGTGGAGATTCACGCGGTGGTTACGGTGGTGGAAACAGTCGTGGTGGAGACAATCGCGGTGGTGGAAACAGAGGTGGTTACTAATCATTTCACTGGATACGCTTACTAAAATTATATAAAATAGCAATTTAATTGTGCTATATTTATCAAATACAAAACCGTTGGTCAAATTGATGAACGGTTTTTTTGTTGATAACTTCTCTGCATTTCTACTTCTAAAAAACTTAAATTTGAAGTTCAATTAATTTCCAACTACAAATAATATTTTTCTGGTTTTTAGACTTCAAAAGTTTGAAAACACGGATTATTTATTTGAATTTCTATAAATATGTACTTAATATTCGATACTGAAACCACTGGGTTGCCAAAACGTTGGGATGCACCAATTACTGATATTGGAAACTGGCCCCGTTGCGTTCAAATTGCTTGGCAATTGCACGATGAAATGGGAAAAATTATCGAACATCAGGATTATTTGGTGCAGCCTGACGGATATAATATTCCTTACGATGCCGAAAGAATTCACGGAATATCTACCGAATTGGCTCAAGCCGATGGGATTTCATTATCTGAAGTTTTAGAAAAATTCAATGTTGCTTTAAGCAAATCAAAATTCATTGTAGGTCAGAATTTGAAATTTGACATCAATATTATGGGTTGCGAATTCCACCGTTTAGGAATTGAAAGCCCAATGAGTGCTATGCCGGTTTTAGATACTTGCACGGAAGTTACCGCATCTTTATTGAAATTGCCCGGTGGGCGAGGGGGAAAATTCAAATTACCAACACTTACAGAATTATACAGTTATTTATTCAATAAACCATTTGCAGAAGCACACAACGCCACTGCCGATGTGGAAGCAACTACGAGATGTTTTTTTGAATTGATTCGTACAGAAATCTTTACATATAAAGAACTTCAAGTCGAACAAGATTATTTTCAAGAATTCCAAAATTATAATTCGGCACCAATTCAGCTAATAGGATTGCAACACATCAATCTTAAAGAATCTTCTGAGAAAATCAAACAGCAATTTGGCGAGCAAAATGTTGCGGCAGTTTCAAAAGTTACGCTTTCGGAGAACAAGCAAGTTCTCATTGATACCGATTTTGTGCATTTGCATAACCACACGCAATTTTCTGTTTTGCAATCTACAATTAGTGTTGCGGCGTTAGTGAAAGCGGCGTCTCAGAATAAAATGCCCGCCGTTGCGATTACAGATCACGCCAATTTAATGGGTGCTTTTCATTTTGTACGCGATATTTTATACCACAATAAATCGGCAGAATCTAAAAATGCTGCGGCTGTTGCCAATGGAGAACTGGCTACAGAAATTGTAATGAAACCGATTGTTGGATGTGAATTTTTTGTTTGTGAAGACCATAAAGATAAAACTCGTAAAGACAATGGGTACCAAATTGTATTTCTAGCAAAAAATAAAAAAGGGTATCATAATTTAGCTAAATTATCGTCTATTGCGCATACTGAAGGATTTTATTATGTTCCCAGAATTGACCGGTCTTTAATAGAAATGTATAAGGAAGACCTTATTGTTTTGTCGGGAAATTTATATGGTGAAATTCCAAATAAAATTTTAAATTTAGGTGAAAACCAAGCCGAAGAAGCATTGATTTGGTGGAAACAACAATTTGGCTCTGATTTATATATTGAGGTAATGCGTCACAATCAAGAGGACGAAAACCGTGTAAATACAGCATTAATTTCATTGGCAAGAAAAAATGATGTCAAAATTGTGGCGACCAATAATACTTTTTATATAGAAAAAGACAATGCCAATGCGCACGATATTTTGCTTTGTGTTCGTGATGGTGAAAAGCAATCTACACCGATAGGTCGTGGTCGTGGATACCGTTACGGAATGCCAAATCAGGAATATTATTTCAAGTCGGGTGAAGAGATGAAAAAGCTTTTTACAGATTTGCCTGAGGCGATTGCGAACCTCACGGAAATTGTAGCCAAAATTGAAATCTATGATTTGGCTCGTGAAGTTTTATTGCCAAAGTTTGAAATTCCACAAGAATTCTTAATTGCTGAAGATGATGGAGATGGTGGAAAACGCGGCGAAAATGCTTTTTTGAAACACCTAACTTTCATTGGTGCCAATAAAAGATATGCTGAAATTACAAACGAAATTCAAGAACGCATCGACTTTGAATTATTGACTATACAAAATTCTGGTTATCCAGGTTACTTTTTAATTGTACAAGATTTTATCGCCGAAGCTCGAAAAATGGATGTTTCTGTTGGGCCTGGTCGGGGTTCTGCAGCGGGTTCTGTAGTAGCATATTGTCTCGGAATTACCAATATTGATCCTTTATTATACAATTTGCTTTTTGAGCGTTTCCTAAATCCGGATCGTGTGTCGTTACCCGATATCGATATTGATTTTGATGATGAAGGTCGAAGTCGCGTAATGGATTATGTAATTAAAAAATACGGTTCAAAACAAGTTGCGCAAATTATCACGTATGGTACAATGGCTGCAAAATCGGCAATTCGAGATACAGCACGGGTTTTGGATTTACCGCTTTTTGAAGCCGATAAAATAGCCAAATTAATTCCGGCTTTAATTCCATCAAAATGGAGTTTGGCACGATTTCTAAAAGATGCTGAAGCCGATATTAAAAAAGTGCTACGCCCTGAAGATTTCGAAAAAATTAAAGATTTAATTGCAATTTCCAAAGATGATGATTTACTTGGCGAAACCATTCAGCAAGCACAAATATTAGAAGGAAACTTAAGAAATACAGGAATTCACGCTTGCGGTGTAATTATTACGCCAAGTGATATTACCAATTTTGTGCCTGTTGCAACAGCAAAAGATTCGGATTTGTATGTTACGCAATTTGATAACTCTGTAGTTGAAAGTGCGGGTTTATTAAAAATGGATTTCTTGGGATTGAAAACCCTAACCTTGATAAAAGATACCGTAAAATTGGTGAAATACAGATCAGGAATTGTTTTGGATCCTGATGCTTTTCCAATTGATGATTTGAAAACGTACGAGCTTTTTCAACGTGGTGAAACGGTTGGTATTTTTCAATATGAATCTGCTGGAATGCAGAAATATATGAAGGAATTGAAACCAACAGTTTTCGGAGATTTAATTGCTATGAATGCATTATATCGTCCAGGACCAATTGCTTATATTCCGAGTTTTATTAAAAGAAAAAATGGGGAAGAAGCCATTGTTTATGATATTGATGCCTGCGAAGAGTTACTGAAAGATACTTATGGAATTACAGTTTATCAAGAACAGGTAATGCTTTTATCTCAAAAATTGGCTGACTTTTCAAAAGGGGATGCCGATGTTTTGCGTAAAGCAATGGGAAAAAAACAGAAAGATGTCTTGGACAAAATGAAGCCTAAATTCATAAGTCAAGCTGCTGCAAAAGGACACGCAGAAGATAAATTAGAGAAAATTTGGAAAGACTGGGAAGCGTTCGCGGAATATGCGTTTAACAAATCGCATTCTACTTGCTACGCTTGGATTGCGTATCAAACTGCCTATTTGAAAGCAAATTATCCCGCGGAATATATGGCAGCAGTTTTGTCGAATAATATGAGTGACATCAAGCAAGTTTCCTTTTTTATGGAAGAATGTAAACGGATGGGATTGCAAGTTTTAGGACCTGATGTGAATGAGTCATTTTATAAATTTACTGTTAATGAAAACTATGCCGTTCGTTTTGGAATTGGTGCTGTAAAAGGCGTTGGTATGGCAGCCGTTCAAACTATTGTAGATAACAGAAAAGATGGGAAATACAAATCAATTTTTGATTTAACAAAGCGAATTGATTTGCGTTCTGCAAATAAAAAAGCGTTAGAAAACCTAATATTAGCGGGCGGTTTTGATTCGTTTAAAGGAGTTATCAGAGCGCAATATTTTCACGATGATGGTGATGGAATTACATTTTACGAAAAAGCAATTCGCTACGGCGTGAAATTTCAGGAAAATGAAAATTCATCGCAAGTGAGTTTGTTTGGCGAATCGAGTGATGTTCAAATTGCAGAACCCGTTGTTCCGCCTTGTGAAGATTGGTCAACAATGGAAAAATTAGCCAAAGAAAAAGAAGTTGTTGGAATTTATCTTTCGGGACATCCGCTTGACGATTTTAAAAACGAAATGAAATATTTTTGTAATTCGAAAATGGAAACTTTAAAAGATTTGGTTCCACACGTGAATAAAAACTTAAGTTTTGGAGGAATAATTACCAATGTACAACATCGTGTTGCCAAGAATGGAAAAGGTTGGGCGACATTTGTTTTAGAAGGTTATGACGAAAGTTATGAATTTAAAATTTTTGGTGAAGAATATATGAAAAGCCGACATTATCTGATTCCGAATAGTTTTACTTATATGAAAGTACTGGTAAAAGAAGGTTGGGCAGATAAAGAAACAGGGAAAAAAGGCGAACCAAGATTGCAGTTTACGGACTTTAAAATCCTACAAGATGTTTTGGGAATATTTGCAAAAAGATTGGTTGTTCTGTTAAATATTAATGATTTGCAAGCCGATTTTATTCATCGATTGAGTGCTGTTTTTCAAGAAAATAAAGGAGACAATACAGTAACTTTTGAAGTGTTGGAATTGGAAAAGATAAAGTGTCAAGTTGTGGTTATTCCTCAAATTGTTACTGTTTCGGATGAGGTTGTCGAAGATATAGTTTTTGACGAAGAAAATCCTCAGGAGCCTGAAATTGAATTGGTAACCGAGATTGAGGAAATAAAAGTAATCACGAAATTGGAAATGCCGAGTCGGAAATTGAAGATTAAAATCTCAAACGAATTGCTATTTGAGTTGGAGAAAATGCAAGTGAATTTCAAATTGAATTAATTCCAAAAATCGCTAGCCCTGATGGAAGGGAAAATCCTTTGTTATTGTGAGGCACGAACACTAACAAAGATTGGAATGACAGCAGGAAATAGCTCCAAAAAACACTACGTATTTATATCCTAAATTCCTTAAATGAAAAAAGCCTCACGGTTGAATGTGAGGCTTTTCTTGTTATTGTAACTAGATTTTTATCCTTTCAAAGCTTCTGCTCCACCAACAATTTCCAAAATTTCATTGGTAATTGCTGCTTGACGTGCTTTGTTATAAGTCAATTTCAATTGGTCTCTCAACTCCGTTGCATTGTCTGTTGCTTTGTGCATTGCAGTCATACGGGCGCCGTGTTCTGAAGCAAATGAATCTCTAATCCCTTTGTATAATTGCGTTTTCAATGATTTAGGAATCAATGTCAAAACGATTTCTTCTTTTGAAGGTTCAAATATATAATCTCCGGTTGATGCAATTTTATCCGATTTTAAAGCTTCTAATGGCAAAAATTGTTCTGTTTGAACTATTTGTGTCGCTGCGTTTTTGAACTGATTGTAAACCAATTCAATTTTGTCGTAGTCGCCAGAAATAAATTTTTGAGTCAATGCTTCTGCAATTACAGCTACATTTTCAAAAGTTAAATTGTCAAAAACAGGACTTTGATTGTCAATAACCGAATGTGTTTTGCTTAAAGTATCGTTTCCTTTTTTGCCAATTGCAAAAACATCCACTTGCTTTCCTGCATAAAATACAGAACGATTTTTTACTTCCTTAATTACATTAGAATTAAAAGCGCCACACAAACCTCTGTTTGAGGTAATTGCAACCACTAAAACCTTTTTTACTTCACGTTGTGTCGTAAATTCTCCACCTGCATCGCCATCAAGATTTGCAGAAAGATTTTGTAATAATTCCGTTAATTTTTCGGCATAAGGTCGCATTGCTGTAATTGCATCTTGTGCTTTTTTTAGCTTTGCTGCAGAAACCATTTTCATTGCCGATGTGATTTGCATCGTTGATGAAACGGAAGTAATTCTATTACGGATTTCCTTTAAGTTTGCCATTGTATTATAGTTGTTGGTTGTCAGTTGTTGGTTGATAGTTACTTGGATAATTCCAACAACAATCAACCAACAACCATCAACTAATTTTAGTTATATTTCGCCGAAAGTTCTTTTGCTACATTTTCAATAACAGACGTAATGTTGTCATCTAATTTTCCAGCTTTCAAAGCATCTAACGTATCTCTGTGTTTGTTATTCAAGTATTCTAAGAAGTCTTTTTCGAATTCTTTTACTTTATTTACAGGCACATTTCTCAACAAGTTTTTAGAACCTGCATAGATAATTGCAACTTGATCTTCAACTGTATAAGGACTGTTTAAACCTTGTTTCAAGATTTCAACGTTTCTTCTTCCTTTTTCAATTACGTTCAATGTTACTGCATCTAAATCAGAACCAAACTTAGCAAAAGCTTCCAATTCACGGAATTGTGCTTGGTCTAATTTTAATGTTCCTGCTACTTTTTTCATTGATTTAATTTGTGCATTTCCACCAACACGAGATACCGAAATACCTACGTTAATTGCTGGACGAACTCCTGAATTAAACAAATCTCCATCAAGGAAAATCTGACCGTCTGTAATCGAAATTACATTCGTTGGGATATATGCAGAAACGTCACCCGCTTGTGTTTCGATAATTGGTAATGCAGTCAAAGAACCTCCACCTTTCACAATTGATTTCAATGTGTCTGGCAAATCATTCATATTTTTTGCAATGTCATCGTTTGCAATTACTTTACACGCTCTTTCTAATAAACGACTGTGTAAGTAAAAAACGTCTCCAGGATATGCCTCACGTCCCGGTGGTCTTCTCAATAAAAGAGAAACCTCACGATACGCAACTGCTTGTTTAGATAAATCATCATAAACTATTAAAGCTGGACGACCTGAATCTCTAAAATATTCTCCAATAGCTGCACCTGCAAAAGGAGCATAAACTTGCATTGGAGCTGGATCAGAAGCATTTGCAGCAACGATAATGGTGTATGCCATTGCTCCTTTTTCTTCTAACATTTTAGCAATTCCAGCTACAGTTGAAGCTTTTTGCCCAATTGCAACATAGATACAAAATACAGGTTTTCCTGCATCGTAAAATTCTTTTTGATTCAAAATGGTATCAATACAAACCGTTGATTTTCCTGTTTGACGGTCACCAATTACCAATTCACGTTGTCCACGACCCACTGGAATCATTGCATCTACTGCTTTGATACCTGTTTGTAATGGTTCAGTAACTGGCTGACGAAAGATAACTCCAGGCGCTTTTCTTTCCAAAGGCATTTCGTATAAATCGCCACCAATTGGTCCTTTTCCATCAATTGGAAAACCAAGTGTGTTTACTACACGACCTACCATTTGTTCTCCTGTTTTCAAAGAGGCAATACGTTGCGTTCTTTTGGCAGTTGAACCTTCTTTAATTCCTGTTGATGGTCCTAAAAGTACGACCCCAACATTATCTTCTTCAAGATTCAAAACGATACCTTCAAGTCCGTTTTCAAATTCTACTAATTCTCCGTATTGAACATTTGATAACCCGTAAACACGAGCAATACCATCTCCAACTTGAAGTACAGAACCTACTTCCTCTAATGTAGCACCAGTTTCAAAACCTTCTACTTGTTTTTTTAATATTGCTGATATTTCAGCTGGTTTAATTTCTGCCATAATAGTATAATATTATCTTCCAATGTTTATGTTTACGCCAGATCTTCTTGGCTCTTCTTTAATTATAATTGTTTGTGTAGAATTATTGTTTTTATATTTTTCTTCTACTTTTTCGTCATACTTTAATACAAAAGTACTTACTTTTTCTTCATTGAATTTACAATCAACTAATGTATTTGATTTAAGTAATTTTTCAACTAAAACTTTCTTAGTAAAAATATAACTTTGGCTAGTAAATTCTTGTCTAGATTCCATAAATACAACTTTAACGTATAAATCACCTAAATCTCTAATAAATTTCAAAACCATTATATCGTCACCATTTAAATTTTGAAATGAGACTATATTTGCGGAAGAATCATACTTCAAACATTCTTTCCCATCAATTAGTACAAAACCTTTTTTAAATTCAATGTCTTGAGAATATCCAATTATTGATGCAAATACAAATAGAGTTACTAAAATTAATTTTTTCATATTATTTAATTAGAAAGTTCTCTTTTTAATACGTGTAATCTGTTGGCTACTGAAGCATTGTATTGCTTATCGCCTATTCTTAAGATGAATCCTCCAATAATTGAAGCATCTACCGTGTTTTCTATTGTTACTTTTTTATCTGAAAAAGTAGCGATTTTAGCCAATACTTTAGCTTCTAAAGCCGCATCCATTGGGAAAGCTGTAGTTACTTTTGCAACTTCAACTCCATTCATTACATCAAACAAATTATTGTATTCAACTGCAATTGCTGCTAAAATTTCAAATCTTTTGTTTTCCAATAATAAATGAAAAAGACTTTGTGTAACGGGATTAACCGAAGCAAAAACTTCTAAAACTACATTCTTTTTAGTATCGGTTTTAATCAAAGGGTTTTGAATAAAATGCGTCAATTCTGAATTTCCTGTAATTGTTGTTGCAATCAAAGTCATATCGGCACTCACTTCAGAAGCAACTCCTTTGGAATCGGCTATTTCTAAAATGGCTTTTGCATAACGAATTGCTGCTCTAATTCCTGACATATTAGTTTAATTTAGCGTCGCCTAACATTTTTTCAACCAATTTTACTTGGGCTTCTTTGTTAGATAATTCGTCTTTTAATAATTTTTCAGCAATTTCTAATGACAACGTTGCAACGTGAGATTTCAATTCTGCCAAAGCAGCATTTTTCTCTCCTTCGATTGCCGCTTTCGCTTGCTCAATCATTTTTAAACCTTGTGCTTGTGCTTCGTTTTTTGCGTCAGCAACCATTTTTTCTTTCATTTCACGAGCGTCTTTCAACATCGCGTCACGTTCTAATCTTGCTTCTTGCAAAATACGTTGGTTGTCTGATTGAAGGTTTTGCATTTCTTTTCTAGCATTTTCAGCAGAAAGTAATGCGTTTTTAATTCCTTCTTCTCTTTCGTTTACAGCGTCAAGGATTGGTTTCCAAGCAAATTTTTTCAATAAGAAAATTAATCCTACAAAAATTATTGTCTGCCAAACGAACAAACCAAACGAAAAATCATTTATTAACTTTTCCATAGTATATATAATGTATAATGTACTTTTTATAATTCAAAGATGAAATGTCATTTCAAATTTGAAGTTTTAATCTTTTAATTTAAGTAAACAAAAGCTGCAACCAACCGTTACAGCTTTTTGTTTTTTTTACTAGTTTACTGCGAATAACGCTGCAAAACCAATACCTTCAATAAGCGCAGCTGCAATAAGCATAGCTGTTTGAATTTTTCCAGTAGCTTCTGGTTGACGTGCAATTGCATCCATTGCAGAACCACCGATTCTACCGATACCAATTCCAGCTCCAATAACTACTAAACCTGCTCCAATGATTTTAGGAATTTCCATAAAAATATGTATTAAAATTAAACATTTGTTTTTGGCTTTATGCTTTAGGCGATAGGCTTTATGCTTTGTTGCATATTGCTTACAGCTTTTTGCTTAAAGCAATTTAATGCGCCTCTTCGTGATGATGTTCTTCTACTGCTGAACCAAAGTACAAAGCAGAAAGCATCGTAAAGATATACGCTTGCAATAACGCCACTAAAATTTCGATTGTGGAAATAGCGAATGACAACATAAATGACAAACTACTTCCCAACCAACTTTTGAAAATAAACATCAATCCAATTAAACTCATTAATACGATGTGACCTGCAAAAATATTTGCGTACAAACGTATCATTAATGAAAAAGGCTTGATAATTACTCCCAATAATTCTATTGGTGCTAATATGATTTTCATTGGCAACGGCACGCCTGGCATCCAGAAAATGTGTCCCCAATAATTTTTGTTTGCTGTTAAATTGGTGATTACAAAAGTGATTACTGCCAATCCAAATGTGATTGCAATATTTCCTGTAACGTTAATTCCAAGTGGAGTTAAACCGAAGATATTTAAGAACCATACAAAGAAAAAGATGGTCAATAAATAACTCATATATCTTTTGTAATGTTTTTCACCAATATTTGGAATGGCAATTTCATCACGGATATAAATTACGATTGGTTCAAAAAGTCTTCCAAAACCAGAAGAAATCCCTCCGTTTTTAGCATACGATTTTGCTAAACTTGTAAATAAGAAAAACATTAGAAGCGCCACAATCATAATTGTTAAAACCCCTTTTGTTATAGACAAATCAATTGGTTGAAGATTTGTAGGATGATGTTCGTCGCCAGTTAAAGTTCCTGAAGCATCTGTTTTGTATATTTTTTCGTGGTGTAAAACGTAGAAATTTCCATTGCTTTCAGCAACAGCTTCACCGTGATTGAATTTTGAAGACAAGAAAAAATGAGCGCCATTATCCCATAATATAATAGGTAAAGAAAATCCAATGTGCTCGCCATCATATTCAAAAAGAGAAAAATCGTGACCGTCTAAAACGTGATGTCCAATTACTTCTAAAATTTCTGCTTTAACTTCTGATGTTTCGTCAGCTGGTTTTGCTTCCGTTTCTTTAGCAAGAGCAGTTGTTTCAGTTTGTACTTGCGTGCTTTCCGAAGGCGTATTTGAAAAGCCAAATACCGGAAGAAACGCTATTAAAAGTGCGATTATGAATTTAAGTGGTTTGTTTGAAATCACCATATCTGTTAATTATCTTTAATTTTTACTTTCTGAAATTGGGTGCAAAGGTACATTATTTCTTAATAATTCAAGAATTAAAACATTTTTTTTTGACTTAAAATTGGTTTGAATGTTACTTTACTGATTATTGTTTAAAATCCTAATGGTTACAGCCGTTTCTATTATTAAAAATAAGGCGAAAATTATAAAAAAATTCATTTTCTCAAATCCTATATTTGGATTTCCTGAATTTAGAATTGGATTTAAAAGCATAAATGATATTCCAATTTTTAAGCAAGTAATTATCAAAAAAGTATTCCCAACATTATCAATGCTTTTCTCTTTTACAAATATTAAAATAAAAATTATTAAAAGTGAGCAAACCAAGAAAAAACTATAAATTGTTTCTAATGAAAAATGAAAGTTTTGATAATTTGGATTGTTTTCATTGAAATAAAAAAAAGATTTATGAAATCCAAAAATTAGAAATGACGCGATGAAAACTTCCAGAAGAGGTTGAAATTTTTTTAATTTCATAGCTTTATTATGATTTATTGATGTCTTTCAACTGCCGATTGATATTGTAAAAAGCAATTGCAACGCCAACTAATGTTAAGATTTTGACGTATATAGTATTTGGATTTGGATATTTTGCGTCGAGCCAATTTCCTAAATAGGAAAACAAAAACACAATAGCACCCATTTGGATTGGGATATTAATAAGCGCGAGCCACTTAGTATTGTTTTGCTTCTTCGGGTCTTTGTTGAACGTCATTTGAAATTGTGCTTTTTAAATTTGGTTTCATTACGCACGTAGCGCTAAAATCGGCACCTGGTTCTACAGATAATTTCCCGCAAATTACTTCGCCGTGAATACTTGCTTTTGATTTCAAATTCAGCATTTCTGTGACTTGGATTTTTCCTTCAAACTTGCCTTCAATATCGGCGTTTTTACAAATAATATCTCCTTTAATACTACCTGCGGGTCCAATAACGATTTTGCCTTTCGACTGAAAATTTCCTATCAAATGTCCGTCAAGACGAAAATCGGCAGGAGAATTTATATCGCCAGTTATGGTGGTGCCTTCTACAATTCTATTGGTTTTTCCTAAAAGATCGGTATATGATTTTGGGCTTTTTTCAAACATTTTCATTATTTTTTAGGTTTCAATATTTGGTCACGTTCTATGTTTCCTTGTTGTAAAATGGGTTCTGGATCGCCATCTCCTTTAAATGAAGGAGGAAGTTTACTGTTATTGTTGATTTCTGGCATATCAGTTGCGTTCATTTCTGTTTCAACCGGAACATCAGTTTGAGTCGGTACAATTTCAGGTTCTTTTGAAATTGGATTTGGAGCAACAACTGGAGCGACCAAATAATCTTCAATATTTTTATTAATTTGTACCACTTGATAATTATAATTGGAAATCACAATCGAAGTTTGCGGAATTTTATAGTCTTTATAATCTTTTAAAATTGTAGCAATTCCTTTTGCAATTTCTTCTGTAATCATTCCGTGAATCACGATGAAATTTTCTGTCAAAGTATAAATATCCGTTGACAATATCAATTTATCAGCAGGTCTTGTTGCTATGAATTTCTTTATTTTATCAATTAATACGGTGTTGTTTTTGTCGTCATTGTAAGCAACTTTGAATATAATTTTCCACGATTTAGCAGCAACTGCGTAGAATTTTAATCCTTCTAAATAAGGAACATCTTTGCCAATAAGTGCTTCCGCTTGTTTTCCTTCTACACTATTTGGATAATTCAAAGCCACAAAATTCAATGCTTTTCTGAATTCTATAATTCCTTTTAATTTTCCAATAGTATTTGCTTTCAATAATTCAAATTTTGAAATCAATTCTTCTCCTGCAAATTGATCAACTGCCTTTTCTAATTCTGTATTCACAGTTCTATAATCTCCAGATTCATATAGTTTATAAAATTTATTATAAGCAAAATCTGGCGTGTCAACTCCTGCAACTTCGGGATTTGTATTGCTCAATATTTGTGCATATCTCGAATTTGGATATTGGCTAATAATTCTTTCTTTCATCGCTAAAGCCTTTTCTTTATTGATGATTTCGTAAATTTTAAATAAATTATACAACGAAGGAAGCACCAATCGCTCTTCGGGATTATTCTTTAATAATTGCTCTAATTTATTGGCAGCCAACTGATATTCCTTGAATTTCTCTTTATAAATTGTCCCCAATTGGAAATAGGCAAAATTGCGTTCTTTGGAAATGCTGTCAAGTACAATTTGATTTTTAGGAATGTCTTTCAGATAAAAAGCGGTTGTGTATTTTTCTTCTACTTTTTCGCCTTTTTCTTTTTCTAATCCTTCCTTATCCTCTTTATTATCAGCAATATCTGTAGATTCTACATTTGCTTTATCGGAAGATAATCTCCAATTGTTTTTATACGCTCTGTCTCCCCACAATTTTTTAAACTGAATTTTGCCGTAAGCCACTGATTTTTGGTTGTAGAAATAAAAATCACTTTCTTTTCCTGTATTAACAACTGCTTGCATTGCGCCTGGCGGCATCATTCCTGAGTTTCCTTTGACATCGGGAGGATTCCCACCAACATTTCCTGGGTCTTTTCCGTTGCTATCAGGATTGTTTTTTTCTTTTTCTAATGCTGCTGCGGCTAAAACTTTTTTGAGTTCATCTTCTTTTTTGAGTTTTATGATGTATTTTTCATAATAGGCAATTCTTTCTGAATCCGATAACCCTACAACATTCAAAATACTATCATTTCGAATTGCAATGCCTTCGTATTTAATCACATCATTTAAGTTTTCTCGCTTCTTTTTGATAAATCTGTGTTCGCGAGTTCTTTCTTTTAATTGAACTAAAGTACTGTCATAATATTTTCCAGCGGTTGGATATTTTGCCGTATTGAAATAAATATCAGCTAAATTTCTATAATTGGAAGCAATCGTATAAGTATCTCCCGTTTTTGATTTTAGAGATTTATTGTACTCTTTTTTAGCGCTTTCAAATTTTTTATTGTTATCATAATACAGAGCCATTTGATGGTGAAGCACATCAAGAAACGGTCTGTTTTCTCTGTCTTTTAGAAGTTTATTGAATTTTTTTAGAAAAGAAATAGAATCTGTATTTCCAAATCCAGCAAGTTGCGCTTGTTTTGCCTGTGCGTGAATTACATACTGTCTTGGCGATTTTCGTTTCATATCAATTACGGATTGATACGCCACAAAAGCACTATCTTTGTATCCTAAATCTTCATAGAGTTGCGCCAGTATATAACGGTATCTTGCTTTTTCTTCTTTTGATTTCGTAAATGAAGTAGCCAATTTCAATTTTGCAACGGCACTATCTTTTTGTCCTAAATTCAAAAATGCTTGAGAAATTGTAGCATTTGCATCTGCAAAAATTTGATTTTTCAGCTTAATATCTTTTAAGATAGCTTGCATATTTTGAAGTGCCAATGCATCATTTTCTAATCGCATATTTGTTTTTTCTCGCCAAATTTTAGCTTCGTATATTTTGTCGCTTCCTGGAGATTTGTATAATATGTAGTTGAAAGCTTCTAAAGCTGGAATAAAACGTTGATCATAATACCTGGTTTTTCCTAATAAAAGATAGGCTTCGTCCATTTGTGGATTTTTTTCTGATCCGCCAATATTCATTGAATGTTTCTGAATTGCTTTTGTGGCTTTGGTTTCTGAACGTTCAAAATTGGCGTTTTTAGTTTCGCCAGGTTTCAATTCGTCTTTGTTGACTTGCATTCTTTCGATGGGTAAATTTTCCCAAAAATTATCTTTGTAGGTTGCTTTAAGTTCTATAATTCCTTTGTCTAAAGCTATTTGACCGTTGTACAAAATGTTATCTTTTGTGCTTAGGGCGTGTATGTTTCTGGATACAAAAGTATTTTTTTTGGTAGAACAGGCTATCAAAAAAAGTAGAAATCCAAAAGTGAGCGAATATTTTAGTGTGTTGTTTTTCAATGTAAAACGGTTTTATTCTTAAACTTATAAATACTAATTTTAGTATATAACTCGTAAAAATACATTTCTTTTTGTTACTATAAAAGGTTCCGACCGTTTTTTGAAAACAATTCTTGAATTTTGTAAGATTTGCGTGAGGGATTACTCCACGATACTTTTATTTTAAATGGAGTTCAGTGAATTTCATTTGCAGCGTAAATCCTTTGTGGAATGAAATGGAACAAAGATTGTAGCGGAATGCCCGACCGTAACTGGAACGCAAATGGAAGTTGGAGTAATGCCCAAATAAATTAAAAAGAGTTATTAACTTTTTATTTTTAATGCTTTGATTTTGTTTCCTTTGTTAAAAAAACTCAGTTTGAATTCTAATTCTCCCAAGTCAAAAATAAAAGCTTTAACCAGTTTGTTTTACTCCAAAAACGAATCGTGGTGGCTCATTGGGTTTTCAATGATATTGGCAAGCGGACTCATATTCGAACCTCAATTGATTTGTTCTGCGCTGATAAAAGGGCAACTTTCAGATATGTGGTTGTATTGGAGCGGTGCAATTGGAGCGGCTTTTAGCGTTTCTTTCTTTGCTCATTTGTGGCGTAATATTCCCGTTAAAACAGAAAATGAGTTTCTCTTTTTTAGGTTTTCTGGAATTGGTGCAAAAATTTTACACGCCTTTCGGAGTCTATATTTGGGAGCTATTATAATTCCTTTTATAATTGCATTCAGTATATTAGGTTTTAGTAAAATCGTAACCTATATTTTAGCGATTTCTCCCAATTCCGCGATAATTATTTTAACTGGATTTCTGTTTCTACTGACTTTCTTCAATAGTTTCAAAACACGATTAAGAATGGATTTTATCTTGTTTATAGTTTTTATTACGCTATTTTCCATCATTATTTTCGTACTATATAATGCTACTGGTGGTTTGTCTCATTTGTCAAATTCAATGCAAATTAACGTTCATAAATTTGAGTTATTACCTAAATTGGGTTCCAAGAGTTTCGCTGCATTTCTGATTTTTGTTGGAGTTCAATGGTGGTCGGCATCAATTTTGGATTACCCTGATATGAACGGGCAAAAGTTAATGGCTACAGCAAATACTCGTGATATTGTGAAAACTATTTTTCTGCCTTCCTTCTTGCTTTTGGCGTTCCGACTTTTACTTTTTACATTACCTTTTATAGCGGTACTTTATGGATATACAAATGGAATTATTGATAATGAATTGGCATTTACAGCTGTATTTGTAAAGGTTTTACCCTCTTGGATGCTTTATTTAGTGCTCGCTTTTTTTATGATTCCCTTTCTTTCAGTAGTTCAGAACAATCAAAATTGGGGCGGTTCTCTATTGGTTGAAAATTTATACAAATACCACATAAATCCAAATGCAAGTCAGAAAAAAATGAAGCTGTTTGGAATGTTTTCTATGTTGTATATTGTAATTATAGGCGGATTAATTGCGCTTTATTCAAATTCATTACTTGGAATGATTCAGTTATTATTTTCTATAACAGCGGGAGTTGGACCTGTTTTTGTTTTGCGTTGGTATTGGTGGCGAATTAATGCTTGGTCACAGTTGTCGGCAATGGTTTCAGCGTTGGTGCTTTCCCCATTATATGATTGGTTTTTTAACAACGCTAAACTTGTAAATATTTTTATTCTCCGTTTGCAAAGCAAATGGAATCTTGATTATTATCCAATAAAATTATTGTTTTTAACCATTATTGTTTGTGCTATTTGGTTGACCGTTACATTTTTGACGCCTCCAACCGATAAAGAAATTCTGAACACTTTTGTTGCTACTGTAAAGCCTGGAGGATTTTGGAAAGGATTTGAAAATAACGGAAAAAGCTATTTTAATTTAAGAGTAATAGCGTGGCTAATACAAGCGGGAAATGGGTTTTTGGTTTATTTTATGTTTTGGAGTTTTTTAATGGGAAATTACACTCAATTCTCACTCCTTTTTGCAGTTTTTATTTGTGGATTTATTTTGTCATATACCCTTGTTAGAAAAGCAAATTTGCTTTATGACAAATCTTTAAACACATCGAATTAGTCGGAAATTAGTTTCAATACCCAAGTAGTTCCTGTTTCTTCACAGTACTTTTTCAAGTTTGAATCTATTATTTTTTTATTTTCTCCAGATGCAAAAAGGGAGGCGAGACCAAACTCAATTGCTGCTTTTTCATTGCTCTCATTTTGAAAAAGATCAGCGTGAATTCTGAAAGGGCTATATATTATAGTTTCTTCAAAATGCTTAGATTTCATAATCCAGTACAATTGAATTATGTATAGTGCCATAAAATGTAAATCTTTTTTTTGATTTTTAATTAGCTGGTCAATTACCAAATTAAATTCCAAATGATTCAAAACCTTTTCTTTCATTCCAAACAACATAAGTGCTTTTAGGGCTCTTGCGATTAACCAGGCTTTTTCATAATCTGAAAATAAAACACATGCTTTTAGTAGCTTTCGCAAATGACTAACCCATGTTTTTTCTAGTGTCCCATTGAAACCGTCAATTATAATCAAACATTCAAACCATCTTGAAAGTTCATGAAAATGACAACTTTTCATCCTTACTTTTTTGATTATATTTTCAAAAGAAATTATATATTCAGAAGGCAATTCTTCTTTGTGCGCTTTTTGACTAATTAGAAAGGAATTCACAAATAATCGTTTGTAGTCAGATGTTACTTTAGGCAGGTAATAATTAATTAATGCATACGAAAAATAATTATTTGCATTATTTTCATCTACATAACATTCATAAAAAAACAAATGCCCAATCGAAGTATCTCCTAATATTTGAAGCAATTCGGACTGCTTTTTGCTTTTTCGAACGTAAGTCCCCAAAAGTTCTGCAGCCGTAAATAACATTGCCTGATTTTGATGATTGTATAATTTAGCTAAAATTACTTTTAAGGAGTTAAAATCTTCATTTGCTAATGCCAACCGAAAAATTGACAATGAAAAACCGTCCGAATTTTCGGTTAAAAAATAATTTGGGTCAAAAGGAACGTTTGTTTGATTAGCACAATAATCATCCCAATCATTATATTTCAGATAACGAGCTAAAACATTGAGAGTGTCTTTGTAGGGAGTTCTAAAAGGTTTAACAATGCCGTATATCCTAGCAATTGTGTGGGGGGAAATATGTAGTTTTTCTATTGCCAAAGACTGGGATGCTTTTTCTGCATCGGCAATATTCTTAATCTTGAAGCCCAACTGACCTTCCAGAGTATTACAAATTGTGATTATATAGGGACTTGGTTGCTGCACGATTGATTGTATTAGTTTACAAATATAAGGGGAATCCTTTTTGAAAGTGAAGTTGCAATAACTTGCAATTTATTTTGGTTTGATAATGGATTACTATTGTAGAGATTTAAAATTTTGAGTTATGAAAAAAACGCAATCACAAAAACATTTTTTAGGATTAGCAGGAGAATACGCTGTGTGCACTGAACTAGCTAAAAATGAAATTAATGCTTCATTAACTCTAGGCAATCATAAAGCTGTTGATATTATAGCGACAAATCCAAATAACAGCAAAGCCTGTTTTATACAAGTTAAGGCATCAGATACCACAAGAATTGTAACAGGATTTTTTCAAAAATACAAAACCAAACAAACTCCACATCCCGATTTTTGGATTATTGTCCATTTTGGAAAAGACAATATCACTGATTTTTATGTCCTTACTCATAATGAAATGGCTAAAGTTCAGATGGAAAGAAACGGAATGACAGAATGGCGAGAAATTAATGGCGTTGATAACGTTTTATTAAACGCATTAAGTAATTTTAAAAATAAATTTGACACAATAACCAATCACCTTATATAATATCATGAAAAAATTAACTTATTTATTATTACTATTTTCAACGGTAGTATTTTCGCAAACGGCAGGTAGTTTAGATACTTCCTTTAACACCATTGATGAAGGCTATGACATCATTTCAGGAACAGACAACAGAGTCTATTGTTCAAAAATTCAATCCGATGGTAAAATTGTAATTGGAGGAATATTTACAAAATATAATGGGGTAAATGTAAATAAAATCGCACGTCTAAATACAGATGGTACTTTAGACACTACGTTTAATATAGGTACCGGATTTAGTACGGCGATTGCTGAACAAGGTATCCTTAAAATCGTATTGCAAGCTGATAGTAAAATACTTGTAGTAGGAACTTTTACATCCTACAATGGCATAACTTGTAAAGATTTAGTCAGACTAAATTCAAATGGCACATTAGACACTTCCTTTAACATAGGTCTTGGTTTCAATAATACCATAAGTTCAATTTCAATACAATCAAATGGTAAACTTTTTGTCTGTGGAGCGTTTACTACTTTCAATAATATCCCAACAAATTATTTAGTTAAATTAAATTCAGACGGTTCTATAGATTCTTCTTTTGATTCTACTAATTCTGGTGCAGATGCTACAATTAATGATTTAGCTATTCAAACAGATGGGAAAGTTATTATTGGTGGTTCATTCAGCAATTATGCCGGAATTCCTCAAAATAAAATTGCGCGATTAAATACTGACGGGACTTTAGATTCAAGTTTTAATATAGGTACTGGATTTTCTAATAGTAATACAGCCTATAAAGTAAATTCTATAGCCATACAAACAGATGGTAAAATTATTGCAGGAGGTAATTTTACATCTTTCAATGGCATTAATATAAAAAATTTAATTCGACTTAATACAGATGGCTCGATAGACACAAATTTTATTACTGTAACTAGTAACGCAATGATCTACGAAATAAAGTTACAAACCGACGGAAAGATAATAATCCTATGCAATGGCACTTTTTTTTATAATAGTATATCTAGATTTAAAATTGCAAGGATAAATACAGACGGAGCTCTTGATACTACCTTTGAAAGGGAAAATTCTGCATTCGTTGGATATTTATATAATACTGAGATAACGTGGTCAAATACTTTTGATTCTGTAGAAATACAATCTGATGGTCAAATAATACTAACGGGAGCCTTTCAAACTAGTTATTTTTCCGGAGCAAATGTTAAAAGATTAAATGCTAATGGAACATTTGACAATTCTTTTAACACCAAAGTCCTAACTGGAGCAAATGGCACTATAAAATCTATTGCGATACAACCTGATGGAAAAATTATTGCTGCCGGAAATTTCTCGGCTTACAACAGTTATCCATCTGCGGGTATTGTTCGTTTAAATCCAGATGGTACCATTGATAATTCATTTCTATCGAGTTTTTTTGTGTCTACAACTAGTGGTAACTTAACTACTATAAATAATGTTGCAATTCAATCTGATGGCAGAATTTTGGTGGTTGGCAAACTACATGATAGTTCTCTGTATTCCAATACTTATTATAAAAGGTTAGAAGTTGATGGCACATTTGACAGCTCGTTTGTCATTGCCTCTGGAGTATGGAACACCACAATGAATAAAATTTATTTACAAAATGATGATAAGATTCTAATTACTGGAAGTTTTACTAAACGTATTGTAAGATTTAACACTAACGGTACACAAGACACCTCTTTCAATATTGGAACTGGGATTTCAGGTTCAGTGGCTGATGTAAAAGTACAAAATGACGGCAAAATATTGATTGCGGGCTCTTTTACAAGCTATAACGGCATCACTAAAAGTGGTATCGCAAGAATAAATTCTAATGGTGTTTATGACACGACTTTCACAGGCACTGGTGCTTCTGGAACAGTAAATATTATTGCTATTCAAAACGATGGAAAAATACTAATTAGCGGAAATTTTACAAGCTATAATGGAACAAGCACAAATGGTTTTATACGATTAAATAGTGATGGAACTATTGATACTTCATTTTCTATTTCCCCACTTACGCTTAGTATTAATTCAATAAGTATACAGTCTGACGGCAAAATAATTGTTGCTGGTCAAAGAACTTGTGTTGGTTGTGTAAATATTATTAGATTAAATATTAATGGCAGTATTGACACTTCTTTTAATGCTGGAATTGGAACTTTAAATGCAATAAATGGAACTTTATTATCCAGTATATATACTACAGTTTTACAGTCGGATGGTAAATTATTAATTGGGGGAGATTTTACTTCATGTAATAATATTGGTAGAAACAGAATTGGTAGATTAAATGCAGCTAATGCACTATCAATTAATGAAAATAATATAAAAAATACTTTTACTATTTATCCAAACCCAGCAAAAGATAACTTCACCATAGATTTTGGCAACGAGAAAGTTACAAATTATAGCCTAAAAGTAAGCAATATGCTAGGACAGGAAGTATATAGTACCGTTATAAACAAACCACAATTTACAGTTACTAAAACATGGCAAGGTAGCGGGATCTATTTTGTAAAAGTTTATGACGAGAATAATAATGTTGTCGCTGTAAAGAAAATAATTTTACAATAAATAATTTGAGCATAAAAGCTTCAAAATTCAAGTTCTAAGGGTGAAAATTCAGGTTCAAAGCTTGAAATTTCACCCTTTTTAGCTGAAAATGCAGGTTATTAACTTAAAATTGGAGTTCAGTGAATTTCATTTGTAGTGAAAGCCCACAGGCAAGTGAAGCGAAAGCGGAACTCGGCGAGGACTTGCAGCGGAATGCCTGACCGAGTTTAACGATTGCTTCATTCTTTGCAATGAGGTTCTAAACAAGGGCACGCCCAAAAAATAATTAAAATATTAAGTTTAAACTGCAAAAAAGGCTTCTAATTCTTTTAATGTTTCTGCAGAAGTGACAATGTCTTTTACGACTTCACCTTTGTTTAAAGCTACAATTCGGTCGCAAACTTCAACAGTATGTTGCAAATCGTGGCTGGAAACCAAAACAGTAATTGCAGGATTTTCGGCTAATTCTTTGATGATTTTTTTGAGTCGGCTAACCGTTGTTGGATCTAAATTTGCGAAGGGTTCATCTAGAATAATTACTTCGGGATTACCAATTAAAGTGGCTATAATTCCTACTTTTTTCTGATTTCCTTTTGATAAATCACGTAAATATTTCTTGTTTCGTAAGATTTCATCATTGAAAAACTCTTCGTGTTTATTAAGTAATGCGTTGACATCGGCTTTATTTTGACCACGAATATCTCCAATGAAATAAAAATATTCTTCGGCTGTAAGATAGCCAATTAGAAAGGATTCGTCGAGGAATGCGGCAGTAAATGGCTTCCAGTTTTCGCTGGTGTTGACTTGGATTTCGTTGTTAATTATTGTTCCCGTTGTTGGTTGGATTAAATCCAATAAAAGACTGAAAAAAGTCGTTTTCCCTGCGCCATTATTTCCTACTAATCCAAAGCTTTGTCCTTTTGGAATTTCAAGATTGGCGATATTTAGAACTGTCGTACCGTTGTAGGTTTTTGAAAGTTGATTTACTTGTATCATTTAAAAAAGTTTAATCGGTTATTTGTTTAATCGGTTATTGGAAGTTACACGAAATAAATTAGTTAGTTTTCTTGTTGTTTGAATCCGTTTAAAGTGGCGTATTTTCTGGTTTGATAGCCTTTTGTGATTGTATCCATTATGAAATTTCTGAAAAGCAATCCGATAAATCCGAAGGTTGCGATGGCAATTACGCCAGTTTCAGGATTGAAAATTTCCGAAAAACCATAGAACAGTAAACCTGGAATTAAGAATAATGGCAAACCAACAATCCATTGTGAAGCGCCAGTTCCTTGGTAATTCATAAACGGTGATTTTTCTAAATCGATACGTTTTTTATTGAAAGAACCCGCAAACATTAATACAGGGATATTGATTCCTAAATTATAAATGGCGCACGCTAAATTAGCACCTAAAACATTCCACCCAAAGTAAACGTAGGGTGTTGTTAATAATGCTAAAACTACTACCGAAAACGACATTAATCCCACTTTTGAATCTAAATATTTTCTGAAAGTAATGTTTTGAGAAAGCATCATTCCAAAATAGTCAGAATCCCAAGATGGAATAAATTGCCCAAAATTCAACATAAAAATTCCTGACATTAAAAGTCCAATGGGAATGTGAATGAATGATAATTCGTGGTGATTTGGGTTGGTATAAATCATTAATCCGTAAAGTAAAAAGATAAATGACATAAAAACGGTAGTTCGCGGTCGTTTATTTCTCCAAATTAATTTTAAATCCAATTGCAGAAACGGTGCAATTTCCCCAAAGCGTTTTGTCCAACTCAAATCGGTAATTTTGGCTTCTTGAATTTTTGATTTTAATGAATTGTCCAAGTAAAAATTACTTTTTAGATAGTTGTAATTCCAGAAATACAAACCTGCAAAAAGTGCTATTGGTGCTAAAACTAATAATGGATTTTTTAATAAATTATTCAAAATAGTTCCTGTGAAAATACTGATTTTGAAAATTTCGAAATATTCTAAAGCCACGAAAGTTCCACCCAAAATTGCAAATAAAAAGAAAGCTTTGATGTTGTCGGCGAATTTCTTTTTGATTAAAAAGTTAGCATAATTTACAGATAATGCCAAAAGATAAAGTGTTAGCATCCAAACTAAAACTGGCGTTGCATCGCCATTTCCTTCAATAATTGTAGTAATTCCAAAAGGTAAAATTACCAATAACGGGAAGAAATTATAAATAGAAACCAAGCTTTTCAGCAGTACAAAATGGATAACTTTTTCTCTTTTAATGGGTAGAATTAGCAACGGCTTGATGTTCATTACGGGCAAACTTTGCATAAAAAATCTGAAAATTAAATCGCCAGCAATCCAAAAAATAACTGCATTATTTACAATTTCGATAGGTTTTTGCTTGGGGAAATTTTCTAGAAGTAGCGGGTAAAGTGCAAATCCTAAAACCAGAAATGACAATAGAAAATAAAGTGCTACAAAACCTAAGAATACTTTTAAGGCAATGCTTTTGCCAACACTTGCAGAACGTAAAAATGCTTTTAATTCGAGATTTAGAAAATGTTTGAACATAGATTTGGTTGGGTTTATAATTTTGATAAATGTATGGAAATTCGTTTGTAATTATGTTAAAAACAGAAAAGTTCTGTCCATAAAAAAACTGACTCATTTTTATTTGAGACAGCCTTTAGTTTATAGCAATTTAATATCTGTTTTGTGGTTCATTAAAACAAATCTGAATGAGTGCCTGTATTTGTAAAAAGTAAGGTTAATTCTTCATCATTTTGTTTCCAAACAAGCAACCAATCAGACTTGATATGACATTCCCAACAATCGGCATAGTTGCCACTTAACTTATGAGATTTATATTTTTCGGGTAACTTTCCATCTATTTGTAGTAGATCAATAACTTTTTTTAATAAGTTCAAATTATAATTTCTTTTTTTACAAAGTTTCAAATCTTTTTCAAACCTATTTGTAGTGTAAATCTTATACATTTAAAACCTTCTTAAATAAATCGCTACTATCTTTATAAAAGTTTATTTTTCCTTTCTTCTCTTCTTCTAAAGAAATTTCAATAGCACTTTTGGGCTTTGCCTTTGTATTTATTGGTTTACTCATTTTAGATTCCTTAATTTCTACAAAATCAAATGTTTTAAGCATTTCTATTACTGCTTTTGCTTGTTTGCTGTTTTCTTTAATTGTTATGGTAACCATGATTTCTAGTATTTTAATACACAAATATACAAAAATCGGGCTACATTATAAAAGTTTAATTTTGGAACAACAGCAAAGCTATACAATAAAAAAAAGCTGACTCATTTTATTTTGAGCCAGCCTTTTTGATTATTTTATAATTATTACTCTTTTATAAATTTCTCTTGGTATTTATTATCTCCAGCATTAGCAGTTAAAATATAAACTCCTTTTGCTAGTTTCTCTACATTAACTATAGTATTAATCTTTAATACATCTCACAGAACACTTTGAATTTTTAGTACATGAATTATTCCTAGTTACATTTGCAGAAGTAGCATATAGAACACGAGTCCATGCATTTATAACGCTATACTCATCTGTGCTCCAAAATTCGGCCTTAGTAGCTTCTACAGGATTGCTTGGTAGTGCTGTAAAGCCACTACTATTATTTCCTACATAAGGACCACTTTGACTTGACCAATGAGAAGTTCCCGCTTCTTTCATTTTTATTCCCGCACCAATCTCACCACCCAAACAAGTGGTTAAAATAGTCCACTCGGCATCTGTGGGTATGTGCCAACCTATTGGAGCCAATTTTTTACGCAATGATGCATTGTTTAAAGACGCTAGATCATAAATGCCTGCTACTGCATACCAATTATATAATTTACCATATACAGCTCCATAAGCGCCAACAACTCCAGTAGGTCCAACGTTATTATTATAGTAACACCACATTCCCGTTCTAGAATTATTCCATGTATTTGCATCGGTTACTTGCGGTATAGGAGTGCCATCACTATAAGTTGCTACATCTAAATTTAGATTTGATTTAGTCCAAACTTGACTACATATTTGTACAGTAGGAAATTTAATTTTAAAAGTAATACTATCTAGATCAGTCGTTTTTATAGATTGTCTAAAAGTAAGTTGCCCTGATTTCCATAGGTAAATAGAATCGTTTTGAGCTTGTACAAGGCACGCTGAAGTAAAACAAAAAAGAATAGTTAAAAACAAATAGAATTTTTTCATAATAAAATATTTTTATTTTTTTAAAAATTTGATGATTTGATTAGTAATACCGCTTGTTATTTTACAATAATATAATCCTATGGGAAGTGTTTCAACATTAACCTGCGGAGTGTCATTGTCTATTTGCTTTTGTTGTAGGAGTAATCGTCCTTCTAGTGAATATATTTCAACAAGGCTAATTGGCTTGGCTTGATCTGAAGTAGAAAGATACAACACACCAACTACTGGGTTGGGGTACACAAAAAAATTATTAGGATTTTGTATGGAGGTAAGGCCTAAAATAATTTCATAAAAATTAAAATAACGCACGTTTGCTGTTGCAAAAACACTGTTTATTCCGGATGTATTATTTATTAAAAAATTTCCAGAAGAAAAAGTTAGCTTCCCAATACTAGCTATAGGGTAGGTTGTCTGAATACCCGAATTATTCTTAACAAACATGTTTTGTGCTTGCAATCCTGAAAGACTTAATAGAAAGAAAAAAGCAAAACTTAATAAAAATGGTTGGTTTTTCATGTTTTAAATTTGAATGTTATTTTTTTTGTCAAAAAAATTAATTGTGTTAGCAATAAAAAAATATTTAATAGTATAATCACTTTATAAACTAACAATCCTAAATGTAATTGTTACTTAAAAAAAAATCACTACTACACTATCAATTGCCTAATCCTTTAAGCATCTCACAGATAAACCATAAATCTTATTCCTGTAAAGATTAGAACACGAAACAATATTATATTGAAGTACACGTAATTTAGAATTTGTTGCATCGTACTCAGTAGAACTCCACCAATTGCCATAAATCTTAATCCCACCAAAATTAACCGAAATACCATTATTTAAATATAAATTTCCTCCTGGCAGTCCTCTAAAATCACTACTGTTTGAAGCTTGGTTACCAATTTTCCAATGCGCACTGCCTGTTTCTTTCATTTTGCCTCCAGCTACGCTTTCACCACCTAAACAATCTGTTAAAGTGGTCCATTCTGCATCCGAAGGAATATGCCAACCAATAGGAGCTAGCTTTTTTCGTAATGAAGGATTTGTCAAGGAGGCCGCATTATATATCCCTGCTACAGCATACCAATTGTATAATTTACCGTATATAGCTCCATTTGCAGAGTCAAAGTTATAATAGCACCATGCTCCTGTAGTCAAGTTTAACCATGTTGTTAGATCAGTAACTTGCGGCAAAATGGTGCCATCAGTATATGTGGCTACATTCAAATTTGAAGTGCTCCAGACTTGGCTACATATTGTAACAAAGCTTGATCTCTTAAAAGTAATACTATCTAAATCTACTGGTTTTATAGATTTTTGAGCAATAACGTTTCCCGCCTTCCAAAAGTAGGCATAGTCATTTTGTGCCTGAAGATTTACAGATACTATCAATAAAATAAAGACGAAATATAAATAGTTTTTTTTCATAAAGTAGTTTTTGATTAATAATATTTATCCGTTTAAAGTTGTAGTTGAATTTCCATTGATATCATTAACATTCCCATTGAAGGGATAATATGCTTTTAAGCCATTTGTTGGAACATAAGAAGGAATTTGAGCCGAAATAAATTCAGCAAAGCATACAAAAAATAGTAGCGCTGTTTTTTTAACGTAACCTTTCATTTTTTTTAGAATTTAATATTTGAATAATCTTTGTTTTGAACATTTTTCATAGTGGTAATTAGTTTTTTATATACAGACCATAAACTAGCCTCTTTATCAATATAATTGGATAAATTACTTACATCAAAAGCTAATATATAATGTCCGAATAGATAGTAAATCTTTTCCTCATCAACAAAGCCAGAGTTTATAGAAATTTGTAGTTCTTCAAAAAAACCAATATAATCATATAGTTTTATCAAATCAATATCTGTAGAATTACCTTTCAATACTTGTTGTCGTATTTCTGTAAAATCTTTATTTTGTTTAAACCGATTTCTTAATTCTGTAAAATGATTTAATTTTTTAAATCTTTTCTCCTCATTAAATTGATAAAAACCAAAACAAATTGTTGCTAAAGCAACCAAAAAACCAAATAATGTAATCAAAGAAGTAGTACATTCACATCCCATATTTTTTAAATTTTTAATTCCGCCTACTCTTAAAGCTTTTCGGTTCCGCTGTTTTTATTTAATCTTATCCTTTTTACTACCCCACAAAACAAATGTTACACTCGGTTTCATAAAAATATGTTGCTAATTTATTATCATATACTATCGGAGCCTTCATCTCGTTTTTCATAAAAGCAATATAGTAATGCACGCTCCGTTCGGATATTTCTAGTTTTTGAGCCAATTGTTTCGGCGTACCAGTTTGTTTGGTTTTAATTTGTTCGTCTATTCGTATCAAAATGCGTACATCCATAATTCATAATGCAATTTTACAACCCCTTACCGCAACCCCCTTGCAGTCAATTATTTTTTTGGAATATCATATCTACATTCAATACGATTAAGAAATAAAATCTTCCCGAAGTTGCAATAGAAAAATATATATTTGCACGAATAAAAAGCTGTAACGATTTGTTTTGAAGTCTATAAATTACATATCCACGACCTCACTTTTGCAGTTCTGCAATGGCAATAATCAAGCATTATTTGCTGTTTACACTGTATGTTTGCCAGAATTATTTTTGGTTGCCTATAGGTATGTAAAATCCAAACACGAAGCCGAAGATGTGGTGTCGGATTGTTTTGAAAAATTGTTTACAATGTCAAATGCCAAAAGGCATCAAAAATTTATTGAACAAGAAATTAATATCAAAGCATTGCTATTGGTAATGGTAAAAAACAGAAGTCTCGACGTGATTAAAACCAAAAACAATCGAAACAGAATTGTTGATGGAATAAAAAAATTCTTACCAATAGTAGGGTATAATGGAATTGCCGAAACAATAACAAACGAAGATTTCAAGTTGCTATTGGCTTGTTTACCCGAAAAAGAAAAAGTAATTTTATTACTCAGTATGGAGGGGTTTACCAATAGTGAAATTGGTGTGAAATTAAATCTTTCTGAAAAAACAATTGCTAATTTGCTTTCAATGGGAAGGAAAAAAGTAAAAGGGTTATGGAATACGTTTATGGAATGATTATTAAAATTCATTACTTTTGGGAAAAACTCACAGTTGAATCGTTTTAAATACAATATGAATACCGAAAACCAAAATATTAATTTATCACTATTGTTAGCATCATTGGACGATGATTTTGACAAAGACGAACGTTTGCGGATTTTTGAATTACTAAAAAATTCAAATCCAACTGACGATTCATTACTAGGTGCTAAAATGATATTGGAATCTAATAATTGGGAGTACACCGTTCTTAAAAAAGCACTTGCCAATACTGAAAATAGGATTGAGGCACTTGCAACTAAAACTCAAAAAACTAGTGGTCAGAACTATCTGAAATATGCCGCAGTACTTATTCCTATTGCGTTTTTTTTAGGTTATTTTTTCAATAATTCTCTTGATAATAAGGAATCTATAGAGAAATTTTATACCAAAGAAGAAGGTTTGCCGAATTATATGGGAACAGAAATAACCAATTGGGATGCTCTAATGAAATTGTACCGAGCCAATAAAATGAAAGAGGCGTTTACTGTTTCAGAACAAATTCTTTCTCAAAAACCACAAAACGATACTGCAATTTATTTCAATGCAGTAATTAGTTACGAATTAAAAAACTATAAAAAGGCTAAAACCAATTACTCAAAAATAGTACAAAACAAATTAAGCGTTTTCTATTATGACGCCACCTTCAGATTAGGATTTGCAATAAAGAATTTGCAAGAAAACCAAACGGCAAAACAACAATTTGAAACGGTTGCTAATGATCCTAATAACCCTTATAACGAGAATTCAAAAGAAGTTTTAGAACAACTTGAGAAATAATTTTCTTACTTTTTTATAAAACACCCCGCAACAAATAACTGGAATCAATCCCAATCCCCACCACCAATAATTAGGTTGGTGCAAAGGAATAGTTTCATTATTTCCAGTAATATTCAATCCAGCCCAATACAGCGGATTCGCCATTCTTGGTGAAGCAGTTGCCAAATAATCTAATTTTGCCTTTTGCAGTGCCTCCGATTTGGTGCAACCACTATCCAAATACTTTAAAAAAGAACTTATAATTTTAGTAGAACTTTGTTCGTCTATTTTCCAAGAAGCTAACATCATACTTTTAACTCCTATAGCGGTGAAAGCCCTTGCGAGATTGATGTTTCCTTCCCGAG
Organism: Flavobacterium neuenschwanderi (SeqCode); assembly: GCA_965234425.1. Classification (GTDB taxonomy): domain Bacteria; phylum Bacteroidota; class Bacteroidia; order Flavobacteriales; family Flavobacteriaceae; genus Flavobacterium; species Flavobacterium neuenschwanderi. Next base: position 2,917 of record OZ248365.1, on the reverse strand, counting down.
ATTCATAACCCACTCCTGTTTCACAAGCGCCTAATAACAAAAAGCTACAATTCGATTTTAATTTATAAATGTCTTTCATACTTAAGAACCCATCTGATAAATAAACCCCTTTTTGTTCGTCTAATTCTTTTGTAGTTCCAATTCCGTGTGAGAACAATACAAGTGAATTATCATTAGCAAGCGAGTGTGAAAATGATGAAACAGATGCGTCAGAACCTTTAAAATAACTAGGTTTATATTCCTTAGATATTACTTCACATTCATTTGCGGCAATATCTAAATTAGCCATTTTTGTTGCGCTAAATGTGGGAGAAAACAATGAAAAACAACTGTTTTTTGCCTTTTCCTGATTATTTAAACTAGACAAATTAGGCGAAAGAGAATAACTAAAATTATATTTTTTTAATAGATAAGGCAATTCTTTAAAAGATATAATATTTTTAGAAGGATTGTTAATAATGTAATCGAAAGAAATATTGTTGACAATTCCACTAGGAACAATACAGATATTTTTAATTGCTTTTGGCAAAAGTTTTTCAATTGGTTCAAAGTAGTTTTTATAAAAAAGGTATGTTTGATTTTTGAATGAAACAATATCATTTTTATGCAAAGAGTTTAGTATGTCTTCGTTTTTAAAATTGTAAAAAGAATACTGATGGCTGTTCTTGATCAAATTTATTATTTGATATTTATTTTTTGTTATTAAAATAGAATATGCAATTTCATTATTGTGATTTCCAGTATAATTATAAAAAATTACCGCTTCTGTATCTTTCAAATTGGCTTGAATCTGATTTAAGTTTAAGAATCGATTTTCTATTATTTTTTTATCTGTTTGTTCTTTTTCGATAAAGGATTTAAGCAATACATCAAAAGATTTGATTGTTTTTTTGTTAGATTGATATTCCTTAATTTTTAAGTTTTTTTGCAATAACAAATCCTCAAAGCCTTCATTGAGTTCGTTTCCCCTTAAATCATCTTTAAAATTAGATTTTTTAATTTGATTTTCTAATAAAGAGGAATACCTAGACTTTTCATCATATTCATATAGTTTACTCAAATATTTTTTTTGACCCGTTAAATCGTATAATTTTTTATAATTATTTATCATCAGCAAATAAGGGCAATCCACATAACTATTAGTATTATAATTTCTTTTAGATTTAATAATTTGGTTTGAATATCGAATCCATATTTTCTCCATATTTTTTAAATCGGACTCGATTTGGTAAAGCAAGTTAATATCATTATTGTTGTCATACATTTCATTCAAGCACCACGTTTTCCAGTTAAATAATCCAATAAGATTTAAATTATTGATAGCATAAAATTCGGAATGATTAGAGTTATAAATGGATATTTTTTTTATGCCTTGATCATAACATTTTATAGCATTTTCATAATCCTTTTTACAAAAATACATTAACCCCATTAAAGAAAAAGCATTTGCAGCATTAGAATCATAATATCCCGAATATTTATCATTTATAGCTATTAAATTTTTATAGTAATTAATAGCAACGTTTGCATTAAATAATAATTTTTCAGGATTTTTACTTAGCAATCTTTCAACGTAATCTAAATTTGGTGCTGCCAATGAAATCAACAATCTTGATTTTTTTAAGTTATCAAAAGGGTACCTTTTATTTAATAAAAACCCAACCGAATCTCTAAACTGAAGCATTTTTGAAAAGTATGTACCATTGTTTCTAATAGTAAATAAATGGGCATTGTAAAAAATATAAGGATCAATCTCAGTTTCTTTTGGATTTTTATGATAAATTTTCAAAGCAGTATTGGTATAATAAAAGGCTTTATCGATAAAAAACCGCATATTATAATACCTGCCTAAATAAGCATAATAGAGTGCTTTATAAATTTCTTTTTCGGGTGCGGCTATTTTGTAATAATTATAAAACGTATTGCATTCCTCCAAATAATCTTCAATTAGAAAGAGTTTATCGTAGCATATTGCCAGCAATTGGTGGGTTTTAGCCAATAGTAAAAAGTTTTTAGATGTTGGTTTATTAAGGAGAACCACATTTTTTTTTAAAATAGCCATTGCTTTATAGTTAGCTCCTAAATCCAAATAACAATCGGCAAGTCCGTTTTGCGCAGTTACTTGAAGGTCTAAATTTTTGCTTTGCTTCGCTTTATCAGTTATCTTTTCATACAAAGGAACCGCAAGATTGTAATTCGACCGATCCAAATAATTTTGTGCCACTTGAAGCGATTGCCCTGAAACAAAAAATGAAAACAATAAGAAAAAAGTAGTGGTTATAAACTTCATAGTTTAGAAAAATATAAAAGTGATAAATGTAGGAAAATTAAGATTGTAAAAATTTGTATTTTTAAAATAGGGCTACTATTTACTAAAATACAGTTTTGAAATGTAGGATTTGAGTGAGTAATTACGCAACTATACTTTTATTTTTATTTGATTTCATTGAATTTCATTTTTAGTAGATTCATACTAAAAGACTATAATTATAGGCTCTGAGGTATTAATTATAGACTAATAGTATCAAATTATAGATTGAAAGACTATAATTATAAGCTCTGAGGTATTAATTATAGACTAATAGTATCAAATTATAGATTGAAAGACTATAATTATAAGCTCTGAAGTATTAATTATAGACTAAAGTATCAAATTCATATTGAGAGTGGTGAGACTGGTCATTATATTATTGGTGTATAGAAAAGTTGGCTTCTTCACGTTTAACTTTATTGGCAATAATAGTCCAGAGTTTCATGGCGTTTGCGTGAGGGAATGAAGCGGATAGGTACTATCTTGAAAACCAAATTTATTTCACTTTTTTTTCATATTTTTGTTCAACTTATAGAAAGCACTTCGTCTTTAAAAATGATTTGTTTATCTGGTATAGCCTCAACTTGTTTGGGGCTATTTTTTTTT
>OZ248364.1:0-235014 GCA_965234425.1 Flavobacterium neuenschwanderi (SeqCode) | reverse complement strand
ACAGTAATAACATTTGTGTTTCCTCCTGTTAATTGAGTAACTCCAGCAGGTAAATCCCAAGAATAAGAAGTTGCAGTTGTAGATGGAGTTGCAGTCAATGTCAATTCTTTAGATGTACCAATATATTTTGCAAAACTCGTAACGGCAGTTGCAATTCCACTTATAGGCAATGGCAATGAAGCATCAGTCATTTTAATTGCAGTTGGTGCAGCTGGCAATACTTTTGTCAAAATCACCGATTTTGCAGCTGTTTTGCAACCACTCGCATTTTGTGCTTGAACTGAAATTGAACCAACTGTTCCTACTCCTGAACTTACATTATTAAAGTTAACATTTAAAACATTAGCATTAACCCCATCTTGAGTTACAGAAGTTACTCCAGAAGCTTGACCAACAATAGAGACTCCTACAGGTACAGTCCAATAATAGGTTAATCCAGAACCTGTAAAAGCAGTTACTCTATAAGATACAGTCGTTTGAGTTCCAACAAAAGGACCTACTGCTAATGTAGCAGCTGCAAAACCAGTTGCAGTTGTAGTTGTACTTGTGATTGCACCAACAATCTCAGTAGGTAAAACAGCATCTGTAATTGTAACGACCTCAGACGTTTCAGTACTGCAAGAACCTGTAACTTTTACTCTATATTTTGTTAATGACAAAGGTAAAACCAATGATGATTTTCTAATGTTTAGAGTTGCATTAGTACCACCTGAATAAATTGCAGTACCAGAAGTTGGATTTGCAACATTTGCCCAAGTTGTTCCTGTAGGAGTTTGTGTTTCCCATTGGTAAGTTGCATTTGGATTCGCAGAAACTACTGAAAGCACTGCAGTTCCTCCTATAACTTTACATATAGATGTACTCAATGGTTGAGTAGTAATTCCGTTAACGGTTACTAAAACTTGAGTTCTTAATAAACTTTCAAAACCGTCTAAAGTTTGAGTAACATAATAATTCCCAGAAACTAATGCAACATCAGATGTTAATGGAGTACCGCCATTTGCGGTTGCGTACCATCTCAATTCGGTACCTTCGGCAACTAAACTAGCAACTGTGCTTGAACCACAAAAATCTTGATTGTTAGCTAATGGAGAGGGAGTAGTATTTAATTTTACTTGACCTCCAATTGAAAAAGCATCTGAAGTCGCTGTAGGTGAAAAGAATCCCCAACCACCAGTAGCAGTTTGTCCACTAGCATAATAACGTAAAGTAACTGTTGAAGAACTTGGTACATTTTGAAGTGCTGATATTCCAGAAACATCAACTGTTGCCATTATTAAAGAAGGAGATTGAACAGGTGAATTAATTAATGTAAAATTTGTTCCATCTAAGCTATAAGCAAATTGAGAAGTAACTCCAAGGTTAGCATAATAACTCGCTGTACCATTAAATGTAGCATCAATTGTTCCTATTGACAATCGTGCATTTTCAATAGGTTTCAAAGTTACTTGAAAATAGTCTGTATTTGTTGTGGCAATTCCTTCATTTTTAAAACCTGTAGTTCTAAAAGAAGCACCTCCTGTACTTGCAGCGGCAGTTAAGCCACGAGTCATTAAGTTATTAGTTGCATCAAGATTGACAAAAGTTGTAGCTGCAGCTGTTGCTGTTTGATTTAATGAATTAACATTCCATGCAGCAATAGCAGGAGTAATAACTTTTAGTGTTTGTGAAAAAGTTGCTGGTAAATAATTATCATTTCCTGCTTGAGTTGCAGTTATAGTTGTTGAACCAATTCCAACTAAAGTAACTGTTGAACCCGAAATTGTAGCAACTTCTGTATTTGAACTTACATAAGTAATTGGCAATCCTGTTGGTGTTGCACCAGAATTAGCAACTGCAGAAAGTTCAAATGAACTATCATTTAAATGTTTTAATCCTAATGCAAAAAATGAAATAGTTTGAGCTTTAGGCGCTATTACTAGGGATTGAGAAACATCTAATGCACCATTGTAATTTAAAGAACCTGCTTGCGAAGCAGTTATTGTAACTGTTCCACCAGCAAGAATTGTAACTGTATTTCCAGTAATAGAAGCAATAGCTGGGTTAGAACTCACAAATGTTACTGCATTACCAGATGCTCCACCAGTAGCTACTAGATTAAATGTTGCATCTCCAAAAGTTTTTGATGGTAAAGCACCAAAAGTAATTGTTTGATTTGCCGCAATAATATTACCTGATACTCCAATTGGTTGTGTCAACAAATATTTTAATACATCAGAACCTTGTAATGCAAAGTTTGGAGTTACAGCAATTCCTGTTCCAACATTTGCATCAGCAAAAACTGCTGAATTTGAAAGTGAAACAACATCATTTGTACCAACGATACCATTTAATGTCGCCGAAGAAATAATTGCTGTTAATGAACCGTTATAAATTTTATCTGTAACAGATATGTTTGAAACAGTTAGTTGTTTTTGATTTACAAGTAAGTTTTGAGTAATAGATTGGGCGGCATTAAAACTTGAATTACCTGCTTGAGAAGCAGTAATTGTAACAGTTCCAGGTTTAACAATTGAAACAACGTTATCAGAAATTGAAGCTATCGAAGCATCAGAACTAGTATAAGTAACTGATAATCCTGAGTCTGAAGTTGCAGATAACGTAAATGAAGCATCTCCATAAGTTACTGTGCTTAATGCTTCGAAAGTTATAGTTTGATTTGTTAATGATGCACTAACAACAGTTTGATTTTGCGTAACATTTGTAGCAGCATCGAAATTTTCATTTCCACTTTGAGACGCTGTGATAGTTGTTGTTCCTGCTCCAAATATTGTAGCAGTATTTCCTGATATTGTAATTACAGATGTGTTAGAACTTGAATAGCTAACAGCTAATCCTGAGGATGCTGTTGCTCCTAAAGTAAATGTGGAATCACTTTCATTCATTGAGGGTAAAGCTCCAAAAGTAATACTTTGACTGGCTTTGTTTACAGTTAGCGTTTGAGAAATAGCCGTTGCAGCTAAATAATTTGCAGAACCATCTTGAGATGCAGTAATAGTAGCAGTTCCAACTCCAATAATTGTCACAGTATTTCCAGAAATAGTAGCTACACTTTCATTTGAACTTGTATAAGTTAGCATTAAACCTGATGAAGAAGCGCCATTCAAAGTAAAATCGCCATTTCCATATGTTTTTGGAGCAAGAGTTCCAAAAGTTATTGTTTGAGATCCTTGACCGACAGTAATAACTAAAGTTTTAGTATCCGTACCCGTTGCATTAGTTGCAGTAAGTGAAACATTGCTAGAACCAACAGTTGTAGGTGTTCCTGAAATTACTCCAGTTGTAGTATTGATTGATAATCCCGAAGGCAATCCAGTTGCAGTATAACTAGTTGGCGTACCACTAGCAGTTGTAGTATAGTTAAAAGCAGTTCCAACATTTGCTGAAGCCGTTAAAGAGCTTGTGATTGATGGAGCAATCGAATACGGCATTTGATAAAGTGTAATATTCTGTTGAGAACCAGTATAACAAGCAAATCTTGGTGAACCTGTATTATATTGTAACAATCTTGTAGTACTTGTTACGTTCGCAATAGTAAAAAGTGAAGACGTGTATGAAAAAGTCCAACGTTCAGAGCCTCCTGTTATACTTGTAACTGCCATTGCATTATTTGACGTACCAGTAAATGAAACATATTTAGATGTTGATTCATTATAAATTGTTCTTCCTCCATTTACATTTGTTTCAATTTTCCAAACAATTGATGCAGCTGGATTAGATAAAACATTTGACGTAGGCGAAATAGCTGTATTTGTAAAAAATGTTCCAGCATTTGTGCTATTCATTGCAAAAGTTGTACCATAAGCTATAACATAATAACCATCTGTTAAAGATGCTAATGAGGTTATTTTTGTGAAAGTTCCAGAACCAGAATATTGCGTGTAACCTTTTTCAGAGATTAGTAGCAATAAAGTTAAAATCATAAAAAAACTTGAACAATAAAAGTTCTTAAAAAATAATTTATTTTTCATACAATAAAATTTAGTTGCTAATATAATTAGCTTTAGGATTAAGGGATTATTTAATGTAACAAAATTAAAACAAGTTTTGAAATCACAATTTGTTTTAATGATACGAAATTATTAAATTAATGTAAACCATTTTTGAATTTGTTAATAAGTCGCTTTTTTTGTTTATAATAATTAATTATATGATAAATTTAAGACTTCAATTTTAAATCTTACTTATAAAATATTTAACAAATATTACTTTTTGATTCAATTAGTTAAAGTTTACATTTGTAGGATAAATACTTTATAATGGCAAGGTTCAAAGAAAATGATTTACCAAAATCAAAAATCACCAAAAGCTCTCTTAGTAAAGCAATATTGATTTTTCAATATGCAGGAAATCACAAATGGAAATTTTATGTAGGATTGGTTTTCCTATTATTGACAGGCGGAACGGCATTGGCTTTTCCTAAACTTATGGGAATGTTAATTGATTGTGTCAAAAATAAAGACAACGCCCAAGCCAATTTTATCGCTGGAGGACTTGTAGTAATTTTGTTTTTACAATCTATTTTTTCCTTTTTCAGATTGTCATTATTCGTGAATTTCACAGAAAATACATTGGCAAATTTACGATTGGCATTATACAGTAATTTGGTAAAACTTCCAATGACTTTCTTTTCACAAAAGCGTGTCGGTGAATTAAACAGCCGTATAAGTTCTGATATTACTCAAATTCAAGACACATTAACTTCTACAATTGCAGAGTTTTTGAGGCAATTCATATTGATTATTGGTGGAGTTGCTTTGCTAGCCAACGAAAGTTTTAAACTAACATTATTGATGTTATCCGTTGTGCCTTTAGTGGCTGTTGCTGCCGTTATTTTTGGTCGGTTTATTAGAAAATATTCCAAAAAAGTGCAAGATCAAGTTGCAGAAAGCCAGGTAATTGTGGAAGAAACGATGCAAGGAATTAGTATTGTAAAGGCTTTCGCCAATGAATGGTACGAAATTGCACGATACAATGGTAAGATTAAAGAAATTGTAAAAATCGCTATTAAAGGTGGAAAATACCGTGGTTATTTTGCTTCATTTATAATATTTTGTCTCTTTGGAGCTATTGTTGCCGTAGTTTGGTTTGGCGTTCGATTGAGCATTAGTGGCGAAATGAGTGTAGGTCAATTGATTTCATTTGTATTGTATTCCACTTTTGTAGGCGCTTCTTTTGGTGGAATTGCTGAATTGTATGCACAAATCCAAAAAGCGGTTGGAGCAACAGAACGTGTTTTTGAATTATTAGAAGAAATTCCTGAAAAAATAAATGACACACTTTCTGATTCCGAAGCTAAAATTAAAGGAGACGTAAGTTTCAAAAATGTAGCTTTCTATTATCCTTCCAGAAAAGAAATTCAAGTTTTAAAAGAAGTAAGTTTCAACGCAAATTTTGGTCAAAAAATTGCAATTGTAGGTCCAAGTGGCGCAGGAAAATCAACAATAGCTTCCTTGTTATTGCGTTTTTACGATATTAATGGTGGTGAAATCAGCATCGACGGAAAAAATATTTACGATTATGATTTAGAAACCCTTCGTGGAAATATGAGTATTGTACCGCAAGATGTCATTTTATTTGGAGGTACAATTCGTGAAAACATTGCTTATGGAAAACCAAATGCTACTGAAGATGAAATAATTAAAGCTGCAAAACAAGCCAACGCCTACCAATTTATCAAGGGATTTCCTGAGAAATTTGAAACTATTGTTGGAGAAAGAGGCATTAAACTTTCTGGAGGTCAACGCCAACGAATTGCTATTGCTAGAGCATTATTAAAAAATCCAAGAATATTAATTTTAGATGAAGCCACGTCTTCATTGGATAGTGAAAGTGAAAAATTGGTTCAGGAAGCTTTAGAAATTTTGATGGAAGGAAGAACAAGTATTATTATTGCACACCGACTTTCAACTATTCGCTCGGCGGATCAAATTATTGTTTTGGATGATGGAACTATCAAAGAGCAAGGCACGCACCAAGAATTAATTGCATTGGAAAATGGAATTTATAAAAACTTGAGTAATTTACAGTTTAATAATTTTTAAAGGCTCAAGATTATAATATAAAAAAAACAGCCACGAATTACACTAATTTTCACTAATTTTAATTCATTTTAATTAAAAATAATTTGTGGTAATTTTTCGGCTTCTAACTGATAACTAAAAACTGAACACTACTAACTTTTTACTTCCCTTTTCTTCTGTCTCGTTCCGCTTTAATCAACTTTAATTCTCTGCTTGTTTGTCCCGCAACTGAAGTATTTTCTTCAGCACGACGAATTAAATACGGCATCACATCACGAACTGGTCCAAAAGGTAAATATTTGGCATTATTATAACCATTTGCAGCCAAATTATAACTGATATTATCGCTCATACCGTACAATTGTCCAAACCAAATTCTTTGATCTTTTTTGTCAATGTTGCGTTCTTGCATAAATTCCATCAATTTATAAGATGATAATTCATTGTGAGTTCCAGCAAAAATGGACATTCTATCAATGTTTTCAATCATATAATGTATGGCAGCGTCGTAATTTTCATCTGTCACTTCTTTCGATTCGCAAATAGGTGTTTTATAACCCTTTTCTTCGGCACGCAAATTCTCTTTTTCCATATACGCGCCACGAACTATTTTCATACCAATATAAAAACCTTCAGAATTGGCTTGCTGATGCAAATTTTTCAAATAATCCAAACGATCCCAGCGATACATTTGTAAAGTATTGAAAACTATCGCTTTATCTTTATTGTACTTTTGCATCATTCGAGTAACCAAAGCATCGGCGGCATCTTGCATCCAACTTTCCTCTGCGTCAATTAATAAAGGTACATTTTTGGTATGTGCTTCACTGCAAACCAAGTCAAATCGGGCTTCTACCCTATTCCATTCAGCAGTTTCTTCTGAAGTTAATTCTGATTTATTTCCAACTTTTTCATACAAATCCAATCTTCCAAAACCCGTTGGTTTGAAAACTGCAAAAGGAATTGCTTGGCGCTCTTTGGCAAATTCAATCGTTTTTAAAGTCATTTTCAACGCTGCATCAAACTGCTCTTCTTCTTCTTTTCCTTCCACAGAATAATCCAAAACTGAAGAAACCCCTTTTGTAAACATTTTATCAACTACCGAAAGGCAATCCATTTCATTAATACCACCACAAAAATGGTCGAAAACAGTCGCTCGAATCAAGCCTTCAACTGGCAAATGTGCTTTTATAGCAAAATTAGTAACGGCAGTTCCAATGCGAACTAACGGCTGATTATCAATCATTTTAAAAAGAAAATAAGCTCTGTCGAGTTCGGTATCACTTTTTAAAGAAAACGCAATTTCTGTATTGTCGAAAATTTTTTCCATTTGTATCATAAATAATAATGCAAATATAAGCACACAATGCTGATTTTTAATCAAAAATTACCTTATTTTGCACTATTAAATGTAATACTATTCACATCTTTAAATATGCAAACGATTCTAGCAAATGGTTATTCCGTGATTTTCAATGAAGAAGGTTACAAAGCACTCAATAATCACATTTCTGAAAACAATTATTCCAATATATTTATTATTGTAGATAGCAATTCCAACGAGGTTTGTTTGCCAAAATTACTACCTTATATTGCTACCGAATTGACCATTGAAATCATCGAATTTGAAGCAGGTGAAATCAATAAAAACATAGAAACGTGTATTCAAATTTGGAACGTTTTAACGGATTTAGGCGCAGATCGAAAAAGTTTAATTATCAATTTAGGCGGTGGCGTAGTTACTGATTTAGGCGGTTTTGTCGCGTCAACATTCAAACGTGGAATCGACTTTATAAATATCCCAACCACATTATTATCAATGGTTGATGCATCTGTTGGCGGAAAAACTGGCGTTGATTTAGGAAATTTAAAAAACCAAATCGGTGTAATAAATATTCCTAAAATGGTTCTAATTGACACCACTTATTTGGATACGCTTTCGCAAATGGAAATGCGATCCGGATTGGCTGAAGTTTTGAAACACGGATTGATATTTGACACTAAATATTGGAAACAGTTTTTAGATTTATCAAAATTAGATTTCGCCGATTTCGATACTATAATATACGATTCCATTAAAATTAAGAATGATATTGTAATGCAAGATCCAACGGAACAAGGAATTCGAAAAGCATTGAATTTTGGTCATACTTTGGGACACGCCATTGAAAGTTATTTTTTAGAAAATGAAAATAAAAAAACCTTATTACACGGTGAAGCAATTGCCATTGGAATGATATTGGAAAGCTATGTTTCTATGCGAAAAAACTTAATTTCTGTCGAGGATTATTCAGAAATTAAAACCACTATTAATTCCATTTACGAACCCGTTTTTTTTGAAGAAAATGACTTAAATCCAATCTTAGAATTGCTAATTCACGACAAGAAAAATGAATACGGAACCATCAAATTTGTATTGTTAGATGGAATAGGAAAAATCACAATAAATCAAGAAGTTGAAAATGAATTAATTACGGCTGCTTTTTTAGATTACAAATCTTCAAAAAAAAAGTAATTCGTTAGTTAAATAGAAATAATATTTTTTTACATTTGTGTCGATGAATAAAAAACAAAATACAAACAACTTTTCCTTTTCAAAAAATGAGACAAATAAGGCTTTTAAAGCACTATTAAATCGTTATTTTGCAATAAATGGGTTGCTGAATTTTGATAAATTGCGACATTCAATTATATATGATGATAAACTACAAATCATCTATGCAAATATCCGAGTTTGAAAATTAGATACACTAAATTAATACAATTTTTTTAATCTAATTTACTGATATATAAATGAATACAAAATATTCTGATTTAATAAATCAAAATTATTATTTCCCTCAAGAAGAATTCAAACTTAATAAAGACAACCTTCAATTTCACGATATCGATTTGATGAAATTGGTTGAAGAATACGGAACACCTTTAAAATTCACGTATTTACCTCAAATTTCAAACAACATCAAAAGAGCCAAAAACTGGTTCAAAATTGCGATGGATAAAAATGATTATAAAGGTAAATATTACTATTGTTATTGCACAAAAAGCTCGCATTTTGAATATATAATGAATGAAGCTTTCAAAAACAACATTCATATAGAAACATCTTCGGCATTTGACATCAATATTGTTGAAAATTTGATGCAATCTGGGAAAATCAATAAAAGTACGTATGTGATTTGTAATGGTTTCAAAAGAGACCAATACATTGAAAACATTGCACGTATCATCAATAACGGACATAAAAATGCGATTCCAATAATTGATAATTACGAAGAATTGGATTTGCTTCAAGCGCAAATAAAAGGAAAATTCAAAATTGGAATTAGAATTGCTGCTGAAGAAGAACCAAAATTTGAATTTTACACGTCAAGATTAGGAATTGGTTACAAAAATATTGTGCCTTTTTATAAAAAACAAATTCACGAGAATAAGAAATTGGAACTTAAAATGTTGCACTTTTTTATCAATACTGGAATCAATGACAATGCCTATTATTGGAACGAATTAATCAAATGTATTAAGGTTTATGTTGCTTTGAAGAAAGAATGTCCAAGTTTAGACAGCTTGAATGTGGGTGGCGGATTTCCAATAAAAAATTCCTTAGCATTTGAATACGATTACCAATATATGATTGATGAAATTATCAATCAAATCAAGATTGCTTGTGACGAAGCGGAAGTTGCTGTTCCTAATATTTTTACTGAATTTGGTTCATTTACCGTTGGCGAAAGTGGCGGTGCTATTTATCAAATTTTGTATCAAAAACAGCAAAATGACAGAGAGAATTGGAATATGATTGATTCGTCTTTTATTACCACTTTACCTGATACTTGGGCGATTAACAAGCGTTTCGTGATGCTTGCAATTAACCGTTGGAATGACACTTACGAAAGGGTTTTATTGGGCGGAATGACTTGTGATAGCGATGATTATTACAATTCCGAACAAAATATGAATGCTATTTATTTACCAAAATACAACAAAGAAAAACCATTGTATATTGGATTTTTTAACACGGGTGCTTATCAAGAAACCATTGGTGGTTTTGGCGGATTGCACCACTGTTTGATTCCAGAACCTAAACATTTGTTGATAGATCGTGATGAAAATGGAGAAATAACAACGAGTGTTTTTTCTGAACAACAAACATCAGATGACGTTCTAAAAATATTGGGTTACAATAAAAAATAAAGTGTTTCAAGTGTTGCAATTCATAAAATTACAGATAACGTTGATTATTACCATTTAAACGGATTTTAAGTTAAATATCAAGAAATTCTTAAATAGTATTTTAATATTGTAATGTAATTAAGAGCAATGCCGGTGCGAAAAAATTATAAAAAAAATTGAATTTCAAATTGTATATGAAATATAAAATTTGTTAATTTGAATCGATTAAAACTAAAAAATTAAAAATGAGTAAAGGACCTATTAGTCAGTTTATTGAGAAGTATTACCTGCATTTCAATTCTGCAACTGTTGTTGACGCAGCAAAAGCCTACGAGCAACAATTAGAAAAAGGTGCCAAAATGATGGTAACTTTGGCGGGTGCGATGAGTACTGCTGAAATAGGAAAGATTTTTGCGGAGATGATTCGAAAAGATAAAGTTCAAATTATTTCTTGCACAGGAGCCAATCTTGAAGAAGATATTATGAATTTGGTTGCTCATTCTCATTATGAAAGAGTTCCGAATTACAGAGATTTGACGCCTCAAGAAGAATGGGATTTGATGGAGCGTGGCTTGAACCGTGTAACAGATACTTGTATTCCTGAGCACGAGGCATTTAGACGTTTGCAAAAGCACATTTACAAAATTTGGAAAGATGCCGATGATAAAGGAGAACGTTATTTTCCACACGAATTTATGTACAAAATGTTACTTTCTGGTGTTCTTGAAGAATATTATGAAATTGATTTGAAGGACAGTTGGATGTATGCTGCTGCTGAAAAAAATCTTCCAATTATCGTTCCAGGTTGGGAAGATAGTACGATGGGGAATATTTTTGCTTCCTATGTTATCAAAGGAGATTTGAAAGCATCGACTGTGAAATCAGGAATTGAATATATGATTTATCTTGCTGATTGGTATCCAAAAAATAGTGCAAATGGAATTGGTTTCTTCCAAATTGGAGGAGGAATTGCTGGAGATTTCCCTATTTGTGTCGTACCAATGTTATACCAAGATATGGAAATGCACGAAGTTCCATTTTGGAGTTATTTCTGTCAGATTTCAGACTCAACAACCAGTTATGGTTCGTATTCTGGAGCTGTTCCAAACGAAAAAATTACTTGGGGAAAATTAGATATTCACACCCCAAAATTTATAATAGAATCGGATGCTACCATTGTAGTGCCATTAATTTTTGCTTATTTACTAGATTTATAATAGAATTTTTATGAAAAGAGTTATTGTTGATTATGCCAAACTAACCAATGAAATCTTAAACTTATTAGTTGAGAAATTTCCTGATGGGTATGATGATTCGAATATTATTCGATTTAAAAACCACAAAGATGAAACTATCGAAGCGGTTGAAGTTCGAACTGTAGACACTATTTACTTAGTGAAAATCAGCACGAAATTATCTGAACGTTTGATAAATTTTGAAGACGAAGACGATATTGTCGTTCCTTTGGATGCTATAAAAGGAATTGATCTTGAAGACGAAGATGCAACCGATGATGATGAGGAAGAAGTTGATTTAACCAAAGATTCCGATGATTCAAGCGATAGCGGCGATGACGACGACGATGTTGATCCAGACGATATTGCCGACGATGAATCGGATGACGATGATGAAGATTAAATAAATGATATTAAAAAGGAACTCAATTGAGTTCCTTTTTTTATAATAAAACAATTACAAATACCTTTCGGCAAATATTTTTTGATGGTGTTTTTGATGCCCAATAATTATAAAACCAATTGCACGAACAGAAACTTCATTATTGGAAGCAATTCCAATTTTAGTGAGTTGTTCTTGAGAAAAACTATTGAAAAGTGACAACGTTGCTTGGCGAACAACAGCCAATTCAGTTAATAATCCTTGCAAATTTCTATCATTTCCATTTGAATTATCTACATAATCATTTTCATTAAAACCAGGTAAAGGTGTTTTATCATTTCTTGAAATTCGTAACGCGCGATAACTAAAAACACGCTCGGAATCAATCAAATGTTGGATGATTTCCTTAATCGTCCACTTCCCTACTTCATACCGATAATCGAATTTATCCATTGGAATATTTTGAACAAATTTGATAAATTCGTGTAAGCAAATTTCCAATTCTTCAATTAATTCGACATCTTCAAGGACTTGAATATACGATTTATAAAAATCCGCGTATTCATTTATTGGCAATTGATTTGATTTCATATTTGTGTTTTAAGCTGAATTTCTACTTGCATTTGTATTTCCAAAAAGCGAACGCATTACAATTTTTTCATATACTTTGATGAGCGATTCGTCTGGGTTTTTACTCTTATTTTGCTCGTGAATTTTTGAAAGTGCATATTGTTGAATCGTCAATAACGGTTTTACAATAGCTTCGCGTGTTTCAATTGACGCTTTTCCGTCAGGATAATTTTCCATCAATTCTTTGTGTCCAGCAATTTTCAATAATAAGCGTTTGGTTTCAACGAATTCATCGTAAATAATTTGCCAAAAGGCACCAAATTCCGAATCTTCTTTCATATAAGCAGTCAATGGAAAAAATGATTTCGCCAATGCCATCATGCTATTTTCTAAAAGAGTTCTGAAAAATAAGGAACTGTGGTACAAATTCTGAATTTCATCCCACTTATTAGTATCTTCAAAATGCTTTAAAGCAGAACCTACGCCAAAGAAACCGGGTACATTTTGTTTCAATTGACTCCAAGAACCTACAAATGGAATTGCACGCAAGTCAGCAAAATCAAGCTTTTCAGACTTTCCTCGTTTTGAAGGACGACTTCCAATATTGGTTTTAGCATAATAATTCAACGTACTCATTTGCTCCAAATAAGGAATGAATTTCGGATGATTTTTAAAATCTATATATTTATTATAACCAATTTCCGCTAATTCATCCAACATACTTTTTTCTGAAGAAGTCAATAAATTTGAGCCATCATCGAAAATTTTATTGGTAACACCAGCACTCAAAAGATTTTCTAAATTATAACGACAAGAATCTAATGTTCCAAAATTTGAACTAATCGTTTGTCCCTGAACTGTAATTTGAATTTGTTCATTTTCAATATTCGAACCTAAAGAAGCATAAAATTTGTGTGTTTTTCCACCTCCACGAGCTGGTGGCCCGCCTCTACCGTCAAAGAAAACTACTTTAATTCCGTGTTTTCTTGACATCGTAGTAATATTTTCCTTTGCTTTATAAATACTCCAATTTGCCATTAAATAACCACCATCTTTTGTCCCATCAGAAAAACCTAACATCACTGTTTGCTTATTTCCTCGGCTTTTAATATGATTTAAATAGGTTTCATTGGTATATAATTGCTCCATCACAAGATGCGCTTTTTGTAAATCATCAATTATTTCAAAAAGCGGAATAATGTCAACAGTTGGCTGTTCCCAATCACACAATCGGAATAAAGCGAATGTTTCCATCACCTGAATTGCACTTTCACAATTGCTAATAATGTATCGGTTACTACCAAATTCACCGTTTTTTTCTTGAATGGATTTCATAGCATAAATAGAAGCCAACGTAGATTTAGTCATTTCATCTTGATAATCATTAGGATGTAATTCATTTTTTAATTGAGAAACGATTGCTAACTTCTCGGTTTCATTAGATGAATAATATAATTTTTCGTTTGGTAAATTCTCTTTTTGTACAGTATTTTCAATAATAGTTTTGATTACACCGTTGTGAATTTTGCTATTTTGACGAATATCTAAAGAGGCAAAATGGAAACCAAAATGATTCACTTTATTCAAAAGCGAATTCAAATCATCTAAATATAGTGATTGATGTTGCTCGATTACAATCGTTTTAATTTGGTGTAATTTAGCTTTAAATTCCTCTAAAGTGATGTAAATTTCCCCTTGAGAATAAAAAACAGAACGGTAAATTTTATATTCAAGTTCCGCAATCAAAGTATCTACATTTGAGAACGTTAACTTTCTTTTTAATTTTCTAATATCATTATAATAACATTTTAAAATTGAAGTCCGAAGTCGCTCCGCCACATTCATTGAAATTGGCGTGGTTACAAATGGATTTCCATCTCTATCACCTCCAGGCCAAAACCCTAAATTGAAAATTGGATTGTTAATTTCATTTCCTTGAAAAATATTCTTTTGCAAATACAACATCATTTCCCCAATTGTTTCATAGAAAACGTTTTCCAAATACCAAATCAAACTTACCGCTTCATCAAAAGGTGTTGGTTTTTCTGATTTTATAAAAGGCGTTTTCCCTAATTGAGACAATAATTGTTTGATTTTAAGTAAATCATCTTCACGAATTGCATCCGTTAAATCGGTAATGATTCCCAAAACTGTTCCCGGGTAAAATTGCGTTGGATGTGCGGTTAAAACTGGTCTTACATTGAAATTACCCAAGAAATCTTTAAGTTCATTGGTTTTTTCTTTTTCTTCTGCTATTTCTTTAATATCTCGCAACGAACCTCTTCCTTCCAAATTATTTACCACCGAAAATGCAGCATCCTCAATAGCATCAAAAAGCACGATTTGTCTTTCAATAAACTGTATGAAACGGAAAAACAAATCGATTCGTTCAGATTCAGAAGCATTATCCATATATTTAGTTACGAAGAAATCTACAATCTGAATTGGTGTTTCTTGCTTTTTAAACCCTTTTTCACAAACTTCTGTAAATAAAGGCAATAGCACTCCTGTGTTATCAATTGCGTCAAAAGGAAGCGTTAGAAAAAGACTGTTGTAAACTTGGTATTTTGAGAGAACATTCTGATTAAACCGTTCAATTTTAGGAAGCGTGTACATTTTAGTAGTTGTTGTGTTGTTGGAAAATAAACAATAAAAAAGCCCCAAGATTTCACTTGAGGCTTTATAAAATAAAACTTTATAAACGCTACAAGTTTTTGAAAATAGTATGCATCAAACGTTTTTTGTCGTTCAAACTTTCGTCAAGCGAAATCATCGTTTCGGTTCTATAGACTCCTTCTATATCATCAACCATAAAAATTACATCCTTAGCGTGCTTGGTGTCTTTTGCTCTAATTTTACAGAAGATATTGAATTTTCCTGTAGTTATGTGTGCAACTGTTACGAAAGGAATTTCATTAATACGCTCCAAAACAAATTTTGTTTGAGAGGTATTATTAAGAAATACACCAACATAAGCTATAAAAGAATAGCCTAATTTTTCATAATCTAAGGTCAATGACGACCCCATAATTATTCCTGCATCTTCCATTTTTTTCACTCTTACGTGAACTGTACCTGCAGAAATCAATAATTTCTTTGCAATATCAGTAAATGGAACTCTTGTATTATCAATCAACATGTCTAAAATTTGATGATCGACTTCATCTAAACGGAACTTGCTCATAAGTAGGTTTTTTAATGTACTTTAATTTATTTCAATTACTATTTAATTAATTCTTACAAAAACATAAAAAAGACTAAAATTTTATCAATCCATTTATGATTTTTATGGTTTTTCCTAAAGAAAAATCTGCTTTTTGACCTAATTTCGGAATATTTCCTTCTAAATTTTCATACAAAGCTTCTTTCGCATCGTACTCAAAATGTCCAGAAAAACCTTTTAAATCGCCAATGTCAGTAATATACGCATTGAATAAAAGCTGATTATCAATTAATTCTTCTTTATATTGAATGGCAAAATTCGTAATAAATTTGTTATTATCATAATGAATTTTGATATTTTTATAAATAAAATCATAAAAACAGATTTTATTATGAGGAATATTCATGTAATCTTCAATTTTATTGCTAACTATATCGTTTTCGTAAATATAATTCAAACCCGAAATTAAAGCAATAAAAATATATTTTCGCGTAAATTCTCTATCATAATCTTCTTGAAAATGTCCTGCTTCAATTAAAATCGTCGGAACGTTTAAAGATTGAAAAGTATCGCCAATGCAATTTATATTAAACGAATCGTCAAAACGCCCAACTTGATTCGGTATGAACTCTTGCAAAACAGAATTCATAGCAACAATTACTTCAATTGCTTTGGCTCGAACCTCGTTTATTTCTCTTGCATCATTATACGATGGTGCCAGAAACGAAACTGTTGCGGATTTAGGATTTTCGTCGCCAACACCAAAAATAGTACGTTGATCATGTAAATTATAACAATAATTTGGTTTAAAGTCATCAAAAGTATGTCTCAATAATTTGCTTTCTGGCTGAGTTAACGCTTGAGAATCCCTATTTAAATCCACTTTGTTGGCATTTTCTCTTGTATATAATAATGCGCCATCAGGATTTACCATTGGCAAACAACAAAAAGTAAACTCCGATAACAACTTATTTGCCAATTCAGAATTGATATTCAACAAATTTAAAAAATCAAAAAGTGCTTTTGTAGTTGTGCTTTCATTTCCGTGCATTTGCGACCAAATCAAAATTCGTTTTGAACCAGTTCCTAATTGGTATTTATAAATGGGTTTTCCAAGTACAGAATGACCGATAATTTGAACCTGATTGTTAGTGTTAAATTTTGCTAATAATGGTTCAATATCTTCAAATGTAATGTAACGTCCAAATAAAATTGTCTCTTTAAATTGACTGAATAATTTCTCGAAATTCATAGCTTTAAATTTGATTTACAAAAGTAAACATCTTTATAGTTACAATTGTAAACAATATAAAAGAAAACATTGTTTAATAATGTAAACGTTTTATCTTATTTAATTGTATGTTTTATTACCCCTTCAATTAACAATTGTTACTTATATATTATTTACAAATCAAATTGCACTTAATCAGTATATTAAACTTATTTACTTCAAGTTTTAAAGCCGTCTTAAATGTTAAATATTCACGATTTACATCTGTAAAATTGCTAGTTTACATCTTTTTATTTACATTTGTAAAATACAACTTCTAAAAGATAATTTACAATGGTAAACACAGATGAATTCATTAAAAGACTTGAAATACTATTGGATTATTACAGTTTAAATGCATCTGCTTTTGCCGATAAAATTGGCGTGCAGCGTTCCAGCTTGTCCCATTTGCTTTCAGGAAGAAACAAGCCAAGTTTGGATTTTATATTGAAAATTTTAGAGGTATTTCCTGATGTAGATTTGTATTGGATTTTAAATGGCAAAGGAAATTTTCCGAAAAATTCAGACGGAAATAGAACTGGAATTATTGCTGAAAAAATAATTTCCGCTCCTACTCCAATTCCACAAAATCAAATTGCGGAAAATTTATTTAGTCCAGCTGCAATTCCTGTCGTTAAAAATCCCCTAGAAAATATAAAAACTATTTTAAATGAAAATACCACAATCTCGACAAGTTCAAATGAAATTGACAAAATTGTGATATTCTATAAAAACGGAACTTTTAAAGATTATAAACCTTCAGAATAATTATCTCATACCGCTAGTTATTTCAAATTAGTCCAATAAAAATTGAACTAAATGAAATATACAGCGGCATTAGACCAGAACGATTGGACTATAATGAACTTATTTATGGTATCACTTCAAAACTATATTTGGGCACTTTTCCTTTTGTATCTAAAAAATGATTTGTCAGAATTTTCAAATCATCCTCGATATTGCCAGTTGGTTGAAACGGTTTTCCCAAACGAACTTCCTTTTTACCAAAATCAAAAGCTACAGGAATTATCGGAACATTTGCTTTCATTGCAATGTAATAAAAACCTGTTTTTAATTCCGTGACTTTCTTGCGAGTGCCTTCTGGTGCAATTGCCAAACGGAATACCTGCTTATTTTTAAAAACTTCTGCAATGGCTTCCACTTTATTCAAACTCCCTTTTCTATCCAAAGGTGCGCCACCCATATATCGAAAATACCAGCCAAATGGAAAGCCAAACAATTCTTTTTTGCCCAACCAATTCATCTCAACCTCTGTGATTCCACGGGTGAAAATACCTAAATAGAAATCGTGCCAGCTCGTGTGTGGCACAACCATCAAAACACATTTGGTAATTTTTTCGTCAATTTCACCAACGATTTTCCAACCCATTAATCGAAAAAAAATCAATTTATAAATTTGTTTCTTCATTCTTCGTAATTTTGTGTAAAAGTAACATTAATCTCTTATTTTTGATAAAAAAAATAATGTTCAAAAAGATACTTAGTTTTTTGATTCCTATAAACATCTACAAGCGTAAATCTTCCGTAAGCAATTCGCTTGAAGTTACTTGGGCAAACGGCGAATTGGTATTGGATTCCAAAAACACTAATTATTCCTACGGTAGTTTGCAGCGTATTTTGCGAAAAGGATTGAAAGCTATCGGTTTTGAAACCATTAATAAAATGGAATCAATCCTAGTTCTTGGCGTTGCAGGAGGAAGCGTTATCAAAACTTTGGTAAATGAAATTAAATATAAAGGCAAAATTACAGGCGTTGAAATTGATTCTGAAATCATCGAAATTGCCAATACTTATTTTAAATTAAATGAAATTACCAACCTAACTATTTTTATTGACGACGCATTTGAATTTGTTTTGAAAACCAAAGAAACCTATAATTTAATCATCATCGACATTTTTCAAGATACCAAAATGCCAAATTTTCTCTTTGAAAAATTCTTCATTGACAGAATTTGTTTGCTCCTAAAACCATGTGGATTTATCATTTTCAATACGATGCTTACGAAGGAAAGTGAAACTGACCGAAATCAAAAGTACATCAATGAATTTGACGTTTCAAAATTCAAAACCAAAGCCATTCCAAGAGTTGAGCAACACAATGAATTGATTATTGTTGAGAAAAGATAAAAGATAATAGACGAATAGATAATAGATTTAAATCCAAAATATAAAAACAAGAAAATGACTAATCTAGTAGCCCCAATTGAGGCGGTATCCTCGCAGCGAAGCGAAGAGATATAGCCGAAGACGGGAATTGCAATTCCAAATACAAGAGGACAATTCGCTCCTACATATTTTTGACTAAGTTAATCTTTCTAGGGTTTCCAAAACGTAACTGTGCATGACTTCGCGGTAATCCAAATGGGTGACGATTCGTAGTTTTCCGTGTCCCATTGAACTCATGGAAATACCTTTTTGTTTCAGTTTTTCCATCAACAAATTTTCATCTACGGAAGATTGTACGGAGAATATCAAAATGTTGGTTTCTACAGGTTCAACTTTGGCAACCCAAGGTAGTTTTTGAAGCACGTTTCCTAATTCTTTTGCACGTCGATGGTCTTCTGATAAGCGTTCGATATTGTTGTCTAAAGCATACAATCCGGCTGCTGCTAAATAGCCCACTTGTCGCATTCCGCCACCAAGTATCTTTCTGATTCTTAATGCTCTGTGTATGGTCGCTTTGTCGGATAGTAGAAGTGAACCAATTGGTGCGCCCAACCCTTTTGACAGGCAAACTGAAATGGTATGAAAAACTGTTCCATAGTCTTTCGGATTGTCATTGGTGGCAACCAAAGCATTCCAAATACGCGCACCATCTAAGTGAAATTTCAAGTTGTTGGCATCGCAAACTTGGCGTATTTTTCGGAATTCTTCAAAGTCATAACAGGCTCCTCCCCCTTTGTTGGTGGTGTTTTCAACACATACCAAACTCGTTAACGGACTGTGGTAAAACTCAGGATTATTAATAGCTCCAGCGACTTGTTCGGCGGTAATCATTCCTCGATTTCCATTTAACAAACAACAAGAAACACCGCTATTAAAGGAAGCTCCACCTCCTTCATAATTGTAAACGTGCGCCCATTTATCGGCAATTAATTGTTCGCCTGGTTGCGTGTGCAGTTTAATCGCCGTTTGATTTGCCATTGTCCCAGAAGGGAAAAACAGGGCTGCTTCCATTCCGAAAAATTCGGCAACTTTGGCTTCTAATTCAATGACTGTTGGGTCTTGTTTGTAAACATCATCCCCTACTTCTGCTTGAAACATATAACGTAACATTTCCTGAGTAGGTTTTGTAACGGTATCGCTAACTAAATTAATTTCCATATTGATTTTTATATTTTAGATACAGGCAAATTTCGACTTGCCTCTTCGTAAAAATTGTTTATTTTTGCTTTACAAAATTAGTATAATTTATGACAACTACCGAACAAATTAAAGGTATTGTAGAGCGCCTTGGTGCGTTGAGGAGGTATCTTTGACGTTGATGCCAAATTAATTGAAATTACCAACGAAGAAGAAAAGACGTTAGCCCCCGAGTTTTGGAACAATCCAAAAGAGGCGGAACTTTACATCAAGGTACTTCGTTCCAAGAAAAAATGGGTAGAAGATTACGATAAAGCCTGCGAAATGGCAGAAGAATTGCAATTGGCTTACGAATTTTATAAAGAAGGAGAACTCACCTCCGATGAATTGGACGAACAATTTCGGGTTACGAATTCCTATATTGAAGCGATTGAATTCAAAAATATGCTTTCTGACGAAGGAGATTCTTTGAGTGCCGTACTTCAAATTACTTCGGGTGCTGGAGGAACAGAAAGTTGCGATTGGGCAGAAATGCTAATGCGAATGTACATGATGTGGGGAGAAAAATACGGTTACAAAATCAAGGAATTGAACTTTCAAAAAGGCGAAGCTGCGGGAATTAAAACCGTAACACTTGAGTTTGAAGGCGATTATTCTTTTGGCTATTTAAAAGGGGAAAATGGTGTGCATCGGTTGGTGAGAATTTCACCATTTGACAGCAATGCCAAGCGACACACCTCGTTTGCCTCGGTATATGTGTATCCGCTTGTTGATGATAGTATTGAAATAGATATTAATCCTGCCGATATTGAAATCACAACTTCCCGTTCCAGTGGTGCTGGTGGACAAAATGTGAATAAGGTGGAAACCAAAGTACAATTGGTTCACAAACCTACGGGAATTCAGATACAATGTTCGGAAACAAGGTCGCAGCAAGACAACAGACAACGGGCGATGCAAATGTTACGTTCTCAATTGTACGAAATTGAATTAAAAAAGAAACAGGCACAACGAGCAGATATTGAAGCAGGGAAAATGAAAATCGAATGGGGTTCGCAAATACGAAACTATGTTATGCAGCCTTATAAATTAGTAAAAGACGTTCGTACAGGCTATGAAACCAGCGATGTTGATGGAGTAATGAATGGCGAAATAGATGCGTTTTTGAAAGCATTTTTGATGATGATGGGACAAAGGGAGGAAAAATGATTTTTTGGTTGTTGGTTGATCGTTGATGGTTGTTAGTTTTAATCTATGAAAATCAGTGAAATCTGTGTTCCTTTTTAGTTGTTGATTTTAACTTTTAATTTATTTCACTTGCAAATGTTAGTCAAAATGCCTTATTTTGATAATAATACCAAATTCAAACTTAATAATGACCTACACACTCGAACAAATAAATGAAGTACTAAAAGGAGAAATCGTTGGTGCAACTTCTCAATTAATTACTGCTCCCGAGCAATTAGAACGGGCAAGTACTTCTGAAATATCTTTTATTGGACATAAAAAATACGAGAAACTTTGGGCAACTTCCAAAGCTTGCGTGGCGGTAGTAAACGAAGATATTTCTATAGAACCAGGCGAAAACAGAGCTTTCATTAAAGTGAAAAATGCTGATTTAGCAATGTCACAAGTATTGGAATTATACGCACCTCCTACTCCGTTATTTGCTATAGACATTCATCCTTCAGCAACCGTAGATGCTTCGGTAACTATTGGTGTTGGAACTCGAATTGGCGCTGGAAGTTATATCGGACCAAATGTAATTCTTGGAGAAAATGTTACGATTTACCCAAATGTTACTATTCTTGACGAATGCACAATTGGTGAAAATACTGTGATTTGGTCTGGATCGGTGATTCGGGAACGTTGTCATTTAGGAACGGATTGTATCGTTCACCCCAACGCTACTATTGGAGCAGATGGTTTTGGATTCCGTCCTTGCCCTGACAGAGGCTTGGTTAAAATTCCGCAAATTGGAAATGTTGTCATTGGAAATTGGGTTGAAATTGGCGCTAACACTTGCGTGGATAGAGGAAAATTCAGTTCGACTGTTTTGGGTGATGGGTGTAAAATTGATAATTTAGTACAAATTGGACACAATAGCATCTTAGGGAAATTCTGTATTATGGCAGGAAATTCAGGATTAGCGGGCTCAGTAACTTTAGGAAATGGTGTAATCATTGGCGGAAGTGCCTCTATAAAAGACCATACAACTATTGGTGACGGTGCTATTGTTGGTGCGGGTTCAGGCGTTACAGGAGATATTGAAGCTGGAAAAATGATGTTGGGTTATCCAGCAGTTGAAGCCCGAGATGCATTGAAACAATGGGCGATTTTGAAACGATTGGTTCGAGATTCTGGAAAATAATTCTGTTATTTCTAAATATATTTATAATTGAAGTCCTTTCTAAAATTTTAAATCTGTGACTATTTAGGTGTCGTTTTAACCTGAATTTTACAGATTTTTTTATTTACATTAATTATATAAAACTCAAATTCTACTCTTAAAATTAGGTATTTACTGTCAAATTCATAATTTTTAGCAGATAAAATCTGTTATTTGATTACATTAATTTATATTTGTCGCTATAAATTTGACAAAATTATGGAAGAATGTATCTCTGTTTTCGATATGCTAAAAATCGGTGTTGGTCCTTCAAGTTCCCACACATTAGGCCCTTGGCGAGCAGCAGAGCGTTTTCTTGGTGAATTGCGAACTAATAATACATTTGAAAAAACCATACGAATTAAAGTCGATTTATACGGTTCGCTTTCCTTAACTGGCAAAGGACACGCCACAGATTCTGCACTTATGCTTGGTTTAAGCGGTCAAGATCCTGAATATATTCTGATCGAAAATATATCGAAAATTATAAAATCTATTGAAGACAAAAACGAAATTCTTTTAGGAAACGAAATGCCAATTCCATTCTATTTTCTTCAAGATATTGTTTTCAATAAAAACTTCCTTCCTTTTCATTCAAATGGTTTAAAATTTACGGCTTTCTCCAATGATGATTCGGAATATTCATCAACATTTTACTCTATTGGAGGTGGATTTGTAGTGAAAGAAGAGCGTGAAAATGCAAAACAAAAACTGAAAATAAAATGTGCATTTCCGTTTCAAATTGCAAATGCAGCCGAACTTTTAGACTATTGTACCACAGAAAATAAGAAGGTTTCAGAAATTGTTTATGAAAATGAAAAGTCGATGCGTTTCGAAGAAACAATTCATAATGAGTTGATGAGAATTTGGAATACAATGTTAGAATGCATTTATATCGGTTGCCACTCCGAAGGAATTCTCCCTGGAGGTTTAAATGTAAGACGAAGAGCTTTTGATATGCATCAAAATTTAATTGGTTTAGCCAATTATAATTCCCCTCAAACTTGGCTTGAAGAAATCAGAAAAACTGAAGTTAAATTCCGTCAAATTTTGAAATGGGTAAGTTGTTTTGCCCTTGCGGTAAATGAAGTAAATGCTGCTTTAGGTCGTGTCGTTACTGCTCCAACAAATGGAAGTGCAGGCGTTATTCCAGCCGTTTTGATGTATTATTTAGTTATCGAAAATCATAACGCAGGTGAAAAAGAAATTAAACAATTTTTGATGGTTGCGGGAGAAATCGGTAGTATTTTCAAAAAAGGCTCTACAATTTCTGCGGCAATGGGTGGTTGTCAAGCTGAAATTGGTGTTTCATCATCAATGGCAGCGGCTGCTTTGTGCGAAATAATGGGTGGAACTCCAGAACAAGTGTTGATGGCTGCAGAAATTGCAATGGAACATCATTTGGGAATGACCTGCGATCCTGTGGGCGGTTTGGTTCAAATCCCTTGTATCGAAAGAAATACAATGGGAGCTATAAAGGCTATAAATGCTGCCGAGTTAGCATTAGAAACAGATCCTAAAAATGCAAAAGTGCCATTGGATAAAGTGATTGATACGATGTGGCAAACTGCAAAAGATATGAATAATAAATACAAAGAAACCTCTGAAGGTGGATTGGCAATAGCAGTGAATTTGGCAGATTGTTAGGGGAAAGGTTAAAGTTTAATCGAGTTATAGGTTAATTGATATAAGTTTAGAGGTTTATCACTAATTATAATATAAACACAGATTTCAAAGATTATCACAGAATAAAAAATCTAAAATCTAAAATCTAAAATTTCCAAAATATACTATAGCCTCATTTAATTATTATTTAATCAAACTAATTTGATTATTTTTGCCTAAATTATTAAACCATAAATCATAATGTCTGTAGCTAAAAAAGATTATAAAAGAATAACTACTAAGTCACTTATTGAGATGAAAGCCAATGGCGAGAAAATTTCAATGCTTACGGCTTATGATTATTCGATGGCAAAAATTGTAGATACTGCAGGAATTGACGTGATTCTTGTTGGTGATTCTGCTTCCAATGTAATGGCAGGACACGAAACTACATTACCAATTACATTAGACCAAATGATTTATCACGCTTCTGGCGTGGTTCGTGCCATCGAAAGGGCTTTGGTTGTGGTGGATTTGCCTTTTGGAAGTTACCAATCAGACCCAAAAGAAGCCTTGCGTTCTTCTATTAGAATAATGAAAGAAAGTGGCGGACACGCAGTGAAATTAGAAGGAGGCAGCGAAATTAAAGATTCAATTAAAAAGATATTAAACGCTGGAATTCCTGTAATGGGGCATTTGGGCTTGACCCCACAATCGATATATAAATTTGGAAGTTATACCGTTCGTGCAAAAGAAGAAGAAGAAGCTGAAAAATTGATGCAAGACGCTAAAATGCTTGAAAAAATTGGGTGTTTTGCTTTGGTATTAGAAAAAATTCCTGCTCATTTGGCAGCAAAAGTAGCACAAAGTATTTCAATTCCTGTAATTGGAATCGGTGCTGGTGGCGGCGTTGATGGTCAAGTACTTGTAATTCACGATATGTTGGGTATGAATAACGAATTTAGTCCACGATTTTTGAGACGCTATTTGAATTTATATGAACAAATGACTTCCGCAATTGGTCAATATGTGAAAGATGTGAAATCGAGTGATTTTCCTAATGTGAATGAACAATATTAAATTAGACTTCTTAGAATATTAAATTAGACTTCTTAGAATATTAGATTTATAGACTTCTTAGAATTTAAGAGTTGACGTACTATTTTTTCATTTAAATATAAATAAATGCACCAGTTTAAAGAATTATTGATTTGGAAAAAAAGCAGAATTCTTTGTTCTGAGATTTATAGTGCAACATCAAATTTTCCAACTGAAGAAAAATTTGGATTAACGAATCAGCTTCGTCGTGCATCGGTTTCAATTCCATCAAACATTGCAGAAGGCTCATCAAGACATTCAAATAAAGACTTTTCTCGATTTTTAGAAATTGCCATTGGTTCAGCTTATGAAGTCGAAACTCAACTTTTAATTGCACTCGATTTGGGATTTATTACATCCGAAAACACCTTGAAAATAAATACTTTATTACAAGAAATAATAAAAATGACTTCAAAATTCAGAGCTAATTTAGTTTGAATCTAAGAAGTCTATAAATCTAATATTCTAATTTGTCTATTTTGAAAATAGTTTCCGACAAAAATAACCTGCAAGTGCTTCACGAAGACAATCATATTATTGTGGTCAATAAGCGTGTTGGAGATATTGTGCAAGGCGACAAAACAGGCGATAAACCATTGTCTGACGTTGTAAAAGAGTACATCAAAGTTAAATATAACAAACCTGGCGAAGTGTTTCTTGGCGTGGTTCATCGCTTGGACAGACCAACAACTGGAATTGTAGTTTTTGCAAGAACCAGTAAGGCTTTGACCCGAATGAATGAACTTTTCAGCAATCGAGAAACGCAAAAAACGTATTGGGCAATTGTTAAAAATAAACCATTAAATACGGAAGATAAATTGGTTCATTATCTGAAAAGAAATGAAAAAAATAATACTTCAAAAGCACATCTTAAAGAAGTTCCTGACAGTAAATTGGCAAGTTTAGACTATACAATTATTGCTACACTTCAAAACTATTTTGCATTAGAAATAAATCTTCACACGGGAAGACACCATCAAATTAGAGCACAATTATCTGCAATTGGTTCGCCAATAAAAGGAGATTTGAAATATGGTTTTGATAGAAGTAATCCCGATGGCGGCATACATCTTCACGCTAGAAAATTAGTTTTTGTGCATCCTGTTTCTAAAGAAAATATAAAAATTATAGCTCCAACACCAAATGATGTGATTTGGAATGCTATTTAATAAAATATTCGTAAATTTATATTTTATATGTAATTTTATCAAAAATTTAAAATCAAAAAACTATGAAAAACATACTTTTATTTCCTATTTTCTTATTAACGATGAATGGCTTTTCTCAAGACCATTTTTCAGGGATTACGACTTCAAAACGTGTTGGAATTCTGAATGTTGGAATGAATCCTTCTGAATTAGCCAATTTAAACAGTCGCTTTGAAGTACAATTGTTTTCCTCAAGTGTGAATGTTTCAAATGATAAAATTGGTTTTAACGATATTGTTGATGGGAATGACTTAGAAACTTTATTATTTAAAGGAACAGAACCTGTAAATTTTAATATTGATACTGAATTTTTAGGGCCTGGATTTGCAATAAAACTTCTTAAATGGGGCTTTGCCGTAACTTCAAAAGGACACATAAAAGTAAATATTGTGGATGTAAATCCAACACTTGGAGCAGCTTTAACGAGCAATACAATTGGTGCAACATCAATAATTTCAAGTCAGTACAACCAAAGAATGAACGCAACTGCTTGGGGAGAAATTGGGTTTTCTGCTGCGCATAAAATTTATGAAACTCCAAAATATAAAATTAATGCTGGAATTACTTTCAAATTACTATTTCCGGGTGCTTATGCAAACATTGGGGTAGATAAATTTCAAGGAACTGTTACAGAAAATTTAGGGAGTTATATCCTTACAAATGCCAATGCAAATATGAATATTGCGTATTCAGGAACTTTAGGAAATGATTTTACAAACACCAGTGATTATACCAAATCTGTTTTCGGTAAACTTCAAGGAATGGCAACTGATATTGGGGTTGACTATCAACTTTTAGGTACTGGGAAAAACTATAAATTGAAAATTGGTGCTGCTTTGAAAAACATAGGAAGTATGACTTTTAAATCTTCGGATAACTATGCTACAAATTATGAGTTGACAATTCAAGGCACACAACAATTGAATTTGAATGAATTTCAAAATGATAACGGTGTAAAAGATATTGAAAAAACTTTATTTGATAGAGGTTTTTTAAATAAAACTCCTCAAAATAATGATTTTAAAGTGCAACTTCCTACAGTTTTGAACCTTTATGCTGACATCAAAATTGTTCCTAAATTGAATGTTACGCTTTTCACACAACAGAAAATGAAAAGCAACAGCGGTAACAATCAAATTACTTCTCAAAACATAATTTCTGTAACACCAAGATTTGCAATAAATATTTTTGAAGCCTATATTCCAGTAGCTATTAATGAAATTTCAGGAACAACAGCTGGATTTGGTTTTAGATTGGGTGGCTTTTTCCTTGGTTCAAATTCTGTTCTTTCAGCTCTTACTAGTGATGGAAAACAAGCTGATTTCTATACTGGATTCCGATTTGGATTTCTATAAATGATTGTAAACTAAAAGCTTAATTCTAATTTTATTATTGTTATGGAATTCAAAACAAACATACAATTTAGAAAAGAAACTCTAAAAAGATTATTGCTTTCTATTGAAGAAAATGAAGATAGGATAGTTCAAGCTTTGTTTAACGATTTTAAGAAACCTGCTTTTGAAGCTGTTTTAACGGAAACTAATTATGTAATTAGTGACCTTAAAAACACAATCAAAAATATAAAATGTTGGTCGAAACCTAAAAAAGTACTTCCTTCACTATTAAATTTTCCTTCAAAAGATTATATTTATAGCGAGCCTTACGGCAAAGTTTTGATAATTGCCCCTTGGAATTATCCATTTCAATTGGCTTTGTGTCCTTTAATAGCGGCTGTTGCAGCAGGAAATTCGGTTGTGTTGAAACCTTCAGAATTAACACCGCACACATCAAGTATTATTGCTGAAATTATTTCAAATGTATTTGATAAAAATCATGTAGAAGTTATTGAAGGCGGTGTTGAAGTATCACAAAACTTATTGTCACAACGCTGGGATTACATCTTTTTTACAGGAAGCGTCGCTGTAGGAAAAATTGTTGCCAAAGCTACTGCGGAATATCTCACACCAATAACATTAGAATTAGGAGGAAAAAATCCTTGTATAATTGATGAAACCGCCAATTTAAAATTAGCTGCAAAACGAATTGTTTGGGGAAAATTTATAAATGCGGGGCAAACCTGTATTGCACCAGATTATTTATTAGTCCACAAAAGTGTTAAATTGGAATTTACAGAACATTTAAAACAAGAAATTACCAATGCTTATGGCGAAAATCCCGAATTATCGCCTGATTTTACTAGAATTATAAACACAAAAAACTGGGAACGATTATATAATTTAATTGAACCTGAAAAAGTAGTTTTTGGAGGTCAATCCAATAAAGAAACTTGCTTCATTGCACCTACTCTCATTGACGAGACTTCACTTGATAGCGAAATAATGAAAGAAGAAATATTTGGTCCAATTTTACCAATTTTATCGTATCAAAACACAGTCGATTTGAAACATATAATTACAAAATACGAGAAACCGTTGTCTTTGTATGTATTCACGACAAACAACTATTTTGCAGAAGAAATGATTCAAATATTCTCATTTGGCGGCGGATGCGTAAATGATACTGTAATTCATTTTTCAAATAATAGATTGCCCTTTGGAGGTGTTGGTCATTCCGGAATTGGGGCGTATCATGGAAAAATGAGTTTTGATACTTTTTCCCATAAAAAAGCAATTTTAAAAAAAGCAAATTGGCTTGATTTACCGATGCGATATGCACCGTACAATGACAAATTAAAAACGATTAAGAAGCTTTTGAAATGGTTTTAAGTAAGTCGAAAGTTCTAATGTCGTAAAGTCGAAAGTCTATGAGTCGTAAAATAACTACTTAAAAACAGTCAATTACAATGAATTTATGTTTAAAAATACTACATTTTATCAAACTTACTACTTAAATTAAAACCAATTGCGTTTTTTAAAATAATAAACCATCCCAATTACTATAGAAAACATACAACCGATTACAATATAATAGCCATTTGGATTTTTCAATTCTGGCATATTTTCAAAATTCATACCATAAACTCCAACTATAAAAGTCAAGGGAATAAATATCGCAGAAACAATCGTTAATGTTTTCATGACCTCGTTCATCTTATGATTTTGGGAAGAAAAAAAGAAATTGGAAGCACTTTCTAATGTAACCATATCATCGTCAATTTGATCCAAAAGTTCTAAACTTTTTTGATGTAAACGGGAGAAAAAACTAAAATTTTCATGTGCGATGGCATTGAAAACATCATCATCTTTAATGCTTTTAATAGAATATAAAGAATCTCGCAAAGGAATAATAGAACGTTTCAAAAAGTTAAAATTATCACGGTGTTTCTCAATTTGAATCAAAATAGAAGGATTCACACTGGTTTTAGAAAGGCTGATTAACAATTCCACTTTATCTTCCTCAGCTTCAATGGTAATATAGAAATTTTCCATTATCGCATCAAGCAATAAATAAAGTAAATAATCCGCTTTTTTAGTTCTTACAATTCCTGAATGGGTTCTAATACGTTCTCGAATATGCGTAAAGAAATCGCTTCTTTTTTCTTGAAAAGATACTAAAACCCCTTCTTTTATTAAGAAACTAATTTGTTCAACAGATAAATTATCGGAATTTTCAGTTGGTAAAAGTGATTTTATATTGAAAAATAAAACGTCATGAAGTTCATCTAATTTAGTTCTTCTTGTGGTATTTAATATATCTCCTAAAATAAAATTATCGACTTCTAGGAAAGTTCCAATTGATTTTATCAATTCAATATCATTCAATCCATGAATGTTCAACCAATTTATCTTTTTTAAATCCGTTTTTTTAGGAAATTCATTAATTTTAAAATCAGGATATTCCGTTAAATCGGTATCATCATAGACAAACAATTGCATTTCGGTTTGCAGTTTCTTGTGAATGCCAGTATATTCTAATATTGACGGTTGAACTTTTCTTCCTTTTTTGTATCTAATTTTTCTCACAATGTCTAATTTTGTCTAAATTTAAGAATTATTCTAAAATTCAGAGTATTTTTACTAAAAATCATTAAATGAAAATTTTAATCATCAACATAAAAGAGTTAATTCAAGTTCGTGAAAAGGGAATTTTAAAAGTTTCTGGAGCAGAAATGAGTGTACTTCCAACTATAAAAAATGCCTTTTTATTAATTGAAAATGATGTAATAGTTGCTTTTGGAGAAATGGAAAATTGTCCGAAAAGCACCGTAGATACTACGATTGATGCCATTGGAAAAATGGTACTTCCCACTTGGTGTGACAGTCATACGCACATTGTGTATGCTGGAAATAGAGAACAAGAATTTGTAGATAGAATAAATGGTTTGTCTTATGAAGAAATTGCCAATCGTGGCGGTGGAATTCTAAATTCAGCTAAAAAACTCAACGAAACTTCAGAAGAAGAACTTTATAACCAATCGAAAGTTAGGTTGGAAGAAGTAATGAAATTAGGAACTGGAGCCGTCGAAATTAAATCGGGTTACGGACTTTCTGTTGAAGGAGAATTGAAAATGCTCCGTGTAATTCAAAAATTAAAAAACAATTATCCAATTGCTATTAAAGCTACTTACCTTGGTGCGCATGCATTTCCATTAAAATATAAAGATAATCATAAAGGTTATATTGATTTAATTATCAATGAAATGATTCCTCAAATTGCCAAAGAACAACTTGCTGATTTCATAGATGTTTTCTGTGAAATGGGCTATTTTTCGGTTGAAGAAACTGAACAAATTATGGCTGCAGGAATACAATTTGGATTAATTCCGAAAATTCACGTCAATCAATTCAATGCTATTGGTGGAATTAAAGCAGCTGTACAATACAATGCACTTTCTGTGGATCATCTTGAAGTTATGAATCCCGAAGATATTGAAGCATTAAAAAATACTCAAACGATGCCCGTTGCTTTGCCTTCGTGTTCTTATTTTTTGAGTATTCCTTACACGCCTGCGCGAGAAATGATTTCGGCAGGATTACCATTGGCATTAGCCACCGATTTCAATCCTGGCTCTACTCCTTCTGGAAATATGAATTTTGTGGTGGCTACGGCTTGCATAAAGATGAAAATGACTCCCGAAGAAGCTATCAATGCAGCCACAATTAATGGGGCTTTTGCAATGGGAATTTCTGAAACGCATGGAAGTATTACGATAGGTAAAAAAGCCAATATCATTATCACTAAGCCAATTAGCTCTTTTTATCAGTTACCTTACGCATTTGGAAGCAATTTAATCGAAACTGTAATTATTGGAGGAATTATTGTTTAAATCAATTTGTAAATTTCATAAAAAAAGGGATTCGTTTGTAGCGAATCCCTTTTTATTTATAACTAAAAGTTGACTATCTCAATGAAAAACTTGATTTAGAAACCAATTCTCCTTTGTCGAAAACATTCACAAAATAACTTCCTTTTTCAAGTTTATCACTTGGTAAATTTTGAGTTACATCAACCGTTTTATTTTCATATTTAACATTGGCTGCAAAGCTGTATGTTAATGTTTTGTCACCAAAGCTTTCTGTTTGTTTTTCACCGATAACGTTACTTTTGCTATCAATTACTTGAACATAATATTTTTTATCACCTGATTTTGCAATAGAATTTTCAGCGATTGTAAAGCTAATTTTTAAAATATCAGCACTACTTGCTTTATCAGTTGCAATTTCTTTACCAGAACTTCTTACTTTAAAAGCAGCAGTTTTTAAATTCAACACACTTAATTTAGATCCTTTTTCAACGGTTTTAGATAATTCTTCATTTTGACCAACTAATACTTCGTTGAATTTTTTAGATTCACCAAGAACCACAATTGTACTATCACGTTGAACTGTTAAAACGGTATTGTCTTTCTTTAAACCTTCATTTTCAGCAACTAAACCTTTCATATTTGATTCTAATTCAAGGAATTGTTTTTTGTATTTTGACATTGAAGCGACATCACCTTTAGATTTTTGCAAATTTGCCATCAAAGTAACAACTTTATCTCTTTCAGCAATTAATTCGTCAGACATTGACGTGTTTTCAGCAATTGCGGCATCATAAGTAGTTTTTAATGCTTGCAAATCTTTCATTACAGATTCTTTTTCTGTAATTGTAGTGGTCAATTTAGTTTGTGTTGCAGTGGCATCTGAAGTTATCTTGTATATATACACTAAACTTATTGCCAAAAGCACTGATAATGCAATAATAATTGCTTTTAAACTTGAATTACTTTTTTGATTTTCCATGATTCGATTAATTTTTTTACGAAAATAATAATTTATATTCTAATAACGTAGGTAATTAAATTATATTATTTTTGATGAAAGAAAATTTCTATGGAAAAATTGATTCCCTTCACGGTTAACGACCTTGCAAAAGTTACCAACTTCAGATGTGGAGAAGTGAAATTTGGCGAAAAAATGATTACTGTACCTGTAAATTTGAATGCAATTTCATTTTTGAAAACATGTGAAGCAAAATATGTTTTGTTTGGAATCCCAGAAGACATTGGAGTTAGAGCTAATTATGGTCGCCCTGGAGCAGCTTCGGCTTGGGAAAGTGCCATAAAAAGCATTGCTAATATTCAACACAATCGGTTTTGCAAAGGAAGTCAATTGCTTGTTTTAGGACAATTAGATGTAACGGATGAAATGGCGGAAAGTCAAAAATTAGATTTTAATGCTGTAAATGATAGAA
Source organism: Flavobacterium neuenschwanderi (SeqCode) (assembly GCA_965234425.1). Taxonomy (GTDB): domain Bacteria; phylum Bacteroidota; class Bacteroidia; order Flavobacteriales; family Flavobacteriaceae; genus Flavobacterium; species Flavobacterium neuenschwanderi. The sequence continues at coordinate 201,938 of OZ248364.1, read as the reverse complement.
AAAAGTTAAATCAATTGGTTCATAAAATCGATAAGGACGTTTCTCATATTATTTTTAATATTATAAAAGCTGGTAAAATTCCAATCATTATTGGTGGAGGGCACAACAATTCTTATGGAAATATTAAAGGAGTTGCATTGGCAAAAGGGAAACCTATAAATGCAATTAATTTTGATGCCCATTCCGACTTTAGAATTTTGGAAGGTCGCCACAGTGGAAATGGTTTTTCGTATGCGTATGAAGAAGGATTTTTACATAAATATTTCATCTTTGGATTGCACGAAAATTATACTTCAAAAAGTGTATTGGATACTTTGAAAAAAATTGAAGACCGTGTTAAATTTAATACATACGATGAAATTCAAATTAGAAAGCAAAAAAAGTTCGAGCTTGAAATGAATGCAGCTTTAGAATTTATCAAAGAAGACTGTTTTGGAATAGAAATAGATCTTGATGCGATTCCTAATATTGCGAGTAGTGCTATGACATTGAGCGGTTTTTCAGTTGAAAAATTACGGCAATTTATCTACTATTTTGCAAATAACCAAAATGCATCTTATCTTCATATTTGCGAAGGCGCCCCTGATTTAGGCGACGAAAAAAACACGCATTTAGTTGGAAAATTAATTGGTTATTTGGTTACCGATTTTATAAAAGCCAATTATGTAAACCCTATAAGTAATCAATAAATCAAAATGTTTTCATTTGCTTTAAGCGCAAAAAATAGTGATATAATTAATAAAACCTATCTTTGCAGAGAATTTTAGTACATAATACTAAATTCTAAATATCAAAAATATGTTATTCGAAGATTTATCACTTTCAAAAAGTATCCAAAAAGCCGTATTTGAATTAGGCTATACAGAAGCAACACCTATTCAAGAGCAAGCAATTCCAATCGTTTTGGCAGGTCAAGATTTAATTGGTTGCGCACAAACGGGAACTGGAAAAACAGGCGCATTTGCAATACCAATTATTCATCAATTGCACCGAATTGTTGGTTCTTCTAAAAAAACAAAACAAATTCGTGCTTTAGTTGTAACGCCAACTAGGGAATTAGCAGTTCAAATTGGGCAAAGTTTTGAGGCGTATGGAAAATATACCAATTTAACACAACTTACTATATTTGGTGGGGTTTCACAAAATCCACAAGTTGATACTTTGAGAAATGGTGTCGATATATTAGTGGCAACTCCGGGTCGATTATTAGATTTACACAAACAAGGTTTCATAGATTTAGACCATTTGCATACTTTGGTACTTGACGAAGCAGATCAAATGTTAGACATGGGATTTGTAAATGACGTGAAGAAAATCGTTAAATTGACTCCAAAAAACAGACAAACTTTATTTTTTTCGGCTACAATGCCAATAGCGATTCGGGAATTAGCAGAAATGTTTCTTCAAGATCCTGCAACAGTTTCAGTTTCACCCGTTTCGTCAACAGCGGAAAATGTAGAACAACGAGTTTATTTTGTTGATAAAACTGAAAAAAGAAATTTATTATACCATTTAATAAAAAACGAAAATCTATCCGATGTTTTGGTGTTTTCAAGAACAAAACATGGCGCTGACAATGTTGTAAAAGCGTTGAGAAAACAAAATATTGCTGCGGAAGCGATTCACGGCGATAAATCTCAAAATGCAAGACAACGTGTTTTAGACGCTTTTAAAAATAAAGAAGTTGGCGTTCTTGTAGCTACAGATATTGCTGCTCGTGGAATTGACATCGATCAATTACCATTTGTAATCAATTTTGATTTGCCTAATATTCCTGAAACCTACGTGCACAGAATTGGAAGAACAGGACGAGCCGGAAATGGTGGAATTGCGATTTCATTTTGTAGTAAAGACGAGCATGCATATTGGAAAGACATCCAAAAATTGATAAAAGTAGATGTGAAAACGGTTTCAGATCACCCTTATCCTTGGCATAGTGGAAGTCCAGAAACAGCTCCTGCGGCTGCGCAAAATAATTCTAACAGAAGCGGAGAAGCTAATAAATCCAGAAAATCTTCAAATTCAAAACAGAATAAAAAGCGCTGGTACTAAACTGCTTACTAATTTTTATCTTAAACCATAAACGAAATCTTACTGGAATTTAACTTAGTTGTAAATAATCTATAAACAACTACATTTCAACGTTTTAACTGTTAATTTACGATTTGTAAATACTTATTTTATCTAAATTTGATAGAATAAATTATAAATCATTTAATTAAAAAAACATGGAAACATTAGTTAAAAAAGACGGATTATTTCCGTCAGTAAGTAAGGCAGCGAATACTCTTTTTGATGATTTTTTTTCGAGAGACATCTTTGATTGGACCGACAGAAATTATTCAGCACTGGGAACTAGTTTGCCTTCGGTAAATCTCAAAGAAACCGACACTAAACTGGCAATTGAATTGGCTGCTCCAGGAATGAAAAAAGAAGATTTCAAGGTAGAAATCGACAACAATCTACTTGCTATTTCATCTGAAAAACGAGAAGAAAAAGAAGAAAAAAATAAAAAAGAAGATTACGTTCGTAAAGAATTTAATTATCAATCGTTTTACAGATCATTCACCCTTCCAGATTATGTAGATGAAAACAAAATTGAAGCCATTTACAAAGATGGGATACTTCATGTAACTGTTTCTAAAAAAGAAGGTGCGAAGAAAAAAGCATTGAAAAACATTCCAATTAAATAGTTCAAACCTATTTATATCTGTTTTGTTTTATGCTATTTCAAAACAGAAAAGAAACGCTGGTATTAATCAGCGTTTTTTTTTATCAATTCTGACATAATTGAATATAATTCTGATTTTTTATAAGGTTTAATAACAACTGCATCCATACCAGAATCAATAGCTTCTTGTTCAATTTCATGTTTAGAAAATGCCGTTAAAGCAATTATAGGCGTAGTTATTTTATTTTGCCTAATCTTGATTGTTGTTTCAAAGCCATTCATTTCAGGCATGTTAATATCCATTAAAATCAAATCAAAAGTTTCTGTTTTGAGAATTTCAAGAGCTTCTATTCCAGCTTCTACAACAGTGCAGTTACATTGGCTTTTCTCTAGAATCTTTCTCGTTACTAATTGATTTATCTTATTATCTTCAACAATTAAGACCTTAAGATTTGAAAATATAGTATTTACAATTTCCACATTTGCATTTTCAGACGATTCCGAACTAACATTTTTAAATTTAATTGTAAAATTAAAAGTAGTTCCTTTTCCAAGTTCACTCTGAAGTTGAATTTCACTTTCGAATAAAGATATCAACTTCTTGACTATTGACAATCCTAAACCAGACCCTTGATAATTATCATTATTCGCATTAATTTGAACAAATCTATCGAAAATTTTAGTTTGGTTTTCAAGTGCAATTCCAACTCCAGTATCTTTAACTTCGAATTTAATATGGCTAAAATTATCCTCTTTTTTAATTAAATTAATAGTTAAAGTAATTTTCCCTTTTTTTGTGAATTTTAATGAATTACCCAATAAGTTAATTATTATTTGAGATAATTTATCTTTGTCTCCAATTAGTTGATTTGGTATGTTTTTATCAATATTAAAAAATATTTCATTTTGATTCATTTTAAATAGAACATTTAATGTTCCTAAAATAGAATTCATTTCATCAAAAATATTAAAAGCAGTATTCTCCAATCTAATTTTATTGTTTTCTATTTTACTAATTTGTAAAACATCATTTACTAGAGATAGCAAATAATTAGCGGAAAATTTTAAAGAATCAATATAAGTACTTTTAGCTAATTCTGGGTGTTCGTCTTTCAAAACATCTACAATACCCACTACTCCATACAAAGGCGTTCTTAATTCATGACTAATCGTAGAAATAAATTGTGTTTTAAGATTGGAAATATCTACCGCTTTTTCTTTTGCTATTTTTAACTTTTTATTATTTTCAATCAATATAAGATTTGTATTTTTTCTAAAAATATAACCTTTGTATAGAATTATCAATAATAGTGTAAAGATTATAAATAGTATAATGAACAGTATTCCTACAACTTTGGTTTGATGAATTATCTGATCTTGTCTCGCTTTTTGTATTTCTATTTGATTAATTTGACGTTTATATTCATCTAAAACCACACCCATTCCTGATGTTTTTTCTGCTTTTGAATGATCATTATTATAATGTTTTTCTTTTAATACATTATATTTATCCATATAGAGATAGGCATTTTTAAAATCACCTTTCTTTGAATACATTCTTGCAATATCATCATAAACCTCGGTAGCATTATCTTCTAAAAATTCTGGCTTATTTTCGCCGCAAAACTCCAAGGCTTTTTTATATGATTTTTCAGAATCAACAAAATTATTTTTATAGGAATAATAGCCGCCGATTAAGGAATTATAGGAAATTTTAGCTTCCAATTCTTCTCCATTTTCAACAGATGATTTTACAGTTTTTAAATATGGAAATCCATTATTATAATCATCAATCGCGAAATAAGCAGTTGCAATATTAATATTGGCGTACATAATTTCATAATCATCTTTCAACAATTTTGCATAATATAAACCCATTTTGTAATGGTATATTCCTTTTTTATAATCTATATTTCGAAAGGATAAAGTTCTAGCAACATTATTGTGCAACGAATATTTAATAAAATCACTTTCCGTTTTATTTGCATATTCTAATCCTTTATTGAAAAAAAAGATTGCTTTTGCAAAATCATAATATTCATCAAGATTTAATCCTATTATATTATAAGATCTAGCAATAAGTTCGTTATCATTAATTAAAATAGCTTTTTCAAGTGCTTTTTTTGCTAATATTAATGATTTATCACAATCTAATTTACTTAAATGAGACCCAGATTCAGTAATAATATTTTTAATTTCCGCAACAATAGTCACTTCAGATTGGGAAAATCCAAATTGAAAGGTAAATAAAAAAAATAATAAGGGTGTTTTTTTAAACATTATTTAAAACATATTATTAAAATACGAAATTAAAAAACCTTTATTATAAAATGGTATTATTTAGATTGTTTTTTAAAAATTTTAAATATTTTCTACAATTTAATAATAATAATTTTTAATAGGAAAAATAAATGAAGTTAAAAAAAATACTATTTACAAATTAACTTTTTTATAGTGGTAAACCCGTTTGTATCTGTAATTTTAAAAAGCAGCATTTGACTTTGAACTGAATTAAGTATTAGTGAAGCATCATTGGATAATACCGCATTTGTTGACTCTAAAAGCCTTCCCGTGCAGTCAAATAGTTGCACAGAATTTATTAAAGTTTTTGAATTTATATGAATAGTATTCTCATTTTGATAGACAAAAACTTCATTTGAATTTTCTAGATTAGTTGGTGAACTCAATGTTGTATCATAAACAATTTCAAATCTATCTCTAAAAATACCTGTTGTTTGTGAGAAATCATAAGGAGTATTGGATATGTTTGTAATTGTATTTAAATATTTATCCCTTAAATAAATCAATTGTCCATTATTTGAAAACATTCCATCTACAGCCGCAATTGCAATTTTATAATTTCCAGAATTTGGAATTGAAATCCCTAAAGGAATAAAATCTGATGTCACAAATGGCAGTTGGCGTCCTTGAATAACTAAGTCTTCATCACCAATATAAGAAAATAGATTTAACGCGCCATCAACCTTTGTGTAAGCATCAAACATTCTGTCTTTATCATTAGTTGCCCCATCGCAGTAACCCACTAAAGTTCTAACTGAAGTTCCAGAAGTATTAATAATATCAAGCCAAATTCGATGTCTATCGGTTATGGAATCTGCTATGTTGCGATTTGAATTTCTATAAAACTGCGAATTATTGTAGGTTTTACTTCTATACGAATTCTTGAAGTTGATGGTTTGTGAAGTTGCAGCACCGTCATTCATATTGATAAAAAAACCTTGTCCAGCGGCAATATATCCATTAAAAGTTCCTGGCCCTGTTGATGCACCTAAATCATTATAGGTTATATAATCGCTAACCGTATAATTATAGGTAAAACTATTATAAAATGGATTGGGTTCTGATAAATTGGGCAACGTTCCATGTGTCCACAAAGCGATTGAACCCTCAATGTTGGTATTATCTGTTAAAAAAGCAATTGCATTTATAGAAGATGGATATGGATTTCCGACAAGATTCCAATTATCATCAAATTTTGTAACTGTTTCTCCACTAATTGAATTAGTATAATCAGCAGATGTATAATTACCTCTACTTATTGTGTAAGTAAAATTTCCATTGGTGGGAACATTATTAAATGTAGCGGTAAAATCTTGAGCAGTCGTATTGAAACCGCTTGGTCCACGAATTATGTAACCTTGACCTTTGTTCATTACTCCTGATGCGCCTACCCAATTGCCGTAATTATTATTAATTGTTGGAAGCCATTTGTATATTTTGCTTGCTGGCGTTGAAGGACTTACTGCCGATAATGTAAAGTTTTCTACTGGAGACGACCAATAAACGTAATCATTCAAACGAATTGTTGCAATTCTTTTGTACTTTATATTTCCAATATTTGCAATCGAATTTATTTGTACCAAGCTTGAATTATCATCAAAATTGGCAATTCCTCCATTATTAATAAATTGATTGGTTACTTTCAATGTTTGAGTTCCCGTTACATTCAAAATGGTGTTTATATTATTGGCTATTGCTAAATCATTGGCAACATCTACTCCCGAACCTTGTAACAATTTAGTTCCATTTCCTGAAAAGGAAAGATTGCCATATTCTACACCAATGTTCAAAATACTTGCTGTTTGATTTGTGCCTGAATATTCAACAGTACTTGTTACTCCGATAGTGTGTGTAGAATAATTCAAAGGAAAAGAACTTGTGCCACCAATTTTAAATCTTGCTCCATTGGAAACGGTTAAAACACCGCCAGTAGAATTTCTGTTGATAGAAAAAGCACCAATATCAAAAACGCCCGAACTCACATTTAAATTATAGTTTATTCCTACTGAATTAGCTAAGAATGTAGTATTTGCAGTTTTATTAATAAACAAATAATCAAAACTATTTCCACTCAAAGTGGTGATTGTTGACGCCCCAGTTCCTTGAAAAAAGACAGCTCTTGTTTTCAATGTTACTGCTCCATTTATTTTGGTATCCCAATTTCCACTAACATACAAATCGCTCCCAGATGTGGAAGATAATTCTAATACATTTGCGCCCGAAGTTGTACCTCCAATGACAATATTTCCTCCAATAATTAAATCATAAGTAGTATTTACCATTGTCATTGTTCCTGTACTTGCAGTACCAACTAATCCTATATTCAAATTTCCAGCAATTGCTCTGTCAAATCCTGCATATTCGGCTAAATTTACATTTGTTCCATTTTGAACTAAAATATTATTTGGATAACCAGAACTTCCAGGAATTGTAGAACTCCACTCCACACGAGAATCATAAACACCACCAGAATTATAGACAATTGTAGAGGAAGAACCATATTTTGGGGCTGTAATATTTACATATCCGTTTGCATTTAATATCAATTTTCCTACTATTGTTGCTGTTGCACTAAATGTAACCCCATTATTTAAAGTAACATCATTAAAAGAAAAAGTGCCCGATACATTTCCCGAACCTGCAAAAGTTACCATTCCATTTCCGGCATTGAAATTTCCATTGCAAGTAAAAAATCCTCCGTTAGAAATTGTAAGCCCGTAACTATTAGACATTGAAACGGTTGCGCCAGAATTTATAGTTATACTATTTGCAACAGCATTAGACGTTTGAAAAATACTAGGAGAATAGGGCGTTGACGATGGAATAATTACATCTGTTGTGCTATTTGGAATCACTGACGAAGACCAGTTGGCAGCTGTATTCCAATCTGTACTTGTAGTTCCAGTCCAGGAGTTTACTACTTTGAAAGTAGCTTTATAATTTGCACCTCCATTAGTTGCATATACTGTTCCCGGAAAACCCGCTGCTTCTGAATAAATTTCGAGAGTATAATTTCCTGGGGCTAAACCTGTAAGAATATTTGCTGCATTCGATGAAGATCTCCAAGTTTGATCGCCGCTACAAGAACCTCCGTCATTTGAAACAAAATTTAAACCAATTCCTGTAAAACCTCCAGCGCCCGAAGAAGTAAGATGAACATTATAACGAATAGTGCTTCCTGTTACATTTCCACCGCTACATTTATTAGTACGACTTTCGCCCCCAGCAACAATAATGGATTGAGAATTGGTAAATGTTCCTAGATTAGTCCCGTTAAAATCTGGATTTCCTGTAGAAGCTAATAAATCATAATAGGTATTTCCGCCACCATTAACATTAACAATTGCATAGGTTTGCCAAATACTTATAGATTGTGCTTTAACTTCCATTTCTAAAAATAAAGACAATAATAATAGGATAAAACAAACCTTAGGCTTAAGATTCCTTTTTTTAGTTTTGTTACAAGTCAAGAATTTCTCATTTATTTTAATCATTATACGACTTTACTATTTTTCATTGGCAAAAACTATTTATTTGTATTTTAAACAAATGAATAGAACGCCTAAATTATTAATCATTGTTAATAATACCGATTTAAAAACTTTGGACTTTTAATTGTATAATGAGAAATGCTGAGGGAATTTTATAATGAAAAATTATAAATGCATTTCCAAATATTATAGTAACAAATTTACGGCATATCTTTATTAATATAGCTTATAATTGAAATCAAGTTCAACTATATCGTAATAGTGTTGATAAAATTTTGTTTTTGTATTGAATTTTGGTAAAATACAGAATTATTTAAGGAATAAATACGTTGAATTAAAAATGATATATTATATAATTTAAGATCTATTTAAAATATCTTGAAAGACTAAAGTTGACATGTGACTTATAATTTCGGCAAGTTTTTTATTGTCTTTTCCTTTTGTCATAATTGTAATCAGATAGGGTTTTCCACTCAAATAGACAATTGCAGATTCATGAAGTTGTTTTTCAATAGCATCACCACTTTCACCAAATTTATGCGCAATTTTGGTATTTGCTGGCAAGCCTTTTACAATTCCATCTTTAAAATCACATTTTGCTAATAATTTTACAGCAAATTCAGAATCATTAATATTTAACAAAGCACCATTGTATAAAGCTCTCATAAACAAAGAATAGTCATTTGCAGAAATAGGATAATTTCCTGCATTCCAATCTGGAACTTCTAAGCCAAGTTCCGTAAATACTTTTTGAAAAGTTTTTATATTAATGTTGTTATTCAATAACATTGTAGCATTATTATCAGAATATGTAATCATATAATCTAACAATTGTCGTACAGTATATTTATGTCCAATTTGAATAGATTTAGATAAAAAAACTGGCTTTTTATCTGTAACTAAATAGCGTTCAAATAGAATTTCTTTATTTAACAAACCGGGCGTTTCTTCATTCATCTTCAAGAAAGTAATTAATTCCGGAACTTTTAACAAGGAACCTGGCTTGTATTTTTCATTTTCATTGATACAAATCCAGTCATTACTATTAAATTCTTTTAAATAAATTGATGCAGAGGTTAAATCCCCAGTTTTTTTATTTGTTTCTATATAACGTTCTAAACTTTGCTTAATTGTGAATAAAGATTCTGATTCACAACTATTATCTACAAACAATAATGGATTTATAAATCTATACCCTTTTACTCTTTTTACAGTGTAATTACAAGAAGAAGATGTTGAAACCAAATCTTCTATTTTTTTATCATTAATAGATTTATTATAAGTAGTAGTTGCTACAATTGTAATCGTACCTAAAATTAAAATTGTACCAATAAAATAGGGTATTGGAATTGATTTTTTAAAAAACTGCTTCATTATTATGAGGGATAATTATAAAAAAGTAAAATTAATATATTAATAACATATATTTCAATTAATATATGTTAAATAAATATTATAATTCATAAAAATAACTAACTATTCCCCCTTAAAAATAAACTTTCTAAAATATTATCACAAAAAACAATTAAATTCATAACAATTTAATTACCGCAATAAAGAGAAATGCGATTTGAAGGTTTGAAAATTATTTGAGAAATCATAATATTCAACGGTAAACCAATAATCCGTTGCAGGCAAAAGATTACTATTTAAAGTTCCATCCCAGCCATGCGTATTAGATTTAATTTGATATATTAATTTTCCATACCTATCAAAAATAAAAATCTTTGATTTCAAAGGATTTGGTAATGCTATAATATTCCAAAAATCATTGTATGTATCTCCATTAGGTGAGAAAAATTTAGGATAACCTGTAACAAATACAGGCAATCTCGTTTCTCCACAGAAATATTTATCTTTAACAATAACCGTATAATTACCAGGTTCTGATACAGAGAATACACTGCTATCCTGAAAATTTAATCCATCGATAGAATATTCATAACTTCCTACTCCATTTACAATGGTTACTTCAATATTTTGAACCTCATCAAATGCATTTCCAACAGTTACTGTTGCTTGAGGAGCAGACGAAACACTTACTGTTGCTGAGTCTGTTGCCTGACAACCTGTTGTTATATTAGTAACTGTTACAGAATATACCCCTGTTTGAGTAACATTTATTGAAGCGGTAGTATTGGATAAAAGTATTCCGTCGCGTTGCCAAACAAAACTATAAATACTTGGTGATAATCTTGTAGCAAGAGTTCCTGTAGCTAACCAATTCCCTGTTTTTGGATCCGTACAAATAACTAAATCGTTCAATCGAACAAATGGTAATGGTTTTACAAATACTTGTAAAATTTGTGTTTGTGTACACCCATTGCTATTTGTTTCTAATACTGAAACAGTATAATTTCCTGATGGAGTTTGTTGCCAATCAATAGTTGCAGCATTAGTTGAACCTGCAACTGTTGGTGAAATTATTCCTGAAAACGAACCTCCAATTACAGTCCAATTATAAGTTGAACCTGTAGTTCCTAAACCAGAATTTTCAGCCGTATCAACTGCATAATGTTTAACACTTCCGATGCAAATTGTTTGTTGACTCCAAGCGGAATCAAAAGTACACAATAGAAAAATCAACATAAAACAAGTTGTCAGCCTTGATATTTTCAAGGCTGAAAAACTAATTCTATTTATTAGATTATTGTGCATTAAATAAAAATATTAATCGTGGGAGATTGCAGAGGTAGTTACTGTTGTAATATTTACTGTAATACCAGAAGATGTTGCTGGCGAACCTGCTAAACATGGACTTGCATTTGAAGTCATTACAACTGTAATTATATCATTATTTGACAATGAATTTGATGTAAATGTTACAGCTGTTTGACCTGAAACATCCGTACCATTAACTTTCCATTGATAAGTTGGTGTTCCTCCATTGGTTGGTGTTGCAGTAAAAGTTACACTTGTTCCAGCACAGAAAGTAGCAGATGGTGAAGCAATACTTACACTTGCTGTTAAAATAGGATTAACGGTAACAGTGATTGAATTTGATGTTGCTGGCGAACCTGCTAAACATGGACTTGCATTTGAAGTCATCACAACTGTAACTATATCATTATTTAACAATGAACTTGATGTAAATATTGCAGCTGTTTGACCTGAAACATCCGTACCATTAACTTTCCATTGGTAAGTTGGGGTTCCTCCATTGGTTGGTGTTGCAGTAAAAGTTACACTTGTTCCAGCACAGAAAGTAGCAGATGGTGAAGCAATGCTAACACTTGCTGTTAAAATAGGATTAACGGTAACAGTGATTGGATTTGATGTTGCTGGCGAACCTGCTAAACATGGACTTGCATTTGAAGTCATTACAACTGTAACTATATCATTATTTAACAATGAACTTGATGTAAATATTGCAGCTGTTTGACCTGAAACATCCGTACCATTAACTTTCCATTGGTAAGTTGGGGTTCCTCCATTGGTTGGTGTTGCAGTAAAAGTTACACTTGTTCCAGCACAGAAAGTAGCAGATGGTGAAGCAATGCTAACACTTGCTGTTAAAATAGGATTAACGGTAACAGTGATTGGATTTGATGTTGCTGGCGAACCTGTTAAACATGGACTTGCATTTGAAGTCATTACAACTGTAACTATATCATTATTTGACAATGAGTTTGATGTAAATGTTGTAGCTGTTTGACCTGAAACATCCGTACCATTAACTTTCCATTGGTAAGTTGGTGTTCCTCCATTGGTTGCTGTTGCAGTAAAAGTTACATTTGTTCCTGAACAAGAAGTAGCCGATGGTGTTGCAATACTTACACTTGCTGTTAAAATAGGATTAACGGTAACAGTAATTGGATTTGATGTTGCTGGCGAACCTGTTAAACATGGACTTGCATTTGAAGTCATTACAACTGTAACTATATCGTTATTTGACAATGAGTTTGATGTAAATGTTGGACTGTTACTTCCAATCGCTGTTAAACCAACATACCATTGATAACTTGGAGTAGAACCTCCATTGGTTGGTGTAGCAGTAAAAGTTACACTTGTTCCTGCACAAAAAGTAGTAGATGATGGTGTTGCAATACTTACACTTGCTGTTAATAAAGGAGAAATGATAACATCCAACAAAACTTCTGTTGCTGGACATCCATTGTTTGTTTCAATAACATGAACAACATAGCTTCCAGCTGGAGTGGACGCCCAATTTATAGTGATTGCATTTGTTATTGTTAAATCGGTATTATAAATCGGATTTGGAGCATTTGTTCCGGTTACAGACCAAACATAGGTAGAACCCGGAGTTCCTTTAGGACCATCCGCTGTATCAACCGCATAGTTTCGAGCAGTTGAAAAACCTTGACAAAAAGTTTCAGACGGAACCACTCTTTGAACTAACTGCGATTGAATACTGTTTATTGATCCTAGCAGAAAAAATAAAAAAAATATCTTTTTATTTAAAATTGTTTTCATTTGTTTCATAATTTTTGTTTTATTGAGAGTTTTTATTTTAGTCATGATAAATTGATGTTGATATTGGTTTTGGATTTACGGTTACATTTATACTTGCTGTATTTGTACAATTATTAGAATTTGTTCCAGTTACGGTATAGGTAGTTGAAGTTGGAGGACTTACAGTAATTGGATTGGATGTTAAACTATTTGACCATAAATAGGTATTTGCCCCATTTGCAGTTAAAGTTGTGCTTGACCCACTACAAATAGTTGTTGTTCCAGATATGGTAACATTGGGTTGGTTTACTGTAAGTACTCCACCTACATAAGTTGTTCCATTCCAAAAATCACCTGTTACATTATTTACACCGTTCCAAGTTCCATTTAAATTTCCCCCATATTTATAGGGACAACCATTTAGTGAATAACGGAAAGCATAATAATAGGTTGCAGCAGATAAACCAGAAAGAGTTGCCATATATTCATCGTTATTGTTGGTAATTAAAGGTGTTGGATTAATAACTGAAGGAATCCAATTTGTCCAAGTATTTGGATTGGTATTAGTAGTACTATATCCTAATTGAGCAACAATTCCCGCTCCCGCTCCCGCTGGATTTGTGAGACCTGCTACATAAATTTGTCCAAAAACAGTTAAAGAACCATTGGTACATATTAAAGCATTTGGTGGCCATTGTGTATTTGCCCAATTAATTCCACTTATTGTAATGACAACATCATCTGAAGTGGTACAAATTCCATTAGTTGTTGTCCATCTTAAAGTATATGTAGTATTTATAGTTCCTGTAAATGTAGATGTTGGACTTGATATTGTTGCAATTGAGCCTCCTGAACCACTAATAATGCTCCATTGTCCAGATCCTACAGTTGGTGAATTTGCGGCTAAAGTAATTGTACTTCCCTCACAAATAGTTTGGTCTAGTCCTGCTGCTGCCGTTGTTGGGACAGCAATAACTGTTAATACGCCACTTCCATTTGAAGTACCATTCCATGTTCCTCCGCCACCACTGTTATATCCTCCATATTGCCAATTACAAGTACCGTTAGAATAACGGAAGGCATAATAGTAAGTCCCAGCCAATAATGAGTTTAAAGTATATTGATATTCATCATTATTTCCATTATCTGTATTATAGTTTGCTGTAGCCCAAGTAATCCAAGTAGAAGGGTCAGAATTAGAAAAACTATATCCAAACTGAACCGTAATACCTGCTCCTGCTCCTACTCCTGGAGTAACTCCTGATAGATATACTCTCCCATAAGCAGTAAAACTCCCCGAGGAGCATATAGTACCACTGGCTGGGAACTGTAAATTTACAAACCCTAATAATGGTGTTACAGTTATCGTTCCAGTAGCATTTACACTGCCACAACCTCCTGTTAATGAAATCGAATAATTAAATGTACCTGAAGTGGTTGGAGTCCCACTTATAGTTATAGTATTTGATGCCCATGAAGCACTTAATCCTGCTGGCAATCCGTTTGCTCCAGAAACACCTGAATTTGAAATTCCAGTAGCTCCAGTAGTTACATGGGTAATATTTGTTAATGCTGTATTGACACACAAAGTCGGAGTACTTGATGCCGCTGCCGCTGTATTTAATGCATTTACTGTGATAGTAGAAGTAGCCGTGCAACCATTAATTGTTGCGGTGTAGGGATAAATTCCTGGTGTTGAGGATTTAAAATAAACAGTTGCCGCTTGTGTATTTAAAATATAAGATGCTGTTGCGCCTGAATTTGAATATAAATACGTTATTGGAGCCCAAGTTGGAAATCCGCTACCTTTTAAAATGACATCATCAATATACCAATAGAAAGCACCAAAAGTTAGTCCTCCCATTGTGAATGATATATATGTAGTCGAAGATCCAATGTCTGCTGTTGCAAGTGTTATAGATTCTGTACTTTGATTCATATCTGCGGTAACAGGGTTTGTTCCCCAAGTTGAATCATGCCATGTTATTCCATCTGAACTCGTTTGCAATTTTACATAATAACTATAAACACTACTATAGTGCCACAAATAATTCTTCCAACTTAAGGTTAAAGAAGTTTGTCCTGAAGTATTAAATGGACCGTATTTAAGTCTATCAATAATATTTACTGTCTGACTATTTGAATTAAATTCAACTTCATTAGCTGAACCACCAGCATAATTTGTCGAAGATATTGTTACCGCATCACCTGCACCAACAGTAGTTGCCCAGTTTGTTGGAAATGATGCACCAGTGAAAGTTTCATTAACAATAGTACTTGTTGCAGGTGTTGTTGCTGTTATTGCCTGAATTGTATTCGGACAAATGGTTGCTGTAGTTGGAGTTACAGTAATCAAAGGAGTGTAAGTAATTTCTATATCATCTATCCGAGCAGCAGGCTGGTATTTATTGGAATTATTATTTCTCCAATTAAAAGAAATAGCAACATTACTATTTCCAACAAATGAAGACAAATCAATTGTTTTTTGTTGCCAAGAAGTTATTCCTGATAATGGACCTTGAATCACATTGGAATTAACACTAACTGTCAAGTCATCATAACCAGTTTCACCTTTACATAAAACCCAATATTTAAATGTTACTGTACTTCCACAAGGAATTGAAGAAAAGTTAAATGTTTTGGATGCTGTTCTGTCATATTGATTAGTAGCGCTATTTGAATAATTAGCATTCCAACCGTAGGTTGCACTTATATCACTTTGCCAAATTTGAAGAGATCCTGTTCCTGAATGCGTTGCATCTCCTGTTGTAGCAAGAGCAGTACCTAATCCAAAAACCCAATAATTTTTATTATTACTATATATAGAATGAGAAAAAGTCCAATCATTAGTACTTTCAAAACCTTGACTGTAAAATGAAGTCTGCCCTTTAATTTCCTGAACACCAAATACCATAACCAAAAACATTGGAATACAACAAGACACTTTCTTTTTAGAAAGACTTATAAACAGTCGATATAAGTTCAAAAAAGTGTTCAAAAAATAAGTCTTAAAATGAGGGTTAAGATTTTTTTCTATTGTTTGTTTTTAAAAAATAAAGTGAAAATAAATATTCAATAATCAATCAAACAAATATAGATAATAAAATAGTTGTTTAGCAAGTAATGTGTTTTAAAAATTTTGATTTAAATATTAGTAAATGGTTTGTAAAACAAAATCTCGCTAAAGTATTAAAAAGACTTCGTTTGTTGTTGAAAATGAAAGTTTTTAGGAGTTTTAAAAAAAGCAGACCTATAAGCCGGGTTCTGTCTCCGATAAATCGGAGCCTTATCATTTATCTAGTCCCGATATTACTATCGGGATCTATCTTTCTACCCTTCAACAACGGACGAGAAGCCCTTGACTATTGATATACTTGAAATTTCACCGCATAGAGTTTACCTGGTTTCACTACAGCCTTACCTGTACATACTTTCTGTTGCACTTGTCCTCTCTCGATTGCTCGAAATGACGGGCGTTACCCGCTATGCTTCTCTTTGGTGTCCGGACTTTCCTCCCCGATTAAATCGCGGCGATAAGGCGGTCTGCGATGCAAATTTACAACTTATATACTTTTTTAATGCTATTTATAAAAAAGACTTTAACAAAATTATAATTAATCACCTCTTTATTTTTTGTAAATTTATAATAATCAAATACTTATAAAAATGGAAACGCAATACCATTACACCACGGTTTTAAATGCATTAAAAGAATTAAATGAAAAAGGCTTTATTCTTGATTTTAATCTTCACGAAAATGAAATAATTAACCATCCGAACAATTATAAAATTACTGATATTTATCGCTATGATGGCGAAAACAATCCCGATGAAGAAGCTACTGTATATGGAATTGAATCTATTTTTGGAGAAAAAGGAGTTTTCGTTGCTGGTGGTTCCGCTAATTCCAATAGTGTCGCTGCAAAAGTGTTGAATAATGTGGGAATTAGTTGATGGTTGTTGGTTGTTGGTTGTTGGTTGTTGGTTGATGGTTGATGGTTGATGGTTGTTGGATTTCGTACTAAGTTAAATTATCACGTTACTTCTACTTAGATATTTCGCGAATTCGTGGCGGTTTTTTTAGATATACTGATTTTATAGCATCCTAAATAGCTCTTAACTACAAAATCTGAAATCTACATTCTGAAATCTAAAATTTTTTGGTATTTATAGAAATTAGAATTTTAAATTTGAAATATAAAATCTATATTTGTGAACCAATAATTTTCTATGGAACAATTTGTAGTATCGGCTCGTAAATATCGTCCTCAAACATTTAAAGATGTTGTAGGACAAAAAGCCATTACCAATACTTTATTGAATGCCATAGAAACCAATCATTTGGCTTCTGCCCTATTGTTTACTGGTCCTCGTGGTGTTGGAAAAACTACTTGCGCTCGGATTTTGGCACGTAAAATCAACCAACCAGGTTATGATGATCCAACGGAAGATTTTGCATTTAATGTATTTGAATTGGATGCCGCCTCCAACAATTCTGTTGATGATATCCGAAGTTTGATTGACCAAGTGCGTATTCCACCACAAACGGGACAATACAAGGTTTATATTATTGATGAGGTTCACATGTTGTCTTCAGCTGCTTTCAATGCTTTTTTGAAAACGTTAGAAGAACCGCCAAAACACGCCATTTTTATATTGGCAACGACCGAAAAACACAAAATTATTCCAACGATTTTATCGCGTTGTCAGATATTTGATTTCAAAAGAATTACCGTAAAAGATGCTAAGGAACATTTGGCAGAAGTAGCGCAAAGTCAAGGTGTTTCCTTTGAAGACGATGCTTTGCACATTATTGCTCAAAAAGCAGATGGTGCAATGCGAGATGCTTTATCGATTTTTGACAGAGTGGTTTCTTTTTGCGGAAACAACCTTACGCGTCAGGCAGTTACCGAGAATTTGAACGTTCTTGATTATGAAACGTATATCAATATTACCGATTTATTATTAGAAAATAAAATCCCAGAATTATTATTGGCTTACAATGACATTCTTTCTAAAGGTTTTGACGGTCACCACTTTATAGCTGGATTGGCTTCTCATTTTAGAGATTTATTGGTTAGCAAAACACCTTCAACTTTATTGCTTTTAGAAGTTGGTGAACAAGCACAACAATTATATGGAATTCAGTCGCAAAAGGCATCACAAGAATTTTTATTGAAAGGAATTGAAATTGCAAACGATTGTGACTTGAAATACAAAGTCAGTCAAAACCAGCGTTTACTCGTGGAACTTTGTTTGATGCAATTAGGCTCTATCACTTTTGATGGAGAAAAAAAAAAGTTGAATCCTATATAATCCCACCAACACATTTTCGTAAAAGTGATTATTCAATTACTGATAAATCAACTGTTGTAGAAACGCTTCCAGAAAGTGTTACAAGTGAAAAAAGTTTAGAAACAACTCCTCAAGTAACTGAAATTGCGGAACCTCAAATAGCTGTTGAAACTACTGTTGAAGTTGCTATTGAAAAAATAGTAACTAATTCAAAAACAATACTTTCTGATATTTCATCTGAACCTAAAGTTTCTGCTTTTTCATTGGCAAGCATTCGAGCTAAAAAAGAACTTTTGGAAGCTGGAAAAGCTATCGTAAAAGAAGAAGTTCATTTGCCAACAGAAGTTTTTAACGAAACCGATATGTTGTTGCATTGGAACAAATACGCTCAACGTTTGGGCGATAAAGGTTATAAAATAATGGAATCGTTATTACTAATTAATGACCCCGTTTTAAAAGGAACAAGCATTACTTTGGAACTTCCAAATCAAGGTTCTAAAATAGATTTTGAAACTGAAATAATGGGACTTTTAGGCTATTTGAAAGGACATTTACACAACCACAACATTACAATTGAAGTTATTGTAAATGAAAAGGTATCAACAAAACAAGCTTTTACAGTTCAGGAAAAATACAATCGCTTGAGCGAAAAAAATCCAAATTTAGACTTGCTAAGAAAGACTTTTGACTTGGATTTGTAATAATACTATAATTACAAAATATCCAAATTTCCTTTTCCTTCTCTGACAACAACAGGTTCAAATCCTGATAAATCAATTATTGTAGAACCCATATTATCGCCATAACCTCCGTCAATTACCATATCAACAAGGTTTTGCCATTTCTCAAAAATCAATTCTGGATCGGTAGAATATTCTAAAACCGCATCTTCATCGTGAATGGATGTCGAAACTATTGGATTTCCCAATTGACGCACAATTTCTAAAGCAATCATATTATCAGGAACCCGAATTCCAACCGTAGTTTTCTTTTTGAATTCTTTTGGTAAACTATTATTTCCAGGTAAAATAAAAGTATAAGGTCCTGGTAATGCTCTTTTTAAGATTTTAAAAGTTGCGGTGTCAATTTGCTTTACATAATCTGAAATGTTACTCAAATCGGAACAAATAAAAGAAAAATTGGCTTTTTCCAACTTAACGCCTTTAATTTTAGCAATGCGTTCCAAAGCTTTAGTATTGGTAATATCGCAACCCAAACCATAAACAGTATCTGTTGGATAAATCACCAAACCGCCATTTTTCAATACGTCAACTACTTTTTTGATAGCGGCTTCGTTTGGTTTGTCTTCGTATATTTTTATGAATTGTGCCATTTTATTTGCTTTATGCTTTTAGCATTATGCTTTAAGCGTTTACCCGATTACGTCCAATTTAGCAAAACGCAGTAATAATTTCTTAATTCCGCCAACTTCAAATTTGATTTCTGCTTTTTTATCTGCGCCAACGCCTTCTAAATTTATGACTTCACCTTTTCCAAAACGTTCGTGCATTACAACATTTCCAATCGTTAATTTGTTGTCAAATAAATTGGCAGCACCCGAAGGCGCATTTGAATTCATTGGCTTCAACTTCCTAACAGTTGCAGGTTGCTCATCACCATATTGTTTTGGTGGCGTTCCTCCTATTGGCTTAGCCAAACGCAATTTTGATTTATCGACATCACCAAATATATCGCTATCAATCATTGGTTTGTACCTATAATTATTTTCTTCAGGCGTTAAATATTCCAAATATTGACCGTCAATTTCTTCAATAAAACGAGAAGGTTCACTGTCTGTTAATTTTCCCCAGCGGTAACGAGATTGAGCATACGTCAAATACGCTTGATGTTCAGCACGTGTTAATGCCACGTAAAACAAGCGACGTTCTTCCTCTAATTCACTTCGAGTACTCATACTCATCGCACTTGGAAACAAATCTTCCTCCATTCCAACAACGAAAACCGTTGGAAATTCCAACCCTTTTGCCAAGTGAATGGTCATTAATGCCACGCGATCATCATCGCCAGTATCTTTATCTAAATCGGTTGCCAAAGCCACATCTTCCATAAATTCAGCTAAAGCACCACGAGCGCCATCAATTTCTTTTTGCCCTTCGGTAAAATCTTTCATACCGTTCAATAATTCTTCGATATTTTCAATTTTGGCAACACCTTCGGGGGTTCCGTCTTTTTTCAATTCCTGAACCAATCCTGTTTTTTTAGAAACGTGATCGGCAATATAAAACGCATCTTGATTTTCATTAATAACCTGAAAACTTTGAATCATAGTCACAAAATCAGTCAGTTTTTGTTTCGTTCCTGAATTCAGTTTTAAGTCAATTTTATCAATATTTTGCATTACTTCAAATATCGATCTTTTATAATGATTGGCTGCAATTGTTAGTTTTTCAACTGTCGTATCGCCTATTCCACGTGCAGGATAATTGATTACTCGAATCAATGCTTCCTCGTCTTTTGGATTAATAATCAACCGTAAATAACACAAAACATCCTTAATTTCTTTCCTTTGATAAAAAGACAAACCGCCATAAATTCGGTAGGGAATATCTCTTTTTCGAAGCGCATCTTCCATCGCACGAGATTGTGCATTGGTTCGATACAAAATGGCAAATTGACCATTCATCATTTGGTTTTGCAATTTTTGCTCCCAAATCGTACTGGCAACAAATCGTCCTTCTTCACCATCAGTCAAACTACGATGTACTTTTATTTTCGCACCAAAATCATTGGCGGTCCAAACAATCTTGTCTAATTTGGTTTTATTTTTATCAATAATCGAATTGGCAGCTTCTACAATATTTTTTGTAGAACGGTAATTTTGTTCCAATCGATAGGTTTTTACGCCTTCATAATCTTTTTGGAAATTCAGAATGTTATTGATATTCGCACCTCGAAAAGCATAAATACTTTGCGCATCATCACCAACAACACAAATATTTTGAAATTTATCGGATAACGCACGAACAATTAAATATTGAGAATGATTGGTATCTTGGTACTCATCGACCAAAATATATCGAAATCTGTTTTGATATTTGGCTAAAACTTCAGGAAATCGGGTCAGTAATTCGTTGGTTTTCAATAACAAATCATCAAAATCCATTGCGCCAGCTTTGAAACAACGTTCTACATAATTTTGATAAATTTCGCCCAAGCGAGGTTTTTTAGACATCGCATCTTGCTCTTGCAATTCAGGATTATTGAAATACGCTTTTACAGTAATCAAACTATTTTTATAAGATGAAATCCTGCTTAAAACTTGTTTTGGTTTGTAAATATCTCTGTCCAATTGCATTTCCTTAATAACAGACGAAATCAAACGCACCGAATCTTGCGTATCATAAATGGTAAAATTAGAAGGATAACCCAATTTATCAGCTTCAGAGCGAAGTATTCTTGCAAAAACAGAGTGAAAAGTTCCCATCCAAAGATTTTTAGCTTCGTTGGAACCTACAATATCCGAAATTCTTTTCTTCATTTCACGAGCCGCTTTGTTCGTAAAAGTCAATGCCAAAATACTAAAAGAATCAACTCCTAAACTCATTAAATAGGCGATTCTAATGGTTAGAACACGAGTTTTTCCTGAGCCTGCACCCGCAATAATTATCATTGGCCCGTCCTTTTGCAGAACTGGTTCTTGTTGCGCTTCGTTAAGTTGGCTAATGTATTTTTGCATTTTTAATTTTCAATATTGAATACAAAAATAAGAATTTAGAATGAAGAATTTGGTATGAAAACAAACTATAAATTAGAAGTTATACAATTTTATCAACCTGCTTATTTTCCAATAAAAACATCATAGGCAAATCGGATTAATGTGCCAATTACAACTACCAAAAAGAAAATTCTAATAAACTTATTTCCTTTGTTGATTGCTAATTTTGCGCCTAAAAAACCACCAAATGCATTGCAAACTGCCATTGGAATAGCTATCATCCAAATGATTTTTCCTTTGATTATGAACAAACAAATCGAACCAAAATTCGTTGCTAAATTCACCATTTTTGCATTTGCGGAAGCCTGAAGAAAATCAAAACCAAGTAACGTTACGAATGCCAAAACCAAAAAACTCCCCGTTCCAGGACCAATAAAACCATCATAAAATCCAATGAAAAAGGAAATCAAAACCGCATATAAAATCTGTTGGTTTGTAGAATGAGATTTATCGGAATGTTGTCCGAAATTTTTCTTTACATACGTATAAATCACCAATAACGACAATACGACAAGTAGCAACGGTTTCATAAAATCATTGCTCACATAAATCAATAAAGTAGAACCTAAAAATGCCGAAGGAACTGCTAAAACCATCATAATGATTAGCAATTTCCAATTCATTTCAATCTTCTTTAAATATTGAAATGCAGCAAAAAAAGTACCGCTAAAAGAAGGGATTTTTAGTGTTCCAATAATTGTTGCAACGGGAAGATTTGGCAGTAAAATCAAACCCATTGGCGTTTGAATTAATCCACCACCACCAACAATTGCATCTACAAAACCAGCTAAAAAAGCGGCGATACATAATAAGATTAAAATTGTGACATCCATTTTTTTGAAAATTTTATCAAATGTAAGCTATAAGTTTATTTGTTTATTCGTTAATTTGTTTTTTGATTCTAAAACAAACACAATTTATATTTAAAAATGGAAACTACAAAATTAATTGAATTATTAAGTTATACTTTACCGGCAATAATTACAGGGCTTGTCGCCTATTATTTCTTTGATTTACATACAAAAAATGAAGAAGGAAGACGTCGCTTTTTACTCAACAAAGAAGCTCAAAAAGACGCATTACCAATTCGTTTACAAGCTTTTGAACGTATGACTTTATTTTTAGAACGAATAAATCTTGCTAAATTACTAATTCGGATTACTCCAATTTCGGAAGATAAAAACGATTATGAAAACTATGTAATTGCACAAATTGAGCAAGAATTTGAACACAATTTAACGCAACAAATTTATATGTCAGATGAATGTTGGACTATAATTGTTACAGCTAAAAACGCTACAATTCAAATGATTAGAAGAGCAAATTTGAGCGACCAAGTGGATAATGCGAACAAATTACGTGAAGTGATTTTGAATGATTTAATGGAAAAGCAGTCACCAAGTAACGCTGCATTGGCATATTTAAAAAATGAAGTCAGCTTGATGTGGTAATTTATTGTTTTTCTGAAAATAATCGTTGCAATTGCACTTTTTCATTATCAGGAAGTTCCAATAAAAGGCTTTCAAAATAACTTCTGACATTCTGATTTTTCAATAACAATCTGATTTTCTCTCTGCCAAATTTTGAGAATTGCCATTTATGACTGGTCAAAGAATTTACTAAAAATGGAAATATATTCTTATCCTTATTATTAATGAAAAGTAAATTTTCTAAAGCATTTTGACGAATGGAACTTTCAAATTTCGGCGAACAATAATCTAGCAATTCATCATAGAACTTGGCTTTATTTTCCAATTCATATTCTTTTGTTCCAAGCGCTAATGTCAACCACAAAATACGAAGATTTTTATCGTTGAAACCCACCCAATCTTTTGATTTTTCGAGATATTTTATTTGGTCTTCGGGAAATTGAGACCACAATGAATTAAGCGCAACTTCCCTTGTAATATAGGATTTATCATCCAATAAAGTCTCAAATTCCACTTTAAATTCTAACGGGATTTTTGGTGTTGTATTTGAAATTGCTTGCCGAACATTTACTTCATTTGTAGCCATTGCTAAACGTAAAAGCGCTGCTTTATCAGCAAATGAAACGTTCTCAATTTGGTAAATAATTTCTTCTTTTATTGGAAAATACGCATCCGATTGCATTGTTTTTACAAAGACATCTTGCTTTTCTACAAACGGCTTATTCCTAAGTTTTTGAATTTCTAATAACGCCTTTATTGATTCATTTTTTGATAGTAATTCAGTAGCTTTTTGATTGTCAAAACCAGAACTTTCCAACCATTTTATTCTAAAAGTATCCACATCGTATTTGGAAATCTTTTTAATTTCATCCAAGAATTCATCTGTAGTTACATTTTTAAAAGAATACTTTTTCAAATAGTTTTGTACCGCTTTCTGAAAAATCTTCGCTCCAACTCCTTCTCGCAAAATGTGCAAAGCCCAAGCTCCTTTTTGATAAAATGATAAAGAACTGGCTTTATCATTCAAAATTGGAATCGTATCTGTTTTAGAAACCGACTTCAATTGCTGAGAAATTGAATACAATTTAAAGTAAAAATAATCGGTACCAAACACTTCTTTTTCAGCCAATAAAGCATAATAAGTAGCAAATCCTTCCTGCAACCAATGGTGTTTTCCACTTTCTGCAGTTACCAAATCTCCAAACCATTGGTGCGCCAATTCGTGTGCATTTACGTTCACATAATTTTTATCTTCAAACCCAATTTCATCAACCACAAAATCTCTTGAAAAAACCGTTGCCGAAGTATTTTCCATTCCTGCATACAAAAAATCACGAACGGGAATTTGCTTATAAACTTCCCAAGGGTACTTCACTCCTATTTCTTTTTCAAAAAAATTAAAGATGATTTTAGAATAGCGATACGTTGGTTCAAACTTTGAAACATCTTCGTTTTCAATATAAAAACGCAATGGAATTCCACTCTTGGATTTCTCGTTTTGAACTTCAAATTTCCCAATGGCAAGCATCAAAAGGTAACTGCTCATTGGTTTTTTCATTCGGTAATGCCAATCAATTGTTGTGGGATTGACTGTTTTATTTTCTAAAACACCATTGGAAATTACTTGAAAATTTTTATCAAAATTGACATCCAAATTAAAAATTACTTTTTCATTGGCATCATCAAAACTTGGAAACCAATTACTCGAATATTTCCCTTGCCCTTGCGTCCAAATTTGAAGATTTTCATCTACTCCAACAAAATACATTGTTTGCTTCGGCTTAGCCAAATAATTAAAAGTCAAGGTGTTTTTACCTATTTTATAACCTTCAAAAAGAGCGATTTTCTTACCTGAATTTTTATAATTAACAACACTATTATTAATTTTCAAATTCGTAAAAGTCATATTTTGAGCATCAATTCTTATTGTATCTATTGCGCTTGTAACTTCAAAATCATAAGTAACTTCACCCGAAACTGATTTCTCAATTGGATTGATTTCGATTTTACCCAATACCGATTTGAAATCAACAAATTTAGTTTGTTGGGCAAATGAAAAAGCGGAAAGTAAAAGGATTACGTATTTCATTTATTATCGTTCTTCGTACATTTTTAATAATTGTGTCACCGTATTCCAATTCCGAATTGTCGCCGTTAGATTCAGTTTTTTCTCAATATATTTTTGGTCTAACCTTGTTTTTCCTGCGCCAATATCATATTTAATAAAGATTCTCGTTCCATCAATTCGGGCTTCATCAGGCTTGAATTGACTAATTTTCAAATCATTGATATTCTCACTTCGCAGCTCTTTGGACACAAAAGCAACATATAATTTTTTAATATCCACCTTTTCGTCTTTCAAAAAAGTATTGTTAACAAAACAAGCTTCTAAATCGGATTTTCCGATAACAATAATAGGTACATCGTGACCAAAAACCTTGAAAATTTCTTGCTTGATAACAAAACCAACTTTCGCAGCACTTTCCTCATCGGTATCCACAAAAACATTTCCCGATTGTATGTAAGTTTCCACGTTTTGAAAACCTATTTTTTCTAAAGTAGTTTTCAAAGCATCCATTTTTATCATATTATGCCCAGAAACATTGATGCCACGAAGAAGTGCGAGATGAGTTGTCATTATTTATTTTTTTAATGTTTCAAAGATATTGTGTTTGAGCTATATTTCACAATAATAATTAAAATACTTATTCCAACACATTTTCTAATTTCCAAACAAAAAACTATCTTCGCAAGATGCAAAATAACCTACTTCAAACACCCATTGAATACTTGAAAGGCGTTGGCCCTCAACGGGGTGATTTGTTGCGAAAAGAATTGGGCATTCACAAATACCAAGATTTAATAAATTTTTATCCCAATCGGTATATTGACCGCACCCGCTATTATAAAATCAATGAATTAGACAATAATAGTACTGAAATTCAATTGATTGGAAAAATAATAAACATAAAAACTGTTGAACCTGCCAAAGGAAAAAAAAGGTTAGTTGCCACTTTTGTAGATGCAACTGGGCAAATGGAATTGGTTTGGTTTCAAGGTCAAAAATGGGTTCGAGAGAGTTTAGAATTGAATGTTCCCATCGTAATTTTCGGAAAATGTGCGTCATTTGGAAATGTCTATAATATGGCACATCCTGAAATTGAGTTACTTGCAGAACACGAGCAAAGTTTGCGCTCGGCGATGCAACCCGTTTATCCATCAACGGAAACACTTTCAAATCGTGGGATTACGAATCGCACGGTTAACAAATTAATGCAGCAATTGTTTCAAGAAACTCAGGCATTATTTTCAGAAACCTTGCCTGATTATCTGATGAACGAGTTGAAATTGGTTTCCAAAAAAGAAGCACTTTTCAATATTCATTTTCCAAGAAGCGGAGAAGCATTGGCGAAAGCCCAATTCCGATTGAAATTTGAAGAATTGTTTTTCATCCAATTGCAATTAATCACTAAAAACTTAGTTCGTAAACATAAAATTAAAGGACACGCTTTTGAAAAAGTAGGTGAATTATTCACAGATTTTTATGCAAATCATTTACCGTTTGAACTCACAAATGCTCAAAAAAGAGTCATTAAAGAAATCCGCAATGATATGGGTTATCCAGCCCAAATGAACCGATTATTGCAAGGCGATGTTGGTTCTGGAAAAACAATTGTGGCGTTTATGAGTATGCTTTTGGCTTTGGATAATGGCTTCCAAGCTTGCTTAATGGCGCCCACAGAAATACTCGCAAACCAACATTTTATTGGTTTGTCAGAATTGGCTAAAACATTAAATATCAACATTAAAAAGCTTACTGGTTCGTCCAAAACTTCAGAGAGAAAAATCATTCACGAAGAGTTAGAAAACGGAACTTTACAAATCCTAATTGGAACCCACGCACTTTTAGAAGACAAGGTGAAATTCCATAATTTAGGGTTGGCAATTATTGACGAGCAACACCGTTTTGGCGTCGAGCAACGCTCTAAATTGTGGAAGAAAAACGACATTCCGCCACACGTTTTGGTGATGACCGCAACCCCAATTCCACGAACTTTGGCGATGAGTTTGTACGGCGATTTAGACATTTCATTGATAGACGAATTGCCGCCGGGCAGAAAACCAATTCAAACTGTGCATCGATACGATTCCAATAGGTTGAATGTTATGGCGTTCGTTAGCGACCAAATTGCTTTAGGGCGACAAATTTATGTGGTTTATCCCTTGATTCAGGAATCTGAAAAAATGGATTTCAAAGATTTAATGGACGGTTACGACAACATTTCTCGTGATTTTCCGCTGCCAAAATACGCCATTTCCATTCTTCACGGAAAGATGAAAGCTGCCGAAAAAGATTTTGAAATGCAACGATTTGCCGAAGGAAAAACCAATATTATGGTAGCGACAACCGTTATCGAAGTGGGCGTAAATATCCCCAATGCCAGCGTTATGATTGTGGAAAGTGCCGAGCGTTTTGGACTCTCACAACTGCATCAATTGCGTGGTCGCGTGGGTCGTGGCGCCGATCAAAGTTACTGTATTTTGATGAGTTCCCACAAACTATCCAACAACAGCAAGACCCGAATGGACACGATGGTACGCACCAACGATGGCTTTGAAATTGCCGAAGTCGATTTGAAACTTCGTGGTCCCGGCGATTTAATGGGCACCCAACAAAGTGGCGTTTTGAACCTTCAAATTGCCGATTTGGTTCGTGACAGAGACATCCTTTATTTGGCTCGAAACTACGCTGTGAAAATCCTAAAAGAAGATGCGCCCCTCGAAAAACCAGAGCATTTAATTATGCGAGCGGTATTTATAGAAATGACCAAGCGCAAAAATATTTGGAATTACATCAGTTAAAAAAACAATATTTATCACTTTTTTTTGGAGCGAATTGTCCTCTTGTATTTGCAATTGCAATTCCCGCTTTCGGCTATATCTCTTCGCTTCGCTGCGAGGATACCGCCTCAATCGGGGCTGAGGGAGTAATCATATTTTTCAATCTGAATTTATTCAATCTGAATTTATTTCAGATACTAACCGTCATTGCGAGGAACGTGGCAATCTTCTTTTTTTTAACCGCAAAGGGCGCAAAGATTTACGCAAAGTTCGCAAAGTTTTTTTGCCACGAATTACACAAATTATCTCGAATTTTTTATTCTATTATCCATTATCTCAACATCAACACATTCCCATCTCGTCTCCCTTTCCTTTTGATTGCTTCGTGCCTCGCAAAGACAAAATGGGGAGATGATTTTTGCCACTGATTTTACGGATTAAACGGATTTATACAGATTTTCCAAATAACCGCATTAACAAATAACCGAATCAAAAATTAAGAGGCAGTTTTTTTATGCTTATCCTAAAATGTATTTATTTAATACCTATTTGTATCTTAAAGATACTTATTTGTATCATAAAGATACTTATTTGTATCATAAAGATACTTATTTGTATCATAAAGATACTTATTTGTAGTTTAAAGATACTTATTTGTATCTTAATGATACTTATTTGTATCTTAATGATACTTATTTGTATCTTAATGATACTTATTTGTATCTTAATGATACTTATTTGTATCTTAATGATACTTATTTGTATCTTAATGATCAATATTTTATAAACTAACGCTTATGAACCCGAAAAAACTTCCCCAGACCCTCATTCATGCAGGAGACATTCTAACACGATTAGGGATGCGACAATTAATTGCCCTCAATACTATAAATTTAGCACTTGAAATAAACTCAGATTGACAAATTAAAGGTGAAATTCAGATTGTCTAAGGGTTGATTTGGTTATTCGTAAATTTGGTTTGGGAAGGGTTGAATCAGTTTATCCTTTAAAAACTTTGCGAACCTTGCGTAAAACTTTGCGCCCTTTGCGGTTAAGAAAAAGATTGCAACGATTCACTGCGATTCACTGCGATTCACTGGCAATGACTGGATTGCCACGTTCCTCGCAATGACATAACTAATCCCTCAGCCCCGATTGAGGCGGTATCCTCGCAGCGAAGCGAAGAGATTGAGCCGAAAGCGGGAATTGCAATTCCAAAAATGCGGGGACAATTCGCTCCAAATTCAAATGATTTATAGTATTGATAATTAGCGCATTGGTTTTGTGGAAAAAACTTTGTGAATACAGAAAAAAGAATTACTTTTGCACACCTTTTGGTGGATAGGAGTTTCCTTTGGGTAATAAAAAATCAAACAAACAACTTCTGTTGTTTTCTTTCGCATTAAGAAACTCGAGAAAATACAGAATACAAATTTTTTATCAGCATGTCTGAACAATTAAAATCACAAGAGCAGTTTTTAGCAGAATTTAACTGGCACAACTTTGAAGAAGGTATTGATGCCGTTGACCAAAAAAACTTGCAAGAATTTGAACAATTAGTTTCTGAAACTTTTATTGATACTGATCAAGAAGAAGTTGTAGAAGGTGTTGTAGTTAGAATTACGGATAGAGACGTTATCGTTGATATCAATGCAAAATCGGAAGGTGTTATTTCATTGAATGAATTCCGTTACAATCCAAACTTAAAAGTTGGTGACAAAGTTGAAGTATTAATTGACATCCGTGAGGATAAAACAGGTCAATTGGTATTGTCTCACAGAAAAGCGCGTACTATTAAATCTTGGGATAGAGTTATTAGTGCTAATGAAACTGGAGAAATTGTTACTGGTTTCGTAAAATGCAGAACTAAAGGTGGTATGATCGTTGACGTTTTCGGAATTGAAGCGTTTTTACCAGGATCTCAAATTGATGTTAAACCAATTAGAGATTATGATGTTTATGTAAATAAAATGATGGAATTTAAAGTTGTGAAAATTAACCACGAATTCAAAAACGTAGTTGTATCTCACAAAGCGCTTATTGAAGCGGATATTGAAATCCAGAAAAAAGAAATCATCGGTCAATTGCAAAAAGGACAAGTATTAGAAGGTGTTGTTAAAAACATTACTTCTTATGGTGTGTTTATTGATTTAGGTGGTGTTGATGGATTGATTCACATTACTGACCTTTCTTGGAGTAGAATTAACCACCCAAGTGAAGTGTTGGAATTAGATCAAAAATTGAATGTTGTTATTCTTGACTTTGATGACGAGAAAACAAGAATTCAATTAGGATTGAAACAATTGAACGCGCATCCTTGGGACGCTTTGAATGCTGACTTGAAAGTTGGTGACAAAGTAAATGGTAAAGTTGTTGTAATCGCTGATTACGGTGCTTTCATTGAAGTTGCTGAAGGTGTTGAAGGTTTAATCCACGTTTCTGAAATGTCGTGGTCAACGCACTTGCGTTCGGCTCAAGATTTCGTAAAAGTGGGTGATGTTGTTGAAGCTGTTATCTTAACATTGGATAGAGATGACCGTAAAATGTCATTAGGTATCAAACAATTGTCTCAAGATCCTTGGACTGATATTACTGCTAAATACCCAGTAGGTTCTAAACATACAGGTATTGTTAGAAACTTTACAAACTTTGGAATTTTCGTAGAATTAGAAGAAGGAATTGACGGATTGATTTATATCTCTGATCTTTCTTGGACTAAGAAAATCAAACATCCATCTGAATTTGTAAATGTTGGTGAAAAATTAGACGTAGTTGTATTAGAATTAGATGTTGATGGTCGTAAATTATCTTTAGGACACAAACAAACTACTGCTAATCCTTGGGATCAATATGAAGATTCTTTCGCAGTTGGAACAATCCACACAGGTGAAATTTCTGAAATTGTTGACAAAGGAGCTACTGTAGAATTCGGAGATGATATCGTTGCTTTCATTCCTACACGTCACCTTGAAAAAGAAGATGGTAAGAAATTGAAAAAAGGAGATTCAGCTGAATTTAAAGTAATTGAATTCAACAAAGAATTTAAAAGAGTAGTTGCATCTCACACTGCTATCTTCCGTGAAGAAGAAGAGAAAGCTGTTAAAGCTGTAAACGAAGCTGTTGCCAATAATACAAATGCGCAAGCATCTACATTAGGGGATAACAACGATATGTTGGCTGCATTGAAAGCTAAAATGGAAAAGAACGAGAAAAAATAATTTCTTGATTTTTATATAGAAATCCCCGCAATTGCGGGGATTTTTTTTGGAATAAAGTTTGGGTTACCGCAATTTTTTTTAACCGCAAAGGGCGCAAAGGTTTACGCAAAGGACGCAAAGGTTTTTACCACAAAAGGCAAATAAGAAAAACAAAAGAAACAAAGTTTTACCGCAGATGCGCAGATTTTTAACTGCAAAGGACGCAAAGGTTTACGCAAAGGACACAAAGGGTTTTTACCACAAAAGGCATATAAGAAAAACAAAAGGAACAAAGTTTTACCGTAGATGCGCAGATTTATTTTTAACCGCAAAGTTCGCAAAGGTTTACGCAAGGGGCGCAAAGGTTTTTGCCACAAAAGAAATAAAGAAGAACAAAAGTAATAACCGCAGATGCGTAGATTTTTTATTAATCTGCGAATCTGCGGTTATTTTTTTTAAGACATTTGACTTTCGACTTTCGACTTTTTTTAGTCTTTCATCTCTTCGTCTATTATCTTTTCGTCTATTCTACAATTTCCCGTTTTTAATTTCTTCAACAATCTCAGGATTCAATAAAGTAGTAATATCGCCAAAATTAGAGAAGTCTCCTTCCGCAATTTTACGCAATATTCTTCGCATAATTTTTCCTGATCGGGTTTTTGGCAATCCTGATACAAACTGAATTTTATCGAGTTTTGCAATAGGCCCAATTTGATCAGAAACCAATTGGTTGATTTCTTTAGCCAAATTATCCCTGTCTCTGCTTTCGCCAATTTCTTTCAAAATTACATAACCATACAATGCATTTCCTTTGATGTCGTGTGGAAACCCTACAATGGCACTTTCTGCAACTGCTGGATGTTCGTTTATAGCATCTTCAATAGGTGCTGTTCCAAGATTGTGACCCGAAACGATAATCACATCGTCAACACGTCCCGTAATTCTGTAATATCCTGTTTCGTCTCTCAACGCACCGTCGCCAGTGAAATATTTGCCTGGAAAGGCGGAGAAATAAGTTTCCTTATACCGTTGATGATCACCCCAAATAGTTCTTGCAATTCCTGGCCACGGAAATTTGATACACAAACTTCCTGTAACTTGGTTGCCTTCAATTTCGTTGCGTTTTTCATCCATTAAAACAGGTTGAATTCCAGGTAATGGCAAAGAAGCGTACGTTGGTTTTGTTGGTGTTACAAATGCTATTGGCGCAATCATAATGCCACCCGTTTCCGTTTGCCACCACGTATCTACAACTGGGCAACGCTTCCCTCCTACGTGCGCATTATACCAATGCCAAGCCTCTTCATTGATAGGTTCTCCAACAGAACCAATTACTTTTAAAGAACTTAGCGGAAACTTTTGAACGTAATCTAAACTTTCTTTTGCCAAGGCTCGAATGGCTGTTGGCGCAGTATAAAACTGAGTTACTTGGTGTCTTTCGATAACTTCCCAAAAGCGACTGAAGTCAGGATACGAAGGAACTCCTTCAAAAATTACAGTCGTAGCACCATTTAATAATGGGCCATAAAGAATATAGGAATGTCCAGTAATCCATCCGATATCGGCGGTACACCAGAAGACGTCATTTTCTTGATAATTGAAAACATTTTTGAAAGTATAGGCAGAATAAACCATATATCCAGCTGTTGTGTGCACCATTCCTTTTGGTTTTCCTGTTGATCCCGAAGTATAAAGTATGAATAATGGATCTTCAGCATCCATAATTTCGGCAACATTATTATCAGAAGCTTCGTCTAATAAGGGTTGAAGCCATTGATCACGACCTTCTTTCATTGAAATATTAGAATGGGTTCTTTTGGCAACCAATACTTTTTCTACGCAAGGACAATTATCTAAAGCTTCGTCAATGATTCCTTTTAAGTCGATAGTTTTGTTTCCACGAAATCCTCCATCGGAAGTGATTACCATTTTACAATCGCTATCGTTTATTCTTGTTGCAACAGCAGACGCAGAAAAACCAGCAAATACAACGGAATGAACGGCACCAATTCTCGCACACGCCAAAGTAGTTATTGCTAATTCAGGAATCATTGGCAGATAAATACAAACTCTATCTCCTTTTTTAATTCCTTGCTCCCGAAGTACATTTGCCATTTTGCAGACGCGCTCGTGCAATTCATTATATGAAATATGTAGTTCCGCTTCACTTGGGTCATTTGGCTCAAATATAATAGCAGTTTTATCTCCTTTTCTTGCCAAATGTCTGTCAATACAATTCTTTACAATATTCACTTTTGCACCTACAAACCATTGGATTTTGGCTTCAGCCATATCAAAATCAATTACTTTTTCCCATTCTTGGTACCACGTAAAATTTTCTGATGCCACTTTTCCCCAGAATTTTCTTGGCTCACGAATTGATTTATTGTAATGTTTGAAATACTGTTCTAAATTGTCAATTTTGTAGTAACTCATTTTTTTAATGTTTAATCGTTTATTTATATTCTATTTGTTAATTATTTTAGCCCGAAAGAGCCAATTTCATATTTCGTTAAAACCTCTATTATTTCATCTACAATATTTTCATCATCGATAGTCGAGGGAACTTGAAAATTATCACCATCGGCGATACTTCGCATTAATTTTCGAAGAATTTTACCCGAACGTGTTTTTGGTAATCGCTGTACAATGACCACATTTCTTAATGAAGCGACCGCACCAATTTGCTTTCTAACGAGTTGAACGATTTCTTGTTCTAATTGGAAATGTTCCATCGTTTCGCCTAATTTGGTTACAACTAATGCCAAAGGAACTTGCCCTTTCAAAGCATCATTAATTCCAACAACAGCACATTCAGCAACCGAAGAATGAGACGCTACAATTTCTTCCATTTCAGAAGTAGAAAGTCTGTGACCAGCTACATTTATAACATCGTCAACTCTTCCAGTGATGAAAATATAATTATCTTCATCTTTAACTCCGCCATCTCCAGAGAAATAAAATCCTGGAAATTTAGTTAAATAATCCGATTGAAAACGAGCATTGTCTTTCCATAAATCCAATAAAGTTCCCGGTGGCAAAGGTAATTTAATTACAACATAACCTTCATCGTTTGGTGCTAATTCATTTCCTTTTTCATCAAAAATACGAATGTCATAACCGCAAACGGCTTTTCCAACCGAACCCGGTTTTACAAATGGTTTTTCAATTCCTATCATATTTGAAACCATTGGCCATCCTGATTCTGTTTGCCACCAATGATCAATTGCAGGAACAGGAATTTGTTCGTTATACCATTCCAATGTTGCAACATCACAACGTTCGCCGGCAAGAAATTGCGTTTTTAAAGAACTCAAATCGTATTTCTTGATGAAATCTCCGTTTGGATCTTCCTTTTTTATGGCCCGAATAGCTGTTGGTGCCGTAAACATCGCATTGACTTTATGCTCCTCAATAATTCTCCAAAACGTACTTGAATCTGGCGTTCTAATTGGTTTTCCTTCAAAAATTATAGTTGTATTTCTATTAATTAATGGCCCGTAAACAATAAAACTATGTCCTACTACCCAACCAACATCCGAAGCAGCCCAAAAAACATCGTCTGGTTTTAATCCATAAATGTAGTTCATTGAATATTTGAGTGCTATGGCGTAACCTCCTGTATCTCTGACAATTCCTTTTGGTTTTCCAGTTGTCCCAGAAGTGTATAAAACATATAATGGATGCGTTGCATTTACAGGAACACAAGCTGTTTCTTCTGAACCGTAAACCAAAGCATCATAATCAACATCGTACTTTTTAAATGGAATTCGAGCTCCTAATTTTCTATTGAAAACGATTACTTTTTTAGGTTTATGCGATGCAAATTCAATTGCTTCGTCCACCAAAGGTTTATACGCAATTAATCGATCGATTTCAATTCCAGATGAAGCCGTAATTATCAATCGCGGTTTACAATCATCAATTCTAATTGCCAATTCGTGTGGTGCAAACCCACCAAATACTACAGAATGTGTCACTCCAATTCGTGCGCAAGCCAACATTGCAAATGCAGCTTGAGGAATCATTGGCATATAAATTACTGCGGTATCACCCTTTTTTAAACCTAAAGATTGCATTCCACCCGCTAATTTTGCAACTTCAATTTTAACTTCAGAATAGGTATATTTTCTTACAGTTTGAGTAACTGGGGAGTCATAAATCAAAGCTACATTATCCCCAAAACCATCCTGAATGTGCTTGTCTAATGCGAGATAACAAATGTTTAATTCGCCATCTTTATACCAAAGTGGATACCCATTTTCATCTTTCGATAAAATAAGTTCTGGCTTATTGTACCAATCAATTGAATCGGCTTGTTCCTTCCAAAATTCTTCGGGTTGGTTTATACTTTTTGAGTATAATTCGTTGTAATTCATTTTTTGTGTTGTGTTAAAAAAGATTTATGGATTGAAATGAAATGATTTTATATTTTACTAACTTTCTAATAATTCGTGTACTTGTTCTACTAATTTCTTAACCGAAAAGGGCTTGACAACATATAAATTTGCCCCTAATTCTAGTCCTTTTTCAATGTCTTTTTCTTTGTTTTTTGCCGATAAAAATAAAACCTTACAATGATTTAATCTTTCGTCTTTTTTTATTTGCTTTAGCGTTTCAAAACCATCAACATTTGGCATCATAACATCCAAAATAATAACATCAGGTTGTTGCTTCTTTAAAATATCCAATGCTTCTTGACCATCACGAGCAATAAAAACTTCAAAATTATTTTTTTTGAAAGTATATTCTAAAGCCATTACGATGTTTGGTTCATCATCAACAATTAAAATTTTCTTCATTTTAAGTATTTTTATTGGTTTTATAATCGGGAAGAGTAAAGGTAAACATTGCCCCTCCTCCATTGGTATTTTCTGCCCAAATTGTTCCTTTATGATGTTCAATAATTTTTTTACAAATTGCCAATCCCAATCCACTTCCAATTGGTTTTTTTACATTTTGATTTCTTGATTGATAGAATTTATCAAAAATGGCTTCAAAATCATTATCGGCAATTCCTTTTCCATTATTATGAATTTTAACTTCAATTACGTCTTGATTTTCAACAATCGAAATCGTGATTTTACCATAAGATTCATCACAAAATTTAATAGCATTAGAAATCAAATTATGAATGACTTGAACAATTCGTTCTTCGTCATAAAATGCCTTTATTTCATTTGAACCTTGATTAAATTCAACCGTAATGTGTTTGTTTTTAATTAATTGATGTAAAGATTCTAATGTGTTTCTAATTGTTTTTACAATATCATTATTGGATAAATACAACTTTTGCTTACCAGTTTCAAATTTTTCTAAATCTAATATTTTATCAATTAAGCGGTTCAATCTGTCGGATTCAGAAATTATATTTTGTAGAAATTGCTTTCTGATATCTTCTGGCATATCATCGTCATCGTGAAGAATTTCGCTTGCTGCACGAATTGCCGTAATTGGCGTTCTTAATTCGTGAGTTACGGTATCTAAAAATTCATCTTTTTGAACATCTTTATTTACCAACTCTTGATTTGCATCCTTTAATTGAGTAGAAATTAATTTTAATTCGTTTGAAGTTTCAGTTAATTTCTTATTCACCAGAATATTTTCTTTCGATTCTTCTAAAATTCTCAATACTTCTGTGAGTGAAATTTTATCCTCTTTGACCACATTTGAAATCAAAATTTTAGCAGAAGCGGTTCCGATATGCCCCGTTAATAAATTTTCTGCAAATTTTATAAATCGAGCATCAGCGGTGGTTACATCTTTATCGATATTGTATTTTAAATTAAAAATAGAAAGGGCTCTTTTGGTTTTGGCTTCACCAAGAAAACGAAGTAATACTTTTTGAATATCAGAAATATAAGCCGTTCCTTTCCAAACAAAAGCATCTTCGTGATTGGAATTGTACTTGTCAATATCGACAAACATTTCAGCATAATTTCGTTCTCTATAATTTCCTTTGAAACTAACAGAAATTGCAAAATAGGAAATCATATTAAAAAATAAACTCCAAAAAACAGCGTGTGGAATGGGTTGCAAATAATCCAAACCAAAAAGTTGAAAAGGTTTTAAAAGTGCAATTCCCCAAGGTCCATTTTGAATAAATTGATTAGTTGAATCGGAAATTCCAATGGCGTACGGTATCAAAAGCGTATAAATGCAAATTAGAAAACCAATTATAATTCCTGAAATAGCGCCTTGTTTCGATCCTCGTCTCCAAAATAAAGCACCAAAAAAAGAAGGTGCTAATTGTCCAACAATTACAAAGGAAACGAGTCCAATTGAAACCAATGAATAATCTAAAATAAAAACTCTGTAAATGGCATATCCTAAAATAATAAGAATGAAAATTCCGATTTTACGACTGTTTAAAATCCGTTTGCTATTTTTCTCTGGCGATGAATTTTGCAAGGAACCGATGAATCCATAAGGAATTAAAAAGTTGTTACTGACCATTGTTGACATCGATATTGAAGAAACAATAATCATAGAAATTGCAGCTGAAAAACCACCTAAAAAAACCAAAACAGTCAAAAAATTATTATTGAAAAACTGCGGAATTAATAGTGAATACGTATCAGAATTCATTCCTTTTCCTTGAAAAAGTATGTTTCCGCCCCACGCAATTGGGAAAACAAAAATATTAAACAGTAACAAATACAAGGGAAAAAGCCACATTGCCGTTTTGATATGTGATTCTTTATTGTTTTCTACAATTGCGGTATGAAATTGTCGTGGCAATAAAAAAACAGCAAACATTGAAAGCAAGCATAAGAAAAACCAATTGATTCCTTTTTCCAAACCACCAATCGTATTTTTAGCTTCAAAACCTTCTAAAACAGAAGCTTTAGTGTAAATATCTCCAAAACCATCATAAACAAAATAGGTTACATAAATTCCAATAATAAGGAAGAAAACTAATTTTATAATCGATTCTAATGCAACAGCGGTAACAATTCCTCGTCTTTTTTCGGAAGCATCCGCATATCTTGTTCCATAATAGGAAGCAAATAATGCTAAAGCAATGCAAACAAAAGTTGTAGTGTCTGTAAAAACATTTGAACTTGAGGCGGTTTTAGTGACCAGATGAAATGTTTCTGAAATAGATTTTAATTGTAATGATATATAAGGTAGAATTCCAACAACGCATACAAATGTAACTAATGCACCTAAAAACCTACTGTTTCCGTATCGTAAGGATATGAAATCGGCAATACTTGAAATTTTATTTACTCTTGAAATACGAATGATTTTTCTTAGAATTAGCAACCAAAGTGGAATAATGATAATTGGTCCTAAATAAATAGGAAGATAATTCAACCCAGAATCGGCAGCAACCCCAATACTTCCATAATACGTCCAAGCAGTGCAATAAACCGCTAAGGAAAAGGAATAAATATAAGGGTTATTTGTCCATTTTGAATGGCTTCTTTTTTCAGCCCAATGCGCGATATAAAAGAGCATTAGGACATAAAAACCAAGAATTAATAAAAGTGCGATGCTACTCATTGTATTTTTTTAAAATTATGAAAGTAACACCAATTGAAAATAAGCAAATTGAAAAAATATAAATCATTATTATAGGCAACCCAAAAAGTGGTTCTGTACTATCAAATAGTAACAAAAGCGGAATATTCAACGCTAATAAGGATAGCATCGAAAGAATAACCAATTTTTGTTCGTGTCTCTTTTTCATATTGCAATAAAAATAAACAATCTCTGCGATTAAAAAAGGCAGAGATTGTTATTTTTTGATTAAATTTTATTTGTGAATTTTTTCGTCATAATCACCCATTAAGGCATAGTAACCAAATGTTCCTAAACCCAAAACTATTAAAGGCGTTAATACAAAAAGGATGATAATTCCAAAAACTAAATCGTCTTGTTTGCCAGAAGCAAATTTTGGTAATCCAAATTCAAAGATGCAAAAATAGGCGGCAGCAATTGCAAGTGCTATCCAAACCATTCCTAATACTCGTTTTAATTGATTCATAATATATATTTTAAACGTGAATATTTTTATCGTTATTTTTAATGTAAACCATTCCAATTACAAAACAAACAGATGCAATTACAATTGGATACCAAAGTCCTTCAAGGTAAAATTCTGGCATTCCTGAATCTTTTGCGTGTGTTACAAAATAGGTCGAAATCGCTGGAAGTAAACCTCCAAATATTCCGTTTCCAATATGATACGGCAATGACATTGAGGTGTATCGAATTTTTACTGGGAACATTTCAACAAGGAAAGCTGCAATTGGACCGTAAACCATTGTTACAAATAATACTTGAATAAATATTAATAATATCAATGCCCATTTGTCACTATCGTTGATTTTGATGGTAGTTTTGACTTCAACTTTTGGTTTCCCGTCAACAACCATCGCTTTTCCATTTTCTAAAGATACCGTTTTTACTTCAAGCAACGTTGTTTCATCAGAATATACTTTGTTTGTAGTATAAATTGAATCCATTGTTTTCTTTTTATTCTCTTTTAATTCCGCTAATAAAGTAGTTTTTTCAACAATTTCAGTTTTATTTTTAACGGAAGTTGTTTCGTACATTGCTTTATAGATTGGCCTGTACAATAAAATTGCCAACAACATTCCGCCCATCATAATGTATTTTCTACCTACTTTATCACTCAACCAACCAAATAAAATAAAGAATGGTGTTCCTAATAATAATGCAATTCCTAATAATCCATCAACTTGTGAAGAATCAATTGACATTACTGTTTTCATAAAACTCATCGCATAGAATTGTCCGGTGTACCAAACAACTCCTTGTCCCATTGTTGCTCCAAATAAAGCCAACAATACAAATTTCATATTAAAACGATTTCCAAAACTTTCTTTTAATGGATTTGTACTTGTTTTTCCTTCGGCTTTCGCTTTCGCAAATACTGGAGATTCATCCATATTTTTTCTAATCAAATACGAAACTCCAACCATTATTATTGAAACCCAAAATGGAACTCTCCAACCCCAAGCATCAAATTCTTCAGGAGTTAAAATGTTTCTTGTCGCTAAAATCACCATTAATGAAATGAATAATCCCACTGTTGCTGTAGTTTGAATCCAAGAAGTCCAGTATCCACGTTGTCCAACAGGAGAATGTTCGGCTACATAAGTTGCAGCTCCACCATATTCTCCTCCTAAAGCAAGACCTTGTAACAATCGAAGGATTAAAACTAATAAAGGCGCCATAAATCCAATGGTTTCGTAACTTGGAATACAACCAATTAAGAAAGTTGCTCCACCCATTAATACAAGCGTAACCATAAATGTGTATTTTCTTCCGATTAAATCTCCTAATCTTCCGAAGAACAATGCCCCAAACGGACGCACTACGAAACCTGCTGCAAATGTTGCCAATGTTGATAAAAAGGCAGCTGTTGGATTGTCAGAAGGGAAAAATTTTGTTGAAATAACAACGGCCAAACTTCCAAAAATGTAGAAATCGTACCATTCAATCATTGTTCCCATTGAGGAAGCGGATATTACTTTCCAAATTCCTTTTGTTGATTTTTCTTTCATAAATTATTATTTTTGTAGTTAATGTTGGTTAAATATTTAAAACGAATATGCGCACGAAATCATTGCACGGAAGTTAGCAACGTCCTTTTTATTTGTGGTTGCTTTTGCAAATAAATCTGCATCACCCCAAGTTGCTGTGGTATATTCTAATTCTGGTGAAACTCTGAATTTATTTTTCTTGAAATCAACTCTTCCAGAAACTCTCCAAACATTGTCAATTATTCTAGTACCAGAAATTCCTCTAGCGTAAATTTGAGCGGCAGTTCCAGCAGCGGTATCTGAACCATCATTTTTGGTAGTTCCAAAAAATAATCCTGGTGCAATTGATTTTCCATTACTTGCAATATCTACCCAAAAAGCAGTTGTTTTTGTAGGATCATACGATTGAATTCCTGTAGCAGATGTTGTGCCAGTAAAACCACCTAACATCACCAAATTATTCAAGTTTCCACCTGAAATTCCATACGCTTTAATATGAAATTTATCATTAGAATATTTAGCATATCCAAAAATGGAAGAACTATTCACTTTTTCTTTTGTTGCAATATTATTTGCACTCACCGTTAACGGTTGCATTGATTTATATTCAATACCTAAACCCAATAAAATACTTTTGCCTTTAAATTGAAATACTGCATTTAAAGAGGGTAATGCGGAATTAATTGATGCGGAATTTTGTGTTCCTGGCCCAGGTGCTGTAAATTCTCTTTCTTTATAAGCGGTTAAGGCTCCAGAAAATTCTTTAGTAAAGTTTTGTTTCAATTTAACTTGAGACGCCCATCCAAATGGATTAAACATAATTCCAGTACTAAAATTTGCAACTCCAGGAAATACTTCTGGAATAAAAGTTGGGTACCAAGTTTGTCCCATTGTCAAGGAAGTTTTCGACCAATCCATATTCACATAGGCGTGGCGTAATCGTAACAAACCTATTGAAGCATCTGTATTTCCAAAAAAATCTCCTTCAAGAGTTCCGCTCATTTTAGCACCCCAAACATTTGGACCTTTGACTTTTACTCCCAATCTTGAAGTTATCGAAAGGAAATTGGATTGATTTACAGCATTTAAATCAGTTCCATTAATGTCTAACATTTCATCTAATGGATATAAATTTAAATTATCTTCCCTAACTGTTGCTGATTTTCGGGAATCAAAAATATAATCCGTTCTAATAAATCCATAGAGATTTACATCCCATTCTTTTTCAGCTGGAGCAACTGTAGGAGTTGGAGCTGGTGTTTGTGAAAATCCTTTTATAGAAATAATTCCTACCAAAAGAATAAAGTAACGTTTTTTCATAATAAATTTAGATTTGGTTGATAATCTGGTTAATTTTAACTCAGCCAAATTCCAAATAAATTTCATATAAAAAAATAACTATATATATAAGTGTAAAATGATATAGTTAATCTTTGAATCGCTCCCATTTTATAAGCATAAATTTATCGCCTAATTCAGTTATAATCATTCCCGCACCTGATAATAATTCTTTATTTTTTATGAATTCTATGAGTTCTAAGTGATTAAAAATCTTATAAGTAGGATGATAATTCCCATTGGAAGGTTTTTTGATATTAAACGACTTTACCCAATTGCTAATTGTAACGTGTGAAACGCCTAAAATACGCTCAATTTCACGATAACTCAACCCTTCAAGGTGCAATTGCAACGCCTTGGTAACATAGTAATCGTCAATCTTTTTACCTATTTTATTTACAGTGAAATAATAGTTGCATTTTTTACACAAATACCTTTGTTTATTATTGATTACACCACTTTTAACAATGTTACTATTTTGGCATTTTGGACAGGATAAAATCTCCATATATATAAATTTTGCATAAATATAGTAAATTAGCACTTATATAAAAACGATATTCATTAAAAAAAGTAATAATAATTCCTTAGTACTTAATTTTACTGATAAAATAACAACTATTGCATAACTATCACATTTTATCTAAAAAAGTACAATTTCAACGAAATTAAGTTTTATTTCTATTTATTTATGTCATTATCACAATAAATACCATTGTTTTTTGTTTAATTTGTATAAAAATTAATTAAATGCAATTTGACCCACAAGAATTAGAACAAACTGCCATTTACAAACTGTTAACAGGTGCTGTAATTCCTAGACCTATTGGATGGATTTCAACTATTAGTGAAGATGGGATTCTGAATTTAGCTCCTTTTTCCTATTTTAATGCTGTTGGCGATGACCCACCACACGTAATGTTTTCAACCGTTCGTTCTAATAATTCAAATAAAGATACCTTGAATAATGTGTTAGCGACGAAGCAATTTGTGGTTAATATGGTCACGGAGGATTTAGCGGAGCAAATGAATATGACTTCGCAGCCTATTCCTGCTAACGAAAGTGAATTTGAATTGGCAAGCCTCACTCCTATTGCTTCTGTGAAAGTTAAGCCACCAAGAGTTTTGGAATGTAAAATAACAATGGAATGTGAATTGGTGCATCATTATACCTTAGAAAATTCAAAATCTGGAGGAGCTACAATAATCATTGGGAAAATTGTGATGTTTCATATTGATGAAAGTGTTTTATTAGACAATTATAAAATTAATTTAGAAACCTACAAACCGATTGCGCGTTTGGCAGGTTCAAATTATTCAAAATTAGGAGAAATTTTCTCCGTAAAAAGATAGTATGAAAATAAGTGTAATTGGCGGAGGTCCGGGTGGTTTG
This sequence comes from Flavobacterium neuenschwanderi (SeqCode), assembly GCA_965234425.1. Classification (GTDB taxonomy): domain Bacteria; phylum Bacteroidota; class Bacteroidia; order Flavobacteriales; family Flavobacteriaceae; genus Flavobacterium; species Flavobacterium neuenschwanderi. The sequence goes on along the minus strand of OZ248364.1, from coordinate 158,313 downwards.
TATTTTTCAATTTTATTAAAAAAAGCAATTCCAACTTGCGAAATTGATATTTACGAACGCAATAAACCCGATGATAGTTTTGGTTTTGGCGTTGTGTTTTCGGATGAAACTTTAAGTGAATTCTTAATGCGAGATCCAAAATCGTATGATTTAATCCGAAGTAAATTTGCCTATTGGGATGCTTTAGATGTCGCTCGTGATGGAGAAATTGTTCGCATTTCTGGTAATGGTTTTTGTGGTTGTTCCCGAAAAACACTTCTTCAACTGTTGCAACAAAGATGCACTGAGGAAGGTGTAAATTTTCATTTCGAACACAATGTTGATGATTTATCACAATTCAAAAACTCGGATGTTATTATAGCTTGCGATGGAATTGGAAGTCAAATTAGAACACAATTTGCATCTGATTTTGGTACAAAAATAGAACTTAAGAAAAATCGTTTCGTTTGGATGGGTTCTACAAAACCATTGGATGCATTTACTTATTTTTTTAGGAATACACCTTACGGAATGATCGTTGCCCACGCCTACCAATATGAAAAAGGAATGAGCACTTGGATTTTTGAATGTTCTGATGCAACTTGGAAAAACGCAGGTTTTGAAGTTGAAAATGAACAAGATACTATTCAAAAAATCGCGCATTTATTTAAAGAAGAATTAGACGGGCACGGCTTAATTTCCAATAAATCCTATTGGCGTCAATTTCCTGCAATTACCAATGAAAAATGGCATAAAGACAACATTGTTTTATTAGGCGATGCCAAAGCAACTGCTCATTATTCTATTGGTTCTGGCACAAAATTAGCGATGGAATGTGCTATTGGTTTGGCAGATGCATTGATTGAATTTCCAAATAATATTCCACAAGCTTTCGATAAATATGAAAAAACAAGGCGCAATCGAGTTGAAATGATTCAATATGCTGCCAATGTTTCTTTGGATTGGTTTGAAAATATGGATCGAAATGCACAACACGATTTTCAACAATTTGCTTTTGGATGTATGACGCGTTCCAAAAAAGTGACTTTTGAGAATTTAGCGATTCGAGATGCTTCCTTTCCTGAAAAGGTTTTGGCAGAATTTAATTCGAAACTTGGAATTTCAGATTTAAAAACGCCTGCTGCTTTTACTTCATTTTCATTACGAAAAATGAAATTGGAAAACAGAATTGTTATGGCACCAATGGGACAATATTCTGCCGAAAATGGTTTGGTAAATAATTGGCATTTGGTTCATTATGGAGCTAGAGCCACTGGTGGTGTTGGTTTGATATTAACAGAAATGACTGCGATTTCAAATTCAGGACGCATAACTTTAGGTTGTGCTGGTATTTGGAATAAAGAACAAGTAGTTGAGTGGTTAAAAATAACTGATTTCATTCATAAAAATAGTGCGTCGAAAATCGGAATTCAATTGGGGCATTCGGGTCGAAAAGGTGCTATAAATGTTCCAAAAATCGGAAATAATATTCCTTTAGAAAAGGAAAGTTGGGATTTAATTTCGGCTTCCCCAATTGCGTTTTCATCTAAAAATGCAATTCCAAAAGAAATGACTCTGGACGATATGAATCTAATTGTTTCTGAATTTGTTCAAGCCACAAAAAATACTGATGAAGCTGATTTTGATATGATTGAATTGCAAGCGCATCACGGATTTTTATTGGCATCTTTTCTTTCACCGCTTACCAATATTCGTAAAGATGAATTTGGCGGAAATATCGAAAACAGATTGAAATTTCCATTGCGGGTTTTCGCTGAAATGCGAGCGGCTTTCAATCAAGACAAGCCAATGTCTGTTAGAATATCAGCTTCCGATTGGGCTGAAAACGGAATTTCTGAAGAAGATGTATTACAAATTGCAACTGCTTTTAAAACTGCTGGTGCTGATATAATCAATGTTTCAACTGGAAATACTGTCGAAAATCAAAAACCTCTTGTGGGAAGAATGTGGCAAACTCCGTTTTCTGATGCCATTCGAAATTCAGTTCATATACCAACAATTGCAACAGGTTACATTCAAGATATCGACCAAATTAATACCATATTATTAAATGGTCGTGCCGATTTAATAGCATTGGGAAGACCTTTATTATTAGATGCAAATTTTGTTAGAACCGCTCAAGCGTATGAACAATTTAAGGCAACAGATATTCCAAATCAATATTTGGCTGGTATTTCACATTTATATCCGCTAAAAGCTGCCGATAGAAAATCCGTTGAAAATATGAAAAAAGCTTCAAAACCTGAAAGTCATAGTCCTAAATCACATAAATAAGAAACAGCAACTATTCTAAATTTTATGAAACAGTACCAAGACAATTTTGCGCATTTTCATTTACCTGAAAAAGAATTTCAGCCTGATTATTTATTTAATCACACTGATTTTGAATTAGATAATAGTTTAAATTGTGTAGAAAGACTGCTCGATATTCATATTAAAGAAGGTCGTGGCGAAGCAATTGCAATTCGTACTTTCGATGAAACTTGGACTTTTCAAGATTTATATGATAAATCAAACCAAATTGCACACGTTTTAGTTGATGATTTGGGATTCGTTTCTGGAAACCGCGTATTGATTCGGTCTGCCAATAATCCAATGTTCGTTGCGTGTTGGTTTGCTGTTCTAAAAGCGGGCGGAATTGTAGTTGCAACGATGCCTTTACTTCGAGAAAAAGAATTGGAAACTATCATTGAATGTGCCGAAATTACTCATTCTTTTTGCGATATCCGTTTGGAAGAAGCCCTTTCATTCGTAAAATCTTCTTATTTAAAATCGGTTTGTACTTTTGATGGATCCAATGAAACGAAATCGGAATTAGAAGTTTTAATGGCTTCAAAATCCAAGGAGTTTTCTAATTTCCCAACATTTGCGGAAGCGGTTTCAATTATAGGATTTACTTCTGGAACTACTGGTTTACCGAAAATGACAGCACATTTTCACAAAGATATTTTATTGATTTGTGAGGCTTTTCCAAAATATGCATTGCAACCAAAATCAGACGATATTTTCACAGGAAGTCCACCACTTGGATTTACATTTGGCTTGGGCGGCTTGGTTTTATTTCCATTTTATTACGGAGCTTCCACTTTTTTAATCGAAAAACCATCGCCAGAATTATTGCTAAAAGCGATTGAAGATTTCAAAATAACCGTCTGTTTAACAGCACCAACGGCTTGGCGAATCATAACTACAAAAGCTAACGAATTTGACATTTCCAGCTTACGCAAATGTATATCTGCTGGAGAAAATCTGCCGTTGAAGGTTTGGGAAGATTGGTACAATGCCACTGGATTAAAGATAATTGATGGAATTGGTGCAACCGAAATGTTACATATTTTTATTTCATCCAATGAGGAAAATATGAAACCCGGCGCAACTGGATTACCCATTCGCGGATATGAAGCGAAAATTATTGATGAAAACGGAAATGAAGTTGAAAATAACGAAATTGGCAAATTGGCAGTTCGAGGAATTACGGGTTGCAAATATTTGAATCGCCTTGACAAACAAGCAGAATATGTCCAAAATAAGTGGAATATCACTGGCGATATTTTCAAAAAAGACGACGATGGCTACTATTGGTTCGTTGCTCGTGGCGATGATATGATAATTTCTTCGGGGTATAATATTGCGGCAATTGAAGTAGAAAGCGTACTTTTGACTCACGATGCCATTCTCGAATGTGCCGTTGTTGGGATTCCTGATGAAAATCGAGGAATGTTAGTTTGCGCCAATATTGTTTTGAAAAATCCTGCTTCCGCAAATGACGATCTGGTGAAAACCATTCAAGATTGGTTCAAACAAGTAGCCGCACCCTACAAATATCCGAGAATAATTAGGTTTCACGACGTTTTACCTAAAACAGAAACAGGAAAAATACAAAGATTTAAATTGAAATAGAAACTATGAATCAACCATTTATTAAACAAGAACAAGTTCGATTTCAGCACGTAGATTATGCCGGAATTGTATTTTATCCTCGCTATTTTGAAATGCTAAATTGCATAGTAGAGGATTTTTATGATGAAGCGTTAGGTTTGCCTTTCAATCAAATGCACGAAACTGGAGGTATTCCAACGGTAGATTTGAAAGTGCAATTTAAAAAACCAGCACGTTTAGGAGAAGTATTAACCAAATCATTTTGGATAAAAAACATTGGCGGAGCTTCACTTCTTTGCGGTTTTAAATTTGAAAATGGACAAAAAGCAATTTGCCTTGAAGGCGAAGTGACCTTGGTAAATGTTTCTTTTACAGAAAATAGAAATATGATTAAAGCAGCGCCTTTTTCAGAACATATAAAAAATAAGTTAGAAAAGTATTTAATAAAATAGCAATATGATTTTTAATAAATTCAAAGCTGCCACAGTTCAAACGTCCCCCGTTTTTCTAAACGCAGAAAAAACTATTGATAAAGCAATTACTTTTATCAAAGAAGCATCAGAAAACGGAGCGCAATTAATCGCTTTTCCTGAGGTATTTGTATCCGGTTATCCATATTGGAATTGGATTATGACGCCAGTTCAAGGAAGTAAATGGTACGAAAAACTATATAAAAGTGCCATAACTGCTGACGGTTCGGAAGTAAAACGAATTTGTGATGCCGCCAAAGAATTCAACATTCATATTGTTATTGGAATTAATGAAAGAGGTCCAAGTTTTGGTGAAATTTACAATACCAATTTAATCATTGACAACCTTGGAAATCTTATTGGAAAACACAGGAAATTAGTTCCAACTTGGGCAGAAAAACTAACGTGGTCAAGTGGTGACGGCTCTTCATTGAAAGTTTATAAAACAGAAATTGGTCCAATTGGAACTTTGGCTTGTGGCGAAAATACAAATACTTTAGCACGATTTGCATTGCTCGCTCAAGGCGAATTGATTCACGTTGCCAATTATATTTCGTTGCCTGTTGCCCCACCCGATTATGATATGGCAGAAGCAATAAAAATTCGTGCTGCCGCTCATTCATTTGAAGGAAAACTATTTACGATTGTTTCTTGCTCAACCATTTCTCAAGAAATCAAAGATGCGTTACGCGAAGATGTTCCCAATGTTGATGAATTATTAACTCGTAAAAACTCAGCATTTTCTGGATTTATAGGTCCAAATGGAGCTGTAATTGGAACGCCGTTAATTGATGAGGAAGGAATCGTTTATGCCGATATTGATTTAGAAAAATGCATCCAACCCAAACAAATGCACGATATTTTGGGGCATTACAACCGATTTGATATTTTTGATTTACGAATAAATACAGCACCGACAAGAAATATTACATTTATTGATAATCACGAGGAGTTTAATAAAAGATAATGTTAATGTTTATCGGTGTATAAACTCCGACAGAGTTCAAAACTCTGTCGGAGTTGAAAACAGAGTCGGAATTAGAATTGAAAAATTAACAAAATCCAAACTCCGACAGAGTTCAAAACCCAGGAGATGAATAAAATAAAATTAAAGATTGTTGAATTACAAACTCCGACAGAGTTAAAAACTCTGTTGGAGTTGAAATTAAAGTTGAAAATAGAGTTGAGTTGAATTAAGAAAAATGAAAAACTATAAACCAATACCGCTTGAAAAAGGAAATTATTACCACATTTATAATCGTGGTAATAACAGTATTGATGTGTTTTTTGATGCAGAAAGTTATTATCATTTTTTAAGATTATATGACAAATACATTTCACCAATTGCTGACACTTATGCTTGGTGTTTGCTGAAAAATCATTTTCATATTTTGGTTTATTTGCGTTTGGATAATGAAATCGAATTTGAAAAATTAGAATATTCTACTATTGAAAACCTAAAAGAAATTGAACCATCAAAACAGTTTGGATTTTTATTTAATGCTTATACTCAAGCGATAAATAAAAAATTTAATAGAACAGGTGGTTTATTTGAAAAGCCTTTTGAACGTAAATTAATAACATCAGATACATATTTAAAGAATATCATTCACTATATTCATAACAATCCCGTTCAACACGGTTTCATTAAACAAATGAGTTTATACCCTTGGTCGTCTTATGATTCTATAATATCTGACAAACCAACAAAGTTAAAAAGAAAAGAGGTTTTAGCAATTTATGGTGGTAAAGATGAATTTGAAGAATATCATAAAAACAATCTTAATATCAATGAAATTACTAATTTTATAATAGAATAATTTTATAAACTCCAACGGGGTTTCTAACTCCGACAGAGTTCAAAACTCTGTCGGAGTTTATAAGTAATAAATAAATAGTATGGAAACAAAACATTCAGACGACCAAATCGGAAGAGCTCGAGTTCAAAACACCCCTGAATTAGAACAATATTACAAAGATTTAGAACAATTAGGAGCTGGTGCTTTATGGACTGTTGCCAATGATATTGAACCTTGGGAGCCAAGATCTTCTTCTGTTGCAATGCTTTGGAAATTTGACGATTTACGAGAATTAGTAATAAAATCATCGGAATTGGTAACGCCAGAACAAGCAGGTCGTAGAGTTGTATATTTAGTCAATGAAAAACGTAAAGATGTTAGCGCTGCTGTGGGTTGGCTATACACTGGAATCCAAGTGACACGTCCTGGCGAAAGTACTTCGGCTCACAAACACAAAGCTTCTGCACTACGATTTATTATGGAAGGCGAAGGCGGTTATACTGTTGTTGATGGCAATAAAATCACTTTTGAAGTCAATGATTTCGTGATTACACCTAATTCTACTTGGCACGAACACGGCGTTGACGCAAATGGAAAAACGTGTATTTGGCAAGATGGTTTGGATATTCCTTTAGTAAATGCTTTGGAAGCCAACGATTATGCTGTTTATGACGGAAAACAAGAGCTGAAAACCCCAGTCAATTATTCCCCAATTACATTCAGTTGTTCAGGATTAATTCCCGCAGATGCCGTTTGGGAAAAACCCTATTCACCCTTATTCAAATATTCTTGGAAATTGGTTTATCCAGCGCTATTAGAATCTCAAAAAATCAATAACAGCAACCCTTTTGATGGAATTTTGATGCGTTATTCCAACCCTTTAACTGGCGGTCACGTGATGCAAACTATGGGTGCTTCAATGCAATTATTACCTGCAGGTTTCAAAGGAAAAGCGCACAAACACACCGGATCATTCGTTTACCAATGTGCAAAAGGTCACGGCTATTCTATTATAAATGGCGAAAGATTCGATTGGAAAGAACGTGATATTTTCTGCGTACCTTCTTGGGCTTGGCACGAACATACAAACCTTTCTGAAACAGAAGATGCGTGTCTTTTTTCTTTTAATGATTTACCCGTTATGGAAGCGTTAGGATTATTTCAAGAGAAAGAATTAGAAGAAAATGATGGGTTTCAATTATTAAAATAAATCAATTTAAACTCTGTCAGAGTTCAAAACTCTGACAGAGTTAATCAACAACAAAAAAAATGAAATTACTTACTTACAAAACACAAACATCGGAATCGAGATTAGGATTTCTTCACAACAATCAAGTGGTTGATATGGAAGATTTTGGGGATATTGCCAATTTTCCTTTACCAAATGATATGTTGGAATTAATCGATATGGGATTTGAAGTTATTGCCGAAATCAATTCTTTAGTTGAAGATGCAAATCCAGCAGAACTAGCAGAAATTAGTTATTCATTTGACGAAATTACGATTCTTGCACCTATCGAAAAACCAAGAAAAAACATTATTGGAATTGGCTTGAACTACACCGAACACGTTGCGGAAAGCGCACGAACATTAGATACAACGGGGAAATTACCTCAAAAACCGATTATTTTTTCAAAACCCCCAACTACGGTTACGGGAACAAATACTGAAATTATAAAAAATACCAAATTAACGGAACAATTGGATTGGGAAGTTGAATTGGCTGTAATCATTGGCAAAAAAGGAAAATATGTTCCTAAAGAAAATGCTATGGATTGTGTTTTTGGATACACCGTTATTAATGATATTTCGGCACGTGATTGCCGACGTGAAGGTCAATGGATTGTTTCGAAAGGCCAAGATACTTTTGCGCCAATGGGACCGTATTTAGTTACAAAAGACGAAATTGAAAATCCACATCATTTGAATTTATCTTTGACAGTAAATGGTGTTGAAAAACAAAATTCAAACACTCAATTTCTATTATTCAATATCAATGATTTGATTAATGATTTGAGTACGGTTTTCACTTTAGAGCCTGGAGATATTATTGCAACGGGAACGCCTTCGGGAGTTGGTGCTGGAAGAAATCCTCAAGAATGGTTGTATGATGGAGACGTTGTAGAATGTACTATTGAAGGAATTGGAACGATAGTAAATACAGTTAAAGAAATTGCCCCCTAACCCCCGAAGGGGGAATTACCAATAATACTTAATAAAAAGAGATTGCTTCGTGCCTCGCAATGACATTATGAAAAAATACAGAATAGGACAAATAGTTCCGTCATCCAATGTGACGATGGAAACCGAAATACCAGCCATTTTTCGATCTCGTGAAACGATTTTGCCAGAGCGTTTTACGTTTCATAGCAGTAGAATGCGAATGAAAAAGGTAACTAAAGAAGAACTCGAAGCAATGGATGCGATGAGTTTGAAATGTGCGCAAGAACTTTCAGATGCACACGTTGACGTAATGGGTTATGCTTGTTTGGTAGCCATTATGAGTATGGGTCGGGGCTACCACTGTGTTTCTGAAGTGAATTTGCACCAAGAAACTATCGCCAACGACTTCCCAACTCCAATTGTAACTTCTGCTGGTGCGCTAATTAATGGATTGAGAGTTTTGGGAGCCAAAAAAGTAGCCATAATTACACCTTATATGCGTCCGTTAACGGATATGGTGGTGGATTATATTGAACATCAAGGTTTTGAAGTGGTCGATTCTATTGCATTAGAAATTCCTGATAATTTGGAAGTTGCAGCTCAAGATCCTATGAATTTATTAGAAATCTACAAACGCTTGAACTTAGAAGGTGTTGATGTTTTAGTAGCTTCTGCTTGTGTGCAAATGCCCTCTTTAGAAGCAATTGACTTAATCCAAAAAGAAATCGGAATTCCGGTAACTTCAGCAGCGGTTTGTACCACGTATGAAATGATGAAAAAACTCGGAATCGAAGCCAAATCAGCTATTGGTGGTGAGTTATTGAGCGGGAAATATTAAAATTTGTCGAAAGTCGAATAGAAAAGACAAAAAGATGATAGACAAATAGATAATAGATTAAAAAAATAGTCGAAAGTCCAAAGTCTTAAAGTCGAATGTAAGCTCCCTCTCCTCTGGATTGGCGCGTGCCTCGCAAAGACAGGTTGGGGTGAGGTTTTTTTGCCACAGATTTTCACAGATTAAACGGATTAAAAAAAATCAGCTCATCTGCTGTAAAACTTTGTTTCTTTAGTTTTTCTTATATGCCTTTTGTGGTAAAAAAAAATGTCGAAAGTCAAATGTCTTAAAGTCGAATGTAAATACGTCAATTCCAAACATTCATAACTTATAATTCATAATTCATAATTAATTTGCTTGCGTCCTTTGTGTAAAACTTTGTGAACTTTGTGGTTAAAAAAAATCTGCGCATCTGCGGTAAAACTTTGTTTCTTTTGTTCTTCTTTATTTCTTTTGTGGTAAAAAAAAATGTCGAAAGTCAAATGTCTTAAAGTCTAATGTAAATACGTCAATTCCAAACATTCATAACTTATAATTCATAATTCATAATTAATTTGCTTGCGTCCTTTGTGTAAAACTTTGTGAACTTTGTGGTTAAAAAAAATCTGCGCATCTTCAGTAAAACTTTGTTTCTTTTGTTTTTCTTATATGCCTTTTGTGGTAAAAAAAAATATTGAATGGAAACCAAAAAAAAGCTGCTCAATTAAGAACAGCTTTTCAACAGTAAACAAAAAAACAACAATAGATTATTTGAAATACTCTAAAGTATAGGTATAATCTCCTCCAGGATAAACCTCAGAGAACAAACCGTTTCCAGTTACTACACTAACATTTAGCAAATCAAGTGGATCGATTGTTAAAGAAGAAATATCACTTCTAAATGTTTTACCACCTTGGTAGGTTGTCATTTTAGTATAACCTGTAATACCATCTGGTTTTGGAATACTAACAACAGCTGTTGAAACGTAAGTAGGATTTGGCACTAATAACGTTGGTGCATATGGTACACTAAAACTACCTTTAACAGCCCAAACTTGTGCGCCATCAATTGAAGTTGCAGTTTTAATAGGTGTTGTTGTGTAGTTTTTTACATTACTTCCTAATTGAATCCATTGCCCACTTGCAGATGAAAAATCAGGAGTTGGAGTTGGATTACTAAAATAGTAAAATCCTGGAGTTATTAATTGTGATCCAATTCCAGAACCTAATAACGGTGTAGTTCCAGAACCAGTATTAAATACAACCATTCCATCATAAGCAGTTGGATAATTATCTTCATCACCATCTGGACTAATGAATGTAAAAACATTTAAATCTGTTCTGGAGAATATTAATCCTTTACCAATGTTACTGTTTGCTATATCTGAAAATCCACCTGTTGCTCCTGAAGCATCTAAAAATGCACTTTCTCCCGATATGTTAGTAGCTATTACATTATTAGCTCTAATTTGTCCATTTACTAAACTTGTTGATAGTATTAATCCTAAAAAAGGAATTATCAAATTAAAATTTATTTTTTTCATTTTACTTTATTTGTTAAATTAATTATTATTGAGCAGATATCGACTGCCAAGATGAACCATCGCATACAAAAATCAGACCTCTTCCTGCTACAGTAATTGAAGTAACTGAAGATGCTGAAGCTCCTGCTACACCACAATTTACAGTACCTCTCCTAACTATTGTTATAGTTTTTCCGGCAGTTTTGGTTAATGGTGTTAATGTAATAGTTGCAAGAGTACCATCCATATAAACATAACCATTTAAATCTGCATCTGTTAAATTATCTAGGATTGTTCCTCTTATAGATGGTGTAGAACTTGTTGTTCCACCACCCACTTTTACCCATTTAGTTCCGTCATTTGTGTACAAACCTGGAGTTACATCACCAGCAGTAGCTGTGTTATAAACAGTCATACCTTCAACATTAAGACCACCATCTAAAGTAGGAGTTGTAGTATTAGATAATGCAACACGAGGTAACAAAAGTCCTTGTTTAGTAGTTGGTGAATTTTCTAATTCTAATAAGGAAGCAGCATTAATGTTTGTAGGATCATTCCCAATCTTCACTTGCGCTGTAGCCATTAATCCTACGGCTAAAGCCATTGTTAAAAATATTTTTTTCATTTTTATTTATTTGTTTTGTACAAAGAGGAGCTGCTTGTACTTCAGCTTTAGTATATTTTTGTAATCATTATTGTTTTTTTTTAAACTGTTATTTTAAAGAAGTGGGAAACCAAATAGTAGTTTCTTTTACTTTATAATTAACAGGTTCCTGCTGGTGGAGGTCTATTTGCAAAAGCGCTACTTCCATAAAAGAAAGTTGCCGTAACAAAAGGATTATTACTTTTATTACATTTTAATTTAAATATTTTTCCCTTGTTAATAGAAAATAATACGGCAAGAGTTAAAGGGTTGTTTTTTTCAATACCGCTTTTTTTGAACGGCTCTGTTTTATAATTCAAGCTAATCTTGTCATTAAAAGAATCAAAAAGCGTTGCAAAACCTGTGTTTTCAACTTGTAAACTTCTTAAATTGGTTTGGTGTTTGGCAACAGAAGGTGTTTTAATTTTGCTTTTAGCATATTTAGCGTAAGCGTTGGTTTCTACTTTTATAGGTTTACGACAAATAGAATTGGTGTTTTTTAGTGGCGTTATTTCAGCAGTTTTTTTATTAGGTTCCAAAACGGCAACAATTTGCATTCCTTTGACAATAAAAGTAGCTTTTACTACAGAAAAATTGGCTTTATTGAAAACCACAAAACCTTTGGTATTAACTGGGTTTAGAGTTTGGGATTTAATAATAGAATCACTACAAATTGAAGTATCGGTATTCCACGAAAAAGCACCTACTGAAAACAGCAGAAATACAATTAGGGCACTATTCGATTTTATAGTATTCAATGATATCTATTTATTGTGCAAATCTAAATCTTATAAATAGATAAAAAAAAAGCCAGGTAATAAACGGTCGTATTTGCGTATAAGTGGTCATATACGTGAATAACCGTATTTTGGGGTTTTGTTTTTTGGGTAAAAAAGAGAGTAAAAAGAGACGAAAAAGAGTCAAAAAAGAGTCGAAAGTCGAAAGTCTTAAAGTCGAAAGAAAAAAAACACGAATTGCACTAATTAACACGAATTAAAAAAAGAGACTAAAGTCCACGAATGAAAGCTCCCTCTACTCTGGAGAGGGTCGGGGTGAGGTTTTTTTGCCACAGATTTACACAGATTAAACGGATTAAAAAAAAATCGCAAATTAGCAAATTTAAAAATCTGCGCATCTGCGGTTTAACCTTTGTTTCTTTTGTTTTACTTTTATGCCTTTTGTGGTGAAAACCTTTGCGAACTTTGCGTAAACCTTTGAGGTCTTTACGGTTAAAAAAAGATAAAAGACTAAAAAAAATAAACAACCCTTCCGAGCTCCCTCTCTTTTGGATTGCCACATGCCTCGCAAAGACAGGTTGGGGTGAGGTTTTTTTGCCACAGATTTACACGGATTAAACGGATTAAAAAAAAATCTGCGCATCTGTGGCTATAACTTTGTTTCTTTTGTTTTTATTATGTGCCTTTTGTGGTAAAAAAAGATAAAAGACGAAGAGAGGAAAGACTAAAAAATTCGAGATAATTCGTGCAATTCGTGGCAAAAGAAAAAAAATCAGTGCAACAGTGGCTAAAAAACACCCTTGATGCACTGATTTAATATTCTCGTTAAAACCTTTGAATCTTTGTACCTTTGAACCTTTAAAAAAAACCTTTGAGCCTTTTAAAAAACAATTTTCTTCGTTACCACCACATCGCTCTCCAATGTAATTTTAACAAATACTGCACTCATAGTTTTGTTCAAATTGCTCATTGTGAATTGCTTCACACCTACATTTTTGTAGCTATCGATTTTTCTTCCAAGAACATCAAATACGACAATGTTTTTGATATTTTGATTAGAAGAATATAATGTAGCTTTTTCATTGGTAATCACCTGAACAGAATTTTCAAAGTTAATTGCTCCAGTTCCCAAAGTACTTGTTGGTAAGTAATGCAATACAAAACGAGTATCAAACGTACCTACTTCAGTTGTGAAACTGTATGGTGCGGCTCTTAAATCTACTGTTGTATTTAGCAATTTATCCTCTAAGTAAATGTTTTCACTTGATGAAAACAATCCATTTACATGATCAATTGCGAATTGGAATGTACCAGCTGTTCCAACATGAAACCCAAAGTCGATAGAATCATTATTGTCAAATGGTAATGTTCTAGAGTTTATAGTAAGTTTTTTATTCGGTATAGTACTATAAAAATCAATATTTGAATTTCCCTCCATTGACTTGGCATCTAAATAAAGGTCATAATTATTGGAAGCACCTTGTGCATATTGAACAATCGACTGTTTGAAACCTCCAATTGAGTTAGATAAATTCAACCAAATATTATGATTTTCAATTGTAGTTCTTACGGGAGCGTTTGGAAGAGCCGTTCTGTAGAATCCGGTATTTCTTCCCCCAGTTCCAGAAACTCTATGACTGTTTTTGAAAGTTACTAAAGCTGAATCATCACTATCGTTGGAAGCTAATTCAACAAAAAATGACTGTCCCGATTTAACGTATTGATTGGATGAAGTTCCCACACCTGTATTAGCATTGAAAACTAAATAATCTCCTGCAGTGTAAGCATTACTTGCAATAGCGGTAGAATGCGTCCAGAAAGAAAAGTTTCCTGTTAATTTTCCAGCATTATCTGTATCTTCATTAAATGCTTCCAAATCAATTGCACTTGGATAAGGATTTGCAATTAAATTATTAAAATTTCCAGCTACTTTTGAAATTGATGCTGTAATATCTCCATTGTTTGGAACACCGTGAAAACGAGCTTCCCATTGACTTCCAACTGTAAATGATTGTGACACATTATTCCAATCAGTACCTACTCCATTGTTTCTTGCTCTTGCAATGTAACCAACTCCAGCTGCCATGGTTGCATTAGCATTGACGGGAGCCCAATTTACCCCACCATTATAGGTGTAAAAAGTATCATTACTTGTTACGGACATCCAAATCCTAGCCAATGATTGAGATTGTACAGGAGAACCCCAATACACAAAATCATAGTTATTATTCAATGCTGATGTTTTACGTTTATAGGTGATAACACCCGTATTAACAACGTTATTATCTTGTAATAAAGTAGCTGTATCTTCAAAAGTCATTGTTCCAGAACCATCAATTCCATTAAGTAATGTCAATGTGTTACCAGCAGAAATTGTTATATCGCCACTATTTACTGTACAAGAGCACGCTTGAATATCGCCCGAAGAAATATAATTACCATCAAAAACCACCTCTTTTGTACCATCTGTTCCGTTTGGCGCACCATTATCCCAACCTGATCCATCCCAAGTAGTTGTTCTTATTGAGATTTCAATCGGAGTACTTGTTGCAGTACATCCAGTAACAGAGTCAGTTACTAATGATCTATAAAAGTTTGTAACTGTTAATGCATCGGTGGTATATATTTCTGGTGTTTCTGAAGTAAATAGAATATCATCCCAACTTGTACTTCCATCAGCTGACTGTTGCCATTGAATACCTCCTGTTGCACCTGTTAATGTTATCGTTGCTGTTTTCCCAGAGCAAATTGAAGTGCTTGAGGAAGATCCTGGGTTAGGTAATGGGTTTACCGTTATTACCCATGTTTCTGTTGAAGATGTAAAACTTGTATTACAAGTTCCATCTTTCGCCTGACGTCTGAATGTAGTCGTTAATGTCAATGAGCCAATTGTTACCCCAGTTAGTGTAGCTGAATTACTATCACTGATAGTTACCGAATCAGTGAAATCTCCTAACTCTGAACTCTGCCATTGATACGTAATAGTTTCATCACCTCCACTTGCAGCAGTTGCACTTCCTATATCAGTCGGTGTATTACCATAACATATAGTTTGTCCAGTTGTATCTATTGAACCTGCTGTGAAATCAGAGTATACTATAATTGTTCCTATACCGCTAAAAGTACCACAACCGCCTGTTAATTCAATGCTGTAGCTAAAAGTTCCTGATGCCGTTGGTGTTCCACTAATAGTTATAGTGTCACTTGCAAATGCTGCCGTAACTCCCGCTGGTAAATCAGTGGCTGTTCCGATGCCTGTAGCGCCAGTTGTAGTGTGCGTGATATCGGTCAATGCGGAGTTAATACATAAAGTTGGTGTGCTTGATGCCGTACCTGCAGTATTATTTGGCGTAACCGTGATTGTTCCTATAGCGTTTACAGTACCACAACCGCCTGTTAATTCAATGCTGTAGCTAAAAGTTCCTGACTCCGTCGGTGTTCCACTAATAGTTATAGTGTCACTTGCAAATGCTGCCGTAACTCCCGCTGGTAAATCAGTGGCTGTTCCGATGCCTGTAGCGCCAGTTGTAGTGTGCGTGATATCGGTCAATGCGGTGTTAATACATAAAGCTGGTGTGCTTGATGCCGTACCTGCAGTATTATTTGGTGTAACCGTGATTGTTCCTATAGCATTTACAGTACCACAACCGCCTGTTAATTCAATGCTGTAGCTAAAAGTTCCTGACTCCGTCGGTGTTCCACTAATAGTTATGGTGTCACTTGCAAATGCTGCCGTAACTCCCGCTGGTAAATCAGTGGCTGTTCCGATGCCTGTAGCGCCAGTTGTAGTGTGCGTGATATCGGTCAATGCGGTGTTAATACATAAAGCTGGTGTGCTTGATGCCGTACCTGCAGTATTATTTGGTGTAACAGTCATAACTATGACATTAGAAGTTACAGAATCTGAAGTCATATCTAATGTAACATTATCATTATTAGATAATATTGCTGATGAAAAAATGTAATTATCAGTTCCAACATTGACTCCATTTACTTTCCATTGATAAACTGGCGTAGATGTATCACCAGTAAGTGTTGCTGTAAAAATTACAGTTGTTCCTGCACAAATAGTATTTGAAGGGGCATCTGAAACAATACTAACGCTTTGAGCGCTAATTTTCAAACTTATAAACAACATTGTTATTGTTAAAAAACTTAAAAACAACAAGTTATTATTTTTCTTTTTTGGAACTGATAAATCAGTATAGAATTCAAATTTTTTATTGTTTTTTGAAAACAATAAACCATTAAGTAGATAAGATTTCATAATTGAGGGAATTATTTAATTTACAAATTTAACTTTTTTTTTTAATTTTTTTAAAAAAAATCATTAATTTTTTTAAAATTCATAATTCATAATTCCTTTTCATAATTAATTAATGTATTTTTGCTACATTCCTAAAGTATCAGGATTTATAATATATGAGAACAAAATCGTTAAAGAAGAATAAAATCAATGTAATCACTCTTGGGTGTTCAAAAAATGTATATGACAGTGAAGTACTTATGGGGCAATTACGTGCCAGTGGTAAAGATGTAGTACATGAAGAGGAAGGGAATATTGTGGTCATTAACACCTGCGGATTTATAGACAATGCCAAAGCGGAGTCCGTAAATATGATTTTGGAATATGCCGACAAAAAAGCACGTGGAATTGTATATAAAGTTTTTGTTACAGGTTGTTTATCAGAGCGCTACCGTCCTGATTTAGAAAAAGAAATACCAAATGTAGATCAGTATTTTGGAACTACAGAATTGCCCGCTTTATTGAAGGCTTTAGGTGCTGATTATAAACACGAATTATTGGGGGAACGCTTAACAACAACTCCAAAAAATTATGCTTATTTGAAAATCGCAGAAGGTTGCGACCGCCCATGTAGTTTTTGTGCCATTCCGCTGATGCGTGGAAAACACGTTTCACAAACCATTGAAAAATTGGTTAAGGAAACAGAAGGATTGGCAAAAAATGGCGTTAAAGAATTGATATTAATTGCTCAAGATTTGACTTATTATGGTCTTGATATTTATAAAAAACGGAACCTTGGTGAATTGCTGGAAGCTTTAGTGAAAGTAGAAGGAATTGAATGGATTCGTTTGCATTATGCATTTCCAACGGGTTTCCCAATGGATGTATTGGAAATTATGAAACGGGAACCTAAGATTTGTAATTATATTGACATTCCGTTGCAACACATTTCAGATTCTATTTTGAAATCAATGCGTCGCGGAACAACACAAGAGAAAACTACCAAATTATTGAAGGATTTTAGAGCTGCAGTTCCTGGAATGGCAATTCGTACGACTTTAATTGTTGGTTATCCTGGAGAAACACAAGAAGATTTTGAGATATTAAAAGATTTTGTACAAGAAATGAAATTCGACAGAATGGGTTGTTTTGCCTATTCGCACGAGGAAAATACGCATGCTTACTTACTTGAAGATGATGTGCCTGCGGATGTGAAACAAGCACGTGCAGAAGAAATTATGGAATTGCAATCGCAAATTTCGTGGGATTTGAATCAAGAGAAAGTGGGACAAGTTTTCAAATGTATTATCGACAGAAAAGAAGGCGGTCACTTTGTGGGACGTACCGAATTTGACAGCCCTGATGTGGATAACGAAGTTTTGATAGACGCTACAAAACACTATGTAAAAACAGGTGAATTTGTAATGATTAAAATTATTGAAGCAACGGAATTTGATTTGTACGGGGAGCCTGAAAAATAGACAAATAGACGAATAGACAAATAGACGAATAGATAATAGACAAAAAATGTCGAAAGTCAAAAGTCTTAAAGTCGAAAGAAATAGTCACTGATGCACAGATTTAAAAATATAAACACAGATTTCACAAATTAGCACAGACTTGAACCAACAACCAACAACCAACAACCAAATTAATATGAAAACACTAAAAATTATTACTTCATTGCTTTTATTATTTTCAATGCAAACACTTTTGGCTCAATTTGGACAAGGCGGTTTCGGTAGTAACCAAATGGGAAACCAAATGGGCAACCAAATGGGCAACCAAATGGGTGCGCAAAGCAGACCTGAAACTGTAAAAGAACGCCCTATCGAGGAAACTGTAAAGAAAATAGTTGACAAACTCAAAATACAACTCACATTAGACGAACTTCAAGTAATTGCTATTTCAAATTTAATTACTGAAAATATGAAAAAGCAAAATGCAGTTATGAAAAAGGAAGATAGTAATGATGATAAAACCAGCGAACTGAAAGCTATTTCAGAAAAAACAGATCTTGAAATTATGATTTTATTAAATAAAAGTCAGAAAGCAACCTACAAACTTTTGTCCGAAGACGCAAAAAACCAACAAGAAGCAAATAGAAGAGGAAGGTAGTTTAAAAAATGTGTCGAAAGTCTTAAAGTCGAAAGAAGATTAAAAGATAATAGACGAAGAGATGAAAGACTAAAAAAAAGTCGAAAGTCGAAAGAAGATAAAGAGATAATAGACGAAGAGATAAAAGACTAAAAAAATAACCGCCAATTAGCAAATTTTAAAAATCTGTTAATCGGCGGTTTATAAAAATGTGTCGAAAGTCGAAAGTCTTAATGTCGAAAGAAGATAAATAATTAGATAAAAGATAATAGACAAAGAGATAATAGACTAAAAAAAGTCGAAAGTCGAAAGAAGATTAAAAGATAATAGACGAAGAGATAAAAGACGAAGAGATAAAAGATTAAAAAAAATAACCGCAAATTCGCAAATTAAAAAAATCTGAAAATCGGCGGTTTATAAAAATGTGTCGAAAGTCGAAAGACATAAAGCCGAAAGAAGTTTAAAAGATAATAGACGAAGAGATGAAAGACTAAAAAAATAACCGCCGATTAGCAAATTATAAAAATATGTTAATCGGCGGTTTATAAAAATGTGTCGAAAGGCGAAAGTCTTAAAGTCGAAAGAAGATTAAAAGTTAATAGACGAAGAGATAAAAGACTAAAAAAATAACCGCCGATTAGCAAATTATATAAATCTGTTAATCGGCAGTTTATAAAAATTGTGTAAATGTCGAAAGTCATAAAGTCGAATGGAAAGACTCCAATTCCACAAACTCATAACTTATAACTTATAACTCATAACTTATAACATTACTTCACTTCCATTAATTCTACATCAAAAATCAATGTTGCATTTGGTGGAATTGCACCTCCAGCTCCGCGAGTACCGTATCCTAAATGAGATGGAATTACAAAACGAGCTTTATCGCCCACTTTCAATAAAGCAATTCCTTCATCCCAACCTTCAATTACATTGCCTTGACCTAAAGGAAATTCAATAGGTTTTTTACGAGGATAAGAACTGTCGAAAACTTTTCCATCTTCCAATTGTCCTGTATAATGCACTGAAACAACCTTTCCGTTTTCCGCTTTTTTACCAGTTCCTCTTTGAATGAATTGGTATCTCAAACCGCTTTCTGTTTTTTCAAAACCTGCTGCCAATGTTTCCATTTTGGCTTCCGCTTCTGCTTTAATTGCAGCGTCACGTTTGTTGCGAGCCCCTTTGAAAGTAATAAAAGCCTCGATAGCATTCCATTTTTGAGCTTCCTCACCTACTCTAACGATTTCTAATGTTTCCAAAACATCACCTTGCTCAACTGAATCAACAATATCTTGACCTTCAACAACATATCCAAAAACGGTGTGTTTGTTATCCAACCAATCTGTAGGAATATGAGTGATGAAAAACTGAGAACCATTGCTTGCAGAACCTGAATTTGCCATTGACAAAATTCCTGGTCGGTTGTGTTTTAATGTTGGATGAAACTCATCTTCAAAACTATAACCAGGTCCACCAGTTCCTGTTCCTTGAGGGCACCCCCCTTGAATCATAAAATCTGGAATTACCCTGTGGAATTTCAATCCGTCATAGTATTTATTTCCTTGTGGTTTTATTTTATTTTCTAAGTTTCCTTCTGCCAATCCTACGAAGTTTCCTACTGTTCCTGGTGTTAAATCGTGTGTAAGTTTAACTAAAATACTACCTTTAGTGGTATTAAATTTAGCGTATATTCCATTTTCCATTTTTGTATTTTTTAAATTATGATGCAAAATTACGAAATAAAAAAACAAAATCCGTTTCATTCGATGCAATCGGTTGCGAAAACTTTAAATGTATTTTTTTATCGGACAATAATGTATTACAATTTAAATAGTTAACTTTGCCGTTTTATTTTAAGAAATAAATCAGAAAAAGCAATGGCGATTTGAAATCTAAATGTTTTTAAATAGCCTTTAAATACCATACTAATTACAATTAAATAAATATAAAATGTTTCACAAAGAAGGCGGAAAAATTATCTTAATTGCAAATACAATAACAGTTGCATTACTTTTATTAGCAGATAAATTGATACATATTGAATGGTTGAAAATGACCGTTGAAATTATAACTGTATGTTTTTTACTATTGATTTTGCAGTTTTTCAGAAATCCAAAAAGAAGTGTTGCATTAAATGACAATCACATTATTGCACCTGTTGACGGAAAAGTGGTAGTTATTGAAGAAGTATTTGAAGGTGAATATTTCAAAGACAAAAGACTTCAAGTTTCTATATTTATGTCACCAATAAATGTTCACGTTACCCGATATGCATTGGGTGGAAAAGTGAAATTCAGCAAATACCATCCTGGAAAATTTTTAGTTGCTTGGCATCCAAAAGCCAGTGAAGAAAATGAAAGAACAACAGTTGTAATCGAAAATAAAGTATTTGGGGAAGTATTATACCGCCAAATTGCAGGTGCTTTAGCCCGTAGAATTGTAAATTATGCCGAAGAAGGAATGCAAGTTATTCAAGGAACAGATGCTGGTTTTATAAAATTTGGTTCCCGAGTGGATTTATTTTTACCATTGGGAACAGAAATCAATGTGAAACTCAATGACAAAGCAGTTGGGGGAAAAACAATTATTGCTATAAAATCATAAATGACAACAAAAGATTTAGATACTCGATTTGAAGAAGCAGTTGAAATTGCTGCTGCTATGTCGCAGGATTCTTTACCTCAAGATGTACAATTGCGACTTTACGCCTATTACAAGCAAGCTACTTTTGGCACTTTAAACAGCAATCAGAATTCCGAATTTGATTTGAGAAATGCGTTTAAAACAAATGCTTGGATGCAAATAAGTCATTTGTCAATGGAAGAAGCAAAAGAATTGTACATTGAAAATATACTATTATTACAAAAAAACAAATAGCTATTTATTATGAAAAAGACAAGCTGGTTTTTAATGTGTTTTTCACTGGTAATCGTACTCCTTTCGTGCAATAATAAAAAACTTACAGAAGTTGTTGAAGTGCCGCTTCCAACATCTGAAGATAAATTTACCATCGGAAATCCAGATGATATTTCTGCTGAAGAGGGGGCATTTAAATTGCTTAAACTTCCTTATTTTTATGATGCATTGGCACCAAGTATTGACGCTCGTACGATGGAACTTCACTATTCAAAACATTATTTGGCATATACCAACAGCTTGAACAAAGCGATTAAAGGAACCGAATTAGAAGACCTTACTATTGAAGAAATTTTATCAAAAGCGGTAGCCGACAGTTTGACTTTGAGAAATAATGCTGGTGGATTTTACAATCACGGTTTGTTTTGGGAATGTATGGGGCCAAAAGCAGGTGGACAACCAAAAGATACTTTAGCGCTTGCCATCAATAAAACTTTTGGATCATTTGAAGGCTTCAAAAATCAATTTAAAAATGCTGCAAACAAGCAATTTGGTTCTGGTTGGGCTTGGTTGGTTGTTGATAAAACGGGTAAACTTCAAGTGACAAATACACCTAATCAAGACAATCCTTTGATGCCAAAAGCGGTTGTTGCTGGAACTCCAATTTTATCTTTGGATGTTTGGGAACACGCATATTATTTAGGGTATCAAAACAAACGGAAAAATTATATTGATGCTTTTTTCAATGTTATAAATTGGAAAGTTGTAGGTGAAAAATACGAACAGGCATTGAAAAATAAAACTACTCCCGAACCACTACAATAGTTGCTTTGTAACCCGTTGCGAGATTCCATCGGTTTTGGGAAAGCAATCCACCTTTTTCATCAAATACTTGAAATTCGGCAGTATTAGGCCCTGAACTTCCTTGATTGATTGCTTCAATATCAATTTTATTGAAACCTTTTTTTAGGGAAACTTCAAATTGCTGAAACTCCCCATCCAATAAAATATCAGATTGAATTAGAATGTCATTAATATAAATTCTAACCCTGTCACCATCTACAAATTCATTGTCACGGCAATAAATGCTTACAAAAGTAGATTTGGTTTTGAAATCTCCTAAATTTTGATTTTTCCTAAAAACTTGAGAAACTTCGCCTTCTTTTTTATTTAATTTTTGTTGGTAAATATCCCCTGGATTTTTAAACTCATTGCTCAAATACAAACTTATGGGCTTGCTCTCCCCTATTTTCTTAAAGATAGTTTCGGTATTTGGGTTGGCTGGCAAAGGATCTAAAACAAGTGGCGTTTTGGGAACTGTGTTTAAATCTGATTTATCCTTTGGTGCAAATGCTTTTTCTTTACTTTTAATTTTAGGAATAGCAATAGAATTATTCCCGTCAAATTGAGAAAATCCCTTTGTTGCAATTCCGATTGTAAGTAATGAAAATAGAATAAACTTCATTTATGATTTTTGAAAATTCTTAATAATGGATAAAAATAGAAATAATACGTATTTATCAAATTCTAATTAACTAAAAATTATATTTTCGGCTTGAATTTAAGAGTGTTTTCTTTAAAATAGTAGCCACGAATTTCCGCTAATTAATTCGTGATAATTCGTGGCAAAAAATTTAATCTATTATTTCAAACTTGCTAAACTTTGTTCAATTGTTCCTATTTTTGCAAGTGCATCTGCTTCTTTTTGTTTTTCGTTTGCCAATACTTTTTCGGGCGCACCAGCAACAAATTTTTCATTTGACAATTTTGCTTGCACCGATTTCAAAAATCCTTGAATGTATTTCAGCTCTTCTGATAATTTCGCGATTTCTTCTTCTAGATTTATATTTCCTGTAATTGGGATAAAATATTCATTTGATTTCACTCGGAATGATAAAGCTCCATCCACTTTTTCGGTTACATAATCTAACGATGTTATGTTTCCTAATTTTGTTATTACGGAATCAAAATGAGTTGATACGTTGTCATTATTAACAATTTTCAATTCAATAGTATCTTTGAATGGAATATTTTTGTCTTTTCTGATGGTTCTAATTCCAGAAATTACTTCCATTGTGTTTTCAAAATCAACAATTAAACTTTCGTTAAATGGTTTTAAAACTGGCCAAGTAGAAACAATTAAAGCTTCTTCAGGTGTTCGTTTTGCAATGTAATGCCAAATTTCTTCTGTTAGAAATGGCATAAATGGATGCAATAATTTCAAGTTACTTTCCAGCATTTCAATTGCTTTATCAAAAGTGATTTTGTCTATTGGTGCTTGATATGCTGGTTTTATCATTTCAAGAAACCAAGAACAGAAATCATCCCAAACCAATTTGTAGATTCCCATTAAGGCATCAGAAATTCTGTATTTTTCAAAATTATCTTCAATTTCCAAAAGCGTTTGTTGCAATTTTGCTTCGTACCATTCAATGGCAACTTTCGATGATTCAGGTTGAGGAATAGTTGCGCTAACTTCCCAACCACGAATTAATTTAAAGGCATTCCAAATCTTGTTTGTAAATGCTTTTCCTTGGTTGCACAATTCTTCGTCAAACATAATGTCGTTTCCGGCAGAAGCGCTCAAAAGCAATCCTACACGAACACCATCAGCACCAAATTTTTCAATTAATTCTAAAGGTTCGGGCGAGTTTCCTAATGATTTAGACATTTTTCGGCGTTGTTTATCGCGAACCAAACCTGTTAAATATACATTTGTAAATGGTTTTTTACCGGTATATTCATAACCTGCAATTATCATTCGGGCAACCCAGAAAAACAAAATATCTGGGCCCGTAACCAAGTCATTTGTTGGATAATAGTATTTGAAATCTTCGTTTTCAGGATCCATAATTCCTCCAAAAACTGACATTGGCCAAAGCCAAGAGGAAAACCAAGTGTCAAGAGCATCAACGTCTTGGCGAAGGTTGCTGGTTGTTAGTTGTTGGTTGTTGGTTTTGGATTTCGCTAAAACTAAAGCGTCTTCAATATTTTCGGCTACAACATAATCTTCTTTTCCTCCCGAACCATCGGGACTAAAAAAGTACGCTGGAATTTGTTGTCCCCACCACAATTGACGAGAAATATTCCAATCGCGAATGTTATTCAACCAATGTGCATACGTATTATTAAAACGAGCTGGATGTAATTTTATTTCTCCATCAACCAACACCGATTTTATAGCTGGTTTTACCAAATCTTCCATTTTTAGAAACCATTGGTCTGACAAACGAGGTTCGATTACGGCTTTGGTTCTTTCTGAAGTTCCTACTTTGTTTAAGTGGATTTCCGTTTTTACCAAACTGCCATTTCCTTCCAATTCTTTTGCAATTTCTTCCCGAACTACAAAACGGTCTTTTCCTTGATAATGCAATCCAAAACTATTCAATGATGCATCTTCATTGAAGATGTCGATAATTTCTAAATTATGTTTTTCTCCAAGGGTTTTATCGTTCATATCGTGAGCAGGCGTAACTTTTAGACAGCCCGTTCCAAATTCAATATCAACATAATCGTCTGCAATTACAGGGATTTCTCTACCACATATTGGAACTACAACTGTTTTACCAATCAAATGAGCATATCTTTCATCATTTGGGTTTACACAAATTGCACTATCCCCAAAGATTGTTTCGGGGCGCGTTGTCGCAACAATAATATCTTCGGCAGGATTCTTAGCTCCCCCTTTGGGGGTTGGGGGGCTGTACCTTATATAATAGAGTTTTCCTTGTTGTTCTTCAAAAATCACTTCTTCGTCAGAAAGTGTTGTTTTGGCTTCTGGATCCCAATTGACCATTCTGAAACCTCGATATATTAATCCTTTTTTGTGCAAATCAACGAAAGAACGGATTACAGATGCTGACATATCTGGATCCATTGTGAATTTTGTGCGTTCCCAATCGCAAGAAGCTCCTAATTTTTTTAGTTGTTCTAAGATTACACCGCCGTATTTATCGGTCCATTCCCAAGCGTGAGCAAGGAATTCTTGGCGTGTTAAATCGTCTTTGTTGATTCCTTCGGCTTTTAGTTTTGCTACTACTTTTGCTTCGGTTGCTATTGAAGCGTGATCGGTTCCTGGAACCCAACATGCGTTGAATCCTTTTAGTCGCGCACGACGAATTAAAACATCTTGAATGGTGTTGTTGAGCATGTGCCCCATGTGTAGCACGCCAGTAACATTTGGTGGCGGAATGACAATGGTGTAAGGCGTTCTGTGGTCGGGTGTGGAATGAAAATAGTTGTTTTTCATCCAGTATTCGTACCATTTATCTTCTATGTTTTTAGCGTCGAATTGCGATGGAATTGTCATTTTATTGTTTGTTCGTTATTTCTAATTGTTGTGTTTTTGAACATTTCTAAGTATTCAAATGAAAAAAATCATAGCCCTGATGGTAGTGAAAATCCCTCGCTTTTTAGCGAGGATTGCAACGGACAGCAGGAAAATGAATTACTGAAAATGCCAAAATTTTCGCTCCTAAAAAAAGAGATTGTGAATTGGTACGTTTTTTGTAATTGCTACAAAAGTAAATAATTATGTACAGTTTAAAAAGGGAAATATAAATTTGTGCAATTAATTAAAATAAAGTAGCTTTACGGTAACAAATAAAATTTTGATTCGATGAAAAAATTACTCTTATTATCTGCCTTTTTCGCTATGAATGTGGCTTGTTTTGCTCAAGTAGGGGCGAAAATTGAATTTTTGAATAAAGACAATACGGTTGATTTCGGAACGGTTTCGAAGGAAACAGACAGTGGAATTCGGACTTTTGAGTTTAGAAATACGGGCGATGCTCCGCTGATTATTACAAATGTGCAATCGACGTGTGGATGTACGGTTCCGACGAAGCCGACTGAGCCGATTTTGCCAGGAATGACGGGGAAAATTGACGTGAAATACAATATGAATCCGGGACCAATTCGTAAAACAATTACGGTGGAATCGAATGCGGTGAATGTTGAAGGCGGTAGGATTGGTTTAAAAATTAAAGGCGAAGTGATTGTTAAACAAGAGGTTAACTTGTTGGAAAAGAAAAAAGCATTACCGAGTCAATAATTGATTTACATTTATAAAATTATCGTCAAATTGAATCCCGCATGAAGGGTGGCAGCGGAAATCCTCTGTGGAACAAAGTGGAACAGAGATTGAAGCGAACGACCTGACCCGAATTTTTCGAGGGGCATGCCCAAAAAAAACTTTTGATAAAATTTCAAGAAGAATTAGTGTAAAAAAAACAAAATACAGTTTCAATTTAATTTATAATATTGTATATTTGAGATAGTTACGTTATAAAAACCGAATTAATGTATT
Source organism: Flavobacterium neuenschwanderi (SeqCode) (assembly GCA_965234425.1). Taxonomy (GTDB): domain Bacteria; phylum Bacteroidota; class Bacteroidia; order Flavobacteriales; family Flavobacteriaceae; genus Flavobacterium; species Flavobacterium neuenschwanderi. The sequence goes on along the minus strand of OZ248364.1, from coordinate 131,778 downwards.
TGATGGCGAATTCGTTTTTATTTACATCCCCACTCCTACCTGACATAAAAAATAGAAATTCACTTGGACAAAAAGTGGCTTCCTTTTCTATAAATAAGTCTTCCACTTGCTTTTGGTATTGAAAAAAACAGTTGCTTTTGCAATAAATCAGCTGGGCTTAACGACAAATTTCAAATACTAAGACCGATGATTTCGACTAAAAATGAAATAGTACCCCACCTTTTGGACTATGAAAAAGCAAAAACGACTTTCTCGTGGAACGCCATTGCACAGGAAATTAGGGGACAATCGGATATAAAAAATAATAACATTGCTTTCTATGCAGTTGATAAAAACGCGAATAGTTCTTTAAAAAACAAGGTAGCTTTTCGATTTATTAGCAAAGACAACAGTTGTATCGAAATGACTTTTGATGCATTGCAAAAACAAACTTCAAAATTTGCAAATGTGCTTCAGGATTTAGGAATTGAAAAAGGGGAACGGGTATTCTCACTTGCTGGAAGAATCCCAGAGTTGTATGTTACGGCATTGGGAACCCTAAAATATACCGCTGTTTTTTGTCCATTGTTTTCAGTATTTGGTCCCGAACCCATTTATCAAAGACTTACAAAAGGAGAAGCCTCGGTATTGCTGACAACAACCGCTTTGTTTTATAAAAAAATTCAGCCTTTATTAGAAAAATTACCGTTGTTGCGCTACGTACTTATTAGCGATGCAACCGAACATATTTCAGGAAAAATACTGTCGTATTCCAAACTAATGGAACAAGCGAATGATGCGTTTGCTATTCCTGAAACCAACGCAGAAACAGTTGCGCTTCTTCACTTTACGAGCGGTACAACCGGAATGCCAAAAGGAGTTTTGCACGTTCACCAAGCCGTACTCACCCATTATAGTACAGGAAAATATGTACTCGATTTTCATCAACAAGATGTCTATTGGTGTACCGCCGATCCTGGTTGGGTTACGGGTACATCCTACGGAATTATTGCGCCCTTATTGCACGGCGTTACAAGTATTATTGACGAAGAAGAATTTGATGCTTCAAGGTGGTATTCAATTCTTGAAAATCACAAAGTAACGCTTTGGTACACAGCGCCAACAGCCATTAGACGCTTGATGCGTATGAATATCAAACCAAAAACCGAATATAATCTTGAAAATTTACGACTGATTTTGAGTGTTGGTGAACCGCTGCATTCTGATGCCGTGATTTGGGCGCAAGAAAATTTTGAAGTGCCCATTTTAGACAATTGGTGGCAAACCGAAACAGGCGGAATTATGATTGCCAATTACCGTTCGATGCAAGTAAAACCGGGTTCAATGGGGAAACCTATGCCGGGTATCGAAATTGAAATTGCGACAATAAATAACAACCATTTAGAGATAATTACGGAGCCAAATATACAAGGTCATTTGGTGCTGAAAAAAGGTTTTCCGTCCTTATTTCGTGGGTATTTAAATGAAAATGAGCGGTATGAAAAAAGTTTTATTGGCGGTTGGTACCTCAGCGGTGATTTAGCAAAAAAAGATGCCGATGGCTATTTTTGGTTTGTTGGTAGAGCCGATGATATTATCAAAACTTCGGGACATCAAGTTGGTCCGTTTGAGGTAGAAAGTTCCTTGCTCCGACATCCAGCAATTGCCGAAGCAGCTGTCATTGGAATACCAGAACCCACCATTGGCGAGTTGGTAAAAGCATTTGTAGTATTAAAACCTGGGATTTCACCTAGCTTGGAAACCAAAATAGACATTATGGGTTTTATGAGAAAAGAAATGGGACCTGCAATTGCACCAAAAGAAATTGAATTTATTGACACTATTCCGAAAACCAAAAGCGGGAAAGTTTTAAGAAGACTACTAAAAGCCAGAGAACTCGGATTACCCGAAGGCGATCTTTCTACTTTGGAAGAAGCATAAAAGAATTTTAAAGCTATGAAGATGATGAAAACAGCTAAATTAAATAATTTAAAACCGCTAAGATTTTCTTGTTTGGTATTTTTTATACTGTTTCAAAGTTGCAACGCACAAGACAATAAAACAGAGAAAAACATCGAAGACATTCAGAAAAGTGCCGCTCCAAAATCTGACTATATTTCTTATACGGGCAATGTCGATTTTAAATGGGCAGCTAAAATTGCAACTCCAGGAGTAGTTAACATTAAATGCACAATAAAACCTGATATAAGTAAAGATGAAAATGGCAACGAGTTTTATAACATTCCAAATCCGTTCAAAGATTTTTTTGAAGACGAACCGCTATTAAAACAATTCAAATTTCGAGTTCCAAAATCAGAAAAAGATAATTTAGAACCCTTAATTGGAAGCGGTTCTGGAGTTATTCTAACGCCCAACGGCTATATTATTACCAATGAACATCTGATAAAAGAGGCTTCTGAAATTAATGTTACCTTGTATGACGAACGTTCCTATACTGCAAAAGTTGTTGGTGCCGACCCACAAACTGACCTTGCATTACTAAAAATAGAGGAAACAAAACTTCCTTTTATTCAATATGGCGACAGTGATTCTATTGAAGTGGGTGAATGGGTTGTGGCGGTTGGAAATCCGTTCAATTTGGCCTCAACCGTTACGGCTGGAATTGTGAGTGCCAAAGCCAGAAACATTAATATTTTGAGTGAGCAAGATGCCATTGAATCATTCATTCAAACCGATGCCGCCGTAAATCCCGGAAATAGTGGCGGTGCGTTAGTAACATTGGAAGGAAAATTAATCGGAATTAATACTGCAATTGCAACGCCAACTGGAGTTTATGCAGGTTACGCATTTGCAATTCCTGTGGATATTGTTAAAAAAGTTGCCAATGACATTCTGAATTTTGGTAGCGTGCAACGAGGTGTTTTGGGAGTTGTCATTCGGGATATGAACAGCACGCTTGCCAAGGAAATAAATAGTGAACGTGCCAATGGGGTTTATGTTGATAGCGTTACAACAAATAGTGCTGCCAAAGAAGCGGGAATCAAACAGAAAGACATCATTATTGGTGTTGATGGAATGGAGACCATAACCGCCTCTAAACTACAAGAAATCGTGATGCGAAAACGCCCGGGAGAAAAAGTAATCATTACGTTGCTTAGAAACGGGAAAGAGAAAAAAGTAGTTACCGCCACATTAAAGAAAAGAGAGATAGCCCCTGAAGTATTGAAAACTAAAAGTACCGTACTTCTCAAGGATTTGGGTGTAGAATTGGCGGAACTCAATCAGCAAGAACTCAATAAATACAAGGTCAAAAACGGGCTTAAAATCATAAAGCTTTTCGAGGGAAAACTCAAAAGGAACACGAATATTAGGGAGGGATTCGTAATTACATCCGTGAACAATAAAAAAGTTACCACCATAAACTCCTTTATTGAAGCTGTTAAAAATCAACAAGGTGGAATTATGCTCGAAGGCAAATATGCTGGCGATGCTACTATTTATTACTATGCTTTTGGAATGTAAAAAATGAAATACAATGTTAGAACCAGAAACAATACCAGTGCAATTGGACAAAAAAAAGGGAGAATTGCTTTTCTACCAAATGTTGCTTATTCGTCGGTTTGAAGAAAAAGCAGCCGAGCAATACAGCAAAGGCAAAATTAGGGGATTTCTCCATTTGTATATTGGCGAAGAAGCGGTTGCCGTGGGAGTTACGCAAGCATTATCCAAGGAAGATGTGATACTGAGTACCTATCGGGAACACGGTCACGCCTTGGCTCGGGGGATTGATGCCGATGCGATTATGGCTGAAATGTACGGCAAACGAGAAGGTTGTTCCAAAGGGCGTGGCGGATCGATGCATTTATTCGATGTTTCTAAAAACTTTTATGGTGGCAATGCCATTGTTTGTGGGCATCTTCCTTTGGCTGTTGGAATGGCATTAGCATTAAAAAAACGAAAGAAAACAGCGTTGTGTTGTTGCTTTTTTGGGGAAGGCGCTGCGGCAGAAGGCGAATTTCACGAAGCATTAAATTTAGCAGCACTCTTGGAAGTTCCCGTGTTATTTGTTTGTGAAAACAACTTATATGCTATGGGAACGGCAATACACTATTCGCATTCTTTGACTGCTATTGAAAAAAAAGGAGCTGCTTATGGAATTGAATCTTTGGCAGTGGATGGAATGAATGTATTGGAGGTTATGGACGCTACTAATAAAGCCGTACAAAAAATTAAAACCGATGGAAAACCCTATTTGTTAGTTTGCAACACCTACCGTTTCAGGGCACATTCAATGTTTGATGCAGAATTGTATCGGGACAAAACAGAAGTCGAAGAATGGAAAAAACGAGATGCTATTCCACAGTTTCAAGAATTTCTTTTGCAACAAAAATGGATTACGGAAGCTGAAATTGCAATTATGAAAGACAAAATAGAAACCAAAATGAAACTCGCAGTCGAATTTGCGGAAGCAGGAATAGTAGAACCGCTAACTGAATTGTCAAAATTTGTTTACAGTGAATCAGAAACCTAAAATAATTAATTATGGAAAATAAAGCGATTTGTCAAAGTTGTGGAATGCCACTTGACATAGAAGACGTTAAAGGAACCGAAAAAAACGGAATAAAAAGCAACGATTATTGTAAATTTTGTTACGATAAAGGAGCTTTCAAACATCCAAATATGAAAGTTGCCGATATGAAATCCAATGTAGAAAGTCAGATGAAAAAACAAGAAATTCATTCGACAGCTATTCAAAAAGCCATCAATTTACTACCTTCTTTAAAACGTTGGAAAAACAAAAAATTAATTTAATTCACCTATGCAAATTGACGTTGCCACAATAACAATGACCTATCGCGAAGCCTTGAAACAAGGGCTTAGCGAAGCGTTACAAAATGACGAACGTGTTTTTTTGATGGGAGAAGATGTGGGACGCTACGGAGGTTCATTTGCGGTAAGCAAAGGATTATTGCAAGAATTTGGAGAAGACCGAATTATGGATATGCCACTTTCCGAAGCGGGTTTCACAGGGGCAGGAATTGGTGCTGCCATTTTGGGAATGAAGCCAATTGTCGAAATTATGACCGTAAACTTCAGTTTGCTGGCAATGGATCAAATTATAAATAATGCCGCTACGCTTAGTCATATGTCGGGCGGTCAAATAAATGTTCCAATTGTATTCCGAATGGGATGCGGCATTGGCAAACAATTGGCGGCACAACATTCGCACAGTTGGGAATCTTTTTATGCACACGTTCCGGGTTTAATCGTTTTGTCGGTGGGTACGCACGAAGACGCCAGAGGTATGTTGGCAGCAGCCTTAAAAAATCCAAATCCTGTGCTGCTATTTGAATATACTTCAATGCTGAATTTGGAAAGTGAAGTCGCAAATGCTTTTGAACCGATTACAATTACAAATGCAAAAGTGCTGAGAGTTGGCAAAGACATTTCGATTGTAACTTATGGAACGGGAGTTTATAAAAGTCTTGAAGCCGCTAAACTATTGGCAACTCTAGGAATAGATTCCGAAGTTATCGATTTGCGGGTTTTGCGACCCTTGGATGAGGCAACGATTTTGACATCGGTGGCAAAAACCCATCGGGTGCTTATTGTGGAAGATGCGTGGCGTTCGGTTAGTATTTCTTCGGAAATAAGTGCCCGAATTTCAGAACACGCATTTTATGATTTAGACGCACCAATTCAACGGTTGTGCGGTGTTGAAGTGCCCATTCCCTACCCGATTCACTTGGAAGAAGCCGCTGTGCCTCAAGTAAATGACATTGTAAATGCAGTTAAAAAAATGATACGCTATGATTGAATTTCTAATGCCTAGTTTGGGAGCCGATATGGAAGACGGCACCTTAATTGAATGGAAAAAAAAACCCGGTGATGTCGTGAAACGTGGCGATATTATTGCGGAAGTAGAAACCCAAAAAGGACTCATCGAAATTGAAGTTTTCGACGAAGGAAGCATTGCAGAATTGCTAATTCAAGAAGGCACAAAAGTACCTGTGGGAACCAAAATGGCGTTGATTCAACCTAGCACTATCGAAGCCGAAAAACCCATCGAATTGCATCCAATAATGGAGAAAATATCCGTGCCAATCATTGAAGAAAAAACGGATACGATTTCAATAAAAGCATCGCCATTGGCAAAGAAAATGGCACAAGAAAATCATATCGACCTTTCAAAAATTATAGGAACAGGTCCAGAAGGTGCAATTACCAAAGAAGATATTGACGTAAGTATCAAGCAATCAGAAACCGCTGAAACCGAAAAAATAAGTACGCCATCAGAAGCTATCCGAATGGCGGTTGCAGCAGCAATGAGCAAATCCAACCGAGAAATTCCACATTATTATTTGGAGAAAAAAATTGATATGACCAAGGCGTTGGCGTGGTTGCAAGAAGCCAACAAACAGCGAACGGTTGCCAATCGGCTTTTGCCAGTCGTTTTATTTATAAAAGCAATGGCAAAATCCCTAAAAGAAGTCCCCGATTTAAATGCCGTTTGGGAAAATGGTTTGCTTCAAAAAACTGAAATCAACATCGGTTTTGTAGTATCGCTAAGAAACGGCGGCATCATCGTTCCCGCCATTCCACAATCGGACACCAAAAATGCAGACGAAATTATGGCAGCTTTAAACGATTTAATTCCACGAGCAAGAGCCTTAAAACTGCGAAGTTCCGAATTGAGTTCCTCCACAATAACCCTTACCAATCTTGGCGATGCGGGTGCCGACACTGTTTTCGGGATAATTTATCCGCCTCAAGTTGCCATTGTAGGACTTGGAACTATCACCGAGCAGCCCTTTGCCGAAAACGGAATGCTTGGAATTCGCTCCTTGGCAAATGTAACGTTGGCGGGCGATCACCGGGCAACAGACGGATTAACGGGCAGTCGGTTTCTGAGCAGTCTTGACAAAAATCTACAAAATCCAGAAGCGTTATGAACCCCGAAATCCTCCACCAAACCATCGTTGTTTTGCTACAGCAAATCGCACCCGATACCGCACCCGCAACATTAAAATTAGAGGAAAACATCAGGGAAACGCTCAACATCGATTCCTTCGATTTCTTGCAGTTTATAATTGCACTCAATGAAAAAACAGGCGTTGAAATCCCCGAAGAAGATTACGGCAAAATAAACACGATTCAAAACGCAATTGAATATATCCAAAACAAAAGCCATTGACAAGGAACGAATAAATGTTTTTTGCCACAGATTCACAGATTAAAAAACGATTTAAAATCTGTGAATCTGTGGCTAATTTCTCAATTGGAAAGTTAATCTCGCAGTCTTTTAGTCTGAAAATCAAGCCTATGCACTTCAAGTTTATATTGATTTATTTGGGCGTGCCCTCGTTTAGAACGTCATTGCTAAGATTAAAGCAATCACTAAACTCGGTCGGGCATTCCGCTACAAGTCCTCGTCAAGTTCCGCTTTCGCTACACTTGTCTGTGGGCTTTTTGCTGCAATCCCTCACGCGAACTTCGCCTCATCAGAAACTAGCATTTTAAAAACAATACTATTTGGAGGTTGTGAAAACTACTTTTGATACTATCAAATGATACTATCATGAAATCACATTCTGTGAGTAACTAATGAATTTCCTCCTATTTACTATTGTTTATTCTTGTCTTGCTGAACTTGTTTCAGCATCTAATTCCGCTTTTATTTTAAACTAGCACAAATTTCATCAAGAATTATTAGTCCATTGTAGTATCAAAACTATCCTGATTTACAATCCCGTAGGGCAAAAAGTATTCAATAAATAAAAAGTTCCTTTGATGCTTTGTAAGAATAATAACATTACATTTGAATTGAAATAAATTTAGATGTTTGTCATACAATGCGAACCAATTTAGGGGCAACATGCTTAAGTATGAATAAATAAAATAAAATCAATTATGAGAAATTTAAGTCTTATTCTAATATCATTTTTTACTACAATTATATACTCACAATGTAATACGGTTATTAGTGCTGGTCGAAGGCACAACATCTTATTAAAAGACAATAGGGTAATTGAAACATGGGGAAATGGCATAAATGGATTTGGGGCTTTAGGATTAGGGATTACTTCAAACGTTCTTATTCCTACACCCTTAAGTTCACAAATAAACATAAGCAAAATATTTACTGGTGCCTATAATAGTTTTGTAATTAAAGAAAATGGTACACTGTGGGCAACTGGCGACAATGAAGATGGGCAATTAGGCATAGGGACTTTTGGATCAGGAAATGTTTCAAATGTATTTGTTCAAATTGGAACTTCAGCTGATTGGAAAACTATATCAGCAAGTAGTGCTCACACATTGGCAATAAAAATTGACGGGACACTTTGGGCATGGGGTTCAAATCAACAAGGAAAACTTGGAAACCGATCTATGACAAGTAGTTATGTTCCGATACAAATTGGAACTGATTCAGATTGGAAAGCGGTTACAGGTGGACTTCATTATAGTGTTGCCTTAAAAAATAATGGGACACTTTGGGCTTGGGGACTAAATGAGGCTGTCGCAAACAATCCTTTCCCTACACAAATTTTTATAGGTGGCAATGACTGGAAAGAAATTAGTGCAGACTCTGCAGGACTTCATACTTTGTTGCTAAAAAACAATGGAACTTTGTATGTATTTGGAAGAACATGGAGCGGTGGTATGGGTTCATTAGGACTAGGCGCTACCATTTTTGTCGTCATTAATCCAGTGCAAATTGGTACAGATTCAGACTGGCAATCTATAAGTGCGGGTTTTAATAATTCATTTGCAATCAAAACAAATAGTACACTTTGGGGTTGGGGCCAAAATGATTTAGGTCAACTTGGAGATGGAACCCAAATTGATAAATTAATTCCAACTCAAATTGGTTTAGATACTGATTGGTTGATAGTATCACCTGGTTCTAGACATACAATTGCTCTTAAAAGCAATAGAGCAATGTATTCATGGGGAGATAATTCAGAAGCACAATTAGGAAATGGTAATTATAATAGTTCAATTACACCAATATTAATTAATTCTTGTACTCTGTCTAAGGAAGAATTTGATGAAAATAAATTTGTTATTTATCCGAATCCAACAAAAAACATATTACACATTTCAACAAAAAATAACATTGAAAATAGTTTAATTATTATTTATGATATAACAGGACGAGAAGTTATGAAAACGAAAACGAGTTTGGAAGAAACTACTATTGATATTTCTAATTTAAAAGAAGGTTCCTATTTAGTAAAAAATATAATTGGAGGAAAAATACAATCAAAATTAATCCTAAAACAAAATTAAACTTAAACAACCTAGCTAACCCGACCGCTCGGATATGTCCCGCAACGGATAGGGCGGATTTGTAATCCGTCCCTACAAAGTCAAGAAAAAAACGAGTGTTTTTACTGTAAAAATTAGCATCTGAAAATAAATTCAGATTGACAAATCAAAGGTGAAATTCAGATTGCCTAAGGGTTAATTCGGTTATTCGTTGATTTGGTTATTCGGAAAATCATAAATCTGAAATCATAAATTGGAAATCGGGGTATCGCATGAAGGGTGGCAGCGGAAATCCTCTGTGGAACGAAGTGGAACAGAGATTGCAGCGACCGACCTGACCCGAAGTTTTTACGGAGGGGCATGCCCAAAAAAAACCTTTAACGAAAATGCGTTAAAGGCTTTGAATAATTTATTGGAAAGGCTATAAAATGGCTTTCTTTTTGCCGTCGTTTACGCCTTTTACAAACTTAATAAGTCCGTTAAAATAAGCATCTTGGTCGTCGTACATTGCCATGTGGCTGCCGTTTGGACAAAATAAATAACTTCCATTTGGAAATTGTACCGACATCCATTGCATGTGTGCGGGATCCATTGTGTCGTTTTTGGCGCCGATTACTAGCGTTGGAGTTTTGATATTTTTTAAATCCATCGAGCGATCCCATTTTTCTAATTTTCCTGAAAGTCCGAATTCGCTTGGTCCTTGCATGGAAACATACAACGATTGGTTCATTTTAGCGAAAGAACGGTTCACAGGTTCTGGCCATTTGTCAATTGGGATTCTACAGATGTGCTCGACGTAAAAATTTGGCATCAGCAATTCCATGTACCGTGGATTGGTAAAATCTTTCTTAGCTTCTAAGTCCCGAATTTCTTTTAAGACCTCTGGTTTCATTTGTTTTGAAAGTACATCTTCGGCATATTTTCCATATAATGGTGCGCTCGACATCATATTGGAAATGATTAATCCTTTTAGGTTTTCTTGGTATTTCACGGCATAATCCATAGCGAGAATTCCTCCCCAAGAATGTCCGAGTAAGTAAAAATTATCTTTGTTGAGTCCTAACCCTATGCGAACTTGCTCCACTTCTTCGACGTAGCGTGGCAAATCCCACATCGTAGTGTCTTTTGGATTGTCAGAATTTCCGCAACCCAATTGGTCGTAATAAATAAATTCTACGCCTTCTTTTGGTAGGAAACTTTCAAAGCACTCAAAATATTCGTGTGTTGCTCCAGGTCCACCGTTTAGCAAGAGGATTTTCATCTTTGGGTTGTTTCCAACTTTCTTTGTCCAGACATTGAATTTGCCTTTTGGAGTTGAAATTGTAATCATTTTTATGCCTCCATTTTGAACGCCTTTCTCTGTATTTGTGAAATATTCAGAGGGATTTTCAGTGGTTGCTTTTTGATTGCAAGAAATGAGTACGGTTGCAATTGCAAGCACAAAACCGATTTTTTTGAATGTATTTTTCATAATTTAGAACTGTTTGAATGATAAAAGTAGGAAAATTAAATTTATAATCTATATAATAGACAGTAAATAACTACTGTTTACTATTTATGCAAGTGCTGCTTTCAGACCTTCAAAATCCAACGTAACTTGTTCGCCTGAAATTAGATTTTTCAGTGTAAAATTCCCTTCGTTCATTTCGGTTTCACCAACGATTATTGCAAATGGAATGGCGCGTTTGTCGGCGTGCATAAACTGTTTTCCCACTTTTACAGCGTCAGGATATAATTCTACTTTTATGCCAAAGTTTCGCAATTCTTTAATGGCTTTCATAGAATAGAACGCTTCTTTTTCACCATAATTAATGAACAACGCTTTTGTTGTGGAAGTTACGGTAACGGGGAATAAATCCAATTCTTCAACAACCAAATAAATCCGATCCAATCCAAACGAAATTCCCACGCCGCTCATATCTTTCAAACCAAAAATTCCTGTCAAATCATCGTATCTTCCGCCACCTCCGATAGAACCCATGGCAACAGATTTTGGTGGTGCAACTTCAAAAATAGCGCCCGTATAATAATTCAATCCGCGAGCCAGCGTAACATCTAAATCTAAAATTGAAGTGGTTAAACCCAATTTAGAAACGGTTTCGCAAATAAATTGCAACTCCTCTACCCCTTTCATTCCTTCATTTGAAGACGCCAAAAGTTGTGCTAATTTTTCGATTTTCTCAGAAATAGTTCCCGTGAAATTAAATAAAGACTGGACTTTTTGAATTGCTTCCGCTGAAATTCCTTTTTCAAGCATTTCAGTTTTCACGCCGTCCTCCCCTATTTTATCTAATTTATCTAAGGCAACCGTAAAATCAATTAACTTATCTGAAGCACCAATAACTTCGGCTATTCCAGATAATATTTTTCTGTTGTTTATTTTAATTGTAACTCCTTTTAAACCTAAATCGGTAAAAACAGCATCGTATAATTGTACTAATTCTACTTCTTGCCAAAGAGATTTTGAACCAACCACATCGGCATCGCATTGAAAAAATTCTCTAAAACGTCCTTTTTGCGGACGATCGGCTCTCCAAACAGGTTGGATTTGGTATCTTTTAAATGGAAATTCAATATCGTTTTGGTGTTGCACCACGTATCTTGCAAATGGAACCGTTAAATCATAACGAAGTGCTTTCTCAGAAATACTTGAAGTTAATTTGTTACTTTCTTTATTTTGCAATGCTTTTTCATCGGCTTTCGCCAAATAATCACCAGAATTTAAAATCTTAAATATCAAACGGTCACCTTCTTCGCCATATTTTCCCATAAGGGTTTCCGAATTTTCAAATGACGGTGTTTCAATTGGTTGAAAACCGTATTTCTCAAAATTGCTTTTTATAATCGAAATAATATAGTGCCGTTTTGCTACTTCACTTGGAGAAAAGTCGCGCGTGCCTTTAGGAATACTTGGTTTTTGAGCCATTTTGATTGCAAATTTTAGGTTGTTGATTTTAGATTTGAACTGTCTAAAATCTTATTTCTTGGAAAAAGATAAAATCTAAATTAGTAAATCTTAAATTTAACTTGTGCAAATATCTTATTTTTATACTAAATAATCCACCTTATAAAGTAAACTTGTAACAAAAATTGTATTTTCGTGACAAATTATAAACGATGTTCAAATTAACGAAAGAAAATATCCGAATTGCACTTGGTTCCATCCGCACACAATTGTTGAGAACCATTCTTACTATTTTGATTATTGCAATAGGAATTACTGCTTTGGTTGGAATTCTAACGGTGGTTTCGGCATTGAAAAACACCTTGTCGTCTAATTTTGCATCGATGGGTTCCAATACTTTCAATATCAGTCAGTATGAAACGAGCATCCGAAGACGCGGTGGAGGCAATAGTGAAATTGAAAAAGAAAATCCCATTATTTCTTATCCACAGGCGAGGGCTTTCAAAGAAAATTACCAATATCCATTCACGGAAACTTCCCTTTCATTTACAGCGACTTCAAGAGCCGAAGTGAAATTTGAATCTCAAAAAACCGATCCCGAAATTTCGGTTGTTGGTGTTGACGAACATTTTCTAGGAAATTCTGGTTTGGAAACTACTTTAGGAAGAAACTTCACAGGATTTGACATTGATAACAATGCTTATGTTTGTGTTGTAGGTTCTGATTTTGAAAAAGGATTGTTGAAAGATGTGAATCCAATAGATAAAATCATTTCAATTCGAGGGGCAAAATTCAAAGTAATTGGAGTGTTAAAAGAAAAAGGATCGACTTTTGGCAACAGCCAAGATTTAAGGGTTTTAATTCCAATTCAAGTGGCTAGGTCTTTATTTACAGCACCAAATATCAATTATACGATGAGTGTTATGGTGGCAAAAGAGGCATTATTAGAAGAAGCAGTTGACAATGCCAACAATATAATGCGACGGGTTCGGAAGTTAAATCCTGTTCAAGAAAATAATTTTGGCGTTTCAAGAAGTGATGATTTAATCAACCGAATTTCAGAAATGACAGATGTTTTGAGTGCTTCCGCTTGGATAATTGGAATCATTACCATTTTTGGATCTTCGATTGCTTTGATGAACATAATGTTGGTTTCCGTTACCGAAAGAACCCGTGAAATTGGAGTAAGAAAAGCATTGGGCGCCAAAAGAAGTACCATTGCATTTCAGTTTTTTATCGAAACCTTAATCATCGGACAATTGGGAGGATTAGTAGGAATTGTTTTTGGAATATTAATAGGATACGGAATTTCTACCGCCATCGATTTTAGTTTTGTAATTCCTTGGAGCGCAGTAATTGCAGCCGTTATCACCACTTTTATAGTTGCTGTTGTTTCGGGTTCTTATCCTGCTTTGAAAGCCTCAAAATTAGATCCAATTGAAGCTTTACGTTACGAATAGTTAGATATTGCAAGCAATCATTCTGTCATTTCCATAAATATCTTTGCGAAGTTCACTATTTTTGAAGTTCATTTTTTCTAATAATTCAAGCGTTTCTTTACCAAGGTATTGATTGATTTCGAAGAATAATTTTCCTTCTGCAGATAGATTTTTGGTTGCCAATTCAGCGATTTTTCTGTAAAAAATTAAGGCATCATCATCAGCTACAAATAACGCCAAATGAGGTTCGTTTGCCAAAACATTCGGTTTTATTTCCGCTTTTTCTAAATTACGAACATACGGAGGATTCGAAACAATGATGTCGAATTGTTGCTCTAAATCATTGGTTTCCAAAATATTTTTTTGAATAAAAGCAACAGTAACTTTATTTAAATCAGCATTTTCTTTGGCTGTAGCCAATGCTTTATCGGAAATATCAATTGCAAAAACTTCGGAGTTAGGAATATTTTTTGCCAATGAAATTGCGATGCAACCGCTTCCTGTTCCAATATCCAAAATCTTTATATTTTTAAATTTTGGCATATTTACAGCAGAAGAAATAATCCATTCCACTAATTCTTCGGTTTCTGGTCTTGGAATTAATACGTTTTCATTGACATTAAATTCTAAACCGTAAAAATGAGTTGTACCTAATATATATTGTATCGGAATTTCAAGTTGGAGCTTTTCTAAGATTTCATTCCAAATTAGAATTTCTTCCTTTGAAAATACCAAATCAATATTCAGAGCCAAATCAATTCTTCTCAATTGGCGTTGGTTTTCAAGAATCAAATAGAAGAAACTTTCCGCTTCCATTTCATCATAAATCGAGATGAGTTGGGCGATAAATTTGGCTTTATATTCCTTTATTTTTATAGTATTCATTATCCTACTTCCTTATAATTTTTTAAGCATCCAAACCGGACAAGAGGAATGACCAGTGTTTCCCATTGGTTTATCCAAATAGTGAAATCCAACTTTTTTATATAATTTTTGCGCGGCTTCCATATACGTCATCGTTTCAATATAGCAGGCTTCAAAACCAAATTCCGTAGCTTTTTCAATGCAAATATCAATTAGTTTTTTTCCTAAACCAAGTCCACGAGCTTCGGGAAGAAAATACATTTTTTGAAGTTCACAGATGTTTTCATCCGAATTATCCAATTGCTTTACGCCAGCACCACCAATAATTTTACCGTTATTTTCAACTACAAAATAAATGGCTTTTGGAACAGCATAAACTTCAAATAAGGAATCTAAATACGGATCTGCATAAGCAGTACCAACTTTTGGCGCGCCCATTTCCATTAAAACATTTCTTACAATTGCAGCAATTTCAACGTTATCCTTCTTTTGTATTTCTCTAATTATGATGCTTTCCATATTACTTTTAAAATCGTATTTTTGTGGCGTGAAGGTACAAGAAAAATATATAAAACGGTGCATCGAATTAGCCAAAAATGGTTTAGGAACAACCTATCCAAATCCGCTGGTTGGTTGTGTTATTGTATATGAAAATGAAATTATTGGCGAAGGATGGCACAAAAAATCTGGAGAAGCTCACGCAGAAGTAGTTGCAATAAATTCAGTGAAAAATAAAGATTTATTGAAAAACGCCACCATTTACGTAAGTTTAGAGCCGTGCAGTCATTTTGGAAAAACGCCTCCTTGCGCAGATTTAATTGTAAAATATAAAATCCCAAATGTTGTTATTGGAACTATTGATCCAAATAGCAAAGTGGCGGGAACTGGCGTTAAAAAATTACTTGACGCAGGGATAAATGTGACTGTTGGAATTCTTGAAGACAAATGCAACGAACTGAACAAACGTTTTTTTACATTTCATCAGAAAAAGCGTCCGTTTATAATTTTAAAATGGGCTGAAAGTAGCGATGGATTAATTAGTCCAAAAATTAAATTAGAACAAAAACCAGTTTGGATTACGAATGAATTTTCTCGTCAATTGGTTCATAAATGGAGAAGTGAGGAACAAGCAATTCTTGTGGGAACGCAAACCGTTATTGACGACAATCCAACTTTAACTGTTCGAGATTGGGTTGGAAAAAATCCAATTCGAATTGTTATCGATAGAAATAATAAAATATCAAAAGAAAGTCATATCTTTGATAATCAAGCACAAACAATTGTATTCTCAAATTTAGAAATTCAATCGGAAGTTGCACATATAAAATATATTAAAATTGATTTTAATAAAAATAGTACCGAACAAATAGTCACTATTTTATATGAAAATCAAATTCAATCGGTAATAATTGAAGGTGGAAGACATACGATTCAATCCTTTATAGATTCTAATATTTGGGATGAAGCAAGAGTTTTTCAAGGAGACGTTTATTTGGAAAATGGAACAAAAGCACCAATTCTAAATACAAAAAAACACACTAAGCAGACTATCAAAAACGATACACTTTTAATCTTTCGAAACTATGATTGATACTATTATTTTTGATTTTGGAGATATTTTTATCAACCTTGACAAAGAAGCAACACCTTTGGCGTTGAAAAAATTGGGTTTAAAAGAATGGAATTCAAATTTGGACGCCTTGAATTTAGACTTTGAAAAAGGTAAAATTTCAGAAACGGAATTCATCCTTGGGTTTCAAAACTACATTCCAAACGCTTCTATTCACCAAATTCGAGAAGCTTGGAATGCAATATTATTAGACTTTCCTTTGTATCGATTAGAATTTTTACAAATGCTTTCGCAAAAATACCGTCTTTTTTTATTGAGCAATACTGATTCTATTCACATCGAACGGTTTCAACATAGAGCCGGGATTTCATTTTACAGAGATTTTTACCAATGTTTTGAAAAAGTATATTTTTCATTTGAATTAGGAATGAGAAAACCAGATTCAGCCATTTTTGAATTTGTAATCAAAGAACATAATTTGTTACCCAAAAACACTTTGTTCGTAGATGATAATCTTCAAAACATTGAAAGCGCTGAAAAATTAGGGCTTCAAGTTTGGCATTTGCAAAAAGGAGAAGAAGATGTTATTGATTTATTTGCCAATAAAATAATTTAGAAAGCAATTGGAATTAAAAGACACGTATAAAACCATTGCAAATCCTTCCGAAGAAGTTTTATTCAAAGAAAAAAGCAGTAAATTTTTCGGATATGCCTTTCCTGTTTCCTCGCAGGAAGAAATAAAAACACATTTAGAGCATTTAAAAAAACAGCATTTAGGAGCTGTTCATTTTTGTTATGCGTATCAAATTGGCACAGAAAAAATAGAATTCCGAGCCAATGATGATGGCGAACCGAGCAATAGTGCGGGAATGCCGATTTACGGTCAAATACAATCTTTTGAACTTACGAATATATTAATTGTAGTTGTTCGCTTTTTTGGAGGAACAAAATTAGGAGTTGGAGGTTTGATATCTGCTTATAAAACAACGGCGCAAATGGCTTTAGAAGCAGCATCAATCATTGAAAAAACAATTGATGTTAGCTTCAAAATTACTTTTGATTATAAAAACATAAACAAAGTAATGCGAATTATTAAAGAAAAAAAACTGCACGTGATTTCCCAAAAAATGGAATTGAATTGTGAAATTGAAATCACCACTCGCAAAAGAAATGTGGAAGAAATATCCGACATTTTTGAAACTTTATTTGAAGTTTCCCTTACAAAATTGTGATTTTGTTATGAAAAGTTTAACTAAGCTAAAATATCTTTAATATATTGAGGTGGCTGAATTGGTTTTCCCGTTAATAAGTCCACAAAAACCAAGATAAAATGAGCAGTTGTTAACAATTCATTTTTCTCATTATGAATTTCGCAATCAAATTCAACTTTTACAGAAGTTTGACTTTTAAAAGCTGTGGTTACTGTTAATAATTCATCATAACGTGCCGGTTTTTTATAATTGAGAGTCATAGAAACTATAGGAAGTGCCACGCCACTCTCTTCCATTATTTTATAGGAAACTCCTTTGTTTCTAAGCCATTCCACTCTTCCTATTTCAAAATACGGGATGTAATTACCGTGGTAAACGACTCCCATTTGGTCTGTTTCTGAATAGCGAACGCGAACTTGAATTTGATGTTTATGCATTTTATTTATTTAGTTATAATTAAAAATTAGGACTCTTTTCATACGACAAAATTTTTAAAAAAATTAATCCAAAATTATTTTTTTTTAACGAATTATTATCACATATTTGTATTCCGAAAAAAGCAATCCCTTAATCGTTTTTTTTGGCAACTATTTAAAAAAATTTAACTTTTCTAATACTATGAGCAAAACTGCGCAATCAGTCTGGGAAAATTGTCTATTATTTATAAAAGACAATATTCAAGATCAAGCTTTTAAGACTTGGTTTGAACCAATTAAATCAGTAGAACTAACTGACAATGCTCTGTATATACAAGTTCCGAGTAAATTTTTCTACGAATGGTTAGAAGAACACTATGTGAAATTATTAAAAGTTGCTCTAACCAAAGAACTTGGAAAAAATGCAAAGTTACTCTATAAAATCAAAATGGAGAACACTTATGGCAACAAACAACCATTTATGGAACAATTGCCGAGTGCTCATAGAAGTCCTATGAAAACGCAAGAAGTAGATGCACCATTTAAAAACTTAAATCCAGAATTAAAAAATCCATTTATAATTCCTGGAATTAGAAACTTAAAAATAGAATCGCAATTAAATGCAAATTATAGTTTTGACAACTTTTTAGAAGGAGATTCCAATAGACTTGCTCGTTCTGCGGGTATGGCTGTGGCAAATAAACCAGGTGGTACATCATTTAATCCATTATTGATTTTTGGTGGTGTTGGAATGGGTAAAACGCATTTAGCCCACGCAATTGGTGTTGAAATTAAAGATAAATATCCTGAAAAAACAGTTTTATATATTTCTGCCGAAATTTTTACACAACAATATATTGATTCAGTAAAGAAAAATAACAGAAATGATTTTATCCATTTTTATCAACTAATTGATGTATTGATTATTGATGATGTACAATTTCTTTCAGGAAAAACAGGAACTCAAGATGTATTTTTTCATATCTTCAACTATTTACACCAAAATGGAAAACAGGTGATTTTGACTTCGGACAAAGCACCAGTTGATATGCAAGATATAGAACAACGTTTGTTATCCCGATTCAAATGGGGACTTTCTGCAGAATTGCACCAGCCAGATTATGAAACTAGAATTTCGATTTTGAAAAACATTTTATACCGTGATGGTGTAGAAATTCCAGACGAAATTATAGAATATGTAGCTAGAAACATAAAATCAAATGTTAGAGAATTAGAAGGTGCAATAATATCATTAATTGCGCAATCTTCATTCAATAAAAAAGAAGTTACTTTAGATTTAGCAAAACAAGTTGTAGAAAAATTTGTAAAAAATGTAAAACGTGAAGTTTCAATTGATTATATCCAGAAAACTGTTTCAGATTATTTTCAATTGGACTTAGAAACTTTACAGTCAAAAACAAGAAAACGTCATGTTGTTCAAGCAAGACAATTGGCTATGTTTTTTGCAAAAAAATTCACAAAAGCTTCTTTAGCAAATATCGGTTCGCAAATTGGTGATCGTGATCACGCCACGGTTTTACACGCTTGCAAAACGGTTGATAATTTAGTTGCAACGGACAAACAATTTAAAAAATATATGGAGGATATCCATAAAAAATTGTCTTTATAATGCCAATTAAAATTTTAATGGTTTGTTTAGGAAACATTTGTCGTTCGCCAATTGCGGAAGGGTTACTATCGTCAAAACTTCCTAAAGATACTTTTATTGTTGATTCTTGTGGCACTGGAAACTGGCATGTTGGAAAACAACCTGACTTACGTTCTATCTCAATTTCAAAAAAAAATGGTTTAGATATTTCAAATCAAAAATGTCGACAAATTGAATCCGCAGACTTTGATACTTTTGATTATATATATGTAATGGACGGAAGTAATTATTCTGATGTTGTTTCATTATCTCAAAACGATTCCCAAAAAAACAAAGTGAAATTAATTCTAAATGAGTTATTTCCAAATGAAAATATGGATGTGCCCGACCCTTATTTTGGTTTGGAAAACGGTTTTGAGTTGGTTTATAAAATGCTTGATGAAACTTGTGAAATCATTGCTAAAAAACTAATTGAAAAGCATTCTTAAAATTAGCTTCTTTTATTCTAATACTTACCTTTTCTTTAATTACACTCTAAATTTATGAAACCAATGTCGCTTTTAGGCAAGTTATATCTTATTCCAACAACATTAGGAGAAACTGAAAATCCATTTGATGTTTTGCCACAAACCATAAAAAGAAGCATTGAATTGATTGATTATTATATTGTTGAAAACGAAAAAACAGCCCGTAAATTCATAAAAAGTGTCTCTCCCGAAAAAGTTCAAGCTTCACTAAAATTAAGCGCATTAAATAAACACACTCAAAAATCAGAACATTCAGAAATGATTCAGGCGTGTTTAGAAGGAAAAGATGTAGGATTGATGTCGGAAGCAGGATGTCCTGGCGTTGCAGATCCAGGTGCTGTAATTGTTAAATTGGCTCACGAAAAAGGAATTCAAGTAGTGCCGTTAGTTGGTCCTTCTTCCATATTATTGGCAATAATGGCTTCTGGAATGAACGGACAAAGTTTTGCGTTTAATGGTTATATTCCAATTGATGCTTCAGAAAAAAAGACAGCACTTAAGGGCTTAGAAAAATTGTCAATGGATAAAAACCAATCTCAAATATTCATTGAAACGCCTTATAGAAATAACAAAATGCTTGAAGATATTTTAAATGCATTGCATCCTGAAACACATCTTTGCATAGCCGCAGACATCACATTACCAACAGAATACATCAAAACAATGCGAGTTGTAAATTGGAAAAAAGCAAAAGTTGATTTGCATAATCGTCCAACAATATTCATTATTCATAAAATGTAAGACAAAAAAACCACGTTATTAACGTGGTTTTCTGTTTTAAACTATTTTACTTTAGCCTTTTTATTGGCTTTAATCCCCGAAGTTTCGTAACCTCCAAAATCTTTCATATATGATTTCACCGAAGCTCCATTTTGATCTCTGCATTTCCTAGCTCCATTTGATTTAAGAAATCGCTTTACAGAACCTACACCTCCCAAATGAGCTGCAGCAAGGATTCCAGACTCGGTAACACGCACTCCACCAACAATATTTCCTTCATATTCTGCAATCTCATCTTTTAATTCCCATTTATTTTTAGCAAGCAAGGCGACGAAAGCTTTTTCTTGCATTTTTGGACTATTTAAAAAAGACAAGCTATCGAAAATTCCAATGGTTTTAAGAGTTTCAACACCAAATTGGTATTTTCCCATATATCCAATTTCATTAATTTTCTTGTATTTTCCTTGGGATTCTTTGAATGCAATCGCTTCTTTGTAACCTATAAAAAATTTTCCTGTGAAGGGAACTTTTTTATTGATGTAATCATTATTTCTCATTGAAGGCAAGGAATAATAGGTCATTTCATTTACATTGAGATGAAACCAGTCGTATTTTTCGATTTTTATAGATTTAAAACCTGAGCTTATAAAAGCAATAATACCGACCAAAAAAGCATAAAAAAACATTTTCTTTAACATATATTAGTTTTCTTCTTAACGATGTTTCTAATTATAAACAGCTAAAACTAATTAACTTTTGGGTTTATAAAACATCAATACTGTATTTGAAATTAATAAATCACAAGATGATTTTAAGTCAATAAACAGTATTATTTAAGAAATTTCTACGGGACAAATATACATAAAAAATAATAAAGCTGATTTTCAAGCAGTTAAAGTTTTCTAAAAGTAGATGAAATGCCCTTTTAATTGGTTGTTCCGAGAAAATTCAATTGTGGGTGCTGGAACTTTTATACAGTTAAAAACAGAAAAAAGTGTTTTTAAAAGAGGTGATTTGGTCTTAATTCTCGTCAAATCAACATCCAAGCTTAGATAAAATTGTCGGTATCTTTTTGGTTCAGAAGCTAAATAATCACCATTTGCAGAAATCATTCCTTCCGCACCAAATCCTATTGCAAAATTCAGCCAATTTGGGATTTTAGAACTTTTAAGAAAAGAATTTACATTTGCAGAAAGCCAATATGTTTGTCCGTTGTAATCTTTTAAAATTTGTTCGTTCAGTGAATTTCCTAATATATTAGGTCTTAATGCTGCATATCGAGTAGTGTGAAATGAAAATTTAGGAATAATTCGCTGCTCTTTCCACAGTATTTCTTGATATACAAAAAGACCAGTTCCCGCTATATTTGCAACTAAATCTCCTGAAGAAGCGCCCCATTGTTCCGAAAAACCATCAAAAATTTCAACGGTCGTCATAAATGTCAAACCTAAAGCAGCACTATAAATTAATTGTTTATCCTTCTGAACTCCAGCCCATTTCAGGGCATTTACACTCCTATTACTTATATGATAACACGAAAATAAATGCCCCATTTTATCCATTTGCATCCATTCTGAATTGTCATTTATAAAATGAAATTTTGACTTTGGATAATCGGCATACCAAAGTTGGTTGAGTCCAACTAAAGTTATTGATGAAGCCAAAACCTCAGAAATCACAACTGTATTTCTGCGCTGACTATTTAAAGAATCAGATGGTTTTAAAAAATTATTAAAATCTTTTTGAGCATTACTAATTTCAAAACTAAGGAAACTTAGCAGTAGAAACAAACATTTATTCCAATTCAAAATTACTTTTTAGCGATTTGCTTGTCCAACCATTCCACATATTTTTTTCTGTTTGCAGCGTGTTGGTTTAAATCCGATGCGAATTCGTGATAACCAAATTTTGAAACGCTGGCGCAAAAATAAATATAATCGTTATTTTCAGGATTCAATACCGCTTCAATGGCAGTAATATCCGGCATTGCGATTGGCCCTGGTGGTAATCCTAAATAGAAATAGGTATTGTAAGGGGAATTAATTTTTAAATCATTGAAATAGACTCTTTTAATAATTGTACCAAAATTTGACAATTGCTTTTTCTTAGCGAAAATCACCGTTGGATCGGCTTGAAGTGGCATTCCCAACTTTAATCGGTTCAAATAAACACGGGCAACTCTTGGTCTTTCGTCTTTTTTTACGGTTTCTTTATGCACAATTGAAGCCAAAGTCATCACTTGAACTGGATTTAATCCTAACTTTAACGCTTTTGAAGTTCTTTCGGTATTCCAAAACTTGCGGTATTCTTTAATCATTTTATCACGGAATTTATCCGCTTTGGTGTTCCAATAAAATTCGTATGTATTTGGCAAACAAATGCTTATGACATTATCTTCGGTGAAACCATTTTCTTTTAAGAAAGTAGAATCTTTGAATATTTTCATCAATGAAATACTGTCCGCTTCAATTTGAGAACCAACTCTACCTACAACATTTTCCAAACGCTCTTGATTGTTAAATGCCAATTTTACAGGAACATTTTGACGCAAAGTAGAAACCAATTCAAAGCTATTCATTCCTTTTTTGAATAAAAAACGACCTGATTTTACATTTTCAATATAGGATCTTTTGGAAGCTACCATTTCAAAATGATCCATATTTTCAATAAATGGACTGATTATTTTTTTTACATCTTCATAAGTCGCATCCGATGGAATATGAACAAAAAATTCATTTTCGGTAAATTTCGTGTTGTCAGAAAATATATCTCTGTACAATTTGATGCCGTAAATTAATAAAGCAGCTATCAAAACAACCGAAACTATTGATGTTATTTTTTTGAAATTCAAAGTATATAATTTAAAATTGATTATTTATTAATTGGAATAAAGTCTCGTCTTTGTATTTTCCTTTTACCAAATTCCATTCTTTTTTTGTTCCAATATTTTGGAAATCAAATTTAGTAAAAAGACTTAAACTTGCTTCATTTTCTGTAGAAATATTTGCATACAATTGATGTAAGTTCAAATGCACAAAAGTATATTTTATCAATAGTTCTAATGCTTCAGAACCAATCCCTTGATTTCTGTTATCGTTGTCTTTAATGAGAATCCCTATACCTGCACGATTATTTTTTGGATCAAATTCAAAAATATCTATTAAACCAATAGCGAAATCATCATCAAAAGTACAAATTGCCAAACGCAATTGCTTGGCTTCATAAATATCCTGATTGGCATTTTCAAGATATTGACGAATCAAAAACCTACTGTAAGGCGTTTGTGTGTGACTCACTTCCCAAACTGATTCATCATTTTCAACCGCATAAACAAACTCTAAATCGTTTGGCTCGAGTGCTCGTAAATAAATATTTTTCCCTTTTAAAGTTATCAATTGAGTTGTGATTTAAATATTAATTTTTCCTTCAAAGACAAATGTTGCAGGTCCTTTTAGAAAAACATTCGTGAATTTTCCATCATTATTATCGAAAGAAACTTCTAATTTTCCTCCTTCAACATTAATTTTAATTGCATTGGAAGTCGTTTTTCCGATGGTTTTCATAGCAATTGCAACAGCGGTAGCACCCGTTCCGCAAGATAAAGTTTCATCTTCTACTCCCCTTTCGTAGGTTCGAATCGAAAAAGTATCTGAATTTATTTGCTCCACAAAATTTACGTTTGATCCTGCATTTCCATACAAATCACTGTAACGAATTGCAGCTCCATTTTCTTTTACATTTATATTTTTCAAATCAGAAACTAATTGAACGTGATGTGGCGAACCCGTATTTAAAAAAACATAATCAGTTGAATTGGCAACCGAATCTACGTTTTTCATTTGCAAAGAAACAATTCCGTTTTCAGAAATTGTAGCATAATGTAAGCCATCAATTGCCATAAAAGACGCTGATTTATCAATAATCTGTAACTTATTGGCGAAAGCCATCAAACATCTTCCTCCATTTCCACACATCGTACTTTGATCTCCATTTGAATTAAAATAGACCATTTTAAAATCGGTTTCATTGTCTTTTTCAAGTAAAATTAAACCGTCGCCACCAATGCCAAATCGTCTGTCGCACAAATGTGCAATTAGTTTGTTATTGTCTCTTGGAAAAATTTCGTTGCGATTGTCAATTATCACAAAATCGTTGCCTGTTCCTTCGTATTTATAAAAGTTGATTTCCATAATTAGTTTAATTAACACAAAAGTACGAACTATTAATGAAAAGTTAATCATTGTTAAACGGGCGTTAAACTCTTTTTTTGAAACTAATACTTTTATAATTTTACTCAAAAGAAAATAATTTACTATGAAAAATTTCACAAATCTATTTTTAGTTGCATTGTTGAGCGGTGTTACAACTCTTGGGGCTTACAAATTATTATTTGATAGTAACGGCTATTTTTCGAAAGATAAAAATTCGATTGTTACACTTGCTCCAAATAATTACGGGAAAACCGTTGGATTATCATCCGAAGCTGTCGATTTTACTGAAGCTGCCGAAAAAGCAGTACACACGGTAGTTCACGTGAAAAACGTTTCTTATACTTCCATTTCAAATCCAATGATGGAGTTTTTTTATGGCTATAAAGGCGCACAACAACAAGAACAAATTGGAACTGGTTCGGGTGTAATTATTTCTGAAGACGGTTATATTGTAACCAATAATCACGTGGTAAAAGACGCATCAGAAATAGAAATCACACTAAATAATAAAAAATCGTATAAAGCAAAATTGGTTGGAACCGATTCTAAAATGGACATTGCTTTGTTGAAAATTGATACCGAAGATAAATTACCCTATTCTACTTTTGCAGATTCAGACGTGGTGAAAGTGGGCGAATGGGTTTTAGCCGTTGGAAATCCATATAATCTTACTTCAACGGTTACGGCTGGGATTGTTTCGGCAAAAGCAAGAAATTTAGATACCACAGGAATTCAGTCTTTTATTCAAACAGATGCCGCTGTAAATCCTGGAAATAGTGGTGGGGCTTTGGTAAATACTCGTGGAGAATTAATCGGAATTAACACGATGATTTCATCTCAAACGGGTTCTTATGTTGGTTATTCGTTTGCCATTCCATCAAATATTACTCGTAAAATAATTGAAGATATTATGGAATTTGGTAACGTTCAACGAGGAATTCTTGGTGTTGAAGGTGGCGAATTAAACAGTTCTGCTTCAAAAGAATTGGGCATAAAAGAAACAGAAGGTTTTTATATCAAAAGAGTCAACAAAAATTCTGGTGCTGAGAAATCAGGATTGACAAAAGGCGATATTATCATACAATTAGATGCGCAAAAAATCTCGTCTTTTGCAGAATTAAACGGCTATATCAGTACAAAAAGACCAAATGACAAGGTCGAAGTTACTTTTATTAGAAATGGAAAAACGATGAGTGTTCCTGTAACATTATCAAAAAGTGACGTTTTTAATACCCAATTTAAAGGGTTAGATTTAGAAAACATAAACGCTTCTGATAAGAAAAAATTCAGAATTGATTATGGTGTGAAAATTAAAGACGTTAACAATGAAAGATTAAATGCTTATGCAAATGACTTGAAAGGCGGAATTATTTTAAGTATTGGAAATGTGAAAGCTATTGATGTTGAAACGGTATCAAAAGCACTTTCTAATTTGGATGAAAATCAAACCGTTCAAATAGAAATGTTGACGGTAAACGGACAAGTTATCCGATTGATATTATAAAAAAGTCATCTTACGAATTACTTTTCAAAAGTCGATTTTAATTAATCGGCTTTTTTTTATAAAATAATTAAAAAAACAGTTACGAAATCGATTGAAATGGGTACTTTTGCAAAAAATTAATACAATTTAAATCAAATAGTTATGACAATTTCTTATGAAAAAGAAGTCGCTTTCCAAGCCAATCGAAGAAGAGCGGGTGTAGAATTTATCAAAATCATCAGCGATTTATGGTATGACAAATCCATCGAAATGGTACTCTTTAGAAACCAACTAATCGATAAAAATGTAAGCGAAATTATCAACTTACACGAATATGCAGGAGAATTTGTTGGCAAACCAATTTCTATTTTTGACTCTGTAGAAATTGCAAAAGCCATTTTATCATTGGATTTACCACCTTCAAAATTGGACATTGGGAAATTAACATTTGAATACCATTCTAAAGAAAACAAGTATAATAATGCGAAAGCATTTGTTATCGATAAATTAAAAAACGCCAAGAACTCGGGAGAAATAAATTCCAAAGATGTCGTTTTATATGGTTTCGGAAGAATTGGTCGTTTGTTGGCCAGAGAATTAATGTCGAAAATGGGAAAAGGAGAACAATTGCGATTGAGAGCAATTGTAACTCGTGATAAAAACGACGCTGTTTCTCTTGAAAAAAGAGCCTCTTTATTGCGTTATGATTCCATTCACGGCGATTTTATGGGTTCTGTCGTTGCCGATGTAAAAAATAACGCCTTAATAATTAATGGAACAACCGTTCACGTAATTACTGCAAATAGTCCAGAAGAAATTGATTACACTCAATTTGGAATCAATGATGCTTTAATCATTGATAATACAGGAGCATTTACAACTGAAGAAGCACTACGCCGCCATTTATCTTCAAAAGGAGCACATAAAGTTTTGTTAACTGCACCTGGAAAAGGCGTTCCAAACATTGTTCACGGTGTAAATCAAAACGAATACAATCCAGACGAAATTGATATTTTCTCTGCCGCATCGTGCACTACCAATGCAATTACACCAATTTTGAAAGCAGTTGAAGATACTTTAGGAGTTGTAAAAGGACATTTAGAAACCATTCACGCCTATACCAACGACCAGAATTTAGTGGATAATATGCACAAAAAATACCGTCGTGGAAGAGCCGCAGCTTTGAATATGGTAATCACCGAAACGGGTGCTGGAACTGCTGTTGCAAAAGCATTACCAAGCCTTGCGGGAAAATTAACTTCTAATGCTATTCGTGTTCCTGTGCCTAATGGTTCGTTGGTAATTTTGAATTTAGAAATAAAAAAAACAACTACTATTGCCAAGATTAATTCAATAATGAAAAAATATGCATTAGAAGGCGAATTGGTAGAACAGATAAAATATTCGTTAAATAATGAGTTGGTTTCCTCAGATATTGTAGGTACTTCGGCACCTTCAATTTACGATAGTAATGCTACAATTGTTTCAGCTGACGGAAAAAATATCGTGCTTTACATTTGGTATGACAACGAATACGGCTACAGCCACCAAGTAATTCGATTGGCGAAATATATTGCTAAAGTAAGACGATTTACGTATTATTAGTGGTTGATGGTTAGTAATTTATGGTTGTTGGTTGTTGGTTGTTGGTTGTTGGTTGATGGTTGGTAATTTATGGTTATTGGATGGTGGTTGATGGTTGATGGTTGATAGATACAAAAAATCCGTTTCAGTTTAAATGAAACGGATTTTTTGCTACTTCTACAACCTATAACCTACAACATATAACTTACAACCCATAACCTACAACTTCTAAACCTCTTCCTTTTTCGTAAAATAATAAACCGGAATTCCAATTAGCATTATCAAAACGCCCCAACCACACGTACTCGTTTTTGTAAATAGTAATGCCACACAAATTGCGGTTGCAATAATAAGATACAACATTGGTAAAAACGGATATCCAAAAGCTTTGTAAGGTCTTTCGGCATCGGGCATTTTCTTGCGAAGGATGAAAATTCCGTAAATTGTCAAAATGTAAAATATCAAAACGATAATCACGACAAAGTCTAATAAATCACCGTATTTTCCAGTTAAACACAAAGCCGAAGCCCAAATACATTGCGCCCACAAAGACCACGAAGGCACACTTGACGCATTTAAAACCGCTGCTTTTTTAAAGAATAATCCGTCTTTTGCCATCGTATAATATACACGAGCACCAGCCATAATTAAACCA
This sequence comes from Flavobacterium neuenschwanderi (SeqCode), assembly GCA_965234425.1. Taxonomy (GTDB): domain Bacteria; phylum Bacteroidota; class Bacteroidia; order Flavobacteriales; family Flavobacteriaceae; genus Flavobacterium; species Flavobacterium neuenschwanderi. The sequence goes on along the minus strand of OZ248364.1, from coordinate 103,371 downwards.
TTGTTGCACGCAAAAGTCGAAATCATAATCATCACGGCGATGATTAATGTACCAATTTCTCCAAAAATACTTTGCGAAGCTACTACGGCAACCCTGTCTGATTCGGCAGTTGCAATTCCTAGAAGCGGCACAACAGCCAAATACATCAAGTTCGCCAAAATATAAATCACACTCACAATTAGCGTTCCCAAAAACAAACTCAATCCTACATTTCGCTTTGGATTTTTAATTTCACCTGCTATAAATGTCACGCCATTCCAAGCATCACTCGAAAATATAGAACCTACCAAAGCTGCCGAAACCGCCGTTATCAAAGCCATTCCGCCAATTGGAATCCAAGAACCAGACTCTTTCACAAATGATTTTGTTGCCCAAGCATCTGCCCAATTTGCATTCCAAATCTCCGCTTTTGCGCCCAAGGCAAATCCAAAAATGATTAATCCCAATAGCGATAAAATCTTAATAATTGTCAAAACAGTTTGCATAATTTTACTGTTTTTCACCCCACGACTGTTAATGTACGTCAGCAAAACAATGGTAATTATAGACACTATTTGAGCCGCGTGAAGTTGAAAATTCCCCACTTCAAAGATGACATTATTTTCGCTCAAAGGCGGATATAAATAGGCTGCAAACTTAGAAAATGCCACACCCACGGCAGCAATTGTCCCCGTTTGAATTACAGCAAAAAAGCTCCAACCGTATAAAAATCCAATCAATTTTCCGTAGGCTTCTTTCAGATAAACGTACTGACCGCCAGCTTTTGGAAACATTGCGCTCAACTCGCCGTAACTCACCGCAGCCACAATAGTCAGCAAAGCCGTGAGCACCCAAATCGCAATTAGCCACCCAGCAGAACCCACTTGGCGCACCATATCCGAGCTCACAATAAATATTCCCGAGCCAATCATGGAGCCCACAACCAGCATCGTTCCGTCTAACAAACCTAATTCTCTCTTAAAATCTTCTGGACTATTTTCTTGCATACTTTTAGTTTTTGGTTTGGCTAAAGATAGGATTTTTTTTGAATTCAACGCAAAAGTATAATTATTGAATCGAAACTAACTTATAAATAGTTTCATTTGGGCGCGCCCTCGTTTAGAACATTTTGAGGTAATTTGAAATTTTTCGTTAAACTCGGTCAGGCTATCCGCTACAATCTTTGTTCCACTTCGTTCCACAAAGGATTTCCGCTGCTATCCTTCGCGCAAACCACTCGATTTAAGAATTATAATTTTAGATTTTAGATTCTCAAATAACCGAATTCACCTTTGGAAATAAAAAATTCTATTGATGATTTGTAAGTATAATAACGTTACATTTGAAAATAAATAACAGAGGTTATTATGGCACAAAGCCAACCCTTTTTGGGTAGATTGGAGCCATTTTATTGCTGGTATAAATGAGTTAGGGGACATTTTGCTCAAAAAAACAAAAAAAACAGAAAAATTATGAAAAAATTACTTTTGAGCATTACATTTCTATTAATTGCAACACTAAACTATTCGCAAAATTCAAAAATTAAATTCGGAATTCAAGCTGGATTAAATTATTCAAATTTTAGAGGTTATGATATTCCTGTTCAATTTGAACCTGTATATTCCGAAAGTCCTGCATTTGCTTTTTTAGGAGGATTAAATTTTGAATACCAAATCAAAGAAAAATTGAGCTTAAAATTAGAACTTAATTACGAGCGAAAAAGTCAAAAAGGAGATAATAATATTGAAATAACCGATATTGATGGCTTTACCAAAGCATATAATTTTACTTCGAAAAAGAATTATGATTATTTAGTTTTACCAATAATGTTAAAATATAGTTTTAGTAACAAAAATAGTTTCTACATAAATGGAGGACCATTTATTGGTTATCTATTAAAATCAAATTTGACAAATGATTTGCAAAATATAGATGGATTAAATAACGACCCAGTTGAAACTACAAATCTTAATAATAAGACTGATTTTGGATTATCAATTGGATTAGGAAAAACAATTGAAATAAATGAAAAAAACTCAATTTTTATTGAAATTAGAGAGAATTTAGGTTTAACTAATACCAGTAAAAATAAAGTTTGGGGAAATGGAGAAGTGAAAACTAATTCATTGAATTTAATAATTGGATATTCCCTAAACTAAAAAAACATCGCCCAATCGAGTAGACGGCTCCGCCAGAAACTGACGGAGTGCCCCTCTCACACCACCAGATAGCTCGGATATATTCTGTTTCGATACCCGTTTCGATAGCGAGGATTTGCAATCCGTGCCCACAAAGACAAGAAAAAAATTGTGATGAGATTGCCTTGTTCCTCGCAATGACATTCTAACACGATTTCGGATGCGACAACTAATTTCCCTCGATACTACTATAAAAATAGAATCTGAAATAAATTCAGATTGACAAATTAAAGGTTAAATTCAGATTGTATAAGGGTTGATTTGGTTATTCGTTGATTTGGTTATTCTGAAAATCATAAATCTTAAATCGGGGTTCGCATGAAGGGTGGAAGCGGAAATCCTCTGTGGAACAAAGTGGAACAGAGATTGCAGCGAACGACCTGACCCGAAGTTTTTACGGAGGGGCATGCCCAAATAAAAAAATAGAATCTGAAATAAATTCAGATTGACAAATCAAATGTTAAATTCAGATTTTCATATAATCCAATTAACGATTAACCGAATAAACCCTTCCCTTCTTTGCAAAAGTTCTTATGAAAATACAAACGTGAATTAGTGAGCCCAGACAGCAGCGGCATCCTCTTGTGGCATCCCGAAGTTTCGGGACGCCACAACATATATAGCGAATAGCGGGTGGAATCGTGTGGTAGAAAAGAGAATTTCTGCTTCAAAAAAATAAAAACGAGTTAGTTGCATTTAATATCTATTAACCCTACTGTTTTAGAATTAGATTTAAATTAGTTGAAGTTGTGAGCATCAGAAAAAGTCTATACGTGGTTGACTATTTAAAGCGTGTTTAAAAACGTTTTAAAGTAAGATACTGGTTTCAAATCCAACAATTCTTCTCGGTGTTGCGCTAAAAAAGAATAGTCTAAATTATCCACATTTTCAATCGTTTTATATACTTCTGGAAGTTCACCTTGTGGTTTTTTAAATACAAAACCCAAACCGTGATCGGTATTCAAAACAAAAGCTGAAAGTTCTGGGTGGTTCTTTTTGATGTAAACAATTGTTTTCCAAACATCTCCATTCCAAATATTTTTCCAATCTTTATGGTTTTCTAAATCTGCACGAGCATCATCAATTGAATTGGCTGGATAGGCGGCTAATTCATCTAAAGGATTGCAATCGTGCAAAACGATAACGCCATTATTATCAAGGTGTTTCAGCGTATTTAAAGTATCTTTTAGTGATTGTCCGTAGGTATGAAGTCCATCAATAAAAGCCAAATCAAGAATATTAGCTTCTAAAAGCGCTTTGTTTTCTTCAAAAAAAGTATCGCTTGTCACTTCAAAATAATCGTTTTTGAGGGTGTGAGGATTTAAAATACACGCTCTAACTTTTTTCCATAACGTAAAATTAAAGAATGGATCTACACCAAAACGCTTTTTTGTACCAACAATATTAAATAGACATTTACCTCTGTTTACGCCTATTTCTAAGTAATTTTTTACGTTTTTTTTCTTAACCAGTGCATTTAAAACTTCAATTCTTGTCATCTTTATAAGTAATTTGGTAGCTATTATTTTCCGACCGCTAATTTATAATAAATAGTTTTACAAATGAACATTGGCACAGATTATTTCCTGATAATCTACTATTAGAGCTGCATTATAATTATATTTGCAAAAATGTTTCAAATGAAAATGACAAATAACGATATCCTGAAAAAACTTCGAGTAGCCTTGATGCTTCGGGATGACCAAATAGTAGAGATTTTAGAATTGGTAGATTTTAGAATTACAAAATCAGAATTGGGTGCTTTTTTCCGTGCCGAAGACCACGAAAATTATATGGAATGTGGCGACCAAGTGTTGCGTAATTTCCTAAATGCATTGGTCTTGCACTTGCGTGGAACCAAAGAAAATCCTAAAAATCCTTCTGATGTTTTGAACAAAAACAAAACGGAAGTGAAATCGGGAAATCACGATGAGGAAAAATCCAGAGGCGATCAAAGTCCAGCGAAAAGTCCCGTGGCGAAGAAACCCTTTAAAAAACAAAACTCCAATCGAGCGACACCAAAAATTCAGGTGGTAGAAAACGTTCGATTTAAAAACGGTAAAAACAAAAAATCCTAGTCAATCGATTAGGATTTTTTGCATTTGGTAGAATAGCATCCTTCAAAATTGGACAAAATCCTTTTGAAAAAAAGCTGTACCTTTGCACCTCAATTAAGAATAATGAGATTACACAGAAATTTAGTTTACACCACAATCGATTCTTTAAATGCTATTTTCAACGAAGGAGAATATGCCGATAAAGTGGTGGCAAGAGCGTTAAAAAAAGACAAACGATGGGGAAGTTCCGATCGAAAATTCGTTGCCGAAACCATTTATGAAGTGGTGCGTTGGAAACGATTGTATGCAGAAATTGCAGAAGTAAAAGAACCATTTGATAGAGATAATATTTGGAGAATGTTTTCTGTTTGGGCAGTATTGCGTGGCTATCCAATTCCTGATTGGAGACAATTAGAAGGAACACCAGAACGCAAAATCAAAGGTCGTTTTGATGAATTATCAAAAATTAGAGCTTTGAAAGAATCTATTCCAGATTGGATGGATGAATTGGGCGTGAAAGAATTGGGAGAAAAAGTTTGGGCGACAGAAATTGCTGCTCAAAACCAACCTGCAAAAGTAATTTTGAGAGTAAATACCTTAAATACAACTCGTGAAAAATTGCACGCACTTTTAATGGATTTGAATATTGAAACTACTTTTTTGAAAGACCAGCCCGATGCGTTGGTTCTTAAAGAAAGAGCCAATGTTTTTATGACCGATGCTTTTAAAGCGGGAATGTTTGAAGTTCAAGATGCAAATTCACAATTAGTTGCAGCTTTTTTAGATGTAAAACCTGGAATGAGAGTTGTTGATACTTGCGCTGGTGCGGGAGGAAAAACCTTGCATTTGGCTTCATTGATGGAAAACAAAGGGCAATTGATTGCAATGGATTTGTATGAAAGCAAATTAAAACAATTGAAATTACGTGCCAAAAGAAATGGCGCTTTCAATATTGAATATAAGATTATTGATTCTACTAAAGTAATCAAAAAACTACAAGAAAAAGCAGATCGAGTATTGATTGACGCACCTTGTAGCGGTTTGGGAGTTCTAAAAAGAAATCCTGATGCGAAGTGGAAATTGCAACCAGAATTCATTGAAAACATCAAAAAAATCCAAGCAGAAGTTTTAGAAAGCTATTCCCGAATAGTAAAACCTGGGGGGAAATTGGTGTATGCAACGTGTTCGGTGCTTCCATCTGAAAACCAAGAACAAATTAAAAACTTCTTGACGAATACAGAAACTGGTAAAAGTTTTACGTTTGTGAAAGACGCAAAAATTTTAGCTTCTGAATCAGGTTTTGATGGTTTTTATATGGCTTTATTGGAAAGAAAAGTATAATCGTTTTAGATTATTATTCCTGTAAATTTTAAAAATTTACCAATTGATTACTTGAATTCCTTTTGATTTCAAGTAATCATTTGTTTTACTAAAATGTTTGTTTCCGAACCATTTTCCTTGATTGGCACTCATTGGCGATGGATGTCCTGATTCTAAAACCAAGTGTTTGGTTCGGTCGATTTTTAGTCCTTTTTTATGAGCAAAATTTCCCCAAAGTAGGAAAACTACATTGTTTTTTTTATCTGATATTTCCTGAATTACAGCATCTGTGAATTTACCCCAATTTAAATGTTTGTGGCTGTTGGGCTTGTCTTTTTGAACCGATAAAGTGGCATTCAAAAGCAAAATACCTTGTTTTGCCCAACGCTCTAAATTTCCTGAAGTTGGTAAAAATAAACTGTCCAAATCAGAATTTAGTTCTCTAAATATATTCCTTAAGGAAGGTGGAATTTTAATATTTTCATTCACAGAGAAGCATAAACCATTGGCTTCGCCTTCCCCGTGATAGGGATCTTGACCAATGATTACAACTTTCAAATCATCGAAACTGCAATAATCAAAGGCAGAAAAAAGGAGTTCTTTAGGAGGGAAACAACTATTTACCGAATATTCATTGGCAACAGCCAACATTAAATCCTTAAAATACGGTTTTTGTATTTCGGTAGCTAAAATAGTTTGCCAGGAAGAATTCAAATGAGATTCCATAAATTTTTATAAAATACAAATATACAATTTACAATGCACAACTTTATTAATCTAAATATTCAACAACTATGAAAACTTTGTGAAACTACTTCTAAAAGTCTTACCATTTGCCTATTTTTGTATTGTAAAATTTCTAAAAAGCATAATGATTAACATTAACGAAAAAACACTTCAAGACCTTCAATTTCCTACAGTTTTAGAAACTATTTCTTCAATTTGTAATACCGATATTGGAAAACAAAAAGCATTAGAAATTACGCCTTTCAATGAAAAAGATGAATTGATGGACGCTTTAATGCAAACATCAGAATATTTATCTTCGTTTCAAAATAACAATGCGATTCCCAATCACGGATTTGAAACCATCAACCACGAGATTAAATTCCTTGCCATTGAAGATAGTTTTTTGGAAGTGGGAAGCTTTCGGAAAATCGCTAATATTTCAGCATCTGTAAATATATTATTGCTTTATTTTAAGAAATTCGACGACTATTATCCGTATTTAAACAAACGCGCAATTCAAGTAGAATATACCAAAGATATTATTGCTATGGTGGACGATGTGGTGGATAAATATGGGGAAATAAAAGACAATGCCTCTGTGGATTTACTAAATATTCGTAGAAATATGAATACGGTGCGTGGCAAGGTCAATCAGAGTTTTGGTATGGCAATGACGCAATACAATTCGTTAGGATATTTAGACGATATTAAAGAAAGTTTTGTACAAAATCGCAGGGTTTTAGCAGTTTTAGCAATGTATCGCAGGAAAGTTAAAGGTTCTATTCTTGGAAGTTCAAAAACAGGAAGTATTGCGTACATTGAACCTGAAGCAACCTTAAATTATTCTCGGGAATTGAGTAATTTAGAATATGAAGAAAAAGAAGAAATCACGAGAATATTAAAATATTTAACCAATACAATCAGACATTTTTTACCTTTAATAATTCAATATCAAGATTTTTTGAGCGATATTGATGTAATTGCTGCAAAAGCAAAATATGCCAATCGGATAAATGGAATTTTACCAAAAATCACTAACGAAAGAAGGTTGTATTTCAAAGATGCCTTCCACCCTATTTTATATTTAAATAATAAAGAAAGTAACCAAATTACGCATCCGCAAACTATTGAATTAGATACAAAAAATCGGATTATTGTGATTTCTGGCCCCAATGCTGGAGGAAAAACAATTTCCCTGAAAACGGTTGGTTTGTTGCAATTAATGTTGCAATCTGGAATGTTAATTCCTGTTCACGAAAGAAGCGAAACGTTTCTGTTTGATAGAATTTTGACTGATATTGGCGACAATCAATCGATAGAAAATCATTTGAGTACTTATAGTTATCGCTTGAAGAATATGAATTATTTCTTGAAAAAGTGTAACAATAAAACCTTGTTTTTAATAGATGAATTTGGAACAGGTTCCGATCCAGATTTGGGTGGTGCTTTGGCAGAAATATTCTTGGAAGAGTTTTATCACCGAGAAGCATTTGGAATTATTACAACGCATTATTCCAATTTGAAAATGCTGGCAAACGAATTGCCTTTTGCGATGAATGCCAATATGTTATTCGATGAAAAAACGTTAGAACCGATGTATAAATTGGCTTTAGGGCAAGCAGGAAGTTCATTCACATTTGAAGTTGCTCAGAAAAACGGTATCCCATTTGGATTGATTAACAGAGCAAAAAAGAAAATTGAAGGCGGAAAAGTACGTTTTGATAAAACCATTGCAACCTTACAAAAAGAGCGCTCGAAAATGGAGAAAACATCTCAAACTTTGAAAGAAGAAGAATCGAAAGCGCGGGAAGAAGGCAAAAAAATGGAAACCATTAATGTCAAAATAAAACAGAAATTGGAAAGTTATCAGGAATTGTACGATAGCAATCAGAAGATCATTTACATTGGTCAAAAAATTGATGATTTGGCGGGTAAATATTTCAATACGAAAAACAAAAAAGAATTGGTTTCCGAGTTTATGAAAATCATAGAAATTGAAAATTCTAAACGAATAAAAGTGACATCCAAAGAAGTAAAAGCTTCTATTGAGAAAAAAAAGGAAGTAATTCAGGAAGTTACAGTGAAAGTTGAAGAAATTCGAGCAGCCAAAAAAGAGAAAAAACTAAAAGCCAATTTGGTTGTAGAAAAACCAAAACCTATTCTAAAATTAGGCGATAGAGTTCGAATGTTTGACGGGAAAGCGGTTGGTACTATTGATAAAATAGAAAGAAATAAAGCGGTTGTAAACTACGGGGTTTTTACTTCAACGGTAAGTTTGGAAGCATTGGAATTTGTAGAAACAAAGAAAAAATAAGGTTAAATAGTAAACTCAAAATTATGCTTGACTTTCCGAAAGGCAAAAAGATTATTCTGTTTGATGGCATTTGTAATTTGTGCGAAGCCTCTGTTCAATTTGTTATTAAATACGATAAAAAAGATGTATTTCGATTTGTTGCCTTGCAATCAGATTTGGGTAAAGAAATTATAAAACACATTGGATTGGATATCAAAAACATTGACAGTGTAATTTTATACGAACCTGGAATTGCCTATAATTATAAATCTGCTGCAGCATTAGAAATCGCTAAAAACTTAGGTGGATTTTTCCATTTAGGAACTGTATTTAAGTTAATTCCAAACGGATTGCGAAACCTACTTTATGATTATATTGCCAAGAACAGATATTTATGGTATGGAAAAAAAGAAAGTTGTTTGGTTCCAACATTAGAATTGAAATCTAAGTTTTTAGAATAATTATAAAATATGACAATTATCATAAATTATATTTTTTAAGAACCTTATTTTTGGAGGAACTTTAAATGAAATAATTATGAAAAATAGTGCGCTTTATTCCTGGGGAAATGGATCTTTTATAATGATTGTTATTTTTAGCTTAGTAATCATTGGAATAATTGGAGCTGTTATAATTATGATGAACACCGACAAGAAAAAGAAAGATTAAAAAAAAACTCCTCAATTGCTTGAGGAGTTTTTGCTTTTTATAAAAACGTGTAATTAGTTTTTAACAATCTTTTTTGTTACCGAACCTTTATCAGAAGTAATGTTCATCATGTACATTCCAGAAGATAAATCTGAAACATTTACTTGAATATCTGAAACGTTTGTATAACTGTTTTGTTTTACAATTCTTCCGTTCAAATCTGTAATTGAAATTCCACTTACAAGTATATTATCTGAATTAGTAACAGAAATAAAATCATTAGCAGGATTTGGAGATACTGAGAATTTAGAAGTTAAAAATTCAGATGTTGATAAAACTTGAGATACAGCAAAAGTATCTACAATTAAAGCTTGAGAAGTTGTATTTGCAGGTGAATTATGTAAAAAACTAAAATAATAAACTCCAGCAGTTGTTGGAGTATAAGTAAAAGATTTAGGTGCAAAAGCAATACTTGAAATTCCTGTTTCAGTTGCAAGAACAGTTGTTTGCGCAGCAGTTGTTTGTGCATTTCCAACAGTTAATTTATAACTAGCTGAACCTGTTGCTCCAGCACCTAAATAATTTCTAACATAATAGGTAATAGTTGCCACTTCGTTAGCCGCTAAATTAATTCCTCTTGAATACATTCTCCCACTAGAAACTGTAGTACCGTTACTGAAAGCTAATGCAGAAATAGTTCCACTTTGCGCTAATGTAGATCCAGTTCCTCCATCATATAAAAACCAGTCGTTTGTTGCAGTAGCACCAGTTCCAGTTATACTTGAAGCCCAGCCTAGAAAACCTAGATTAGTATCTTCTAAACTAGTAGTATAAGGCGGAGTAGCTGGTTGAAAAACAGTATTAAAACTTATTGGTCCTGACCAAACACTATAATCAGACCCACCACAAAAAGTTCTTACATAAAAACTATATACTGAACTCGGAGACAATGAAGTCATTGAAGCAGAAGTTGTAGTTGGGTTTAAAGTTGTTCCTGCACCTTGAGTGAACCCTCTCAAGCCATATTCAAATTGATAACCTGAAGGTGTTCCTGCTGTTGGAGCAGTCCAACCAATTGAAGCTGTAGTAGCTGTTGGTGCCGCTGTATAAGTAAATCCTGTTGGAGAAAAACAAGTAGCAGGTGTGAATGTAAACTGAAATGAAAAACCAGTGGCAACCCAATTATTGTCCCATACAATATAATAAGTTACTCCACCAGTTACAGAAATGTTAGATAATCTAGATCTGTAATCCGTCGTGGAAATATCTTCATTTTCAGCAACACAAGTTATAGCAGCACAAGTTCCTGATAATAATAATAAATGAGTGTCGTTTGTTAAAGCACTATTAGGAGCAATTCCCGCATCAATAGTAATTAAACCACTTGAAGCTGGAGTATATTTGTACCAAATAGCTTTTGGAGCTGTTGCTTGAGATGTGAAACATGTTAAACCAGTAGGGTATGTTCCTGTTATGGCTGGACATACTAAAGTTGCAGAAGCAGTAGGAATAATTGTTGCATTAGCGCAAGTTAACTGAGCATTTATTGCAGATGATGTTAAAGCAATAAAAAATAAAAGTAAAAGTTTTTTCATAATTTTTTTTTTAGTTGTTAAATTTGAAACAAATATATATGTTAAACCTGAAATAAAAAAGAAAAAAGAAAAAAAAAATTGGAGTTCTGATTATAATAAATTTCATTATTATTAAATAACATCTTGACTACAATGAAATTAGCATTATAAAAAGTATTAAGTCAGAATAAACTTAAAATAATTTAATTAAAAAAAGGTTGCAATAGAAAAATTCATATTGCAACCTTTTTTTGTAGGCAAAATATATCTATTCCTTTTCGTAGCGTTCCATTTCACGATCATAAAACGCATTAGCAAGTTCAATTAGTCCTTCCATTTCAGCATTTAGTTCCGCTTCGTCAAGGTCTTCGGCTTCTTCAATGAATTCAACCTCATCGTCTTTTAGATTGATTATAAATCTTGGATAATCTAGATGTATGATGAAAATATCATCGGGAAAATCAGTATTGTCGCCAAGTAAAAATTTTGGTAATTCCATATTTGTTGTTAATTTGGTTATTCGTGAATTTGGTTATTCGATACTTAAATGTACGAATAACCAAATTAACTTTTAAAAATTTATTTATCAGATAAAATCACTGGCGTATTTTTTCCATTCATGAAAATGATTTTGGTATTTGGGGAAGCTGCCAATTCTTTTTGAGCTTTTATTTGTTCGTATTGCAATTGTTTGTCTGTTAATCCCATTGATATAATTCGTTGATAATCAGCAATTCCTTGTGCTTCTACCCGTTTACGTTCCGCTTCTTGTTTTTCTTTCTGAAGTACGAATGTCATTTTTTGCGCATCTTGTTCAGCATTAATTTTGCTTTCAATTGACAGTTTTACAGAAGCTGGAAGATTGATATTTCTAATCAGTAATTGCTCAAGAATCAATCCTCTACTTTTGAAATCATCTTCTATACTTTTGAAAATTCGTTGTTGAAATTCATTTCTTTTTGTTGAATACAAAGCAACCGCATCATAATAAACAGCATTATCACGAATTCGGGTTCTTGTTACAGGGCGAACGATTTTATCTGAAAAATTTACACCAATTTGTTTGAAAATTTTAGGGGAATCTGATGGCGAAATACGGTACAAAACCGTTAAATCTATTACTACTTCCAACCCATCGTTAGACAAAACTCGAATGGCATCATCACCTTCTTGAGCGCCTTCAGTATGAACGGCTGACATCGTGTAATTTTGAGTTTGAATATCAAATTCGGTAATATCTAATAATGGATTTATTACATGCAAACCACTTTCTAAAATATCGGGTTGTACATTTCCATAGAGCGACTGAACACCTACTTTTCCTGCATCAATTTGCTTAAACATCGAAGAAAATAATCCTATTGCGATTACAAAAACTCCAAAAAATTTAAAACCACCTGCAAATTTTGATAGTGTTGAAGCGTTGTTTTTTAGGGTTGAACCTATCAAAAACAAAATAATTCCAATAATTACTGAGAAAATTACCATTTTTTATGATTTTAATTACAAGTTTTTAAGTACCTGTTTGTTTGTTAGTTTATGAAAGCGAATATACAAAAATAAAGCGGCAGTTGTTAGCCCAGCTAAAAGTCCAATCCAAATTCCAACAGCTCCTAATGCTGTGTATTTTCCAAGATAATATGAGATTGGGAAACCAACTATCCAATACGCCACAAACGTAATATACATAGGAACTTTCACGTCTTGCAAGCCACGCAAAGCTCCTAAAACCACAACCTGAACTCCATCAGAAATTTGAAAAACAGCAGCTACCAAAAGTAGTTTTGATGCGATAAAAATCACTTCTTTATTCTCAATAACTTGTGAAACGTTGTTCATATTTAGAAATAAATGAGGCAGGAAATTATGTAGAATTACGAATAATATCCCGAAAATAGTTTCTACAATAATTGCCAATAAGAATACCGATCTCGCAACAACAATTAATTTTTTATAATCCATTAATCCTTTTTGATTGCCCACCCGAATTGTTGCGGCAACGCTAAGTCCCATTGCAAACATAAAAGTAGTTGTGGCAAGTGTAAGTGCAATCTGATTTGCGGCTTGGCTTGTTTTACCAATTGACCCTGAAAGCCAAATTGCTGCTGTAAATAAAGCGACTTCAAAGAGCATTTGCATTGCAGAAGGAATTCCTAAACTGGCTATTTTTCTAAGCATTGATTTCTTAATTTCTTTAAAGCTGAAATTCTTGAAATACGGCTTGAGTTGGATGTTGTTTCTCATAATAAAATGCATAAAAACCACCATCATAATTCTGGAAATTACCGTTCCTAAAGCAGCACCTAAAATTCCTAATTTCGGGAAAATCCAAATACCATAAATCAACATATAATTGAAGAAAATGTGAACTACATTAGCCAATAAAATAGCGTACATTGAATATTTAGTTAATGATAAACCGTCGGCAAATTGCTTGTATCCTTGGAAAATTATCACTGGAATTAAGGAAAATGCAACCCAATCAATATAAGGTGCAGCCAAATCGACAACTTCTTTTGGTTGGTGCATTAAGAGCATTATTGGCTTAGCCAAAACTATTAAAATAAATAAAACAACACCCAAAACGGTGCAAGTCAATAAACCGTGATGAAAAACAGAACGGATTTTCTTGTCGTCTTTTTCGGCATCAGCTTCTGAAACAAGTGGCGTTATAGCGGTAGAAAATCCAATTCCAATTGACATTCCAATAAAAACAAAACTACTTCCCAACGAAACGGCTGCCAACTCAGTAGAACCAAGGTTGCCGACCATAATATTATCTACAATTGCAATTAATGTATGCCCTAACATCCCAAGAATTACAGGGTAGGCTAATTTGAGATTGTAAGAAAACTCTTTTGTGTATTGTGCTAAATTCAACTTTAATTTATTTTCTGCAAAAGTAGTCAGTTATTATATTATTTCTGAATAATAATTATAATTTATGCGCTAGAAATTATCAACATCAATCTTTAAACGTATTTATTTAACAATATATGGAACTAATTCAATTATGAAGGTTCGTTGTGCGAAATTTGTAAAAAAAAATTGAAAAATATACTCTTTATACTACTGCTATTTTTGATTTTTATTTCTTGTAGCAAAAGTGAGGATATGATACTAAATCCAACAGATTCATTTTACAGACAGGAAATGCGACAATTTATCATTGATTTGAGCCAATATTCCAAAAGTATAAAGCCTGGATTTAAAATAATTCCACAAAATGGTATTCAATTGAGCACAATTGACGGTGAAATTACGAGTGTTCCAAGTCGAAATTACTTAAATGCCATTGACGGAATCAGTCAAGAAGGATTGTTTTACGGTTATGAAAATGACGATTTGGCAACTCCACAAAGTATTTCTACAAATTTTAAGTCCTATATTAATGTATTCAAAAATCACGGAAAGACAATTTTAATTACGGATTATTGCACAACGATTTCAAATGTTGACAATTCCTATTTTAAAAACGAACAATCGGGCTATGTTTCATTTTCTGCAAATCAACGGTTTTTGACTTCTATTCCAACTTTCCCAAATCCAATTTTCCATCAAAACAATACTGTTGTAAATGAATTATCGGATGTGAAAAACTTCATTTTGCTGCTCAACTTTGAAAATTTTAATTCAAAAGATGATTTTATTAGTGCCATTACGGCTACAAATTATCATTTGGTGGTGTTAGATTTGTATTTCCGAAACCGTTCAGAATTTACTGTTGCAGATTTAAATCAGATTCGGAACAAAGCAAATGGTGGAAAACGCTTGATTTTTTCGTATGTTTCCATTGGAGAAGCCGAAGATTACAGGTATTACTGGCAACTTAATTGGAACACAACACCACCCATTTGGTTAGATGCCGAAAATCCAAACTGGACTGGAAATTATAAGGTTCGGTATTGGCAACCCGAATGGCAGCAAATTATTTATGGGAACGACGCTTCCTATATGAAAAAAATTATCGATTCTGGTTTTGATGGCGTTTACCTTGATTTGGTTGATTCATTTTGGTTTTATGAATGATTTCAAATTGCAAATAAAATGCTACTTTTGCTTGATAATTGCATTGCTAATTAATTATTACAAATGAAAAACATTCAGATTTTAGTTCTCTTTATTATAGGTTCCGTTTTAACTGCTCTTGGGGTAATTTTCAAATCTATGGAAAATGCTGTTGCAAGTTTTTTTCTAATTGTTGGAATGACTTTCAATGGTGTTGCCCTAATTGCAATGGTTTTTAAATTGCTAAAGAAAAAAGATTCCGATACTTTTTTGGATAGTTAACACCAATACTATGAACATAAAATTAATAGCTATTGGTAAAACCGACAACAAAGCCTTGCAATCTTTAATTGATGATTACACGAAAAGATTGTCCTTTTATATCAAGTTTGATTTGGATAGTATTCCAGATATTAAAAACGTAAAAAACCTTTCCGAAAGCCAACAAAAGGAAAAGGAAGGAGAATTGATATTGTCAAAAATTTCGCCCACAGACAACCTAATCCTATTAGATGAAAATGGAAAATCGTTTTCAAGTGTGGGTTTTTCTGCTGAATTACAAAAGAAAATGAATGCTGGAATCAAGACTTTAGTATTCGTAATTGGTGGCCCTTATGGTTTTTCAGATGCTGTTTACGCTAAAGCAAATGGCAAAATATCGCTTTCGCAAATGACGTTCTCACACCAAATGGTTCGCTTATTTTTTATCGAGCAAGTATATCGTGGCTTTACAATTTTGAAAAACGAACCGTATCATCATCAGTGAATTTATAAAAAGTCTAAAGTCTTAAAGTCTTAATGTCGAATGAAAAAGAGACAAATAGATAATAGACGAAGAGATAATAGACTAAATAAATTCGAGATAATTTGTGCAATTCGTGGCAAGAAAATAGTTGCAACTAAATCTTTGTTTCTTTTACTTTTTCTTATATGCCTTTTGTGGTAAAAAACTACACGAATTTACCATACAAAGTCACACATTCCACTGCTTCTTTAACATCGTGAACCCGAAGAATATTCGCCCCTTTTGATACTGCAATCGTGTTTAAAACCGTAGTTCCATTTAAAGCTTCGTTCGCTGTTAATCCTAAAGGTTTATACACCATCGATTTTCTGGAAATGCCTGCTAATAGTGGTAAATCTAATATTTTGAAGCGTTCGAAGTTTTGTAAAACCTCATAATTCTGCTCCAATGTTTTGGCAAATCCAAAGCCTGGATCGATAATCAAATCATTGATTCCAAGACTTCTTGCTTTGTTGACTTTTTCAGAGAAATAAAACAACATTTCTTTGATGATATTTTCATAATTGGTTTGCGATTGCATGGTTTGAGGAGTACCTCGCAAATGCATCATTATATAAGGTACGTTATGTTTTGCAACAACATCCATCATCTTTTCGTCTAAATTTCCTGCCGAAATATCATTGATTATTGCCGCACCATTTTCGATGCAAACGGCTGCAATTCCACTTCTGAAAGTATCAATTGAAAGTAATGCGTCTGGAAACTGATTTAAAATACCTTGCACAACTGGCAAAATCCTATTGCGTTCCTCTTCCTCGGATACAAATTCAGAATTAGGTTTACTAGAATAGGCTCCAATATCAATGAAAGTTGCACCTTCGTCAAGCATTTTTCCAACTTGCAAAAGTCCGTTTTCACTCAAGGTAAATTTCCCACCGTCATAAAATGAATTGGGAGTAACGTTCAAAATCCCCATAATTTTGGGAGTTGATAAATCTATAAGTTGGCCTTTGCAATTAATTGTCATAGCTAAAAAGTGTTGTTTTCAAAAAAACTACCTTGATAATCGTTAATGTTCATACATCAATAAGAAATAATTCTTATTTTTGGAGAAATTTTATACAAATATACATCATTAAATGGATACTACTTCTCAAGAATATGATAAGGTAATCGCAATTTGTCGTTCGCTTTTTATCAATAAAATGAAAGATTACGGGAGCGCATGGCGTATTTTGAGATTACCATCATTGACAGATCAGATTTATATCAAAGCTCAAAGGATTCGTAGTTTGCAAGAAAACGACGTTCGAAAAGTTGATGAAGGAGAAGCTGGAGAATTTATTGGGATTATCAATTATTCCATAATGGCATTAATCCAATTGGAATTGGGTGTGGTAGAACAACCTGATTTGAATTTAGAAAAAGCTACGCAACTTTATGACACTAAAGTTTTGGAAACCAAGGAATTAATGGAAAATAAAAATCATGATTATGGGGAAGCTTGGCGTGAAATGCGGGTGAATTCACTAACCGATTTGATTTTGCAGAAATTACTTCGTGTGAAACAAATTGAAGATAACAAAGGTAAAACATTGGTTTCAGAAGGAATTGATGCGAATTATCAAGATATGATTAACTATGCCGTTTTCGCTTTGATTTTAATGGATTTTCATAAATAACACTAAAATATTCACTTATGACTTCTCGTGAAAAATATGTTCCAATAGCAATTCGAATCAGTATTGCATTCTTATTTTTATTATCGGCTGTGGCAAAATTATACCCGTCGCCGTATTTTGCCATCTCTACTTTTGAAGTAAAACAGTTGTATCCGTTAGGATTTTCTGGAGATATTGCTTCCTATTTTTCTCGAATCTTAATCGGAATAGAATTTGCCTTGGGCGTATTACTATTGCAAAAGCATTACTTAAGAAAATTGGTAATTCCTGCTACTATATTGATGTTGGCTGTATTTACAACGCACCTCAGCATTGTTACTTTTCAAGATGGTGGCAACTCAGGAAACTGTGGTTGTTTTGGAAGTTTGTTACCAATGACACCAATTGAAGCCATTCTGAAAAATATTGTTGCGATGGTTCTTTTGGTTGTTTTATTGAAAGTGATGCCTAAAAAAGAAGAAAGCAAAAGCAATTTTTGGGTGCTATCTACAACTACTTTAGCATTTATATTACTATTATTTATGTTGGCACCAATTCAAGCCAAATCAAATTTTGTAGATGTTACAGGAACAGAACCTGAAGAAGCAACGCCAATAGAAACAGTTGTTCCCGTAAAATCAGATTCGATTGTGAAAACGGTAAAAGTGGACACTTTGAAAAAAGCAGTCGCTGAAATCAAAGACGAACCTTCGCAAAAAAAATCGGGTTATTCTTCGTGTTTTTCATCGATTGACAAGGGTAAAAAAGTATTGTGCTTCTTTGCTCCAGGTTGCGATCATTGTCAAGGAGTTGCAAAAGAACTGACAGAAATGAAGTCGAAAATCAAAAACTTCCCTGAAATTAAAATCATTTTTATGAACGAAGAAGCTGATTTAATTCCAGCATTTTTCAAAATTGCAGGGGCTGAATACCCTTATAAAATCATCGAAATTATTCCGTTTTACACTGTCTTAGGAACAGGAAAAGATACTCCTGGTGTAAAATATTTGTGGAACGGCAACGAGATAAAATTCTATTACGGAATTACCGATAAAAAATTCAATGCTGCCGAATTCAATGCAATGGTTCAAAAACCGTATTCTGCGCTGAAAAGCAAATAAAAGGTTAACTGTTTAATCGATTCAACGATTAAACAATAATACAAATAAACGTTTTACAAACAAATAACAAACCCCAATAATGAAAAAAATACTTGCTTTATTAGTTGCCATAGTTTCCTTTTCTTGTTCCAATGCACAAAAAACAGCATTTTCAAAAGAAGCGTTGTCAGAAAAACTAGTCGCATTGGATGGTTCAGAAATTGCTTTTCAATCCATTTTAGAAAAATACAAAGGCAAAACAATTGTTTTGGAATGCTGGGCTTCGTGGTGTGGTGATTGCGTGAAAGCAATGCCAAAAATTAAAGAATTGCAAGCGAAAAATCCTGATGTGGTTTACGTATTTTTGTCTTGCGATAAAGCTTCGGACAAATGGAAAGAAGGAATTGAAAAGCACGAATTAAAAGGGGAACACTTTTTTATTAAAGACGGAATGAAAGGTTCTTTCGGGAAGTCCATTGATTTAGATTGGATTCCGAGATACATCATTGTCAACAAAAAAGGAGGAATAAGCTTGTACAGAGCCATTGAAACGGATTTTGAATTGATTCAGAAAACGTTGAAAGAGGAAAGATAAAAGATAAAAGATAAAAGATAAAAGACGAAGAGATAATAGATTTTAAAATTCGGGATAATTCGTGGCAAATAGAACTTTGCGCCCTTTGCGTAAAACTTTGCGCCCTTTGCGGTTAAAACCTTTGTTTCTTTTGCTTTACTTTATTCCTTTTGTGGTAAAAATCTTTGCGGTTAAAATATAAAATCAAATAATAAATAAAACAATAATGAGAACTAAAATTGTAGCAGGAAACTGGAAGATGCATAAAAATGCAGAGGAAACGGAAGATTTATTGAACGAATTAATCGAAAAATTACCAACAGATAAGGAAGTTCAAATTATTGTTGCGCCTACATTCGTAAATTTATCATCGGCTGTAAATCATTTGGAATATACCAATATTGGTGTGGCTGCTCAAAACATGCACCAAGCTGAAAGTGGAGCTTATACAGGTGAAATCTCTGCGGATATGCTTCAAAGTATCGGAGTAAATACTGTAATCCTTGGACATTCTGAGCGTCGTGCAATTTTTCACGAAACCGATGCTTTGATTGCTTTTAAAGTTGATACTGCTATAAAACACAATATGACTGCTATTTTTTGCTTTGGCGAAGAATTGAAAGACCGTCAATCGGGAAATCACTTTAACATCGTTGAAAACCAATTGAAAGACGGTTTGTTTCACATTCAAGCGGCTTCTTGGGAAAATATCGTATTGGCTTATGAGCCTGTTTGGGCTATTGGAACAGGCGAAACTGCAAGTCCAGAACAAGCACAAGAAATGCACGAATTCATAAGAGAAACGGTTAGAAAAGCTTTTGGAAGCGATGTTGCCGAAAATGTTTCTATCCTTTATGGAGGAAGTGTAAAACCCGATAACGCACAAGAAATTTTCTCTAAGCCCGATGTTGATGGAGGATTAATTGGTGGAGCCGCTTTGAAAGCAGAAGATTTTGCAGCGATTGTAAAGGCAATTTAAAAAAGACAAAAAGATAATAGACTAATAGATAATAGATAATAGACTAATAGACTAATAGACTAATAGACTAATAGACTAAAAATTACACAGATTACACAGATTACACAGATTTAAAATTCGATATAATTCGTATAATTCGTATAATTCGTGGCAAAAAAACCTTTGTTGCTTTTGCTTTTCTAATGTGCCTTTTGTGGTGAAAAAACTTTGCGAACTTTGCGGTAAAAAAACCTTCGTGGTAAAACAAATAAAAAAACATGTCAAACATATATTTAGGATTCCATTTTAAGGTGGAACCAAAAGAATTAGGATCGGAAATATTAGTTGCTGAATTAGGAGAATTGCCTTTTGAAAGCTTTATTGAAAGCGACTTTGGAGTGGTAGCCTACATTCAAAAGCAATTCTGGACCGAGAATATCTTGGAAGATTTACACATTCTTAACTCCCCAGAATTTGTGGTTTCCTATACCATTGAAGAAATCGAGCAAGTGAATTGGAATGAAGAATGGGAAAAGAATTTTGAAGCCATTGAAGTAGATGGAATTTGCCATGTTCGCGCTCCATTTCATCCAAAAACTGACGCAAAATACGACATTGTAATCGAGCCAAAAATGAGTTTTGGAACAGGACACCATGAAACCACCCACATGATGATTCAGCATTTATTGGAAACAGATGTGGCTGGAAAAAAGACCTTGGATATGGGATGTGGCACAGCAATTTTAGCCATTTTAGCAGAAATGAAAGGCGCACAACCTATTGACGCCATTGACATTGACAATTGGTGTTATCTGAATTCTATTGAAAATGTAGAACGCAATAATTGCAGTCAAATTTCCGTTTATGAAGGAGAAGCTGCGCTGTTAAAAGACAAACAATACGATGTGATTATCGCCAATATCAACCGCAATATCTTGTTGAACGACATGCAAAGTTATGTGGACTGTTTAAATAAAAACGGAATATTGCTATTGAGTGGATTCTACAATGAAGACATTCCATTTATAGATGCTTCGTGTACCGAAAAAGGATTAACGTTTGTTAAAACGTTTGAAAGAAACAATTGGGTATCATTAAAATATGTAAATTAGTAGTTGTAATACTGATTATGTGTTCAATATAGTCGAATAAAAATTGAACTATTTTCATACTCTATCGGCATTACACAACTTGACTTTGGACTATTTTTAAAATTACATAATGTATAAGTTCCTAAATACAAAAGCTATGGGTACAAAAGAAAAAGTTCGTGAAAAAGTAGTATTGAAGGAAAGCGTTTCGTTTGACAATGAAATCGTAATGTACAATGACGATGTCAATACTTTTGACCACGTGATTGACACCTTAATTCGAGTATGCAGTCATACTTCAGAACAAGCCGAACAATGCTCGTTGATTGTACATTACAAAGGAAAATGCACTGTGAAAACAGGTTCAATTAAAGAATTGACTCCCCAGTGTTTGCAATTATTAGAGGCGGGGTTGAGTGCGGAGATAGTTTGATTTTGATGAGTTGTGAGTTATAAATTATTGGAATCGTTGTCTTTCTTTGAACCTTTAAGCATTTATAGACTAATCCTCAACTAACTCATTTTTCCAATAGCACAACTCACATAGGATTTTGCTTTAGCACCAAGTGTATTGTCTTCTCCTTGTTCTGGATAGCCTAATTTTTTCAAAGTTTTTTTTACTTGGTCTAACGCCAATTCATTTTCGTAATCAAATCGAACTACATCTTCCTGTAAAAGAATTTCAATGTTTTTTACAGTTTCTATTGTGCTAAGGTTATTGGTTATAGTAGTGCCGCAGCCACTGCATTTTAAGTTCTGAATTTTTACTGTTGCTTTCATAAGAAATGTATTTAACATACAAATTTACGAAGAATCATTCAGGTAATTTATCTTTTAACACTCCGTATAAAAAAGTTCCTAAAAGTGCTCCAATCAAAACTAAGACTATGGGGAAAAAACCTGCTCCTATCAAAATAAATATTGGGCCTGGACAACAACCGACTAACGCCCATCCTAAACCGAAAAACAAACCTCCAATCCAATATCGGAAAGAACCTTTTTCTTTATCTGAAATAATAATTGGCATTCCTTTAATGTCTTTAAGTTGCTTTCTTTTGATGATTTGTATTCCAATACTACCCACTGCTATAGCAACCATAATTATTCCATACATGTGAAAAGATTGAAATTGGAACATTTCATATATTCTGTACCAAGAAACTGCTTCGGATTTCGTCAATACAATTCCGAAAACAAAACCTACAAATAAATATTTTAGAACTTTCATAATTAGAAAATTAAAGGAAAAAGAAAATGTGACATCAACAAACCACCAATAAAAAATCCAATAACAGCTTTCAAAGATTGAATTTGCAAATTACTCATTCCAGCAATAGCATGGCCAGAAGTACAACCACCGGCATAACGAGAGCCAAAACCAATAAGTATTCCTCCAATAATCAAAATAAGAATCATTTTTGGAGATTGAAATGTTGCTTCGCCAAATAAGGCATTTGGAACTAATTTTCCGTTGGGAGCATCAATCCCAATTTGTGCCAATTGCTGAATTGTTTTTGGATTGATCGCAACATTAGTGGCGTCATTCATATAATGAACGGCCACAAATCCCCCGAGCATTGCCCCTACTACAACTACTAAATTCCATCGTTGTGATTTCCAATCGAAATCGAAAAATGAAACGTGTTTTCCTGCACCTGCAATGGAACAAAGCGAACGCAAATTGGATGACATTCCAAAAACTTTACCGAAATAATTTAAAGTTAGCATAATTATTGCAATAAGAAAACCTGAAATATACCAAGGCCAAGTCTGAAAAAGTAAATTCATATTGATTATTTTTCACAAAAATAGTACCTTTATAGCATTAAAAAAAACATCTGTAAAATGAAAATCAAATCCATTGTACTTCTATTGCTACTTCTTGTCGGTTCTGTTTCATGTGTAAGCACAAAATCGACATTGAAAAATGTAAATAATAGCACGCCAATACCAAAATTGACAGCAACGAATACTTTTGTAATCACACAATTTAGTAATGACCCTAAATATGGGTACAACCCTGATTATCCGATTAATGTTTTTTTTAGAAATACAAAAGACGAAAAAATCAACCAGCAACGGTATTTGAACGCATTAACGGGACCAAAAGGCGAAAAATTATTCTTTAATAAAATTGAAGTTTGTTGCCCTTTTCCAACTAAAAACAGTGAAATGGGTAGCGGTTTTCTCGACATTTATGAAGTAACTTGGGTAGGTCAAAAAAGTCCAATAAAATTATATTTGAATATCTATGAAAAGGGCGAATTATTGGTCCCAATGGGATTTGAATTAGTAAAATAAAAACATTCAATAAAATAGTATCATTTCATAATAACAGTAAATAATAAATGGAAGTTGTTTTTTCAATAGACGAATTAGAAAATGTTGCCCAGAAGATTATCGCACAAAAAACCAATAAAGTAATTTTATTTAATGGGGAAATGGGCGTTGGCAAAACCACTTTAATCAAAAAATTGTGTTCTCTCCTTGGAGTTGAAGGCGCAACAAGTAGTCCAACTTTTTCTTTAGTTAATGAATACCAAACTACTACAAATCAAATAGTTTACCACTTTGATTGTTACCGTCTTAAAAGTGAAACCGAAGCTTTGGATATGGGAATTGATGAGTATTTATATTCTGGAAATTGGTGTTTTATTGAATGGTCAGAAAAAATAGAATCTCTAATTCCTGAAGCACATTCTGCCGTAAATATTAAATTACAAGCTGATGGAAAGCGATTTTTAGAGTTAAAATAAAATTCTTAATTTTGAAAATAATTTCTGAGATTTGTGATTATATAAACAAATGAAATCGAAAAAATTAGCTGTCGGTTTTCCTTTATTAGTTTATTTTTCATAAATTTATAGATTAATTTCAAAAATCCAATGGCAATTACACCTTTTTCCAAAATACAGTTAATTCCTCAAGAGGAAAAACTTGAAATTACAAAACATCGGAGTGAACTTTTTATTGGAATCCCTAAAGAAACCAGTTACCAAGAGCGCAGAATTTGCCTAACACCAGATGCCGTAAATTCATTGGTATCTCACGGACATCGCGTAATGATTGAGTCAGGAGCAGGAATGAGCGCCAGTTATTCCGACAAAGAATACAGCGATGCAGGTGCCGAAATGACTGCCGACACCAAAAAAGTATTGAGTTGCCCGATGATTTTAAAAGTCGAGCCCCTAACTCTTGCCGAAATTGAACTTATTAATCCCGAAACTATTGTAATTTCTGCAATTCAGTTAAAAACTCGCCGAAAAGAATATTTTGAAGCACTTTCAAAAAAGAAAATTACTGCATTAGCATTTGAATATATAAAAGACGAAGATGGCTCCTACCCTGCCGTAAAATCACTGAGTGAAATTGCGGGAACGGCTTCGATATTAATCGCTTCAGAATTAATGATTAACAATCAATTTGGGAAAGGCTTGCTTTTTGGTAACATTACAGGCGTTCCTCCAACAGAGGTTGTTATTCTTGGCGCAGGAACCGTTGGTGAATTTGCCGCTAAAAGTGCTTTAGGACTTGGGGCAAATGTAAAAGTTTTCGACAATTCAATCACCAAATTAAGACGGTTACAAAACAATTTGAACCAGCGTATTTTCACTTCTACAATTCAGCCAAAAGCGTTATTAAAAGCGTTACGCCGTTGCGATGTCGCTATCGGCGCAATGCGAGGGAAAGAACGCAGCCCAGTTGTAGTTACCGAAACAATGGTTAAATTAATGAAAAAAGGTTCCGTAGTTGTTGATGTCAGCATCGATACTGGAGGTTGTTTTGAAACTTCTGAAGTTACCACTCACGAAAAACCAACCTTCATTCACCACGATGTTATTCATTATTGCGTGCCTAATATTCCTTCTCGATATTCCAAAACGGCATCCCTTTCCATAAGCAATATAATTACTCCATTTCTAATTCAAATTGCCGATGATGGTGGCATTGAACGTGCCATTCGTTGTGATAAAGGCTTGAAAAATGGAGTTTACTTGTACCACGGAATACTTACCAACAAAGCAATTGGCGATTGGTTTAATTTGCTATATAGCGATATTAATTTAATTGTTTTTTAACAGCGCTTTGACTTACCTTTGCAAAAATATTTAAAATGAAATTTTACCAACGATTCGCATATTATCTTGTAGGACTTGTAATAGGCTGTTTTTTTGTAGCTATGGTTTTAAGTGGAAAAGATACCCGATGCAACTATTTTCCAAATGCAAGGGTTTTGAATGATTTAGGTACCAAACCTTTCAATGTTTCCGATGTTGCTGCAGCAAAATTGAAAGAAAATTGGGTTGATATGACCGATATTAAGAACACTTTGAAATATGGTGATGTTGATTTTGACAAAAGCAATGTAAAATATGGAAACGGCAAAATCTACAATGTAGAAGGCAAAACAATTAAGAATCAGCCGATTGTTCTTGAATTTATCAACTATGCCGACAAAGTAGTTTTGAAAGACATCATAAAAAAGTAATTTTTATTGATTTATAGTTGCAAATACAAATACTAAATGTATATTTGCACACCTAATTAGGGCGATTAGCTCAGCTGGTTCAGAGCACCTCGTTTACACCGAGGGGGTCGGGGGTTCGAACCCCTCATCGCCCACAAAAAACTTCAACAGAAATGTTGGAGTTTTTTTATGACATTTATCAAGAAATAATTCCAGAAAATCCAACATTTGATTTGAAGTTAAATCAATATCCCCCACAATTAAAAAGACAAACTTGATTTTCGAGTTTGTTTTTTTTTGGAGCAGAAATTTCCTATTTCACCTCACGATTCCACCCGCTATTCGCTATATCCACGCCCAAAAGCGTGGGATATCGCTGCTATCGGGGCTATAATTCACGTATATATTTTCATAATTACGTTTGTCAATCTGAATTTATTTCAGATTCTAAGTTTATAGTAGTACCTTGGGAAATATGTTGTTTCTCCCATAATCGTGTTTGAATGTCTTTGCGAGGAACGCGGCAATCTCATCACAATTATTTTCTTGTCTCTGTAGGTACGAAGTCAGGAGACTTCGCACACCAATCCCGACTATTATTAACGTTCAGTTTTTAAAGAACACTTTTGCAGAACTGGCGTTTCGCTCGTACACGATAGCTTCAATTTATGATTTTTACCTGTGCGTTTATTCTTAAATTTTATAAGAAAATACTTTTTTTCTTTGTGGGCACGAGCGTGACGTTCGCACTCAATGTCATTAAGTTAATGGATTTTTTGTCATTTCGACCAACGGGAGAAATCACATAAGTTGCTCCCGTTATGTGATTTCTCCTTCGTCGAAATGACAAAATTTTAGGGTATTTATTCTTAACTTAATGACATTGGGTACGAGCGAGACGCTCGCACCAGCTTGGGCAATATTTCTAATGTGCTTTTTGTATATAATAGCTTAAATTCGGGAGACTTTGCGCAGCACATTGTTCTTAATTAGAACACTTTGCGGAGCGGGCAGATGCCTTATTTACATATAGTTTTAAAATCTTCAATCATTCTTAGATAAGGTGTGATTTGAATTTCAGAATCTAAATTATTTAATTTTATATTTATTTCATTTTTTTTCAGACTTTTATCACTTTTAATTTCTTTTGTTTTTGTCTTTTCTAATTCATCTGTGTCAAAATATTTTGATTCAAAATTCCACGTTTTTTTTTCATTAGTATTCGCTTTTATGAATTGTGGACAATCTTTAAAAACCTCTAACAAACCACCTGTCCATTTATTAAGCAATTTAGATTTGCTAAAAATATCAGTAATTCCATAGTCCATAACATTAATAGCAAAATTATTTTTTGGATTATTTAGATAGACCATTGTTGCTGCTTTTTCAAAATTTCCAGTTCCATTTCCTCTTGAATCTGTTATTTCTTCATAAACATCATAAGAAAAAATGTTTATCGAATTTTTATTATAGAATGGTAACCACGCCTTCTTTTTTAAATCTTTTATGGTCCCGTCAGATTTAACCGTTGCTAAATCCATTAATTTATAATGATTACCAGTTATGCTGTCATTAAGTATTCTAACTTCATTGATTTCTTCACTATTTAAGTTTTCTGCTTTTTGGTTCAATTCTTTTTTAAAACTAAAAGATTTATCAGATAAATTCAAGGCATCGCTATAACTTGAAGAAAAGGGATTTGTCATGTTAAGACTTAATGCTTTATTTTGAATGAAGCCATAGATATACCCAATTTCTTTTTCTCCATTAATATGTGTAATTTCTGCTTTTGTATATTTTGAAGAAAAATCAACATTTAAACCCAATATACTTATGCCGACAGCATTTCCTCTAATAATTTTTTGAGAAAATGAAGTTCCACTCAATAACATCAATAATATAATAACTAATTTTTTCATTTGTTTCGTTTTGTTTTTAAAAGGTTTTTGATAACTAATATATATTCATTTTTTTTGCTAAAAATCGAGAATATCATTCCTTTTTAGCTGTATATACTCAACTTTAATTGAGTACTATTTTTGATTTGCAAAAATAAAACAACGTATTTTTGTTTTACTGCAAATCCTGGGTATGCTTTGTGGGGGAATTGGCAAAGCACTTTGTTTGCCGGTGTTACTCAATAACTCGGGAATCTTTGTTATTGTGCGCTACAATGAATTTGTATTTTGTAAATGTAGTTTTAAATATTCAATAAAAGCCTTGTTTATTTTTATTTAAAAAATAAAAAAAATAAAAACAAGAAAATGACTATTCCCTCAGCCCCGATTGAGGCGGTATCCTCGCAGCGAAGCGAAGAGATATAGCCGAAAGCGGGAATTGCAATTCCAAATACAAGAGGACAATTCGCTCCAAATTATTCGTATTTAAAGTATTGGTTATTTGGCGTGAAATAATATAATATCTGCGGGATTTGGGTGGATATATTAAAACAAATATATACATTTGGGAAATATTAGATTTCTCAATTTATACCCATTATATGTTACAAGAAAAAGTTATCGTTGGTAGTGAAGAATGGTGTTCGTTCCCAATATTAGGGATTCCCACGATTAAAGCGCGTGTTGATTCTGGTGCAAAAACATCGGCATTGCACGCCATAAATATTGCTCCTTTTATTAAAGAAGGGGAAAATTGGGTGAAATTTGACATCAATCCGATTCAGAATAATGTGAAAACTGTTATTCATTGCGAATCGAAATTGGTGGATAAAAGAATTGTGAAAAGTTCGAGTGGTTTTAGGGAACAACGTTACGTGATTGGGTCGGAACTTGAAATTGGCGGTAAAAAATGGGCGATAGAAATTACTTTGACCAATCGAGATTCAATGGGTTTCCGAATGCTTTTAGGGCGTGAGGCGATGAGCGGTCGGGTTCTTGTGGATCCTGAACAAAAATATTTATTGGGGGAACCTACTTCTGATATTCTGAAAAATCTGTATAAAACTTCTGAAAAAGCGGTTACTGGACTTCGAATTGGTTTGTTGGCGAGCAACAAGGAATTGTATTCCAACAAGCGAATTATGGAAGCTGGGGAAATGCGTGGGCACGAAATGCACTTTTTGAATATCAAGGAATGTTATATGAAACTTGATGCGACGACTCCAGAAATTCATTATCGTGGCGGTAGAATTTTGAATGATTTTGATGCTATAATTCCGAGAATTCGTCCGAGTATTACTTTTTATGGTTGTGCGTTGACGCGTCAATTTGAGGCTTTGAAAGTATATTGTTTGAATTCTGCGGCAGCGATTACGCAATCTCGTGATAAATTATATTCGTTGCAATTGCTGTTGAATCACGGTGTTGATATTCCAACGACGGGTTTTGCAAATTCGCCTTTGGATACGAATGACTTGATAAAAATGGTTGGTGGTCCGCCGTTAATTGTAAAACTATTGGAAGGAACACAAGGAAAAGGGGTTGTTTTGGCAGAAACAAAAAAAGCGGCAGAAAGTGTAATTAATGCTTTCAAGAGTTTGAACGCCAATATATTAGTTCAGGAATTTATTAAGGAAGCCAACGGAAAAGACATTCGCTGTTTTGTAATTGATGGGAAAGTTGTTGCGGCAATTCAGCGGGAAGCAATGCCTGGGGAATTTAGAGCCAACATTCATTTGGGCGGAACTGCTTCAATCATAAAAGTTACTGCCGAAGAAAAGCGAATTGCGATTAAGGCGACAAAAGCTATGGATTTGAAAGTGGCAGGTGTTGATATTATTCGTTCTGCAAAAGGCCCTTTATTATTAGAAGTGAATTCGTCGCCAGGTCTTGAAGGCATTGAAGGCGCTACAAATAAAGATATTGCTGGCGAAATGATTTTGGCAATTGAGAAGAATTTCAAACATAAATTATAGTAGGGTTTTTAATTTTACCGCAAATTCGCAAATTTTTTATTTATAATTTGTGAATTTGCGGTAAAAAATTATAAGTTAAGCTTCGAGGAATTAAATCTAAGAAATTAATTTCCAATGGGGGAAATTTAGCCGCAGATTCGCAGATTTAATAATCATTTTTTAATCTGTGAATCAGTGTCTAAAAAATTAGAAAGTTAAGCAAGACGCACCTATCGTTTTATTTTTTCTTCTTCTTAACTTCTTTATTTACGGCGACTTCTTTGTTTTGCAACATATAATTTGCCAACATTTTTTCAATTAATTCATCTTTGGTTAAATGATGGAAAACCGTTTTGATTCGGTCTTTTAATTCAATTGCCACTTCGTGATTTGGTTTGGTTTTGAAGATTTGTTTTGCCCATAAAAACGTATTATTGTCATCAATACTAATGGCATCTGGTTTTTTAAACGGAATAAATTTAATTCCCAATTCTTTTTCAAAACCTGCAATTTCAGCAACTTCTTCTTTTTGTAAAACTGTCAAGGAAAGTCCTTTGGCACCCGCTCGTGCCGTTCTTCCGCTTCGATGCACATAGGTTTCATAGACATCTGGCAAGTGATAATTTACCACATACGAAATCGCTTGAACGTCAATTCCTCTGGCTGCTAAATCTGTGGCAACCAAAATATTGATGTGTCCTTCCCGAAATTGTCCCATAATTCTGTCCCGAATTGGTTGTGTCAAACTTCCGTGAATTGCACCCGAAGAAAATCTATTTATGGCTAAATTTTTAGCTAATTTGTTGACTGCAGCTTTTGTTTTACAAAAAATTATTCCACGTTCTCCTTCTTTTGATGAAAGAAAATGCATCAAAACATCTAATTTTTCAATTGGATCAACCACCACAAATTGATGGTCAATTCCTTGATTTCCGACCGTTTCCATATTGGCACTTACTTCTGTAACGTGCTTTGACATATAGTTTTGAACCAATTGTTTTATAGTTCCTGGCATTGTTGCGGAAAACAAAAATGTTCTTCTGTTTTTTGGTAATTCAGCTACAATTTCATCCAAACCTTCCTTTAAAATAGAAACCATTTCATCCGCTTCATCAAGAACCAAATACTTAGTTTCCTTAATGTTTATGGCTTTGCGTTGGATTAAATCTATCAAACGTCCTGGCGTGGCGATTACGATATGAGTTGGTGATGTTAAGCGTTCAATTTGAGGTTTTATTGGGATTCCACCGCAAATTGCAGCTATAGAAATCTCAGGTAAATATTTAGAATACGACTCAAAATTACTCAAAATTTGATGTCCTAATTCTCTGGTTGGAACTAATATTACCGCTTGAATGTTGGTTGCTTCCAAATCTATTAATTGCAATAATGGCAAACCAAAAGCAGCGGTTTTACCCGTTCCCGTTTTTGCAAGACCTACAAAATCATCGGTTTTAGTAAGTAAAATCGGAATAGCTTTCTCTTGAATTTCTGTTGGAATTGAAATTTTTAAATCGGATAAACCCTTAACTAATTCTTCTGAAACTCCTAAATCGGAAAATTGCTTTGACATAAAATAAATTTTGACAAAGGTAAACAGTCTTTTGACTAAATAAGAATCAACTTAGATAAATTGTATTATTTGATGTAAATAACTTAAAATCATCATTGTAAGTATTATTTTATAATAGTTTCAAAAAAGTGTCATTTGTCGATAAAAAAGGTTGTTTTAACACAAATTTAAAACTCAAAATTTGATTCAACTGTTACATTTGCAATGTGTTATAACAAAATAGCACAAAAAACAATGAATACAATTTACCTACTATTACGCTTTAAAATGAAAACAATTTCAACAATCATCGTGCTACTCCTAACCTATTTTGGAAATGCACAAACCACTTCAACAGTAAACTATACGCCAATTACCACTGCAATAAATAACCCAGAAAGAGGTTTTTACAGACACACGGAAGTCCATTCTGCAAGTTATTCAGGTTTGGATCAAAATACTTTAAACGGTTACAAATCAAGTAATACAACACTTATTTTGAGAGTATTTTATTTGGAAAACTTTATAAATGCCCCAATTTCAAGTTCTTATTTGAGTTCAATGCAATCTGATTTTAACAAAATTAGAACTGCAGGAATAAAATGTATCGTTCGTTTTGCCTATTCCGATAATATTAACGGTGCTTTAGATGCTTCAAAAGCTCAAATATTGGCGCATATCCAACAACTAAAACCATTATTGATTGCCAATTTAGATGTAATATCATCAATGCAAGCGGGATTCATCGGTTCTTGGGGGGAATGGTATTACACCGATTATTTTGGAATGAACCCATCAGCATCTGATTATGCGAACAGAAGAGAAGTTGTTGATGCAATTTTAGCAGCTTTGCCAAGTTCAAGAATGGTACAACTGCGAACTCCAACTTTGAAACAAAAAACATATTCTACAACCTCTGCATTAACACAAAGTCAAGCTTTTTCAGGTTCAAATATTGCGAGAGTTGGTCATCATAATGATTGTTTCTTATCAAGTTCAACCGATTTTGGAACGTATAATAATGTGTCTACGGAATATCCATATTTGCAACAAGAAACAAAATTCACAGCAATGGGCGGCGAAACGTGTGCCGTAAATGAGCCTCGATCTCAATGTCCAACGGCAGTTTCTGAAATGCAACAATTTCACTGGTCGTATTTGAATTTCGATTATAATCCAAACGTAATCAGCGGCTTTCAAGCAGGTGCTTGTTTCCCAGAAATTCAAAATCGTTTAGGATATCGCTATCAATTGGTGAATGGAATATATCCTAAAAATGCGGCAATTGGAAATACTATGGCGGTAACTTTTAAAATAAACAATACTGGATTTGCTTCGGCATACAACCAAAGAACCGTTTATTTAGTGTTGCGAAACGCATCAAGCAATCAAGAATATTCAATTGCTTTGAACACCGATCCAAGGTTGTGGTCAAGCGGTGTGGAAACAACAATTACTGAAAACGTTACGCTTCCGTCAAATATTATTGCTGGAACCTATAATTTATTTCTGAATTTACCCGATGCAAATTCATCAATTAGTTCTCGTCCAGAATATTCCATCCGATTGGCAAATAATTCGACTTGGGAAACCGCTACAGGTTATAATAATTTACTTCATTCATTAATTGTTTCAGGAACATTAAGTGTTTCAGAAGCTTCAAAATTGCAGATGAAAATCTATCCAGTTCCTACGAATAATGAATTAATCATTGAAATGGATGGAATTAATGAATATAAAGTTGGTGTTTTCAATTCAATTGGACAAAATGTTAAAGTAAAATCCGTTATGGAAAACAACAAAATAACATTGAATACTGAAACATTAAGTGACGGAATCTATTTAGTTCAATTTGAGAACAATGACTTTAAAGAAACTAAAAAAATTATTGTAAGACATTAAGCGAATTTCAATAAAGAAATCATAGTGATTGCTGCATTTAAAAGTGCGGCAATCACTATTTTTTTTGTCTTTTTTTCAGATTGTATTTTATACCAAATTGAATTATATTGGAATAAAACTTAGATTGAGAATAAATTTCAAATGATGTGGTTAAAGCCGTAAAATCTCGAATTTGATAGGATATTTCGCCTGTTAATCGTTTGAAATCAGCGGCATAATCGTCATAAAACCAGGACGCTTCCACCCTACTCATAAAGTTACTTTCTTCTTTTCCAAACTTCCAACCCAAGCCACCACCAGCATAAAAACGATTTTCAATCATCCAATAAGGATAGCCAGATGAAAGTGCAACGGTTGTTTTTCCGATGGAAGATTTCAAATAGGAAGCTTCAATAAATGGTATTAATCTTGATTTTTTTTCTTCACCATTGTCCAAACCAATTTTGGTTGTAATCGAGCCCTGATAGGAATCGGAAGTTGTAGCTGCAATATTGGAATTACTTTTTGTGTAATAGTTTGCTTCCAATGCAAAACTTGTATTTATCAATCCAAACAAATACCTGTCGTGATAAAAATTTCCTTGTGTTCTGTAGATATTTTTGCTGTAAGCTGCTCCACTTTCTGCAGGAAATATTTTAAGTTCTGCTGAAGTAAATTTTTTGTTTTTGGAATAATTTCCACCTAATCCAAATTGGAAATAATACTTGCCAAAATCGCTGTATTCTCCTCTAATTTTTGACCAATATTGCAACTTTTCAAAGTTTTCAGGATTTCTAAATTGGTATTGAAGTCCATAAATAGAATGGGTAATATTATCAGAATCTTCAATTTCAAAGTTAATTTTATACATATTACTAAAGGTAAATGCTACCGAATGTAGCCTTTTACTTTTATCGTGAAAATTATAGGAAACTTCATTTTTGAATGCTGAAGCTGCGGTTCTATTACTTTCTAATGAAGAGTTGACTTCCACAAAATTTCCGAATTGTTTTCTGTTCAAACGTAATAATTCTTGCTTGATATTAGAATAAAACAAATCAGGAAAATTCAAAAGCAATTCTTGTTGTAATTCGGTTTCTACATAAATAACTTCTTTATTCAAAGTAGCTTTTAAATCTTCTTTTTGTGGACTTTCGGGCAATGAATTTGTTAAAATCCAAGCATCTCTAAATTTTCCAATATCAAAATAAACAGAACATATTAATGCTTTAGCCTTATAATCTGTTGGATTTTCGAGTATGTATTTTTTATATTCAGACTCTAAAAACTTGTAGGATTTCAGTTCAATTAGCCAAGTCATTTTTGTTGAAAAATCAATGTTATCGGCATAAAAAGACCAATCATAAGCTTTTTTATATTCATTATTATCAACATAAAGCCAACAAATATCTTCTACTAAGTTTTTATATTTATTAGAAGGTAAAATCAATCGCAATTCAGCCAATGCCTCTTTTGGTTCATATGTCAAAAGATGTTGTAAATACATTTGATACGTCTCAAAACCAGAATCTACTTCTAATAAATTAAGTATGGCGATTTTAATTTTATTTTGATTTTCAGGAGTGTAAAAATCTGCTATATAACTATTTAAAAGTTCAGCATCATTAGGCGTTAAAAGCATTTGTGCACTCAACCATTTTTCTTTAATCAAATCATTTGGGTATTCCACTAATGTATTTAATTCCTTAGAATACAGTATGTTTTCAGGAATTGGATATTTTTTACAATGCGCTTCTAGCAAACCCCAAACGATGTATCCTTTTTCCTCCCAATTCATATATTTTGTATATTTATTCCATATTTCAGGATTAATTTTTTCTTCTGATAACATTTGATTTTTTAAGGCTTCAATTTCAATTTTTAAAAGCACATCAGAATCAGTTGCGTCTATTTTGAGTGCTAACAAATATTTTTTTACATTTTCTTTGTAAGCAATAGATTCCATTTTTATATTATTTGCAATAGAAATAGTTTCGTACCTTTTGTTTTCAGGTGTATATTTCAAATCTGGCAAACTGATTTTTGAAATATTTGTAAAAAGAGTGTATAAAAATCCTGTTAACAAAGGGGTTTTTGAAAATTTTATTTTTTGATTCGTTAATTCGCCTTCTATCTTGAAACAATTATCGGAATTTACATATAAAAACCAGTATTGTTTTCCAGAAATTGATTCTTCGGGTTTTAGCTCTTCTACTGTAAAAACACCGTTATTAGCATTAAATGAAAAATTAGAAGCCCTCCAATCCATTACAATATTCGCTGCTTCACCAGCTTTAAAAAAACGTATTTGTGGAAATCTTGTCGTTACTCCTTTTAAGTATTTGACAAATTCAGGAAACAATCCAATATTTTTTCCTTTCGTTTTGTACCAACCTAAATTCAAAGGATTTCTAGAATCATAATCGCCTTGAGTTCCGTCTTTATGCGTTGATATTTGATAAACATCGTCAGGATGAACAAAATGTGTCCAAATTCCAGTGTATAAATACGCTGACTCTTGGCTGTATTTCTGTGAATTATTTATATAATAACCATACGTAATTCTTGGATAATCAAAAAAATTCATGTTGTACGGATCAAAATCAAATTCCCTGTTTTCTCCATCGGCCAACTCTCCATTGAAACTGCTGCATATATATTTTAAGTACGGCATTGAAACTTTTAGTTTATTAATTCCCATTTTATCAATATAATTTGAAGGTGGCACATACGAAATCGGTAAGTTTCCAAAATTACTCAATTGCCATTTTTTCTCAGCAGCTTTCAAAGCTAACGGAATGAAATCTTGATTTTTCCAAACACTTTTAATCAATTCAGAATGATTGTAGCCGTGAAATGCCAATTCGTGCCCTTTTTTTGAAGCATCTTTTGCAAACCATTCGCTAATGGAAACCATTTTATTGTCAAATTTCATTTTGTTTCCATCCCATTGATTGAATGAAAATGGCGGTTCTACTTTGTTTTTATAATCAAAAGTGATTAAAACTGAGTAGCTAATATTAAATTGTTTGGAAATTTTCAACATATCAGGCCACCAGATATTTTTCACAAAATCTTTTGAAGTTAAATTCATTTCCGATGCTATTGGTTCATTTTTAATATCAAAAAGTGGGCAGGGAAAATCGTCTAAAAAAATGGTGCTTGTATTGGCTATTGGATAGGGAATTCCTTCTAAACCGCTCAATATTCCAGCAAAAAGGAATCCTCTGTCTCTTTTTTCAAACGACTTTTGAAAATTATAAAGAATAACTTTTCCCTTTCCAACTATATTTTCTAATACAATTGGATACTCAGAATTATTTACAGAAGTTGCCAAAACTTTAATGTTTCTCGAAAAATTTTCTTTAGCAAAGCCGTAATGTAGTTCCTCTTTATTCATTTGTAAACCTTTAAAATCAGGCAATATTGGATAAATAAAATGAAAACCTTTGGAAGTAATATCTGTGAAATGTTCTGCTTCAGGTTTGAAACCTAATAAATACGAGAGCCTTTTATCTTCATTTGAAATAGGATAAAAAAAAGTTCCCCCTTTGGCTACAAATTCAGTTAATTTATCAATTGCGGCATCGCTCAATTTGATAGTATTTGAAAGAGAAACTACTCTTGTTGTAGGCGAAAAAACGGGAGAATTATTCCACAATTCTATATTAGATGCTCTAAACGGTAATTTTGTATAATTACAAACTTTTTCAATATTTTCATTGAATTTTAAACTTTCAGGATCATTATTATCTAATAAAAATTCGACTAAAGGAGATTGATTATACTCAGTTTGTCTTCTAAAATTATCTTTAAAATTGTTTTCTTGTTCATTAAAAACATTAAATTTATCAATATCTAAAGAATCTACAGATCCGCAATTTGAAAGTAAAAAAAATACGATGAATAAGATAAAGTAATTGTAAAAAATATTGTTTTTTTTGTTGAATAATTTCATAATTAAAAGATTAAATCTGTTGTTTTACTAGAATTAGGTTGGTTTATAATTTCATAAACTTTCAAATCTGTCGATTGGTAAAAAATATTAATTTCCCTACCTCTTTGTTTTAAAATCCTTAAATGATTGACTAATTTTTTTGTATTTTCATTAGTATAAATAAAAAGTAAAATACTGTTGGGAAGTACTTCATTTGGATGTAATTTCAAATAATTTAACTTCTTATAATTGCTAAAATAAAGTGCATCTTTTTGAAGATAACTTGTCATAAAGTCAGAATAATTTATAAAATAATGATTATTTTCACTGAGTATTTGTGTAGTATTTTGATCCACTACTGCAAATGAAAATGG
Source organism: Flavobacterium neuenschwanderi (SeqCode) (assembly GCA_965234425.1). Taxonomy (GTDB): domain Bacteria; phylum Bacteroidota; class Bacteroidia; order Flavobacteriales; family Flavobacteriaceae; genus Flavobacterium; species Flavobacterium neuenschwanderi. Next base: position 66,371 of record OZ248364.1, on the reverse strand, counting down.
AAAATAATCGGAATGAATTTGGTCATAAATACTTAAAATCTGAAGCGGCTGTTGGTCTGATAATTGAAATTTGAGTATCGTATTTTTTTGAAGTGTAACCGAAAAATAAACAATCACAATTAAAGAAATCAAAGTGCTGAAATTGTGTATTTTTCTATTTTTTATTGTAAAAGAATTAAAAGATTCAAATAGAACGCCGACTACAATTCCGAAAACAATTGGAAAAAAAATAGTAAAAGATTGCACTAGTAAATCCTTATCTATCCAAGTGTTATCAATTTTAAGCACTATTATTAGGCATAGAAAATAAACAAGAAAAGCTGCGGAAATATTCCAATTTTCTTTAAAAATCAAGGCTCTATATAATAGTATTGCAAGTGCTAAAAATGTAGAAATAACATAATAAAAAATTAAAGAATTTATCGGAAAAATGAGTTGTGGAAAGTAAGTATAGGAAGCGACGGAAATTAAATTTGAATGAATAAAATCTATAAAATCAATTTCGAGAGTGTAGCACATTGTATAATAAATGCCAAATAATAGTACTAAAGAAGAAAGAAAAGATGCTACTGCGACGAAAAATCTGAAGTTGTTACTTTTATTTGATAAAAAAATAGAAATGAGGACAAAAGGAGGAATTAGAACGCAAAAAGTAAATAAATCTATGAGTCCAATTATTACAAAAGCGAATGTAAAACTCAGAAAAAAGGGAATTCGTTTTAACTTTAATTCATTTGGATTTAGTAGAAAGTAAAAAGTTGGAATTGCAAATGTTAAAGCTAAGAAAATGGGATTTCTTTGAATTAAAAAATTCAGATTAACGGGAATAATTGTCAAAAATGTTGCAAAAGAAATCGCAGTAATTGTTGGTATAAAATATTCTGAACTGGTACATTTTCGCATCAACCAAAAAAGCACCATTGAAAGTAGAATTGCTTCAAAAACTCCCATAGATTGTAATGCAATTTCGGGACTTACATCGAATATTTTAGCATAAAAGTTAGTATAAGCCAATTCGCCTTGTAGATTATTATTTGGAAAAAACCAATTTTGTCGGTCTAAATTAAACATTGCTTCCAAATCATTATTCCAACTATTTGAAAGCAAATACAAATCATATTTAAGGAAATAAAATCTTCCTAAAAAAGTAATTATTATTACAAAAGCGAATAAAAAATAGAGCAAAAGATGATTATAATTTTTTAGTTCTTTTTTTTTTATTGAAAAAAAAGATTTTAAAGAGTGATTAAATTCGATTTTTTTTAGTCTTTTTATTAGTGCTGTTTTTATTTTTAAATTGAAATAAATAAATGGATTTTTCAAGTTTTGAATACCAATTAATTCAATAGTAATTAATAAAATAAGGATAAAAAGTGTGTTTAATAAATCGAAAATATTTAATTGTACGGTAACAAATATGATGATACCGAGAATTGCTCCATATTTGAACCATTGCAGGACGACAAACTCAACAAAATTATTAGTTGCCGATTGATTAATCCATTTTTTATTGATTAAATATAAAAAAAGAAACAGTACAAAAAATCTTAAAAAGCCAAGAATTATTGAATTTGAAAGTATCATAAATTGTTTATTTAATAAATTTCGGCATCGTTTGAAGGTTTATATTACCAATGAAATAGTCAAATCTTGATGGTTTAATTCTTTTTTCGATGGCATTTCTAAGCGGAATTGTATCTGCATATTCAATAAGAAGAATTGGCAATTGGAATTGATTTTTTATTGAAACAAGCTTATTTAAATACGCATCAAATTCAAATTCGTCTCTTAATTTATACGATTTATCATCAAAAGTATAATTGCTCGCAACAGATTCAAAAACCACAGAATCAATGTATTGACCTGTTTCATTGATTAATTCCAAACCTGCATTCTGAATTAAAATATGGTTAAAATAGTCTGTTTTTATCTTTTTTATCAATTGAATAACTTCTGCTTTTTGATTGGATTGAGGTCCAAAACTTGAAAAATTATCAATATTGTCAAGAAACAAACCATCGTAGCCATTTGCAAAGATATTATCAACCATTTTCGTAAGTATTTCTAATGTTTTCTCTGATTTTAAATTCAAATAATGACTGTTCCAAACTTCATTTTTCCCTGAAAAATCTGAGTTAAATTGTTGAAAATAAGAAGAATTGGCATTGATTTCACCCAAACTTATATACGCTACGACTTTTTCATTTTGAGATTTTATTCTTTGAACCTCATAAAAAGTATAATATTTAGATTCTAAAATCACATAACTGTAACCTTTTATGGATTCTGGCTCCAATCTTCCATAGCAAACGAAGACGGAATTTTTGTTAATTCCATTTCCAAATGCATCAGAAACAAATAATGTTGGCAAAACAAATAATATGATTTTAATAAGTTGCATAGTAGAAATAGTCTAATTTGTTAAGAAAATTGAGTGTTGCTTTCAGTGTAATTACCATAAAAACAACTGCTCCGAATAATAATCCAAATACGCTGAATTCATACGATATAAATCGGCTGCACAAAAAGCCAATGAATAAATTTGTAAAAAGTGCAATTACGATGGCTTTTAGTGGCGTTGCGGGTTGATTTAATGTGAATAAATAAAGCGTATTTAACATTCCCCAAGCCAAAAAGACATAACCAATTCCTCCAATAATGCTCACATTTATACTTATTAAGTCTAAAGTTTCTTTGAAATGCGCCTTGTAACCCCAGCTAGAATTCAGCACATTATAGATTAAATAAAAGATAAAAAACGAAGTGATGAAAAGTAAAAAAATATGCTGCCAATACATTTTTTTCAATTTATAATTGAATTTTTTTGGTGTTTTGTAACTGGTATTTTTCTGTTCAATATCTAAGAATTTACTGAAAGAAGCTACTCCAAATTCCAACACTCCAGAAAGTAAAAGGAACACTAAAATGGCAATATCCATTCCTAATTCGTAGTTTTTGTCGAAGAAAACAATATAGGGTAATTGTCCATTTTTAGTAGATGACCAGGCTAAAATTCTATCTGTGAAAATAAATAAATACAGGCTTAAACCGTAAAAAAAGTATCTGTAATTGTGATACAGAAAAACATTTGGCTTGACCACAATATTAAAATTGGTTTTTACTTTTTTTAGTAAATTTTTAAAAAATAGGTGCAAATATATTTTTGAAATAATAACAGCGGTAATGATGCCAATCCAATGTGTAAAATAGATTGACAAATTGGTTTGTGTTTTCAAAATAATAGCGGTTATAGTTCCTGCAAAAATGGCCAAAGAAATTACCCATCGCCTTTGAATGGTATGCAAAGGAGCTAAAAGCAAAAGTAAAGTTCCAATTAAAAAGGCATACACAAAGACTATAAATAAAACTCGAATTGGATATAAATGGAAGAAAAAATTGAACATAAAAACCGTTACTAAAACAAAAAATAAGGCAGAAATTCCAACTTTTAGAAGGTAATTTACGGCATTTTTTGTCATAATAAAATCATCGTGATGCCAGTAAAAAGAAGCTTGTCGACCAATAACTTGAACAAAACCACCAGTTGCAACCAATCCAATTACCACTCCCAAAACCACAGCTGTTGATTGCACTTGGTTGAACCCGACAAAAGTCCACAAAGAATATCCAAAAAAAACGATTGCTAAAATTTGTAAAAAAACAGGCAGCAAATGAAACAGTCCCAATGGAAAATAGTGTAAAAAAATTTTAGTTTTTACCCACAAATAATCTGAAATTTGGATCACATCAGGATTTGTTTTTGATATGGCTTGTTCCTTAGTATTTTTTGCGCCTTTGTGTTCTTCAGAAGAAGATAATTCTTGAAAAATAATGTCTGCAAGATAGCGAATTGAAGGCACGCCAAAATCAATTTCCGTGTCTTTATTTCTAATTCCTAAGGATTCAATTGTAGCCATAACCACTTTATTACTAACAGGTTTGCCGATTTTCTCTTTGATTGAAAGCAATAAGGAACGGGTGTTTTCTTTGTGATTTTCCATATTAATTTGGGAACAAAATTTATTTATATTTTATTTACGAAGCCTCTTGATGTGTTTCTAATTCGAATACTTCGGGGATTTCAATTTCCAATCTTTTTGGTTCTAATACACTTTCGTAAGCATTCTCATATTCAGAAATAAACTTTTCAATAGTGAAATTATCAAGAATTTTTTTTCTTGAATTGATTCCCATTTGAGTTCGTAACTCATCATTTTTCAATAATTCAATTACTTTATTTCCAATATCTACATAATCTTTTGGCTTACAAATAAAACCACAATTTGCATCTAAAGCTTCAGAAACACCGCCAACATCTGTTGCTACCACAGGGATTCCACAACTCATAGATTCTAATATGGTATAAGGAAAACCTTCGGAAATTGAGGTTAATATTGAAATATCACCCTCTGAAAAAATTAAATTAGGTTTGTCGTGAAATCCTGCCAAAATGAAATTGTTTTTCAATCCTAATTCGTGAATCAAGGTTTCGCATTCTAAAGTATATTCTGGAACTGCATTGTTATCGCCATAAACCAAATATTTTATATTGGGGATTTCCATTTTTACAATTGCACACGATTTTATCATTGTAATAATATCTTTCAATTCAAAAATTCTAGCGGCAGCAACAACGGTTGGAATTCCTATTAAATGCTCAGGTTTTGGAACTGGTTTAAATAATTCGTGATCAATTCCATTATAAATAACTTCTATATTTTTGGGATTTGCACCGTATAATTTCTCCCAAATAATATTAAATTTATTGACTGATAAAATTAAATCTGCTTTGTGATAGACTAATTCTGTGACACATTCTGAAAGTTTAATCAAGAACTTTTTCAGAAAAAAAGAATATTCAGATGAATTGATTGCCAATAATCGTTCGCGAATAAAAACACCGTGTTCAGTAGCAATTATAGGCGTTCCGTACTTATATTTCAATATTAAAGCGGGAATTACAGGAAATCCCGAGATTGTTAAATGCGAAATATCTACTTTGGGAATTTCGATTGACAAAGGAATTAAAAACCGATAAAGCCATCGCATTCCAACCGTTAAATCATATAAAGAAACATCTTCATCATTCTCATTTTCAATTACTTCTGTAACAATATGACAAAATGAATTCCATATAATACTGCTTTTCATTGTTTTCTTGTAATCGTTTTCTTGAAAAAATTGCCACATTTCAAAAAAGGTCATATCAAAATCATCACGATTTCTCGTTTCTGTATAAATGGAAGTGATAAATCTTTCGAAAATGGGCAAGAAAACCTCCAATATTTGAAGTTCATTGTCATTTTCTTTTCGCTCCGCAAATTCAAAATAAGGACTTCCATAATTAATAAGTTCTTGCGGTTCTAAAGGCGACCAAAGTGGTACTTGAATTACTTCTTTTACGTTTTTACTTAAATTGTATTTGGATTTTAATTCGAGATTGGCATTTATGGAATAAAGTGTATAATCAACATTTTTAATTTTATTGCACAACATATCAGCCCAAGTGGAAACTCCCCCGCCGTTAAAAGGATAAGTACCTTCTAAAATCATTAAAACTGAGTATTTTTCTTTCACATCCATAACATTTAAAAAACATATTTTACAGAAAAGAAGTGTTATTTTGGGAAATAAAACGTAGTCTTTATTGTATGTTTCCTAACAAATATAAATTGATAAAAGTTGGGCGAAAAATTGTTCTGATTAAAGAAGTATATAAACGACAAAGTACTTAAAATTAACATCTTAAGTACTTTGATTTATATGAAGAAATAGCGTGCTTTTTTTAAAACTAATCGAAAAGTGCTTCTCGTATTTTTTTTCCTATTAATAGGTTTAATTTAATTTTATAATCGTCAACCAGCCATTCTCGGTAATTTTTTGAGCAATGACTCAAGCAAGTTGAATAGCGTTTCATTCGACATTCAATATCATCGTGAAGTTCACGGGCTAAAACTTTTGCTTCTTTTAAATCTTCCGAATTATCAACGCACATTGAAGCGTGTTGCTCTAACGATTTATCCAAGACGATTTTTGAACGTAAATTCTGAGCAATGATTTTTTTGTGTTCGTCATCAACATCAAAAGTTACAACGGCTGTATTTTTGAATTTTTCTCTTAATTCTGGTGGCATTTGATATTTGAAAAAGAGTTCAATTTCAACATCATCACGAAGATTTTCAAGGTAAAATTCTGGCGATTTAAATATATGTTGCCAATCAATTGGTGCGCTCCAAAGTCCGAATCGAGCGGCATTATTTCCCAAATCAATCACATTAAATGTGTTTTTATTTGGCAATTTTCTTGAACCACGACCAATCATCTGATAATATAATGTCAATGATTTTGTAGCTCTATTTAGAATTATGGTTTCCACTGTAGGTTCGTCAAATCCAGTTGTCAAAATCCCAACAGAAGTCAAAATTGCATCTGGGGTTTTCTTGAACCAACTCAAAATATCCTTGCGTTCTTCAGGGCTGCAAGTATTATCCAAGTGGCGAATAACATATCCAGCTTCTCTAAAAGTTTCATAAACAAACAAGGAAGTATTGATTCCATTATTGAAAATCAAGGTCTTTTTACCCAAAGATTTTTCAGTGTATGCGTGAAGTAATTTTTCCTGCATCACCATATTTGAATACAAATCATCAGACGATTTCACGGTATAATCCCCGTTAATTCCAACTTTTAACGATGTTAATCCCACATCATAACTATAGGTAATTGCTTTTGCAAGAAAACCTTTGTCAATTAATGAGGCAATTGTATCGCCAACAATCAACTCATCATAATTTTCGTTCATTGGCAATTTCACGTTGGAACTCAATGGCGTTGCGGTAACACCAAGAATAAATGCATTTGTAAAGGAACTTAATAATTTTCTGAAAGAATTATAATGTGCTTCATCAATAATCACCAAACCAACATTATCTAAATGTAATTTTTCGTCATTGATTCGGTTTTTCAACGTTTCAACCATTGCAACAAAACAAGAATAATCATTTTGATCGGGCAATTCTTTGATTTTGCTGTTGATGATTTTATTTTTTACATCAAAACCTTTAAGCATTTTTGAAGTTTGCTTACACAATTCAATACGGTGCGTCAAAACAACAACTTTTTTGTCGTGCTTGGCAATATATTGTCTGACAATTTCAGAAAAAATAACGGTTTTTCCACCGCCAGTAGGCAATTGATATAATAAATGATGATTTTTTGGGGCATTTTCTAAGCGTTCAAAAATAGCGTCAATGTCGCCTTGTTGATACCCATAAAGTTCTTTTTTATCTTCAATTTCAATTTCTAACTCTTTATGTGGCATTTTTTTAATTATGATTTTTGCAAAAATACACCTAAAAAAGGGTTATTCAAGCATTAAAAAAGTATAAATCATAACTATTTTTAATATTCAAATCTTTCGATTATGGCATTGAACTCATAAATATTGAACCATTCTTGTGATTCTGCTTCGGTTCTAATGGCTTCCACCCTATTTTTGAATTCATATAAAACGCCATTTGCAATCATAAAACTAATTGCTTGTTCAAAAGAATTAAGTAAACTTTTATAAAATAATTCTTGTTTAATGTCTTTTTCAGCTGAAAAAGTTTGAGCAATTTCAATGGAATACAACATTACATCGGCAATTATAAATGGATCTACACCCAACATAATGAAGTGTTTTATGAATTTCTGAGCAACAGAGCGTCTTGCTTTAGGTCTTTTACCTCGAACAGGGAAATATTCATTGGAAACTTTTAGCTTACAATCTTGAACCAATTTATTCTCATTTGGATTAAAAACAAAATTATAATAGGTTTTCACAGGCAAAAACTTGTCATATAATGCTATGATTTGCTCTTCTAATTGCTGTTTATCGAGTTCGTTTAGGTATTTTTTTAAATCTCGTTTACTCATATAGTATTGTAATTATTACAAAAGTAAATTACTTTTTGATTATTTTGATATTAATCAATGATATTAGTTAATTTTGTATTTTAAATTTATAAAAAAACAAATGCTAAAAACTTTCAAAATCATCGCTATCCTTGAAGGAATCTCCTACATAGTATTATTATCGAATATGCTTTTTATACAACCTAGTGATTTCATTTTATATCAAAAATTGCTAACCCCAATTGGAATGTCGCACGGCGTACTTTTTATCGGTTATGTTGCGTTGGCAATTTTATTGAAAAAATCTCAAAATTGGAATTTTATCAGTTTGGGTTTCATATTATTAGCATCGCTGCTACCTTTCGCAACCTTTTTCATTGAAAAAAGATATTTAAAAAATGCATAAACTAATAGAAAATATATTTGGATGGTGTGAGCCTTTATTGAAAAGTTGGGGCGTGAATGCTTCAATGGCTTCCTATATTAATACCGCTTTAAACATACTTGTTTTGTGCGCTTTGTCTTATTCTATCTATTTAATTTTCAGGATAGTATTGGTAACTGTAATGATTTTCATTGCAAAAAAAACCAAAACTAAATTCGATGATTTATTGGTTTCAAATAAAACGGCCAAATATATTGCTCATTTAATTCCGTTGTTATTCATCTATAAATCGGTACCAATAATTTTAAATGATTTTACGTATTGGGAAACTATTTTCGGAAAATTAGTTGGTGTTTATATCGTTTTATTAGTGCTTTGGATTATTAGAACCGTTTTTAATGCCTTGAGAGATCATCTAAAACAAACACCGAAATACAGCGACAAGCCAATAGATAGTTACATTCAGGTAATAATGATTGTATTTTGGATTTTTGGCGCAATTATTATCGTTTCAGAAATTTTTGATATTGACACCCAAAAACTTTTAGCTGTGCTTGGAGCTGCATCGGCAATAATCATATTAATTTTTCGAGATACAATTCTTGGTTTTGTGGCAAGCGTTCAAGTTTCGTTGAATGATATGGTTCGTATTGGCGATTGGATTACGTTCGACAAATTTGGTGCCGATGGAGACGTAATCGAAATTAATTTGGCTACGGTAAAAGTTAGAAATTTTGACAATACAACGACAACAATTCCTACCTATAGTATGATTTCTGATTCTTTCAGAAACTGGCGTGGAATGTTGAATTCAGATGGAAGAAGGATTAAAAGACACATCCTTATTAAGGCAAATAGTATTCGTTTTATGAATGAAAGTGAACTTGAAAATTTGAAGAAAATTCAATTGATAAGTTCTTATATTGTTCACCGTCAAGAGGAAATTGAAAAATTTAATTCTAAAAATAGTATTGATAAATCAATTGCAATTAACGGTAGAAACCTGACTAATTTTGGATTGTTTAGAAAATATATAACTCAATATCTTCATAATTATCCAGGTTTAAATAAAGATATGATTTTGCTTTGCAGACAATTGCAACCTACGCAAAACGGAATTCCTTTAGAAATTTATGCCTTTTCAAATGACAAGAAATTTGAAAATTACGAATATATAATGGCTGATATTTTCGATCATATCTTTGCTTCAATAAAATATTTCGACTTAGAAATTTTTGAATTGTCTTCAAATTTAGATGAAAAAATTATATCCGAATAGATTATTTCAATCGGTCACTAATAAATTCTATTTCTGTTTTTCCGTGAGGTTGCGGCTTTCCATCAGTACCAAGACTTACCATTGTGGTCGATTCAATTGTGATAATTGTTTCTCGAGTCATTATATTTCGAGCTTCGCATTTTAGTGTCAATGAGGAAAATCCAAATTTCACCACATCAATTCCAATTTCGATAATATCACCTTGTTTAGCAGAACTTCTAAAATTAATCTCAGACATGTGTTTGGTAACAATTCTAGTATTTTCTAATTGTATAATGGAATAAAGCGCTAATTCTTCATCAATCCAAGCTAGTAATTTACCTCCAAATAGTGTTACGTTAGGATTTAAATCTTCTGGTTTTACCCATTTTCGTGTATGAAATCTCATAATTAATATTTTTACAAAATTAATGAATTAAAACGAATTTGATTTTTCATACCCTTATTATATGGATTAAATCAAGAAACCATCGATAAACGGTATTCAATTGTTAATTTATAATTACTTTCCGCAAAAAAACTTTGAAAAATATCATGTTTAAGAGTTAAATGTATTACTATTTAGTACTTTAAGTGTATTTATTTGGAAAATAATAAATTATTTTAAAAAAAAATTATAGATTTGCACCAAATAAATTAAAATCCCTCGTTTTATGAAAAAAATTATTTTTTTATCAATTGTATTTTTAGTTAATGTAAGCTCTTATAGTCAAACTGACAAAAAAGAAACTAAAAAAACAGAAAAACCAACAGAAAAATACACTTTTAACAAGTGGGCTCTTGAATTAAGTTCAGGACAAAGTAAAGGAAATAACCCTTATACTACAGGGTACTTTTCGAGTGATTCAAATAAAAAATTAGGAACTTTCAAGTTCAATAATTTTAATTTAGGAGTACGTTATATGTTTAGTCCTAAATTTGGTGTCAAGCTTGGTTTAAGTTCTGATAAATTTGATAATTATTCGGCTTCATCAAGTAAGAAGTTTGAAACACAGCAATATCGAATTGATTTTCAAGGAGTTATAAATGCTGCAAGATTATTTGATATTGAAGATCAACTAGGTAGATTTAGTTTCCTTTTACATGGAGGAGTTCAATTAGCGCAATTAACACCCAAATTAGATACTGGTTATGATCCTATTGGTGGTGATTCAAATTACAATGTAACTGAAAATAACATTGGTGTAATTTTTGGAATAACGCCAACATTTAGAGTTACTAATAAAATTGCAATAACATTTGACTTCAGCATGCTATCTAATTATAGACAGCATTTAGCATGGGATGGACATAGCTCTGCTTCAAGCAATAACCTCAGTGGAAGAATGACAAATACTTCTTTTGGAATAAATTATTCTTTTGGTAGAGAAAATATTCATGGTGATTATGGTGTTATTGAAAACGCAAAACTAAAAGAAAAATTTGATGCCCTTGACAAACATATTGGAGATATAGAAACTTTGATGAACGATACTGACAAAGATGGTGTTCCTGATTATTTAGATGCAGAAAACAATTCAATGACAGGAGTTGCTGTTGACACCAAAGGAAGAATGGTTGATTTAAACAACAATGGTATTCCTGATGAATTAGAAAGTTATTTAGCAAATAATTATACTGATAAAGCAACTCAAACAACTATTACGTCAACCATTAATGAAAATTTGATTAAAAAATTAATAAATGATGGTTTTGTAACTACTTATTTTGAAACTAACAAGTCAATTCCAACTAATGTATCAACCGAAGGAATTGATTTCATTTTAACTTATTTAAGAAACAATCCATCTAGTTCTGTAGAGATAATTGGAAATGCAGATGAAGTTGGTTCAGTTTCTTATAATAACAAGTTGGCATTAGACAGAGCTAATAATGTTAGAAACACTTTAGTAAAAGCGGGAATAGATTCGTCAAGATTAAATGTAGTTTCAAAAGGTGAAGACAAATCTGTAGATTCTTCCTCAAAAGAAGCTAAAAATTTAGTACGAAGAGTGACATTCAGAGTTAAATAATACTTTTTAAAATAATTTTAATCCGCTGTAGCAATACAGCGGATTTTTTTTTATCTTTAAATAAAAAATGAGTGTTAGAAACCAATTCATAAAAGAGTTCCGAGGGGAAGCATTAGGAACAATTACCTCCGAAACCTCATCTGAGGAATACTTTCAAAATCAAATACTTCGCCCGATTTTAAAGCTACAAAACGAACTTTTTATTGAGCTTTTTAAAAACTATATTCTAAAAAGCAAAACTAATTTTGAAACTTTCACTATTGATAAAAAACTTCTATTTATCGAAAATAGCATTCAAAACGACATGAAATTCCGAAATTTGCTAAATGGAATTATAATTGGACTTTTCACTACCGATGAATTTATATTGTACTCCCAAAATACCTCTGCCCTAAACAAACGTATTGCGACCATGGTAATAGAACGACTAAAAAGTCAGATTCAGTTGTTTGTTTGGCTCACATAAAAAAGTTGGGTATAAGTTATAGATTTGCATAAAAAAAGCAAATGGATTTTTCAATATTTTCTTCCTTTTTACCCCAAGGGTTATTAACTCATTTTGACATTGTTGACTTCTACAGTTATTGTTGTGGCTTCAACGCCAAAAACGGCACTTCCAAATACTTTTACTAACATGGCGAATACTTTATATTTCGTCTAAAGTAACACTATTTTAATTAGAATATTGATTTTTAGTGATAATTAAAATTAAGTACTTATTAAAACTGATAAATAGTTCTAAAAATTAAACCTTAAAAACAGATTTGGTGTAAATCCTAACGAATAGTAATCGTGTGTTTTATAATTAGAAGTTGAACCAGTATTCAAGTCTGTGTATATTTTTTCATATTCTTTACTGAGAATTGAATGCCGATTATAGACATTAAATATTGAAAACCCAACTTTTGCAGCAAAGGTTTTTTTATTATAAAATTGATAATCCCCAGAAATATCCAATCGATTGTAAATTGGCAAACGCTCCGTGTTGAAAGACTTTACCTGGTTTGTTGTGTTTAGCAAACTATACGGTTTTCCTGTGTGCAAAAACCAACCTAATGCAAAAGAGTAGTTTCCCCAAGTTTTATGAAATGAAGATGAAAAGGAATGAGTAATATCAGAATTTATAGGAAAATAGTGATTACCATTGACTCCATCGTATTTGTTTTGTGAATCTTGATAGGTATATGTTAACCAAGCTTTCCAAGAAATTCCACTTTTTTGAATCAAAATATCTACACCTTTTGTAAAACCAGTTCCTTTGTGAACTTCCAAATCCGTTGGATTCAAAAACCCAAAAGTGAGCGAAGTTATTCCATCAATTGTTTTATAATAGGTATCAATATCCAAAAGCCAAGAGTTCTTTTTATAGGTAAAACCCAATGTATATTGATTGCCATTTTGAATAGGATATTTAGAATTATCTGAAAGCAACCACACATAATTCTCCAAACTTAAATCATTAATTACACTTTCTCGAACCTGACTCACAATTTGGCTTTTTTTCTCAAATGAAATTTGCCCTGTAAAATGGGTGTTTATTTTATTTTGGATGAAAATCCTTGGCTCTAAATTGTTGCGTTTTAATTGAAGATAATAATTATTTCTTGCGCCAACTTGAATATTCCATTTCGGCAAATTATATTTTAAAAAAGCATAATTTGATTGTGAAATATTATAAAAATGCTTTTGATCTAACGCAATTTGAATGTCTTGATTTTTACTTACAAAAGAGTGAGAAATATCATTTCCGGATAATTGACTTCCAAAATCAAGTTTCAAAATATCGGAAAAAGCATATACAAAATTCAACTCTACGCCAGAATCTGTAACTCTATTTAATTTATTGAATTGTTCAAATTCAGTGTTAGGAAAAACTCGATTTTTTTCATAATCTAAAGTATAAGCAGAATAATAAATAAGGGCATTTTGTGTCAATTTTGAACTGTATTTTTGATTCCAATTCAATCCAAAACCGGAATTAAAAATTTTCATTTTTTGATTTTTAACTTCCAAATTTGCGTTGTCACTTTTATAATTTAAACCATTGTCAATTACAACTGTCGTTAATGAAATTTGAGTACTTTTATGTAAATTATAAATCAGTTTAGCAGAAAAATCATAAAATTGGAATTGATTTTCAGAGTTAAATTTGCTGAAATTAGTATTTTGAAATACCTTTTCCGCCAATGAATTGAAAGTCATCGTTTGCCCAATTTCTGTATAGGATTTTCTAAAAGAGAGGATAACGCCTAATTTGTTTTTATATATTGGTGTTTGAAGAAATATATCTGCATTTAAACCATTTAAACCTGCGTTAATATTGAGTTTATTTGAAATTGAATCTGACATTTTTATTTCAATTGTACTCGAAATACGTTCTCCAAACTTTGGATTTGTAGCTTTATTATGAAATGTTGTCGATTGAACTGCATTGGGATTAAATCCAGAAATCATACCAAACAAATGTCCCGGATGATACATTCGAATTCCGTCCCATAAAACAAGATTTTGATCGGAAGTTCCACCTCTAATATAGAGTCCTGTGGCGGTTTCATTCGGACTTTTCACTCCCGGTAATTGTTGCAATGCTAACAAAACATCCGAATCGGTTACGCCAGGAAGTACTCCTACTTTTTGGGGTGTTATGATTATATTTTGATTTATTTTTTTGATTCCTTTAGATAAAAAACCTTCAATGATAATTTCATCTAAATGTTCTGTTTGAATGACATCTTCTTTTTTATAAATCGAGTAATATCGGTTATTGATTTTCACAATATTCAAAGAAGTCTGAAATGAGATGGCTTCGTTTAACTGATTTAAATCGTATTTTTTTAAAGGTAAACTGACTTTTTTAAATTTTACAACGCTATCAACAAAAGAGTATTTTACGTCGAATTTATTCTCAATTTCAATTAAAACCTGATTCAAACTTGTAGCTGAAAAATGAAAAGATTCCATTTTTTGTTTTTGAGCCAATGAATTTGGAACAACAATTATTAAAATTAATAACAAAATGGCTTTTCTCATTCTGAAATTAAAATTTTGGAAGAATTCGTTTTAGAATATTTCAATCGCATTGGAATGCAAATAGATTGCAACGCTACATCTATATTTTTGTTGGTAAAACTGCCTGTAAACTGAACTAATCCAAATTTTTCAGGATAATTCATTTGATAATTATATTGGTTTTGAAACGCTTGAATTACGTATTTTAAAGGAACATTTTTAAAAGTTGATTCGCCAATAATCCATTGTGGTTTTGGTTCGCTTATGTCATTATATTCTATGAAATTGTTGCCGTAACATCTAATTCCATTGCCTTTAAGTAGAAATATAGATTTATTATGAGTGGTAACTTTTACTTTACCTTCATAACAATGCACTTCAAAATAATCAGAACGAACGATTACATTAAACTTAGTTCCTAAAACTTGAACGGTTCCTTGAGCAGTTTGAACTGTAAATGTTTCTCCTTTTTCAACTTCAAAAAAAGCTTCCCCTTCTAATTTTAATTTTCGATTGTATTTAAAAAAACTTGGATATGAAATATTAGAATTGGCATTTAAGGTAACTTTAGAATTGTCATTCAAATTAATTAAAGCCATTTTTCCAATATCCGTTGAAATAGAATTAGAGAATACAATCAAATGATACAATCCAATCATAAGAAGAAGTAGTGCTGCAACTGAAGAATATTTATATAATTGAATGATTCTGGATTGTTTTTTCTCTTTCTTAATTGATAATTTAGATTTAATAGCTTGAAAATTAGCATCCATATCTGGCGAAGCAACTTGATAGGAATCTAAAGTGTTTTTCAATTTTTTATAGGCTTGAAAATCAGATTCAGAAACCAATTCCATAAGTTTTTCATCCGATAATGAACCTGCTAACCAATCGGATAGGAAGTTTTTATTTTCGTTTGTATTTAAATTATCTTTCATAATCGTATCTTTTTAGACTTCTTCAAAACTTTATTAAATTGAATTTATAAAGTAGCAATTACTTTTCGCAATTCAAGTAAAGTGTTATGCATTCTTTTTTCAACTGTTTTTACAGAAATATCAAGTAAAACTGCTATTTCTTTATAAGTGTGGTTTTCAAATCTATTCATTAAAAAAACAATACGCTGTTTTTCTGGTAAATCGTTTAATGCTTTTTCCAACTGCTTTTGCAACTCTTTTTCAATAAGTAAAAACTCTGGCGATTGAATATCGGATTGGTTTTGATTCGTATTTAATTCAAAATTAAGTACTACTTTCTCGTGTTTTATTGAATTGAGTGACAACCGAATTGCAGTTGTAAACAAAAATTGTTTTGCTTGTTCAGGTCTCAAAGTGCCACAATTTTCCCAAAGGATTACGAATGCATTTTGGGCAGCATCTTCAGCTCTTTCAACATTTTTGAATTTAAATAATAAGAAGTTTCTTAAAAATTTAAAGTTAGCTTCAAAAATGGATTTAAAAACAGCATCGGAACATAAAAGCGATTTCTCAATATCTTGTTTCAAATGTGTGGATTTTATAAAATAGTACAACAAATTCTATTTAAGAAAATGTTGTACTATTAATTAAATTATTAGCATCAAATATTAATTACAATGCGAACTTATTTGAGTTTGAAATTCTGCTTGACTAGCAAAAACAAAAGTTGCTGCTGGATTAATAAATGTAACCGTAATTGGATAAACCAAATTTGGAATTGCATCGGTACCATTCCAATATTGTAACAACTCACCGTTAGAATTTACTATTGCTGTTTGTCCGTTATATAGAACCGTAACTGGAAATGCAATTTGAAAACAAGTTCCCAATTGAGTAGAAAAATTTGAAGTTGATGGATTACAATTCACAAAATTATTGGCAGTATATCCCGCACATTCCGCTAAACAAGAGTTATTATATTGAACAACAATTCCATTGGCTGTTTGAACGCAAACTGGTGCTAAATTAGTTGGACATACACATCTGCAATTTGGTGAAATCCAAGTTGTTGATGCCGAACAATTTATAACTCCAACCAAATTAATATACAAACTATCACTGCCAGCGTCAGAAGTAACATAGTCTAATGTTAAAGGCAAAGCACTTAAATTATAGGTTCCAACTAAAACGCCCATTTGGTTGCGAACGTCAAATTGAGTTGCGCCAGGAAGTGAAGTTGTAAAATTAATTGTCAATTGAAATGTAGTTCCAGATGGATTACAACTTCCAACCGTTGAAACAAGATTAGAGATTTCACAAGGTGCTGGATTGCAAGAAACGATGTCGTTTTGAGTATATCCTGCGCAAATTGCATAACATAAATTAGGATAGGTAGCGATACTATCTGTTCTAACTTGAACACAAACTGGTGCATATTCTTGAGTACATAGACACGGATTATCGCAACTATTTATCATTTGATACAGTTCATATAAATTATTTACAACAACAGTTTGGTTATTGGAAATCACAGAAATTGGAAAAACCATTTGTTGAAGATAGCCACTAGGATTTGTTGATTGAAGTCCTAAATAATTGTGTAATTCTTGCAAATTATTTACAACAAATGTATTGGCTGTAGCATTATTCGTTGAAAATCCTATTGGAAATACAAAATCAAAACATAATGGCTGCAATAAATCATCATTTAAAGTATTGAAATTACAATTTTGAATTAAAGTCAAAAACTCAGCTTCATTGTTAATTGTAATTGTATTTGTTCCGTTTTGTGAAGTATTTTCTATTACTTGAAACGGGAAAACAATTCCAGATAAGTAAAGATTCGGTGTTTCACTTGTCAAAACATCGATTAATCCCGTAAAAGAAGCAATAGTAATTTCGGTATTATTACTATATGTTAATGTAACTGGATATACAAATTCAAAACAAAAAGGATTTGAATTTGAATCTCTTGCCGCTGACCTTCCCGCAATATTGTTAGTCAACTTTAATTCGTTAAGCACCGTTCTAAGTGCAGCACTTTTTTGAGAATTATTCTCGCTGTCAATTGCATTGGAATCCTCGCAGGAAATAAATCCCATTGATGCTACTAATACTAAAAGAAAAATTTTAACTGTTTTCATAATTGTTATATTTTTATGGTTCTTAACTAAGACAACTCAAAAATACTTTACCCTACTTTTATTTTAAAAATAATAACCTTAAATGTTTATAGTTGGGATTATTATTGTTTTTTAAAATTTGAAACTCCTGATTTCAGCCACTCTTCATAGACTTTCACATCGGGTGTATAACTAATTGTTGGGGTTGTTGCATTCAAATTATTTCCTTCCAAATCGGTAATTACATACAAAGGTTGTGTGTTGGTCTTGTATTTAGAAATCATTAAATCAGTCCATTTATCGCCAATTGTTTCTAATAATTCGCCTGTTGTAGGCGATTTTAATTGTTGTTCCTTCGGCAAATCTCTTTTATCATCTACATATAATGAAATCAAAACTACTTCGTTTTTTAAAATTGGTAAAATTGTAGGTTCTCCCCAAACGGTATTTTCCATTTTTCGACAATTTACACACGCAAAACCTGTAAAATCAAGCATAATAGGTTTATTTACTAATTTCGCATACGCCAATCCTTTTTCATAATCATCGAAAACTACAATTCCGTGAGGTCCTGATTTTGCTCCTTCGGGTAAAATTTCATTAGCATTAGAAGTCGAATTTTGACCTATTCCAAAAGGACTTTCACTATATTCTATTGGTGGTGGAAAGGCGTTGATTAATTTTAATGGTGCGCCCCAAAGTCCCGGAATTAAATACACTGTAAATGTCAAAACCAATAATCCCAATGACAATCTACCCACGGAAATGTGAGTTAACGGACTGTCGTGTGGCAAGGTGATTTCCCCAAATAAATAAAGTGCCAAAGTACCGAAAATAGCTATCCAAATGGCTAGGAAAACTTCGCGTTCCAATAAATGTAATTGCAAAACTAAATCGGCATTTGATAAAAATTTAAAGGCTAAAGCCAATTCTAAAAAGCCCAAAACTACTTTAACGGTATTCAACCAACCGCCTGATTTTGGTAAGGAATTCAACCAACCCGGGAACATTGCAAACAGCATAAATGGCAAGGCTAGAGCCAATGAAAATCCGAACATTCCAACAATTGGGGCAATTCCGCCTTTGGACGCTGCATCTACTAATAAAGTTCCAACGATTGGGCCTGTGCAAGAAAATGAAACAATTGCTAATGCCAATGCCATAAATAAAATCCCAACAACTCCTCCTCTATCCGCTTGTTGATCGACTTTATTTGCCCAAGAATTAGGTAACATAATTTCAAATGCTCCCAAAAATGAAGTCGCAAAAAACACCAATAAACCGAAGAAAATAATATTAAACCAGACATTTGTGGACAACGCATTCAACGCATCGGCACCAAAAATCCAAGTGACTAAAAATCCTAAAACGACATAAATCAGGATAATTGAAATACCATATAAAATTGCGTTTCTAATTCCTTGCGCTTTGGTTTTGCTTTGTTTTGTAAAAAAACTCACCGTCATTGGAATCATCGGAAAAACACAAGGCGTTAAAAGTGCTGCAAATCCTGAGAAAAAAGCAATTATAAAAATAGTAAACAACCCTTTTTTAGGCTCTTCAATTGGTTTTTGAGGAACAGTTTCTTGTGTTTTAACTTCTGTATTAATGGTTTCGGATGTAACTTTATTGGATTTAGAATCGACTAAAATCGTGTCTTTTTTTACAGGAAGTATCGCACTTGAAGCTATAACAGGAATTTCAAATTGAAAGTCTTTGTTTAAGTTTATACAAACTTCTTTACACGCCTGATAATCAATTTTCAGCTTAATGCTTCTTGTTTTAGAATTTACAATTTTTACTTTTTGAGTAAGAACCACTTTCTTTTCAAAGAAAATTTCATCTACTTCAAAAACAGGATTGTATTCTTTTCTGGTTTTGCTTTCTTTCGTTTTTCCAACCAATTCATAATTTCCAGCGCTTTCCGCATATTTTAATTCTAATGGAATTGGTCCTCCGTCTGGTGTAAATTGGGAATATACGTGCCATCCACTTTCTATAGTTCCTTCAAGAACTAAATTAAATTCGGTTTCAGAAATTTTTTCGGTTTTGGATTTCCATTTTACAGGATCTAAAATTTGTGCAATTCCATTGGTATAAACCAAAAAAGCAAAGAGTAAAAAAAGTAATTTTTTCATTATAATAGGGCTATTTGTAAACTATTTATTGTTGTGTTTTCAATTTTAAATCGCTCGTCTTGTCGGATTCCAACAACCCAAACAATTTCATTATCTGAATATAAAATCCAAGTATTTTCTTTTTGCAAAAGCGATAATTTCTCATCTTTGAAAAGTTTGCTCACTTTTTTCGATTTTCCATTCATTCCAAAAGGCTGAAAAACGGCACCTTTTTCAAATCTTTTCAAAACCAAAGGATATTTCAATTTATCACCGTCAACAAATATAATGGAATTATCAGTATTTGGATTGTAATCTTTGTTACAAAACGAAAGTTTTATAGGAAGATTAACTTCTTTTTGATTTTCATTAATAAAATATTCTTCTGTTGCATCAATTTCGTTCATTGGACATAAAATCAAAAAATGGCGGTCTTTTAAAAGTCTGAATTCGTCAGAAAAAACCTGTTTTCCTGATTGTGAAGTTACCAAATCATAAATATCATCCCAAGCAGAAAAACCAAATTCTTTCAGCCATTGGTACAAATAGGATTTATAATTGGGCAATTTTGTGAGTTTTTCAATGTCAAAATGAATCTCATTTTCAATCTCCATTGCCACTTGCTGATAAATCATAATTGTAGCATCTTCAACCATTGCTTGAGCTTCTTTCAAATATTTTTGTGTGTTTTGAAATGAAGTTAGAAAATTCAGATTCAATTCTTTTAAGATTGGAACTAAATCGTGGCGTATTTTGTTTCGTAAATATTTATCCGAAGCATTACTGCTGTCTTCGCGCCACAGAACGGCATTTGCGGAAGCGTAATTTGAAATTTCATCACGGCTAAAAGCCAATAAAGGACGAATTACCGAGTCGTTTTGAGCAGGAATTCCCGTAAAACCGTCCAATCCAGAACCTCGAACAAGATGAATTAAAAAGGTTTCAATGTTGTCATCAGAATGATGCGCAGTCAAAATATAATCGTAATTTTCGGTTTCTAATAATTCATAAAACCAATTGTAGCGCAATTCTCGGGCAGCAACTTGAGTGGATAATTTATAATCATTTGCAAATGCTTGCGTGTCAAATTGAGTAATGAAAACTGGAATATTATTAGCATCAGCAAAGTCTTGCACGAATTTTTGGTCGCCAAAACTTTCCATTCCACGAAGCTGAAAATTGCAATGTGCAAGGGCAAATTCATAATCCAAAGCCTGAAATAAATGTGCCATAACCATACTATCCAAACCCCCACTTGTTGCCAAAAGCAGTTTTTTGCCTTTCAAAAAAGGAAAATTATTTGAAATATGGATTTTGAATTTTTCAATCATAGTCAAAAATAGTTATTTTTAACAGAGTAATAAAGGAAACTTAAAACTAATTGGAATTTAATACATTTAACATCGCATTGGCTTTCAAAAGACATTCTTCATATTCATTTTCAGGAACCGAAAGCGAGGTGATTGCGCTTCCTACCGAAAAGGAAACATATTGATTTTCTTGGTTGTAAAGAATACTACGAATGACCACATTGAAATCGAAATCGCCGTTAGGTGTAAAATATCCTACCGCTCCGCTATACAATCCTCGTTTTGTTTCTTCCAATTCTTCAATGATTTTCATCGCCGAAATTTTGGGCGCACCCGTCATACTTCCCATTGGATAGGTAGTTTTAAGAACCTCAACAACAACATTTTGATTATCAATAATTGAAGTTACCGTAGAAATCATTTGATGCACTTGCAAAAAGGAATAAATGCCACACAATTCTTCCACTTGCACCGAACCTTTTTGTGCCGTTCGTGACAAATCATTCCGAACCAAATCAGTTATCATAATATTTTCGGAACGTTCTTTTGGATCTAACGCTAAATTTTGTTTTGAAATTTCATCCTCTTTTTCATCCGAAAATCTTTTGGCAGTTCCTTTTATAGGTTGGGAAATAATCTTTTCGCCTTCCTTTTTCAAATACCGTTCTGGCGATGCCGAAAGCAAAAACTGTTTGTTATTCTTTAAATAAACTGCAAATGGTGGTTTTGAAATTTCATTCAACCGTTGGAATTTCGTTATTGGATTTATAGTTCCTTCGGCATAAAATTCCATACAAAAATTAGCTTCATAAATATTGCCGTTATTAATATAATTAAGCATTTTTGAAACTTTTTCTAAATAAAATTTTTTAGAAATGCGTTGTTGAATTAAAAGGGATTCTTTGGTTTCAATAGTAGTTTCTGAATATTTTAAAATCGCTTCAAAATCATCTTCTACTTCATCATCACACATATTGAGATATTGAATTTCAAGTTGATTTCCTTTCAATAAAAATAATTTCTTAGGTTGAAAAAAAAACAAATCTGGAAATTCTAAACCATCATAATTGCAAGATTGTAACGCCTCGGTATCATTTTTTAAATCATAAGTCAAATAACCAAAAAGCCAATCTTTTGTAGTTTGTTGGTATTGTTTTAAATCTTCAAAAGCATTGTGATAATCGGTTGTAATTGAGGTAAAAGCATCAACAGCCAACACGCAATCGTAAGTAGAATATTTTTGTGGATATTCATTGCTATCCAAAAAAACAACTTCACGAAATTGCTGCGCCCAACTCAAAAGCTGTTGCTTGAACAACTTTGCATCGGAAATATCTTTATAGATTGATGTTCTCAAATTTTGATTTTAGGATTACAAAAATACGCTTTTTTAATTGTTTCTATCAATAAGAAAACCTGTTCAAATGAACAGGTTTTCTCTATATTTCTAATGATTTAATTTCTTAAACGTGCAATGCTCTATTGTCTGTGGCTGCCAATGCTGCTTCTTTTATTGCTTCCGCAAATGTAGGATGTGCGTGACTCATTCTTGAAATATCTTCTGCCGAAGCCTTGAATTCCATAGCGGTAACGGCTTCTGCAATTAAATCTGCACAACGAGCACCAATCATATGAACTCCCAAAACTTCATCTGTTTTAGCGTCAGCAAGAATTTTTACAAATCCATCTAAATCGCCACCAGCTCTAGCTCTTCCTAATGCTTTAAATGGAAAACTTCCTGATTTAAAATCAACTCCCGAAGCTTTCAATTGCTCCTCTGTTTGCCCTACCGCAGCCACTTCCGGCCAAGTATAAACAACTCCTGGAATCAAATTATAATCGATGTGGGGTTTTTGTCCCGCCAAGATTTCTGCAACCATTGCTCCTTCTTCTTCGGCTTTGTGCGCCAACATTGCTCCACGAACAACATCTCCAATTGCATAAATAGTTGGAACTGATGTTTGCAAATGGTCGTTCACTTCCACTTGTCCTCTATCCGAAATTTTAACGCCTGCTTTATCCGCATTTAATCCCGCTGTAAAAGGACGACGCCCCACAGAAACTAACGAATAATCACCTTCTAATGTGATGGTTTCACCTTTCGCATTTTCAGCTTGAACCGTAACTAAATCTCCAGAACGTTCCACCGATTTTACTTTGTGTGAAACATAGAATTTCATTCCTTGTTTCTTCAAAACTTTCATCAATTCTTTAGACAACGAACCGTCCATTCCTGGAATAATTCTATCCATAAATTCTACAACCGAAACTTGCGCTCCTAATCGTAAATAGACTTGTCCTAATTCAATTCCGATTACCCCACCACCAATAATCACTAGGTGTTTAGGCACTTCTTTCAATTTCAAAGCTTCCGTAGAAGTGATAATTCTTTCTTTATCAATTTTTATAAATGGCAACGAAGACGGTTTAGAACCTGTTGCAATTATGATGTTTTTAGCTTCTAAAGTTTCTGAAGTTCCATCTGCTTTTGCAACAGCAACGTGCGTGGCGTCTATAAAAGAACCCATTCCTTCAAAAACTGTGATTTTATTTTTATCCATCAAAAATTTCACACCGCCAGAAGTTTGGTCAACAACTGCTTGTTTGCGGGCAATCATTTTCTCCAAATTGACTTTTACTTCTCCCGAAACTTCAATTCCGTGTTCTGCAAAATGGGCAATTTCACTGTAATGATGAGACGAAGCAAGCAATGCTTTCGATGGAATGCAACCTACATTTAGGCACGTTCCACCAAGTGTTGAATATTTTTCGATAATGGCAGTTTTCATTCCCAATTGTGCGCAACGAATTGCAGCTACATATCCTCCAGGTCCTGAACCAATGATGACTACGTCAAATGAACTCATAATATATATATTTTGATGTGTTTTTATAAATGTTGCACAAAATTAAGAAATTTAAAAACTATTCTTACACTTTTTTATTTCTAAATTCAAACTTCCCTCTCGAAGTAGAATTAAGTAAGTTGAAAGTTTTAATGTCGTAAAGTCAAAAGTCACGAAATCGTAAAAAAACTGTTTAAATCAGACAATTAAGATGGAAGAATGATATGTTATCACAACTTTAAAAAGATTTTTTGCCACGGATTTCAAAGATTTTCACGGATTTCCCAAATAACCGCATCAACATATAACCAAATTACCAAATAAACTATTCCCCCTCCTCCACTACTTCGTGAGATTTCGAGTAATTGCGCCATTTTTCAATACAATCCTGCATGTCTTGTGGCAATTCGGTGTCAAAACGCATCATTTCTCCCGTGGTAGGATGAATAAAACCTAAAGTCTTGGCGTGCAACGCTTGACGTGGTAAAACCTTGAAACAATTGTCTATAAATTGTTTGTACTTCGTAAAAGTAGTTCCTTTCAAAATTAAATTTCCACCATAACGCTCATCATTAAAAATAGGATGTCCAATGTGTTTCATGTGCACCCGAATTTGGTGTGTACGCCCAGTTTCTAATATGCAAGAAACCAAGGTTACATAGCCAAAACGCTCCAAAACTTTATAATGCGTTACTGCGTGTTTTCCAATTGTTGGGTCTTCAAAAACCGACATTTGCATTCTGTCTTTTACGTGTCGTGCAATATTTCCTTCAATCGTGCCTTCATCTTCTTTGACAGTTCCCCAAACCATAGCAACATATTCTCTTTCAGAAGTTTTAGCTTCAAATTGCTTGGCGAGGTGCGTCATTGCCGCTTCGGTTTTTGCAATTACCAAAAGTCCTGTGGTATCTTTATCAATTCGATGCACTAATCCTGGTCGTTCGCTGCTATTCATTGGCAAATTCTCAAAATGATACGCCAACGCATTCACTAAAGTTCCCGTGTAATTTCCGTGTCCCGGATGCACTACAAAACCTGCTGGTTTGTTAATAAGCAACAAAGTATCGTCCTCATACACAATATCTAGCGGAATATTTTCTGGGTCAACACGATTTTCAAACGGTGGATGTGTCAGCATAATCCGAACAATATCCAAAGGTTTTACTCTGTAATTTGATTTTACGGGAACATCATTCACATAAATATCGCCAGCTGTAGCGGCATTCTGAATTTTATTTCGAGTCGCATTTGGAATCAAATTCATCAAAAATTTGTCAATCCTTAAAAGCAATTGCCCTTTGGGAACATCAAATCTAAAATGCTCAAATAATTCTTCTTCAATCTCGTCAATCGCTGTATTCTGATTATTGTTCATTCGGTGTCTCGGTGCTTAAACTGTCAATTTGTTCTTCATATCCTACATTTCCATCTCCAAGAACCAAATCTATTTTGGATGATTTAAAGATTTTATCGCCCGGATTCAATTTTTTTCCGTTGCAATGCATTTCCATAACCATATCTTTTCCAATATAAGGTTTATAGGTAATTTCTCCTTCTTCAAGTCCCAACGATTTTAATGTTGGAACCGCTTGTCGGTATGTTTTTTCTATTAAATTCGGAATTCTCACCATCGTAAAACCCGAAGAATTTATCTTAATATAAACCTTTCTATTTTTCTTAACTCGTGCACCAGGCATAGGATCTTGCTCTACAACAGTGTGTTTTGGATACCCCGGATTAAAATCTACGCTGTCTAAAAGAACGTACTCCAAATTCAAATCATCCAATTTTTCTTCCACTTGCTCTTCGTTCAATTTACTAAGGTTTGGAACCGTAATTTCATTCCCGTGATCGGTCGTAAAAGTCAACCAATGCATAAACAAATAGCCCAAAACAAACACAATTGTTAACGCTACAAATACCTGAACCAAAAAAACTTTACTCTTTAAATATTCCTTCAAAGTCATATACTTCTATTTATTGCAAAGATATAAAAATAGTAAAGGTAATTCGTTTGAAAAAAAATGATATTTTTGTTAATTATTTGGAGCTATTTCCTGCTGTCATTCCAAATCCTCGCAAAAAAGCTCGGGATTTTCCCTTCCATCAGGGCTAGGGTTTCAGTCATAAAATTTAATTTAGTTATAAAATGAAAAATATTGCAATCATAATGGGAGGTTACTCCAGCGAATATAAAATATCATTGGTAAGTGGAAATGTCGTCTATCAGTTTTTAGACAAAACCAAATTCGTAGGTTTTCGAATTCATATTTTCAAAGAAAAATGGGTTTATGTTGACGCCAATGATGCCGAATTTCCAATCGATAAAAACGATTTTTCGACAACGGTAAACGGAACAAAAATCACTTTCGACTGCGTTTTCAACGCCATTCACGGAACACCCGGAGAAGACGGATTGATGCAAGCCTATTTTGAATTACTACAAATTCCACAAACTTCCTGCGATTATTACCAAGCCGCACTAACGTTCAACAAGCGCGATTTGCTTTCCGTATTAAAACCCTACGGAATTAAAACTGCCATTTCCTATTATCTCAACAAAGGCGACCAATTTAACGCTAACGAAATCATACAAAAAGTAGGTTTGCCTTGTTTTGTAAAACCTAATAAATCAGGCTCAAGCTTTGGAATATCAAAGGTAAAAACAGCTGCCGAATTACCAATTGCCATAGAAGTTGCCTATAAAGAAGATAACGAAATCATCATCGAAAGTTTTCTTGACGGAACAGAAGTTTCCGTTGGCGTTATCAATTACAAAGGCACAATTACCGTTTTGCCAATCACAGAAATTGTTTCAGAAAACGACTTCTTTGATTATGAAGCCAAATATTTAGGAAAATCACAAGAAATTACACCTGCCCGAATTTCAGATGAAATGACTGCAAAAGTGAGTGTAATTGCAAAACGTGCTTATGAAGTTTTAAAAATGAAAGGTTTCTCAAGAAGCGAATTCATCATCGTGAACGGCGAACCACACATGCTTGAAATGAATACGATTCCAGGCTTAACCACCGAAAGTTTAATTCCGCAACAAGCAAAAGCAGCAGGAATTACATTAGAAAATTTATTTAGTAATGCAATTGAATTGGCATTAATCTAAAAACTAATTATTTCGTTAACTTTGTAAAAAAAATCATTATGATAGATTACAAACAATATATCACAATAAATCCAGAAATACGTTTTGGGAAACCAATTATTATTGGCACCCGAATTACCGTTTTTGATGTTTTAAATTGGTTGGCAAACGGGATGACTTTTGATGAAATTATTTTAGATTTTCCAGAGCTAAACGAAAATCATATTAAGGCTTGTCTTTCTTATGCTGCAGACAGAGAACATAAAATTCAAATTGCCTCGTGAGATTGCTTGTTTAGAAATTAAATAACCAGTTTTCAACATTTACCTTTTTTAAACTTTGTACCTCTGAATCTTTTTAAAAACCTTTGAACCTTAAAAATAAACTTATGAAAAAAGCCATATTCCCAGGATCATTTGACCCATTAACCTTAGGTCACGAAGACATTATTAAAAGGGCAATTTCATTATTTGATGAAATTGTGATTGCCATCGGAATCAATGCCGAAAAGAAATACATGTTCTCATTAGAAGAACGCAAGCGATTTATAGAAGAAACTTTCAAAAACGAACCCAAAGTTTCCGTAATAACGTATGAAGGTTTGACCATCGATTTGTGTCACAAGCTAAAAGCCGATTTCATTCTCCGCGGACTTAGAAATCCCGCCGACTTTGAATTTGAAAAAGCCATTGCACATACCAATAGAAAACTATCCAAAATTGAAACTGTCTTTTTATTAACTGCCGCAGGAACTTCTTATATCAGTTCAAGTATTGTGCGCGATGTAATTCGCAATGGCGGTGAATATGAAATGTTAGTTCCCGATGCCGTTCGAGTGAAAAGATAAAATTATATTATTTGAATTTATATTAAATCTACATCACTAAATTTTTACAGTTATGTAAATAATCTATTTTTTTTTCTGAAAAACACTTTTTCACGACGTCTTTTTGCCTTTTTGATCCTTTTCTAAAATTCTACAAAATTAGAAAAAGCACGAAAATTACCACTTATTCCTATATATGACCGTTTATTCCTAAATACGTCATTTATAATATTTTGTAAAACCTACAGTTTATTAAATTATCTTTGAAAGGACGATACAAACAATTTTTATCCAATAAAACATATAAAAATTACTAACCAAATATTATTAATTTAATCCCCGAAAAAATGATTACACTCCAAGAATTTGATGGCGCTTTAAAACTTATTGCAAAATACAGACTTCAGTTACAAGACCAATTAGAAAATAAAGAAATAAAAAGTGATGTGATTCGAGTTAGAACTATTGATATGCAAAGAAATACGAAGATTTCTCTTTTCAATGTTTTACGTAATTATTACAAACACGAACTTGGAATTGAACTAAAATGGGACGATTTGAAAACTATGGATATTGATATTTTAAATAACATCGATAATCATAAATTACTCAGGTATAGAGGTTTTGGAATAATTGCTCTAGATAAATTTAATGAATTAATGAAGTTATATAATCTTCAGGTAATTACTGAAAATGAAAATTTAAGACGGTTTAAATAGTTTTCCCTAATTAAAATTGAGTACTGTTGTGTTTTTGACCTCACTTATCATAAAAGTACTGTGAGTGCTGCCAATGTGTTCTAGCGTAGTCAATTTTGTTACCAAAAATTCTCGATAGGCTTCCATATCTTTGACTGCGATTTTCAAAATATAGTCATAATCGCCACTCACGTGATGGCATTCTAAAATTTCACTGAGTTTTACCACTTCACTTTCAAACTTGGTCAAGAATTCTTTGGTGTGCTGAATGAGTTTGATATGGCAAAAAACCACAAATCCTTTATCTACTTTAGAGCGGTTCACCAATACCACATATTTATCGATAATTCCTTCCCGTTCCAATTTTTTTATGCGCTCATATACCGCAGTTACAGACAAATTGAGTTTTAACGAAAGCTCTTTTGTAGTTTTTTTGCTGTCGGTTTGAAGCAGGAACAGCAGTTTTTTGTCTATTAAATCCATATCTTTTTAGTATTAAAAATAATCAAAATTAGAAAGGTTTAAAAAAATCTATAAACCATTATTATTAAATGTAAAATTAGAAAATAAATCTAATAAATAGTATTTATACCATTAAATAAACTAAATATAATTGATAGTATTGTATTTAAATCTACAATTTTGTTATTTTGATTGTGTTTAATTTAAAACTAAAACGTCCTAATAACCGTAAAACCCTAGCCCAGATAGCAGTGGAAATCCCACTTTATTGTGAGGCACGAAACAATAAAGTGGATTGCAACGGATAGCTGGAAATAGCTCCTAAAAAAACTAAATAAATAAAATACGTATGGAAAATTTTAATCCCGCAGACAACATTCAGGACTTGCAATATTTTGGAGAATTTGGAGGTGTAAATCCATCCATTTCAGATAGTTCGACCTACACTTTTCTGTCGGCAAAAACAATGTTCGACACATTTGAAGGCAATGCCGAAGGCTGTTATTTATATTCACGACACTCATCGCCGAGCAACTTATACCTCGACAAGGCAATGGCAGCAATGGAAGGCACGGAATCTGCCAATGTTTCAGCATCGGGAATGGGTGCCATCACTCCTACCCTTTTGCAGTTGTGCGGACAGGGCGACCACATTGTTTCGAGCCGCACAATCTACGGCGGAACGTATGCTTTTTTGAAGAATTTCACGCCTAAATTTGGCATCAAAACCACGTTTGTTGACATCACAAAATTAGAAATCGTTGAAGCCGCAATTACACCAGAAACCAAAGTTTTATATTGTGAAACCGTGAGCAATCCGTTGCTTGAAGTTGCCGATATTGCCAGTTTATCGAAGCTTGCCAAAAAATATAATTTGAAGTTGGTGGTTGACAATACATTTTCGCCATTGTCCGTTTCACCAGCGCTTTTGGGTGCCGATATTGTAATTCACAGTTTAACGAAATACATCAACGGAAGCAGTGATACTGTGGGCGGAGTAACTTGTGCCTCGCAAGAATTTATCGATAGTTTAAAAAATGTGAACAACGGAGCGAGTATGCTTTTAGGACCAACAATGGACAGTTTGCGCTCGGCAAGTGTGATGAAAAACCTACGCACGCTGCACATTCGTATGAAACAACACAGTCATAATGCGCTTTATTTGGCGGAACGATTCGAGAAAGACGGAATTAAAACCGTTTATCCGGGTTTAAAAAGCCATCCGAGCCACGAAATATACAAGAATATGATCAATCCAGAATACGGTTTTGGAGGAATGATGACGCTGGACGTGGGTACTTTAGACCAAGCCAACGCCTTAATGGAATTGATGCAAAGCAAGAATTTAGGCTATTTAGCCGTGAGTTTAGGATTCTATAAAACCTTGTTCAGCTCACCAGGAACGTCGACATCCAGTGAGATTCCTTTGGACGAACAAAAAGAAATGGGCTTAACCGACGGCTTAATTCGGTTTTCAATTGGACTCGACAACGACATCGAAAGAACCTACCAAAGTATGAAATCGTGCATGCTAGCACTTTCAATCCTTTAGTTTTTTTATTTATTGTCGTTAAGGAAATTCGCTGTTGTGTGTGCTTCAGCGGATTTTTTTTGTCTTATATTTTTTTGGAGCGAATTGTCCTCTTGTATTTGGAATTGCAAATCCCGCTTTCGGCTATATCTCTCCGCTTCGCTGCGAGGATACCGCCTCAATCGGGGCTGAGGGAGTAATCATTTTTTCAATCTGAATTTTTTCAATCTGAATTTATTTCAGATTCTAACCGTCATTGCGAGCAACGTGGCAATATTCTTTTTTTAACCGCAAAGTGCACAAAGTTTACACAAAGTTCGCAAAGTTTTTAACCGATTAACCCTTTTTCCAAATAACCGCATTAACGAATAACCAAATAAACTTTTTCTCAAAAAAACCGATTATCCAAATTAAACGTTACATTTACAAAATACAAAAACATTGTATTTCTCGTCGAAATAAGATTCCTTTATTTCTTTGATTCTAAGGCAAACAATTCGCTTTGCCGATTTTACTGTTCCCCACAAAACATAAGCAGGATTTGCAATGCAACAAAAACACGTTGCTTTGTAGCAAGTCAACCTTTGTCAAAGTTTTAAACTTTGACAAAGATGTTACAATCAATTTAAATATTATTTATTATTAACCGACATTAAATGGCAGAGTTGTAAAATATCTTTGAAAAATAAAATCAAAATAAGTATGTCCAAATTAATCTATTTTAAAAGATACCTCTTCGTAATTGACCGCTTGAGAAGTAAACCTTGCAGCTTTAAAGATTTGCAAGAGCACGTTATGCGTAAATTAGAGAATGAAGATATTGATACAACTTTTGAATATTCCAGTCGCACTTTTGACCGCGACAAAACAGACATCACAACTCTTTTTGGAATCTTCATTCACTACAATCGAAAAGACAATACCTACGCAATTGACGAATCTGAAATAGAAGACCAGTCTGTAACCAGATTAGTGGATGCTTTTTCTATTCATCACGCATTACAAGGAGCGAATAAATTATCGCCAAGTGTGTTTCTTGAAAAACGAAAATCGTTGGGAACAGAACATATCTTTGGCATAATTCACGCAATTCAAAACCTCAATATTTTACAATTTACGCATCAAAAACATTGGGAAAATTTTACAACCCAACGTGAAGTGAAACCTATTGCAATAAAAGAATCACAACAAAGATGGTATTTGATAGCTTTAGAAATAAGTAAAAACACCGTTAAAACCTTTGGATTAGACCGAATTTCCGATTTAAAAATCACTGATTCCACGTTTAAACCTATTTCTTATAATGTTGAAAAAGAGTTCCAACACGCTTTTGGAGTTGAAACTTATAATCCAGCAGAAAAAGTGGTTTTACAATTTTCTAAACAACAAGGAGAATATATCAAGACATTTCCACTTCACGAATCACAAAAAATAATTGAAGAAAACAAGGATAAGGTAGTAATCGAAATTTATATTCACCTTACCGATGATATTGTTATGGAACTGTTGAAATATGGCAGTGATGTTAAAGTATTAGCACCCGAAAGTTTGATAGAAACTATGAAGGACAGCATTAAACAAATGGCAAAATTATATCAATGAGAAACTTTACAGCAATAGATTTTGAAACAGCGAGCGGTTATAGAAATAGTATTTGTCAAGTTGGGCTGGTACAAGTAGAGAATGGTATTATTACCAATTCCCTTAATTTATTGGTGCAACCCCCAAATAATTACTATTGGTCTAATTTTATAGCCATTCACGGCATAACACCTGCAAGGACTAAAAACGAGCCAACTTTTGACCAAATATGGCATTTGGTTGAACCTTTTATAAAGAACCAGAATTTAGTGGCTCATAACGGATTTAGGTTTGATTTCCCTGTTTTGGATAAAACACTTCTTCATTATGGATTGCCCATTCCTGACTACGACAAATATTGCACTTACAAAATGTACAAAAGCAACTTGGCAGATTTGTGTAAGGAACACCAAATCCCTCTAAACCATCACGATGCTTTGAGTGATGCTAGGGCTTGTGCGGAGTTGTATTTGAGGTTAAAGTAATAATTGTTAAAAAAGAAAGATTAACTAATAAAAATTAAAAATTAAATTATGAGCGAAGTAACAGAAAATGGAAAGACATTTAAGCAATTTATAAAAGATTATTCTTTTGTAATACCCGATTATCAACGTGCTTATTCCTGGGGGGAAAAGCAAATTACCCCATTTATCAATGATGTTTTAGAACATATCGACGATAATGATGATCCGTCTGATGATACAAAATATTATCTTGGTCATTATATATTAGAAAACTCGACAGATGAAAATATATTTGAAATTATTGATGGACAACAAAGAATAACTACCGTTTACTTATTCTTATTAGTTTGTGGCTATTTTAATAAAAATAAAGAAATATATAATTTCATTAAATTTTTACCTGTAACTTATGATAGAGAAGGACTTGAAAACATCAAATCTATTTTAGAAAGCAATGAAGATGTTAATAACAAATTAAAAATCCTTTTGACTTTTGAAAAAACAATGTCTTTAGCAAGAATGGTTATAGCTGTTCAAATTTTTATTGATGCTTTTGAAGGTAAAATTAAAAAATTAGATTTTGAAAAAATTGAAAAATACGTAAAAGTAATATTTGATGCTCATTGTTCCGTTGCATTATTTAAAGACAAAGCAGTAGCTTCTCAAATTTTCGAATTACACAATACTCGTGGCATCGCATTGTCTGAAACAGAGAAAGTAAAAGCTTTGTTAATGAAAAGTGTATATATAAATTCAGAAAATCCTGATAAGGAAATTGAGGTTATTCAAGAAGCTTTTGCAAAAGTTTTCAAAATGGAAGAAAAAGCTAGTGAAAATTGGTTGCGTGGTGATATGCCTTTAGACACAGTGTTAATGTATCATTTACGAGCTGTTGAAGATGGAGTAAAAGTTGAAAATTTTGGTTCTCCACAATGGTTTGATGGTGACAAAGGTTCATTTGAATATATTAAAGAATCGTTATCTAATAAAACCAAGGAAGAAATTGTAACTTATGCCAAGAATATAGCAAAAGAATTCGCTAAATCGATGGCGATTATTACTATAGAAATTCCAAATATAGACACGAAAGAAAATAATTATTTAATAGGAGATATTTTGCTTTTAGATAAAACCAAAAGTCTTATTTTCTTACTTCGAGCATTCAGAGCAAGTAATACTATTGATAATAAACTTATAAAACGGTGGGAAAATTTTGTATTAAGTTATGATATAATCTATTGGAACGGATTTTTTTATGGAAAACAATATCGAGGTGATTTTGACAGTATTTATGCAAGTCTAAAGCCTGAATTAGGTTTTGAAGAATGTAAAAATTTATTATTTGAATATTACGATGGAAACGGAAAATCGTTTGGCCCAGGTTGGGGACATTTAGGAGAGAACACCAAAAAATTATTTGAAGATGGAAAAAACAAATGGTTATCGAATACTTATGGATGGACTCGGGCAGGATATTTTCTATATAAATATGAAATTCAAAACGGTGCAAATGTTGAAAAAATAAGAACAGATATATTTAAAGATGATAAAGTTTCAATTGACCATATCGTAGCAAGAGGATTAACTTGGAAAAGTTTGGGTTTTGAAGATTATGAAAAACTATCTGAAGAGGACGATCGAAAAACAGAAGCAAATAAATTAAGGAAAGAAATTAGTGTTGTTATAAATGGTATTGGAAACCTTGCTTTATCAACTGCAAGTAATAATTCATCTGATTCAAATGGATTACCAAAAGAGCACTTTGGTACTTTTGAAAAATGTGGATTTATAGAAACCGCTAAACAAGTAGAAACTTGGGTAGATCCGAAACAATTTGCTTCCAAAATAAATAAAAGAAGTGAAGACATTATCAAATTTATTTCAGAAAAAATTATTAATCAAGATGATATTTGGAAATAGATATTAAATCAAACGACACTCAAATCCGAGTGTCGTTTTTTTTTTTGAAAACAATTTCAACAACGCCGCCAATTGGCATTATCCCCTACTTTCTTTGTGTTCTGGGAAAGCCGAAAACCAAATAATGTAGGCAAACTAAAATTTAATACTATGCCGTTATACTTAATTCACGCAATTCAAAACCTCAATATTTTACAATTTACGCATCAAAAACATTGGGAAAATTTTACAACCCAACGTGAAGTGAAACCTATTGCAATAAAAGAATCACAACAAAGATGGTATTTGGTAGCTTTAGAAATAAGTAAAAACACCGTTAAAACCTTTGGATTAGACCGAATTTCCGATTTAAAAATCACTGATTCTAAGTTTAAACCTATTTCTTATAACGTTGAAAAAGAGTTCCAACACGCTTTTGGGGTTGAAACTTATAATCCAGCAGAAAAAGTGATTTTGCAATTTTCTAAACAACAAGGAGAATATATCAAGACATTTCCACTTCACGAATCTCAAAAAATAATTGAAGAAAACAAGGATAAGGTAGTAATCGAAATTTATATTCACCTTACCGATGATATTGTTATAGAACTGCTGAAATATGGTAGTGATGTTAAAGTATTAGCGCCCGAAAGTTTGATAGAAACTATGAAGGAAAGAATTAAAGAAATGGCAAATTTATATCAATGAGAAAAGCAATAGAAGTTGGAAGTGCAAGTGTTAATGGAATTAATACTAAAACTCTTAATTATATTGGTGCTTTGTTTTAAAGTGAAATTTATTTAAAAATCTAAATACAAAAATTTAAAGAGAATTTAAAAATAAAATATAATATGAAAAGTTACGCATTAAAAGAAATTGCACAATGGCAAAAAGAAGTTTCAAATCAAGATACTAAAATTTCTTTGCCATCATTACAAAGAGGATTTGTTTGGAAGCCAAATCAAATTGAGGCATTATGGGATTCTATTTTTAGAGGTTATCCCATTGGAGCAATTCTAATGTCAGAAGATGAAGATGAAAATCGGTTTTTATTAGATGGTCAACAACGGTGTACATCTATTGCTTTAGGACATTATAATCCATTTGATAATAATGAAGGAAAATTTCTTTCCTTGAAAGACTATAAACCAAGTATTTGGATTGATATTGCACCTAATAATTATACTGAAGGACAAAAATTTGTATTTCGTTGTTTGACTAAAAGTCACCCTTGGGGTTACCAATTAAAAGATAATTCAGTTACATTAAGTATGTCTAATAGACGAAATGCCTTATCTTTTTTTAAACCTTTAACCGAAAGTTATTTAGAATTATCCTCTAAAGATATTAGTCCTTGGGACGCATACTTCCCTATCCCTTTGGCATATATATTAGAAATAGAAACTCCAAGTTTTGTTGTTTTTAAAAATGAATTAATACAAAAAACAAGTACCTTAAAAATAGAAACACAACACTCAAATAAAGAGTTTGTAGATTATACTTTGCTTGAGAAAGATGAATTTGAAGAAAATATAAAAAATATTTTTATTGGATATTGCAATTATAAAAATTTATCTATTCCAGAAATTACAGTAAATGCAAAGGTTTTAAAAGAAGATGATAGTGATACTAATGAAAGTCAAGACCCAACATTATTTGTCCGTTTGAATTCTGCTGGAACACGTATTTCTGGTGAAGAATTGATTTACTCGGTTTATAAAGCTAAGTTTCCCAAAATAAAAGATTTAGTAGAAAATATTGGGTCGACTTATATTGCTCCAAGTAAAATCATTAGTCTGTTTTCGAGATTAATAATTTGTGAACAATCTAACTATATGAATTACCAAAAAGACATTTCAATTCAAAATTTTAGAAAAAAAATTATAGAATCTGATTTTCAAGAAAAATTACAAGATTATATTGGGGATGAAAATCAAAGTAAAGCTAAAAAAATAATTGAAAATGCATTAAGTATATTAACAAAAAATGAGCCGGACTTTCCACCAATATTGTTGAAACTTTTAATATTGACTAATTTTGATTTGTTCTTTGTATTGTTAACATACATAAATAAAAGAGGGTTTGAAACTTTGAGCGAAGTAGAAAAAAATGAAATCTCTTCAAATTATGTTTATATTCTTTGGTTTAATAAAGATGCTAAAAAAATAGCTTCATCACTATTTGATTTGCTTTTATCTGAAAGTGAGAATAGGACTTGGCCAAATAGTATCAAAATATTAATTAAAGAAAATTTATTAGTCCCGATTGTTGAACCAATTTTACTTAGAAAACAATTAGATGAAATTGTAATTAAAAATCAAATACAATTTGACCGCTTTGATATTATTGAAAATAAAGAACTGTTCATCTCAGAAATTAAAGACCAATTATTATATAATATATTAAATAAGGATATTTTTATTGAAAACTGGCGACTACTTATTGAAAAAATATTTAGAAATAAATCGATGCTTCTTTTTGCTCAAAAAGAATATATGAATTCCAAATTTAAAGAATTCAACCAGTTTGAAAATATTGAAGACACTAATAGACCTTGGGACTGGGATCATATTTATCCTGACAGTTGGGTTTACAGAAAAGAAGGTATTAATCAATTGGTTCGAAGTTGGATAAATTGTATAGGCAATTTTAGGGCTTTGTCTTATGATGATAATCGAAGTGAAAATAACCATTTATCACCAATGGAACGTTTTGAAAATGATTCGAAAAAAGAAGAAAGTTTTGTTAAAGAAAATGATTTGCAATTTTGGAATCAAATTGATTGTACATTCGGAAGACTTAAAGAAAATGAACCTGAAAAAACGAAAATTTTTCTAAACGCGGTTATTCATAGAATGGTTAATATTTATGAAGAATGGTTTGAAAATTATTATCAAAAATAGACAACGATACTGAAATAATTTTATATAAAACGACACCCTTAAAAGTGTCGTTTTTTTTTTGAAAACAATTTCCACAACGCCGCCAATTGGCACTATCCACGACTTTCTTTGTATTCTGGGAAAGCCGAAAACCAAATAATGTAGGCAAACTAAAATTTAATACTATGCCGTTATACTTAATTACCGTAAAACAAAACAACATTGCAAATGGCATTCGCCTTGAGAAAGGAATGTCAGTAGAAGTAGTTGTTCGATCAATTGGAAATCCCGTTACTTCAAATGGTGGCAAGGAAGTTCAAGAAGCTTTTATGCGAAAATATGGAATTGATTTAAAGAAAAATTGCGGTTGTTCACCAGTTTATCTGGAAACAAAGAAAATTGGTTAATGAAAAATTAAAGGAGGTAAGAAAACCTCCTTTGTTTTATAAAATATTCTACACCGACATCCTTTGGCATTTCTTACTATTACTTTTATTAAAAAAATAGTATGCTAGTTAATCGAAAAAAGGAAATTCATTTTACTAAAAACATTCAGAAAAAGCATTCTCAGTTAACAATGGAAGATTATATTAAAAAAAACATATTAGGTATTTTATTAATTTTTGCAATCGCAACAAACTCGACAACCGAACAATTAACAACGAAATAACCAATTTAAAAACATTAAAAAATATGTCCGCAAACAATCTATCAGAACTCTTTAATCAAAGAATTTTTAGAATACCAGACTATCAAAGAGGATATGCTTGGGAAGAAAAACAACTATCCGAATTTTGGGACGATTTAGACGAAATAGCGGAAGTAGAAGGAGAATTAAAAAAGCACTATACCGGAACAATTTATCTTGAACAAACCCAACCAACAGCAGACGAGAAATGGTTATGCGGAGTTAAGTTTTTCAATGTAGTGGATGGACAGCAAAGACTTACAAGTATTAGTATTCTTTTGTTTGAATTGCTCAAAGTGGCTGACAAGGGATATTGCGAGGAAAGTAAAGAAGACTTGATAAAAACATTCGTGTCAAAATCAAATTCAACTGGAGGAAGTAAAGTTTACAAGTTTAGCTATTCTGCCACCGACAAAAACTATAACTTTATTCTTCATTCAATATTCGAGGACAACAAAATAGTTTTGCAACCAAACCATCAAAATCATTACACTAAAAATTTAAGCGAAGCCAAAACATTCTTTTCAACAAAGATTAGTTCTTTGACACACGAACAAAGAGAAATTTTATTTAAGAAACTTACGACTTCTTTACAATTTGATATTCGAACAATCGAGAAAGACCTCGATGTTCAAGCAGTTTTTGAAACAATGAATAATAGAGGCAAACCTCTATCGACATTGGAAAAACTAAAAAACAGACTTATTTATCTTACAGAAAAACTTGACGTAGCCGCAGAAGATAAAGGAAGTTTGAGAAAATAAATAAATGAAGCTTGGGGTAAAGTTTATACTTGCCTTGCACAAAACTCAACTCACATTCTTGACGAGGATGTTTTTTTATCAGCCCACTTGTCATTATACAGAAAACCTAAAGAATCAACTTTTAGTGAAAAAGTTGCAGAGGAAAAAGTTTTCCAAATGTTCTGTAACAAATCTGAAAAGTACGATTTGGAAGAAAGTGGAACAATTAAGGAGGAAACTGTAAGCTATAAAAAAATTGAAGATTATATTCTAAAACTTTCTGAATTGGCACCAATTTGGTATGATATACATAACTCAAATTTAAAAATAGTAAAGAAAATAGTAGTCCTAAATAGTAGCAAGGAAATTAAAATATTTTTAGTTGCCGTTTTAAATATAACCAAAGACGAAAAACTGATAAACTCAATTTTTTCAAATCTCGAAAAAATACTTTTCAGAAACCGTGTTCCTGGCATTGGAGTTATGGACGAAAGAACAACAGCATCGTGGGCAAGGGATATTTATAACCACGAAGACGACTTAGAAAGCACATTGCAAAAAACAGAAGACCTAATCAATATTTCAGTAAGCGTTCCTAATATTATCCAAGCGTTCAAATATCTATATACATACGAAAGAGGTGCTAAAGGTTTTCATAGATGGGGTAATCTAAAATACTTTTTATTTGAGTATGAGGAATTATTAAAATCAAAAGCACAAGAAACCAATGACAAAGTAACACTTGACGACTTCAACGAAACAACAATTGAACATATTATCCCTCAACAGTTTTGGGACAATTGGCAAGACGAAGTGAATAGTGTTACCAATGGATTAGAAGATGACGAAAAAATTGAGCAGACAAGAAAAGTGTTGCTTAACACACTTGGTAACTTGACAATTTTGAAAAATGGCAAAAACTCTTCTCTTGGAAACAGAGGATGGATAGAAAAAAAAGAAAGGTTTAGAACAGGCTCTTACAACGAAATAGCAATTAGCAAGCACGACAATTGGACAAAACAAAACATATCAGAAAGAGGTACTGAAATGTTGCAATTTCTACAAACAAAAGTGGCAGGCTTGACATTCACAGACGAGGACATCAAAAAGACATTATTCTTTGAGGATTATATCATTGATAGAATAGGAGTTTAAAGTCACAGCTTGCATCACCATTTAAAAGAAAAATTAAAGGAGGTTTAAAAGCTTCCTTTTTTAATATCTAATTTTAAACGACACCCTTTGGCATACATCTACATTTACTTTGTGTTCTGGGAAAGCCGAAAACCAAATAATGTAGGCGAAATTTATACTTCAAATTATGGAATTTGCATACGAAAGATTAGATAATTGTATTTTATTAGACAATTTAAAAAATGATGAAATAAGAAAAGCATTAGCATATATGGTTGATTTTAAAGAACACGACAATCTAGTTGTCATTCCAAAAAACCATTCAATTGAAATTTCAAATGCTGAAATTTGTATCGCTGTTATACTTTTTGTTGGTTTTGAAAAGGAAGAATATGAAACTTTGAAAACCAAAAAAAATCATCACGTTGTAGGTTTTAATATGATAGGGCAAACGATATTTGAATTTGAGAAAATTTCAATAAAACATATTGATTATATGGCTTTATTTTTTACGTCTTTGGCAAGAACAGAAAATAAAAAAATACAAGAATTTTTAAGTCTAAAAAATCTAAGCGTAAATGATAAAGTATTTCATTTAAGAAAATAAAAATAATAAATATGAACAAAGCACAAGCTATTTGGGAAAAATGTAAATTACTGGAAGTAAATCCAATTGATTTAGACAATCAAAGTCTTACTTTAATCATAGAAAATTCTTGTATTAATCAAACAAAGGAAGTTGTAAATTCAGTCTTTATAAAAAATCAAGAAAGTATCTCAGTTGGAATTTTTTCAATACCAACTCAGTTTGACCAAACCTATTCTGAAGAACAATTTGTATCTGATTTTGAAAATGTTAGAAACCAATTTGATGCACTTCTTTTACTAAATCAAAATGCTAATTTTACAGATTTTGGTTTTCAAGAAATCGTTTCAGATGACGAACTTACAGCTTCAATAACACTTTATAAAAACAGTTCTTTAGATTTTGAAAGTATAAAAGCAATATTTAAGTCAAACAGTATTGTTATTATGAGTTCGGCTCTTGCTTCAGGTTCAAATAAAGCTATGGAAGCTATTATTGAGGTTTTTGAATTTCCTGATTTTTACAGCAATAAAATAGTAGAACTTAAAGACACCATTTTATGTATCGCTACCCGAAATTTTCAATGCTCAAATAATGAATTAAATAGCATTGGAAACTATAGTTTAAAACAAACCAAAAGTGGTGCAACTCTTAATCTTAACACATCGGAAGATAAAACTTTAGAAAATGATATTAGGATTTCTATTTTACAAAGTGGCTATGATTTTATTTTCTGATAGCGCAGAATTACATTCTGTGCCCAAAATCGAGAGCAGGTAAAACAAGAAAAAATTCAAGTAATCGGGTGCTATCCAATGCAAAGTATTTAGGACTTAGTAGAACCATATAGATATATTCAAAAGACACCATTTTGCAAATTCTTCTCAAAACCCATATTGCTCGGATATGTCCCACATCGGATAGCGCGAATTTGCAACCCGACCGCTCCGATATATCCCCGCAACGGATAGTGCGGATTTTCAATCCGTCCCCACAAAGACAAGAGAAAATGAGAAGGCATAGTCCCTACGGGACAAAAACCAAATTCGTAACTATATCTCTACCAACATATAATGGCTACGAGATACTCCGTTAGGAGTTAAATGTTGGTAGAATAAAAGAGATGTTCCCTTGTAAAATGTCCCGTAGGGACTATACTATTTGGGGTTGCATAATTTAGTAATGTTTATATCGGACAAATTTAGAATCTGAAATAAATTCAGATTGACAAATAGTGAACGAATTTTTTCCCACAGATTCACAGATTTTTTACTTTGCGAACTTTGCGTAAACCTTTGTGTACTTTGCGGTTAAAAAATTGAAACAGAATCTGAAATAAATTCAGATTGACAAATCAAATTTTAAATACAGATTATCTAAGGGTTGATTTGGTAATTCGTAAATTTGGTTATTCGGAAAATCTGAAATTGAATGTCATAATTCATAATTCATAATTAATCTCAAATCGGGGTTCGCGCGAAGGATCGCAGCGGAAATCCTCTGTGGAACGAAGTGGAACAGAGATTGCAGCGAAGAGCCTGACCGAGTTTAGAAAAAATTGTGTAGTTACTTAAATCGTTCTAAACGAGGGCGCGCCCAAATAAAAAATTGAAATGAAAAACCCGATAACTTTATGGTTATCGGGTTTATTTATGAAAGATTTTGATTAATGATTTACTTCTGCGATTTCTTCGGGATTGTGTTTGTGCTTGAAGAAAACGGCAAAGGCGATTCCTATTGCTAATGCATAAATTGCAAACGCGAGCCAAATGGAATGCCAGTCTCTTAAGCCATTGACAGTGAAATATTTGTCAATTACGAAGCCGCTAACTATTCCGCCAAAGAAGGCTCCGAAACCATTTGACATCATCATAAAAAGCACTTGTGCTGAAGATCGCATTTTAGAATCGGTGGTTGTTTCTACGAATAATGAACCCGAAATATTGAAGAAATCGAACGCCATTCCGTAAACAACACACGATAAAACAATCATCCAAAGTCCGTCAGCTGGGTTTCCGTAAGCGAATAATCCGAAACGCAAAACCCACGCCAACATCGAAATTAGCATTACTTGTTTGATTCCAAATCGTTTTAAGAAAAAAGGAATTGCTAAGATGAATAGGGTTTCTGAAATTTGGGAAATAGACATTATCAAGG
Source organism: Flavobacterium neuenschwanderi (SeqCode) (assembly GCA_965234425.1). Taxonomy (GTDB): domain Bacteria; phylum Bacteroidota; class Bacteroidia; order Flavobacteriales; family Flavobacteriaceae; genus Flavobacterium; species Flavobacterium neuenschwanderi. Next base: position 23,726 of record OZ248364.1, on the reverse strand, counting down.
TTGATTTTGTGACCACAATACTGTTGGCATATTCAGGAATTTTACCAAATTCTGATAAAAACACATCGCCATACATATTGGTTAATTGTAATGCACCGCCTAGAAACATTGAAAATATGAAGAACAATGCCATTTTATAAGTGCCAAATAATTTGAATGCATCGAGACCTAATTTTTGAGTTAGAGTTGCATTTTCGGCAATTAATTTTTGTGGTGGGCATTTTGGAAGTGTAAAAGAGTAAATTCCTAGAATAATTGCTGCAATTGCTGCAATGTAAAACATATTTGCAGAAGCTTTATTTCCAGATAAATTGGTCAGCCACATTGCGGCAATAAAACCAATAGTTCCCCAAACACGAATTGGCGGGAAAACTTTTACGACATCGAAATTATTGGTTTTCAAGATGTTATAGGCAACAGAATTGGATAAAGAAATTGTTGGCATATAGCATAACATTGCTCCAAAAATTACCCAATAAAAAGTTATAGGATCTTCAACTTGAGGAATATAAATTAAGGCTAAACCACCTAAAATGTGAAGAACGCCATATAATTTTTCGGCATTAATCCATTTATCAGCGATAATTCCTGTGATGGCAGGCATTATTATTGAGGACAATCCCAAGGTTGAAAAAATAGCTCCAAATTGTTCTCCGCTCCATTGTTTGGTTCCAAACCAATAATTTCCAACGGTTATCAACCAAGCTCCCCAAACAAAAAACTGTAGGAAACTCATTAAAGTAAGACGATTTTTGATATTCATAAAATTAGATTTAGGTAAGGTGGTTTATTAGTAATGTAAAACTAACAATAAATTAATATATTCAAATAAAAATTAAATATATTATCTCTAAATCATTGAATATTTTGCACTAAAGCTAAAACTTTATCAAATTGTTCTTCTCGAGTAAGGTGAGAATTGTCAATTTCGATGGCATTTTTATCTTTTAATAATGGGGAATCGTCTCTGTGCGTATCAATATAATCGCGCTCTTCAACATTTTTTAGCACTTCGTCAAAAGAAACAACATCGCCTTTTTGTTGCAATTCATCAAAGCGTCTTTGGGCACGAGTTTGTGCACTTGCGGTCATAAAAATCTTGAGTTCGGCGTCAGGAAAAACGACTGTTGCAATGTCTCTTCCGTCCATCACAATGCCTTTATCTTTTCCCATTTGCTGCTGTTGCTCCACTAATTTGGCTCGAACTTCTGAAACTTCTGCAACTTTACTAACGTAATTAGAAACTTCGATGGTTCGGATTTCTTTCTCGATATTTACACCGTTTAAATACATTTCTGCAAATCCCAATTCAGGATTAAATTGGAAATGTAATTTTATATTTGGTAAACTTTCAATCAAGCCATTTTTATTGAAAAAATCAGGTTTTATAAACCCGTTTTGCATTGCAAAATAAGCAACGGCACGATACATTGCGCCAGTATCAACATAAACGTAGCCCAAATGTTTTGCCAATTGTTTTGCCAAAGTACTTTTTCCTGTTGACGAAAAACCGTCTATTGCGATAGTAATTTTTTTATCCAAAATCTATTCTTGAAAATTAATAGTTAAACCAAATAAGCTTGTATTTCCTGCCAAAGTATAGCGAGAATAGGAATAATTGAATTTTAGGTTATTGAATTTTAATCCAAATCCAACAGATATTCCTGAGAAATTCCGTTGTTCTAAAACTCGTAACTCCTCGCCTCTTCTGAAATTGTAACCTAAACGAATATTGAAACTCTTCTTCGGGAATAATTCAACGCCAATGATTACGTGACGCAAAGCATTATTAAAAAAAGAAACTTTTTCGGGTGTCGAACCGCCATCAATAGAACCAACGGCACGAGCAGGATTTGAAAAAGCAATATTCCACTGTTGTAAATTTTCTATTGTTAGATGCCAACGAATGGGCACGTTTTCAACTTCTTGAGAAACACCAATAAGCACTTCTAAAGGCAATTTTTCCTTAGTTCCAGAATAACTTGTGAATTGTGTACCGATATTTCTGACTACTAAAGCCCAATTAACGTCATTTCGTTCATCAATAAACAAAGCTCCCAAATCGACTGCACCGCCAAAAGAATTATAACTTTCTAAGGTTGAAGAAATCAGTTTTGCATTGGTACCAAAATGAACAGGAATGTCAGGAATCATAAAAGAATATCCGAAAGACAGTGCCATTTCACTTCCTGTAAAATCAGAAGTGAGATTTCCCGCTTCATCGGTTCCTTGGAAATTTCCGTAATTCACATAATTTATTCCCGCTTGAAAAGTTTGCAAATGTCGGTCGAATGTATAAGCATAAGAAGCAGTTCCGTAGGTAACTTCTCCAAAATAACTTCCATAATTCACTGCCAAATGATTGTCCATTTCTGAATTTATCGTTGCAGGATTAAAATTGGCTTGGTTGACATCGTTATCATAAATCGTTATGATTTTTCCACCCAAAGCAGCTTGACGAGGCGAAGTTACCAAATTCAAAAACTGATATACCGACTGCCCGCCTATTTGCCCGTAGGTTACGGAACAAAAAAGAATGAAGATGAGATATATTTGTTTTTTGAACATATTTATTTTTTCTGCTTATATAACGCAAATGCGAAGATATTATTTTTAATAAAAAAAACGGCTAATTTCTTAGCCGTTTTTAAATTATAAAACTTTAGCGTTTTTGACTTTTTGATCGGTTAAGGCTATTGTTAAGACCTCACTCATTTCTTTGACATAATGAAACGTCAAACCTTCTAAATATTCAGGTTTAATTTCGTCAATATCACTCTTGTTTTCGTGACACAAAACAATTTCTTTGATGTTGGCTCTTTTGGCTGCCAAGATTTTTTCTTTAATTCCTCCAACAGGTAAAACTTTTCCTCTTAAGGTAATTTCACCAGTCATAGCAAGGCTTTTCTTCACTCGTTTTTGAGTAAATAATGAAACTAAAGAGGTTAACATTGCAATTCCAGCACTTGGTCCATCTTTTGGTGTTGCACCTTCAGGAACGTGTAAATGGATATTGTATTTGGAAAGCATTTCAGAGTCAATTCCGAAAATTTCAGCGTTTGATTTTATATATTCCAAAGCAATTGTAGCCGATTCTTTCATTACTGTTCCAAGATTTCCAGTAATTGTCATCATTCCTTTTCCTTTAGAAATCAAGGATTCTATGAATAAAATATCGCCGCCAACGCTTGTCCAAGCCAAACCTGTTACAACGCCAGCAACATCATTATTTTCATATTTATCTCTTTCTAATCTTGGAACTCCCAAAACTTGAACGATATCAGCATCTGTCACTTTTTTGTTGTACTCCTCCTCCATCGCAATCGATTTGGCAGCATTTCGGATAACCTGAGCAATTTTAGCTTCTAATCCACGAACACCAGATTCACGGGTATAACCTTCGACAATTTTCTCCAATTGTTTTTTCCCAATCGTTAAATCTTTTAAAATCAATCCGTGTTCCTTTAATTGACGTGGAAATAAATGTTGGCGTGCAATTTCCGTTTTTTCTTCAATTGTATAACCAGACATTTTTATGATTTCCATTCTATCCCGCAACGCAGGTTGAATAGTTGCCATATTATTTGACGTTGCAATGAACATTACTTTCGATAAATCGTAGCCCATTTCAAGGAAATTATCATAGAAAGCATTGTTTTGTTCAGGATCTAAAACTTCTAATAATGCCGAAGAAGGATCGCCTTGATTTCCCATCGCTAATTTGTCGATTTCATCCAAAACAAAAACAGGATTTGATGTTCCCGCTTTTTTCAAACTTTGAATAATACGCCCAGACATCGCACCAATATATGTTTTCCTGTGTCCACGAATTTCAGCTTCATCTCGCAAACCACCAAGTGAAATTCTCACATATTTTCTTCCCAAAGCCTCAGCAACAGATTTTCCAATAGATGTTTTTCCAACTCCCGGGGGTCCTGTCAAACAGATAATTGGTGACTTCATATCATTTCGCAATTTCAAAACTGCCAAATGTTCTATCATTCTTTTCTTTACGTCTTCTAAACCAAAATGGTCACGGTCAAGTATTTTTTGTGCTCTTTTTAAATCAAAATTGTCTTTAGAATATTCATTCCAAGGCAAATCTAAAAACAATTCTAAATAGTTTCTTTGAATTCCAAAATCAGGCGCTTGTGGATTCATACGGCGCATTTTTGTCAATTCTTTTTCGAAGTGTTTTTTGGTAACATCATCCCATTTTTTGAGTGCTGCCTTTTCAACCATTTCTTCAACTTCCTCTTCTTGAGAAGCTCCACCCAATTCTTCCTGAATGGTTTTCATTTGCTGATGCAAGAAATATTCTCGTTGTTGTTGGTCTAAATCAAAGCGAACTTTTGACTGAATATCGTTTTTTAACTCCAATTTTTGAAGTTCAATATTCATATATCGTAAAGTTTCTAAAGCTCTGTCTTTCAAATCTGTAATATTCAACAATTCTTGTTTTTCTTTAACAGAAAGATTCATATTTGAAGAAACAAAATTGATTAAGAATGATTTACTTTCAATATTCTTAATTGCAAATGTAGCTTCCGTTGGAATATTTGGACTTTCCTTAATAATTTGGATTGCCAATTCTTTTATAGAATCAATAATAACAGAAAACTCTTTGTCTTTTTTGGCAGGACGTGTTTCTACAATATTCTTTACAGTCGCAGTTAAATAAGGTGCTTGAGAAATAACAGTATCAATTTCGAAACGCTTTTTACCTTGAAGAATTACAGTAATATTTCCATCGGGCATTTTTAGAACCCGAAGTATTTTTGCAACCGTTCCAATAGAATGAATGTCGTTTTGTGAAGGATCTTCGTCTTCTTCATTTATTTGAGAAACCACACCAATATCTTTACCTGCAGCATTGGCGTCATTGATTAATTTTATAGATTTGTCTCTTCCAGCAGTAATTGGAATTACCACTCCAGGGAATAAAACCGTGTTTCGTAAAGGTAAAATCGCCAAGGATTCTGGCAATTCTTCATTGTTCATCTCTTCTTCGTCTTCTGGTGTTAAAAGCGGAATTAATTCTGCTTCGGAATCAAATTCTTGAAGTGACAAATTGTCAATAGTGATTATTTTAGGGTTTGACATAGTAAAATTTAGGTCGTTTTGACATTATTATTATAAATAAATCGATTTAAATGGTCGTTTTTATTGCAAAAAAATCACATTTAAAACAAAAAGTAGCAATAAAATAATTGTTTCGCATTAAAAGATTGCTATTCTAATAAAGCAATCATTATGCCATTTGATTTGTTAAAAAAAGCCATCTAAAAGACAGCTTATAAATAATTCTTAAATTTAATTTATCGTGTATAAACTATATTGATACTTGAAGTTAAAAAAACAGGTTCGTTAGTTGAAGTTGTTCCAACAATTTCACCAAGAGGAACGCTATACGTTAGCGTATTTGATGCAACCAAAAAAGTTTCAACTACTGGTGTTCCAGCATCATCATAGGTTAAAGTTAATATTGTTCCATTTAAAGCCCAAGTTCCTGAAAGTAATGGATCTGAATTACATTCCATTGTTGAAGTTGTAGCAGTAGTATTTATATCTAAACCATTTTGCGTAACATTAAAAGTATTATTCGCATTTATAATCATAATATTATCGTTAAAACAAGTAGTTTCCGACATTTGATTTATAGATGCAGTCCCGTTATTGTTCAAATCTGTAGGGATTCCAGTATTAAAAGCTGTCATTGTGTAGGCTCCAACAATGCTCGTCGGATTTACGATATTTCCTAATAAATCTGAATCTACTGGCTCGACAGAAGTTGTACAAGAAGTAAATGTTATTAGAGTAAAAATAGAAAATACTGCTACAGCGGTTAATTTTATTGTATTCATTTAGATATTGTTTTAAATTTTTTTGTCAAATATAATTCAATTTATATTGCTATGATAATTTTTCTTTTAACTCTTGATAATAAAAATATTCCTGTAACAAAAAACAATCCTAAAAACACGATTGAAAACCTCGGACTTCCTGTTACTTGGTCGATAATTCCATAAATACACATTCCAATTACGATTCCTATTTTCTCGGAAACGTCATAAAAACTAAAAAAAGAAGCTGTATCATCGGTTTCTGGTAGCATTTTAGAATAAGTAGAACGGGAAAGTGCTTGGATTCCTCCCATTACCAATCCAACAAAACCTGCAGTAGAATAAAATTCTATTGGTGAAGTTACAAAAAATGCAACCACACATAAAACGGCCCAAATACAATTTAAGAATATTAAAGTGGTAATGTTTCCGAACTTTTCAGATGCTTTTGAAGTTAAATTGGCACCCAAAATAGCAACCAACTGAATTAATAAAATACTAATTATCAAACCAGTCGTTTTTTCACTGTCGGATTTCCAAGAAATTTCTTGTTCACCAAAGTAAACAGCAATAATCATAACTGTTTGAACCGCCATTCCATAAACAAAAAAACTTCCCAAAAATCGTTTTAATTGTACGTTGTGTTCTAACAAATTCCAAACTTTTTTGAGTTCGTGAAAACCATTAAAAACAACTGCTTTTGTAACTTTATGACCTTTATTTCCTTTCGGTAAATAGTAATAGGTATATTGACTGAAGCCAATCCACCAAATTCCAACCATTACAAAGGAATAGCGCATTGCTTTCATACTTGCTTCTCCCGAAGTTCCGGTAATTCCAAAAAACTCAGGTTTCATAACCATTGCCAAGTTAATAATTAGCAATAAAACGCTTCCAATATATCCAATTGAAAACCCTTTGGCACTAATTTTATCTTGTTGTTCTGGAAATGCAATGTCGGGCAAATAGGAATTATAAAAAACCAAACTTCCCCAAAAACCTACCAATCCAAAAAAGTAAGCTATTAAACTAAAATAGATGTGTTCCAATGAAAACCAGTACATTGCAATACACGAAAGTGCACCCAAATAGCAGAAGAATTTCATAAAGTTCTTCTTATTTCCGACATAATCGGCGATACCAGATAACAATGGTGAAATAATAGCGACCATTAAAAAAGCAGCTGCCGTTACAAAACTAATTAGTGCCGTGCTTTTGAGAGTTGTTCCAAATACATCAATATAGGAAACGCCTCTAATTTTAAATAATGCGCCATAAAAAATAGGAAAAATTGCAGATGCAATAACCAAGCTGTAAACGGAATTTGCCCAATCATAGAAAGCCCAAGCATTCAATAATTTTGAATTTCCTTTTTCAAGATTTGCCATAAATAATCAGTAGGTATTAGATATAAGTAAGTCGAAAGTTTTAATGTCGTAAAGTCTAAAGTTTAAAAATAGTAAAAAACTAGATGAAATGAGTCTATTACAATAAATCACATATTTTAAAATACGAACTTAATTATATTTACTATTTAATAGTCTTAAAGACAGCACCGAAGATACAGTTTTTTATTTAAAAACAACACCAAATTTTGCTGCTTCAATTTTGGCTTCAGGAATTAGACTTTTTAATTTTGCTATTCGATTAGCATCAGATGGGTGCGTGCTTAAAAATTCGGGTTGCGCTTTTCCTCCTGAATTTGCAGACATTCTTTCCCAAAAAGCGACGGCGGTAGATGGATCATAACCTGCAATTGCCATAAGAATTAAACCTATTTTATCGCCTTCACTTTCGTGACTTCGGCTAAAAGGCAACATTGCGCCATATTGCGTAACGCCACCGTAAGCAGCCATCCAAACTTGTTTTTCTTGATTGGTTTTAGAATCTGTAACGATTCCCACGACCCCTGCTCCTGCTTGCTGTAATATTCCCGCACTCATTCGTTGCGCTCCGTGATTTGCCAATGCGTGCGCTACTTCGTGTCCCATTACGGTTGCCATTCCAGCATCATCTTTACAAATTGGCAAAATGGCAGAATAGAATACTATTTTTCCGCCAGGCAAACACCAAGCATTGACTTCTTTGCTTTCAACCAATTTGTATTCCCAAGCATAATCCTTTAAATAGTCTTTAAATCCGTTGGCTTCCAAATATTTTTCGGCAGCCACTTTAATTTTCATACCAACGGCTTCAACTCGTTTTGCATCGGTAGTTCCAACAACCACTTTATTATCTTTCAAAAAAGTACCGTATTGCTGAAAAGATGTTGGAAACAGTTCACTATTGGATACAAAATTCAATGTGTTTTTACCCGTAAATGGATTTTTGGCGCAAGAAATAAGAATAGAAATGGCTGTAATAAATAAAATTAAGTGCTTCTTCATAAAATTTGATTTTAATTTTGAATGCTAAAGTTACAAATTTTAATAAAAAATGAGGCCTATAATCCTATAAAATGCAACTCCGTAAATTCTTTGTCAACAAGTAGAAATTTATCTTTTTCGAAAGCTTTTTTATCAAAGACAACTTCAACATTATCGATTTCAATTTTTTTGACTTTGAATGGCAATCCAATTACATTTATTCTATATTTTGTATAATTCGTATCATATTTACCGTCTTTGTGCAACTGAACAATCAATTCTTTAGGTTTTCCAGTAGATTGAAATGAAAGCAAACTAAATCGCCCTTTTTTATAATCGTAACCATCTTGTGCATCTTCATAGACAATTGATTTTTCTTTGCCTTCTTTATAATACATATCCAGCGTTAATTCATCAAATTCCAATTCACCAACATACTGCTGAACAGGATATTTTGGAATAATTGCACCCGCTTTGATAAATATTGGAATTTGGTCGAATTTAGCATCTACCCAAATTTCTTTTCCTCCCTCGATATGTTCATTTGTCCAATAATTATAATACTGCCCTCTTGGCAAATACATTCTTCTGCCAATAGAATTGGGCTCTAAAATGGGACAAACTACGATTTGGTTTCCAAAAACAAATTCATCATTTCTATAATGAGTTTGCGTGTCTTCTTGATCAAAATATACTAAAGGTTTTAACATCGGTATTCCTTGTTCGATATATTGCCAGAACATTGTGTATAAATAAGGTAATAACTGGTATCTCAAACTAACGAATTTTCTTGTTATATCTATAACTTCATCGTCGAAAGCCCAAGGTTCTTGATTCCCGTGGTCGCCAGAAGAATGGGTTCTACAAAAAGGGTGAAATACCCCCAATTGAATCCAGCGCGCATACAATTCACCTGAAGGTTGTTCAGCAAAACCACCAATATCAGAACCTGTGAATCCCATTCCCGAAAGAGACATTCGTTGCACTTGAATATTGGCAATCCACAAATGTTCCCAAGTGGCTACGTTATCACCTGTCCAAGAAGAAGTGTAGCGTTGCGCTCCAGAATAGGCAGAACGTGTAATAATAAAGGGTCTTTTCGGATAGGCAAATCTTTTTACACCGTGGTAAGTTGCTCTTGCCATTTGTGTTCCGTAAATGTTGTGTGCTTTTCTATGGCTGCAAGGGTTTCCGTCATAATCGTGTCGAACATCCATTGGAAAGGTTTTATTTGGAACTTCCATTACGGCAGGTTCGTTCATATCATTCCACACTCCTTTTACTCCAATATCTGAAATTAGTTCCTTGAATAAACCTGCCCACCATTCTCTAACTTGTGGATTTGTATAATCTGGAAAATTACATTCTCCAGGCCAAACTTTTCCTTTCATATATGGTCCATCGGCTCTTTTGCAGAAATAATCTTTTTCTAAAGCTTCTTTATAAATTGAATATTTTTTATCAATTTTAATTCCAGGATCGATAATAACTACAGTCTTAAATCCGTCAGCCGCTAGTTCGGCAACCATTCTTTTTGGATCTGGAAAATACTCTTTATTCCAAGTAAAACATCTGAAACCTTCCATATAATCGATATCCAAATAAATCGCATCACAAGGAATTTTCAACTCTCTAAATTTGGCTGCTACTTCTTTGACGTTACTTTCAGGATAATAGCTCCATTTGCATTGATGATAACCTAGTGCCCATAATGGCGGTAATTCTGGTTTGCCCGTTAAATCAGTATATGAAGTAACTACGTCTTGCATTTTTGGGCCATAGAAAAAGTAGTAATTCATTTCACCACCTTCTGCCCAAAAGCTTGTAACATTCCGTCGTTCGTGACAAAAATCGAAGAAACTTCTAAAAGTATTATCAAAGAAAATTCCGTAGGAGTTTTTGTTTTGCAATCCAATATAAAAGGGAACAACTTTGTACAAAGGCTCTTGCTCTTTTTGGAAAGCATATTGGTCAGTGGCAAAATTCTCTAGCCTTTTTCCTTTTAAATTTAATTGGGTTGCTTTGTCCCCAAGACCATAAAAACATTCGCCATCTTTTGAGGCTTTGCTCATTTTTATGATATTTCCACCGTATTCATAGCTTTCTTCCCAGTGAAATCCAAGTTCGTCTTCAAGAATTACATTGTCATTCAAATCAAAAATAGACACTCGCATATCGATTTTTTGAATTCGGCAAACTACTTTACTCGTTTTTATTTGATAATATTCTTCGGATTCTGTAACCTCAAGAAAATTATAACCGTGAGAATGGCTTTTATCAATTGCATAGGAAAAATCATTGCTAAAATAGCCTTTCGTAGTATATCTAAATCGAATTAAACTGTCCCTTAAAACAGTAATTTTAAGAATAACACTATTGTCTGTGTAGAACAAAACAGAATCTACGTCGTGTTCAAAAGCAACTATTTGGGTTGGATATAAATCTCCTTTGTATTCTAATTCGGTATTTGTAATCATTATTTTGGGGTATTTATTAAGTCGTATTCCGATTTTCCAAATTTACGAAATTACTTTATAAAGCACTGATTTCATTAATATTTCTGCGAAAACGTTATCGTACGAACAATTGCATTCAGGTAATTGATAATCTAAAATAATAGAATATCCTACCTTCTATTGATGTGGATTTTTTTGAAAATTTAATTAGTAATTTTAAAAGCAATAACGCTAAGAGGTGGCAAAATCAATTCAGTTGAAAAGTCTTTTCCGTCATAAGGCGATGCTTCAATTTTGATTTTTTGAGAATTTGAAACCCCACTTCCACCATAACTTTCACTATCTGAATTAAAAATCTCATTAAGTTTTCCTTTTCTTGGAATACCAATTCGGTACTTTTCTCTAACTATTTGTGTGAAATTGCAAACAACGATAATATCATCTTTAGAATCATTTCCCTTTCTTATAAAAGCAATTACAGCATTCTGATGATCGGAATAATTTATCCATTCAAAACCTTCGGAACTAAACTGTTTTTGATATAATGCGGGTTGTTTTTTATACAATTTATTCAAATCGGTTATTGTATTTTTAATGCCTTCGTGATACGGATATTTTAACAAATGCCAATCTAAACTGCTTTCAAAATTCCATTCACTGCTTTGTCCGAATTCACTTCCCATAAAAAGTAATTTTGCTCCAGGATGCGTAAACATATAACCGTATAACAGTCGTAAATTTGCAAATTTCTGCCATTCGTCTCCGGGCATTCTTCCAGCGATCGATTTTTTTCCATAAACAACCTCATCGTGAGAAAGTGGCAACATAAAATTTTCGGTAAAAGTATAGGTCATCGAAAAAGTAAGTTCATTTTGATGGTATTTTCTATAAACCGTATCTTTTTTAAAATATTCTAACGTATCGTGCATCCATCCCATCATCCACTTCATCCCAAATCCTAATCCTCCAATGGATGTGGGTCTTGAAACCATTGGAAAAGAAGTACTTTCTTCAGCAATAGTTTGGACGCCTTGATAATTAGCATAAACTGCTTCATTAAAATCTTTTAGAAAACTAATGGTATCCAAATTTTCATTTCCACCATAAATATTAGGTTCCCATTCCCCTTCGTTTCGAGAATAATCCAAGTACAACATAGAAGCAACGGCATCTACTCGCAAGGCATCGGCGTGGTAATGGTGCAACCAAAAAAGTGCATTACTAATCAAAAACGAACGAACTTCATTGCGTCCATAATTAAAAACCAAACTTTTCCAATCAGGATGATAGCCTTTTTTTATATCGGGATGTTCATAAAGGTTTGAACCATCAAAAAACCCAAGACCGTGCGCATCATCAGGAAAATGAGAAGGAACCCAATCCAAAATAACGCCAATTCCAGCTTTGTGGAAACTGTCAACTAAATGCATAAAATCTTGTGGATTTCCAAAACGAGATGTTGGCGCAAAATACCCAACCAATTGGTATCCCCACGAAGGATCATAAGGATATTCCATTATTGGCATAAATTCAACGTGAGTAAAGCCCATTTCTTTGACATAAGCAACCAAATCTTCTGCAAATTCTTGATATGTAAAAAATCGGTTATCATCGGAATGTCGTTTCCAAGATCCTAAATGAACTTCATAAACAGAATAAGGTTTATCCAAACCGTTGTGATTTTCCCTAGAATTCATCCATTTTGTATCCTTCCATTTATACTCTAAATCCCAAACTACAGAAGCGGTATTGGGTGGATTTTCGCAATAAAATGCAAATGGATCAGCCTTTTCAGTTACAATTCCTTCAGTATTAGATTGGATTTTATATTTATATGTTGTCCCTTTCGTTAAATGCGGTATAAAACCTTCCCAAATTCCAGATTCGTCCCAACGCACTTCTAAATTATGTTCGCCTTGAGTCCAATAATTGAAATTTCCAACTACCGAAACAGAATGAGCTGTAGGTGCCCAAACAGCAAAGTAAACGCCTTTTATGCCATCAAGAGTTAACAAATGTGCCCCTAGTTTTTCATAGAGGCGAAAATGTTTTCCAGCTTTAAATAAATCAATATCAAAATCGGTAAAAAGGGAATGCGAGATAACTTTGTTCATATAAAAATTTGTGTTGTTCTGCTTATTAGCAAATAAAAATACCTACCTAATTTCAAAATTATCAGGAATTATTACGCCATTTTTTATGACTACAATTCCATCTTTTACGGCATACAAAGGATGAATTGCATCTTCAAGATGTGAGCCACCATTAATATAAACGTCATTTCCGATTCGGCAATTTTTGTCAACTAAGGCTTTATTTATAAAACAACGTTCACCAATTCCTACTAACTGTTTGTTATTTTTAATGTCTTCATTCATATCGTCAATACTTTGATATTGATCATTTCCCATAATAAAACTGTTTTGAATGATGGTATCGTCTCCAATTCTAGAACGAATTCCAATAACAGAATGCACGATTTCTTTGGCATTTAAAATACAACCTTCCGAAATTAAAGACTTTTCAATTTTTGCATTTTTGAACTTTGTTGGTGGCAACAATCGTGGTCTAGTGTATATTTTATTATCATTATCAAATAAATTAAATTTAGGCACATCATCTGTGAGCCCTATATTAGCCTCAAAAAACGACTCTATGTTTCCAATATCTGTCCAATATCCTTCATATTGAAAACTGTATATTTTTTTGTTTCCAACGGCTTGTGGAATAATTTCTTTACCAAAATCTTTCGTATTTGGATTCGACATAATATCAACTAGCAATTTCTTGTTGAAAATATAAATTCCCATCGATGCCAAATAGTGTTTTCCCTCACTTTTCATTTGTTCGCTTACATCGGATTTCCAATCGGGCAACAATTCTTTAGCTGGTTTTTCGATGAAAGATTCAATACAACTTTCAGCGTTGGTTTTCAAAATTCCAAATTCGGGAGCGTCTTTTTCGTTTACGGGCAAAGTTGCAATAGAAATATCCGCTTCATTTTGGATGTGAGCTTCAATCATTTCATTCAAATCCATTTGATACAATTGATCGCCTGAAAGTATCAACGCATAATCAAAATTATGATTTAAAAAATGGGGCATACATTGTCTAACCGCATCGGCAGTTCCTTGAAACCAAGTTGGATTATCAGGAGTTTGTTCGGCCGCCAAAATATCTACAAAAGCGTGACTGAAAATACTAAAATTATACGTGTTTTTGATGTGAGCATTCAACGAAGCAGAATTGAATTGTGTCAAAACAAAAATTCTGTAAATATCAGAATTCATACAATTTGAAATTGGAATATCTACCAATCTGTATTTTCCTCCAATTGGAACAGCGGGTTTCGAACGCGTTTCTGTTAGTGGATACAACCTAGAACCTTGTCCTCCTCCGAGGATAATTGCAATAACATTTTTCTTTTTTGGTTTCATAATTTGTTTCTAATTTGTTCGTATGTTTCTATATATTCTTGACAAACCCTTTCCCAAGAATGGTCGGTATTCATTCCAATTCTTCGTGTTTTATTTAAACGTACCTTATCTTTATAAAGCACAATCGCCCTTTGGATAGACGAACAAATATCAACTACACTTGCTTGCACGTGACAAATACCATTGCCATCGTCACCAATATCAACAACAGTATCTTCTAGTCCGCCAGTTCTTCTAACAATTGGAATTGTACCATATTTTAGGGCGTACATTTGGTTCAATCCACAAGGTTCTACTCGTGAAGGCATCAATAAAAAATCAGAAGCTGCATAAATTAAATGTGCCAAATCTTCATTATAACCAATAAATACATTGTAATTTCCCTTGAAATCTACTAGTAAATCGGTTAACTGTTTTTCAATATTTGCATCTCCAGATCCTAAAATAAAAATATTAATTTCATTTTTATTTACCAATAATGCTTCTTTTGAAGCTTCTGGAAGTAAATCACCCCCTTTTTCTTCTAATAATCTTCCAATAAAACTAAAGAGAGGTTTTGATGCATCTAAATTATAAAGACTGCATAATTTATCTTTATTCGCTTGCTTTCCTTTGATATAATTTCTTGTTGAATACTTATTTTCGAGCCTATCATCTTTTGCTGGATTCCAAACTTCAATATCAATTCCATTTAAAATGCCTTTAGATTTATACCGAACAGAATTAAATAACGATTCCAATCCAAAACAGAAATTATTGATTTCATTCATATAATTAGGAGAAACGGTAGTAACTGCAGCGGCACATTTTACAGCGACTGCTAAAGAATTGATGCAATTGTCCCATTCTAAAATAGGAATGTGTTTCTCATCAAATTCAGGCAAATAATTCAGTTTATCAAATCCAAATTGACCTTGATATATTCCGTTGTGAATCGTAATTACTGAAGCGACATTACATAACTTTAAGTATTTATGGGAATATTGCATCATAAAAGGAATTAATCCTGTGTGGTGATCGTGGCAATTGACAACATCTGGAATTTCAGATCTGCTATTAATCCAATCTAAAGTAGCGATTTGAAAAGCCACGAAACGTTCGATATCGTCCTGAAAACCATAAACCTCTTTTCTATCAAATAATTCTGGTATTTCAACTAAAAATAACTCAAAGCCAAGTTTATCTGTTTTTTCTTTTAAAATAGAAAACGGAAAATTCAGAGTTCCTAATTTGACATTTCCTTTATAATAAATGTCAAATTCATTTTCATTCTTGAATTTAGTATCATAACCTGGAATTACTACTTTTACAGCGTGTCCCGAATTTCTTTGGTATTTTGGTAATGCACCTACAACATCTGCTAATCCTCCGACTTTTGCAACGGGATAACATTCAGCACTGATATGAAAAATTTCCATCTGGTTTTATAATTAATAATTAAATTTTAAAAGCTCAAAAACTTTAGAAAAGTAGTGTTCTTTAGTTTTTTAAAATTACTAAAAAAATAGTGTTGACTGAACTAAAATTGAAAATTTGTTGAAATATCATAAAAAACCTACATCTGATAAAAATTTACTAATAAATTCATTAATATCAGCTAAATTAATGGTGTAATTATTAATTTATTAGATTTACAGATACTTTACGAACTCAGAAATAATTATATTTTCTATAAAATTCAGAATTTTCGGTTTTAAGTTTTATTTAATAACTGTAAAACTAGATGCAAACGATTAAAATACTAAATTGCATAACTTAAAATGTATTTAATTATAGCGCATTGAAATCAGAAAAAAAATCACATTTAAAAGTTCCTGGAATACTAATTTTGATTGGAAAAATACTTCAATTTTTTTCTATAAAACTGACTACTTTATATTTAGCGCGATTATTTACAACTCCAATAAAACATAAAGTTCCCAAGAGAGAATTGGAAATGGATAAAAACAGTATTCAAAAAAGAATAGTGATTCCTGATATTAACAAAGAAATTGTGGTGTATCATTATGGTAAAAGTGACAAAAAGATTTTGCTTGTTCACGGTTGGTCGGGACGTGGAACGCAATTGGTGAAATTTGCAGATGCGTTCGTAGATAAAGGATATGAAACAATTAGCTTTGATGCTCCTGCACACGGAAAATCATCGGGAAATTCAACAATAATGACCGAATTTATTGCTTCAATAATAGAAATTGATAATAAATTTGGACCATTTGAAGCTGCTGTTGGACATTCTTTAGGCGGAATGGCTTTGCTTAATGCAATAAAAAAAGGATTGAAAATTAACCGATTAACCATCATTGGAAGTGGCGATAAAGTGAAAGATATTTTGGACGATTTCGTTTCTAAATTAGAACTTAAACCCGAATTTAGCTCGCATTTGCAACAGCATTTTGAAAAAAAATACAACGAGCTTATGGAAAATTATTCCGCTCATAGTGCTGCCAAAACAGTTGAAATCCCTGTTCTTGTAATTCACGATGAAAACGATTATGAAGTTCCTGTGACTACTTCAATGAACATTCACGATAATTTAAAAAATGGCGAATTGCTAATTACACAACATTTAGGTCACCGAAAAATTCTTGGAAATCCTTTTGTAATTCAAAAAACTATTGAATTTATTACTAATTAAATGCTACTAAAATGAAAAATAATTTATTAAGTCTAATCCTCATATTTTCACTTATTTCCTGTCAAGGGCAAGATAAAACGAAAAACACAAAACTTGAAATTCAGAAATCAGAGGCGCAATGGAAAAAAGAATTAACGCCCGAACAATTTGAAGTCCTTCGTGAAAAAGGAACAGAACGCCCATTTTCTGGGAAATATGTAAATACGTTTGAAAAAGGAACTTACGTTTGTGCTGCTTGTGGAAATTTACTTTTTTATTCCGATGCCAAATTTCATTCGGATTGTGGCTGGCCTTCCTTCGATAAAGCCATAAAAGGTTCAGTAACTTATATTACTGATTCGAGTTTTGGAATGTCCCGAACCGAAGTGAATTGTGCAAAATGTGGCGGTCATTTAGGGCATATTTTTGATGATGGACCTACTAAAACGGGGCAACGCTTTTGTACAAATTCTGTATCTGTTAAATTTATACCTTCAAAATAATGAGTGCATCAATAGAAAAATCGGAACAAGAGTGGAAAGACCAATTGGGTTTAGAACGCTATAAAATCCTTCGACAAAAAGGCACAGAATTTCCAAATTCAGGAAAATACAACCTTCATTTCGAAAAAGGAACGTATTGTTGTGGTGGTTGCGGCGAACCATTATTTGAAAGCGATTCTAAATTTGATGCGCATTGCGGATGGCCTTCCTTTGATGAATCGATTCCTGGAAAAGTAAAATATATCAAAGATGCTACCCACGGAATGATTCGTACAGAAATTGTTTGTGCCAATTGTGGCGGGCATTTAGGACACGTTTTTGATGATGGACCAACTAAAACTGGGCAACGTTATTGTGTGAATTCTTTGTCTGTAGATTTTGTAAAATAGATTTTATCTAAAGTCATCATCGTTCTTTTGAGAATACCGCTTGAATTATCATCCTATCTTATTATTATTTCGTAAATTTAGGGTTGATAATTTATTCCATTCAATATGATACGAATTCTAAAGAAACTGCTAATTGGAAATGGAACTAAATTTGAAACTTCGTCCCAAAATCCCATTCAAAAAAGTATCTTTAATATTAAAGCGATTTGGAACAACGACCACCAAGACGATAATGGAATTGAAAAGCTAATTCGTCTTTTACTTTCGTCTTCACAGTTATTATTCCCTGGTATTTACATTAAGTTTTTAGCCAATAAAAAAGGACCTCAATATGTTGATTTATCCTTAGATTTCTATGTTTTACTGAAAGTTATGTTTCCAATTTTGATTTTAATCAACCATTGGCAAGTCTATAATTTTGTGATTTATGCGATGGTTTATGTCTTGTTGGAAACCATTTTATACATTCCAACCTTAATTTTTGCGTCGGATACTTTTTCAAAACCCCGCTCCTACAGAAGGTCAATGTTGTTATTATTCTTCAATTATTTGGAAATTGTATTTGCCTATGCAGTGCTTTATACTTGCGGAAATCATCTAAACGAGCCTTTCAACCATTGGTTTGATGCGGTTTATTTCAGTATTATAACCTCGTCTTCTATTGGTTATGGCGATTATTTTCCAATAACAACTTATGGTAAATTTTTAGTAAGTACCCAAGCCTTGTTATTTTTGTTTTTTGTAGTGTTATTTCTAAACTTTTTCTCAACAAAAATTAAAGGAAAAGGATATTTTGACCACGGAAGCAAAGAAAATTAAAGTAGTTTTCTGGCTTTTTCTAAATCTTCAAAAGTGTCAATTCCGATTCCAATGTGAGTAGTTTCAATCATTTTTATGCGTTTTCCAAATTCTAAATAGCGCAATTGCTCTAATTTCTCGGAAGCTTCTAATGATTTCATTGGCAAACTATAAAAATCCAATAAGGCTTGTTTTCTAAAAGCATAAATCCCGATGTGTTGCATATAACGCACGCCAACGTTCACTTCTCTTGGATATGGAATCACTGAACGGGAAAAATATAAGGCAAAATTATTCTGATCTACAACAACTTTTACATTGTTCGGATTGTTAATTTCTTCGATAGCTGTAATTTCTCGCATTAGCGAAGCCAAATCAACTTCGTTTTTGGTGTCATTTCTAAAAATGTGCAACAGTTTTTCTAAAGGTTCTTTATTAATAAAAGGTTCGTCACCTTGAACATTGACTACAATATCAACATCCAAATATTCAACAGCTTCGGCAATTCTATCGCTTCCAGATTCGTGTTCTTTAATGCTCATAATGGCTTTTCCACCTTGAGAAACAATTTCATTGAATATCAAATCAGAATCGGTTACAACAAATACATCGTCAAATAAATTGGTATTTACCGCCGCTTCGTAGGTTCTGGAAATAACAGTTTTTCCACCTAAATCTTGCATTAATTTAGCGTGAAATCGTGTCGAGGCATATCTTGCCGGAATAACTGCTATTATTTTCATAAATTACTTTTGAAATACAAACTTACAAATGATTTTATAAATAAAACTATTCTTCAAAATTTTCATCTTTGAAACCTATCAAATATAATTTGTCTTTTGCTCTTGTGATTGCGGTGTACAACCATCGAATATAATCTCTATCGATGCCGTTTGGCAAATACGGTTGCTCGATAAACACAGTATTCCATTGTCCTCCTTGCGATTTATGACAAGTTATTGCATACGAAAACTTGACTTGCAACGCATTGAAATACTCGTTTTCTTTTACTTTTTGAAACATTTTATACTTGGTTTCCCCTTCATAATCTTTCATCACTTCTTGATACAATCTGTTGGATTCTTCGTAGGTTAACGATGGCGATTCACTGGTAATTGTGTCCATCAATAAAACGGTTTCCAATGGAATTTGATTCGGATAATCAACCATTCTTATTTTGACTTTCGCAAATTTAAAACCGTATAATTCTTGAATATTAAAAATTTCCAAGACTTCTATAATATCACCATTTGCAATAAAACCGGCTTCATCTGAATCTTTAAGCCAGAAGTAATTGTTTTTCACTACCATCAAAAAATCGCCTGTGGACAATTCGCTTTCCTTGTCTAATATTTTGGTACGTATTTGCTCATTATATTGATTCGCACGTTTATTAGAACGAACGATAAAGGCAGTATCTTCAATACTGTAATTGCTATATGCCGAATTAATTGCATCTTGAATATCGTAGCCATCGGTGAGGCGAACAATATCTTTAAACCCTCGCAATTGGAATTTGAAACTATCAAAAAAAGTATCTTTCAGCACTTCTCGAAGTTCGGTAGCATTGAATAAAATACCCGAATTTTCTTCTTGTCGCATTACTTCGTCCAACTCAATGTGCTTGATTTCTTTGTTGTAATGCATTCCCAAAGTATCAATATTTAAAGCGGGCGAAATGTCTAAATTTACGGGCGGCAACTGAGCAGTATCTCCCAATAAAATCATTTTGCAATTGGTTCCTGAATAAATATAAGAAATCAAATCGTCTAATAAAGACCCATTTTCATACATTTTACTTTCGGAATTAGTGTCCGAAATCATCGAAGCTTCATCAACTATAAAGAAAGTATTTTTGTGTTTGTTTTGTTGCAGCGTAAAACTCACGCCGCCACCAGCGCCTTTCTTTGGAAAATATATTTTCTTGTGAATCGTAAACGCAGGTTTCTGAGAATAATTTGCAATAACTTTTGCCGCACGACCTGTTGGCGCAAGCAAAACATACTTTTTATTGATTTCTACTAAGTTATTTACAATCGTAGAAATCACCGTAGTTTTTCCAGTTCCTGCATATCCTTTCAAGACAAATATCTCATTATTATCGTCATTGGTAATAAATTCAGCTATTTGCTGAAAGAAAATATCCTGTTTATTAGTCGGAATAAATGGAAATTGTCTTCGCAAAAGTGAGTAAAAATGACTTGAATTCATAGATGGATATTTCTCCGCAAAGTACGCAAAGTTTCTTTTTGAGTGTTTATAAATTGTCGATAATATCAAAATAAAACTCAAAATTTTCTATTTGAATTTAATACCAATTATATTTATTGATTAGTCTAATCATTAGGGTATAATACAGCAGTATATTTCATTTAGTCCAATTTTTATTGGACTAATTTGAAATAACAAGCGATATAATTTTGAAAACAGCACAAAAAAAAGAGACCGTTTGGTCTCTCTTTACTTTAACTTCTAATTAATTTTCTATATTTCAATCGTTTCGGGGTTAAATCTCCACCCAAACGTTTCTTCTTATTTTCCTCATAATCAGAAAATCCACCTTCAAAATAATAAACTTCAGAATTTCCTTCAAATGCCAAAATATGCGTACAAATTCTATCCAAAAACCATCTGTCGTGCGAAATTACAACGGCACAACCAGCAAAATTCTCTAAACCTTCTTCCAATGCACGAAGCGTATTAATGTCCAAATCATTCGTTGGCTCATCTAATAAAAGTACGTTTCCTTCTTCTTTTAAAGTCATTGCAAGATGCAAACGGTTACGTTCTCCACCAGAAAGCATCGAAACTTTTTTGTTTTGTTCTCCACCACCAAAATTAAATCGTGACAAATAAGCTCTTGAATTTACTTGCTTTCCGCCCATCATAATCAATTCTTGTCCGTCAGCGAAGTTCTCCCAAATCGATTTCTCAGGATTTATATTGGAATGCGCTTGATCGACATAAGCGATTTTTACAGTTTCTCCAATTAAAAATTCTCCAGCATCTGGTTTTTCTTCTCCCATAATCATTTTGAAAATGGTCGATTTACCAGCACCATTTGGTCCAATAATTCCAACAATTCCTGCTTGAGGCAAAGTAAAATTCAAATTATCATATAATAATTTATCTCCAAAAGCTTTCGCAACATTTTTGGCTTCAATTACATTTGTTCCTAAACGAGGCCCGTTTGGAATATAGATTTCTAAATTTTCATCCAATTGTTTTTGGTCTTCATTCAGTAATTTATCATAATTCTGCAAACGTGCTTTTTGTTTCGTCTGACGCCCTTTTGCACCTTGACGAACCCAATCCAACTCTCGTTCTAAAGTTTTTCTACGTTTAGAAGCTACTTTTTCTTCCAATGCCATTCTGCTCGATTTTTGATCCAACCAAGAAGAATAATTCCCTTTCCAAGGAATACCTTCTCCCCTATCCAATTCTAAAATCCAACCTGCAACATTATCCAAAAAGTACCTATCGTGCGTTACCGCAATAACGGTTCCTGCATATTGTGCCAAATGTTGTTCTAACCAAAGTACGCTTTCCGCATCCAAGTGATTCGTAGGTTCATCCAATAATAATACGTCAGGTTGTTGCAATAATAATCGGCACAAAGCCACACGACGACGCTCTCCACCAGACAAATTCTTGATTGGCGTATCCCCTTCTGGCGTGCGCAAAGCATCCATTGCGATTTCTAATTTGGTGTCGATTTCCCAAGCTCCAAGTGCATCAATTTTGTCTTGCAGCGCCGCTTGACGATCCATCAACTTGTCCATTTTATCTGCATCTTCATAGTTTTCTGGAAGACCAAATAAATCATTTATACCATTATATTCCTCTAAAACTGCCATTGTTTCGGCAACACCTTCACGAACAATTTCGATTACCGTTTTCGTATCATCAAGGATTGGTTCTTGCTCTAAATAGCCAACAGTATATCCTGGCTGAAAAACCACATCACCTTGATAATTTTTATCAGCACCCGAAATAATTCTCAATAAAGATGACTTTCCAGAACCGTTAAGTCCAAGAATACCAATTTTAGCTCCATAAAAGAAACTCAAATAAATGTTTTTTAATACCGGTTTGTCTGCTCCTTGATAGGTTTTACTCAATTTCTGCATTGAGAAAATTACTTTTTTATCGTCTGCCATTGTATTTATTATTTTATAGTTTTATTTTTTTTATTGAAATTGTAATTGCTATTTGAATTTTAAATTCCTACCACAGAAACAAAGGTAGTTCTAAATAAAAAAGAATGCAAAAAAATATAGTTTGGAAGTTATAAAATTTTTATGAATTAATGGGAGCGAATTGTCCTCTTGTATTTGCCATTGCAATTCCCGCTTTCGGCTATATCTCTTCGCTTCGCTGCGAGGATACCGCCTCAATCGGGGCTGAGGGACTAATCATTTTCTTGTTTTTATATTTTGTCAATCTGAATTTATTTAATCTGAATTTATTTCAGATTCTAACGGTCATTGCAATCCTAACCCAGTAAAGCGAGTTAGTGCCACCAACGCTAAAGCATTAGTTATTATATAGGTCGAGCCGCTGGTTCTAGCTCGTGGAGTTATGGTAGCAGTAGGGTATCTGTGTAGGCTATCCCCAAAGCTAAAGCATTGGGTTACTATATGCGCCGAGCCGATGGCTCTTGCACGTGGTGAAAGAATCCCGTAGGGATGGCATATATGGTAACAACGGACTTCAGTCCGTTGGGAAAGCCACTAGAAGCAACTAACACGTGCGAATCCCGTAGGGATGGGACATATAGTAACTATGGACTTTAGTCCGTTGGTGTGGCGTAGGTAGCGCCATAAGTAGCACCACTAGAGCCACAGCTGGTGATAAGCGTATGATGCTAACACAAGCAAACCAAGACGAAACTGGACAGAATTTTGTGTAAACTCTAAAAATGATTACTGTTTTATTTTATACCATAAATAAGTTCATTATTGTACAATCGTTCTGGTCTAATGCCGCTGTATATTTCATATAGTTCAATTTTTATTGGACTAATTTGAAATAACTAGCGGTATTACACCTATTTCCAAAGATAAAAAAAAAAACACCTGACAGGTTTTTAACACCTGTCAGGTGAAATGAAGTTGAAAATAAAAATCGACCGCTTTACTGAAACAAGTTCAGCACAAGCTACGGTAACAATTAAATAATTAAATAACCCGTTGGGTGTAATTATTTAAAGTAAAAAAAATAGAATAAATATTGGTCAAGACACTGAAATTCAGTATCTTGAAGTCGCTAAACAAACCAATATTTATGTCAAATATAGTGAAAAATTATTTAAGAGTTT
>OZ248363.1:0-61532 GCA_965234425.1 Flavobacterium neuenschwanderi (SeqCode) | reverse complement strand
TTGGTTCTACGGATACAAATTACACGGAGTCTGTTCAATAAATGGAATTTTCCACTCATTAGATATTACAAAAGCAGAAGTTCACGATGTTCATTTTTTGAAGAATATAAAACAACAAATGTCTGATTGTGTGTTACTTGGTGATAGAGGTTATTTATCTCAAAGCATTCAATTAGATTTGTTTCAAACAGTAAATGTCAAATTAGAAACGCCAAAAAGAATAAATCAAAAAGACTATAAGCCACAACCTTATATATTCAGAAAATCAAGAAAAAGAATTGAAACATTATTTTCACAATTGTGTGACCAATTCAAAATAAGAAACAATTATGCTAAAACTTTTGAAGGTTTTAAAACAAGAATTTTAGCAAAAATAACAGCATTAACTTTGGTTCAATATATCAATAAATTTATATTTGATAGACCAATAAATAATATTAAAAATCAAAAAATTTAATTACACCCAACGGGTTATTGTTATTATACATTTAATATTGAATGTTTTGCATATGTATCCTTTTGCAGACAGACTCTATTTGTATATTTTGCCTTTAATGTTGCTATGGCTTGGTTCTTCAATTAATTCTATTTTTCAAACTGAAAATATAAAAAAAATATTATCTCCATTTGTGATATTTATTTCTGTAATAACATTTTGTTTGTATTGCTTATATTTACCTTATAAGGAAAATGATGTTGTAGCATTAAATTACAGATTAAATATTTTGGACAATAGAGAAATATATGCTACAGAAAAAGCAAAAAAATGTATTTCAACTTTTAATGATTTCACGGATAATAAATTTTTTATTAGTAAAAAAATCATTTTGTTAGACTCTACTCTAAAAAAATCAAATTATATTATTTCGAGAGTTCATAAAAAAATAAAAATCAATACAACTTCTCCTGAAGAAAATATAATTCAGAAATTACTCTTAGAAAAAAAAATTATTATGATTGATAAGGTTAGTGGCTATAATATTTACTACATAAATTAAAATCTGGCTTATAAAAGATCTAAAAATCTAACATTCTTATTTTTCTCTTTCGCGTGAGGGATTGCAGCGAAAATCCTTTGTGGAACGAAGTGGAACAAAGATTGCAACGGAACACCCGACCGAGTTTAGTATATATTGTCTCGTTTGTAAAAAAGTTCTAAACGAGGGCACGCCCAAAAAAAATAATAATTTATGAAATTTTCAAATGCTGTTGAATTTTATGGCTGTCTTGGTGAATTTTGTATCTTCGTGAATTGAAAATCTCAAAATCAAGATACTATGAAGTGGGAACAATTACTATCACTAAAGCGGCAAGGCGACACTTTTAAGCGGTTGCGAAAGGAACAAGATGACACCCGATTGGGGTTTGAGGTTGATTATGACCGAATTATATTCTCGGCGGCTTTCCGTAGTTTGCAGGATAAAACGCAGGTTATTCCGTTGTCGAAAACTGATTTTGTGCATACACGATTGACGCACAGTTTGGAAGTTTCGGTGGTTGGGCGTTCGATTGGGCGATTGGTTGGAAAGAAAATCATAGAAAAATATCCGTATTTGCAGGAAATTCACGGGTTTCAAATGAACGATTTTGGGGCAATTGTTGCAGCGGCTTCCTTGGCTCACGATATTGGAAATCCTCCTTTTGGTCATTCTGGGGAAAAGGCTATTGGCGAATATTTTTCTAATGGAAACGGACAAAAATACAAAGCAGATTTATCGAATAAAGAATGGCAAGATTTAATTGATTTTGAAGGAAATGCCAATGGGTTTTCGGTTTTAACGAGTTCAAGACCAGGAAATGAAGGCGGATTGCGAATTTCTTATGCCACGCTTGGTGCCTATATGAAATATCCGAAAGAGAGTTTGCCGAAAAAGCCAACTTCGGATATTGCCGATAAAAAGTATGGTTTTTTTCAATCGGATGTGAAATTTTTTAAAGAAGTTGCTTCAGAATTGGGAATGATTTCTAACAAATCAGGAAATGACATTGGTTTTGAAAGACATCCTTTGGCGTATTTGGTGGAAGCTGCGGATGATATTTGTTATACAATTATTGATTTTGAAGATGGAATGAATCTTGGATTGGTTTCGGAAGATTATGCTTTGGAATATTTAATAAAATTAGTAAAAGACAGCATTGACACTAATAAATACAACACTTTAACTACTAAAGAAGATCGAATTAGTTATTTGCGTGCTTTGGCAATTGGAAGTTTAATTCATGATGCGGTGAAAGTTTTTATTGAAAATGAAGAGTTAATTTTACAAGGAAAATTCCCGTATGCATTGACCGATAAAAGCAAATATAAGGCGCAAATGGACGATATTATCAAATTGAGCGTGAAAAATATTTATCAAAGTCGGGAAGTTATCGAGAAGGAATTAACAGGTTATCAGATTATAAATACGTTATTGGATAAATTTACAACGGCTTTTAATAATGATTTTGATGGGAAAGCTTCCAATTTTGATAAGTTAGTATTGCAATTGCTTCCTGAAAAATTCAAAGTGGAAAAAGAAAATTTATACGATAGATTGCTTCATATTTGTCATTTTATTTCCTTGCTAACAGACGGAAACGCATACATATTATATAACACAATTACGGCATCAAAAAGTTAAATTTAGCAAAGGGTTAGATTAATTTTGGCACAACTGATTGTATGTGTTATATTTACAACCTAAAAAAACTACAAAACAAATACTATGAAAAAAAACCTACTCGCTTCAATTTGCACATTTGTGTTTATTGCTTCTGGATTTTCTCAAGAAAATGTAGAACAAAGTTCTAAACTAACCGCCAAAACAGAAGATAACAAAGTTGTTTCTAAGAAAACGAAAACTTCAAAACCAGATAAAAAGACTAAAGAATTAAGAAAGAAATTGGCTTATTTTCAAGAACACAGTCCATTTAAAAAGACCATTCTTTTATCAAAAAATGAAAGAAAAGAAAACGGACTTCCTCCAAATAAATATTACGAAAGCGAGTGGGAACTGACTATGAGTCCTACTTTAGGAAGGCCAACTACCGAAAATTTAGAAGTTGTTAAAGAAAATCTGAAACGCGAAAGACAAAGGATGCTTGCCACTGGTAGGGTTCCTGGCGATGATGTTAATAATAGTTGGGTAGAAAGAGGCCCTTCAAATGTAGGAGGTAGAACTCGTGCCATAATGTATGACCCTAATGATGCAACACGTGAAACTGTTTTTGCTGGTGGAGTTAGTGGTGGCTTATGGAAAAATACCGCTATTTCAAATGCGAATTCCCAATGGACAAGAGTTAATATTCCAGAAAATCTAAATGTTTCTTGTCTTATTTCTGACCCTATTTCTACAACTACTTTTTATGCAGGAACAGGAGAATCTTATACTGGTGGCGATGCTAACGGAAATGGAGTTTGGAAATCAACCGATAGAGGACTAACTTGGAATAAAGTTTTAGGAGGTATTACTGGAGCAACTACATTCCAATCGGCTGCGAATTTAACCATTAATAGTCCGGTTGCACTTGCTGGTAATTACCCAAGTTTTCCAAATTCTTCTTTTGGACCTGCAATAACATCAGCAATTACTGGGAATATTGTTTTAGTTACAGATGGTGTATCCGTTCCAACTTCTCTTGGATGTAGCTCCTTGACTAATGGAAGTGCTGTAAATACCAAAATAGCTTTAGTGAGAAGAGGAAGTTGTAATTTTTCTGTAAAAGTTGCAAATGCACAAGCTGCGGGAGCTATCGCAGTAATAGTTATGAATAATGTAGCAGGTCCACCAGCAGCAATGGGAGGAACTGATGCAACAATTACAATACCATCTGTGATGATTTCTCGTGAAGATGGAAATTTATTAGAAGCCGCTTTAACAGCAGGAACAACTATAAATGGTGCTTTAAATCCAACTGCCGTTGGTGTTCTTTCAGGAAATATCGTACCAGGAGTTCAATTTGTCAACAAAATTGCAATTAGAAATAATGCAGGAACTTCCGAAATTTTTGTTGCAGCTGCAGATTCCTATTATGGATCATCAAATGCCACAACTTATTTAGGTTCAGACTCTTATGGCGTGTATAAATCAAGTAACGGAGGTTCAACTTGGACACAATTAACACTTCCGCTTACTGCAAATGGTAACAAACATTGTCCAAATGATATAGAAATTGGGACTGACAATAAAATTTGGGTATCAACAACTAAAAGTTTTGCACATTCAGACGGTGGTGGAAAAGTATTCAGTTCCACAGACGGAGGATCAACATTCGTTGATAAATATACCGTTACTGGAAATGGCGGAGGGGCAAGAGTGGAAATTGAAGCATCGGGTACAAATGCAAATACTATATATGTTTTATCACAGTTAAATCAGGCAGCAACAAATACAACTGATGGTGTTGAGGTTAAAATCATTAAAACTACGGATGGATTTGCAACTTCAACCGTAACCGCTTTGCCTACAACAAGTCCAACTGCAACCAGAACAACAACTTATGGTTTTACAGGTGCTCAAGCATTTTATGATTTAATGATAGAAGCTGATCCAACGAACGACCAAATTGTATATGTTGGAGGAATCGATTTATACAGATCCGCAAATGGATGTACAAATTGGACACAAATTTCAAATTGGAGCACCAATGTTCATTCTGATCAGCACGCAATGACTTTTAAACCAGGAAGCCCAAATATTGCTCTTTTTGGAAACGATGGCGGTGTTTATTATGCTGGAAGTTTATCAACGGCTACAAGTAACTCTGGAATTACTTCACGAAATAATGGTTTTAATGTTACGCAATTTTACAGTATTGGTGTTGGACCAACAACAATAGGTACGGGCGACTATTTTACTGCTGGTGCTCAAGACAATGGTTCTCAATATTTTGCAGGTGTTTCGCCAAGTGTGAATGGAAGTTCAGAAGTTCAAGGAGGAGATGGTGCTTTTTGTATGTTTGATCAAGGAACGGATAATTATTATATAACTAATTATGTTTATAATCAAGACATAAATTCAAGATCTACAAACGGAACTTCTTCAAAAAGATTAAATTATGATACTACTAACTCATATGGTGCTTTTATAAGTCCAATGGCTTTAGATTCTAATAAAGATATTTTATTTTCTGACTATACTATACCTGCAGTAGGAACAACGGCTACAGTTTATGGGATTAGAAGATATACAAACATTAAACCAGGAACAGCAACAACAGTTGGAAAAGCAACGATTACAAATGCTCTTATAACTAATTCTCCAACTGCATTAACGGTTTCTAAATATACAACTGGTGCAACCACTTTATTAGCTGGTTTTAGAAATGGAAAAGTATTGCTCTCTACAAATGCAAATACAACTATAAGCACAACTGTAACTTGGACGGATATTACGAGTCCTGATTTCGTTGGAAGTGTTTCAGATGTTGAATTTGGAAATACAGAAAATGATATTTTTGTTACTTTCCATAATTATAATGTCGTAAGTATTTGGTATAGTGCAGACAGAGGAGTAACTTGGCAAAACAAAGAAGGAAACTTCCCTGATATTCCAGTAAAATGTATTTTACAAAACCCTATTTTAAATAAATCAAATGAAGTAATTATCGGAACTGATTTGGGTGTGTGGTTTACAAACTCATTTAATACTGCATCGCCGGTTTGGTATCAATCGTTCAATGGAATGAGTAATGTGAAAGTTACTGATTTAGATTTAAGAAGTGACAATGCCGTTTATGCAGCCACTTATGGAAGAGGCGTTTTCTCTGGTGTTTTCACAGCTACAACTTTGGCAAACGAAGATTTTTCTAATTCAAAAGGAGTTTCTATTTATCCAAATCCTTCAAACGGACAATTTAATATTAACATCAATCAGTATAGCGGAAAAGTGAATATTCAAGTTGCTGATTTGAATGGAAGAGAAGTTTATAATGTTGTTAATGAACTATTTAATTCTGAAAAAGCAGTAGATTTAAAAATGCTGGAATCTGGAATATATGTACTTAGAATTTCTGGGGAAGATTTAAATTATTCTCAAAAAATTATTAAGAACTAATTATTTATTAGTACAATTACAAAAAAATCCAATCATTTCGGTGATTGGATTTTTTTTATGATAAAATTGAAATCAAACTTTCAACATCTATTTTACAATATTTTTGTAATTCTTCGACCGTTCCGTGTTCGATAAATTCATCGGGAATTCCCAAATTTAGTATTGGATTTGGATATTTATTTTGTGAGGCAAATTCAAGAATGGCAGTTCCAAAACCGCCTTTAATTACGCCATCTTCAATGGTAATTATTTTTTCAAATTCATTGAAAATAGTATGCAATGCCATTTCATCTAATGGTTTTACAAAAGCAAAATCATAGTGCGCAATTGTTTCAGAATTATTTATTTTGGCTAATGCCAATGTAACTTTGTTTCCTATTGTACCATTTGATAAAACAGCGGTAATTGTTCCTTCTTTCAGATAATTGGCTTTTCCAATTTCAATTTTTTTGTAG
Organism: Flavobacterium neuenschwanderi (SeqCode); assembly: GCA_965234425.1. GTDB lineage: Bacteria > Bacteroidota > Bacteroidia > Flavobacteriales > Flavobacteriaceae > Flavobacterium > Flavobacterium neuenschwanderi. The sequence goes on along the minus strand of OZ248363.1, from coordinate 55,042 downwards.
GGCTTTTGCCAATCAACAATTTTCCCACGACCTCTTGGATAGCGAATAGCAATTGGATTATTCAATCCCAATTGAGCGGTGTATAAAATATTTCTGAGTGCCATTTCATTCATTGGTGCATACACAATCATATTTGGAATACAACGCAAATACGCTAAATCAAAAACCCCGTGATGCGTTGCGCCATCTTCGCCAACCAAACCTGCTCTGTCCAAACAGAAAATAACGGGCAGGTTTTGCAAAGCCACATCGTGAATCACTTGGTCATACGCCCGTTGCAAAAAGGTAGAATAGATATTGCAAAAAACTACCATTCCTTGCGTAGCCATTCCTGCCGCCAATGTCACAGCGTGTTGTTCAGCAATTCCAACGTCGAAAGCACGGGTTGGAAACACATCCATCATAAATTTCAAGGAACTTCCTGATGGCATTGCTGGTGTAATTCCAATTATTTTTTCATTTGATTTTGCCAAATCTAAAACCGTTAATCCAAAAACATCTTGGTATTTTGGAGGCAGATGCTGTTCCAATTTAGGGATGATGTCCCCTGTAATTTTATCAAATTTTCCAGGCGCATGGTATTGCACTTGGTTGTCCTCGGCTTGTTGCAATCCTTTTCCTTTTGTGGTAATGATGTGAAGGAATTTCGGACCTTTTATTTTTTGCAATCGTTTCAATTCTTTGAGAACTGCAAAAATATCGTGCCCATCGATTGGTCCAGAATAATCAAAATTCAAGGACTTAATCATATTGTTTTGCCTTGGATTTTTTCCTTCTTTTACAGCGGTTAAATAGTTTTTCAAAGCGCCAACACTTGGATCAATTCCAATGGCGTTATCGTTCAGAATTACCAATAAATTTGCATCGGTAACTCCTGCATGATTCAATCCTTCAAACGCCATTCCTGATGCAATTGATGCGTCACCAATTACCGCAATGTGCTGTTTGTTGAAATCGCCTTTCAAATTCGAGGCTATTGCCATTCCTAAAGCTGCCGATATTGAAGTAGAAGAATGTCCAACGCCAAAAGTATCGAAACTGCTTTCGCTTCGTTTTGGAAATCCTGAAATTCCGTTTCGTTGTCGGTTGGTATGAAAATTCTCTCGTCTTCCCGTGAGGATTTTATGTCCATACGCTTGGTGTCCAACATCCCAAACCAATAAATCATTTGGGGTATCAAAGATATAATGCAAGGCAATTGTGAGTTCTACAACGCCCAAACTCGCACCCAAATGCCCTTCTTTTACGGCTACAATATCGATAATAAAACCCCGTAATTCTTGTGCCAATTGAGGAAGTTGGGCTTCATCAAGAAGCCGTAAATCGGTTGGAGAATTGATATGTTGAAGTAAGTTGCTTTTCATTATAGTTTAAAAAACAAATTTACGGTTTTAAATTGAAATGTATTTGGTTTAATTCTTTATCAAAAAATGTTCTTAATTTAAAGATGAGGCGAATAAAGTTGTTAATCGCCTCAAAAATTCACTATATTTGAGGCGATTAACGTTTTTAAACAGCTCAATGAAATACAACTGGCAACTAACTGATTGGCCAAAATTCACATTTGATGATTCTGTAATAGATTCGTTGTGTATGGATTTTGCTTTAGAAACAGGAGAATTAAAAGGAATTGTTGATTCATTATCGACTGATATTCAGCAAGAAACTATTTTGCAATTTATGATTTCCGAGGCTATTAAAACTTCTGAAATTGAAGGAGAGTTTTTTAGTCGACAAGATGTAATGTCTTCAATCAAGAAAAATTTAGGCATTGTTGATTTTGGTCAAATCAGAGACAAAAATGCACAAGGAATTGGAAACTTGATGGTAACGGTTCGAAATTCGTATTCTGAAAAACTTACTGAAATAGCAATAAAGAAATGGCACACTTTGCTTATGGAATATTCCAAGCGTGTCAATCCGGGTGTATATAGAACAGGAAATGAGCCGATGCAAATTGTTTCAGGATCTTTTAGTAAAGAAATTATCCATTTTGAAGCACCGCCATCTAGCCAAGTTCCAATTGAGATGGAGAAATTTATTAAATGGTATAATGCGTTTGAAATAAAAGCAACAGATATTAAAAATGCATTAATAAAAACTTCTATTTCGCATTTGTATTTTGAGAGTATTCATCCTTTTGAAGATGGAAATGGAAGAATTGGGAGGGCTATTGCCGAAAAATGTCTTTCGGAATCTTTGAATCGACCTGTTTTAATGAGCATTTCAAGTACAATTGAAGAAAACAAAAAACGATATTACCAATCATTAAAACATGCACAAAGAACACTCGAAATTACAGATTGGATTCTTTATTTTTCAACATTGATTCTAGAATCTCAAAAAAATGCCAAACAAACGGTGCTTTTCACATTGAACAAAACTAAATTTATTGACCAATTCAAAAACCTGATGAATGAAAGACAAAGAAAAGCGGTTTTGAAAATGTTTGAAAACGGTATTTCTGGTTTTGAAGGTGGTATGACGGCTATCAAATATGTTTCTATCACAAAAACTTCAAGAGCAACGGCAACAAGAGATTTACAGGATTTGACTCAAAAAAATATTTTAATTCCAAGTGGTGAAGGAAGAAATAGGGCCTATAAATTGAATTTGGTTTCTTGCTAAGCTCATTTTAAACTAATACCACTAGTTATTTCAAATTAGTCCAATAAAAATTGAACTAAATGAAATATACAGCAGCATTAGACCAGAACGATTAGACTATAATAAACTTATTTATGGTATAACAAAAAACCTTTTCAAAATCGTACTTTTGCATTTATGGAAAATCCCTTCAACGACGAATATTTTATGAAGAAAGCTTTGCAGGAAGCAGCATTTGCTTTTGAAAAAGGCGAAATTCCTGTGGGTGCATTAATTGTAATTGACAATAAAATCATTGCAAGAACCCATAATCTTACCGAATTATTGAATGATGTAACTGCCCACGCAGAAATGCAAGCCATTACTTCGGCGGCGAATTTCCTTGGCGGAAAATACTTAACGGGTTGTACGTTGTATGTTACTTTAGAGCCTTGCCAAATGTGTGCTGGCGCTTTGTATTGGAGTCAGATTTCAAAAATTGTTTTTGGAGCAAGTGATGAACATCGTGGTTTTGAGAAAATGGGAACCCAATTGCATCCTAAAACTACTGTTGTTCGAGGTGTTTTGGCGGAAGAAGCTTCTGATTTGATGAAGCGATTTTTTGCTGGGAAAAGAAAATAATAAATAAATTATTGAAATAGCTTTTCTTCTATTTTTTGAAAATCACCTTTTGGAAAATTTACTATATTTTTGTCTTTAATTACAAATATTGACTCACAATTAGCATAAAGTATTTCTAATATATGTGAAGAAATTAATATAATACTGCTTTTACTTTTTTCCTTTAAATACTGAACTAAAATATAATTTGACTCTAAATCCAACCCATTAAAGGGTTCGTCTAGGATGTAAATTGGATAATCATTTTGAAAAACTGCATTCAGATATGTTTTCTTTTTCATTCCTGTAGAGAAATTTTTTATTAACTGGTTTTCAGTAACATCAAATAGCATTTTGGAATTATTAGAAGTACTTGAGGTTAATTCTCTATAAAAATCATAAAATTCAGCGGCAGTTAATTCTTCGTATAAAGCAGGTTCTGTTGGACACCAAGCTATTTTTTGGCTTTTTAACAACTCACTTTTGAAACTGATTTTTCCTTCAAATGGCGTCAAAGATAACATACATTTGAAAAGTGTCGTTTTGCCTTCCCCGTTTTTTCCTACAATACCATAAATCCCATTTTCTTGGATTGTAATGGTAGTATTCTCGAAAATAACCTTGCTGCCAAACTCTTTTTTGGAAATTGAAATATCAAGCATTTTGAATTTTATTTAAGTTTTTAATAGCTTTAATGTATAGCAATGGAATTAAAAGTAGGGGAAATCCATAAATTATATTTCCTAGAAAAAGAGTAAAAAAAATGGAATGAAGAATCTTTCTTTCAAAAAAAGCATATTTAAAAATCAGGTTTAACATTGGGAAAAAAAGTAATACTGGAATTAACGCTAATAAAAACCACTGTTGAAGTGCTACAAATAAAAGTGCCAAGAGGATTCCTAAATAAATAAAATTGGTGCAAACCGCTTTATATTGTTGAAACAAATAGTTTTTCCCAATATAACAACTGGCTTTTATGTGTATCAATTCTTCTCTTTCAAATGACGGAATGCAAGCAATTACAGCAAAGAAAACCAATGCTGCATAATATAAATTTTCGTTATTATATTGGAAACCCATATATCCAAAAAGAAAAATTAATGGAAAAAAGAGTACTAATCTGTTTTTTCGGAATGAAACTACCCAAAAAGGATCAAACATTTTAAATGGATAACGAAGTGGTTTTTGGTTTATTTTAGGAATTCTACTTATTAATAAAAGAAATAGAAAAAGAAAACCTACCCCAATAAATTTCTGATTAATTAGCAATAAAACCAAAATCGGAAAGGAATAGATACTGTACTCCAGAAAGAGAATTGTGTTGAAATTCGGGTTTAATTTTAATAATTCAAGGTCTTTTCGATTGAAATGAATTCTAGCAATGTCAAATATAAAAAAGAGTGAGAAATTTGCATATTGGCTATAATTTTTATTTACGAAATAAAGTAAAACTCCAATTCCTGTCAAAAGCAAAGAAATAGCCAGATAGTCTTCTTTTCCAAATAACTTCCGAAATCGAATACGAATTAAGTAGGTAAGTATAGCAATCATTACTTGGATTTATAGTGACAAATATAGTTTAAAACAATAAATAAAATGAGTTACTTTAAGATAAAATAGCGTTGATACATAAAATCCTCTAGCCCCGATGGAAGGGAAAATCCCGAGCTTTTTAGCGAGGATTTGGAATGACAGCGGGAATTGCGTCTCCTGAAAATGAGGGGCAATTCGCTCCTGATTGCTTTGTAAAAACTAACAACGACAATCTATTATGTTTCACAATTACGCATAAAAAAACCGCTACTCTTTCGAATAGCGGTTTTTGAAATTAGTCTTTTATAGCATTTCCTTTTTTATCGAAGAAATGATATTCAAAGTACGTGTAAGCGTCACGCGGTATTATTTTTACCCATTTTTTATATTCAAAAAACCATTTTGAACGAATGGATGGGAGTCCTTTTGTAAGGTATGCGCCTACGAATGGGTGTACGTTAAGTACTACATTTGGGTGCATTTTTACAATTCTATCAAGGTCAGAAATAATTCTGTCAATAATTAAAATTGGAGCTTCAATATCCCCTTTGTCATTATTGGGATCTTCTTCTCTGGTTTCAATATTTACTTCTGGCCGTACTCTTTGTCTTGTTATTTGGACTAATCCAAATTTACTCGGAGGTAATATTTTGTGTTTTGCTTTGTCATCACTCATTTCTTCTTTCAAGAAATCGTACAACACTTTTCTGTTTTCTGGATTTGACAAGTCGATAAAATCTACAACGATAATTCCGCCCATATCACGAAGACGTAATTGTCTGGCAATTTCGGCGGCTGCTATCATATTGACTTCCATGGCTGTATCTTCTTGATTAGAAGCCTTATTAGAACGATTTCCACTATTCACATCAATGACGTGAAGTGCTTCTGTGTGTTCAATAATAAGATAAGCTCCTTTGCTCATCGATACGTTTTTACCAAATGAAGTTTTGATTTGTCTCTCTATGTTGTATTTCTCGAAAATGGGCGTGTCGTTAGATTGATAAAACTTAACAATTGATGTTTTTGAAGGCGCTATTTCTTGTAAATAGTCCTTGGTTTCGTTGTACAACTCTTCATCATCTATATGAATTCCACTGAAGGAATCATTGAAAACGTCTCTTAAAATTGAAGAAGCTCTGTTGAGCTCTCCTAAAATTTTGGACGGATGATGCGCGGTTGGTAATTTTTTACACATTGCAGTCCATCTGCCTAGCAGGTTCTGCAAATCTTTTTCTAATTCGGCTGTATTTTTGCCTTCGGCTACTGTTCTCACAATAACGCCAAATCCTTTTGGTTTGATGGATTGTACCAATCGTTTTAGACGCTCTTTTTCTGTTTTGGATTCTATTTTTTGTGAAACAGAAACTCGGTCAGAGAAAGGAACGAGAACAATAAATCTACCGGCAAGAGAAAGCTCTGAGCTAATTCTTGGTCCTTTTGTAGAGATAGGTTCTTTAACGACTTGTACTAAAATTGACTGGTTTGGACTTAAAATATTTAAGACCGTTCCATCTTTATCAATTTCTTTTTCAAACTGAAAGTTTTTAAGGTTGAAATCCTTTATTTTACCTGCGCTTACAAGCTTTATGAATTTCAGTTGGGAAGCAAGATTAGGTCCCAAATCGTGATAATGTAAAAAGGCGTCCTTGTCGTGGCCTACATTTACAAAAGCAGCGTTGAGTCCAGCAACTGGTTTTCTTATTTTGGCAATAAAAATATCGCCAACTTGGAAGTTGCTTTTTTCTTCTTCTTTGTGTAATTCAATTAGTTTTCCATCTTTTAATAAAGCAAAATCTACGGCTTCGGAACTAGATCTGATGATTAATTCTTTATTCACACTGTAAATTTTTATCCCAACGATGAGTTGTAGATTTTCGGTTGTTGGTTGTTGGAAAATCCATCAACTAACAACTACCAACCATCAACTTTTAGTAAGGATGGATTAAACAATATTTTAACAGGTATTGAACCCGGGGAAAATTAGTTTGGAGTTTACAATATTCAGTTTTCAGCTAACTGAACACTAAATACTGAACCCTGATTACTAACTTTCAATTTCAATGAACTTGGTTATTCTAAAATAGAAAAAGTAGTGTTAAACTACTTTTTCTTCTTGTGACGGTTAGCTCTCGCTCTTTTTTTACGTTTGTGCGTCGCTACCTTATGTCTCTTTCTTTTTTTACCGCTTGGCATATCTTTAAGATTTTTTGATTAATAAATTATTATTTTGTTTCGTTATTTATTTTAACTCCTTCTACAAAAACTTTCGCTGGTTTGAATGCAGGAATGTTATGTGCAGGAATTTTAATAGTTGTGTTTTTTGAGATATTACGACCCGTTTTTTCGGCTCTAGTTTTAATAATAAAACTTCCAAATCCTCTTAAGTAAACATTGTCCCCAGTTTCTAAAGAGTTTTTTACCTCTTCCATAAATGTTTCAACTGTTGCTTGAACATCTCCTTTTTCTAGACCTAGTCTTTCTGAAATCTTTGCTACGATATCTGCTTTCGTCATTTTCTTTCTAATTAATAAAGTTGTACTGTTTTTTTGAGGTTGCAAATATATGAATTAAAAAAACAATTATTCAAGCATAAACAATTAAAATTTAATAACATAAAAAATTACTTTTGCAGTTAAATAACGCAATATGATTTTTTCTAACTCATTAATTCAATGGTATTTAAATAACAAACGTGATTTGCCTTGGCGAAATACGCAAAATCCATATTTAATATGGTTATCAGAAATCATGCTTCAACAGACAAGAGTTGCGCAAGGATTACCGTATTACGTGGCTTTCACCGATGCTTTTTCGACGGTTTTTGACTTGGCAAATGCTTCAGAAGAACAGGTTTTAAAACTTTGGCAAGGTTTAGGATATTACTCAAGAGCAAGAAACTTACATAAAACAGCTCAATATGTAGCATCAGAATTAAAAGGTGAATTCCCTGACAACAATAAAGATTTATTGAAATTGAAAGGAATTGGAGATTATACTGCCGCCGCAATTGCATCTTTTGCCTATAATGAAGCGGTTCCAGTTGTTGATGGAAATGTATTTAGAGTGCTTTCCCGATATTTTGATATTGAAACCGATATTTCATTGGCTACAGCCAAAAAAGAATTTGCCCTTTTAGCGTTTGAATTAATGCCAAAAAACGATTCCGCCAGTTTCAATCAAGCAATAATGGAATTTGGGGCTTTGCAGTGTGTTCCGAAGAATCCGAATTGCGATATTTGTGTTTTTAATTCAAGTTGCGCTGCTTTGCAAAAGAAAAAGGTGCATTTATTACCTTTTAAATCTAAAAAAATCAAAGTTAGTTACCGATTTTTTAATTATTTGGTTTTTGAAGATGACAATTTGAATACTATAATTCAAAAAAGAGATCAAAAAGGAATTTGGCATAATTTATATGAATTCCCATTAATAGAAACAGAAGCCGAAGTTGATTTTGATGAAATTTCAGGTTTGATTTCAGATAAATACAGCGAACAATATTCCATCAAGGCTATATCTGATTGGAATTCTAACGGAAAAATTCACAAACTTTCGCATCAACATTTGAATATTAAATTTTGGAAAGTGAAGGTAAAAGGGACAATTAAGGAAGGAATTACAGCTCAAAAATTAAAAACTTTTCCTTTCCCAATAGTTATTTTTAATTTTATAGAAAAGGAATATAGTGTATTAACTTAAAATAGCGTACATTTGGCTCTACTAAAATTTTCAAAATAAGATGAACGGAACAATAAACAAAGTGATGCTAATTGGCTACCTTGGTGATGATGTAAAAATGCACTACTTCGATGGAGGTAATTGTATCGGTAGATTTCCTTTGGCAACAAACGAAACATATATCAACAAAACGACAAACGAAAAAATTAATACTACCGAATGGCATAATTTAGTTGTGCGTAATAAGGCAGCAGAAATTTGCGAAAAGTATTTATCAAAAGGTGATAAAATCTATGTTGAAGGCAGAATAAAATCTCGTCAATGGCAAACAGAGGAAGGATCTACAAAATACACGACCGAAATTCAAGTAACAGAATTTACTTTTTTATCAACTAAAAAAGAGACGGAACCATTTAAACCATCAAGTTCTGAAACAGGAACGGGTCTATCTGAAAACGATATGCCGTTTTAATTTTTTAACTAATTTATTTTAATTTGGACCCGGAACCTCCCAGTTTCATTGCTGTTTTTCAAAATTTAGATACTAATTTGCTGTTTGGCTTTATTGGAATTTTCTTTTTGCTTTTTATATCAGCATTGCTTTCTGGTGCCGAAGTCGCTTTTTTCTCTTTATCAACCAAAGATTTAGACGAAGTTTCAAAAGATGATTTGTCCAAAGGAAATTTAATTATTTCATTATTAGAAAAACCTAAAAAATTATTAGCCACATTACTTGTGGCTAATAATTTTATAAATATAGGCGTCGTAATATTGTTCTCCTATATAGGTAGCGATTTATTTTCGTCTGTTTCTTCTCCTTTAATAAAATTTATTTTAGAAGTAATTGTGGTTACTTTTTTAATATTGCTCTTTGGCGAAGTTTTACCAAAAGTATATGCCAATAGAAATAATCTTAAATTTGCCAAATTCATTGCACAACCCCTTTATATATTAGATAAATTTCTTTCGCCAGTTAGTTTGCCAATGCGAGCAATTACAATTTATTTGCACGAAAAATTAGGAAAGCAAAAATCGAATTTCTCTGTTGACCAACTTTCTCAAGCCTTAGAATTAACTTCTTCTGAAGGAACTTCTCACGGAGAACAGAAAATATTAGAAGGTATTGTGTCTTTTGGAAACACAGATACGAAACAAGTAATGAGCCCCAGAATTGATATTTTTGCAATTGAAATCAATGAAACTTTTGAAAAATTGTTGCCAAAAATAATTGACAAAGGCTATTCAAGAATTCCAGTTTACAATGACAGCATTGATCATATTGAAGGTGTTTTATTTGTCAAAGATTTAATTCCACACATTGACAATAAAGATTTTGATTGGAGAACATTGCTTCGAGCACCATTTTTCGTTCCCGAAAATAAGAAATTAGATGATTTATTGAAGGATTTTCAAAGTATGAAAAACCATTTGGCCATTGTTGTTGATGAATATGGTGGCACTTCGGGATTGGTTTCTCTTGAAGATGTAATTGAAGAAATTGTTGGCGATATTAGTGATGAATTTGACGACGATGATTTGAGTTTTTCTCAAATTGACGCTAAAAATTATCTGTTTGAAGGAAAAATAAACCTGAAAGATTTTTATAGAATCATTGATGTTGATGAAATACTTTTTGAAGACAAAAAAGGGGAAGCCGAAACATTGGCAGGGTTTTTATTAGAAATTCACGGGAATTTTCCTAAAAAAGGACACAAATTAACTTTTGGAAACTGTAATTTTGTGATTGAAACGGTTGACAAAAAAAGAATAAAACAAATTAAGGTAACCATAGAATAATTATAAATGCTCAAAAAAAATATTCTCTCAGCACTACTTATAACTGTAACGCTAGTATTTATTAGTTGCAAAAACGAGTCGATTCCAAAGCCTTCAAGTTATTTGCGTTTGGATTATCCTGTTGCAGAATACGATCGTTTTGAAAATGATTGCCATTATTCTTTTGATATAAATTCAAATGCAATAATCACAGAAAAAGGCGATTGCAATTTTGAAATTACCTACCCAAAAATGAAAGCGACTATATATTTGAGTTATAAACCAGTGAATAACAACATCGATATATTACTTCGAGATGCTCAAAAATTGACGTATGAACACGTAATTAAAGCAGATGATATTTTGGAGCAACCTTATATAAATACTACAAACAAGGTGTTTGGAATGTTTTATCAAGTGGATGGAAATGCGGCTACTAATACACAATTCTATGTTACCGATAGCACCAAGAATTTCGTTGCTGGCTCCGTATATTTTTATGCAAAACCCAACTTTGATTCCATAATGCCAGCGGCAAGTTATATCAAAAATGATGTGCAAAATTTGATGGAAAGTTTGCGTTGGAAGAAATAAAAGACACCAATAGATTTCTTTTATTTGCTAAAATTCTATTATTTCATTGCCTTACCAACCTAAGATTTCATATTAGAAACCTTATACGTTTTTCCGTCGCCAGTAGTTTCTACAGCTTCCAATAATTTTGCAGGCGTTAGTTTTGTAGCATCAAATTCAACTGTTGCAGTTTTTTTATCAAAATCTACAGTTGCTTTTTGAACTCCATCCAATGCCGTTAATTCTTCTTGAATTGTTTTAGCACAACCAATCGCACAAGTCATTCCTTCAATATTGAAAGTTGCTGTTTCAGGTTTCACTGCCGCCACAATTTCTTTAGTTACAGAAGCAGTTTCAGTTGCCACTTTTGCTTGTTCGGCTTCATTTTTTTTGCAACTTAAAAATAAAATACTGGTTACGGCTATTGCCAAAAATGATTTAGGAAAATTCATAAGTATCAGTTTAGATTTGTTTTGGGCAATTACTTAATTTGTAATCGTTTACAAAAATAACTAAAAAAGAAAGGGTATATTCATAAAATTATTACAATTTTGCACAATAAATAGTGATTATGAATTCAAAGCAAACCAAATGGTTTTTCTTACTGCTTTTAGCCTTAATTTGGGGAAGTTCTTTTATACTTATCAAACGAGGATTGGTTGGATTAACGCCGTTTCAATTGGGTTCGTTACGAATCATTTTCGCCGCAGTATTTCTCTTGGCGATTGGATTTAAAACCTTGCCAAATATCCCTCAAGGGAAATGGAAATATATTGTAATAACATCTATGTTTGGAACATTCGTCCCTGCTTTTCTTTTTTCAATTGCACAAACTCAAATTGACAGTTCAATAAGTGCTATTCTCAATTCTTTAACGCCTTTAAACACTTTGATATTAGGGATTTTAGCATTTGGATTAAATTTCAAAAGAAGTCAGGTTTTTGGAGTTATTATCGGATTAGTTGGAAGTTTACTTCTCATTTTTAATGGCGCTTTTCATCATCCAGAACAAAATTATTACTATGCAATTTTGGTGATTATAGCTTCAATTTGTTATGCTATTAATGTAAATTTAATCAAGAAATATTTATCCGATTTATCGCCGCTTACTATTTCTACTGGTAATTTTGCAGTAATGTTGCTTCCCGCCTGTTTGATTTTATATTTCTCTGGATTTTCTGATGTTTTAGTTTTAGAAAAAACGCAACATTCAATTCTCTTTATTTTGATTTTGGGAGTTGTTGGAACTGGAATTGCGAATATTATTTTCTTTAAATTAATTCAAATATCCTCCCCTGTTTTTGCAACGTCGGTAACCTATTTAATTCCAATTGTAGCTTTTTTCTGGGGATTATTGGATAATGAAATGCTAACGCCAATTCAGTTTTTTGGTGCGTTTATTATATTAATTGGGGTTTATTTATCCGCTAAAAAATAAAAAAGGCTACCTTTTCAGATAGCCTTTCCTAAATTATTTTATGCTTTTATTTATAGAAAATCAGCATCTGAAACTCCTTCGTTAATTTTAACTTCTGTTGTTTTGAATTCAATTTCTTGAGGTCCAAAAGACAATGAAGTCTTGAAAGGGAATTTAATTCCTTTGACTTCTTTATAATCACCAAAGTTTGTAATTTGAGTCATTTTTTGTCCATTTGCTTCTTGAACAACAGCTTTTCCAATTTTCAATCCTGACGTTACATCATAATATAAAGTAGATTTACCATTTTTGATAACATAAGCATCCGCACCATTAAAAGATTCAATTCCGTCTAAAGTAACATCTGCTTTTTGAGACATTTTTATTTCGTCAAATGGCATTGCGCTTGCTTTTATTTCCGCTAATTTATCGCCGTCAAGGTCTTTTCTTTGTCCTTGTTGTGTTACATAAGCGCCTTTTTCATTCACAACTTGTTTCATCATTGTCATTCCCATTGCTTTCATTTCAATGGCCAATTTATTTGACGAAGTGATTTTTGAAGTCATTTCTAAAGCCGTTCCTTGTATTTCTCCCGTTGCAATTGTACTCAAAGATTTCACAGCTAAAACTGCTTTTTCACCACCAATTGCTTTGATGTAATTGTCTAAAACAGTTTTTGCTGTAACTCCAGCGGCAACTGCCTTTTTTGAAACTGGTTTTTCTGTTGCAACGCCATATTTATCAAAATAAAACATTGGAATTTTTAATTTTTCTAAACCAGGAAGAACTTCACTTCCTTTTCCTACAATAACAACTTGAATATTGTCTTCAAGGAAATATTTATTGGCTACAGCCAAAACATCATCAGCAGTTACCGCATTGATATTTTTGATGTAATTCTCATAAAAATCTTCAGGAAGTCCTTGAGTTTTGATGCGTAAAGCATATCCAGCAACAGTTTGTGGTTTTTCAATTTGCATCACAAATTTTCCAACATATCCTGCTTTTACATTTGATAACATTTCGTCGGTTACTTTTTCAGTTCTAATTTTTTTAATTTCCTTGAAAAATTCAACTACTGCACTATCGGTAACGGCATTTCTAACTTGCGTTGAAGCCCTGAAAGTGGATACATATTTGCTTCCGCCAATACTTGAACGAGCACCATAAGTCCAACCGTGAGCTTCACGAAGATTCATATTTAAATAGCTATTGAAATCGCCACCAAGTATTTGATTGGCAACAATTGTAGCAAAATAATCTTTGTCATTCATTTTCAAATTCACTGTGTTTTGCAATGCAATTTCCGATTGAACAGCATTTGGCATATCTACAAAATTGATTTGAGAATACTGAACATTTTTCGGATCAGAATATGTTAATGATGGTGCTGATGCTTTTAACCAAGAACCAAAAAGTTCCTCTACCGCTTTTTTAGTTTCTTTAAATTTCACATCCCCAATAATTATTAGGTACGCATTTTCAGGAACAAAATTGGTGTGGTAATTGTTTTCAACATCTGCAAGTGTAACATTTTTGATGGTTTCTTCGCTCAAAAATTCTCCTGACGGATGACTTTTTCCAAATGCCAATACATTTTGAACTCTTCCAGCTACTGCTGCAACACTTTTTTCTTGTGTTTTTAATCCTTCAATTAATTTGTCTTTTTCTTTGTCAAATTCCTCTTGAGTAAAGTTAGGATTCAAAGCACCATCTGCCATTAATTCAAGGATTCTACCTGAATATTTCGACAAACAACTTGCTGATGCTCCTGAAGAATAAAAATTTATGTCTGCTCCAAGAAAATCAATTTCTTCATTGAAAGCGTCTTTAGAAATTTTCATACTTCCATTTCCAATTAAACTGCTTGTTAAATCGGCAACTCCTTTTTTATTCCCTTCGGCATAAGGAGTGTTGTCAATACTTAAATTGAAAGAAACTCTCGGAAGTTTGTGGTTCTCTACAACCATTACTTTCAGTCCGTTTGGAAGTGTGAAAGATTCTGGTTTTTTAATATTAATTACTGGAGATGGTCCAGGTTTTGGCTGAGTTCGGTCTTGTGCTTGCATAATTAAAGTTAAAAACAAGCTTGATAAAATGATAATTGATTTTTTCATAATAGAATATCTTAGTTTTGAGCTTTGTCTTTTGATGGAACATAATCCAATATCAATCGTTGATTTGGATTTAAATATTTTTTGGCAACATCTCTAATTTCCTGAGCTGTTATCGAGCGATACATTTCGATTTCTGTATTAATCAAATTTACATCACCATATAATAGGTAAAAAGAAGCTAAGTTTTCAGCAATTCCTTCAACGTTAGAATTTCCATTTACATAATTATTATCGTAAATGTTTTTCAGTTTTTGCATTTCCTTATCGGTTAGCAATTCCGTTTGAAGTCTTACAATTTCTTCGTCAATTTCTTTTACAATTCCTTCAGAAGTATTTGTTCCTTGAGGCATTCCATATAAAATGTACATTCCGTAATCTTCTTGGCTGTAACCAAAAGCTCCGATTTGCAATGCCATTTTCTTTTCATCTACAATTTTCTTGTACAATCTTGAACTTTTTCCTTCGCTTAAAACGGTGGAAATCATATCCAAAACTCTAGCATCACGCGTTTTCATAGATGGAGTTCTATAAGAGGCTACAATCATTGGTTTTTGAATATTTGGATCTTGATACGAAGCGTTTATAGTTGTTGTAATTGGATCTTCTACAAATTTTTCAACTGTAATATCTGTACCTTTTGGAATTGCTCCAAAGTATTTCTGTATCCATTCTTTTGTTTTTGGAATGTCATTCAAATCACCAGCAACAACTAAAACTGCATTGTTTGGCACGTAATACTTTTTATTAAATGATTGAAATTCCTCTAATGTTGATGCGTCTAAATGCGCCATAGAGCCAATTGTAGCCCAACGATACGGGTGTTTTACATACATATTTTTCTTAACCTCAGCAATCAAACTTCCATAAGGTTGATTGTCAACACGAAGGCGTTTTTCTTCTTTCACAACTTCATTTTGCGTATCCACACCAATTTGATTAATTACGGGATGCAACATTCGTTCTGATTCCATCCAAAGTCCCAATTCTAAATTATTAGAAGGAAATACTTCGTAATAATACGTTCTGTCTTCAGAAGTGTTGGCGTTATTTGTTCCGCCATTAGCAGTTACAATTTTGAACCATTCGCCACGTTTTATATTTGCAGTACCTTCAAACAATAAATGTTCAAAAAAGTGTGCAAAACCAGTGCGTTCTGGATTCTCGTTTTTGGAACCTACGTGATACATTACCGAAGTAATAATTACGGGCGCCGAGGCATCGTTGTGTAGAATTACGTGAAGACCATTGTCTAAAGTAAATTCTTCAAAAGCTACTTTTTGAGCTGAAGCAACTCCGCCAAGCATAAGCAATGTACCTAAAGCCATTAATGAATTTTTCATAAGGATTAATAAATTTGTTAAGTGTATCTCTGTTTGTATTCAAAAAATAATTTCAAATGTAACTTTTTTTTGAAGTTAATTTCTTCATAAGTTATTAATTTAACAGTATTTAAAGATTTTTAAAATGAAAATTGTAATAAATCGGACAATGAAAGTGTTATAAATTCAAATAAAAAAGTATTTTTTTAGATTAGGGTTTGCACAGTAAATATTAAATGGTATATTTGCACACTTAAAAATTAATTAAACAACATTGTTATGTACGCAATCGTAGAGATAGCAGGGCATCAATTTAAAGTTAGCAAAGATCTAAAGGTTTATGTTAATCGTTTGGCAAGTGAAGAAGGATCGAAAATTACTTTCGATAAAGTTCTTTTGTTAGATGATAACGGTACAATCACTTTAGGCGCCCCAGCTATAGAAGGTGCTTCAGTAGAAGCCAAAGTGTTACAACACTTAAAAGGAGATAAAGTAATCATTTTCAAAAAGAAAAGAAGAAAAGGTTACAAAAAGAGAAACGGACACCGTCAGTATCTTACTCAAATTGTAATTGAAGGAATTTCGACATCAGCTCCTAAAAAAGCGGCTCCTAAAAAAGAAGCTGTTGAAGTAGTTGCCACTGAAGAAGTAGCAGAAGCTAAGGTAAAGAAAGCTCCAAAGGCTAAAAAAGAAGATACTCAAGAATAATAACAATATAAAACTTATACGTCATGGCTCACAAGAAAGGTGTCGGTAGTTCGAAGAATGGTAGAGAATCAGAATCAAAACGTTTAGGCGTAAAGATTTTTGGTGGACAAGCTGCTATTGCTGGTAACATCATCGTAAGACAAAGAGGTTCTAAACACAATCCAGGTGAAAATGTTTACATGGGTAAAGATCACACACTACACGCTAGAGTAGATGGTCTTGTTAAGTTCCAGAAAAAAGGTGAAAATAAATCATACGTTTCTATTCTTCCTTTCGAAGCATAATCACGAGATTTTTCATAAAATTAGAAAACCCATTTCGAAAGAAATGGGTTTTTTTTGGTTCCTATCCCCGGCCCTTTCCAAAGAAAGGGAGCCGAAAAAGATAATAAAAACGTAAATTTATTAGGAAAAGGGAACCGAAAAGGACAATAGAAACGGAAATGTCTTAGGGAGGTTAGTATGTTATTTAGTTATTTGAAGTTTGTGAAAATTCGTTTAATCCTGCAAGGTTTCAAAAAAATATAAAACATTTTTTGTTAAAAGTTTGCAAATTGAATACTATTTATATACTTTTGATAAATGAATATTATTAGCCGAAATACAGTTATCTATTATACCCAAAAATATCCGATTGCAAAAAACCAATTATTGAATTGGTACCACGAGGTTTCTAAAAGAGATTTTGACAATTTTAACGACCTTAAAGAAGTTTATGGAAATGCAAGTTTAGTAAAGAATCATAGGGTTGTTTTTAATATTAAAGGAAATGACTTTAGGTTGGTGGTATCATTTAACTTTAGGCGCAAAGTCTGTTATACAATTTGGTTTGGAACGCATAAAGAATACAACAAAATAAATGTTGAAACAATTGAGTTTGATGAAAATTCATATTAATTAAAAAAATTCAAACGATGACTTGGAAAGTAATAAAAACACAAGAAGAACATAAAATTGCTTGTTTACGAGCAATGGAAATTTTTCACGCAGCACCAGATACTCCAGAGGATGATGAGTTGGGAGTTTTGATTGTTTTGATAAAAGATTTTGAAGACAAACATTACCCAATGCCAGAACTTGATGCCTTGGAAGTTATCAAAATTAAAATGAAAGAAATGGGTATGAAAAATAAAGATTTAGAACCCTTAATTGGCACAAAAGGACATGTTTCGGCTGTATTGTCAGGAAAAAGAGAGATTACCTTGAAAATGGCTCAAAGGCTAAAAAACCATTTTAATATTCCTGCAGAAGTATTTTTGCATACTGCGTAAAGTAGTTTTTTTTTACTTACACATTTTATAGTATAGTGCCTCGAAAAATTATTTCAGTTTTTCAGATATCTTTAAATCCTTGTAAAAATTCCTTTGGCGAAACATTCATTGCTTTCAGAATTCTAATGAGCTTATTTAATTTGAAATTTCATACAACTTTTATTGATTCATTATTCTTAGATTTGGAAATTTATGAAATTTAAGAAGTCTAAAATCTAACAATCTAAGTTGTCAATTTTGCGTTAGGGATGGTAGTGAAAATCCTTTTTGGAACGAAGTGGAACAAAGATTGCAACGTACAGGTACTATCTTGAAAACCAAATTTATTTCACTTTTTTTTTATATTTTTGTTCAACTTATAGAAAGCACTTCGTCTTTAAAAATGATTTGTTTATCTGGTATAGCCTCAACTTGTTTGGGGCTATTTTTTTTTGCTGTGTCATTTCCTAATATTGATGAAATATTTTCTTGATGCTGATTTATTTTTTCTTTATAATCTGGGTTATATTCTTCATTTTTCTTCCATATATGATAAATTAATACTAATAGTTTTTTTTGAGCAGCAACATAGCTTTTCATTTTTATTCCATGGTTTTCAAATGTTCGGTTGTATAAATCTACCAATGGTTTTTCTTTGTATCGCACGGCTGTAAATGCTGGCATAAACAATGCTCTTCGGATATGCCCATTTCCTTTTTTTGATATTTTTGTTTTCCCGGTACTGGTACCTGACTCCCTCTCTACCACATCAAATCCAGAATACGACACTAATTGCTTATAATTTTTAAATAATTCAAAACCATTTGTTTCAGCTAAAATGGTTGCTGCTGTTAGCATTCCAATGCCTTTTATTTTACAAATATTAGAGACCTTTTGTTTTATGACTTCATCGGAATCAATCAAATTTTTCATCAGTATTTCAAGTTCTTTAAGCTGTTTATCGAACAATTTAATTGTATCCTGTTGTTGTTTTATCATCTTTTTGCTTTTAAACATCGAATGTTCTAAAGCATGAAGCTGATTATTAAAAACTGTTTTTTGCTCTTGTAAATTTTGATACTGTCGCGTATATTGACGCAATTCGTAAAAAAATTTACCCATTGGTTGACATAATTCTAAACATTGTTCGGCTCCCATTTTTGATAATCCTTTGGCATCAATACTATCATTTTTTGATTATAATCCCAAAGAAATTAAATAATGCTTAGCCTTATTTGGCAAAATTATGGAAGTCTTATATTTTCTTTCAGAAAAATATAAAGCACAATTTTCGTGATAAACTCCAGTGGCTTCCATACACAAAACTAGCGGAACTTCTTTCTCTTTGTGGTTTTTCACAATCCATTCATGCATGTCTTTAAATCCATTTAGAGTGTTTAAAAATGACTTACTTGATACAACTGTAACTTTTTGATTTACATCAATTACAGACATACAGATGTCAATTTTTTTACTAGCAATGTCCAATCCTGCGGAATACTTCAAATTCATAATTTCTTTGTTTTTTGAGATAACAAAATATTGCATACGCCTTTGCTCATTTTTTATACAACATCTAAACTAATAATTTAGTGTTTAAGTACTTATTGAGGCTTCCATGTAATAAAAACAAAGTTGATCTTCCTTTTCGTCAATATCATTAAATGTATCTAGCCCAACGACGATTATGCAACTTTGTTTTGTTATCAATTGATATTTCAAAGATACTTAATTCTTATAATTGTAATCTGTACAAAGATATGAGCCCGACCTGAAGTTTAGTATAAATGACGTAGTTAATCAAACCGTTCTAAACGAAGGTCGCGCCCAAAAAAATAAAAATACTATCTTTGCACCAAATTCAATAAAAAATCAATAAAAAATTTAACCAATGAAAACGCTTCAAGACTTCAATTTCAAAAACAAAAAAGCCGTAATTAGAGTAGATTTTAATGTTCCTTTGGACGAAAATTTCCACGTTACAGATACTACCAGAATTGAAGCGGCTAAACCTACAATCGACAAAATTATTGCCGATGGCGGAAGCGTGATTTTGATGTCGCACCTTGGGAGACCAAAGGGAATTGAAGAAAAATATTCGTTGCAACACATCGTGAAAACGGCATCGGAAATCTTGGGAACGGAAGTGCTTTTTGCTTCGGATTGTGTGGGTGAAATTGCTGAAAAAGCAGCTGAAAATTTGCAACCAGGTCAAGTTTTACTTCTTGAAAACCTACGTTTTTATGCCGAAGAAGAAGCAGGAGATGTTGGTTTTGCAAAAAAATTGGCGTCTTTGGGAGATATTTATGTAAACGATGCTTTTGGAACGGCGCACAGAGCACACGCTTCCACAACAATTATTGCACAATTTTTTCCAGAAAATAAATGTTTCGGAGCCTTATTGGCAAAGGAAATTGAAAGCTTGAATAAGGTTTTGAAAAACAGTGAAAAACCAGTAACTGCAGTTCTTGGAGGTTCGAAAGTATCTTCAAAAATTACGGTTATCGAAAATATATTAGACAAAATTGACCATATGATTATTGGTGGCGGAATGACTTTTACTTTCGTGAAAGCGTTGGGCGGAAAAATTGGAAATTCTATTTGTGAAGACGACAAAATGGAATTGGCTTTAGAGATTTTGAAAATTGCCAAAGAAAAAGGCGTTCAAATTCACATTCCTGTTGATGTTGTTGCAGCAAATGCATTTTCAAATGATGCGCAAACTCAAATTGTAGCTGTTAGCGAAATTCCTGACGGATGGCAAGGTTTGGATGCGGGTCCAAAATCATTGGAAGCTTTCAAAAAAGTAATTATGGATTCAAAAACAATTCTTTGGAACGGTCCTTTGGGAGTTTTTGAATTGCCAACTTTTGCCAACGGAACAATATCTCTAGGGAATTTTATAGCAGAATCAACAGCAAACGGTGCTTTTTCACTAGTTGGCGGTGGCGATTCTGTAGCTGCCGTAAAACAATTTGGATTGGAGGACAAAATGAGCTATGTTTCTACTGGTGGCGGGGCAATGCTTGAAATGTTAGAAGGAAGAATTTTGCCAGGAGTTGCAGCAATCTTAGATTAAAAGACACTTTTAACACTAAATTTTGATTTTTTACGTTTATAAATATTAGATTTGTAGAACACGTAATGAATTGAATTGTAGCATTTTGACATTAATATTTATGAATATACGAAATACGACCCTTAGCCTTTTTCTGATTTTATCACTAAACACCTTTGCTCAAGATCCAATTTGGAATTTGAAAAAGGAAACGAAAATTTCTTATTTAGATTCTATAAAATCGACATTTGTTCACGATAATATTGCCGCTTGCGTGGACAGTTTGTGGATGAAAGAATTGTCGAATTTGGATTTATACAACGACCTTTCTGTTGATATTAAAAACATTAATATTGACGAAAAAGTTGATTTTGAATTGCCAACAGCATTACTGAAATCAAGACTTGCGGCAATGGATGCGAAATCACCATTCAATATAGAATACAATCAAGGTCTTGAAAACATCATCAAATCTTTTCTAAAAAACAGAAAAAAATCATTCGAAAGATTGATGGCAATTTCTGAATATTATTTCCCAATGTTTGAAGAGGCTATGGCGAGACAAAATGTGCCTTTGGAAATTAAATATTTGGCGGTTGTAGAATCGGCATTGAATCCAAAAGCGGTTTCAAAAATGGGTGCAACGGGACTTTGGCAATTTATGTTTCAAACCGGAAAACAGTACAATTTAGATGTAAATACGTACGTTGACGAAAGAAGCGATCCTTTGAAAGCGAGTGATGCGGCGGCGATGTATATGTCGAATATGTATAAAATTTTTGGCGATTGGGATTTGGTTTTGGCATCGTATAATTCAGGACCTGGAAATGTTGCCAAAGCAATTCGCCGTTCTGGAGGACAACAAAATTTCTGGAATATCAGAAAGTATTTACCAAAAGAAACGCAAGGTTATGTTCCTGCATTTTTGGCTACAATGTACATTTACGAATACCACACAGCACACGGAATTGTTCCTAATCGCGCTATAATTAAGCATTTTGCGACGGATACAATTATGATAAAACAGCAAATTACTTTCAAGCAAATTTCTGATTTATTGAATATTCCTATTTCACAATTGCAATTATTGAATCCTTCCTATAAAAGAGATGTAATTCCTTTCATCGCTGGCGTGAATCATTTCTTGAGATTGCCAAATGATAAAGTGGCGATTTATACTTCCAATGAAGACAAGATTTATGCTTACACGCAATATGAAGCCAACAAAAGAGAACGTCCTTATGAAAGTAGAGGAATTGCGGTTCGTGATAGTTTAAATACAGATATTGAAAGAACAATTGTTTCTAAAACGAAGTATTACAAAGTGAAGCGTGGCGATAGTTTGAGTGAAATTGCGGGTAAATTTGGCGTTGCAATGTCAGATATTAAAAAATGGAACAAACTTAAAAGTAACAAAGCACCAAAAGGTAGAAATTTGAAGATTTACAGTTATGAAAGTGTTGCTGTGACTGCTAAAAAAGCAGAAGTAAAAGCTGCTGAAAGCAATGTTGATACTGCTGTTGTTGCTTTAAATGCTTCTGTTTCAGACAAAAAGTATAAAGAGGAACAAGTAGTTTCATTTGTGAAAACAACGAAAAAATATAAGGTTAGAAAAGGAGATAATTTAGGTTCGATTGCTGCTAAATATGATGTTTCAGTTTCTGACATTAAAGACTGGAACAATCTTAAAAAGAATGCGATTTCTTCTGGAAAAACCTTGAAAATAATGACAACCGAGAGAATTGTTTCGAAAGTTAGAAAAGAAATTAAATCGGATAAAAAAGCAATTGAAACTAAAGAAGCAGTTGTTTCAAACGAAATCAAATCAGATAAAAAATCAACTGTTGAGATTTCAAAAACACCAGAATATTATGTAGTCCAAAAAGGAGATAACCTTGGTAATATTGCAAAAAAATATGCTGTTTCTGTTGAAGATTTAAAACAATGGAATAATTTAGATGATGTAAATGTTCAACTTGGATTTCAACTTAAAATTGCAAATGAAAGTGAAAATCCAGAAGCACAAGTTGCTGTAAAGAAAGAATATAAGACACAAGAATATGTTGTTTTGAAAGGCGATAACGTTGGAACTATTGCAAAAAAATATAAAGTTTCACAGGAAGATATTAAGTTGTGGAACAATTTAGTTGACAATAACATTCAATTGGGAAGTACAATAATAGTTTCAAAAACGGAAATTGTTGTTCCAGAAAAAGCTACTAAGAAAGACAAAATAGCTTCAAAAGCTACTAAAAACCAAGAACATTATTATGTTCAAAAAGGAGATTCACTTTATACGATTGCAAAAAAATATCCTGGAATTACTATTTCAGATATTAAAAAATGGAATGGCATCAGCAGTGAAAATCTAAAACCGGGAATGAAACTAAAAATTAACGGATAATAGAATTTATATACTTAAATTTGGACTTTAATTCATTTAGACATTATGAATAAAGTCCATTTTTTTTTGCTTCTAACAGCGGTATTTTTTCTTTCGTGTAATGACAAAAGAGACTCTTCCACTGAAAAAACTACTGGCGAAATCAACACCA
Source organism: Flavobacterium neuenschwanderi (SeqCode) (assembly GCA_965234425.1). Lineage (GTDB taxonomy): Bacteria > Bacteroidota > Bacteroidia > Flavobacteriales > Flavobacteriaceae > Flavobacterium > Flavobacterium neuenschwanderi. Next base: position 31,852 of record OZ248363.1, on the reverse strand, counting down.
TTTCCGTACTTATAGACGATCAATTATGGAAAGGCGAAATTGGAGACAGTGTCCGAAATAAGTTTGCTTCATCAGTTATTGGACTTCCACAAGAAGAACCTCAATTCACTATAAATCAATATCCTATTAAATTTTTAGAAGGGTTTGTTGTAAATAGTAGGAACAGTATTGTGATAAAAAAGGAAGCAGTTGGTCGCTTTGAAATCAAGAAAAATGAATTTGCAACCCCTCAAAATGTGTTTTATATTTCGGGACGAAACACGATAGAAATAACAGATACTATCGAAAAATATACGCCAGAAATTATTAGAATAATGCGGCAAACAGAAATTGCAGAAAACCAAAGAATTAACGATACGGCATTAATAAAAACCGAGCGAATCAAAAAGAAATTTAAAATTGCCTTGAACATTCCAAAAGGCTACAATAGTGTTTTGACTCGGAAGAAATTTATATGGTTTAAAAAAGAAATAACTGGCGGAAGTACAAGTGTTTTAATTTACCAAATACCGATTAAAAATATAGAAAATCACCCCAATTCGAGTGTGATTAACAATATTATAAAAATGCGAGATTCCATTGGATCGTTGTACATTCACGGAACAGAACGACATTCAAAAATGATTACCGAGCAAGCCTATTCTCCCTATTTTTTCAATACAAAATTAGACGGTAGAATCACTTATGAAACGAAAGGAACTTGGGAAATGAAAAACGATTTTATGTCAGGGCCATTCATAAATTACTGTATTACAGACTATAAAAACCAAAGAATGTTGGTTTTGGAAGGATTTTGTTATGCGCCATCTAAGAAAAAAAGAGACTTAATGTTTGAATTGGAAGCGATAATAAAATCGGTAAAATTCATAAAAAAATAAATAAAAAACTATGCCAATTAAATGGGTAACGAAAAAATTTGAAGCACTTTCTGTTGTCGAATTATATCAAATATTGAGATTGCGTTCCGAGATTTTTGTTGTGGAACAAAACTGTGTTTATCAAGATTTAGACAATAAAGATCAAAAAGCATTGCATCTTTTTGGAGAATATGACGGTAAAATAATTGCCTATTCCAGACTTTTTAAAGCAGGTGATTATTTTGATTGTTCTTCTATTGGGAGAGTTGTCGTAGATGAAAATTACAGAGATAAAAAATTTGGGCACGACTTAATAAAACAAGGAATTGCTGAAATTAGAAATCATTTCAATGAGGAAAATATAACTATTTCTGCCCAATTATATCTAAAGAAATTTTATGAATCACACGGATTTATCCAAACATCAGAAATGTATTTAGAAGATGATATTCCACACATTGAAATGAAAATATTGGTTTAGATTTTTGTAATTAAAAGCTCAACTCTTCTGTCGTACTCGTTTCCTTTTCCAAGCGGAACGGTATTTCCGTAGCCTTTAAAACTCATTCTATCTTTAGAAATTCTTTTAAAAAGCAGGTACTTATAAACAGATTCTGCCCTATTGTTTGAAAGCTGTCTTTTACGAGTTTCTTTGTCAATTGCTTCTTTTTGGTACGGTGGCGTACAGCAAACGTGTCCTTGAATTTCAAATTGTAGGTTTTTGTATTTCATTAAATCCCGTGCAATTTTATCCAATTGTGTTTTGGCTTTAAACTCCAATTTACTACTTCCTCTTTCAAATAAAAGGTTATCCAAATAAATATGATCACCAACAATTTGCTTCTTTTGAATAGAATTGTAAAAACCTGGGATTTCAATTTTTGGAAGGGGTTTAAGATTTAAAACAACGTCAACTCTTCGGTTTTTAGAACGTTTTTCGGGTAAATTTTCAAGCATATCATCATCAATCAAAATGCGCCCTTTGCCTTCAATTGTAACAATAATTTTGTTTTTGATTCCATTGGTCAAAAGCATTTGCTTAATAGTATTTGCTCTGCTGGAAGACAATTTAAAATTATAGGCGTCTTTCCCAACATCGTCTGTATAACCAAATATTTGCACAGATTCAATCCTTGTAGAGTCTGTTTTTTGAATATAATCAACAACTGCTTTTCCTTGATTTTCGTCCAAGTTGAATTTGTCGAATTCAAAATAGACCGATTGCACCACTTCTTCCTGAGCGTATAAAAATCCACAAAACAAAATTGGTAAAAATTTCAAAAAACGCATAATTATTTTTTTAATATGTTATTGTATTCCAATTGATTGTTCAAAATTCCAACAGCCTTTTTTATCTCAGAATTGTTTTTTGTGTAATATAAATACAAGCCTTCTTTGTACTGGTATCTTTTTATGATTTCGTCCAAAATTAAATTCTTGATTTCTTTTTGGTTTTGATTTAATAAATTTTCTTCACTTCTTTGCAATGCAGTTAGCAATTGTTGGTATTCAACAGCTATTGTAGTATCTAATTTTTCTTTTTTTGCAGTTGCCAATGTCTTTTTTAATGCTAATTCCGTTTCTGTATCAAATGAGAAATTTTCTTTCTTTAAAAAAGCTTTAAACGCAATGAAATCCGCATCGGTAATTGTAGGAATTGTAGTTCCTAAATTTGGATTTTTATAATAATAATCCGTTACAAAATTGAAAATTCCATCGTTTTTAACCAATGCATCCGAAATATTACTGAGTTTGGTTTCGTCCAGAATTACATCGGGAAGTATTCCACCTCCATCGTAAACTGTTCTCCCTTTTCGAGTTTTAAATGCATTATAATCGGTTGATGCAGTGCGAATTGCCTTGCCATCTTTGTCTTTATTAGAATAATCTAAAGCTTGAATACAGCGACCAGAAGGCGTATAATATCGAGAAATTGTGATTTTAATTTGCGTTCCATAACACAAATCAATTGGGCGTTGTACCAATCCTTTTCCAAAACTTCTACTCCCAATTATGACCGCCCTATCTAAATCTTGCAATGCACCAGCCACAATTTCTGAAGCAGAAGCACTTTTTCCATCTACGATTACTACCATTGGAATTTCAGTATCTATTGGGTCTCGAGTAGTTTTAAAAGTAATATTATGTTTTTCAATTTTTGATTTTGTTGTAACTATAATCTCGTTTTTAGGAACAAATAAATTACAGATGTTAACGGCTTCGTTCAAAAGTCCACCTGGATTTCCTCTCAAATCTAAAATGATTTTTTCGGCTCCTTCTCTTTTCAATTGTTCTAATGCTTCTTTAACTTGTGCGGATGCTTTATTTGTAAATTGATTGAGTACAATGTAACCCGTTTTATCGTCAATTTTTCCAAAAAACGGAACCGCTTTCAATTCAACTTCTTCCAAAATCAATTGTGCTGAAAGTTTTTTTCCTTGACGATTAAATTTAATGTCAACTTTAGCGTTTTTTCCGCCTTTCAATAATTGACCCGCATCTTCCTTGAAATCAGCAAGAATTATATCGCCAATTTGTATAATTTCATCACCTCCTTTTAACCCAGCTTTGTCGGCAGGATAATTTTTATAGACTTCTTTTACAATTAATTTTTCTTCTTTTCTGGTAATTACAGCACCAATTCCCGTGTATTCGCCCGTGTTGTTGATTTTGAATTTCACAACATCTTGCTCGTTAAAATAATTGGTATAGGGATCTAAATCGGCCAACATACTTTTGACAGCTTTGTCCATTAATTCGCCAGGATTGGTATCGTCAACATAATTCATATTTACCGTTTTGAACAACGTTGTAAAGATTTCTATTTGTTTGGCAACTTCAAAAAAATCTTCCTTGAAGCTTGCGCCAACAAAAAGTAAACCACTTGCTATTACGGGAATTATATATCGTTTTTTAAGAAAAGAGTACATTTTATATTTTTATTATTTATTGTAAACGAAAATACGAATTAACTTTATACAGATGCTATAAATTATTCATAATTAATTAGTTTGTGAAATTTCTAAACGACTTCACTTTTCATTGCCAAAAAAAATTTCTCGAATAATTGGACTGTTTTTTTATTAATTTCTTCATACGACAAACGATCTTTTGTTTGGTATAAAAACATAAACGCATAAGGTTCTGTCATATTATCCAACAATAAATGTTTGTTGAGGCGATAGGTTTCTCGAAGAACACGCTTGAAATAATTTCTATCAACTGCATTTTTGAAATGTTTTTTTGAAACAGAAACCCCCATTTTAATTGGCGTATTCTCCCCAAAGTCTCCAGCAATATAAACTAATCGCAAGGGATATTTCGACACCGATTTACCTTTAGAAAAAAGTAAATCTATCGTGGTTTTGCTTTTTAGCTTTTCTGCTTTTGGATACGTAAAATTCATTTTTGTCATCAAGTTCTAAAATGCAAAGGTACAACGGAACACATAATAATAAAGGAATCGATTTGTATCTTAAATTTATTTTAATTCATATACATTGTTGTCCCTTTTCACATCTGCCATTAAGCCACTTGGGTCAATAGTAATTTTTTTAATTGTGTTTTTTTGAGCCGAAAGTGTAAATTCATAATTTGGATTTCCCCAAGCCCAATCGTTCAAAACCGTTCTTTTCATCGCAGTCCCGAAGCTTCGGGATGGATTGTCTTTTACAAAACTCATCATACGCAACGGAATATAAAAACTTTCTTTAGTTCCGTCAGTATATTCAACTTCTAAGTCAATAGGCATCGGCATTCTCCCAATTCTTTCTAACGAAATTGATGTTTTATCTGATATTTCCGAAACTTGTTTAATTCCGTAATCAATCGTGTTGGTAGTTTCCGTCCAATCGGTTAAATACCAATCCAATTCAGCTCCTGAAACTCTTTCTGCAGTTCGTTTTATGTCATTTGGTGTTGGATGTTTGAACTTAAATTCTGAATAATAACGTTGAACCGTTTTCATCAAGTTTTCCTTCCCAATTAAATAGTCCAATTGCGTCAAGAAAAGTTCCCCTTTGCTATAAGACGAAATGCTATAAACCCGATTTTCATCAAAGCGATCGGCGTGCGTTCCTTGCGGTTGTTCTTTGCCAGAATTCGCCATATTTATATAGCTTTTGTAGCTTCCTTCAAATGGATTTTCTGCTTTTTTCTCTGCCAATTCATTCATTCCTAAATCTTCTATAAACGAGGTAAATCCTTCGTCCATCCAACCGTGTTTACTTTCATTTGAAGCTAAAATGTGTTGGAACCAAGAATGCCCCATTTCGTGTGCAATAACTCCAAGAAGTCCGTCATAAGTGCCTTCGCCAAGAATTAAGGTACACATTGCATATTCCATTCCACCATCGCCACCTTGAATAACTGAAAATTGTTCGTAAGGATATTTCCCAACAATCTGATTATAAAACTGCATCAATTGTACTGTTTTTGATTGTAAATTTTTCCAATTTTCAATAATTTTTGGATTGTTTTTATACAAGAAATGAAGCGTTGCACCATTAGGAACTTGAACTATATCGTGAATGTAATTTTTGTCGGCTGCCCAAGTAAAATCGTGTACATTTGGCGCAATAAAATGCCAAGTCAGTGTTTTTGTTTTCTTTGGATAAACTACATTTATTCCAGTATCTTGATAACCGTGACCAATTTCGTTTTTGTTTTGCAAATATCCTGTTCCACCTAAAACATACTCTTTATCAATGGTAATATTCACATCAAAATTTCCCCAAACACCGTGAAATTCCCTTGCAATATATGGATCTGCGTGCCAACCTTCAAAATCAAATTCGGCAATTTTTGGAAACCATTGTGCCATCGAAAGTTCCACACCTTCTTTATTATTTCTTCCCGAACGACGAATTTGAACAGGAACTTGCCCTTCAAAATCTAAAGTAAAAGTTGTTTTTTCACCAGGTAAAATGGCTTTCGCCAAAGTAACTTCGAGAATAGTTTCTACTTCTTTTGCCGCAGCGGGAACTCCATCTTGTTTGAAATTTGAAATGTGCAAAAAGCCAATTTCATTCGGTTTCAAGTTTTTAATTCTACTTTCTTTAACTTCTTTATCCCCAATTTTGATTTTATTGACCATTCTTCCATCAGGATCTTTGATGTTTTGCAAACGCATATCCATCTCACTTCCAGGTTGAAAAGCATTATTATACAAATGATAAAAAACTTTTTTCAACGTATCCGATGAATTATTGGTATAAACCAATTCCTGTTTTCCTTTATATAAATAGGTTTTTACATCAATGGAAACACCCATTTTATAATCAACTTTTTGCTGCCAATAGGTTGAATTTTGAGAAATTACTTTTCCAAAACTTAGAAGAATAATAGAAATAAAGAAGAATTTTTTCATAGGTATTTAGAAATTAAGTTGTTCAAATAGTTTTAAAATAGAAATAAGCTTGCCGAAATGTATAAAATTCCTGCAAGCTTATTAATATATTTTTCTAAAACTTATCCTTTTAATTTTTTTGACTTCGGTTTTTTAGTCATTTTTTCAGCCATTACCATTGCATTATACGCATTTACAATTCTTCCAGATTTTGATAAATCAGAAAATTGACGAGAATCTTTCTCATCTCCTCCCACAGTTACTTTTGTGGTTATTGCAGTTCCAGAATCCATCAAAATATGTTTCACTTGTTTTGCAGATAAAGAAGGATAATAAGAACGAATTAATGCTGCAACTCCTGCTAAATTTGGAGCCGCCATTGAAGTTCCTTGCAAAAATTGATACTCATTATTAGGTGTAGAAGCATAAATTTTTACTCCAGGCGCAAATACATCTACATTTAATTTTCCATAATTAGAAAAATCGGCAACTACATTCGTACCATATTCATAATTCAAAGCACCAATAGTAATCATATTGTCTGCAAATTCTGTTTTTTTATCATCAGAATCATTAGGAAAATTATTTTCTGTGTCAATATCTTTTGCATCATTTCCTGCTGCGTGAACTATTAAAACATCTTTTGATTCTGCATATTTAATCGCATCATAAACCCATTGTTTGTGAGGAGAAAAAGCTTTTCCAAAACTTCCGTTTATCACTTTTGCACCATTATCAACCGCATAACGAATTCCAAGTGCAATATCTTTATCATATTCATCACCATCTGGAACCGCACGAACAGTAAGGATTTGAACATTATTTGCAATTCCGTCACCGCCAATATTGTTGTTTCTCACTTGTGCTACAATTCCTGCAACGTGCGTTCCGTGAAGAATTTCTTCTTTATCTGGACCCATAACGTTGTTATCTCCGTATTTTGTATCCTTAATATCATCTGGATTATCGCCCAAAACTTTTCTGTAATTGGTTTTTAAATTTTCTCCGCTTTGTACTTTTTCAAATCCATCTAATTCTTTTTGGATTTCTTTTTTCAAGTCAGCAACACTCAAACCATAAGAAAGCATTTGTTTCATAACACCTTTACTTTGGATAATTTCAGGATCTTTTGAATCTATTGCGTCTAAATCTTCAACAGTATAAGTTGGTTTTCCAAGGAATTTAACCAAAGCATCATCAGCCTTCGTAGTTCCTTTTATAGCAAGCTCCATTTGAAATTTTGTTTGAGTTGCTTCCTCAATTTTTTTATCGTTAATTTTTTTTGCTTCTAAATAAGTAGCTTCGTCAACTAAATTTTTATTGATGATTATTCTTTCGTATTCCAAGTTTTCTTTAGTGATATTTCCAAGAAAATTCCAACCGTGAATGTCATCGATATAACCGTTTTTGTCATCATCAATTCCGTTTCCAGCGATTTCTTTTTTATTTGTCCAAATAACAGATTTCAAATCTTCGTGTTCAATATCCACGCCAGAATCTACAATTCCCACAATTACAGGAACGCCTTTTTTGCCTTTTAACAATTCAGAATACACTTTATCCACGCTCATTCCGGGAATACTGTCCCTGTCTAAATCAAGATGGCTCCATCTTTTTAGTTGAATTTCAGAAAGTTTTCCTTTTTTAGCAACCGCTACTTTTTCAGCAGATTGAGCATTTGCTGTAAGCGAGACCGTTAATGCGGCAATAAGCGATAAATACGTTAATTTGATTACATTCATTTTGTTAGTTTTATTTAATTTTCGAGTCAAAAATACTTTAAGAAATTGAATTATACGATATTGATTAACACTATTTTAAGATGTCATTGCAAGTGAATTTTTCTTTCAATCGAACTCCCTTTTCAGTTTTTTCGACTGTAATTATTTCATTGTGCGCATCGTGTTCCAAGAATAAATAGTAATTATTATCTGCCGCAGCATTCATAAATTTAGCTTTTTCATCCATCGTTAATAATGGTCGCGTGTCGTATCCCATAACATACGGAATTGGAACGTGTCCGGCTGTTGCCAATAAATCGCCGCAAAAAACAATCGTTTTATCTTGGAATTTTATGTGCGGAATCATCTGTTTTTCGGTGTGTCCATCGGCAAAGAAAATGCCAAATCCAAGTTCTGATTTTTCAAGGAAATCGCCATCAGGTTTTTGAATAAAATTCAATTGTCCGCTTTCTTGAATTGGAATAATATTTTCGTGCAAAAAAGAGGCTTTTTCACGAGGATTTGGTTTTGTTGCCCATTCCCAATGATTTTCATTTGTCCAATATTTTGCATTTTTGAAAGCAATTTCATACCCTGTTTTATCAGAATTCCACTGCACACTTCCGCCACAATGGTCAAAATGCAAATGCGTCATAAAAACATCCGTAATATCATCTCTGTGAAATCCATATTTTGCCAATGATTTATCGATAGAATGCGTTCCCCAAAGTGAATAATAACTAAAAAATTTCTCCGATTGTTTATTCCCCATTCCAGTATCAATTAAAATTAATCGGGCACCATCTTCAATAAGTAAGCACCTTGCGGCAATGTCAATCAGATTATTTTCATCGGCTGGATTGGTTCTGTTCCAAAGAGTTTTTGGTACAACGCCAAACATTGCGCCTCCGTCAAGCTTAAAATTTCCAGATTCTATTGGGTATAATTTCATAGTTTAGATTTAATGATTTGAAATCTTTTGCAATTTAGGAAATCTGAACGTCTTTATTAAGATGTTAAATCAATTTTTTCTATACAATTATTAGTTAAAAAGTATTGAAGAAATAGGACAAAAACATTTTATTGTAATATATTTGTCCTTTATTTAGACAAAATCAAAATAAGCTATTTATTTAGTGTTTAAAAGCTCAAAATAGTTAATTGATTTTCAAATTACAATTTTTACTTTTATAAAAAATAAGAAAATGATACAAGTATCAGATACAGCAAGTAAAAAAATCGTCGATATGATGAAAGACGATGGTTTTGATGCAGCAAAAGATTACGTTCGTGTGGGCGTAAAAAGTGGTGGTTGCTCAGGTTTGTCTTATGAATTAAAATTTGACAAACAAATTGGCGAAACCGACAAAGTTTTCGAAGTTAACAATGTGAAAATTGCAGTTGAAAAAAAATCGTTCTTGTATTTAGCAGGAACCATTTTAGAATTTTCAGGCGGTTTAAACGGAAAAGGATTTGTTTTTAATAATCCAAATGCAAGTAGAACTTGTGGATGTGGGGAATCATTTTCGCTATAAATTCAAAGATTGAAAAATTTAAAATTAAAAGATTAAAAGATTGAAAGATTGAAAGATTCAAAAATTGAAAAAAGTATGACAAAATCATTTGAAGAATTTGAAGTTCACAAAAAAGGTGTTGTCTTAACGAAATTAGTTTTTGAATTATTAAATAATAAATCTTTTGATAAGGAATTTGGGTTTAAAGACCAATTAAAAAGAGCCGCAATATCAATTACAAATAATATTGCAGAAGGTTCAGAATACAATAATAACAGACAATTTATAAGGTACTTAAAATATTCAAAAGGCAGTTGCGCAGAAGTTAGAAATATGTTGATATTAGCAAGAGAATTGCAGTTTTGTAATCAAGATAGCATTCAAATTAGTTATGATGTTAGCATAGAAATCTCTCAAAATCTTTCGAATTTCATAAAATATCTAAACAATAATACTAAAGATTAGCATTCAATTTTTGAATTTTTAAATCTTTAAATTTTATAATTAAATGACTAAATACACAGAAGACCATTTACGAGTTGAACTCGAAAGCAAAGAATACGAATACGGATTTTACACTGATTTAGAATCGGAAACGTTTCCTATTGGTTTAAATGAAGATATTGTTCGTGCCATTTCCCACAAAAAAGAAGAGCCACAATGGATGACCGATTGGCGTATTGAAGCTTTTCGTGCTTGGCAACAAATGACTGAGCCTGAATGGGCAAATGTTCATTATACTAAACCAGATTTTCAGGCGATATCGTATTATTCGGCTCCAAAAGCTGTAGATCCTAATAAAACATTAGACGATGTAGATCCTGAACTTTTAGAAATGTACAAAAAGTTAGGGATTTCTGTTGATGAACAAAAAATGATGAACAATGTTGCGATGGATATTGTTGTTGATTCTGTTTCGGTAGCGACAACTTTCAAGAAAACATTAAGCGAAAAAGGAATTATTTTTATGAGTATTTCTGAAGCAATTCGTGAATATCCAGAATTAGTTCAAAAATATTTGGGAACCGTTATCCCTCAAAAAGACAACTTTTATGCGGCATTAAATTCGGCTGTTTTCTCGGATGGATCGTTTTGTTATATTCCAAAAGGCGTTCGTTGCCCAATGGAATTATCAACCTATTTCCGAATCAATCAAGCAGGAACTGGACAATTCGAAAGAACATTATTAATTGCCGACGAAGGAAGTTATGTTTCTTATTTAGAAGGTTGTACGGCGCCAAGTCGAGATGAAAATCAATTGCACGCAGCTTGTGTTGAATTAATTGCTTTGGATGGTGCCGAAATAAAATATTCTACCGTTCAAAACTGGTATCCTGGAAACAAAGAAGGCGTTGGAGGTGTTTTCAATTTTGTAACTAAAAGAGGAATCTGTGAGAAAAACGCAAAAATTTCTTGGACACAAGTTGAAACAGGATCGGCAATTACTTGGAAATATCCTTCGGTTGTTTTAAAAGGAGATAATTCCGTTGGTGAATTTTATTCGATTGCAGTAACAAATAATTTTCAACAAGCCGATACGGGAACGAAAATGATTCACCTTGGAAAAAACACCAAATCGACCATAATTTCTAAAGGAATTTCAGCAGGAAAATCACATAATAGTTATAGAGGTTTAGTAAGAGTTAGTCCAAATGCTGAAAATGCTAGGAACTTTTCGCAATGCGATTCGCTGTTGATGGGGAATAATTGTAGTGCCAATACTTTTCCATATATAGAAAGTAAAAATCCAACTGCCAAAATAGAACACGAAGCCACGACGAGTAAAATTGGCGAAGACCAAGTTTTTTATTGTAATCAACGTGGAATTCCAACCGAAAAAGCCATCGCATTAATCGTGAACGGTTTCAGTAAAGAGGTCTTGAATAAGTTGCCAATGGAATTTGCAGTGGAAGCGCAAAAATTATTGGAGATTAGTTTAGAAGGAAGTGTTGGGTAAATTTTGTAAATTTGAAAGAACAATATTAAATTACAATTGCTATGGAAGTCCTATTAAAAAATGTTAAGAAAAAAGATTTTCCAGTGTTGAAATCATTGGCAAAATCATTGGGTTTTGAAATTGTTGAAAAAATTGAAAAACCATATAATCCTGAGTTTGTAAAAGAAATTTTGGAGGCAAGAGAAGAATTAAAACAAGGGAAAGGAATTAAAATGACTTTGGAGGATATAGACAAATTATGGAAATAATATTCTCTTACAAAGCCAAGAAAGATATAGAGTTTTGGACTAAAGCAGGAAATAAATCTATTCTTAAAAAAATTTCAGAATTGTTAAGAGCAATACAAGAAAATCCTTTTCAAGGAATTGGAAAACCAGAGCCACTAAAACACAATCTTTCAGGTGTTTGGTCAAGAAGAATAAATCAAGAACATCGTATAATTTATGAAATCATCGATGAAAATACAATTGAAATATTAAATATTATTTCATTAAAAGGTCATTACGAATAAAAACAAACAACAATGTTATCAATAAAAAATTTACACGCATCAATTGGCGATAAAGAAATCTTAAAAGGAATCAACCTTGAGGTAAAAGCTGGAGAAATCCACGCAATTATGGGACCAAACGGTGCCGGAAAAAGCACGCTTTCTGCAATAATTGCTGGAAACGAAAATTACGAAGTAACCGAAGGAGAACTCTTTTTGGATGGCGAAGATTTGTCGGATTTAGCTCCAGAAGAAAGAGCGCATAAAGGCGTGTTTTTATCGTTTCAATATCCTGTGGAAATCCCAGGAGTTTCTGTTACCAACTTTATTAGAACAGCAATTAACGAAACTCGCAAAGCAAATAAATTGGAAGAAATGCCAGCTAACGAAATGCTGAAAGTGATTCGTGAGAAATCGGAATTATTGGAAATTGATCGTAAATTTTTGTCCCGTTCTTTAAACGAAGGTTTTTCTGGAGGAGAGAAAAAACGAAACGAAATTTTCCAAATGGCAATGTTAGAACCGAAATTGGCGATTCTTGATGAAACTGATTCTGGATTGGATATTGATGCGCTTCGAATTGTTGCCAATGGCGTAAATAAATTGAAAAGCGACAAAAACGCCATCATCGTAATCACGCATTACCAAAGACTTTTAGATTATATCGTTCCCGATTTTGTTCACGTATTATACAACGGAAAAATCGTGAAATCTGGCGATGCTTCATTGGCATTAGAGTTGGAAGAAAAAGGATACGACTGGATCAAACAAGAACAAGAAGCATAAGAGTTGTCGGTTGTTGGTTGTTGGTTGTCAGTTTTTGAGAACCAACAACCAACAACCATTAACCATTAACCACATATGGAATTAAAAGAAAAATTACTGTCGTCTTTTATGGCTTTTGAAGAGCGAATTGATGTAACTTCGGATTTGCATGATGTTCGAACTTCGGCTATAAAAAACTTTGAAAATAAAGGTTTCCCAACTAAAAAAGAGGAATCTTGGAAATATACATCGCTGAATTCGATTTTAAAAAACGACTTTTCTGTATTTCCAAAAAACGAAAATACAATTGAATTTGCGGATATAAAAAAATATTTCATTCACGAAATAGACACTTATAAAGTGGTGTTTATTGATGGTGTTTTCAGTTCGTTTTTGTCAGCAACAACTCACGAAGGTCTTGATATTTGCCTAATGTCATCGGCATTGAACAAGCCTAAATACAAAATGGTTATTGACAATTATTTCAATAAAATCGCCAATAAAGACGAAAGTTTAACGTCCTTAAATACGGCTTTCGCCAATGAAGGAGCGTATATAAATATTCCAAAAAGCAAAGTCGTTGACAAGCCAATTGAAATTATGTATTTCTCTACAGGAAGCGAAGCAGCACTTTTGGTTCAGCCAAGAAACTTGATTATTGTTGGTGAAAATTCACACGTTCAAATCATCGAAAGACACCAAAGTTTGAATGAATCCCGAATTGAGTCGGGACCGGGTTTAACCAATTCGGTTACGGAGATTTTTGCACAAAAAAGAGCGATTGTTGATTATTATAAAATTCAAAATGACAACCTCGAAGCCAATCTAATTGATAACACTTATGTTTCGCAACAGAAGGAAACCAATGTTTCTGTAAACACCTTTTCATTTGGTGGAAACTTGACGAGAAACAACTTGAATTTCTATCATTTTGGCGAACGAATTGTCAGCAACCTCAACGGAATTACGATTATTGGCGACAAGCAACACGTAGATCATTATACTTTGGTGCAACACTCGACACCCAATTGCGAAAGCCATCAAGATTATAAAGGAATTTATTCAGATCGTTCGACAGGGGTTTTCAATGGAAAAATTTTCGTTGAAAGAGAAGCGCAAAAAACGAACGCTTTCCAGAAAAGCAACAACATTTTATTGGGAGACAAATCAACGATAAATGCCAAACCACAATTGGAGATTTTTGCCGATGATGTGAAATGTTCTCACGGTTGCACCATTGGTCAACTTGATGAAACCGCAATGTTTTATATGCAACAGCGAGGAATTCCTAAGAAAGAAGCCAAAGCTTTATTGATGTATGCGTTTTCAAATGCAGTAATCGAAAGCATCAAAATACCAGAATTAAAACAACGAATCACTAGAATTATAGCTACGAAATTAGGAGTTAAGATTGGATTTGATTTGTAGATTTTCTTAATAATTTCAACCCCCGATAGTTTTTTAAAAATTGCGGGGGTTTTTCTTTTGGGCATTACCCCACCTTCCACTTTCGTTCCAGTTGCGGTCGGGCATTCCGCTGCAAGTCCTCGCCAAGTTCCGCTTTCGCTACACTTGGCTGTGGGCTTTTCGCTGCATTCCCTAATGCGGGGAACAGAATTCAGAATTATGATTTCAGATTTACAAAAAAATCCATAAAATAAAAATTCATTTAAGAATTCGGAAGGGAATAAAGACTACATTTGAAAATAAATAAAGTATGACGGCAGACATACGTATCTAACCCTATTTGGGTGAATTTATATTGTTTTGTCATAAATATATGTAAGTTATCGGTCAGGCAAAAACGACACTGGTAAAAACAACAAACAGAAAAAAAATACTAATTAATCAGTGATTGGACAATGCTAAAACGACTTGTAATACTTAATTCCGAAATCTATTCAAAAGCAGATATTGAATTAGGCGACTGCGATTCATTACAAATAGTTGGACCAAACAATATTGGGAAAAGTACTCTGATTTACGCTCTAAACTTTCTGTATATTATTGACGGAAAACAAATGACTTTCAGCGGAAACAGATCAGGAGACAAAACAACATTTAACCACTACTTTCCTACAATTAATTCAAGTTACATAATTTTTGAAGTATTCAAAAAAAGATACTATTGTATTTTAGTTAAAAAAAACGCAGAAGGCAGTTTAGATTATTACAAAATTGACAGCGATTATAAAGAAGAACAATATTTTGTACAAACAACAGAAGGGCAAAAATTAAAGAAATTTGATTCCTTACTTGCTGACCTTTCTACTACAGGCGTAGAATATAGTAAATACTCAAACAGACGTGACCTTTTTAATTTCGTTTATCAAAAAGGAAAAAAAAACAACGGTGTTGTATGGCTAAACGAAGGGGCTTCGCAAGACCAAAGAGAAATCAGTAACAACTTTTCTAAAATTTATCGATACCTAATAAACTCAAAACTTATTGACAACAAAACATTAAAGGAATCTTTGATTATTGCTGATAATAAAGAAAACGAACAAATTGAATTTTCAAAGAAAAACCAAAAGGACATTAAAAACCTGTTGAAACATAACAGAGAAATTAAAGTAATTAAGAGTATTCAAAAAAGTTTTTCAGATTTTAAAGAATTAGTCAATCAGTTTAAAGCCAAAAATCAAATATTATGTGAAATCGTATTTGCGTTTGACAGTCTTTACTCTTCCGTTAATATTGAACTTAATTCAAAAGTTTTAGAGCAGAAAAAGGAAAGAGAAAATCATCGTGTTACACTGAATGAGGAATTGACACCAAAGCAATCAAAATTGACAAAATCAGTTGGCGGATTAGAAGTAACAATTTCTCAAAAACAGACAAGTATTGATAATCTCAAAGTAAAAATCGCAAAAATAAAATCTTATGAAGGAATTGACTTTTTGAAACAATCACAAAGCAATTTAGACCAGCAAAGAAAAGACATTGAAAGTAGACTAACTCAAATTGAAAATCAGAATTTAAACAGCCATGATTTAGAAAACAAGATTTCTAAACTACATAAAGAAATATCGGAACTCGAAAGGCAAATTGAAACTTATTCAAATTTGCTCATTCATCAGATAAGCAAAAATGTGAATCAGAAAGAATTGCTAAACGCAATTCTTTCTGATTCCATTACTGCGCTTCCAAAGGAAAATATTCAATTGGGAATTGAAAAACTAAATGAAGTAATGAAAATCTTTGATGGTGCAATTACAATTCCGAAAGATTTTAAAGGCAAACCAATTGCGTCAATTGAAGATTTAAGAATACGTAAAGATGAAGCGTTTAAAGACAAGCAAAATAATGAACAGTTGTTACCTATCGCAAAAAACCTTGAAAAATATCGTTCTGAACTCATTGCCACTCAGAAAAAAATTAAGGAAGTAAATGAAAAAATTGATGAACTTAATTCTTTGCCTGAACTTGAAACAAATTTAACAGATGAAGAAGCAGAACAAAAAGCGTTAATCCAGCAAAAAGACGAAACGTAAAAAGAGTTAAGAAAAATAAACGCGCAAATTAGTAGAATTAACGAGACTATTAACAATCTGACAAATGAAATCAGCGACAAGGAAAAACGCATTGAGAAAATTCAAGAATGGAAAGTAAAAATCGAACAATCGGGAATAATTCCAATTGAATACCAAACAAACGAAACGCTTGACAACCTTTTCAAAAATTTTGAAAGAAACTCAACTGAACGAGAAGACATTAAAAACAGAAAAGAACGATTATTTGAAACGCTAAAAACAAAAACTGAAACCGTTTTTGCTTCCGTAGACGAGTTTATAAAACATCTTGATTCTGAAATTGTAACCCTTGACGATAAACAAAAAAGTATTGAAGCATTATTGAAAAATATTTCAACGCAATTTTCAATTCCGTGTAAAACACTTTATTCAAAATTCCAAGAGTTTGAAGCGTTTATTAACAATCAGTTCAATTCCAAAATCAGAAAAATAAAAATTTCTGATATTGATTCTTTAAGTATTGAAATTATTCCGAATGAGAGTCTAATTAAAGACTTAAAAAAAATTATGGAAATCAGAGACCTAACAACTGAACTAATCTTTGATGACCAATCAGAAAGTCTAACTATTTTGAATAGATATTTGGATAATCAATCTGTAATTGATTTCAATAATCTTTTTGACATTAAATTACATCTTGACAAAAAAGGACAACACAAAATTGTTGATTTAAGAAATCAAATAGAATCAGACGGAACGGATAAAATGATAAGAATGGTAATTATTATGTCAATTATCCATCAAATTGTAATCAATGATGAAGAAAACAAAATTGTAATTTTCGTTGATGAAATTGGCACAATTGACGAAGCCAACAGGATTGAAATTTTGAATTTTTGCAAGGAAAATAACTTTATTCCTATATCAGCCGCACCTTTGCATCCTTATGACGGATTTGATAAATATTACTTAGTAAGAAGAAGTAAAGGAAAAATAGTTTTAAGTGAAAATAATGGAAACGTAATTTACCGTAAAACGAAAACAACGTGAACCAAACAGATTTTAGAACATACAAGAAATTAAAAGAGGAATCTTTTCTTACTGAAAAGGTAATCCCGAAAACTGTTTTGAGTTCATCCCATTTCAAAGGATTAGTTTCTGCTTTAATTATTGAAAAGACAAAATCAGGAAGAGGTTTCCGTTACGAAGTAAACAAAACAAATGAATTTGAAAGTTTCTTTAAAACTCATTTTCCCGAAGATATTGAAGTTAACGACAAGTCTGATAATGTTAGAAAATTTAGAAACTCTAAAATTCAAAAAACAGTCTCAACTCCAATTTTTATGTTAAGAGGTTTTGAAACGATTAAGATCAATGGCAAAGATTTGAATTTAGAAGATTACACTAACAAATTTAAATTATTCGCTTGTAACGCAGAGAAAATTGAAGCGAAACAAATTTGTATAGTCGAAAATTTGGATACTTTTTTGATCGCGGAAAGATTATTAGGCAAAAGTTTTATTTTTCTACATAAATATGGTCGAATAGGAAAAGAGTCTCTTCGAAATCTTCTTACAAGTCGGTTACTTGTTTTTGTTGATTACGACTTTAATGGACTTGAAGAATTTTTAAGAATTAAAGAGGTGTTTGACTTTGCTCAATTATACATTCCCGAAAACTATAATGAACTTTTCGGAAAATATTCTCAAAGTCTAAAAGGTAATAAAGCCGAAATGACGAACAGAATTAAGCAAAGTTTGGATAAAAATGTAATTATGATAAGAGAAAGCATCATACGAAACAACCGATTTTTAGAGCAACAGTATTGGAAATATGATTAAATCCGAACCAAAATCAATATTACTATTTATTGCAAGTCATTACGATTTGTTAAGAGACCTTTTTGATATTCAGGTTAAGAATGACATTATTACGAGAGAATCTCTTAATATCAGTTTGGAGAATTACGAAAAAAATATTCGTGAACAACTAACTGAATATCAAATTTTAGTTGAACAAAATAACGACTTTGCATTTAACGAACCTTACTTAATTCTTTTTGAATTTATACATCAACAATTTAAACCGCTTTTGCCTGAAACTATCGAAAAATATGGCGAATCAATAAGGAATCTCTTTTCCGGAATTAAACAAGGAATTTATGCTGAAAAGAACATTTTGCTTGATAGAATTGAAGCGTTATCCCAAGAAATTAAAAAGTTCACAAATGCAATCGTAAATAACACCAAAAGTTTACTAACCGAATCAAGAGAACTAAAAGCAAACAACAAGAAAATTGATTATCAAGAAAAAATACACAAAGCTAGATATTTGATTGAAAATTACATTTCGCCACTTAATACAATTTTAGACGTAAATCACAGCCAATCAATTTATAATGAATTGTTGAGTATTTCACAATTCACGAATGTAAAAAGGTTTGATTATGCTGACGAAAGCATAAGACGAGAATTTGAAAAACTATATCACTTGCTTCGCCAGGTTGGAAAAGACTTGAATTTACAATCTGTCATTCTCACCAATGAATTATTGCCTTTAATTGAACGGATAAAAACCGAAAGCCAATATTTAAGAGGTTTTCATTATTACCTAACTAATGGAAATTGTTATAAAGGAATTGAACCTCCACACATTTTCGTTACTACTCGTGATAACATATACAATAAATTTATATATGAAAACACGAAAGAATATTTTGAGCAATTTAAAAACGAAGAAGAGGTAATTATTGTTGAAGATTCTCAACAAACAAATGATTGGCTTTTTGACAAGTCAAGATATAAAGAAACATTGGAAAAGAATTTACCATTAGAAGATTTTTTCAAATGGTGCGAAAATTCTATAAAACTAGAAAATGAGAATTTTTCGTTTGATAATTTCTTTATGGTTACAAGTTTACTTTTTGAAGAAGATTACGAAATTTCTGTAAACAAAGACGGTAAAAAGATTTCACTTTCTAATGAAGAATCAGAATTAATTATGCCAAAATTAACAATTAAAAAACAAGAAGATGTATCCAGACAAGCATAAAGAAATAGTAACATGTTTAATGGAAGGAAAATTCATTACAGTTGCAGATTTGTTATTTGAGGTAATCAAGAAAAATGAAGATTTTTATATCGAGTTCTTTGAAAAGTCTTTTGGTTTTGAACTCATCGGAAATCACGATTACTATTATTTGATTTCAAGCGATACAAATGAAAACACTTCCAGAGATTTTTCAATTTTCTTTTCAATTTTATGCTATGAACTTGATAAAGATGGAAAAAACTTTTTAGAAGAACTTAATTATTCCGAATTTCACATTGACGAGATAATTGAATACTTCAAAAACTCTTCGTGGTCAGATGTAATTAAGGCAAATAAACAACTAAACAATGAAGAAAGTTTGAAACGACATATTGGAATAATGGTAAAACGAAATATTGCTGTAAAACAAACCAATGAGAGATACTCATTTACTAAAGCGCACAAATTGTTTATTGACTTTGTTAAAGACCTAATAAAAGAAGACAAGGGAGAAACAATATAATTAAATAAATGCACGAACCGATAACAGCGGTTTTAAGAAATTAGGCTTTAGAGCTTAATTTAAAGTTGGTTTTTTTCACCTGACAGGTTTCTCTTTTCCCACTCCCGAATAACCAAATCAACCTTTTTCGACACAGATTTAAACGGATTAAACGGATTTCCCGAATACACCCTTTTTCTTAATAACAGAATTAACAAATAACCGAATAAACCCTTCCTCCAAATAATCAAATAAAAAAAAATTTAGCCCTGATGGAAGCGGTAGCTCTTGCGAAGGAACGTAGCAAGACTATAGCGGACAGCAGGAATTGCATCTCCTGAAAAAGAAAGACAATTCGCTCCAAATTAAATTTCAAATAGTTGAGGAATCTATAAAAGCATAATCCATAAAATTGTTTCAACCCGTAAATGAAATTTTGCTTAATTATTAACAGCTGTTTCGCAAAAAAACCATAGAAGTTTTACTACTTTTGTATTTAGAAAAATTCTAAATAAAGAAATGTTAGACCTTCAAAAAATCAGAGCCGATTTCCCTATTCTTTCGCAAAAGGTAAATGGAAAACCATTAGTTTATTTTGATAATGCCGCTACTTCGCAAAAACCGCAAGTTGTTATTGATGCGATTTCAAAATATTATCAGGAAATTAATGCCAATATTCACCGTGGCGTTCATACGTTGAGTCAATTGGCTACAGATGCTTACGAGACTTCAAGGGGGAAAATTCAACAACATATTAATGCTAAATTTGCTCACGAGGTGCTTTTTACTTCTGGAACGACGCACGGAATTAACTTGGTTGCAAATGGTTTTGCGTCTATTTTAAAATCGGGTGATGAAGTTTTAGTTTCAGCATTGGAACACCATTCTAATATTGTGCCTTGGCAAATGTTGTGTGAAAAAACAGGTGCAATTTTGCGGGTGATTCCTATGGATGAAAACGGAGAATTGATACTTTCTGAATTTGATAAATTAGTATCCGATAAAACCAAAATTGTAACTGTAAACCATATATCGAATGCATTGGGAACGGTCAATCCTATTCAATATATGATTGATAAAGCCCATAAATTTGGAGCTGCAATTTTGATTGATGGTGCGCAAGCTGTTCCGCATTTGAAACCAAATGTACAAGAATTAGATTGTGATTTTTATGTTTTTTCGGGTCATAAAATTTGTGGACCAACAGGAACTGGGATTTTATATGGAAAAGAAGCGTGGTTGAACAAATTACCGCCCTATCAAGGTGGAGGTGAAATGATAAAAGAAGTGACTTTCGAGAAAACTACGTATGCCGAATTGCCTCATAAATTTGAAGCCGGAACTCCAAATATTGCTGGAGGAATTGCCCTTGGAACCGCAGTTGATTATATGAATGAAATTGGTTTTGAAAATATCCAAATTCAAGAAAAAGAATTGTTAGATTATGGTACCAAACGCTTGTTAGAAATTGAAGGATTGAAAATTTATGGCACTGCCAAAGAGAAAACGTCTGTAATTTCCTTTAATATCGAAGGAATTCATCCGTATGATATTGGAACAATAATTGACAAATTAGGGATTGCAGTTCGAACGGGACATCATTGTGCGCAACCGATTATGGATTTTTTCAAAATTCCAGGTACGATTAGGGCTTCCTTTGCGTTTTATAATACTAAAGAAGAAATTGATATCTTTGTAGAAAGCGTGAAAAGAGCGCAATTAATGTTATCATAAAAACAGAATATATGAAAATAGTAACACTTTTAGCGGCATTATTATTTGCTTGCACGAGTTGCAATTGCAAGAAAGTTGCGGTAGCATCAACTACCGAAAAATATGAAACTTTGGTAATTCAATACGAAGCAAATACTAGAGGTTTTTATCAAAAATTGATTGTTCAAAATCATATAATTTCTTCAACTGATGATAGAAATGGCGAAAAAAATCCAATTGTTCAGAAAATTTCAGATGCCGATTGGAATGCATTAATTTTTGAATTTAATAAAGTTGATTTAGAGGGTTTGCCAAATTTGAAAGCGCCAACAGAAAAACGGTTTTATGACGGCGCAGCAATTGCAGGTTTGAAAATCACTTTTAAGGGAAAGACATTTGAAACAACAAACTTTGACCACGGATTTCCACCAATGGAAATTCAAAAAGTGGTGGAAATAGTTACCTTATTATTTAAAGCAGAACAATGAAAATAAAAGCGATACAAGACGAAATTGTAGATGAGTTTTCGATGTTCGATGATTGGATGGAACGCTACGAATACATCATCGAATTAGGAAAAAAGTTGCCTTTAATAAAAGAAGAATTTAAAACGGAAGACAATATTATCAAGGGTTGCCAATCGAAAGTATGGTTAAAAGGAGAACAAAATAGTGATGTAATAGTTTTTACTGCCGATAGTGATGCGATTTTAACCAAAGGGATTATTGCCATTTTAATTCGTACTTTTTCCAATCAAAAAGCAGTTGATATTTTAGCCGCCGATTTGAATTTTATAGACGAAATAGGATTGAAAGAACATTTATCGCCAACGCGCGCCAATGGATTGGTATCGATGATAAAAAATATTAAAATGTATGCTTTGGCATTTGACGCAAAAACTTAAATATTTTTCACCATATAAGTCATATAAGTTCATATAAATTTAAAAAGCATAAAAAAGAAGAAATATAAGCCATAACTGATGATTTATCATTGGTTTAAAAACAAAAAATGACAAATGAAGCAAAAAATTAAATGTTTTTTACCATATAAGTCATATAAGTTCATATAAATTTAAAAAGCATAAAAAAGAAGAAATATAAGCCATAACTGATGATTTATCATTGGTTTAAAAACAAAAAATATGACAAAATCTTATTTAAAGAATTTAGTTTATCAAGTAAATGGAGCGGCAATTGAAGTACATAAACATATTGGCCCAGGCCTTTTAGAAAGTGTATATCATAAATGTTTAGAAAAAGAATTAATGCACAGAGGAATTTCTTTCCAAACCGAATTAATAATTCCGATTCAATATAAAGATTTCAAAATTGAGGCTGATTTAAAATGTGATTTAGTTATAGAAAAAAAATTGGTTGTAGAGTTGAAATCCGTAAAGAAAATTTTACAAATTCACGAAGCTCAAATTTTAACTTATATGAAATTATTAGAAGTTCCAATGGGATTGTTAATAAATTTTAATGTTACAAATATTTATAAAGAAGGACAAAAAACGTATGTAAATGAACACTATCGCTATTTAGAAGATTAAACTTAAATGACCTTAATTGCCTTATATGGTGAAAAAAACAAAAAATTATGGAAGAATATACTGACACGATAAACTTAGGGGATAACGTAGTAAAAAAATTAAAAGGGATTTACGATCCAGAAATTCCTGTTGATATTTATGAGTTAGGACTGATTTATGATGTGATGATTAATGAAGATAACGAAGTCAAAATCCTAATGACATTAACTTCACCGAATTGTCCTGTTGCAGAATCTTTGCCTCGTGAAGTTGAGGAAAAAGTGCAGACAATTGATGAGGTAAAATCTTGCGAAGTTGAAATTACATTTGACCCACCTTGGAGCAAAGATTTGATGAGCGAAGAAGCAAAATTAGAATTGGGGATGCTTTAGCAAAAAGTGTTCATTGTTCAGTTTTTTAGTATTCAGTTTGTAGCTGACCACTAAAGATCTGATCACTGACTACTGAATATTAAAATTATGGATGAAATCATAAATAAAGTTGCCAATAGTTCGCTTGAAGTTTTCGATTTGGAAGATTATTATCCAATGGGAATTCGTGCACAAATTGATATTTCACAATGGCTTTTAGAAGGATTTATTTTAAAAGAAAAAGAGTTTCGGGAGCATTTGAAGCAACACGATTGGACACAATATCATGAAAATTATGTTGCAGTTTTTTGTAGCACCGACGCTATAATTCCTGCTTGGGCTTCCATTTTAGTTGCCTTGCAATTAGCCCCTTTTGCCAAGAAAATTGTGAATGGAAATTTAGAAGATTTAGACACCTTTTTATACCAAGAAATTCTACCTACACTTGATTATTCCATTTATGAAAACAAGCCTGTTATTATAAAAGGATGTTCAAAAAAACCAGTTCCAATGAGTGCTTATGTATTAGTGGCTCAATATTTGCAGCCATTTGCAAAAAGCATTATGTATGGAGAAGCTTGTTCAGCAGTTCCTTTGTACAAGAAAAAATAATAATTTAATACCATTCAAAAATGAAAAAATTAGGGATTATTTTGATTTGTATATTTGGGATTTCATCTGCACAGTCTCAAGATTTAAGTAAACCAGACACTACAAAAGTTTGGACAAAAAAGGGTAATTTTTCGTTGCTTTTTAATCAGTCAAATTTCAATAATTGGGCAGCTGGTGGCGAAAACAACTTGTCTGGAAACCTAGGAATTAATTACGATTTCAATTATAAAAAGAAAGACGTAACTTGGGATAATAAAATTATTGCTTCCTATGGATTGGTGAAAACCAAAAATTCGCCTTTCGAAAAAAAAACTGACGACCGATTGGAATTGAACTCGCTTTTGGGTAAAAAAGCAAAAGGACTTTGGTATTATTCTGCTATTTTGAATTTTAAAACACAAATTGCAAAAGGCTATATTTATGGAAAAGATTCCAATGGAGCCGAAATCAGAACAGAAACCACCAATTTATTATCGCCGGGATATTTAACTTTTGGACCCGGAATGTTGTGGAAAAAATCGAATAATGTGAAATTCAATATGGCTCCAGCTACCTCCAAAATTACAATTGTAGATTCAGATTTTACAGTTCCAAATAAAGGTTATTTTGGTGTTGAAGAAGGAAAAAATTTAAGATACGAACTTGGGTTTTATGGTTCTGGATATTATAAATTCAATTTAATGACAAATGTTTCTCTTGAGAACATTGTCAGTGTTTATTCCAATTATATTGAAAAACCCGAAAACATAGATTTGGATTATCAAATAAATATCGTGATGCGAATCAATCGATATTTATCAACTAATTTATCAATGCAGGCCATTTATGACGATAATGCCTTTCAAGGATTTCAAACGCGACAGGTTTTTGGATTGGCAGTAAATTTTGGATTTTAATAAAAAATAAACCCTTTAATAATTCTAATTAAAGGGTTTTGAGTTTAAATTTCTTCGTCTTCTTTCTCGATTGCATCTTTATAATCGGGATATAAAAACTTATTATATGGGAATCTCGTGATATGAATTTCTCGAACTGTTTCGTAAACTCGTTCCCGAAATTCCTCGAAATTTTCTTTGTTGGTTGCTGAAATAAACAAGGCTTTTTCTTGTCCAACATTGTTCATCCAAGTCGTTTTCCATTCTTCTAAAGTATAATGCTTTTTCGTCTTTTCAGTAATTAAATCGTCTTCTTCGATTGTCAAATGTTTATAAGCATCAATTTTATTGAAAACCATAATTATAGGTTTATTATTGCTTTTGATGTCTGCCAATGTTTGGTTTACAGATTCAATATGGTCTTCAAATTCAGGATGCGAAATGTCAACAACGTGCAATAATAAATCGGCTTCCCGAACCTCATCAAGCGTACTTTTGAAAGAATCTACCAATTGAGTTGGCAATTTTCTAATGAATCCTACCGTATCAGAAAGTAAAAAGGGTAAGTTTTTTATCACCACTTTTCTAACAGTTGTGTCTAATGTTGCAAACAATTTATTTTCAACAAATACATCACTTTTTCCAACGGCATTCATCAAAGTTGACTTTCCTACATTGGTATAACCAACTAAAGCAACACGAACCATTGCACCTCGATTTCCTCGTTGCACGCCCATTTGCTTATCAATAGTTTTGATTTTTTCTTTTAATAAAGCAATTCTATCTCGAACGATACGTCTGTCGGTTTCAATTTCAGTTTCCCCAGGCCCACGCATTCCGATTCCACCTTTTTGACGTTCCAAATGCGTCCACATTCCTGATAATCTTGGAAGTAAATATTGACATTGTGCCAATTCTACTTGCGTTCTTGCATAAGAAGTTTCCGCTCTTTGGGCAAATATGTCTAAGATGAGGTGCGTTCTGTCAAGAATTTTACAATCTATAATTTTTGATATGTTTTTTTGTTGCGATGGTGATAATTCATCATCAAAAATCACAGTTGAAATGCCATTTTCGATTACATATTGATTGATTTCTTCAATTTTTCCTGTTCCAACGAATGTTTTTGGGTTGGGACGCTCCATTTTTTGAGAAAATCTTTTCACGACTTCTCCACCTGCAGTAAAGGTCAAAAATTCTAACTCATCAAGGTATTCCTTTAGCTTTTCTTCGTCTTGTTTTTGGGTTACAATACCAACAATTACGGTTTTTTCTATCTTTTTAGTATCTTTTTCTAGCATAATCAAATTTCTAATGCAAAGCTACTTTATTTGACTCAAAATTTACGAAATAGTAACATAAATAAAATAGTTATTCGTTTTGTATAGTTAAAAAATAGATTAAAAGCTTTTTTTTAAAAAAAATTGTTAAATTTGAAAGCTAAAATAAAGCATTATTATCCCTAATTAACTTTAACTTTTCATTGTATGAAAAAAATTACTCTGTTACTTTTAACTCTATTATTATCAGTTTCTGGAATTTCTCAAACACTTCAAGAAGGATTTGAAGGAGCAACTTTTCCGCCTACAACTCCGGCACCGGGGTGGGTAGTTTTTCAAAATACATTTGGAAATCGTCTATGGGGAGCTTCTACTGTAGCTCATACAGGTACAGGAGCAGCTCAAATGAATTGTAGGCAAGGTATTGGCGACACCAATACTTCTAAAGATTTTTTGGTAACTCCTTTAGTCACAATACCAGCTAACGGTCAATTGCGTTTTTGGACAAAAACTTTAGCTAATGGAAACCAAAACGCACTTTTCCAGATTAGAGTTGCTAGCGGAGCAAATGTTGCAAATCAAACTGATCCAGCTGCATTTAATGTCGCACCTGCTAATCTAATTCAAGAATGGGCTGATGATCAAATTTGTTTGGTTTACAATGAATATGAAGAGAAAGTAATAAATTTCCCACCAGCTCTTATTGGGACAGCTGTTTATATTGCTTTTGTAAATGAATATACACAATTATCAGGTACTGATGGAGATACTTGGTATGTTGATGATGTTTTATTAATATCAAGATGTTTAGAGCCAACGGCATTGCCTACTAACCCTATTTTATCTACAAGTGCCACTTTAAATTGGGGTAATCCAAATTTACCAATCAATGGCAATCCTTGTACTCAATGGGAGGTTGAAGTTATTCCAGCATCTCAACCTACCCCTTCAGGAACCGGGGTTCCAGTTACTACTAATCCAACTTATACAGCAACCACTTTAACGGCTGCTCCTTTTGCACCATTACTACCCTTGACACAGTATAAATATTATGTAAGATCCATTTGTAGTTTTTCAAATAGTGAATGGGTTGGTCCTTTTACTTTTACAACTACTGCTGCACCACCCGTTTGCGACGGTAATTATGTGGATTCTGGAGGAATTGCAAATGATTATTCAGATGACGAAACCGCTGCGATGACCACTCAAGTAATATGTCCAAATAATCCGGGTGATTTAGTGACTGTTACTTTTACTTCATTTGCTACAGAAAGAAACTTTGATTTCTTAAAAATATATGATGGCAACGTGGTTTCTGCGGCAACGCTTTTAGGAAATTTTTCAGGAACTTTAAATCTAGGTTCTTTTACAGCTTCATCTGCCTCAGGATGTTTGACATTTGTATTTACATCAGATTTCTTAGGAACAGATACGGGATGGACATCAAATATTACATGTGCTCCAAGACCAACATGTACAAAACCTAATACACTATTGACTTCTGCTGTTACAGCTAGCTCGGTTACATTAAACTGGACACAACCTGCAAATCCAGACACTACTTTTGCAACAGCATGGGAATGTATCGCTTTGCCTTGTGGTACTTTAGCCCCTACTGCTGCTTCTACAGGTTGGGTTACTGCAACTGCACCACCATTTATTATGACTACTGGTTTATTGCCGGGAACATGCTATGATTTTTATGTAAGAGCCGTTTGTTCAGGTTCAGATTCTAGTGCTTGGTCTGCTCCTAAATCTGCAACTACTATGCCTGGTTGTGGAGGTCCTTTCACAGATCCTGGAGGATCAGGAAATTATGCAGATAATATAACTGCTGCAAATGGTACTTATACGATTTGTCCAAATAATCCTGGAGATGTTGTAACGGTAACTTTCACATCATTTGCTACAGAACCTGGATATGATTTTTTAAAAGTATATGACGGAGTAGTTTCTTTAGCAACTCAATTAGGAAACTTTTCTGGAGTAACAATTCCTGGACAAGTAACCGCAACATCATCAACTGGATGTTTGGTTTTTGTGTTTACTTCTGATACAGGAATTTCAGCGGCTGGCTGGAATGCAAGTGTTACTTGTGCACCACCTCCAACTTGCTCTAAACCTAAAACTTTAACTGTTTCTCAGGTTACTCAATCTACCGCTTTATTGGCGTGGGTTCAACCCGCAAATCCTAATGGGAGTTTTGCAACAGCATGGCAAGTAATTGCTTTACCATGTGGGTCTTTAGCTCCAACAGGTTCGACGACAGGTTGGGTAAATGCAACTTCAAATCCATTTTATTTGACTGGATTGAACCCTGCAACGTGCTATGAATATTATGTAAGAGCGGTTTGCTCTGCAACAGATACAAGTTTTATTAGTGGACCTAAAGGTTTTAATACTTTAATTGCTAACGACGAATGTGTTGGCGCAATAACAGTTCCGGTAAATCAAAACACAAACTGCTTACAAACAGTTAGAGGAAGTTTGGCATTTGCAACAGCATCTCCAGTAGCCAATTCATGTGGTGCAACAGCCTCTACTGCTGATAATGATGATGTATGGTTTAGTTTTACGGCTACAGCAATAAATCATTATATTTCTCTATTAGGAGTTAATTATGCAGATACACCTACCGGATTAAACTATGCTATATATTCAGGTTCATGTGGAACGTTGACCCAGATTGGAGGATGTAGATTAAATAGCTCTAACCCACCTAATCCAACCCTTAATGGATTAACTATTGGAACCACCTATTACATAAGAGTATATTCAACAGGAACTGCTGCTGTGACAACCACTTTTGAAGTTTGTATAGGAACTAATGTTGGAAGTTGTCCAACAGCCATACCTTTATGTGCAATTCAGCCAATTATTATTCCTAATAATGTTGGAGTTCCAACACTACCAAATCCAATCAGCCCGTTTTCAACAACAAATGCAGCCGTAGGATGTTTAGGATCGGCACCATCGCCAACATTTTATTATTTACAAATTCCAACCAACGGGAATTATAACTTTTTCTTAGAGCAAAATTCTAGTATCGATTTTACAGGCACAGGAATTGACGTTGATTTTGTTGCTTGGGGACCATACGCAACCAATGCAGCCGCGTGTGCAGGAATAACAACTGGTAATGCGCCACCAACAGGAATAAGATGTAGTTACTCTACTGATTTTACGGAAAATTTTGGTGTTAACAATGCAATAGCGGGTCAAATATATGTAGTAATGATTACAAATTATAATGGAAGAAAAGGATTTGTTAGAATCACGCAGACCACAGGCCCTATTCCTACAGTGTGCTGCCCTTTTGGTAATTTTACCTATTCAAGTACTTTTTATTGTCAAAATGGCGCAAACCCAAGTCCATCTTTTGTAAGTAATGCAACTGCAGGTACTTTTAGTGCAGTTCCAGCTACTGGTTTGTCAATAGATCCAATTACGGGATTAATAAACCTTGCATCAAGTACGCCTGGAACGTATGTAGTTCATAATATTATTGCTT
Source organism: Flavobacterium neuenschwanderi (SeqCode) (assembly GCA_965234425.1). Lineage (GTDB taxonomy): Bacteria > Bacteroidota > Bacteroidia > Flavobacteriales > Flavobacteriaceae > Flavobacterium > Flavobacterium neuenschwanderi. The sequence goes on along the minus strand of OZ248363.1, from coordinate 2,303 downwards.
CCTCTGGAACTTGTCCTTCCGATGATGACTCATGGACTATAACAATAACAGCTCCTCCATCTACTACGGGGATATCATATAGTTCTTTATCGTATTGCAAAACAAATACAACACCGCAAACAGTTACACAAACTGGAACTACGGGAGGAACTTATACTATTGTGCCAGCAACTGGATTAACCTTAATTACTTCAACTGGAGCATTTACACCAAGAACTAGTTCAGTTGGGAATTATGTTGTTACCTATAACCTTCCCCCAAGTGGAGGTTGTTTAGGAGCTTCGTCTTCTGCAAATGTATCAATCGTAGATTTACCGATAGCTACTTTCTCTTACGATGCTGTTACCTATTGTAAAAATGGAAATAATCCAATTTTAACTCAACCAACTGGTGCATCAGCGGGTGTTTTTAGTTCTGCTATAGGACTTTCATTAGATGCAACAACTGGGGCTATAAACTTAACGAATAGTTTATCTGGTTTATATACAATAACTAATACTATTGCAGCTTTAGGGGGATGTCCTGAAACTATTGCAACTTTCAATATTGAAATTACAGCACCTCCCGTTGCGGCATTTAATTACGGGATTTTACCATATTGTCAAAATGCATCCAATCCATTACCTTCATTTGGAGTTGGAGGAGTAGCAGGGGCATTTAGTTCTTCATCGCTTTTATTAATTGTAAATGCTATTACAGGTGAAGTTGATTTAGCAAATAGTATCCCTGGAAATTATACAGTTACCAATACTATTGCTGCCGCAAATGGATGTGCAATTGTATCGGATATAGCAACAATTACAATAACTGCTTTACCTATAGCCACATTTGATTATCCATTAGGTTCATATTGTACAAGTGGTACAAATCCTTCTCCAACATTTATTGGATTAGGTGTTGCGGGTGTTTTTAGTTCTGCACCGGCAGGGCTTTCAATATCTTCATCAGGGCTTATTACTTTGTCAACAAGTACGGCAGAAAATTATATTATTACAAATACTATTGCTGCAGCAAATGGTTGCGGAGTTGTAGTTGAAACTTTTCCAATTACAATTATAAATCCTCAAGTAGCTACTTTTAATTATCCTGCGTCACCATATTGTCAAAATGCAACCAATCCAAATCCGTCTTTTGTAGGTACTGGAGAAGCTGGAGTATTTAGCTCTTCGTCGCCTTTACTAATTGTAAATTCAGTAACTGGAATAGTGGATTTAGCAAATAGTACACCTGGAACTTATACCGTTACCAATACTATTGCTGCCGCAAATGGATGTGCAATTGTTACACATCAAACACCGATTACAATCACGATAACGCCACAAGCTACAATTACTTATGATAGTGCGGTTTATTGCCATAACAGTGTAGTTGCTCCGGTCTTGACTCAAACTGGGACATTAGGCGGAACTTATAGTTCAACTCCTTCTGGTCTGACACTAAATTCAACTACAGGCGCAATAAGCTTAAGCTCAAGTTTAGGTGGTGCATACATTATTTCTTATACCGTACTTGCTTCTGGGGGTTGTTCACAAATAGTTGCAAACGCTTCTACAACTATTATTCCAGAGGTTGCAGTGATATTAGATGCTGAGTGCGATGGACCAATTTTTAAAATTACAGCTTTGCCAATTGCAAATTCTTTTGACCCGATTAATGCTACTTATGAATGGGCTGGGCCAAATGGATTTACTTTTGGACCATCAACAAACCCATCGGTTTCGGTGCCACTTTCTGGGACTTATACATCAATTGTAACTTATAATGGATGTGAAAATAGAACAAATCAATTAGTAAACAGTGTTGCTTGTACAATGCAAAAAGGAATTTCTCCAAATGGCGATGGTGATAATGAAGCATTTTTACTTGCCGATGTTAAATCAATAAGCATTTACAATAGATATGGTTCTAAAGTATATAGCCATGGAGCTAACTATACAAATGAATGGCACGGTCAGTCCAATAGTGGAAGCGAACTACCTGATGGAACCTATTATTATGTAATCAATAGAAATTCTGGAGAAACTATCACAGGATGGATTTATATTAACCGATAAAATAAGTTTTTTATAGTGTTGCTTATATTAAAGGGCAACACTATAAAATTTCTAAACAACCCTTTATGAAAAAAATACTTTTACCTGCGCTTTTAATGTTACTAACATTTTTAGACGCCACCGCACAACAAGACCCACATTATACGCAATACATGTATAATATGAACGTAATTAATCCAGCTTATGCGGGATCAAAAGAGAATTTATCTTTCGGATTATTATACAGAAAACAATGGATTGAAATAGAAG
>OZ248362.1:0-68930 GCA_965234425.1 Flavobacterium neuenschwanderi (SeqCode) | reverse complement strand
TCTACGGATACAAATTACACGGAGTCTGTTCAATAAATGGAATTTTCCACTCATTAGATATTACAAAAGCAGAAGTTCACGATGTTCATTTTTTGAAGAATATAAAACAACAAATGTCTGATTGTGTGTTACTTGGTGATAGAGGTTATTTATCTCAAAGCATTCAATTAGATTTGTTTCAAACAGTAAATGTCAAATTAGAAACGCCAAAAAGAATAAATCAAAAAGACTATAAGCCACAACCTTATATATTCAGAAAATCAAGAAAAAGAATTGAAACATTATTTTCACAATTGTGTGACCAATTCAAAATAAGAAACAATTATGCTAAAACTTTTGAAGGTTTTAAAACAAGAATTTTAGCAAAAATAACAGCATTAACTTTGGTTCAATATATCAATAAATTTATATTTGATAGACCAATAAATAATATTAAAAATCAAAAAATTTAATTACACCCAACGGGTTAATAAAAATTAATTTATATGGAGGCAATCAGACAAATAGTTAAAGTAAAAAACCACAAAATCAGTATTACACTTCCTGAAAATTTTAATGCGTCCGAAGTTGAAGTTATTATTTTTCCAAAAACTCAAGAAAACTATTCCATTCCAAATTGGCAAATGGAAGAAGTTAGAGAACGAACAGAATCCTATTTAAGAGAAACTTCTATAGGTCAAAATTTTGACGATGCAATGAAAGAAATTGAAGATGAAGTATGATACAATTATTCTTCCATTTGCAAAACAAGACATAAAAGAAGTCTTCTTTAAATACAAATCAATTAGAAAAAATCTGGGAGAAACATTTATCCTTTCAATCAAAAAAGAAGTAAAAATAATCAGTAAAAATCCATTCAGCTATCAGATAAAATATAAAAATGTAAGAGTCGCTTTAATAGAAACTTTCCCATATTTGATTCATTTTTCAGTTTATGGTTCTAAAATTGTTATCAAGGCGGTATTCCATACTTCAAGAAATTCTGAACTTTGGTTGGATCGTGATTAAAATAAAATTGCATAAAAGCTACAATTGTGGCACTTTAAAATGAAAAGAAAAAACTTACAACATATTACGTTAGTCGAAAGTCAAGAACCGAAAGTTGAAAATAATTCAGTGCATTCACCTGAAAATTTTCTTACTGCAGAACGAATTGAACTTAAACCAACCTATTCAAAATCTGATATTGAAGATTTAGAACATTTGAATTTTGCGGCTGGTTTCGCACCCAATTTGCGTGGTCCGTATGCAACAATGTTTGTCCGAAGACCTTGGACAATTCGTCAATATGCAGGATTTTCAACTGCCGAAGAAAGCAATGCGTTCTATAGAAGAAATTTGGCTGCGGGTCAAAAAGGACTTTCCATTGCATTTGATTTACCAACACATCGCGGTTACGATTCAGATCACGAGCGCGTTGTTGGCGATGTTGGAAAAGCGGGTGTTGCCATTGATTCTGTTGAAGATATGAAGGTTTTATTCGACCAAATTCCTCTGGATGAAATGTCGGTTTCAATGACTATGAATGGAGCAGTTTTACCAATTATGGCTTTTTATATCGTTGCTGCAGAAGAACAAGGTGTGAAACCAGAACAACTATCTGGAACAATTCAAAACGACATTTTGAAGGAATTTATGGTTCGTAATACCTATATTTATCCACCTACGCCTTCAATGAAAATTATTGCCGATATATTTGAATTTACAAGCAAAAAAATGCCGAAATTCAACTCTATTTCAATTTCAGGCTACCACATGCAAGAAGCTGGAGCAACCGCCGATATTGAATTGGCTTACACTTTAGCAGACGGTTTAGAATATATAAGAACAGGGCTTTCTACTGGAATGAAAATTGACGAATTTGCCCCTCGCCTATCCTTTTTCTGGGCAATTGGAATGAATCATTTTATGGAAATCGCCAAAATGCGTGCAGGACGAATGATTTGGGCTAAATTAGTAAAACAGTTCAATCCAAAAGATGAAAAATCACTGGCTTTAAGAACCCATTGTCAAACATCGGGTTGGAGTTTAACAGAGCAAGATCCTTTTAATAACGTGGCACGAACTTGCATTGAAGCAACAGCCGCAGCTTTTGGAGGAACACAATCTTTGCATACCAACGCCTTGGATGAAGCGATTGCATTACCAACAGATTTCTCTGCAAGAATTGCAAGAAACACACAGATTTATTTACAAGAAGAAACCAAAATTACCAAAACGGTTGATCCTTGGGCAGGAAGTTATTATGTAGAAAGTTTGACCAATGAAATTGCACAAAATGCTTGGAAACTAATTGAAGAAGTTGAAGAATTAGGCGGAATGACCAAAGCAATCGAGGCTGGAATTCCAAAACTACGAATCGAAGAAGCTGCCGCAAGAAAGCAAGCACGAATTGACAGTAGCCAGGATGTAATTGTTGGAATAAATAAATACCGATTAGAAAAAGAAGATCCTTTGCATATTTTAGATGTTGACAATCAAATGGTTCGCAAGCAACAATTGGAACAATTAGATAAAATAAAAGCATCACGAAATACAAAAAAAGTAAAAGAAACATTAGATAAATTGATCGCAACTGCAAAAACTGGAGAAGGAAACTTACTGGAAATTGCGGTTGAAGCAGCACGTTACAGAGCCACTTTGGGCGAAATTAGCGATGCCTTAGAAACTGTTTTTGGTAGATATAAAGCTCAAATTAAATCCTTTAGCGGCGTGTATAGTAAAGAAATTAAAGACGACAAAAGTTTTGAAAAAGCAAAACAGATGGCGGACAAATTTGCAAAGCAAGAAGGTCGTCGTCCACGAATTATGATTGCAAAAATGGGACAAGACGGTCACGATCGTGGTGCAAAAGTAGTGGCAACTGGCTATGCTGATGTTGGTTTTGATGTGGATATAGGCCCGTTATTTCAAACACCTGCGGAAGCTGCGAAACAAGCTATTGAAAATGACGTGCATATTCTTGGCGTTTCTTCCTTGGCTGCTGGGCACAAAACGTTAGTTCCACAAGTTATTGAAGAACTAAAAAAATATGGTCGCGAAGATATTATGGTAGTTGTTGGCGGAGTAATTCCTGCACAAGATTATCAATTTTTATTTGATGCTGGAGCTGTTGCCGTTTTTGGACCTGGAACTAAAATTAGTGAAGCTGCAATAAAGATATTAGAGATTTTAATTTAATCTAATAATTACTATGCACGCATACTAATTATTTCCTATATTTACAATTATAAAAATACAAACTATGAATTTTTCAGCAAAAATGCTTCGTGATGATGCCTTATTAGGCAAAGTAATTGTGGTTACAGGTGGCGGAAGTGGTTTAGGAAAGGCAATGACCAAATATTTTATGGAATTGGGTGCCAAAGTAGCCATAACTTCCCGTGATTTAGAAAAACTAAAAACTACAGCATCTGAGTTAGAAACCGAAACTGGTGCTACTTGTCTTCCCGTTCAATGTGACGTGCGCCATTACGACCAAGTGGAAGCAATGTTGCAAAAAGTTTTAAAAGCGTATGGAAAAGTTGATGTTTTGTTGAATAATGCTGCTGGAAATTTTATTTCGCCTACAGAACGACTTTCGGCAAATGCGTTTGATACGGTAATTGATATTGTTTTGAAAGGTTCAAAAAACTGCACGCTTGCCTTTGGAAAACATTGGATTGACAGCAAACAAGAAACGTCAACCGTGTTGAATATTGTTACAACTTATGCCTTTACGGGTTCTGCGTATGTGGTTCCAAGTGCGACTGCAAAAGCTGGAGTTCTTGCAATGACAAGAAGTTTGGCTGTAGAATGGGCAAAATACGGTATTCGAACCAATGCCATTGCACCTGGACCCTTTCCTACAAAAGGAGCTTGGGACAGATTGTTACCCGGAGATTTGAAAGAAAAATTTGATTTATCCAAAAAAGTACCTTTGAAACGTGTTGGTGATCATCAGGAATTAGCCAATTTAGCGGCTTATTTAGTTTCTGATTTTTCGGCATATATAAATGGAGAAGTTGTGGTAATTGATGGTGGCGAATGGCTGAAAGGTGCGGGACAATTTAATTTATTGGAAGCAGTTCCAGATGAAATGTGGGATATGCTTGAAATGATGATTAAGGCTAAAAAGAATAATTAAAAATATACTTTTGGAAAAAAAAATGAAATAGAGAACGTAATTGTTCTCTTTTTTTTTAGCCCTGATGGAAGGGAAAATCCCGAGCTTTTTTGCGAGGATTTGGAATGACAGCAGGATTAGCTCCAAATAAAAAATAAGGATTTAATTAGAGAGAAATAATTATTTAGTAAATTTACAAAAATGAAATTCTTTGGAATCAAAAAACAAAATGTCGGCACTTCAAGAAAAAGCTGGAATTTCGCCTCCTGAAATTGTTAGTGAAAAAGTGGCGGAACAAATTCACACATTTAGAAAGATTCAACCCTCTGCAAAAGAATTAGTTGAAGGTATTCTGAATGGAAATATCACGGCTTTGAGCAGGGCGATTACGTTGGTTGAAAGTACGAATAGCGCTCATTTAGAACGGGCAAATGAAGTGATAAATGCTTGTTTGCCTCACGCCAATAAGTCGGTTAGAATTGGAATTACGGGTGTTCCTGGTGTTGGAAAAAGTACGTTTATTGAAGCTTTTGGAAAATATTTAACAAGTTTAGGGAAGAAAGTTGCCGTTCTTGCCGTTGATCCAAGTAGCACGATTTCTCACGGAAGTATTTTGGGCGATAAAACCCGAATGGAGGAATTGGTAAAAGACAAAAATGCGTATATCCGACCTTCGGCATCTGGGGAAACGCTGGGTGGAGTGGCTCGAAAAACACGCGAATCGATTACGCTTTGTGAGGCTTGCGGGTTTGACACAATTATTATTGAGACGGTTGGCGTTGGACAAAGTGAAACTGCCGTTCACAGTATGGTAGATTTCTTTTTGTTATTAAAAATTTCAGGTGCGGGCGATGAATTACAAGGAATTAAACGGGGAATTATGGAAATGGCAGATGCAATTGTCATCAATAAAGCCGATGGCGATAATGTCCGGAAATCGAATTTGGCGAAAGTAGAATTTGGTCGCGCTTTGCATTTATTTCCTGCTAAAAAATCGGGTTGGATTCCAACGGCATCAACGTGTAGCGCCATAACTCACGATGGGATTTCTGAAGTTTGGGAAACAATTTTGAAGTTTTTAGAACTCACAAAAACCAACAATTACTTCTTTGAAAAACGCAAAGAACAAAATCAATATTGGATGTTGGAGACGATAAATGAGCAATTGAAAACTAATTTTTTCAATCATCCTGAAATTCAAAAACTATTGGAAGAAAACAAAAAAGCGGTGCAAAATGATGAAATATCACCTTTTGCAGCCGCAATGATTTTGTTGGAAACGTATTTTAAAAAATAACAATTCTAATTTTTAAACTTCTTTATTTAAGTATTTTAATTTGATTTTTATTGATGTTAAATGCTTTTACTACCGCATTATAATCATTGAAATCGATTGTTTTGCTGTTTTTATTCGTTAAATAACCAGGAATAATTACTATTCTAAAAACTTGATCTTGCGCCCAAGCAGGACTTAATGTGGTTAAATCAAAATCAGAATCAAGAAAAATATTAATGTCATTTCTTGTAAAATCAAAATTATAATCCAATTCACCTTGCGTTAAATAAACCGTTTGTGGCAATGATCTCCAAACATCTGCGCCATTTACAACATCAAAAAGTCTATATACTAAAACCATATCCGAATTTAAAATGGGTGGATTTAGCGTGACTAATCTTTCAAAATTATTGACAGCCGAAAATGAAGCGGTAACTTCAAAAACTTCTGCTTCAGCCGAGTAACCTGTTGCCCCTTGAGGACCTTCTGGACCTGCACATCCTTGAAATGCAAATGTTCCCACAATTGCTAAAAGTAAAATTATTCTTTTCATGGTATAAATATTTAAGTTGTTGTCAAAAGTATGCCAAAAATCAAACCAAAAAAACTAATTATGATATTATTAATGAAAATAATAAGAAGTACTTTTGTTATCAGGAAAAATGACTTGATGAAAACTATTATAAATACTACTATTCCATTGAGAATTGCATTCTAACAATTAAAATAACTCAAAAAAACGATATGAAACTTTATATGATAATGATTGGTTGCAGACCAAAAGGAAGGTTTACAGAGCAACACGATATATTTTTTGGAATTGGAAATTCTTTGTCAGAATTGGTTCCACAGATGAAAGCGTTCTGGCCTGAAGCCAAAGGAAAAATTCACATTGATGCTTGGCGAGAGGTTACAAATGTTGACAATCATAAAATAGAAATTGTTTCCAAAGTTGATGCTGTTGCAAATGCTTCTCAACTTTTTTTCATTAATCTTGGTGGTTATAAGGAAAATGAATTTGAAGAATATCATTACAAAATTTTAGCAACTGGAACTTCATTGGCGGAAGCCACAAAAAAAGCAAAAGCGACAAGTTTCTACAAACATTATGGATTTAAAGGGGCGACTTCGCACATTGACGATAAATTTGGAATTGATGTAGATGATATTTTTAACGTATCGGATATTCTTGCACCCGAATTAAAAGAAAAATTTGCTTTGAAAATTTCTGAAAATAATTTGAATTTTGAAGATGAATTGCATATTGGGTATTTGAAATTAGAGAAAATAGTATAAAATTTACCTTAATATTATCTGGTTACTATTTTCAATATTCTTTGCTGATTTAGTCAATAAATTGATAATATTAAGCTTAATTTTTTCTTTTGGATTATCAATCGTAGAAACTATCGCTTTCAGAATATACTTTTCATCAATTAAATAACTCTCATAGTCTTCGTATATTACATTTCCATCAATTTGAAAAACTGTTGCATTTTCACTTGGGTTTATATATTTTAACTTAAATTTATTTAGAGGCATAAAATTATGATTATAAGATATTTTACCTTCAATTATAATACGTCCATTATATTTTACAGAATCAATAATGGTGTCTTTTTTAATAACATTCATCGTAGCAATACTTTCTGGATTTATAGTTGACATTAAAGAATAGTTTATTAATTTGCCATTAAAAAATACAGCAGCATAATTATTGGAAACTTTCTTGAAATTATAAACTACCTTTATAACTGTGTCATTAATAGTTGGTGGTTGATTAATATTCAAACCCTTTACTTTACCTGTAAGTTGTCCGAAAGTGGTCATTGAAAACAGAACTATAATTAGTGAAAATTTAAATTTCATATTATTAATTGAAGTTTGATTACAATAAAGATAGTTAATTATACTATTAGATCCCGCTAAAAAGCGGGATAAGCGATTCACACGCTTTTTGCTTTGCAAAAAGCGGTTCTCTGCTTACATATTCCTTCGATATTGACCGCCAACTTCAAATAATGCACTCGTGATTTGTCCCAAAGAACATACTTTTGTAACTTCCATTAAATGCTCAAACAAGTTTTCGTTTTTGATGGCTGCTTCTTGTAAATCATTCAAATGTTGGTTTACTTTATCCTGATTTGATTGGTGTAAATTGGTCAACATATCAATCTGGTATTGCTTTTCTTCTTCAGTTGCTCGGATAACTTCTGCTGGAATAACCGTTGGTGAACCTTTAGAACTCAAGAACGTATTTACCCCAATAATTGGAAATTCACCCGTGTGTTTCAACGTTTCGTAATACAAGCTTTCCTCTTGAATTTTTGAGCGCTGGTACATCGTTTCCATTGCGCCAAGTACGCCACCACGTTCCGTAATTCTATCAAATTCTTCTAAAACGGCAGCTTCCACTAAATCGGTTAATTCCTCAATTATGAAAGCACCTTGAATAGGATTTTCGTTTTTGGTCAACCCCAATTCTTTATTTATAATCAATTGAATAGCCATTGCACGACGGACCGATTCTTCCGTTGGCGTTGTAATTGCTTCGTCATAAGCATTGGTATGCAACGAGTTACAGTTATCGTAAATTGCATACAAAGCTTGTAACGTAGTACGAATATCATTGAAATCTATTTCTTGAGCGTGCAAAGAACGTCCTGATGTTTGAATATGATATTTCAACATTTGCGCTCTTTCATTCGCACCGTATTTATTTTTCATCGCTTTCGCCCAAATTTTTCGAGCCACACGACCAATAACAGCATATTCAGGATCAATACCGTTTGAGAAAAAGAAAGATAAATTTGGTCCAAAATCGTTAATATCCATTCCACGACTTAGATAATATTCCACGTAAGTGAAGCCATTAGAAAGTGTAAATGCCAATTGCGAAATTGGGTTTGCCCCTGCTTCTGCAATGTGATAACCTGAAATAGAAACCGAATAAAAGTTTCTTACATTGTTTTTTATAAAATATTCCTGTACATCGCCCATCAAACGAAGGGCAAATTCTGTAGAAAAAATACAAGTGTTTTGTGCTTGATCTTCTTTTAAAATATCAGCTTGAACGGTTCCACGAACTTGCGAAAGGGTTCTGATTTTTATTTCGTTATAAACTGATAAAGGCAAAACTAAATCGCCAGTTACTCCTAAAAGCAACAAACCCAAACCATTATTTCCTTCAGGTAAATCGCCTTGGTACTTTGGTCTTGCGGTTCCTTTTTGTTTGTATATTGCAGTAATTTTAGATTCAACTTCTTTTTCTAATCCGTTTTCTTTGATGTAATATTCACATTGTTGGTCGATGGCAGCATTCATAAAAAAGCCTAACAACATTGGCGCAGGCCCGTTTATGGTCATACTCACCGAAGTTAACGCGTGTACTAAATCAAAACCAGAGTACAATTTTTTAGCGTCGTCCAGACAGCAAATTGAAACACCAGCATTTCCGATTTTTCCGTAAATATCAGGTCGGATGTGTGGGTCATTTCCATATAAAGTTACGCTGTCAAAAGCCGTAGAAAGTCTTTTTGCTGGTAATCCTGCACTCACATAATGAAACCTTTTGTTGGTTCGTTCTGGTCCGCCTTCGCCTGCAAACATTCTAGATGGATCTTCGCCTTCTCTTTTAAAAGGATACAAACCAGCGGTAAATGGAAATTCTCCAGGTACATTTTCTTGTAAGTTCCAACGTAAAATATCGCCCCAAGCTTCGTACTTTGGCAAAGCAATTTTTGGAATTTGCGTGTGCGACAAACTTTCTGAATGTGTGGCGATTTTGATTTCTTTATCTCTTACTTTAAACGTGTAAAATGGATTTTTATATTTAGCCGCTTTTTCATTCCAAGTTAAAATCACTTCCCAATTATAGGGATCTAAATCCATTTTTATTTTCTCAAATTGGTTTAATAAAAGAGAAATAAAAACTTTGTCTTCTGATTTTTCATTGGCAGCATTCAAAATTTCAATGCCCGATTTATTCAAAATTGGTTCGTTTCCAGAAACACTTTCAATAGTTTTGAAAACACCATATAATTTTTGTGCTACTTTTTGTTGTGTCAATGAAGTGGCGTCATATTTACGATTATTTTCTGCAATTTCAGACAAATAACGGGTTCTATGAGGTGGAATTACGAATATTTTCTCGCTCATTTCACGAGTGATTTTAAACGTTGATTTCAAATCACTTTCTGTTTTTTCAACGATTTTGTCCATTATCGCTTTGTAAAGCGTATTCATTCCTGGATCGTTGAATTGAGAAGCAATTGTTCCAAATACAGGCATTTCGTCAGGATTTACATCCCAAAGATTATGATTGCGTTGGTACTGTTTTTTTACATCACGAACGGCATCAAGTGCTCCCCGTTTATCAAATTTATTTAAGGCTACTAAATCGGCAAAATCAAGCATATCGATTTTTTCCAATTGGGTTGCAGCTCCAAATTCTGGGGTCATAACATATAAAGAAACATCGGAATGATCCATAATTTCAGTATCCGATTGCCCAATACCAGAAGTTTCCAAGATGATGATGTCGTAATTTGCGGCTTTTAATACTTGAATGGCATCAGCAACATATTTTGAAAGTGCTAAATTAGATTGGCGTGTTGCCAATGAACGCATATAAACTCGAGGATTATTGATAGCATTCATACGGATTCTATCGCCTAATAATGCACCGCCAGTTTTTCTTTTTGATGGATCTACAGATATTAATCCGATGGTTTTTTCAGGGAAATCTATTAAGAATCGGCGAACCAATTCATCAACTAAAGATGATTTTCCAGAACCGCCCGTTCCTGTAATTCCAAGGACTGGAGTTTTAGACGTTTTATTTTTTTGTTGGATTTTCTCTAATATAGGCTTGGATATTTCAGGGAAATTCTCTGCTGATGAAATTATTCTCGCAATTGCTTTTGGATTTTTTTCTTCCAAATGATTGATTTCATCATTTAAAACATCTCCAATTGCATAATCTGATTTTTGAACTAAATCATTAATCATTCCTTGTAATCCCATCGCGCGACCGTCGTCTGGTGCATAAATACGTGTTATTCCGTAGGCTTGTAATTCAGCAATTTCAGAAGGCAAAATTACTCCTCCCCCACCACCAAAAATTTTGATGTGCTCTGCCCCTTTTTGCTTGAGCAAATCATACATATATTTAAAATATTCATTGTGTCCGCCTTGATAGGATGTTAGTGCGATTGCATTGGCATCTTCTTGAATGGCAGTGTTCACAACCTCTTCCACGCTTCTGTCGTGTCCAAGATGAATTACTTCAACTCCTGTAGATTGGATAATTCTTCGCATTATGTTGATAGCCGCATCGTGTCCGTCAAAAAGAGCGGCAGCGGTTACAATTCGGACTTTATGAACTGGTATGTAGGGTTTTTGAACTTCCATTTATGAATGTGATAATTTTAAAGGTGCAATTTACGAGTTTTTTAAAAATAATTTATCAAAAATAGTAAAAAACATACTTTATGATAATGTGAATTTTGGCACATAAAAATTACTTTCTGCAAAAATATCAAAATTAAAACTGAGGTCATAGCCCTGATAGCAGCGGTATCCCACGCTTTTTAGCGTGGATATAGCGGATAGCAGGAAATAGCTCCAAAAAAAAAATGGAATAGATTTTGTGTACCTTTGTAGAAATTAAAAGTTATGAAAAGAATTATTATGCTCCTTTTATTTGTGCCGTTAATTGCTACTGCACAACTCGGCCAATTGAAAAAAATTGCAAAAATTAAGGTTCCGAAAATCTCAAAATTGGCAACAATTCCAGATATTAGTGCGGGTTTAAAAGAGGCTTTGAACAATGGAATTACGAAACAAGTGTCGAAATTAACTGCCGAAGATGGTTTTTATAAAAATGACTTTGTAAAAATTTTACTACCTTCAGAATTACAAAAAGTGGATCGAACTTTGCGAAGTTTAGGAATGTCAAGTTTGGCAGATGAAGGCTTAAAAGTACTGAACAGAGCGGCCGAAGATGCAGTAAAAGAAGCAACTCCAATATTTGTGGATGCGGTAAAAAATATGACTTTTACGGATGCCAAAACGATATTAATGGGGAATGAAAATTCAGCGACAACCTATTTGGAAACGGCAACTTCAACTGCATTATATGACAAATTTAGCCCTGTAATTGCAACTTCATTAGACAAAGTGAACGCAGATAAAATTTGGGCACAAATGATAAATAAATACAATTCGATTCCATTGGTGAAGAAAGTTTCACCGGATTTAAAGGATTATGTGACCAAGGAAACGATGAAAGGCGTTTTTAAAATGGTTGCCGTTGAGGAAAAAGAAATTAGGGTGAATTTAAAAGCGAGAACTTCGCCTTTATTGCAAAGTATTTTTGCGATGCAGGATAAAAAATAAGGTTTATCGCTTAAAAATCAATAACATAGACATAACATCAACTTAACATCAAGCTGCAAATTTCTGTGGATATTTGCGAATAGTTTAAAGTTAGTTTTTTGGTAATAAAGCCATTACTTTCGAGTAGTGGTTTTTTATTTTTGGCTCTTTATAAAGGAAAGTACTTTAGTATTAAAAGTGATGGGTTGTTCAATATTTACAACGTGTCCGCACTTTTCAACTACAAACAATTGGGATGATTTAAAGTGTTTTTCGACTACTTTCCGAACCGAAGGCAGAAACATATAATCCTCTTCTCCCATAATATATAAGGTAGGAATATTGAGTTCTTCTTGGCGAAACCATTTCAAAATCGGATTGATTTCGGCGGTAAGTTTGAACCATTTAATAAATTCCTTTTGATATAGTTTTTTGGCTTCATTGATAAACAACAAACGAGATTGTTTGTGGTTTTTATTGGGCATAATTACAAAAGCAAAGAACTTATACAAAACCAAATACGGCAATACATATTTGAACATATTCCCCAATTTCATCAAAATTTGTGAACGAAAATTCATTTTTAGAATGGCACCTCCAAGTATCATACTTTGAACCCGCTTCGGATGCATTTCTGCCAATTGACGAATTAAAATAGTACCTAAAGAAATTCCTACAAAATGGGATTTTTCAATTTTCAGATGGTCTAAAACTTCCAGTATATCATTGGCTAAAGCCGAAAAAGTATATTTCTGCTTGAAGGCAATTTTAATTTGTTGGTTTGAATTTCCGTGACCTCGCAAATCCAATAATAACACATTGTACTGCTTCTGAAAATCACGAATTTGCTTGAACCAAATAGAGGAACTTCCACCTGCGCCGTGCACAAAAGTCACCCACGGAGCGCTTTTTTCGTTTTCGTAAATGGTATAATGTATCACTCTTTTTTTGGTAAATGTAACTGATTTATGTTGAATTATTTGCAATAAAAAAATAAAACTCAAATTGAATTGTGCAAAATTTTAAAATATTCAAAGGCTTTCAACAAGCGGCTTCCGTGCCAAGAAAACATTTCACCATCGACAAAAATAGTGGTGGCGTGGTGCGTTGCTCTTCCAATTTCGAAAGCGTCTTCTTCCTTGAATGGAAAAGGTTCTGAAGAAAGTAACACAATATCGGGATCGCCATCTAATCGTATTTTTTTGAGTTCAATTTCAGGATAACGTTCTTTGTTTTCGTAAATATTTTGAAAGTGATTGAGCTTCAATAATTCATCGATAAACGTATTGGAACCCGCAACCATAAAAGGGTTTTTCCAGATGAAATAGGCAACTTTCACAAAAGGTTTTTCTTTTACAAAATTTTGAAAATCGCTCAAGGCAAATGCCAACTTATCATTCCATTTTTGTGCTTCTGTTCTACAGTTCAACAATTGCCCAAAGTCGGAAATCATCTTGAAGTTGTCTTCAATTGTAATAATATCTGTAACCCAAACAGGACAAATTTTGCTCAATTCTTCAACAATTTCCTTGGTATTTTCTTCTTTATTTGCAATGATTAAATCGGGTTGCAACAATCTTATCTTTTCAAAGTGGACATTTTTAGTGCCGCCAACACTCTTTTTGGTAGTTTTAAAATGATACGGATGCACGCAAAATTTTGTGATTCCAACAATTTTTTCTTCCTGACCTAAATCAAATAGCAATTCCGTTTGTGATGGAACAAGTGAAATTATCCGCTTCGGTGAAGTGTCAAAAGTATGTTCAATTCCGGTTTGGTCAACCAATTTCATAGCCATAAACTCAATTATTATAAAATGTAAATTTATTGCTTTTTAAACAATTAAATTCAATAGTGTATAGTTTTTATATAGGTGCATTAAACCTCATTGGCAATTATGTGCATTACATTTGTTTAGCAATAATAATTATACTCAACCTTTCTAAATGCGGAATTTTATTTTTCTATCAATCCTATTTTCATCATCACTGTTTTATTCACAAGTTC
Source organism: Flavobacterium neuenschwanderi (SeqCode) (assembly GCA_965234425.1). Taxonomy (GTDB): domain Bacteria; phylum Bacteroidota; class Bacteroidia; order Flavobacteriales; family Flavobacteriaceae; genus Flavobacterium; species Flavobacterium neuenschwanderi. The sequence goes on along the minus strand of OZ248362.1, from coordinate 55,164 downwards.
AAATTTCGCAAGATAATTTTGAAGGGAATAGCACAATTAGCACATGGTATGGTGACGACTGCGGAATGGATACTAATTTTTCAAATCCATACCAAACCGGAATAAATACATCGCAAAAAGTTTTGAAATATTCTGATATTGGCGGGCTTTATGCAAACGTTCGATTTAATGCAGGATTCAATTATAATTTGGCGTCAAGTAGTGTTTTTTCTTTGAAAATATATGTGCCGTCTAGCGGAATTACAGGAAATCAAACGAATCAAATTTCATTAAAACTTCAAAATGGCTCAATCGCCCAACCTTGGACAACTCAATGTGAAATAAGAAAATCAATTTTGTTGAATCAATGGCAAACGATAACTTTTAACTTTGCAACTGATAATTTTGTGAACTTTAGCGCAAATTCTTTTAATCCATTGTATCGATCGGACTTCAACAGAGTTGTACTTCAAGTAAATGGCGAAAATAATACTTCGCAGGTTGTGGCTTACATAGATGATTTTTTATATTCGGGAGCTGCACCTGCACCTGTAAATAATACCTTGGTTTGGAGTGACGAATTTGATGGAAATGGAATAATAAATAGTGAAAAATGGTTTCCTCAAACCCAACTGCCAGATGGAAATAGTTGGTATAACGGAGAAAAGCAACATTATACCAATCGGCAAGTAAATTCAAACATAATAAATGGGATATTAAATATAGTAGCAAAAAAAGAAACTTTTACTGATCAAGGCAAAACAAAACAATATACATCAGCAAGATTAAATTCAAAGTTTGCTTTTAAATACGGACGAGTAGAAGCACGTGCCAAGCTGCCTTTAGGAGCTGGAACTTGGCCAGCCATTTGGATGCTCGGAAAAAATATTATGGAACCGGGCGGATATTGGACAAGCACCTACGGAAATGTTGGCTGGCCTGCCTGCGGAGAAATAGATATTATGGAACATTGGGGAACCAACCAAAATTATGTTCAAAGTGCAATGCATACGCCTTCAAGTTCTGGAAGTACAACTAATCTTGGTGGTCAAACAATTCCAACTGCTTCATCGCAATTTCATATATATTCCCTTGAATGGTCGGCTACAAGTATGATTTTCAGCGTGGATAATGTAGTTCATTATGTCTATAATCCAGTAGTAAAAAACGCAAGTACTTGGCCTTTTGATGCCGAACAATACCTTTTACTAAATGTGGCGATTCAATCAAATATCGCAACAAATTTCGTTCAATCTGCAATGGAAGTTGATTATATTAGAGTTTATCAACAAGGTTCGCTTGATGCTCCTGAAGTAGAAAAAACTAAAGGATTGATTGTGTTTCCTAATCCTGCTAAAGACAAACTAAACCTTAAAATAGCAGAAAATCAAATTGGAAGTCAAGTGACAATTTATTCTATTTTGGGTCAAGAATTAAATTCTTATATTATTAGTAAAGAGGAAACCATTTTAGACGTATCAAACTATCAAAACGGAATCTACCTTTTGAAAATAAATACAAATTCTGGTATTCAAACGTATAAATTTATTAAAGAATAGAAGTTATAATCACTGCCATTTCTTCTTGCATTTTTAACGCTTCTGCCCTTGCTTTTTCAGCAAAATTAATTCCATTAGAAGCATAAATAATAGCTCGGGAAGAATTAATTAGCAATCCAATATTGGCATTCATTCCGTATATACAAACTTCCGAAAGGCTTCCACCTTGTGCGCCAACACCGGGAACAAGCAAGAAACTATCAGGGACAATTTTGCGAATATCCGTGAAATATTCTGCTTTTGTGGCGCCAACAACATACATCAGGTTTTCGGAATTTTTCCAAGTTTTTGAGGTTTCCAAAACTTGTTTGTACAATTCCTTTCCATCAACATTCAACGTTTGAAAATCAAAAGCACCTTCATTAGAAGTCAAAGCTAACATAATCGTATGTTTATTCTCGAATTCTAAAAAGGGTTCAACAGAATCTTTTCCCATATACGGCGCAACGGTAACACTATCAAAATTCAAATCTTCAAAGAACGCTTTGGCATACATCGATGACGTATTTCCAATATCACCACGTTTTGCATCGGCAATTGTGAAGATTTCAGGATGTTTTTCGTTGATGTAATTGATTGTTTTTTGCAAAGAAATCCAACCTTTAATTCCATACGCTTCATAAAAAGCCGTATTGGGTTTGTAGGAAACTGCCAAATCGTGTGTCGCATCAATTATCGCTTTATTGAACTCGAAAATCGGGTCTTCTAAAGCTAATAAATGAGGTGGAATTTTATTCAAATCAACGTCCAAACCAATACATAAGAATGATTTTTTGATTTTGATTTGTTGGATTAATTCTCTAGTTGTCATTGTTGTGTATTTAACCGCAAAGTTCGCAAAGTTTTTCGCAAAGTTCGCAAGGAAATTATAATTTTTTAGCCACGAATTCACGAATTAAAAATTTTAAAAATTCGTGAATTCGTGGCTAATATTTTTTGTTTTTTTAGTCTAAAAGTCTTTTAGTCTATCTCTTTATTATCTCTTCATCTATTATCTCTTCATCTATTATCTCTTCATCTCCTTAAAAAACCTCACTCGCTTCTTTCAATTTCTCCATATTATTCACCAATTGCAATTCATCTACAATTTTCTGAATATCACCATTCATAATGTTTCCCAAATCGTATAACGTCAATCCCACACGGTGATCGGTAACTCGTCCTTGTGAATAATTATAGGTTCTAATTTTTGCAGAACGGTCTCCAGAACTAACTTGCGATGTACGCTTTGTAGCATCTTCCGCTTGTTTTTTCGCCAATTCTTGTTCGTATAAACGTGAACGCAAAACACCCATCGCCTTATCTTTATTTTTATGTTGCGATTTTTGATCCTGACATTGCGCCACCAATCCTGTTGGAATGTGCGTCAATCGAACTGCCGATTTCGTCGTATTTACCGATTGTCCTCCAGGTCCTGACGAACAGAAGAAATCCACACGAACATCATTCATATCAATTTGAACATCAAATTCTTCCGCTTCTGGAAGCACCATAACCGTTGCTGCCGAAGTGTGAACTCGACCTTGCGTTTCCGTTTGTGGAACGCGTTGCACTCGGTGAACACCCGCTTCAAATTTCAAAGTTCCATAAACATCTTCGCCTGTAACTTCAAAAATTACCTCTTTGAAACCACCCGAAGTTCCTTCATTCATATCCACAACCGAAGTTCTCCAACCTCTATTTTCACAATATTTCGTGTACATTCTAAACAAATCTCCAGCAAAAATACTCGCTTCATCACCACCTGTTCCAGCACGAATCTCCACCATCACATTTTTCGCATCTTCCTCGTCTTTCGGAATCAACAAAAACTTAATTTCATCTTCCAACGCAGGCAATCTTTCTTTGGCCTCTTCCAATTGCATTTTCGCCATTTCGGTCATATCCGCATCACTTCCATCGGCAATAATCTCGTTTGCTTCGTCAATATTTGCCATCAAAACCACGTATTCATCGCGTTTTTCGGCAAGCGCTTTCAACCCTTTATATTCCTGATTCAATTGCACATAACGCTTTTGATCGCTAATCACATCGGGCTGAATAATCAAATCCGAAATCTCATCGAAACGCTGTTTTACTATTTGAAGTCTGTCTAACATCTTGTTTTTTCCTTAATTAAGTCTGCAAATTTACAAAAAATAGTTGATACTATAAAGCAAACCTGTTTTCGATTTTTTTGAAGCTTTCTCCCGCTGTCCGCTGTATCCACGCTAAAAAGCGTGGGATGCCGCTTCCATCTGGGCTAGGGGTTTTGAACTTTAATTTACAATCCTTTTAAATTTCAAAATTCCAATAACAAGTACTCGTTTTACAAGGTTTTAAAAATATTCAAATTGTATTGAATTAATACTTTATTTCATTGTTGTCCAATAAAATAAAAAATTTTGAACTATAATAACAAACCGAAATTACTATTTAAAGCAGAATAAATATCAATCAAAAAAAGCTGCCTCTAAAAATTGAGACAGCTTTTCCAATAAATCTTTATAAAAATTGATTTGTAATTTATCTATTTGCGGTAAAAAAGTCAAGCATCATTACTTTGTCCCAAGCAGCTACAAAATCATTTACAAATTTTTGTTTCGCATCATTACTAGCATACACTTCAGCAATCGCTCTTAACTCAGAATTTGAACCAAAAATTAAATCCGCACGAGTTGCAGTCCATTTTGACATTCCTGTAATTCTATCTTTTCCTTCAAATAGCTCTTTTTCGTCATTAGTAGCAGTCCAAACTGTACTCATATCTAAAAGATTAACAAAAAATTCATTCGATAATTTGTCTTTTTCAGCAGTAAAAATACCGTGTTTTGACGCATCAAAATTTGCATTTAGCGAACGTAAGCCACCTACTAAAACTGTCATTTCTGGTGCAGATAATGTCAATAATTGTGCCTTATCAACCAATAAAGCTTCTGTTGCAACAGAATATTTTGTTTTCAAATAGTTACGAAAACCGTCAGCAGTCGGTTCTAATACCGCCATACCGTTTATATCTGTTTGCTCTTGAGTGGCATCCATTCTTCCTGGTGTAAATGGAACATTAACTTCAAAACCTGCATTTTTAGCTGCTGTTTCCACTCCGAAAACTCCTGAAAGCACTATTAAATCTGCCATAGAAATTTTTCTTGAAGTACTTTTGGCATTGAAATTTTTCTGAATATTTTCAAGAACTGGCAACACTTTATAAAGCTGTTTTGGATTATTAGCTTCCCAATGTTTTTGTGGTTCTAAACGAATTCTTGCACCGTTTGCACCACCTCTTCTGTCGGATGCCCGATAAGTAGAAGCCGAAGCCCACGCGGTAGAAACTAATTCATTAATTGACAAGCCTGATTTTGCAATCTCCGCTTTCAAAGCCTTGATATCTTTATTATTCACTACTTCGTGATTAAGAGCCGGGATTGGATCTTGCCAAATTAAATCTTCTGTCGGAGCTTCTGACCCAAGATAAGTGGTTTTTGGCCCCATATCACGGTGTGTTAATTTAAACCAAGCTTTTGCAAATGCTACTTCAAATTCCTTTGGATTATCGTAAAAACGTTTTGAAATTTTAGCGTATTCAGGATCGAAACGGAACGCTAAATCTGTTGTTAACATAGTTGGTAGGTGCTTCACGTTTGGATCAAAGGCGTCTGGAATAAAAGCTTGCCCGTTTTTTGCTACCCATTGGTGAGCACCAGCAGGACTTTTTGTTAATTCCCACTCATTATCATATAAGATTTTAAAAAATCCGAAATTCCATTGTGTTGGTTTTCCTGTCCAGGTAACTTCTAATCCAGATGAAATAGCATCTGTTCCTTTACCTGATTTGTAAGCGCTTTTCCATCCCAAACCTTGTTCTTCAATTCCAGCAGCTTCAGGTTCTGCACCTACATTACTAGCTGGTCCTTTACCGTGTGTTTTACCAAAAGTATGTCCGCCAGCATTTAATGCAGTGGTTTCTTCATCGTTCATTCCCATTCTTCCGAATGTTTCTCTAATGTCTTTTGCGGCTAATAATGGATCTGGATTTCCTGCAGGCCCTTCTGGATTCACGTATATCAATCCCATTTGAACTGCAGCCAAAGGATTTTCTAACTTTCTACCTTCAGAGTAACGCTTCTCGTCTAGCCATTTCGTTTCTGAACCCCAATATACATTGGATTCTGGTTCCCAAACATCAACTCTACCGCCGGCAAAACCGTAAGTTGGAAATCCCATTGATTCTAAAGCAACATTTCCTGTAAGAATCATTAAATCCGCCCAAGAAATTTTGCTTCCATATTTTTGTTTGATAGGCCACAACAATCTTCTCGCTTTATCTAAATTTACGTTATCTGGCCAACTGTTCAAAGGTGCGAAACGTTGTTGACCTGCTCTAGAACCGCCTCGTCCATCGCCTGAACGATACGTTCCAGCACTGTGCCAAGCCATTCTGATGAACAATGGTCCGTAATTACCGAAATCGGCGGGCCAAAAATCATTTGATTGCGTCATCAAAACTTCTAAGTCTTTCTTCAAAGCTTTGTAATCAAGTGTTTTGAATTCTTTAGCATAATCAAATTCTGCTCCCATTGGGTTAGATAAATTTGAATTTTGACGAAGCACTTCTAAGTTCAGTTGGTTCGGCCACCACACTTTACTTTTGTTGGACTGACTACTTCCTTTTTCAGAGGCAGTAGTTTGATTTTTTGCATCCATTGTGGAGTTTTCTTCGTATCCATTTGATTCTTTTGAAGAACTAGCCGTTAAGCCAGTGACTGGACATTTGGCTTGTTGTGCCATTCCTATAGAAAATGCAAACAAACCCGTTAATAAAATTACTTTTTTCATATTGACAAATATTAAAGATTAGATAATTCAAATTTGGTACTATTTTATGTTTAAAATTGAAGTTGTTTAATGTTATTTTTTATTTTGATATAGATTTTAATGATAGCAAAATATGTTTCGATTGACACAACCAATGACCTGCGTAAGATTGAATTTATAAAGCATTTAAAAAAATATTGTTTTTTATTTACTTTGCTTAATTATTTCAATATAGTTACCGAATTAAATAGTGATAATGTCCTATAAAGTTACTGATATTTTTTTTCTTGTTGGTTGGTTTAACAATAATTATGATTAAAAAAAAACTACAGTTTTGGTTTACTTAGGAAGAATCCTTATAACGTTTTCTAATAATTTTTTGAGTGAATTGTGAAATAATCAAAAAATAATTTGAGAAAATTCGTGAAATTTTTGTCAAAATTTTTTAAGGCAAAGTTTTAAATATCATAATCTCAGGTTTGTAAGTAAGATAGTTTGGAAATGGAAAATAAAATCGAAATTATATACCGAAGTCGTTCATTCGTTATTATGAAAATATAAACGTCAATTTTAGCCCTGATGGAAGCGGCATCCCACGCTTTTTAGCGTGGATATAGCGGACAGCAGGTGGAATAGTTCTTAAAAACTACAATCGTTTTGCTCCTAAAAAAAAATCTATTTTAAATTTCTGTTTTTGCAACAAATAAATCATAATTGCCATTTATCAAAACTAAAAACTATCTTTGCCCTCTGATTAAAATTGAGAAATATGTTTGGAAATAGAGTGTTAAAAGGGGTTGTTTTGGTTGGATTAGGCGCCACAAGTTACGGAATGTTAGCCACTTTCGTGAGATTGGCGTACGATGAAGGGTTCACCACCGCCGAAGTCACCACTTCGCAATTCGTATATGGAATCCTGGGAATTTTGGTGATAAATTTATTCCAAAAAATCAAAAAGGGAACTTCGGTTATAAATGCGACCAAAAGGAACATTTTTCAATTGATGCTCGCGGGAACTTCGTTAGGAATGACGAGCGTTTTTTACTATTTGGCGGTGAAATATATTCCTGTTTCTATTGCGATAATTTTGTTGATGCAAACGGTTTGGATGGGCGTTTTGATAGAAATGATTTTAGACAAAAAAGCACCTTCTAAATTGAAAATTATTTCAGTATTTATAGTACTTGTAGGAACATTATTGGCGACAAATATTTTTAAAAACGACGTGCAATTGGATTGGCACGGAATACTGTGGGGAATGTTGGCGGCAGCGTCATTTACAACCACAATGTTCACCGCAAACCGCGTGGCGACTGGAATTTCATCGGCACAACGAAGTTTGTTTATGCTGCTTGGTGGTGCTGTAATCGTATTTTCATTTGCAATAGCGACACAAAACACGCCTTTTAATTTCGGGATTTTTATGAAATGGGGAATCGTATTGTCTTTGTTTGGGACGATAATTCCGCCAATGTTAATGAACGCAGGATTTCCATTGACGGGAATTGGTTTGGGTAGTATTGTGTCGGCATTGGAACTTCCAGTTTCGGTGATGATGGCGTATTTTTTATTGCACGAACAAGTTGTTTTAGTACAATGGATTGGAATAATTTTGATTGTTTTAGCGATTATTTTGATGAATATGAATTGGGATAAATTCAAAAATAAAGTGTAATTTTAGACTTCAATTTAATTATAAAAAGCCATTGAAATCGCTATTTGAAAATACTTCTGAACCCATTTATTTCAATGTGCCTGATGCAGAAATCATTTATTACCCCAATTTTTTTGATACGGTAGAGTCAGATTTGCTATTTCAAGAATTACTTTTGACGATTCCTTGGCAGCAAGACGACATTAAGGTATTTGGAAAAGTGCACGCACAACCACGTTTGACCGCACTTTTCGGAAATGAAGGAAAATCGTATTCCTATTCTAATATAAAAATGCAACCCCATTCTTGGAATCCAATTTTGCAAAATCTAAAATTAAAAGCAGAAGCAGTTTCTGAAACTGAATTTACAACCGTTTTACTGAATTTGTATCGCGATGGAAAAGATAGTAATGGCTGGCACGCCGATAACGAAAAAGAATTGGGAACAAATTCTGTAATCGCATCGATGAGTTTTGGTGCCGAACGGTATTTTCATTTGCAACATAACAATGATAAAAATCTGAAGTTAAAAATACTTTTGAAACACGGAAGTTTGCTTATTATGAAAGGCACGACGCAACATTTTTGGAAACACCAAATCCCAAAAACGGCAAAGCCTATTGGTTCGAGAATTAATTTGACATTCCGTAGTATTGTGTAAATTACTCCCTAAAAAACCGATTTTCAAAAAGCACAATTACTTGAAAAACAATAAAAAAGAAAAAAAAGTATCCTCAACTTAAAAAGCTATTGTTTTTTTTATTAATATTGAAGTATAAAATAAAATATTAACTAAAACCTACACTGAATTTATTTTCGAATAATGAAAAAGAGTAAAAACATTGAATTAACTTGGGCTCAAAACGAAAAATTGATAACCCTTGCATTGGAAGAACGAAATCCTTTTGAAATAATCAAAAAGGAATTCGGATTGGGAGAAAAAGAAGTTCTTGAAATTATGAAAAAGAAACTTCCTGCTGACAAATTTGAGATTTGGAAAAAGAAGGCAAATGCTGCCAAACCAAAACCAAAACCTATCAAAATTGATGAATTTGACGAAGACTTAGATGGAAAATATTATATAAAGAATAAATTTGATTAGATTAAAACTCCTGAAATTCAGGAGTTTTTTTTTGAGATTAAAAACTTGGAACGAGTCAATAGATTTGAAAAAGTTAAACACAAATTTCACAAATTATCACGAATTTTTTTGTGTAAATATTTGAAATAAGTCGATTGATTTGAAAAAGGTAAACACAGATTTCACAAATTATCACAAATTTTTTTGTGTAAATATTTTGAATAAGTCAATCGATTTGAAAAAGGTAAACACAGATTTCACAAATTAACACGAATTTTTTTGTAAAATAAGTTGATAGATTTGAAAAAGGCAAACACAGATTTCACAAATTATCACAAATTTTTTTTTAAAGAAATCTGTGAAAATCTTTAAAATCTGTGGCAAAAAAAACGAAGCTGATTTTCAAAAAATCATACTTGAAGAGGTTATAAACCAAAACCCAACCCTAAAATAAATGCATAATAAATCTTGGGAATTGCCATATTTTGAAGATTATTTCTTTATTTTGCGTTCAAATAAAAAACTATGAAAAATTCAATTGTTGCGCTTATTTCTCTATTTCTAATCGCTTCTTGTAGCAAAAAAGAAGAAACCAACTTACAAATTACTGGAAATATTAAAGGTTTGCAAAAAGGAACTTTATATTTAAAGAAAATGGGCGATAGCACGTACGTCACTTTAGACAGTATGATAATTGATGGGAAATCAGGATTTGAAAGCAATATAAATTTGAAATCTCCAGAAATGTTGTACTTGTTTTTGAATCGTGGAACAAGTAAATCCGAAGATAATAGTTTGATGTTTTTTGGCGAGCCAGGAAAAATAAATATCGATACCGATTTGGAATTGTTTTATGCTAAAGCTAAAATTACAGGTTCTAAAAACAATGAATTGTACGAAAGCTACAAGAAAATTAATGCTCGATTTAGTGAGCAACAGTTAGATCTTACGGTTGAAAAAATCAATGCCATAAAAAACAACCAATCCGATTTATTAGCAGGAATTGAAACCAAATCAAATGCTATTTTGAAACGGAAATATTTATACGCCATCAACTTTGCATTTACCAATAATGACTATGAAGTCTCGCCATATATAGCTTTGTCTGAAATAAATGATGCCACTATCAAATACTTAGATACCATTCAGAAAGCGATGACGCCAAAGGTAGCAAAATCAAAATATGGCGTGATGCTAACGAAATATGTAGCGCAAAGGAAAAAATTGTAGCTTTTTTTTGGGCATGCCCCTCGAAAAATTCGGGTCAGGCTCTGCGCTTCAATCTCTGTTCCACTTCGTTACACAGAGGATTTACACTGCGATCCTTCATGCGAACCTCGATTTCAGATTTTTGATTTTAGATTCTCGAATAAACAGATAACCAAATAAACCCTTCTCATCATATAAGGTATATAAGTTCGTATAAGTATCCTATAATACATTCCCGTCAAGCCTCCCTATCCTTTGGTTTGCTTCGTTTCTAGCAAAGACAGGCTGGGGGTGAGGATTTTTTGCCACTTATTGAACGGAAAACGGATTCTCATAGATTTCTTAATAACCGCATTAACAAATTACCGAATTAACGATTAAACGAATAACCAAAATAAACGTTACATTCACAAAATACAAATTCATTGTAGCGCACCATAACAAAGATTCCCGAGATATTGAGCAAACCGGCTAACAAAGCGCTTTGCTAATTATTTCTCCCCCACAAAAGCATACTCAGGATTTGAAATACAACAAAAAATAAGTTGTTGTTTATGGCAAATTACCTTTGTCAAAGTTTTGAACTTTGACAAAGGTGCAAAAGCAAAATTAAAAAGAAATTCGGAAGTAATCTCCAGCTGGCTCGTACCCAAAAATACAAATCCTTCCCTACTTTGATAAAGTTTTTATGGAAATATAAACGTGAATTGGTAGCCCCGATAGAAGCGATATCCCACGCTTTTGGGCGTGGATATAGCGAATAGCGGGTAGAATCGTGAGTTGAAATTGAAAAGTTGTGCTCCTAAAAAAATAAAAACAAGTTACTTGAAATTAGTCTTTTTCTTCCCATTTTCCAACTACAGAAGTTGCCAAAGCATTTCCTAAAACATTGGTTCCACTGCGGAACATATCGCAAAAATGATCGATTGGAAGGATTAATGCGATGCCTTCAATGGGAATTTTGAACATTCCACAAGTTGCAGCAACGACCACCAAACTCGCTCTTGGAACTCCTGCAATCCCTTTGCTGGTGAGCATTAGAACAAAAAGCATGGTGAATTGTGTTGGTAAATCTAAAGTGATTCCATACGCTTGAGCGATAAAAATGCTCGCAAAAGTCATGTACATCATACTTCCGTCGAGGTTGAAGGAATAGCCGAGGGGCAGCATAAACGAGACTATTCTGTCTTTTATGCCAAAACGTTCTAGTTCTTCGGTTAGTTTTGGAAATACTGCTTCGGAACTTGTGGTGCTAAAGGCTATTACGATTGGGTTTACGATTCTTTTTAGCAAAATACTCATTCTTGATTTCAGGAAAATATATCCTACTAAAACCAAAATAAACCAAAGTGTAGAAATTCCGACTAAAAAGGAACCGAAAAATTTGGCGTAAGTCAATAATAATTCGTTGAAATCTCTTATGGCAAAAACTCCCGCAATGGCTCCAAAAACTCCTATTGGGGCGAATTTCATAACGTAATTCACCATTTTCAAAACGATGTGCGATAATTTATCTAAGGCATTTACAACTGGTTTTGAATTGTCGCCAATTGCGGCTGCAGCCAATCCAAAAAAGATAGAGAAAATTACGATTTGCAGGATTTCATTTGTTGCCATTGCTTCCACAATGCTTTTAGGAATAATGTGTTCGATGAAATTTTGCGCTGAAAATGCTTGTGTTTTCTCGGTAACTTCGCTTGCTGTGGTTACATCGACATTGGATAAATTCAATCCTTCGCCTGGTTTCAAAACATTTACCCAAAACATTCCAATTAATAATGAAATAAAGGACGCTGTGAAAAACCAACCCATTGCTTTTCCTCCAATTCTACCTACGGATTTGATGTCGCCAAGTTTTGCAATTCCAACGACTAATGTTGAAAATACTAAAGGTGAAATTATCATTTGTACCAAGCGGATGAAGATGGTTGCGAGCAATTTGATGTAGCCACTGAATTCTTTTGCACCGCTTTCAGTGAGGTTGTTGTGAATTATGATTCCAAGTATTCCGCCTAAAAGCATTGCAATTAGGATTTGGAAAGTTAAGTTTCCTTTTAGAGATTTTTTTTGAGATTCGGGATTGTTCATATTAAATTGGATTTTTGTGAATAGCCCTGATTGCAGCCTATTGTGGCGGTCCCGAAGCTTCGGGACGCCACAACAGATATAGCGGAAAGCAGGATTAGCTTCTAATAAAACTATTGATAAATTTTGTTAATTAAATAGAAATCAGCGAGAACTAGTGCTGCCATCGCTTCGACGATAGGCACTGCACGAGGAAGCACACACGGATCGTGACGCCCTTTTCCTTGTAATTCGACGATATTCCCTTGATTGTCTAAGACTTCTTGTTTTTGGATTAAAGTGGCAACGGGCTTGAAAGCAACACGGAAATAAATGTCCATTCCGTTCGAGATTCCACCTTGAATTCCCCCTGATAAATTGGTTTTTGTAGTGCCATCAGGATTGTATAAATCATTGTGATCGCTGCCTTTCATTTGTGCGCCACAGAAACCGCTGCCATATTCAAAGCCTTTCACGGCGTTGATTGAGAGCATAGCTTTGCCTAAATCGGCGTGTAATTTATCGAAAACGGGTTCGCCAAAACCCAACGGAACATTTTGTAAAACGCAGGTAATTGTTCCTCCAATAGTGTCGCCTTGTTTGCGAATATCGCGAATAAGTTCTTCCATTTTTGCCGCTGTCGCCTCGTCCGGACAACGAACAGGATTGGATTCGGTTTTGGAAAAATCCAAATCTTGATACGGTTTATCTAAGAAAATAGTTCCTACGGAAGATACAAAAGCATTGATTTTGATGTTGGGAAGCAACTGTTTCGCAACTGCTCCCGCCACTACTCTACTGGCAGTTTCGCGAGCTGAACTTCGTCCACCACCACGATAATCTCGCAAACCATATTTTTTTTCATAGACATAATCGGCGTGACTAGGACGATACGTATTTTTTATATCTGAATAATCATCCGATTTTTGATTGGTATTTGGAATGATAAAACCGATGGAAGTTCCCGTGGTTTTACCTTCAAAAATGCCTGATAAAAATTGTACCTCATCATCTTCTTTTCGTTGTGTTACAATTGCCGATTGACCAGGTTTTCTGCGGGTCATTTCGTATTGAATGGCATCGAAATCCAAAATTATTCCTGCGGGACAACCATCGATAATTCCACCCAAAGCATCTCCGTGGGATTCGCCAAAAGTGGTTAATTTAAAGAGTGTTCCAAAACTATTTCCTGCCATAACGAGTTGTTTGAAACAAATATAAGTTTAAAAGTTAAAACAGTATAAGTTTCCGGCAGAAAGTTATTAAATGAATGATTTTAGGATTAATCCTTAACGCCTAATTTGGTTAAAATATCGTCCATCAAACACCATTTGGTTAGGGAAGATTGCAATAAATTGGCACCTACAAATACGGTGAACCACAACCAATTTTGGTTTACATATATTGATAAAATGATGCTTATCAATATAAAACTTCCTGCTATTCCTCTAACGATTCTATTTTTCATAATGTGTCATTGCGAGGCACGAAGCAATCTCGTCCTCTTATTTAGATTATTAATTTGATTTATTTTCCGAAGCTTTGCTTCGTTTTCTTTTTTTTGACACAGATTTCACAGATTTTCACAGATTTTTGACTTTTTTAAATTTATCGAAGCTAAATATTTTTATTTCCCCGAATTTTTGTCACATTTTTTTTAGATTATCTATTAATTGAATCTGTGGAAATCTGTGAAATCTGTGTTAAAATTTACCATTACCTTTTATGGCTTTGTTCCTAGATACTTTATTTATTAATTTGATTTTTCTATATTTAATGAAGCCAAATGAATTTGCGACATCGATTCTTGTTGCTCATTAAATGTTTTCACCAATTCGAAAACGGCCTCCACATTTTCCTTTTTTACAAAGGCATAAAACAAAATCGATTCGTTAATATTCATTTCGGATGCAAACCAATTGCTTTCCATCGCTTCTTCTGATAAATCCTTATATCCTTTCACGTCTTTGAAAGTAAAAGTCTTTACCTCTCCTTTTTTAAGAATTTTCAACACGTCTTTTTCAAATTCTTTTATTGCTGTTATGATAAGTAGTTTCATGTTTTTTTAGTTTAAGGTTTAAAGTTTAAGGTTCTGCAACTCTAAACTATTTTTATATTTTCACTATTCCTTACTCCCCTCCTTCGTTTGTAGTGGAATCGTTTTCCCATTTTTTACGCTCTGTTATATAATATATAATTGGCACCACTAATAAGGTTAATATTGTTGAAACTACTGCTCCAAACACTAACGAAATAGCCAATCCTTGAAATATCGGATCAAATAATATGATCGATGCTCCAATAACTACTGCTCCTGTTGTCAATAAAATTGGTGTAGTTCGTACCGCTCCCGCTTCAATAATTGCACGTTTTAATGGCACGCCTTCATTCAATCGGATTTCGATAAAATCAATCAGCAATACCGAATTTCGAACCATAACTCCTGCCAAAGCAATCATTCCAATAAATGAAGTGGCTGTAAAAAACGCACCCAATAACCAGTGTCCAAATACAATTCCGATTAATGACAATGGAATGGCAAGCATCATTACAATTGGCGTTTTAAAGTTTTGGAACCATCCTACAATCAGCATGTAAATAATTACGATTACGACCATAAATGCCACACCTAAATCACGGAAAACTTCCAAAGTAATTTGCCATTCTCCATCCCATTTTACTGTGAAATCACTTTCATCTGAGGGTTGTTCCATGTACAATTCATTGACTTTGTAGCCTTTCGGAACGTTCATTTTTGCCAATTTCTCATTCATTCCTAATATAGCATAAACAGGGCTTTCTAATCCACCAGCCATATCAGCGGTTACATAAACCACGCGTTTTTGATCTTTTCTGTAAATGGTTTTTTGCAAAGTATCAATTTTTACTTTTACCAAATCACTCACGGGAATCATATTTCCTTGGCTTCCTTTTATTTTCAAATTTTGAATGTCTTGCAAGCTCGTTTTGTCTTTGTCGTCAAGCGAAAGTACAATCCCAACATTGTCATTTGAATTTTCATCATACAAATTGGAAACTGGATATTCTTTTAGTAAATAAGTCAAATTTCCAACCACTTGTTGCGGCGCAATACCGTTCAACATCGCTTTTTCCTTATCGACTTCTAATTTATATTCCGTTTGATTGTCCTCAACCATCCAGTCGATGTCAACAATATCAGATGTTTTTTCCAAAATACCTTTCACCTGATTGGCTACTTTAATCTGATCTTTATAATTTGGTCCGTAAATTTCAGCTACCAAAGTGGATAAAACAGGAGGTCCTGGCGGAACTTCGATAATTTTCACATTCGCACCATATTTCTTAGCAATCTTCTGAATTTCAGGACGCATCTCTTTTGCAATTTGGTGACTTTGCATTTTTCTTTCGTCTTTATGCAATAAATTTACCTGAATATCAGCCATATTACTTCCACCACGCAAATCATAATGACGTACTAATCCGTTGAAAGTAATCGGTGCCGATGTCCCAATATAATTCTGATAATCTACCACTTCGGGTTTGGTCGATAAATACTGTGCAATTTCTTTCGTTACTGCCGCAGTTCGCTCTAAAGTAGTTCCTTCAGGCATATCAACCACCACTTGGAATTCGTTTTTATTATCGAATGGCAACATTTTCACCACCACTGATTTAGTGAAAAACATCGTTACAGAACCGATAAGTAACAAAACAGTAATTCCTAAAAGCACCCGTCTTTTCATACTGCTTTCCAAGAAAGGATGCTCAAGTTTATTGTATATTTTGTAAATCCAACTCGTTTCTAAACCTTCCGCCACTTTATGTTCTTGCGATTCTTTTTCCTGTAATAAATGATACCCCAAATAAGGCGTCACGGTCAAAGCCACAAACAAAGATAAAATCATTGCAATCGAAGCACCAATTGGCATCGGACTCATATAAGGTCCCATCATTCCTGACACAAACGCCATTGGAAGTATCGCTGCAATAACTGTAAATGTTGCTAAAATCGTTGGATTTCCCACTTCATTTATCGCATAAATAGCTGCTTGTTTAAATGGCAATCGCTTCATTTTGAAATGGCGGTGCATATTTTCGGCAATGATAATACTGTCATCGACCACAATTCCCACCACGAAAACCAAGGCAAAAAGTGTAATTCTATTTAGCGTATATCCCAATAAATAATAAGCAAATAAGGTCAAAGCAAATGTCAACGGAACAGAGAAAAACACCACCAATCCACCGCGCCATCCCATAGCTAACATCACCAAAAAGGTAACGGCAATTATGGCAATTCCCAAGTGCAATAGCAACTCTCCTACTTTATCCGAAGCCGTTTCTCCATAATTACGCGTCACTTCTACGTGAACATCATTTGGAATCAAACTTTTCTTTAATTGCTCAACTTTATCAATAATTTTAGCCGAAATCTTCATCGCATCAGCCCCTTTTACTTTTCCTATCGAAATCGTAACTGCAGGATATTCTGATTTAGCGGTTTTGAATTTTTCATTCGCTTTTCCATATCCAAAAGACACATAACTTCTTGGTGTCGAAGCACCATCTTCAACCTTTGCTACTTGTTTTAAGTAAACGGGTCTGTTTTTATTCACCCCAACAACCAAGCTTTCTACATCTTCCGAAGACGATAAAAATTTACCTGTGGTAACCAAATATTCTTGGTCGTTTTTTACAAAACTACCCGACTGAGAACTTCCGTTATTCGCCTGAATCATTTGCATAATTCCCAAAGCATCCACGCCATTTTCGGCCATTTTATCTTTGTCAAGAATCACTTTTAATTCTCTATTTCTACCACCAATTTCTCTGGTAATGGCAACATCTTTTACTTTCTCTACTTCCGAAGTTACTTCTTCCGCAATCTGACGCAACTGAAAATCGTCCATTTTATCGCTCCAAAGCGTAATTCCAAGCATCGGAACATCATCAATCGAACGTGTTTTTACCACTGGTTTGTAAACGCCTTTTGGAAACATATCTTCGTGTTTCGCCAATTCGTCATACAATTTCACATACGAACGCTCCACATCTTGTCCCACAAAAAACTGAACAATCAACATCGCCTGACCATTCATAGCCATCGTATGCACGTGCTCCACACCTTTTATATTCGAAATAATTTTCTCTAAAGGCTTCGCAACACGACTTTCCACTTCACTCGGACTCGCTCCTGGATAACCCACCATTACGTCGGCCATCGGAACAATAATCTGTGGTTCTTCCTCTCTCGGAATCAAAAATGAACTATAAACTCCAATAATCATCAAACCAACCATCAATAAAATGGTCAATTTCGAATTGATGAAAAACTGTGCAATTTTACCTGATATACCTTCTTGCATATTATTTTATTTATTTGGGCGTGCCCCTCCCAAAAGGTCGGGTCGGGCTATCCGTTTCAATCCAAGCAAAAAAGCTTGGGATTTCCACTTCTATCCCTCACGCGGGAATTAACATTGAACTTTTATTTTACAAATCTTAATTTTTCTTTCTGAAATCTGTTTTCTGCAACCTGAAATCTGCAACTTTAAACTCTTTTACGGAACACAATTTTGCTCCAGTTTATTCTCCCTTCCCTTCGGGAAGGGCTGGGGATGGGATTACCTTCACTCCGTTATACAACTTCCCATCTGCCGAAACAATATAATTTTCCGTAGCCGATAATCCTGATAAAACTTCCACCTGATTACCAAAAGTTTTTCCGATTCGCAACCATCTCAAAATAGCAACATTTCCAGTTCCTATAGTATAAATCCCTGATAATTGTCCTTGTTTTACCAAAGCAGTTTCTGGAATTAAAACCATTTCATTTGATTTAGTTTCCACTTTATTAGCCACAGGAAATTGAACATTTACAAACATTCCCGACAAAATAGAAGCGTCAGTTTTATCTAAATTAATTTTTACTAAATATTGTCCTCCCGTATTCGTAGCCGACGAACTTACTTCGCTTACTTTTCCGTTTACATTTTTATTCGAGGATTTTACCAATACATTCACAGCCATTCCTTTTTTGATAGTAGCAATGTCATTTTCCGAAACCATTGCTGTAACCTGCAATCTTGAAGCGCCTTCAACACTTACCAAAGGCATTCCAGGATTCGCCATATCGCCTTCTTTTACAAAAGTATTGGTCACCACTCCAGAAAACGGCGCTGTAATATTCGAATATAAAAACTGTGCAATCACTTCGTTACGCATTTGTTTTGCTCCTTCTAAACCTGCTTTTGCCATTTCGTAACGCGCCGTCATATCGTCCAATTCTTTTTGAGAAGCACTTTGTTGCTTGAACAAATTCACGAATCGATCATAATCTTTTTTGGAATTGTTATATCCAGCAGTAGCTTGCAAAATACTAGCATCTACTTGTGCTTTTTTAGCTTGCAAATCAGAATTGTTGATGCTTACTAATAATTGTCCCGCATTCACTTTTTGTCCCACTTGAACGTGAATTTTAGTTACAAAACCCATCATTCTGGTGCTTAAATTGGCACTGTTTTCGGCTTCAATTTTTCCACTTGCCGTTACAAATGGACTGTTATTGTTTTCTGAAATCCCACTTACTTTTACAGCAATTGCAGGTTCATTTACTAAAGCTTCTTTGTTTTCCTTTCCACAGGCAACTAATAAAAGGGAAGAAATTGTAAGTATTGTGATTATTTTTTTCATATTTTTTGTCTTTATTATCCTTTGTCTTTTGGTCTATTATCTATTGGTCTATTATCTCTTCTCTACTTCGTTAAAAATTGTAAATACTGTTGTGTAAAATTATATTCGAAAACCGCTTGCAAAAACTCTAATTCTTTTTGAGCCGTTTGAGTTTCAGATTGCAATAAATCCGTTGTTTTTTCTAACCCTTGTGTAAAACGATTGCTGCGAATTCGATACGCTTCTTGCGATTGTTCCAAAGCCAATTTCGAAAGATTCACTTTGTTTTCAGCATCTTTCAAAAGACGATTGGTTTTATTTAATTCCAATTGGCTTTGCGATTTATAGTGTTGCATTTCGATTTCCGACTTTTGGAATTCTGCTTTCGCTTTTTCCATTTTTCCAATCGATTTATAACCATCAAACACATTCAATGACAATTGCATTCCAACCAAATAACCTTTTGCAGCAGTTCCAAAAACAGAAGTATCATACAATTCATAACTACCAAAAGCATTCAATCTCGGCAAGAAATTCATTTTGCTAGAAACATACATTTTCTCATACGCTCCAGAAGATTTCGACATCGCTTGGATATCTTTTCTATTTTCCGAAAGTGTGGTGTTTATAGTTTCCGTTACAATCGTATTTTCTAATTCCTCAAGGGGTTTGTAGATTTTATTCGTGGGATCTTCATTCAATAGAACCGATAAATAATCCGAGGCGTTTTGCACGTTACTTTTGGCATATTGCAACTGATTTTTAATTTCATTTACACGAACCTGAACCGACAATAAATCGGTTTTCTGAAGGATTCCTTGCTTGAAATAGTTTTCAATCAGTTTCAAATTGGCATCAGCCGTTTTATTTGCTTTCTCTAAAACTTTTACCGCTTTGTACCCCAATTGCAATTGCATAAAAGCCTTATTTACTTCTAATTGCAAATATTCTTTGGTACGTTCTGTTTGCAATTTATAGGCTTCCATTTTAAATTTGGCCGCTTGTCGTCCGTACAAACCATCAATATTAATTAAAGGTTGCAAAACTTCAATTTTAGTAGCAAAGTTTTTCGTTTTGGCAGGATCATTCAATAACGCAGGATTAAAATCCGATGCCGAAAGAATTTCTTGATTCAGTTTAGAACCAAAAGCCATCAAAGGATTTGTAGTTGACATTGCGGTGTGCGATGCAGAAATAGTAGGCAAAAAAAGTGCATTCGATTGTCTGTAATCCGCTTGTGCCGATTTGAATTCCTGATTTGCAATCTTGATTTGCAAGTTTTTATCGGAAGCTTTTTGCCAAATATCTTTTTTGGAAATAGTCAACGTATCTTGACCAAAACCCAAAGTTGATATAGAAATAGTTCCTAAAAGCAATAGTACATTTAATTTCCTCATAATTGTTTTATCTGAATTATTATGCAAATATATTGCAGCAAATAAAGGTGCACAGTAACAAGTGTTACATAAGAAAAATTAAAAGCATTTTAGAAATCTAAAATGCTTTTATACGAAGTTCAACAAACTATTTTCGAGTTCCGCCGTGCCCTCCAGCAACTATTTTTAATATTTTTATATTCAAATACAAAAATTTAAAAAATTGTTGAAACGGATTTTGCATTTTAAAATGCTGCGATTTTGATATTCTTTGTGTCATAATTTCTATTTTTTATTCGGGAATTAACCACCAAAATGGTTTCATTTTAGCTTTATAAATAAAGGCATAATGCAATACTAATTTTAGCCAATGCCCCGCCAATCCTATTTCTCCAAAGGTTTTATTTAAATCTCTTCCGCCAGTATTTTTAAATCTGACATAATCTGGAACAATTGGATAGGTGGTTATACTAACTCCGCTTCCTTCTGTCATTCCAAAACCTGCAGATGCAATACAAGCAGCACCCATATTTCCCATCGAACCTTTATGATCCACTGAAATACTTCCCGATTTTATAGAATCAATAATGTTATCCGCAACTAATTTTGCAGTTATTCCGGAAGGCATTCCTGTTCTTGGTGGTGAAGGAAATATATCAGTCCCGTTTTTACTTTTTCTAGGTTTTGAAATAGAATGTGGTGGAGCAAAAGCAATTCCAGGTGCAAAAATATTTGAATAACTTGGATTTTGATAAGTTTCAGGCCAATCTTGAACCGTCCATTCTTCATAGGGTTTTGTTGAATAATCTGCATCTACAATCATAAAACCTTTAAATAACTTGTCTGTAATATCCGTATTATTTATGTCAAAAGCTTTAAATCCGTGTCCTGAAAAAGATGGAATTAGCATTGCAAAATCAAAATTTTCAGTTTTAAATTCCCCTTCTAAATTTTCATAATGCACCATTCCATCTTCAACTTTATTAACTCCAGCACCTAAAATCCATTTTATTCCTCTATCTTCAAATAGCATTTCCACCATTTCACTTGACTTCATAATAGCATCACCATAGGTTAAAAGCATACCGTCCATGCCAAAATCACCCAATTCATATTCGTTAGAAATCCAAGTAATATCGACTTTGTCTCTAACTCCAAATTTAACGAGTTCTTTTTCAACATTTAGAATGTATTCAAATGCAGCGCCTTGACAGGTTGCTTTTGCGTGACCTGTTCCAATAAGTATTTTTGCTTTTTGAGTAGTTTTTTTTAATTTATTTATGAGTACGTGTAATGCTTTTGAAGCGTGTTCTGCGTGATCGTAAGTACAAACAGAATAGGTTTTATTAGTTCCTGGAAGTAATCCTTCGGTTAAATCGAAAGCTAATTTTGGACCTGTTGCATTGATTAAATAATCATACGTTATCATTTCTTGTTTTCCAATAGCATCTCCAAAAACCCCTTCTACAAGAACATAAGGTTTACTTTCTTTGGTGTCGCCTTCAGGGTGAAATGAAACAACTTTGGCTTGCTTATAGCCAATTCCTTTCCTTTTATACAATGGCTCTAATGGGAAAATGACATCTATAGATTTCATTCTACCAATTCCTACCCAAATATTTGATGGAACCCATTGGTAATTCCTATTTGGTGAAACGACTAATACTTCGTGTTCTTTAGATAATTTTCGTCTCAAATGTGCGGCTGCAGTATGCCCAGAAATTCCTGCTCCTAAAATTACTATTTTTGACATTTTGGTAGATTTAATTACTCAAAATTAATAGTATTTTTAGTATCCCACAGTAACAATTGTTACATATAGAAATAATATTTGAAGGAAGTTAATTCACTTTTTTATAACTCCAAACCGCAATTCCATTCAATGCAAAAGCATAGAAAACAATTATGAAAAACGGTCTTGAAATATCCGAAAACGTAGCACCTTTCAGCATAACCATTCTGATAATTTCTACAAAATACCGAATTGGATTTAGCAACGTTAAATTTTGTGCCCAAACAGGCATACTTTCAATTGGCGTGAATAATCCGCTCATCAAAATGAAAACTACCGAGAAAAACCAAGCTATAAACATCGCTTGTTGTTGCGTATCGGTATGGTTAGAAATGATTAATCCAATACCAAGAATTACCAATAAATATACAGCAGTAAAGAAATAAATCAAGCCAATATTTCCTAATATAGGAACGCTGAAAACGACTTTGGCAATGATTAAACCCACAGTCAAAATGACTAATCCCAAAACCCAAAAAGGAAATAATTTTCCAACAATGAATTGGTACTTCTTGATGGGCGTGACATTGATTTGTTCTAAAGTGCCTATTTCCTTTTCGCGAACTACATTCATCGACGATAAAAAAAGTGTGAGCATAGTAACCAATAAAACCAAAATCCCTGGAACCATAAAGGTTTTATAATTCAGTGTATTGTTGTACCAAAAGGAAGGAATCGTAACAATATTAACTGGTCGCACGTAATCGGCTTCGTTGTATTGATACAATTGGGTTTGGATTTTTTGATTGAAACCATTTATGATTTGCGAAATATACACATTCTCCACTCCTGCCGCTGCTCCGTCAATGGCGTTAATACTTACGGATAAATTGGTTCCGTTTTCTTTGATTAAATTGCGTTCGAAATGATTTGGGATTTCAAGAATAACATCGACTTTTCCGGTTTGCATTTGAAAATCGGCTACTTTTTTAGATGGAAAACTATTGATAATATTGAAATAATTAGAGGCTTGAAATTTTGAGATTAATTCTCTGGAAGCCGCAGAATGGTCGTTATCGATATAGGAAAACTTAATGTTTTTGATTTCAAAACTGGCGGCATTCGACAAAATTAGTAATTGCAATAAAGGCAAAACAAATATAATAGGAAGCATTGCTTTATTTCTAAAGATTTGGCGGAATTCCTTTTGGACGATGAAGCGTATTGTTTTCATAATTGATTTGACATTTTTGTCACGAAACCTAAAAGTCTTTTTGCCACAGATTAAAAAGATTTAAAGGATTATATATATGTAATTATAACTCAAATTTTCTGTTATATTCCGGGATTTCATAGCCCTGATTGCAGTGAAAATCCTTTTGGTTTTTTCTTTAAAAACCAAAAGATTGTAACGGAAAGCAGGAAATAGCTCCTAAAAATCATTCTAATCTTATTTTATATTTTTTGATGCTTATGGCGATGAAAAAAACTGTCATTCCGACAAGAATTAAGGTCTCTTTCCAGATTACATTTAGCGTTGCTCCCTTGAGTAATATGGCTTTGATGATGATGATGAACCACTTGGCGGGGATAATATTACTCATAATTTGCAAGGGCAGCGGCATACTGGAAATGGGGAAAATGAAGCCTGAAAGTATGATTACGGGCAGCATTAATCCCATTAAAGAGAGCATCATTGCGGTTTGTTGCGAATTGGAAACGGTCGAAATTAAGATGCCCAAAGAAAGTGCCGTGGTGATGAATAATACGCTTTCGAAAGCCAATAGAAACAGGTTTCCTTCGACGGGCATTTTGAACACAAAAAAGCCCAAAAGTAGGATGATTGCAGCGTTAATTATGGACAAGAAAATGTATGGAAATACTTTTCCGATGATGACTTGGAACGGTTTTATGGGCGAAACTAAAAGGACTTCCATCGTGCCTAATTCTTTTTCGCGGGTGATGGAAATGGACGTCATCATTGCCGAAACGAGCATCAAAATTATGGTCATTACTCCGGGAACAAAGGTGAAAACACTTTTTAATTCGGGGTTGTAGTAGAGCTGCGTTTGCGTTTGTATTTGGTGATTTGGCGTGATGTTTTTATTGATTTCTTGGGTGTAATTCAGCAAAATTGCGTTGACATAATTGGTGATTGTATTGGCAACATTTGGATCTGTAGCATCTGTAATGACTTGAATTTTGGCTTGTTTTTGCGTTTGCATATTTTTGATAAAATCTTTTTCAAATACCAAAACGGCTTTTACTTTTCCTTTTTTGAAAACACTTTCAATTTGGTTTTCATTGGTTATCGCTTCATTGATTTTAAAATAGTTGGAAGCACTTATTTTAGCAATAACTTTATGTGTTTCGGAATCCTGAGATTTATCCAAAATGGCAATATTTACGTTGTTGATTTCGTTTGTAATGGCGAAACCAAACAACATAATTTGGGCAATTGGCATTCCAAAAAGGATGAACATAGTTCGTTTATCACGAAAAATGTGATAGAATTCTTTTGTTACAAAACCGATGAATCTTTTCATTTTTTAATTTTTTAACCACAAAGACACAACGTCTCGAAGGTTCTTTTTATTCCCCTTTCGGGGGTTAGGGGGCTTCCACGTTTCTAGCTAATTTCAAAAAAACATCGTTCATAGACGCCACATTATACTTGGTTTTTAAGTTTTTTGGCGAATCAAGAGCTTCAATAACTCCTTCGACCATAATGGAAACGCGGTCGCAATATTCGGCTTCGTCCATATAATGCGTGGTCACAAAAATGGTAGTTCCTTTATTGGCTTCGGCATAAATCATTTCCCAAAATTGTCGTCGGGTTATGGGATCCACTCCACCTGTTGGTTCATCTAAAAAGACGATTTTTGGCTCGTGCAATAAGGCAACCGAAAAAGACAATTTCTGTTTCCAACCCAATGGTAGCGAACCAACTAATTTATCAATTGCATCTTCGAGTCCTAATTCCGACACTAATTGTGCTGTTTTTTCTTTGATTCTTGCTTTGGATAATCCATAAATTCCTCCAAAAAAAGAGATATTTTCTTTAATTGTTAAATCGTCGTACATCGAGAATTTTTGACTCATATAACCAATGCTTCTCTTGACCATTTCGGTATTGGTTTTTACGTCAAAACCTGCTACTAATGCTTCACCAGAAGTGGGTTTTGAAATCCCAATTAGCATTTTCATTGCGGTAGTTTTTCCAGCACCATTGGCACCCAGAAAACCAAAAATCTCTCCTTTATATACCTCAAAAGAAATACTATTCACAGCCGTAAAGCTGCCAAATTGCTTGGTTAAATTTTGTACTTCTATTATTTTTTCTTTGTTCATTTTTTCATTGTAAGCTTGCGAAAGAATCTTATTTTTTTAGCCACAGATTCACAGATTTTTAATTCATTACAAATCCATAAATACATCTTCAATAGTTGGATTTGAAACTCGAATTTCGATTTCAGTATGTTGCTGTTGTTCCAGATAATTTTGTAAATCCATTGGATTGAAATTATCATTTTTATCAATATAATGAATGTATTCTCCAAAGGCAAAAACGCTGTATTGACTTGGATAATTCTTCAAATCCTGAATCAATTGATGCGTATTTTTGGCTTTTATATCGTAAATTATTTTCTTGTAATCCTTGATAATAGTTGCTGGTTTGTCAATTTTCAAAATGGATCCTTTTTGAATTAAAGCAATCCGATCGCACAAAGCCGCCTCGTCCATATAAGGTGTAGAAACTAAAATTGTAATTCCTTTTTCCTGTAATCGCTTGAGCATAATCCAAAATTCTTTTCGAGAAACGGGGTCAACTCCTGTGGTGGGTTCGTCCAGAAATAAAACGGTTGGTTTGTGAATCAAAGCGCAACACAAAGCCAATTTTTGTTTCATTCCACCCGAAAGCGCTCCTGCCCTTCTTGTTTTGAAAGGCTCAATTTGAATGTAAATGTCCTTGATTAAATCATAATTTTCTTCAATTGTAGTTCCAAAAATGGTTGCGAAAAAGTTTAAGTTTTCTTCCACAGTCAAATCTTGATACAAAGAAAACTTTCCAGGCATATAGCCCACGGAATTCCTAATGGCTTTATAATCCAAAACCACATCAAAACCCGCAACGGTTGCCGAACCTTCATTGGCAAGCAAAAGCGTGGTGAGAATCCTAAAAATGGTAGTTTTCCCCGCTCCGTCAGGTCCAATCAATCCAAATAATTCGCCTTCTTTTACTTCAAAAGAAATGGAATCAATGGCGCTGATTTTGTTGTAGGATTTTGATATGTTATGGACTTTAATGCTCATTTATTAATATAAAATTACTTTTTATTTATTCTGATTTTTATTCATTCCCATTCCTTGACCATTTTTATGATTTTGCTGAAAATGATCTTCAAACCAAACGGGTGTTTCAATTTTATTTTCATAGATATAAGTCGCTATTTTTCTTAAATCTTCTTTTTTAAAGGGTTGTTTTGGCATTGCTTTAAATTGATTAACAGCACCAATCATCAAAGCATTTTTAGCTTTTGGATCACTTGCATAAGCAACAACAGCTTTTACAAAAGACTCTTTTGTGTCATATTGCATTAAGTATCTTTTTTTTACAGCAATCATAGGTGGTGCAATAATTTCGTTATGTGATTTGGTAATGACACTATGACAAGCGTAACAATTTTGTCGAAACAATTTTAGTCCTTCTGAATTTTTAGTTTCCGTTTTTACAATCTCCTTTTTATAAGTTGTCATTTGTCTATTAAAACTTGAAACAAATACAAAAAGTAAGGCTACTATTATTAAATTAATTTTCATTTGATTTATAATTTTATTTGTTACACCCTTTATTTGATTGACTCAAAATGATATTATAATATTCTACTGAAATAAACTGAGGTACATAAACCTCCCCATTAATTATAAGTTGACTTGTGTAGTTGCGAATATGGTTTTTTGAACCACAAGTTAAATTATCATAAACACTTAATAAATCAGATTTTGTAGTATTTACAATGAAATTATCAATATCATTGATGTCTAAATCTTCAATTGTAGCACCAACCTTTAATGCTTCTACAGATGAAATATCCGATTGAGCTGTTAAACTGTTATATAATGTTTGTAAATCTTGGTTCACAAAAACTCCAATTTCCGCAGATGCTGGATCTGAAATACCATATTTATTCAACAAACTTAATACACTAGTCATGTGTTTTTGTTCGCTTTGAGAAATACTATTAAAAATGCTTATTTGGTATTTGTTATAAGAAAACAAATAAACATCTCTTGCTAATTTTTCCTCTTCTCTTAAAAATTTTAAATCATTAATTTCCGCTTGACTTAGTGGAACTAAAGCCGCATCATTGTTGTCATCTGAACAGTTGCTTAACATAATTGATGTTAAAAATGCAACAAATACTAATTTTTTCATTGTATATTTTTTTAAAATTTATATCCTATAAATCTATTTAAACAAACAATATAAAGATGTAACAATTGTTACATAAAATTCCTACAAGTATATAATTAACAACGAATTAACTTATCAAATTATTTAAACCACATTTCAGCTGGCATTCCTATTTTTAAGGTTCCATTATTTTTTACTTTCACTTTTACAGCATACACTAAATTCACACGCTCTTCCTTGGTTTGAATCACTTTTGGCGTAAATTCAGCCGATGAAGATATCCAAGAAATCGTTCCTGGAAAGGACTTCATTTCTTTATCCGAATCAATTTTTACGGTTACATTTTGACCTACTTTTATTTTTGATAATTGGGTTTCGCTTATGTAAACACGCAAAGTCATTTCAGAAATATCCGCAATTTTATAAATTGGTTTACCAAAAGCTGTCACTTCATTTGCTTCGGCATATTTGGCTAAAACCGTTCCTTTTATCGGATTGATAATTTTGCTTTTCTCGATTTGATCGTTAATTTTTTCAATTTGAACATCAATCGATTTTACCTCGTTTAGGATTGGTGCATTTTGAGTTTCAACGCTTTTTATTTGTTCATTCAAAATATTTACTTTTCCAATGATTTCATCTACTTGGCGTTTTGTAGCTGCATTTTCAACAAACATATTTTGGATTCTATTTTTCTCAATCAAAGTAGTTTTGAGTTGTTCCTGCAAAACACTTCTTTGCGATATTACGTTTTTAGATTTTGAAAAAACAGTTGCTTTTGATTCAATTAATTGTTGCTTGTTGAAATACAATTGCGTGGTATCAACCAAACCAACTTGCATTTTTGGTTCGAGAACAGCACCTTCTTCGAGATTTAAATATTCGATATTTCCATTGGCTTGTGCCGAAATCGTAACTTCGGTAGCTTCAAAATTTCCGTAACCATCTGCTTTATCATTGTTTTTATTACAAGAAAATAGACTTGCAAGCATTAGGAATGTGATTATTTTTTTCATATTATTTTTATTATTTTGAGTTTTAAATTCTAAATTTTAAATGATTCAAAAGAGTACAAAGCATTTAAAATTTAAAATTCATAATTTAAAATTATTTTTTAGTTTCCCTTTGTTACTTGATAATTCGCTTTCGCCAAAGCCAATTGAATTGCGTGCAGCTTTTGATTGGTTTTTGATTCGTATAAATTGGTCAATTCTACCAAATATTCCGAAGAAGTAATTACTCCGTTTTTCAATTGCGCATCAGCCGATTTCAAAACATATTCTCGCAAATCTATAATGTCCAAATCTGTTTTTAAGATACTTTCTGTTTTACTAATTTCGTTTTCCATTTCTTGTAATTGCACGTTGTTGTTAAGTAAAAATGTTTCTTTTTCTGTTGAAATAATGGCAGAAGAAATCGAAAGTGCTTGTTTTTCGATCTTGGATTTATTCCAATCAAATACATTCCAATTGGCTTTTAAACCCACCATATAAAAGGTTTGAAACGAATTATCCAACATATTCAAACCCGGATTTCCATAACCTGCCTGACCAAAAGCATTTATTTTTGGTAAATTATTTTTAGAAATTACCTCTTTTGAAACGGTAATTTGTTCGTTTTGCAAATCGAATAATTTCAATTCTGGACGATTCGCCTCTTTTGAATTTTCATTTACAAAAATCGGTTGCTCTAAAATTGTATTTTCATCAAAAGTAGAAAAAGTGAGCGTCGCTAAATTTTCTAAAAATCGTTTTTTGTCAAATTGTATTTCAATAAGTTGTTGCTTAATTTTTAAATTTTCCGCTTCTAAAACTTTCTCCGATGCAGGAAGAATAGCACCAAATTTAACTCCCGATTTCACTTCTTTAATTTTCGTATTTAATTGATCTTGCTTTAAAAGTAAAATCGCTTTTCGTTCCTGAACCAACAAAATCGAAAAATACAACTGATTGATTTTGGTTTTAATTTGGTACAAATTCACAGCAACTTGCTGTTGTTGCGTTTTGGTTTGCGATTCTTTAAGTTTGGAATTGACATCAATCAATCCGCCGTTGTACAACAATTGATTGACATCCAAAGTCGCTCGATATTGATCTTTATTCAATGGCGTAACATTTGGCAAAGGAATTGGCAAACCCGTAACCGCTGATTGATACGTTGCTTGTGCATTCAAATCAATTTTAGGAAGTTTTCCTTTGTTGAGCGACTCGATTTCAAAACCTGATTTCTGTTGTAACAATTCCGTTTGTTTGGCTATTGGATAATTTTTATTTGCCAAAGCATAACAATCGTCTAACGTTATTTTTTGCTGGGCATTGGCAAAAGAAACCAAAAACAAACAGATTATTTTAAATGTATTTTTCATTTTAAACTTTTTTTAGCCACAGATTCACAGATTTTTTTTTCTTATTTTAATCTGCGAATCTGCGGTTTAATTTTTTATCGAATTAATTATTTGCTCGGCAATGGTCGTTTTTCGTACTTCCATCATTTCATTAAATTCAGATTCTGATATTTGAATCATTCCCTTCATCATCACTTGGGCTGCAAATGGAAATACGGTCATTGAAAAAATATCCAGCAAAAGCTGTTTTGGATTAATTGGTTTTATGATTCCTTCTGCTATTTCAGTTTCAATTTGTGAAATCAAAACAGCTGGATTTGGTCTG
The DNA here is from genome assembly GCA_965234425.1 of Flavobacterium neuenschwanderi (SeqCode). Taxonomy (GTDB): domain Bacteria; phylum Bacteroidota; class Bacteroidia; order Flavobacteriales; family Flavobacteriaceae; genus Flavobacterium; species Flavobacterium neuenschwanderi. Next base: position 24,977 of record OZ248362.1, on the reverse strand, counting down.
TTTTCATTGCTCATAAATGACATTACAAACTCAGGATTGTTATTCATTTCCTGAATTATGAATTGTGGCAAATACGGATTGAGAATCACAAACGAAATATAACTGTGCGTAAACTTGGTTATTTTATCAAAAATAGAATCTTGAGAATTGAAAATTTCATTGATTTGTGGTGCTAATTGACTAAAAGCATTCATAAAAACAGCTTTGAAAAGCAATTCTTTACTTTTGAAACAATAATGCAACATCGCTTTGTTAATTCCAGCTTCATCCGCTATTTCTTGCATCCGTGCACCCGAAAAACCTTTTCTTTGGAATACAATTCGAGCCGCATTAAATATTTTTTCTTCTGTAGTCATCTATTTTAACTAAACGGTTTAACCAAATGGTTAACAAAGGTAATTAAATAATTGGATTACTATTAAAGTTAATCAAATTAATTTGAAAATAATTTATTTACATTTAATAATCAGTAGTTTGAATCTAAATTTAACCTCGAAAATGAACTTTTATCTTCTCTGTAGAAAGTAATTCTCGTTCTAATTCTCGATTAGAATATCCTAATTTGGCTAACGTATTAGAGTTATTTACATAAAATTGAATGTAATAATTCCCTTCATAATGAAGATGTTCTAAGTAAGCAATCATATTTTTCATCTGCTTTAAATCAATTAAATCAGAATGTAATGTGGTTCTAACTTCAAATGGAAACTTGTTTTTAATCAATGATTTTAAAGAATTTTCAAAAGATTTAAAAAGGTTGGATTGTGTAATTTTCTCAAAATGGTTTGGCATCGATTTAAAATCAAGGGCAACATAATCTATCCACTTATTTTCTATTAGTTCTTTTAAAATATTCGGTTTAGAACCATTGGTATCCATTTTAACTAAGAATCCCAATTTCTTTATTTCTTGAATTAGAACAATAATATTTTTATGCAACAGACATTCGCCGCCACTAAAAACAACTGCATCCAACAAATTTGTACGTTTTTGTAGAAAAACAAGGATTTCATCAAAAGAAATTCTTCCTTTTCCAAGAACAATTTCAGGATTATAACAATACAAACAGCGCATATTACAGCCTGCAAACCAAAGAATACAAGCTGATTTATGCGGGTAATCTAATAAAGTAAAAGGTGTTAAGCTATAAATTGGTTTAGCTACATTTTCCTTCATTGAAATGGGTGCGTTGTTTGTGTTCGCCTTTTTTACCAATATTAAAACTTTCTACAGGTCGGTGATAGCCCATAACTCTGGTGTAAACCAAGCATTTTGTTCTTAGTTTTTGATTTTGTTCTAAAATCGGATTTGTGGTTGCTTTCATATTTTTTAATTTTAATGTTTTAAATTATTTGTAGTTTCGGTGACTTTTATGCTCAACTTTAAACCTTAAACTTTAAACTGGCTTTTTCTTTTTGAATTAAATTGTCGTCACATTTCGGACAATATTCGTGTTCGCCATTCAAATATCCGTGAACTGGACAAACGCTAAAAACTGGCGTAACAGTAATATATGGCAATTTGAAATTAGAAAGTACTTTTTTTACAAATTGTTTGCACGCTTCTGGCGAACTAATTTTTTCGCTCATATACAAGTGCAAAACTGTTCCTCCCGTGTATTTACATTGCAATTCGTCCTGTAAAAACAAGGCTTCAAATGGATCTTCAGTAAAATCAACTGGAATTTGAGAGCTATTGGTATAATAAATATTTTCATCCATTCCAGCTTGAATTATCTTCGGAAAACGTTTTTTATCTTCCTTGGCAAAACGATAGGTTGTTCCTTCCGCTGGCGTTGCCTCTAAGTTGTACAAATTGCCCGTTTCTTCTTGAAATTCTTTCATTCTATTACGAATATGATCCAAAACTTCGGTTGCAAAATCAATTCCAGAATTGGACGTAATTGTATCTTTTTCATTTGAAAAATTCTGAATCATTTCATTCATTCCATTCACACCAATTGTAGAAAAATGGTTTCTAAAATGTTGTAAATATCTTTTGGTATAAGGATACAAACCACGATCATACATTTGCTGAATAAATACCCTTTTTTTCTCTAATGTTGATTTTGAAAGCAACAGTAATTTGTCCAATTGCGCGAACAATTCTGGTTTATTTCCTTGAAATAAATAGCCCAATCGCGCCATATTTATGGTTACAACTCCAATGCTTCCTGTCATTTCGGCACTTCCAAAAAGTCCATTGCCCCGTTTTAATAATTCCCGTAAATCAAGTTGCAAACGGCAACACATACTGCGAACAGCGTTTGGTTTATAAGCATTTTCGTTTTCAACTTTATTCCCATTTTCATCTAATTTATATTGGCTTCCGATGAAATTTTGAAAATAGGAAGATCCAATTTTTGCAGTATTTTCAAATAGCAAATCGGTATTTTCTCCATTCCAATCAAATTCTTCTGTAATATTAACCGTTGGAATTGGAAAAGTAAAGGGTTGTCCGTTTGCATCGCCTTCAGTCATAACGGTATAATAGGCCTTATTAATAAGATTCATTTCTTTCTGAAAATGCTCATATCGTAATTCCGTTACTTGGTTCACACCCCGTTCTTTTGCTCTTTCAAAAAGGTCATAATTAAAATTATTTTCAAAGAAATGCAAGTCGTTTTTTGTTGGAATTTGAGTTTTCAAATCTTCTGGAACAACCCAATCCAAAGTAATATTTGTAAATGGTGATTGACCCCAACGTGCAGGAACATTCAAATTATAGACAAAACTTCTAACGGCTTTCAAAACATCCTCAAAAGACAAATCATCTTTGAAAACATAAGGCGCTAAATAGGTGTCAAACGAACTAAACGCCTGTGCTCCTGCCCATTCGCTTTGTAAAATCCCAAGAAAATTAGCCATTTGACCCAAAGCTTCTCTGAAATGCGAAGGTGCTTTACTTTCTACACGGCCGCGAATTCCATTGAATCCTTCGTTAAGCAAAACACGCAAACTCCAGCCCGCACAATATCCAGTTAAACAATCTAAATCGTGAATATGAATATCGCCATCTCGATGCGCATACCCTTCTTCTTTGGTATAAACTTTGTCCAACCAATAATTTGCAATGATTTTTCCAGCCACATTATTTACTAAACCAGCATTGGAATAACTGGTATTTGCATTCGCATTGATGCGCCAATCGGTTTGCTCAATATATTCTTCAATAGTCTGTGTGCTATCTACATAAGTCGTGTTTTCGTTCAAACCGCTTCTATGTTCTCGCTGTAATTTTCGAGTATGACGGTACAACATAAACGATCGCATTACCTCAAAATAGTGCTTTTCAAAAAGAATTTTCTCGATTAAATCTTGAATTTCTTCTACCGCCCAAATTTCTTTAGTTTGCAATCCAATAATAATATTTTCAAAAACATTTTCGTCAAATGCTACTGAAACACTTTTAAAACTTTTAGAAATAGCATCCTTTATTTTGTAACTTTCAAAAGGTTTGTACTCTCCATTTCTTTTAATAACATATTTTTCCATAGCCGTTTGTTGTTATATTTATTATTTCAAATTTGAAAAAGATTGCTCTAAAACAATCGCTTTTGGGAACAAAATATTATTTTCTAAATGGATGTGCTTGTGCAAATCTTGCTCAAATTCCTCCAACATTGAAAAAGCAACTTTATAAGTATTACAAGCATCCGATGGCGGTGTATATGCATTTGACAAAGAAACAATTTCTCTGAAACGATCACCTTCTGCCTCGTGTTCCATCATCATCATTGAAATGGGATTCTCAACTGAGCCAAAAGGGGCTTTTTGAATTGTTTCATTATCTGAACTGGCTTTCGCCAATTTTTTAATATATGGAAATAGCATTAATTCCTCTTTCTTAATATGCGATGCCAATTCTTCGGCACAACCAATAAATAACTCATTAATTTTAAATAATTCAGGATGATTTGCACCGTGAACTTTGCATAATTTATCGAAAAACTGAAGAATGATTGGTGTTTTTTCTGTTACATAATGATGGTGTTTTTTTACAATATAATCTGCTAATAAATCTAATGGCCACGTTTTGAAATCTATTCCTGAAGTATCTTTTGAAGCCAAAATCGCTTCAATTTGTTCTAATAAATCATTTGGATTTATATCTTTCTTGCTACAAACTTCTTCGATTGTTCTATTTCCTTTACAACAAAAATCAATTTCATATTTTGAAAATAGTGCTGCTGTTCTGAAATCTTGAGCCACATATTCCCCTATTGTTTTCTTTTCTAATGTTTTCATATAATTATTTTTTAATGATATTTTTCTTTTACAAAATTACAAATAATTAATAAAAGACTATTTTATCTTTTATATAATTGTTAACAAAATAATTTTATAAAATATTCAGAACCAATTTATTATAATTAAAATTAATTTGTATTTTATAAACCAAAATTCTAAAAATATTACAATTTAAAAGATGATTTTTATCATATTTTAAATAAATAATCCAAACGTAATTTGCAGTATTAAAAAAAGACCTATATATCTTTTATTTAATTTAACTGAATATTACTAACTAACAAAAATTGAAATTTATGCTTTCAAAATCACAAGCAAGAGCATTTTTTCTGGGTGGAACATTGGTCACTTTTTTAATCTTCATAGGATTGACCATTTATTCGTTTATGCCCCGAAACGATCAAACCAACTACAGTTCGATTGACAAAAATGTAGTTCGAGGAAAACAAATTTGGGAATCCAATAACTGTATGGGTTGCCACACCATTTTAGGTGAAGGTGGGTATTATGCCCCAGAATTGACAAAAGTAATTGACCGTCGTGGCGAAGGCTACATCAAAGCAGTTCTAATGTCACCAATTCCTTGGGCGCCAAAAGGGCGAAAAATGGTAGCCTACCAAATGAATGAAGCCGATGCAAATGCAATGGTTGCTTATTTTAAATGGATTGGAAAAATTGATTTAAATGGATTTGACCGAGTGGTTTCTCCTTTATCTAAAGTAACAAATTAATACAAATAATTATGAAATATAAATCACAAAAAGTCGCCTATTGGTTTTTTGCATTGTGTATGCTTTTATTCTCACTGCAAATAATTTATGGCTTTATAATGGGCTTTGACCGAATAGGAATACAGGGTTTACACGAAATTATACCTTTTAATGTTGCAAGAGCTGTTCATACCAATTTACTGGTTGTTTGGTTACTTACAGGTTTTATGGGAGCAGCATATTACATTATTCCTGAAGAATCGCAGAGCGAACTAATTAGTGTAAAATGGGCTTATGTTCAGCTAATTTCTTTAGCTATTGTTGGGGTTGTTGCCATTGTTGGCTTCCACTTTAACCATTGGGAAGGAAGAAAATTTCTTGAAATTCCAAGAGAATTAGATTATTTAGTTGTTGTCAATGTTTTATTGTTTTTAGGACTTATAATTGGAACACTTTACAAAGGAAAACAACAAACTACAACAGCAATTGTACTTGTTATGGGATTGTTTTTTGCAGCCTTGCTTTACATCCCTGGAATGATTTGGTTTGACAGTCAAGTTATGGATTCATTTTTCCGTTGGTGGGTAGTTCACTTGTGGGTTGAAGGTGTTTGGGAACTAATTATGGGTGGAATTTTGTCTTTCCTTTTAATCAAATTAACAGGAGTTGATAGAGAAGTTATTGAAAAATGGTTGTACGTAATTGTTGGTTTAACTTTCCTTTCGGGAGTTTTAGGAACAGGACATCACTACTATTATATTGGTGTAAATAAAATCTGGTTGATTGTTGGTGGAATATTCTCTGCCTTGGAACCTTTAGCATTCTTAGCGATGGCATTATTTGCTATCAATATGTATCGAAAAGGCGAAAAAAGTCATCCTAACAAAATTGCATTGTTTTGGACAATTGGTTCGGCAGTAGTTTCGTTTATTGGCGCTGGATTACTTGGTTTTGCTCATACTTTACCACAAGTAAACATTTATACACATGGGACTTTGATTACGGCAATGCACGGACATTATGCATTTTGGGGTGCTTATGCGATGATTGTTTTGGCAATAATTAGCTATGCATTACCAAATTTAACTGGACGAAAAAGATACGATAGTATTCAAGGTCATTTGGCTTTTTGGTTATCCAATATTGGAATCTTAGGAATGACAGTTGCCTTTGGAGTTGCAGGTGTTGCCCAAGTTTATATGGAACGAAAAATGAAAATGGAATTCATAGAAGTTCAAAATGAAATTGCCGTTCACTTTTTGGTATTACTAATTTGTGGTACAATGTTTACTATTGGAATCGGTTTGTTTATCTATGATTTCATAAAATATGGACGACCAACTGATGAAGCTTTAGAAGAAAGTAAATAAATACAGTATTGAAAGCCAGAAGCCTTTAACCCCACTTTTTTAGAATTGAATTTCCAAAGAAAATAGGGTTAATGGTTTCTGGTTTTTCATTTAAAATCATATAGAATATGTTAGAAAACACCCCTTATTATCACACCGTAGGCAAAGAAATTGAGGTCTTTAACCATGCCTATAAAAATAAAATTCCTTTTTTATTGAAAGGACCAACAGGAACTGGAAAATCTCGTTTTATTGAATATATGGCGCATCAATTGGGTAAAAAAATTATCACGATTAGCTGCCATGAAGAAACGTCATCTACTGATTTAATTGGACGTTTTATTATCAAAGGTGCCGAAACGGTTTGGCTTGACGGCCCATTAACAACTGCTGTAAAAGAAGGTCATATTATTTATTTGGATGAAGTGGCCGAAGCGCGTCCCGATGTAATTGTTTCCATTCATTCATTAACCGATCATCGGCGCGAACTTTTTATTGATAAATTGGGCGAAACAGTGAAAGCGCATGAAGATTTTATGCTAGTTGCTTCTTTTAATCCTGGTTATCAAAGAGGGTTTAAAGAATTGAAGCCTTCTACAAGACAACGTTTTATTGCAATTTCTTTTGAATATCCAGAACCGAAAATTGAGATTGAAATTTTGATAAAGGAAACTAATATTGATGCTGAAATCGCAAAAAAATTGGTAGCCATTGGAAATAAAATTAGAAACTTAACTGAATTGGGTTTAACAGAAACTGTTTCTACTCGGCTATTGGTCGATGCCGCAAAAATAATTCATAGTGGATTGCCGAAAAGATTGTCCGTTCATGTTGCCATTGTTGAACCATTAACCGATGATTTACAAACGGTAGAAGCATTGAAAGATTTATGCAATTTGATGATATGATATAATGTAGGGACAACATTCTCTGTAGGGACAACACGTTTGTAGGGACAACATTCTCTGTAGGGACAACTCGCGAGTTGTCCGTACGTAAGTAAAAAAATAAATATTATGGGTTTCGAAATTGACGAATATTTAGTTGGCAAGCTTTTTAAACATTTAAAAAAAAACAAAAAAATTGATTTCAAAATCATAGACAGAACTGTTTTTTTGAATGATATAAAACCCCGTTTGACAATTTTAGCAAGAGCTTTATCTGGAAAACCTATCGAAATTTTCCCTGCAGAACGTGAAGGAGGATATAAAAACAATAATTATTTTCTTCCTATTTCGTTTGCCGCATTTTCAACAATCGAAGAAAATAATAATTTTTACCTTTTTAGAATTTTATATTTAAGTATTCAGCAACGCTTGGATTTAAATTGGGATTCAACAGAAAAAGAACCTTCATTATTACTTTCACAACAAAAAGCGGAAGAAACATCCAATAGAATTTTAGCGATAATTTTTGAAGAATTTCCTGTAATGGAAGCGTTCTTTTTTAATTCAAAACAACATTTTGATGAAAAATCAGATGCTAAAAAACCAACAGATTATTCCTGGCTTTTCGGAAAATGGATGCGAAATGAAATAGAACAAAAAACAGATTCAATTCTCGAAAATTTCTCTGATAAAACGAAAAATGCTAGCGAAAATAAGGCTTTAACCACCATAAAATCAAAAGCTGTGGAAGAAGTAATTACGATTGAAGTAGATAAAAAGCAACAAGAAGATTATGTGTTATTGCATAATTTTGAAAAAGTAGAAACTGCCGAAGAATTCAATGGAACTTGGCGTGATTTTGATGGTTCAGACGAATTAGAAGACCATCAAGAAGCGCTGGAAGAATTGAATATGAAATTTACAGTTCGTGTTGATGACACGTCGCATTCCGTCTATCAATCGGACTTTATCGAAAATACTACTATTTCTGAAAGTGCCGAAATGGATTGCAAAGGGTTTCATTTATTGTATAACGAATGGGATTTTAGCACGAGAATATATAAAGAGAATTTCTGTAAAGTGTATCCAAAATCGCAGCAAAAAACGGATAGCAATTATTATAAAAACACCATTACAAAAAACGCTTCCACACTAATGGGATTGCGCAAAATGTTGACCAATGTAAATAATAAAATGCAGCAACAAAAACGGCAGACTCAAGGAGATGAATTTGATATTGATGCCATAACGGATTTATATGTTGATGTACATTCAAAGCGAACCCCTTCCGAGAAGATATACATTTCAAATAGAAAGAAAGAGAAGGATTTATCCATACTAATCCTATTAGATATAAGCCTTTCCAGTGATGGCTATGCTGATGGAAACCGAGTTATTGATGTCGAAAAAGAAGTTTCTATTCTTTTTGGAGAAATATTAAATGAGTTTGAAATTGATTTTTCAATTGATAGTTTTTATTCAAAAACGCGCCATTTTTCTACTTATTTAACCCTGAAAGATTTTGATGAAAACTGGAATAGTGCCAAACATAAAATTGGAGCGGTAGAACCAAATGGTTACACTCGAATTGGTGCAGCTTTGCGTCATGCAGGAGCAAGATTAGACAGCAGAAAAACTAAAAATAAATGGGTGATTTTGATTTCTGATGGTAAACCAAACGATTATGATAAATACGAAGGGAAATATGGAATAAACGATGTAAAACAAGCGCTTCGAGAACTTAACGAACGAAATATAAATTCTTATGCTTTGGCAATTGAGGCGCAAGCAAAATACTATTTGCCTCAAATGTTCGGGCAAAATCATTACCAAATCTTGACAACACCTGTAGAATTATTAAATTCTTTGGTGAAATTATATGAAAAAATTAAACATCAAAAATAGCTATTACAATGAGTGATAATTCAAAAAATATACAACTTCCAGACGGACATCCCGTTCGGGTTTACTTTCAAGAAAACGACCTAATTCATCAACTTTTGGAAGAATTAGTAGCAATTAATTCTAATGAAGATTTATCTAAATTTACGAATGTTTTCAATCAACTTCAAACTATCGTAAAGCGATTTGCGAGAAAAGAAAACCAACTTTTTCCGTTCTTAGAAAAAAAAGGTTGGAATGGGCCTTCGCAAGGAATGTGGTCCTTTCACGATAATTTAAGAGAACAATTTCGGTTGTTGCGAAAAAATATTGAACATAAGGAATTCGATAAAATTGAAACCAATATTCCCTTTTTAATTGATGGAATTTATCGGTTAATGCAAGTGGAAGAAACGATTTTGTTTCCCAATGCACTGGATTTATTATCCGAAAATGATTGGATTATTATGCGAATTGGCGAAGAAGAAATTGGTTGGATGCTACCAGAAGCCCCTACCCCATTTCCGTCAGTAGCATATATTCATCCAAGTGAAGATTTTTCGAATCGAGAATTAACATTTTCACTTGAAAATACTTCTCATTATGATGAGGGATATATGACGGTGGAACAAGTGAATTTGCTTTTGAAAACGATGCCTTTGGATTTAACTTTTGTAGATGAAAACGACAAAGTTATATTTTATAACCGTGGCGAAGAACGTGTTTTTCCTAGAAGTGCAGGAATCATTGGGCGTGAAGTGAAATTTTGTCATCCTCCAAAAAGCGTTGGAACGGTACTTAAAATTTTAGATGAATTTAGAAAAGGCACGCAAAACGAATCTTCTTTTTGGATTAATTTCAAAGGGCGACTTATTTACATTCGCTATTTTGCTGTTAGAGATGCCGATAAAAATTACAAAGGCGTGATAGAAATGTCTCAGGATATTACAGATATTAAGAATATTGAAGGCGAAAAACGATTATTGGATTGGGAATAAAACAACGTAATGGAAACACAAAAAATCAATTATAAGAACATTTTTTATCCGCCTGGAGGAATTTTAATGTGGATTATTATCTTTTTAGAACTTATCACTTTTGGAATGGCAATTGTTTCATTTGTATATTTTGGAAAACAAAATTCCGAACTTTATCATCAATCTCGTTTGCAACTCAATACTAGTTTTGGAGCCATAAACACTTTTTTTTTACTCACAAGTGGCTACTTTATGGCAAATGCAGTTCATCAATTCAAAGAGAATAACATCCAGAAATCCTCCTTTTATTTCAAGTTAACGATGCTTGGAGGATTTTTGTTTATCCTTCTAAAAAGTGTTGAATATTATCATAAAATTGAAGCTGGAATTTCATTAGACACAAACATTTTCTTTAGTTTTTATTGGATGTTAACGGGTTTTCATGTTATTCATATAATAATAGGTTTGGTGATTTTGAGTTTGACAAATTATGGAATGAACAAGAAAAATTCAGAAACTACAATTGAAGATATTGAAGCTTGTGGCGCATTTTGGCATCTATGTGATTTGATTTGGTTGCTATTATTTCCAGTACTTTATTTAATTTTCTAATTATGAGAAAAGCTACAATTACCTATTTTATATTGCTATTGCTGACCGTTTCAACTGCACTTATATCCAATAATAAAAACATTTATCAAATCAGTACAATTTTGATAATGGTTATTTCTGCAATTAAATTTCTTTTAGTTGCCTTTCAATTTATGGAAATAAAAAAAGCAAATTCATTTTGGAAAGTTAGCTTAACTCTTGTATTAACTGTGATTGTTTTAGTCGTACTAGTTATTTTATAAAAATAATTACGAGTATGATAAATATCATAATAAAGGACAACTTTGTCTTATAAATTTGCATTGTTAATTAATGTTAAATTTAAAAACAACTGAACTATGAAAACTGTTTTAAAAAATAGTAAAAGATTAAAAGTAATACTAATAGGATGTGTTATTGCATCAATAGGATTAGTAGCGTTCAAACAAAGATTTTTGGAAAGTCAATCCGATCACAACAAATACATTCCAATTGAGGGTGTTATGAATGCTGAATTGTCAAGACCGCCAATGGTACCAAAACCAATCGGTGACAGACCAGCAACAAAATTGGTCGTAAATATGGAAATTAAAGAAATGGAAGGCGAAATGGTCGATGGTGTAAAATACATGTATTGGACATTTGGCGGGTCAGTTCCTGGAAGTTTTATTAGAACTCGTGTTGGTGATGAAGTTGAATTTCACTTAAAAAACCATCCAGATAATAAATTACCACACAACATTGATTTGCACGCCGTAACAGGTCAAGGTGGAGGAGCAGCTTCTTCATTGGTAGCACCAGGACATGAAAAAGTGTTTAATTTCAAAACATTAAACCCTGGTCTTTATGTATATCATTGCGCAACAGCACCTGTAGGAATGCACATTGCCAATGGAATGTACGGTTTAATTTTGGTTGAGCCAGAAGGTGGACTTCCTCCTGTTGACAAAGAATATTACATTATGCAAGGGGATTTTTATACAAAAGGAAAATATGGAGAATCAGGAACGCAAGCTTTTGATATGAATAAAGCCGTTAAAGAAGATCCAGATTATGTAGTTTTTAATGGTAAAGTTGGCGGAATTGCTGGCGATAATTCATTGACAGCAAAAGTGGGCGAAACGGTTCGTTTGTATATTGGAAATGGTGGACCAAATTTAGTTTCCTCTTTTCACGTAATCGGAGAAATATTCGACAAAGTTCGAGTTGAAGGTGGAGATATGGTTAACGAAAATGTACAAACCACACTAATTCCATCTGGAGGTGCGGCAATTGTTGAATTTAAAGTAGATGTACCTGGAACATTTATCATTGTGGATCACTCCATTTTTAGAGCATTTAATAAAGGTGCTTTAGGGATGCTAAAAGTGGAAGGACCTGCTGATAAAGAAATCTATTCTGGAACAACTCAAGAAGGAATTTATTTGCCAGAAGGCGGAACCATTCAAACGATGCCTAAAGAAAAAATTGTTGCAAAACCTTATGTCGCAAAAACTGTAGCTGAACAAGTTAAAGCAGGTAAAGCTGTTTTTGGAACAACGTGTTTTGCTTGCCATCAATCTGAAGGACAAGGTATTCCAACTGTTTTCCCTCCATTGGCTAAATCTGATTATTTGAATGCAGATGTAAAAAGAGCTATAAATACTGTATTAAAAGGTAAAACAGGTGAAATTACTGTTAATGGTAAAAAATACAATAATATAATGACCAGCCAGAACTTGACTGATGAAGAAATTGCAAATGTTTTGACCTACGTATATAACAGTTGGGGAAATAAAAAAACAGTTGTTACTGCTGCAATGGTTAAAGCTCAAAGAAAATAAATCAACACGAATTTAAATTTATAAAAATGAAAAAGTTACTTTTTAGTATTGCATTTTTAGCAATCACATTACAGGGATTCAGTCAACAAGCGGATAAAGGAAAAGCCGTATATGCTAAAACCTGCATCGCTTGTCATCAAGCAACTGGAGCAGGAATTCCTGGCGCTTTCCCGCCGTTGGCAAAATCAGATTATCTTAATAAGGATGTAACTCGTGCCATCAAACAAATTATAAAAGGTTCAAGTGGTGCAATTGTTGTAAATGGTTTGAAATTTAACGGTGCAATGCCTGCACAAACCTTAAACGACAAAGATATTGCAGATGTTTTGACGTATGTTTATAGCAGTTGGGGGAATAACAAAACAATTGTAACACCAGCAATGGTAAAGGCTCAACGCAAATAAATTTAAATAAAAAGTAATTTGTTATGTTACATTTAAAAATAATTATCAATTCATTTTTACTGCTGCTAACTTCATTGCTTTGGTCTCAAGATTATCAAATGGTTACTATAAAAAGGGGAGCTTATGTTCCCCTTTATGGTACCAAAAATAAAAAACCTGTGGAAATTGATGCTTTCAAAATGGATGTTTATCCGGTTACAAATGCGCAGTATTTGTTATTTGTAAAGAAATATCCAGATTTCAGCAAATCTAAAATGAAAGGTTTATTTGCCGAAAAAAGCTATTTATCAAATTGGGAAACCGAATTTAATTATGGTTTAAAGAACCTAAGTAATGCACCAATTACAAATGTATCTTGGTTTGCCGCCAAAAAATATTGTGAATGCCAAGGCAAAAGATTACCAACAATGGATGAATGGGAATATGTGGCAATGGCAGACAAATCCAGATTGGATGCACGAACAAAAGAAGAATTTAACTCCTATATTTTGGCTTGGTATGAAAAACCTAAAACCTATACAAATCCTGTTGGTCAAACCTTTAAAAATTATTGGGGAGTGTATGATATGCACGGATTAGTTTGGGAATGGACTGCCGATTTCAACAGTATTTTTCTATCAGGAGAATCTCGAAAAGACAAAGACACGGATAAGAATCTATTTTGCGGAAGCGGTTCTATAAATGCTTCCGATTTAATGAATTATGCTGCTTTTATGCGCTATGGTTTTCGAGCCAGTTTGAAAGCACGTTTCACAACTCGGAATTTAGGATTTCGATGTGCTAAAGATTTATAATCGAATAAAAACAATTTAAATATACAACAATGAAAAAGTTAATTTTAGGATTTATGTTACTTTCAGTAGTATCACAAAGTTGTAATTCAAACAAAAATGTAAAGAAAGAAACGGAATCAAAAACAATCTCGGAACTATCAATTTATAATCTTCCAAGTAAATGGACGAATCAAAATTCTGAAAATATTGAGATGAAAGATTTAAAGGGAAAAGTTCTTGTAATGGTAATGATTTATACCTCTTGTAAATCGGCTTGCCCAAGATTAGTTGCTGATATGAGAAATATTGAAAGTCGCTTGCCCGAAAATATTAAAAAAAATGTACAATTAGTTTTAATAAGTATTGATCCAAAAGTAGATACACCCGAACGTTTAAAAGCCTTTTCAATAGAAAACAAAATGGACGGTTTGCAATGGGAATTTCTAAGATCAACTGAAGAAAACACGAGAGAATTTGCTGCCGTTTTAGCTGTAAATTATAAAAAAGTATCGCCATTAGAATTTTCCCATTCTAATATTATAAGCGTTTTTAATGCTAATGGCGAATTGGTATTTCAGCAAGAAGGATTGGGAGTAAATTCAGATGAAACAATAAAAAAAATAAACGAAGAAGCAGAAAAGCTAAATTAAACGTCTATGAAAAATTTAAAATATATTTATTTGTTGCTATTATTAGCAATAAACTTTGGAGCTATTGCTCAAGAATTTGATGCTACTATTCAACTTAGACCCCACTACGAATATAGAAATGGTTTTAAAAGCCTAATGAAACCTGGAGATAAATCGACTTCATTTGTTTCGCAACGTTCCCGATTTAATTTGAATTTTAAACAAGACAAATTAAAATTGAAATTGACTTTTCAAAACGTTCGTACTTGGGGTGATGTTGCTACAACAACAACATCCGACAAAAATGGAATTGCATTATTTGAAGCTTGGGCACAATATGATTTCAATGCAAACTGGAGTTCTCGAATGGGTCGCCAAGTATTATCGTATGATAATCAGAGAATTATTGGTGAAATTGATTGGGCACAACAAGGTCAAAGTCACGACGCATTGTTATTTTCTTACCGTAATAAAGACAATCAATTGGATTTAGGTTTTGCATTTAATGCCAATTCTGAAAATTTAATTGCGCCAACAACTGCTTATACAACCAACTATAAATCAATGCAATATGCTTGGTATCATTCAAAAATTAGTAAATTGAATATGAGTTTGTTATTTTTAAATACGGGTTTTGAATATGCAAATCCAAGTACTGATTTAATTGTAGATTACAAACAAACGTATGGAACTTATTTGTCCTATAAAAATTCCGAATGGGATACAAATCTTGGTTTATATGGGCAATCTGGGAAAAGTAGCGACATAAATGTCAATGCTTTTTATGCTGGATTAAACCTTGGATATGCTTTAACAACAAAATTTAAAGCAACATTGGGTTACGAATTTCTTTCAGGAAAAAGCCAAGATGATACGAGTACAACTATAAAATCATTCTCTCCTATTTTTGGAACAAACCACGCATTTAATGGATATATGGATTATTTTTATGTTGGAAATCATCAAAATAGCGTCGGATTACAAGATGCCTTTTTGAAATTAAATTACACTGAAAATAAATGGCAATTTAATTTAACTCCACATTTATTCTCTGCACCAAATACGGTTATGGATGGCGCAAATAAAATGGACAGTTACCTTGGAACTGAACTAGATTTCTCAATAAGTTATGCACTTCAAAAAGACGTAGTAGCATCCGCAGGTTATTCTCAAATGTTTGGTTCAAAAACATTAGAAAAACTTAAAATTGGCGATGCTTCAACAACAAATAATTGGATTTGGTTAATAGTTTCTATTAATCCGAGAGTATTTACATCAAAGTAAATTCATTGGATTTTTAGTAGAAAAAAGGCTGTGTTTATGGGTAACACAGTCTTTTTTTATGCCTAAAATTTTAGTTTGAAAGTTTGAATTTTACAAATCCACCACGATTATCATTTCTATCAATTGAATTTTGAATGATAATTGTACCGATAGTAATCATATTTTTTAATTCATATAATGCAACGCTAATTTGGAATTTAGCTTCCATTTGATCCAAATCATTTAGCCATTCTGAAAGTTGTGTTTTAGCATAAAGCAAATCAGAATCATACCTTACAATTCCTGCATTTTGACGCATCAAAAGTTGCACTTTAAGTTTCAATTTACTCAAATAATCCGATTTCAAAATTGGTTTGTTTGGTGCTTGGAAATCAGTGAAAGTAAAATCAAAAGTTGCAGTTGAATTTTCATTTTCAGATAAATAGTTAAAAATTTTATCCGAATAAACTAACGCTTCCAAAAGGGAATTTGACGCTAATCTGTTGGCACCGTGCAATCCAGTTTGAGAACATTCGCCACAAGCAAATAAATTTTCTATAGAAGTTCTTCCCTTTTTATCTACAATAATTCCGCCACAAAGATAATGTTGGGCTGGAATTACAGGAATCCAATCTTTAGAAATGTCAATTTTATTGTTTTTACAACGCTCATAAATCATAGGAAAATGCTTGATAAAATTCTTTAAATCTAGATGTGTACAATCTAAATAGACACAATCGTCCCCCGTTTTTTTAAGTTCCAAATCAATACTTTGGGAAACAATATCACGAGAAGCCAATTCGCCTCTTGAATCATATTTTTGCATAAATCGGTTGCCTTTTTTTGTTTTCAAATAGGCACCAAAACCACGAACTGCCTCCGAAATTAAAAATTTAGAACCAATTGTAGTATCAAATAAAGCGGTGGGATGAAATTGTATAAATTCCATATCTTTTATTAACGCATTTGCTCGAAATGCCATCGCAATACCATCTCCTGTTGCAATTATTGGATTTGTTGTATGTCCGTAAAGATGTCCAATTCCGCCTGTTGCCAATAAAGTGAAATCGGCTTTAATGCTATAAATTTCATTCTTTTTTGGATTTAAAACAGTTGCCCCAAAACAAATATTATTTTCCGTTATCAAATCAAGTGCGAAGTGATAATCCAAAACCGTAATGTTTTTTATTTGATGAATTTGAGCTAAAATTGCCCTTTCAATTTCAAAACCAGTTTGGTCTTTGTGATGCACCACCCTATTTTCTGAATGACCGCCTTCTTTTCCTAAATCGAAATTTCCATTAGGGATTTTATCAAAATTTGCTCCCCAAATAATCAGCTCTTTCAATCGTTTTGGTCCTTCAGATATTACCATTTCCACGACTTCATTATCACATAAACCATCGCCACAACGCAACGTATCTTCTATGTGTTTTTGATAGGAATCAAGTTGGTCAACAACAATTGCGACGCCACCTTGAGCGTATTTTGTATTGGATTCTGCTTCGTTCGATTTTGTAACAATTGTGATTGATTTATCAGGAAATCGCTTGGCTATTTTTATAGCAAATGTTAATCCGGCCACTCCAGAACCTATAATTAAATAATTTGTAGTTGTCATTCTTTTGATATTTCAAGCATTCTTAAAATTGGTTTTAATGCTTTAATTCTAATGTTTTCGGGAATACTAATTTCTGGCGATTCATTCAATAAACAATCATATACTTTTTGAAGTGTGTTCATTTTCATAAATCCACATTCGCTGCAAGCACAAGTTGTATCCTCTTTTGAAGGTGCTGGAATTAGAACTTTATTTGGTACTTCTTGCTGCATTTTATGAAGAATTCCAGCTTCTGTAGCCACAATATATTTAGCATTAGAATCGGTTTTTACAAAGTTTATCATTCCGGCAGTAGATCCAATATAACTTGCCGTTTCTAAAATATGCGTTTCGGATTCTGGATGTGCAATGATTTTTGCATCAGGATTTTTTTGATATAAGGCAATCAATTTTTCTAATGAAAATGCTTCGTGAACAACACACGAACCGTCCCAAAGCAGCATATTTCGACCTGTTTTCTGATTGATATAATTCCCTAAATTTCTATCTGGGGCAAAAATTATTGGCTTATCAAATGGTACAGATTCCACAATTTTAATTGCATTGGAAGAAGTACAAACGATATCGCTCATCGCTTTAATTTCAGCAGAACAATTGACATACGTAATTACTAAATGATTGGGATGTAAGTTGATAAATTTCTTAAACAAATCGGGCGGACAAGAACTTGCCAATGAGCAACCCGCATTTAAATCAGGAAGAATTACCTTTTTGGTAGGATTTAGAATTTTTGCAGTTTCTGCCATAAAATGAACACCAGCAAAAAGTATAATATCGGCATTTGTTTTTTCAGCTTCTTGAGATAATCCTAAACTATCACCAACATAATCGGCAATTTCTTGAATAGCAGCTTCCTGATAATAATGGGCTAAAATAACCGCATTTTTATCTTTTTTCAATTCTAATATTCGCTCTTTAAGATTTTTCATTTGAATTTAGATGTACGGAAATTAGATTGTATCAATAGTTTCATTGGAAGAATATGCTTTTTGCAATTGCTTTAAAACAGGCAAAATAATAAGTAGTAATCCTATAAAAATACCAATACCGAAAAACAAGAAAAGGCAATAAAGCCAATATAAAGAAGCTTGCATTTCAGAAAACGGAATGTCTTTTGTAAAATACATCCAATTGCTTTTTTTAATTCCAGCAATTAATAAACTAATCCAAAAAACAAAAAAGGAAACTTTAAAAATGATAAAGCCCCATTTTAATTGCTTACTTTGAAAATTAAATGCAGGATTAATTTTAGAAACAATAAATAAAACAGACGCCAATAAAATTGAAGTGTTAATTCCAATTGTTGTTCCCATAGAATGCGCCACAGTAATATGGGTGCCGTGCGTGAATAAATTTATTGCTGGAATTGAGAATAACAATGCTAAAATTAGATTCAGAAACACCCAAATATCAGCTAGAATTAGAAATTTGAAGGGTAAGAAATATTTGATTTTGGCACTTTCTGGCAATGATTTTCTCCAAGAATAAATAATATGAAATAATATAATCCATTCGGTCATACTAATTCCATACGCAAAATATCGAATCCAAGGTGCCGTTGGAATTATATAAACGTGATGTGCCCAACCAAACATCAAATTTATTAATCCTAAAAAGTAAAAAAAGAACGCTTCTTTATTGTTTCCAATAGCGTCATCGCCCTTTATTTTCGACATTAAATACAAAGCAGTTCCATAAACCAACATATTCCAAGAACCTACAAATGAGCCACCAGCTTTCCATTGAATTGCCAAATCTTTTATGAAATTCTGTCTGAAATAGGGAATCAACCAAAAATAAGCTTCACTTAAATGGTAGGTCATAAATACGATTCCTGTTCCCCACATCCAATAATATACCGGCCAATTGGACATTTTTAAAAATAAAGTTTTGAAATAGTTAACCCCAAATAATATCCATCCCAAAAGAATTGGAAAAATTAATAATGGTGGAAATTCTAAGTATTCTCTGCCACCCAAAATACCATTAAAATAGCAGTAATAAATTAGTATTCCTGTTGAAATAAATATCAAAAAATGAATTTTAACGAGGCGTTCAGAAAACAAAATCAGCTTTTCAGAATTTGAAATATAAAAGTAAATTCCACCGATTGCACAGAGTATTATCCAGGAAATTACTGACGTAACGTGAAACGGTCTTAGAGTATTAAACGGTAAAAAATCCTTGATAAAATCAGGAATAATATATTGTATTCCTGATAAAACCCCAAAAAACATTCCTAAAATTAAAGCAATTAGGGAAAGTATTAGGAAGAGTAAAGCTGCTTTATTTCTCATTATTTATATTGAATATCAACCCAACCATTCGGATGAATTGTGGCGTTTTTATTAGGATAATATCCCGATTGATCGACCTCTTTTAGGAAAATAACTATAGCTTCTTTCTCTGATTCAGAAAATGAAAATTTTGGCATGGACTTAATACCACTATTTAAAAAAGATTTAATGTAGATAGCGCCTTTGCCTTTTGTAGAATAAATATTGGTTAAATCAGGACCTAAATAGCCGCCTAAGCCATACAATTGATGACAAGAATAACAACTTTTTTGTTGCCAAATTGTTTCACCAACGAGTGCTTTTTTAGTTAAATTTTTTGTGTAATTTGGGTTTTCTTCCGAATAAATAGTCGCATTATATAAAATAAAAACACTCACTATAAAGAACAAAAACCCTATATAAAAACGAATATTTACCGTTTTATTCACCTACATAAATACTTTAAGTTCACAAAAGTATTTTAATTGACAATTATAAATTATGATAATTATCAGTTAATAAATGAACACGACGTTATTTATTAAATAATTAATAAAATGAATGAAACAACTATTGAATTTGTTAGTATCTCAGAAAAGTTTCCCCAGATTTAAGACCTAAAACAAGTTCCTCAAGATTGGTGTTTTCAAGCATAAAAGCCAGTTCATTTCTGATGGATTTAAACTTCTCATGAACGGGACAAGGATGTGTTTCCGAGCAATGAACCAAGCCTAAACCGCAGCCAGTGAAAACTTTATCGCCATCAATAGCAGAAACTATTTGAGCTAATTTAATTTCGGTTAAGTTTTTTTTAGGAATTTCAAATCCCCCGCCAACACCTTTTGTAGAATGTATAATGTTAGCTTTTACTAATATTTGCAAAATTTTAGCAGTGAATGCTTCAGGGGAATCAATCTTCTTTGCAATATCTTTTATTCCAGTTCTATTATTTAGATAGGATTGTGTAGCTATAAAAATGGTTGCGCGAATGCCATATTCACAAGACTTTGAAAACATAAATACATAATTTATTTACAAAGGTAAGTAAGATTTTAATTAAATAAAGCATCAAATTCGTATAGAAATTCTGAATTACAGTATTAATAATCGTTATGTTTAATGTCACTATTCCTCCTGATTTTACTATTCCAATAGAAAACTAACATTTACTGTTGCGGAAATATTAATTTCTCCGATTGCTAGGGTTTCTCTTGGACTTTCTGCCTGATCCATCGCCATCGTTTTCATAGCATACATTGGCTGCGGATAATAATTTTGGGTGTTATCCGTAATTGTAATCGCTTTTCCCACTTTTTGTCCCAAAACAGAAACATAATCTTCCGCTTTTGATTTTGCCTCTTTCATCGCTAATTTTCTTGCTTCGGATTGGTATTCTGTCAATTTAGAAGTTTTAAATTCCACCAAATTAATTCTATTTATTCCAGCATCTACAAGCCCTTCCATCAAAGCATCATATTGCGAAATGTTTTTCAAAAGAATTTCTATTGTTTGCGTTGCATTGTAATTGCGCTTTTTCTTTTCATAATCATATTGTGGATTCAATGAAACACTTTTGGTTTGCACATCGCTTTTGGGAACTTTAAATTTTGTAATAAACTGAAGTACTTTTTCAATTGTAGTGTCATTTTGTTTTTTTACATCTGTGGCATTCGTTCCCTTGGTTTCAACTGCAATTGAAATAAAAACCTGATCAGGAACTGCTTTTATCTTGCCTTCTCCCGAAACAGAAATTTGAGGAACAAGCTTTAGTTCTTGGGCTTGAGAAGCAACAGAACAAAAGAAAATCATAATTAAAAGTACTTTTTTCATAGGGCAAAAATTTAAGGTTATTCTTATTTTATTTCAAATGTTATGCCAATTATAACTTTCCTAATTTTGCTAATACAAATAGCAACACAATTGGAATTGCCAGCAAAATAACCATTCCAAGATTATCAGAGAATAGGTGCGGTTCTTTTACCAAAGTAATCAAATAACCACCAATTGCACCACCAAAATGCGCCGTATGACCGATATTGTCTCGCTTGGCTTTCATCCCATAAATAGAATACAATAAATATCCAATTCCAAAAATATAGGCAGGAATAGGGATTGGTATAAAAAATAAATACAAATCCATATTTGGTCTCAATAATATGGCAGAATACAAAATGCCCGTAACTGCTCCCGAAGCACCAATGGCACGATAGGAATAATCATTGGCGTGAAAATACAATGTGAGTAAACTACCAAAAACCAAACTTCCTACATAGATTAATCCAAAGGAAAAATCACCTAAATAACCATAAACAACTGGTGCGAAAAAATATAATGTTAGCATATTAAATGCCAAATGACCAATGTCTGCATGCAAAAATGCTGAAGAAACCATACGGATTTGGTCGCCTGCACGAATACTTCCGATGTGAAATTCATATTTTCTAAAAAAAGCAATGTCTTCAAAACCCTTGAAACTAACAATAATATTTAGGACAATAATGACAATTAATAGTACATTCATCTTTATAAATTTATATTCAACTGTAAAAGTAAAGATACTTTCGTTAGCTTTTGTATATCAAGTTCTTCAAAATAGGATTTAAATGTATATTTGCATTAAATATTTAAAAATGCAGTTTTTACTTTATATTTTTCTTTACCCAATTCTATGGTGTATTTCGATGCTACCTTTTCGGATACTATATATCGTTTCCGATGGTGTTTATCTGTTAACCTATTATATTATAGGCTACAGAAAAAAAACAGTTCGGGAAAATCTTGCATTGGCTTTGCCTCATCTTTCAGAAAAAGAACGTTTAGTTATCGAAAAAAAATCTTTTCGTCACATGTGTGATGTATTTTTAGAAATGATAAAAACGTTGACAATTTCTAAAAGCGAAATGGACAAACGTTACGTTTTTAATAACCTTGAGGTATATTCAGATTTAGAAAAAAAAGGAAAAAGCATCGCTTTATTATGTGCACATTATGCAAGTTATGAGTGGGCAGTTTCGATGAATAGTAAAGCTGATTTTGAAAGTTATGCTGTTTACAAAAAAATTAACAACCGCTATTTCGATAAATTAGTTCGTGATATTCGCTCTAAATTTAAAGCTACTTTAATTACTACAAAAGAAACTATTCCTGTGATGGCTTCCAATTTCAGAAACAACAAACTTGGCCTTTACGGTTTAGTAAGCGACCAATCTCCAAAATTAGGCTCTTTTTTCCATTGGAATACTTTTATGGGAATTGAAGTTCCAATTCATACTGGCGGTGAAATGCTTGCCAAAAAATACGATATGAATGTTATTTTTCTAAGAACCAAAAAAGTAAAAAGAGGGTATTATGAAGCCACATTTGAAGTGCTTTCGGATAACGCTAAGGAAGTTCCAAATTATGAAATCACAGATCAATTTCTAAAACTCGTAGAAGAGCAAATTTATGAGCAACCAGAATTCTATTTATGGTCACATAAACGCTGGAAACACAGACGGTAGGTAGTTATAAATTATAAGTTATAAGTTATAAGTTATAAATTAAAAGTTATAAGTTATAAGTTGTAAGTTTAATAAAATCAAGATATTTTAAGTAATGACTTTAACAATTTAAGAAGTCTAAAGTTCTAAAATCTAAGAAGTCTAAAGTTCTAACAATCTAAGAAGTCTAGAGTTCTAACAAGCTAAGAAGTCTAAAAATCTAAGAAGTCTAAAGTTCTAACAATCTAAGTTGTCTTTAAAAAAACCATTTCGAGACCATTTCTTTCTCTAACTCTTTTGAATGTACATGCACAAATTCATTACTGTTTTTGTCATATTTATAATCCAGTTTCCAAGTTTCGTGATTGGCAGCCAATTCTTTAATGCTTTTGCAAACAAACAAAACTTCCTCTGAAGTAGTTGTTGGATGAATCGACATTCTAATCCAACCCGGCTTCGAAATCAGGTCGCCAGAATCAATTTGACAAACTAAATTATGTGATGTTTCTTCATTTACATTCAACAAATAATGTCCGTAAGTACCCGCACAACTGCAACCACCACGAGTTTGAATACCAAATTTATCATTCAATAATTTTACGCCCAAGTTAAAATGCAAATCGTCAATATAAAAAGAAATCACCCCTAACCTATCCTGATGTTGCGCAGCAAGAATTTTGATATTCGGCGTAGTTCCCAATTCCTCAAAAACAGTTTTCACAATTTCGTGTTCGCGGTTCATAATATTGTCAACTCCCATTTCCTCTTTCAATTGAATGGCAAAAGCAGTTTTTATTACCTGCAAAAATCCTGGCGTTCCACCATCTTCACGGTCTTCAATATTATCAATATATTTGTGTTCGCCCCAAGGATTTGTCCAGCTCACCGTGCCACCACCCGGATTATCGGGAACCATATTGGTGTATAATTTACTATTAAAAATCAAAATTCCAGAAGTTCCAGGACCACCGAGAAATTTATGTGGCGAAAAGAAAATCGCATCCAAATAGCTTTCAGCATCCTCAGGGTGCATGTCTATTGCAACATAAGGCCCTGAACAAGCGAAATCCACAAAGCAAAGTCCGTTATTTTGATGCATCAATTTTGCCACTTCATGATACGGCGTTCTAATTCCCGTAACATTCGAACACGACGTAATCGAAGCAATTTTAATCGCTCTATTTTTATACTTTTCTAATAAAATTTTCAGATTTTCAACACAAAAAAGTCCTTCAGAATCGGCAGGAATTACCACTACATCTGCAATAGTTTCCAACCAAGACGTTTGATTAGAATGGTGCTCCATATGCGAAATGAAAACAATCGGTTTCACGGCATCTGGAATCGTCGTATATTCCCGTAAATTTTCAGGAATTCGAAGACCCAAAATGCGTTGAAATTTATTCACAACCCCCGTCATTCCTGTACCATCAGCAATCAAAACATCTTCAGAATTGGCATTCACATGTTTTTTAATCACGTGTCGCGCCTGATGATATGCCATCGTCATTGCCGTTCCAGAAACCGTAGTTTCCGTATGCGTATTGGCAACAAAAGGCCCCAATTCATTCATCAATTTCTCCTCAATTGGGCGATACAATCGTCCGCTCGCCGTCCAATCGGTATAGATAATTTTTTTCGTCCCATAAGGCGAAACAAATTCCTGATTAATACCAATAATCCGATCCCGAAACTGCTTAAAATATAACTCTAAAGGAGAAACCATCTGCAAATAATTTAGATTTCAAAGATACACTTATTTTTTATTTGGGTGTGCCCTCGTTTTCACGAATCGTGGTAAAACAACTATTTCGGTAAACTCGGTCGGGCTCATATCTTTGTATTGATTACAATTATAAGAAATACTTATCTTTGAAATAGTAATAATAGATAACAAAACAAAGTTGCATAATCGTCGTTGGGCTAGATACATTTAATGATATTGACGAAATAGGAAGATCAACTTTGTTTTTATTACATAGAAGCCTCAATAAGTACTTAAACACTATGCTTTTAGTTTAGATGTTGTATAAAAAATGAGCAAAGGCGTATGTGATATTTTGT
>OZ248361.1:0-72908 GCA_965234425.1 Flavobacterium neuenschwanderi (SeqCode) | reverse complement strand
TGATCTTCCTATTTCGTCAATATCATTAAATGTATCTAGCCCAACGACGATTATGCAACTTTGTTTTGTTATCTATTATTACTATTTCAAAGATAAGTATTTCTTATAATTGTAATCAATACAAAGATATGAGCCCACAGACAAGTGTAGCGAAAGCGGAACTTGACGAGGACTTGCAGCGGAATGCCCGACCGAGTTTAGAGATTGCTTCAAACTTGGAAATGACGTTCTAAACGAGGGCACGCCCAAGAAAAAAAATAGAATTAGTGTTTATTGAATGTAGTAAATGTACCCGAAATTCAGCCAAATTAACCAGTCATTGGCTTTGTTTTCTTTGTAGATTGTTGGGTCAGGGTTGAGTCCGTCCACCCAATTTGAAAAATAATATTGCATTCTAAAATCCAACATTAAATCGGAAAGTGGGGAAAGTTTGTAGCGTGTTCCAATACTGCTTACAACCGACCAAACAGTACCGCTTTGATTAGTAGTTGCGTCGTAGTATTTTACGGGGGTTGTGAGTGGCGTGTCTAAGGGCCCGAGGGTTGAACTTGCTTTTGGGTCGTAATGGCTGAATTGTCCGCCTAAACTTATAAAAGGAGCTAAACTACCCATGGTTACAGTGAAATCACGGATGCTTAAAGGAAAATATTCTAGTTGCATTCCAAGATTTGTTACGGCTGTACTTCCTCTCATTCCTCTTAATTGCTGCGCCGCTAAAGAATTTTTAGACGGATCAACCCACCTTCCAAAATGTTTTAGACTGGTTTGATTGTAGGACAATTCACTTCTTAATTTAAAGTGGTCGTTAAAATAAGTATAGGGTCTAAGACAGTTACATTCTGGTTTATATGAAAAATTTAAATAGTGAATAATTCCTACTCCAAAACCTGTATTGCCCGCATTTGTAGAAAAATCATTTCTTTCGCCGTAATCGGATTGAAAAGCAACGGGGCCTGTTATAGCACCAACTTCGTGTGCAAGACCAAATTGCGAAAAAATAAAATTCGGAAGAAGGAAAAATAATAAACAAAACGGAATAATATTTTTTGGCATTTTTTAATAATTTTACAACGACAAATATATAAAAATATCTGTGAAAGCAACTTTGTTATGTATAAAAAAACTATTAAATAAGTTAATTTCAATCAAATACGATTGACTTCTTAAAAAAAAGATAAAAAAATGAGAATATTTAAAAAAAGGACGCCCTTTTTTTAATAAAATGTATATTTGTACCGTTAAACGAAAACGTTTTCTAAAATATTAATTAATCAAATAATTATGTCACACAGTATTCAATCTTTTGTTGAGGCGGTTGCTAAAAAAAACCCAAATGAGCCTGAATTTATGCAGGCTGTACACGAAGTTGCTGAAACAGTAATTCCGTTTATTGAAGAAAATAAGAAATACCAAAACAAAATGCTTTTGGAAAGAATGGTTGAATCCGAGCGTATTATTATGTTTAGAGTAGTTTGGACAGATGATAGTGGCGCAACACAAGTAAACAGAGGTTACAGAATTCAAATGAACTCTGCAATTGGACCTTATAAAGGAGGAATTCGTTTTCACCCATCGGTGAATTTAAGTATTTTAAAATTTTTAGCTTTTGAGCAAACATTTAAAAACAGTTTAACTACACTTCCTATGGGTGGTGGAAAAGGCGGTGCTGATTTTGATCCAAAAGGTAAATCTGACAATGAAGTAATGCGTTTTTGTCAAGCATTTATGACTGAATTGTCAAAACATATTGGCGGAAATACCGATGTTCCTGCGGGAGATATTGGAGTTGGTGGAAGAGAAGTTGGTTATATGTTTGGTCAATATAAAAGATTAAGAAATGAATTTACAGGAGTTTTGACAGGTAAAGGAATTTCTTTTGGAGGTTCACTTATTCGTCCTGAAGCTACTGGATATGGCGATGTGTATTTTGCGCAAAGTATGTTGGGGACTAAAGGAGAAAGTTTTTCTGGAAAAATAGTTGTGGTTTCAGGTTCTGGAAACGTAGCACAATATGCTGCTGAAAAAGCAACTCAATTAGGCGGAAAAGTAGTTACAATGTCTGATTCTTCTGGGTATATTTATGATGCAGATGGAATTGATGCTACAAAATTAGCCCACATAATGGAAATTAAAAATGAACTTCGAGGTAGAATCGGAGATTATTTAACAAAATATCCAAACGCAAAATTTGTAGCTGGAGAACGTCCTTGGGGAATTAAATGTGATGTAGCTTTGCCTTGTGCAACTCAAAACGAGTTGAACGAGCAAGATGCTAAAACACTTGTTTCTAATGGTTGTATCTGTGTTGCTGAAGGTGCAAATATGCCTTCAACTCCGGAAGCAGTTATTGTATTTCAAAATGCTAAATTATTATTTGCTCCAGGAAAAGCTTCAAATGCTGGTGGTGTAGCAACTTCTGGATTAGAAATGTCTCAAAACTCATTGAGATTAAGCTGGACTTCTGAAGAAGTTGATGAACGATTAAAAAATATTATGCTTGCAATTCACGCTTCTTGCGTACAATATGGTTCTGATAAAAATGGTTATGTTGACTATGTAAAAGGAGCAAACATTGCAGGTTTTGTTAAAGTTGCTGATGCAATGTTAGCACAAGGTGTAGTTTAGGCTATTATTTAATTCAATTAAAAAACTGTTCTGAGAGAAATTTCAGAGCAGTTTTTTTTTGTTTAAATGATACTTTTTCGAGTTATAAAAAATAGGAACTGCCTTTTACTTATCTTTGATGTAAAATCATCCCAAATGAAAACAGCCCTTTTACAAGCCCCATTACTCTGGGAAAACCCAATAGCAAATCGGAGGTATTTCGAGGGGAAAATCAATGCGACTAATGAAAATATCGATTTGATTGTGCTCCCAGAAATGTTCACTTCGGGTTTTACCATGAATCCAAAAGCGGTTACCGAAACCATGCAAGGCGAAACCCTTTTGTGGTTACAAGCATTGGCGAAAGCTAAAAATTCCGCTATCACAGGAAGTTTAGTAATTCAAGAAAACGGAAAGTTCTACAACCGGTTGGTGTTTGTATTTCCATCAGGAGAAGTTAAAACCTATGATAAAAAACATTTGTTTACGCTTGCTGGCGAAGACAAAACATATACTTCTGGAACCGAAAAAATAATAATTGAATACAAAGGATTCAAAATTTGCCCGCTCATTTGTTATGATTTACGGTTTCCAGTATTTGCAAGAAATACCGAAGACTATGATGTTTTGATTTACGTTGCCAACTGGCCAAAACCAAGAATAAACGCTTGGGACGCTTTGCTAAAAGCACGTGCTATCGAAAATATGTGTTATACAATTGGCGTGAATAGAATTGGTACCGACCAAAACCATCACGACTATTCTGGTCGTTCTCAAGCAATAGATTTTCTGGGAAATTATCTCATCGAACCTCAAGAAACAGAAGGGGTTTTTATTACCAATTTAGACAAAAACGCACTTTTAGAAACTCGTCAAAAATTTGGTTTTTTGAATGATCGGGATGAATTTAAAATGTAGAAATTAAATAAATTGATGCAGCATTACCGCATCAATTTATTTAATAAAACTTCTATTTTCTAACAACAATCACTTTTTTAGTCATTAAAACAGAATTATTTTCGTTTGTTATCTCAACAAAATAGACTCCTGAAGCTCCCCAATTTCTTGTTGAAATTTCCATAGAAGTAGTTTGAATATTCATTTTTTCTACCGTTTGACCTAGTACGTTAATTACTTTTAATTTAAGTCCATTCAGTTCAGTTGTATTCGTACCCATTACTAAATTTACTACTTCATTAGCAGGATTTGGATAAAGTACAAACTCATTTGATTTTATGGTGTTTACCCCTAAATTATTAGTGATTATTATATTCGTCACAGGTGCATCCTGAATTACTAAAGGGTCACCATTCTGGTTGTTTGCGGCTTCAACATACGAACTTACAAGTGTTTGGTTTAGTGGTGATGTAAAAGGGAATCTTGTTTGCATAGTTACTTTAAATAACAAACCTTGACCATTTATGGCAGCATTAGCATATCTTGTCAATCCTACACTTTCCATACTTGATGAAGTATGATTTATTACTAAACAATCTGTACCAGCAGTTCCAAATATAGAACCTGTATAATCAATCGAAGCGGTACTTAAATCAAAAATAGTATTATCAAAAAGTAAGTTTACAGATATTCCATAAAGACCATTTAATCCTCCTGTATTATTTAAACTAACACTAAAAGTAACCGTTTGTGACGCTAAAGCATTAACAATAGCATTGTCAGGGGTTACTATTAAATCACCATTAGAAAGTGCTGACGACGATTGTGTAGTATGCTGAATAGGATAAGGAGAGGCAAGTCTAGCATGAATTTGATTCATATTGCGACCAATAGCTGCTTGGTCTGCATTATTAATTACGCCATCACCGTTAGAATCTGCAAATACTTTATAACCATTTCCATTGACAGAGCTATGATTGTAACCCCATAAAACTGCAGGCTGTGGTGTCCATAGAATAGTAGCATTGGGTCTTGTAGCTCCAGTAGAGTTATAGAAATACCCAATAGGAAGTAAATCAGCTGTGGAAACTGTATTAGATTTATTCAAATCCCCAGGCCATACATTTACTTGATTCGTAAATGTATAACAATTTTGCCCTTGGTTATTCAAACCACAAGCCACTCCAGATGAATTATAAGCACTTACATCATCTATGTAAAAACAAAAAACAGTTCCGTTTGGAATTGAAATATTTTTAGGAATAAAACGCAAGGTATAATACAAACCACTTCCTGAATAACCAGAAGATGCCCCTACTTTAGTAATACCAAAATCAACAACACCATTAGTAATTGTAGGCGGTGTAGAGATAACACTGCTGCCAGAACCCAATAAAGTACTGGCAGTAAATCCCTGATAATCTAAATATTGATTTACTGCTGCGTTTCCTTTGAGTTTCATAAACAAACTATAAAGATTTGTTGCTCCTGTTAATTGCACATCAACAGTAATGGTGTCAAACAATCCGACATTAGCAGTAGAAGAAGAAATACTCAAATTACCAATACTGGGTTGTGGTGTAACATTTACAGTAAATGAAGTGGTTTGCGTGCAACCATTATTATTTACAAAACTTGCTGTATAGGTAGTAGTTGCACTTGGATACACCACCGGATTTGCAACTGTAGCCGAACTGATGCCTGTAGCTGGTGTCCATTGAATGTTAGGTTGCGCGTTTAAAGTTCCGTTGAGTTGCAATTGAACCGAACTGCCGTTTGTGATAGTTGTAGAAGTTGATACTGTGCCATCGGCAGAGATCGTTGCAGTTGTGTTTAGCGGAATTATTTCGACAGTCATTGTAGTTGGAATGGCGTTTTGGCAATATGACGGAAAGAACATGTAGGTTGTTGTAATATTATTATTAACAGCTGGCTCCCAAGTTCCTGATATACCTGTTTCTATGAAAGTTGGTAATGTGAAATTAGAACCTTGG
This sequence comes from Flavobacterium neuenschwanderi (SeqCode), assembly GCA_965234425.1. Taxonomy (GTDB): domain Bacteria; phylum Bacteroidota; class Bacteroidia; order Flavobacteriales; family Flavobacteriaceae; genus Flavobacterium; species Flavobacterium neuenschwanderi. Next base: position 67,413 of record OZ248361.1, on the reverse strand, counting down.
CAAATTGGACCTACTTGATTGAACATTAGTACCTGATCTTGACTAATTTCAACTTGGTGTGATGTTGTCGTCTGACATCCTCCACTAACTGGAGTAGTATATGTTACTGTGTAAATCCCTTGTATTGAATTACTTGGCGTAATGGCACCGGTTGAGTAATCAATTGCTAAGCCAGGCGTAGAACTAAAAACACCACCATTATATGATCCGTTACCATTTAGTATTACTGGTTGTGGAGCAGTTATCAATGAAGAAAAACAAGAAGCATTTGTAAACATGCCATATTGAAAATTAGCAGTTAATTTTGAAATTTTTCTAATTTTTCGAACGTCACCACCATCATTCACATACAAGTTTCCGAGCGCATCTAATTTGATATCATAAAGAATTGCAAATTGTGCTAAGGTCCCAAATCCATCGACAGAATTCCATGATAAATTAGAACCAGCCAGTGTGGTAACAGGTAGGACTCCAAACTCATCCGATATTTTTCTAATTTTATAATTCCCAGTATCTGAAACATAAATAATATTTCCAGTGTTATTTACAGCAATACCCTTAGGCGAATTAAATTGTGCAGTAGATGTTGAGTTAGAATCTGCATATCCCGCAATTCCAGAACCTGCAATTGTTGTTACTTCTCCCCATGAAGTTATTTTTCTAATCCTATTATTTCCTGTATCAGCAACATATATAAACCCGTTAATATCGACTGCAATATCCTCCGGAAAATTAAACAATGCCGAGCTTCCGTAACCATCTGCAAAACCAAAATTTAAATCAGAACCTGCAATATTCGATACATTGCCATTAGGCGTTATCTTTTTTATAGTACTTCGGTGAACTAAATATAAATTTCCATCATAATCAACACATATTGCTGATGAAGAACCTGCGTCAAAATTATTTGAAAGCTGAACTAATGTAGATACTTGTCCTGCCGGTGTTATTTTTCTAATATTATAATTTTGATATTCCAAAACATAAATATTTCCTCCGTTATCAATTGTAAGATCATGAGGCTGATTAAATTGTGCCAAAGTACCCATGCCGTCAGCATGGCCCTCTAAACCTGAACCCGCAATAATACTTACGACTCCAGATGGACTAATTTTCTTAATTTGATTATTATGTAATGTGTAAACATTTCCAGATAAATCAATCGCAACTCCATATTGACTTTGATTTGTAAATGTTGTTACACATTGCGCATAACTAGCTAATACAGCAAATACTAAACTTACTAAAACAATAATTTTTTTCATAACTTCTATTTTCTAACAACAATCACTTTTTTAGTCATTAAAACAGAATTATTTTCGTTTGTTATCTCAACAAAATAGACTCCTGAAGCTCCCCAATTTCTTGTTGAAATTTCCATAGAAGTAGTTTGAATATTCATTTTTTCTACCGTTTGACCTAGTACGTTAATTACTTTTAATTTAAGTCCATTCGGTTCAGTTGTATTCGTACCTATAACTAAATTTACTACTTCATTAGCAGGATTTGGATAAAGTACAAACTCATTTGATTTTATGGTGTTTACCCCTAAATTATTAGTGATTATTATATTCGTCACAGGTGCATCCTGAATTACTAAAGGGTCACCATTCTGGTTGTTTGCGGCTTCAACATACGAACTTACAAGTGTTTGGTTTAGTGGTGATGTAAAAGGGAATCTTGTTTGCATAGTTACTTTAAATAACAAACCTTGACCATTTATGGCAGCATTAGCATATCTTGTCAATCCTACGCTTTCCATACTTGATGAAGTATGATTTATTACTAAACAATCTGTACCAGCAGTTCCAAATATAGAACCTGTATAATCAATCGAAGCGGTACTTAAATCAAAAATAGTATTATCAAAAAGTAAGTTTACAGATATTCCATAAAGACCATTTAATCCTCCTGTATTATTTAAACTAACACTAAAAGTAACCGTTTGTGACGCTAAAGCATTAACAATAGCATTGTCAGGGGTTACTATTAAATCCCCATTAGAGAGTGCTGACGACGATTGTGTAGTATGCTGAATAGGATAAGGAGAGGCAAGTCTAGCATGAATTTGATTCATATTGCGACCAATAGCTGCTTGGTCTGCATTATTAATTACACCATCTCCGTTAGAATCTGCAAATACTTTATAACCATTTCCATTGACAGAACTATGATTGTAACCCCATAAAACTGCAGGCTGTGCTGTCCAGAGTATCGTAGCATTGGGTCTTGTAGCTCCAGTAGAGTTATAGAAATACCCAATTGGCAATAAATCGGCGGTGGTTACTGTATTTGATTTATTTAAATCCCCAGGCCAAACATTTGTCTGATTGGAGAAAGTATAACAATATTGCCCTTGGTTAGTCAAACCACTCGGGGTACCTGCTGGAGTATAGGCACTTATTTCATCTAAATAGAAACAGAAATTTGTTCCTGCTGGAATAGGAATATTTTTGGTTACAAATCGAAATGTATAAAACAAACCGCTTCCAGAGTAGCCAGAAACATTGCCAATCTTAGTAATTCCAAAATCATAAACGCCATTAGTTACTATTGGATCGGTAGCAATTACATCGGCTGATGAACCTAGTAAAGTACTTGCAGTATAACCTGAATAATCCAAGTACTGACTTACAGCTAAATTTCCTTTAAGTTTCATATACAAACTATACAAGTCGCTTACGTTGGTAAGTTGTACATCAACCGTAACAGTATCAAACAATCCAATAGTATTGTTAGACGAGGTTATGCTTATGTTGCCAATGGTAGTTGTTGGTAATACAGTAATTGAATAGGTACTTGGGTTTCCAATACAACCATTTACGGATGATGGTGTTACAGTAATGTTGGCAGTGATTGGAGCATTTGTAGTGTTTCTTGCTGTAAATGAAGTAATATTTCCAGAACCATTTGCCGCTAATCCAATATTGATATTGTCATTTGTCCAATAAAATGATTCGCCTTGTGAAGTACTACCAAAATCTGAAGCAGGAACAATCGCATTATTAGAATAAGTTGCATTTAATGGAACTGTAACTGTTGGAAATGGATTGACAGCAACAGTTGCGATTGTTGGTACTCCTAAACACCCATTATTTGATGGTGTAATTGTGTAAGTTACCGATCCTCTTGAATTTCCCAATGTAATCAATGTTTGTGCAATTGAAGATCCAGTTCCAGATGATGCACCTACAACATTATATTCATCTGCTGTCCAAGAAAACGTTGTTCCTACCACACTACTAGATAAATTAATGTTAGCAGTATTGCCTGAACAAATAGTTTGGTGAGATGAAGATGCTGTAACTACTGGAATTGGATTTACAGTTATTTGAATTGATATGATCTCTCCGGCGCAAACATTATTATAATTATAAGGTGTAATTATGTAAGTTACAGTTCCTGGTAAAGTTCCAGTTGTAGTCAATGTTTGTGAAATATAATTTCCATATCCTGAAGTTGCTCCTGTCACATTATTTACATCTGCTGTCCAAAAAAATTCAGTACCAATCGAGTTACTATATATATCAATGTAAGCAGCGGTACCTGAACAAATATATTGTGAAGATGGAGCAATTGCGATATTTACAGGTCTCGGATTTACTGTAATGGTTACCGTTCCTGTTAAGGGCTGATTACAACTTGGGGATCCATTTGAACTGACACTCACTAAATTATAAGTACTAGTAGTTGTTAATGATGGAGTGATAAGATTGGCAGTTCCTGTGGCGTTCAAAACAATGGTTTGAATTGCTCCCCCATCCACGGTGTACGCTACAGAAGCAAAAGGCGTTCCGTTAAAAATTACCGTTGCATAATCTCCTATACAAACTGTTCTTGTTCCTGAAATAGTAGCTGTCGGAAAAGAATAACTAACTATTGCAGAGGTTAAATTCGATTTACATCCCGTTGCGGAATTGGTAGCTATCACAGAATAAATTCCTGTTTGGAATGCCTCGTACGTGTTATTAACTGCTCCATTAATGATTACTCCATCTAAATACCAAACAAAATTATACATGGAATTACTTAATTGGGTATCTAAAACATAGGTTGAAAAGGAATTACTCGCTTGAATAACACAAATTATACCGTCTGTAATTTGTGGTACTGGTTGTGGGTTTACTGTAATGGTTACCGTTTCTGTTATCTGCTGATAACACCATGAGGTTCCATTTGAACTGACACTCACTAAATTATAAGTACAATTAGCAAATGGTGATGTAGTGAGCGTTGCATTTCCTGCATTATCCAAAACAATGGTTTGAATTGCTCCCCCATCCACGGTGTACGTTACCGAAGCATTAGGAGTTCCATTAAAAAATACCGTAGCAAGATCTCCTATACAAATTGTTCTTGTTCCTGAAATAGTAGCTGTCGGAATTGGATTAATTGTAATATTTTCAGTTGTTTCTATCGATGGACATCCACCACTTGCAGGAATAGTATAAGTGACTGTATAGCTTCCAGGCATGCTTGTTGATGGGTTAATAGCACCAGTGTTATAATCTATGTAAAGTCCATCAGGTTGTGAACTAAACGTTCCGCCGATATATGTACCACCTCCTGAAATAATAGGTGGAGTTAAATAAGATCCACAAATATCTCCATAAGTAAATACAGCCCACGGTGCTGGGTTTACTATTACCGTTGTATTGGTAGTTAAAACAGAGCTTCCATTACTTGCAGGAATAGTATAGGTAACTGTATAACTTCCTACAGCGCTTTGGTAGAGCATAATTTCACCCGTGGTAGAATTGATTGAAAGTCCAACGGGTTGTGAGCTGAACGTTCCACCTGTATATGCTCCAGTTCCTGTTAATGTAACATTTCCTATATTAAATGAATTACAAAATGGCGAACCTGAATAATCAATTGTAGCTGAAGTCTGTTCTGTAATTGTAATTGTCCATGTGTCATCATCTCCGGGACATGTCCCAGAAGATGCAATACTATTGTGAATTACATAAGTTCCAAGAGAACTTGCCGCAAGGTTTATTAATCCAGTTGTTGGGTTGATTGAAAGTCCCGTAGGAACTGCACTAAAAACTCCCGCTGTTGCATTATTTGTAAAAACAGGACTTGGATTTGCTCCATCTTTACTATAGGAAGTGTTTGAATACGCAAAATTACCAAAAGGACAACATGCGGTAGGTATAGGACCGGCAGTCTGTGTTATTCTAATAAATCCTTTTCTACCGTTATAATTGGTAACCATTACAACATATATTTGACCTGCAATTGCGTTATTAACACCAAAATTTTCTGTAAAAGCAAAATTATAACTACAACTTATTCCAGTAGCAGGGGCATTTCCGGTAGTTATGCTTGCGCAAGCCTCAGCATTTGTAGCAAATGGTCCCCATGCAACAAAATCAACATCAAGTCCTGTACCTGAAAAAGTAGAATTAGTGTTTTGTTCTAAGAAAAAGTTATAATTACCATTAGCTGGAATTTGTAAATTGAAAAATGTAGGCGAAGGTGCCGATCCTAAACATCCAACAACAGATGAGGTTGTTGAAAATGGGCTTATCGGATTTGGTAATGCCGGAACTCCTACACTATTTGGGATAATTATGGGTTGAATTACACACAAAGGCAAAGCACTATTACAACTTCCAACATTAGTTCCTATACAAATTTCGAAAGCAGTTGTTACGGCTATAGTCCCCGTTGAATATACTCGAATATAATAAGTTGCGCCAATAGTTAAACCATTAAGGGATGGATTTGGAGGCGTAGAACTATTTGCTCTGCATCCTCCAAATTGTGTTAACGATCCGCATGAACCTGTATATATTGCATAGCTTAATCCAGTTGGTGTAGCTGTATAATTAACTCCTAATAAAGAAATATAATGACTGGTTGCTGTAGCTGTAAACTTAAACCAAACATCATCATTATCATCCAATGTTGCCGTTGCACCGCATGAATTTGCTTCTGGCGATGCTGTTGCTAATGACAAACTTCCCACAACTGTTTGTAGGCAATTTGTGTTTTGGTTCACGGGAACTATAATTGCGCCAATACATTCGTCGTTTGTGATTAATGTGTTAAAACTAAATGGAACACTAATTAAACTTGAAGTTGTTGGAGAGCAAACCGCCCTTACATAAAATTCATAACAACTAGCTGCGTTCAATCCTCTCAAAACAAATGGATTTGATGGTGCATTTAACCACCCAATCGTCGAAGCTGTTGGAGCTAAACCTCCACATGGCACAGCAATTATTTGCGAAGCTAATGCAAAACTACCGTCTGGATTTGCTGGTTGAACCCATGCTAAAGTAGCAGAAGTTTGGGTAATAGCAGTTGCCGTTAATGCATTAGGTTTAGAGCAAGTTGCAGGAGGAGCGCAAGTTACATTAGCATTCCAACCAGCAGCTGTTAAAGTTGCATCAGAAGTAAATACAAATGTCAAACATCCTGAAGTCGTTGATGCAGTAAAAGGTCCTGGAATTGCAGTTCCAGAGAAATTTCCTAACAATGTTGCAGCCGAACTATTTCCATCGTATATTTTTAAGAAATCCCATCCGCTTTCTGTTGCGAATGATGTAAAATTTACGGTCACAACATTCCCGGGATTATTTGGGCATATAATAGTTGTTCCTGTTGCAGCAGTTATACCATTTGCATAATTAGCCGCAACTCCTCCATTGTCAAAAAAGTTTTCTCCGCATGTTAGATTTGGCGAACAAGGAATCACAGTTATAGTCATTGTTGCTGTTGTGCTACACTGTTGTGCTACTTGCGTAAATGAAATATCATCAATGGCAAAATCATTACCATTTGCAAGTATTACATTATCAAAAATAGCAATTGTTGCTGTAGTATTTGAACCAGAATTCCACACATGACTAAATGTTGAAGTACCGCAAATTGTAGATGGCGCAGTATCTATCCCAATTGAAAGACCATTGACCTTAATATCAATATTAGCTGGATTAGGTAGCGCAATAGTTTGCAAATTATAACTAAAAACATAATTATGATTAGGTAGAACATTAACTGTTTGTTCCCATACCTTACTTTCATTTCTTATAGAGCCGTCAGCAATTAAAAAATTGCCATTACCAGGGCAATTATTAAAATACGTAAACCAAGTACTAGCATTAGAAACAACTCCATAAAATCCTTGGTTTCCATTGACACCATTATTTATAGTGTAAGCATAATCAGAATTAAAACCTGCATTTCCTGCTGAAAAATCACCATTTCCAATTAGATTAGAGCCTATGTTCGGTGGATCTGGAGTAAAAGTATAGGTAGTCGTTGCGGTATTATTTAACGCTGGTGACCAAGTTCCCGAAATTCCATTTGTAGAAACAGAGGGTAATACTTGAACAATATCTCCTGAACATATTGGAGAAATTGATGCGAATGTTGGTATTGTTGCAAATGGAATTGGATTTATTACAACCGTCAATGGCGAAGAAACACAACCGTTAGAAATGTCCTTTGCGGTAATTGAATAGGTATTTGGTACTAAATTTGAAAATGTAGTACTCGATTGATAAGCACCGCCATTACTGTATTCAATATTTACTCCTAATGGTGCCGCAATAACAATTGATCCGTTAATGATACAAGTAGGTTGAACTACTGATGCTGTCGTTGGTGTTGCAACTGTTGGAATAGGATTTACAACCACTACAGTTGGTGAAGATACACATCCGTTTAGAATATCTTTTACAGTTACTAAGTAGGTATTTGGAGCTAAATTTAAAAATGATAAAGTAGCTTGATAAGTTCCTCCAATACTGTATACATAATTTGTGTTTAATGGCGCTGAAACTACAATCGTTCCCAATGCCAAACAGGTAGGTTGAATTGTGGCTGTAGCCGTTGGTGCAATTGGCGTTAATAGCTGATAATTAATAACAACATTTGCGGAAGCAGAAGAAATACAACCTACAGCATTCATTACTGTAAAAGTATAAGTACCACCATGCAAACCCGGTAGTGTTGCTGTAGTTGTTGAACCCGTTATTCCACCTGGATTTATTGTCCAATTCCCCGAAGGCAATCCAGTTAAAACAACACTTCCTCTAGATGTTGAACAAGTTGGTTGTGTAATATCTCCAATAATTGGTGCGCTAGGAGTTGGATTCACAGTTATTGTTCCTTGAGTAGTAATAACCAAACAATTATAACCATTACCACGGTCAAATATATAATAATTATAAACTCCCGCTTGACTTGGAGTTCCTGTAATTATTATCTCTTGGCCATTGAAAGTATAATTTACTCCTACTGGAAGATTTTGAATAGAAACATTTCCGCCATTCATCATATTAATAGTATAGCTAATATTTTGAATAGAAGTTCCAAGGCAAACAGATTGGTTATCTGTTCCTATAGGAGAAGACAAAGTGGGAATAGATAAAGGCATTACTGAAATAAAACCATTTACACTTGATGTTCCACAGCCCCCAGTTGTAGTTATTGTAAAATTATAATGTCCTATTGGAATATGCATAAAACTAGAAGAAATTGTAACTGTAGTTCCTACTGTAGATACATTAACACCATCTGGCAAGCCTACAACCGTTACTCCTGTTGCTCCACCAGATAAGGTATATGTTATTTCTTGAATTTGACACATTTGATTAATAACTTGATATTCATTACCAGAAGTATGAGTAATAGATGCTGTAACAGTTGGATTAATAATAACATTTGCGGAAGCAGAAGAAATACAACCCGAGGCATTTGTAACGGTATAATTATAAGCTCCTGCAGGCAAATCCGATAGTGTTGCTGTAGTTGTTGAACCCGTTATTCCACCTGGATTTATTGTCCAATTCCCCGAAGGTAATCCGGTTAAAACAACACTTCCTGTTTGTATTGTGCAAGTTGGTTGAATAATTACTCCAATGATTGGTGCGCTAGGAGTTGGATTCACGGTTATTGTTCCTTGAGTAGGAATAAACAAACACCCATTACCATTACCAGGGTCAAATATATTATAATTATAAACTCCCGCTTGACTTGGAGTTCCGGTAATTATTATCTCTTGACCATTTAAAGTATAGTTTACTCCTGGTGGAAGATTATAAACAGACACGTTTCCACTATTAATAGTATAGCTAATATTTTGAATAGAAGCCCCAAGACAAACTGTTTGGTTATCTGTTCCAATTGAAGAAGACAAAGTAGGAGGAGGAGAATTAGGCATTACTGTAATATAACCATTTACACTTGATGTTCCACAGCCCCCAGTTGTAGTTATTGTAAAATTATAATATCCTATTGGAATATGCATAAAACTAGAAGAAATTGTAACTGTAGTTCCTACTGTAGATACATTAACACCATATGGCAAGCCTACAACCGTTACTCCTGTTGCTCCTCCAGATAAGGTATATGTTATTTCTTGAATTGGACACATTTCATTAATAACTTGATATTCATTACCATAGGTAAGAGTAATAGATGCCGAAACAGTTGGATTATTCAATGTAACAACTACTGACATCCTTGCCGTACTTTCACAACCATTAACCGTTTGTGAAGCATAATAAGTTGTTCCGTTTACAAGTGTAGTTGTTGACGCTAATGCTGTTCCTCCAGTTCTTGTAGCATACCATTTAATATTAGTTCCAGTTGAATTTAAATTGGTAACAGTAGAACCTGAACATAAACTTTGTGTTGTACTTCCTGTTGGAGCTGGAGTTGTACAAGTTGTATATAATTGTTGAATTTCAGTAGATGTTAGTGCTCTATTCCAGATGCCTACATCATCAATTAGACCTTTAAAGTAATATGGGAAGAACGAACCATCTTGATTGTTAAACCAATGACTTCCAATATATAAAAATTCATCTTCAGACATTAAATTTGATGTATTTGTTGAAGAATTAACTAAAACAGAGTTAATATATAGATTAACTGTAGTTGCGCTTTTTGTAACAGTTAACAACTGCCAGTTCTGATATGGTATTGAATATCCTTGTTGAGATAAAATGTTATAATTTGGATATCCGTTATATGAAAATCTAATGTAATTTGAATTTGCTTCAAATTCTTGAGATATAAAGAATGAACCCGTTGAATAATCATAACCCCTTGATAATACAAATTGTCTGGTTCCAGTACTTCCTGTCGGTAAAATCCAACAAGAAAAAGTAAAAGAGGAAGCGTCATTTAACGGAGTTATTTTAGGTAATTTAATATAATTTGAAGTGCCATTAAAACTGTAAGCACTACTAACATTTCCATTTCTGTCAGAAGTTAAAGTAGCTCCAGTTAGAGTTCCATTTAAACCATTTCCACTTTGGTCATTTGCATTTCCATTAAAAGGCCAATATCCCATTAATCCATTTGTTGGAACATGCGAAGGAACTTGGGAGTAAATCATTTGAGCTGTCATGATTAATCCAATAACTAAAAGAAGAAGTTTATTTTTCATTTTTCTTGTAATATAAAAACTACAAGACCCCTTTTTGTAGTTATTTATATAAAAATTAGTGAGGGACACTTACTTTAATCAGTAAAAAAAAATAGGCCGAGGCATTAAAAAACGGACAGTTTTTAGAAAGAAATAAAGCAGACACTAAAGTTAAATTTATGATAAAATTTAATAATTAATATCACGAAATTACTCAAATTTATTGAAAAGTATACTATTTTAGTGAAAAATTGATAAATAGTTGATTTTATTCTAAATTAGATATGTTTACATTAAAACGTATTTTGTAAACAAATAGTTTATAAATGATTAAAGATAAAATATTCAATATCTCAAAATCGGGGTTGAAAATTAGTGACTGAAATTACTTTGATGAATCAAGATTTAATGAGTTTTCGAATGCATTAAATTCGCAAAGTCATGATTGGTATAGTTCTGGTAAATCCAGAATAAAAATATTTATTTGTGGAACCTATTCTAATTTTCTAAAAAGGTATATAAAATTTCTGCAAAAGCAGTTACAACACTTACAATGAAAATATTGGATATAAACTAAACGAATTTAATAAAACACGATATTTGACTATTTGATTGAAAAGCAAAACTTTACTGCGTTAAATCAAATCCCTGATCGACATCCCAATTCCCACGAACATCAATTTCTTTAGGGAAATAAATTACTTCTTCAGCTTGCCTTTTCTCTAAGAAATTCCCCGAATCCCATTCCCTATTTCCATTTGCATCATAAATAACTCGCAACGTAAATTTCGCAGGATCCAAAAAAGTAAAATCTATAGAAGTGGCTTTGTCAGAATATTCCGAAGCCACAACATCGCCTTTCGCATTCGTCAATTCCACAAGTATTGGAAAACGTTTTACATTGGTCAAATTCACTCGCAAATTCCCGTAATCGGAAGCATTTTTTGTGGTCACTTTATAGTTCAGCGTGTCATTTTGCTGCTCTAAATAATCCGTTAATGCGCCTGGCAAAAGTTGGAATTTGTAATTTTGCAACGGCTCTTTTGGAAAATCAAATCTCAATTCTTGATTATAAACATCATAATCTGTAGTAAAAGCAACACTCACCGAATCTTTATCAATCACTTTGATTTTCGATTTATCAAATTTTATCAAAGGTCGCGAAGCCGTAATCGTAAATTTATCCTTTTTCGATAATCCCAAACTCGACTTTCCAGAAAAACTCAAAGTGTCTTTTTTCTGCGCTTTAATTTTGAAATTAAAATTGGTTTTATACGTTCCATTGGTTACCGCCAAATTCAGCGAATCGGCTTTTATTGGTTTATACCAAACTTGAACAGAATCCTTCACGGGGAATTTTGTAATTATTGTTGGTAGAATTTCTTCCCCATTTTTCAAAACGATATTCAGGTTTTTTGGCTTCCCTTCATAACCCAAAAACAATTTATTTCCCGATGCTTGAACGGGCTTAACCGCCTTAAATGGCAACACTTCTTTGAATAATTTTAGTTCAAATAAACTGTCATTCGGAATCGTTACATACTGTTTTCTAAACCCAATTTTGTCTTCATTAGGATTGAATTTATTGTTGCTATTCACATCTTTCATCGCCACCAAAAGATATTTCCCAGCCTTAATATTCTCAATTTTAAAAGTCTTCAAACTGTCCAACGTATTCGTAATATATCTCGGAACCGATTTATAAACCACCGAATCCGTTAATTTCTCATTCACTTCATACAATAGCACCGAAACAAAAGAATCTTCCTTCTTGTTTAGTGCGTCTTTAATGGTTCCGCCCACTTTTAGTGAGTCAATAAATGTACCTGTCGAAAACACATATTTAAACTGTTCGTATGCATTTCCCTCATTATTATCCTCAATACTTTGTCCAAAATTAAAACTATACGTCGTATTTTCCTGAAGCGTATCGCTGATTTTTATGTTAATAATTCTACTCGCCGTCAACGGTGAAATTTCAGGCGTGGTCTTCATTGGCGGAGAAATAATCAACTGTTTATTGACGTTTTTCAGCTTTACATATTCATCAAAAGTCAAATTAATTTCACTTCCTTTAAAATTCACACTGAAATTTTTCGGGAAACTCGCTCTCAAAACCGGTGCAATCGTGTCTTTCAATCCGCCAGAAATCGAGCCCCTTTTGGCGCACCCAAATACCGTTAAAACCAGCAAAACCAAAATATATTTCAAATTATCTTTCAACATACCACTCTAAATTAGAAGTCACAAATTAACAATTATATTTTCTGTAATCGAAATCTTTTGAGTTTTTATTAGGAGCTATTTCCTGCTATTCGCTATATCTGCGCTAAAAAGCGCAGGATACCGCTGCTATCAGGGCTAAAAACGTTCTCGGAAACCTCACGATTCAACTCTAATTAAAATTTATATTTAATGATGAAATTTTCACCAAATCGAAGTATTCCTACTTGTAAATAGTTAATTAACAATGATTTAAAAAATATTATACCTACTTTTATTCTACTTATAAATAATATAAATACTAACATTTAAAACAATCATTATGGAAACGGTAATTAAAAAACAAGAAAGTGCAAAAGCAAAATCAAGCGAAGCACAGAATTTAAGAGATTTATTTGAAGGTGGTTTAAAAGACATTTATAATGCCGAAAAATTAGTTGGTAAAACATTGACCAAAAGGTTGAAAAATGCGTCTTCCCCAGAATTAGTAAGCGCCCTCAAAAACCATCAGTCAGAAATAGACCAGCACGTTTCCCGCTTGGAACAAGTTTTCAAAGCTACTGGAATTAAACCCAACACCAAAAAATGTGGCGCAATGGAAGGGATTCTAAAAGAAAATGAAGACTTCATTAAAGACACCAAAGCTGGAAAAGTGCGTGATGCAGGAATTATTGCATCGGTGCAAAAAGTGAAACATTACGAAATTGCAACCTACGGAACTTTACACGCTTATGCAAAAACGTTAGGCGAAAGCAAAGCAGCCAATTTACTTGCAATAACGCTCGAAGAAGAGAAAAAAACCGATGCCGCATTATCTGGAATAGCAATGACGGCGGTAAACCCTCAAGCCGCTTCAAAAATCAGATAAAATGTATTGAATGTAGGGATAAGTTCATGGCTTGTTCCTACATTTTTTATTATATCTCATTTTCTAAAAACCCCCAAAGAATCAAATAAAGAATAGTTCCTTTTTCTTTACTCCCTTTGCGTAAACCTTTGTGAACCATACGGTTAATTTTTTTTGGAAATTCAAATCTCCAGGTTCGTGTGTACGTCTTGCTTTTACCCACAAAAACAAGAAAATAATTATAACAAAATTGTTACATTACTTATAATGAAAGTTTTAATCGTTTAATCGAAAATATGTTGGTTTTGGAAATCTAAAAAGGTCTAAAAATCTAACACTCTAATTTGTCTGTTTTGCGTGAGGGATTGCAGCGAAAAGCCCACAGACAAGTGAAGCAAAGCGGAACTTGACGAGGACTTGCAGCGGAATGCCCGACCGAGTTTAGTACAGAATGCCTCGTTTGTAAAAACGTTCTAAACGAGGGCACGCCCAAATAATAATTGAGAACAAAAACGAAATTTTTTTGGTTTCAGAGAGATATTGTTCGTAAATAGTATTAAATAAATTATGTCAATGCACTCATAATTAAAACTAATTTCGGAATTGTGTTGGAATGGTTTTTAATTGTTAAATTTGCAGTATATAAAATTAAATTAATAAATAGAAAATATGGCATTAGCAATAACAGACGCTACTTTTGACGAGGTAGTTTTGAAATCAGACAAGCCTGTAATGGTAGATTTTTGGGCAGCATGGTGTGGTCCTTGCAGAATGGTTGGGCCAATCATTGACGAAATTGGGGAAGAATTTGCTGGGAAAGCTGTTGTTGGAAAAGTGGATGTTGATGCAAATCAAGAATTTGCGGCTAAATACGGTGTAAGAAATATCCCTACTGTTTTGGTTTTTCACAACGGAGAAGTGGTGGGAAGACAAGTTGGTGTTGCGCCAAAGCAAACGTATGCGGACAGTTTGAACGCTTTATTGTAACAAATACAATTAATAGAATAGTAGTAAAGGTTTGGCGAAAGTCAGGCCTTTTTTATTTAAACTGAATTTATTTCAGTTTCTAAATTTCCAATCTTTTAATTTTTAAATCGTTAAATCTTTTAATACATTTGGAATATGAAAATTGAATCACAAATAGAGAAAATCTCGAGCTTTCAGCATTTGGAATTGTTGGCGAATCAGGTTGTGGAAGGGTTTATTTCGGGAATGCATAAAAGTCCGTTTCATGGTTTTTCCGCTGAATTTGCAGAACATAAAGTGTATAATCCTGGGGAAAGTACGAAGCACATTGACTGGAAATTGTTTGCAAAAACCGACCGACTTTATACTAAAAGATACGAGGAAGAAACCAATTTGCGGTGTCATTTAATTATTGATAATTCGTCGTCGATGCATTATCCAAAGTTGAAAGAGAGTCAGTTATTTTATGAAAATAAGATTGGATTTTCGGTTTTGGCTTCAGCGGTTTTGATGAATTTACTTAAGAAACAGCGCGATGCGGTTGGGTTGAGTGTGTATTCTGATGAATATGAATTTTATGCGCCCGAGAAAGGAAGTGATCGCCACCACCGAATGATTTTGAATAAATTAGAATCGTTATTAGAAAATATAAAAAGCACCAAAAACACCGATACAGTTGCCTTTTTACATCAAATTGCGGAAAAGATTCACCGTCGCTCGATGATTGTTTTATTTACAGATATGTTTCAATCTGGAAATGAGGAAGCTTTGTTTACGGCTTTGCAACATTTAAAACACAACAAACACAAAGTAGTTTTGTTTCACGTGATTGACCAAAAAACGGAATTAAATTTTGATTTTGATACCGCTCCAAGGAAATTCATAGATTTAGAATCTGGCGATGAGATTAATATTTTTTCCGAATCAGTGAAAGAGGCTTATGAATCTGAAGTTTCAAATTATTTCAAGAAAATTGCGTTGACTTGTGCTCAAAACAAAATAAAGTATATTCCGGTGTCTGCTGGTACCGATTTCGAAAAAATACTCACGACATACCTTGTTGAAAAACAAAGCTTTGAGTAATGGCACTTTATTATAATAGATTATTTTTCATAAAACACTTGTAGAAGTCGAAATAGGTTGTATATTTGCACTCGCAATAAAGCGTTGGTTTGGTAGTTCAGTTGGTTAGAATACATGCCTGTCACGCATGGGGTCGCGGGTTCGAGTCCCGTCCAGACCGCTTAAATTGGGGAAAGTCACGTGTAAAAGCGTGACTTTTTTGCCCAAAAAAGGTTTTTAAGATTGTTGTGTTGTTTTGCTACGACTTTGTAACTCGTAGCCGGTTTAGTAGTTAGACCAATGAAAAGCTTTCCATTTATTCTGAATTTATTTCAGAATCTAAGGATAGCTTTTTTGATTTTAAGGAGGTTCGTGGTTTTTATTTTTTAAAGGATTTAGCTATTATTCCAAATCAACCTCAAATACTATTTGATAATTAAAAAATTATTCTACTTTTGTTTATTATCATAGTTGCAAACAACATCAAAACTTTGACATAAATCAATATTTTATATGAAATCAAAATTTATTGTAATCTTTATATTTTTTTCAACTATAATTTCTTGTAGTAATAAAGAAGATACTTGTAAATGTAACGAATACCTAAAATCTTCTAATGGTAGTTTGACATTATACGGAGAAGCAAGTAGTAGTTTTTGTGACGGAACGTTACCAAATCCATCACCACAAATGACTATTTATAAGGAAGATTGCAACTAAAAAATTAATCAAAAACCTAAAAATTAAAAAAGATGAAAACTATTAAATTATTACTTCTTGCAAATTTTGCAATACTTCTTTTATCGTGTTCAAAAAAGGATGATTCATGCAATGAAATTGTATGTGGAACACCCGGGAGTGCTGTGGTCGGAAAATTTTATATTTTTCGCGGAACCTTAAATCCTGATACTTGTGGCACAATAGAATTAGAAGTAAATGAAGCTACTTTCAATTATTACCAAGCTAAATGGCGTCAAAACCCAGAAGGTTATTGTTGTTGGGAGGGATTGAAATAAAATCAATATAAAATTTGTTATTTAGTTTTTCTAAATCAATTTTCGATTTTTATACCGATTATGTATTCAATATAGTCCAATAAAAATTGTACTATTTTCATACTATATCGGCATTACACCACTTGATTTGGACTATTTTAAAATTACAGATGGTATTATTTTAAGATGTCCGAAATGTGTAAGCAAGCAAACTAATACCGATTATGTATTCAATATAGTCCAATAAAAATTGTACTATTTTCATACTATATCGGCGTTACACCACTTGATTTTGGACTGTTTTAAAATTACAGATGGTATAACGTTTACGTCCAACATATTTAAAAAAAAAGCGAGAATAATATCTCGCTTTTTTATTATTCTTCAGGTGCTAATGCTATTGCTAATCCTTCTAATTTTTCTGTAATCTGGATTTGGCAACCCAAGCGGCTGTTGGGTTTTACGTTGAATGCCTCAGATAACATTGCTTCTTCATCGTCGCCTTTTTCAGGGATTTCGATGTCGTTTAGAACATAACATTGACAAGAAGCACACATTGCCATTCCGCCACAAATTCCGATGGTTCCTTCAGGAGCTAATTCGTACATACGAACCAATTCCATAATATTGAGGTTCATATCGGTTGGTGCCTGAACTTCGTGAACAGTTCCTTCTCGGTCTGTTATTTTTATTAGAATGTCTTCAATCATATTTTATTCTATTGCTTTTACTACTTGTTTTTCTGCTTCTTTTCGGGTTCCATCAAAGCCATCAACGCCAGAAACGGTGGTGTATTTCAATACATATTTTTTCCCTGGATTCATTCTTTGATATACGCTTTGAACCATTAAAGTCGCTTCGTGAAATCCACACAAAATTAGTTTTAATTTTCCAGGATAACTATTTACATCGCCAATGGCATAGATTCCAGAAATATTGGTTTGATAATCCAATGAATTATCCACTTTAATGGCATTTTTTTCAATGTCTAAACCCCAATTGGCAATTGGCCCTAATTTTGGTGTTAAACCAAAAAGCGGAATAAAATAATCGGTTTCAATGTTTATGGTTTCGCCATTGGTTTCGATGTTTACGGATTCGATGTGATTTGTACCTTTGAAACCAACGATTTCTCCAGGTGTAATTAATTTAATTTTACCCGATGCTTTTAGTTCTTGTACTTTTTCTACAGAATCTAAAGCGCCACGGAATTCGTTTCTTCGGTGCACCAATGTTACACTTGACGCTACATTTGAAAGGAAAATACTCCAATCTAAAGCGGAATCTCCCCCTCCAGAAATGACTACTTTTTTATCTCTGAATTTCTCAGGATCTTTTACAAAATATTCTACTCCCCTATCGTTTTGCTCGTAGAATTCGATGCCTTCAAGGATTGGTTTTCGAGGTTCAAAACTTCCTAATCCGCCAGCAATTGCAACGGCGTTGGCGTGGTGTTTTGTTCCTTTATTGGTGGTAACGATAAATGTTCCATCGTCTAATTTATCGATGGTATCGGCAACTTCATTTAGGGTAAATCCGGGTTGAAATTGTTTTATTTGCTCCATTAAATTCGTTACCAAATCTCCAGCTAAAATAGAGGGAAATCCGGGAATGTCGAAAATGGGTTTTTTAGGATATAATTCTGATAATTGTCCGCCGGGTTGTGGCAAACCATCAATAATATGACATTTTAATTTTAAAAGTCCTGCTTCAAATACTGCGAAAAGTCCTGTTGGCCCTGCGCCAATAATGAGTATGTCTGTTTCAATCATTTTTAAAAAGTTAAAAGAATTTTAAAGTTACAAAGATGCAAAGATTAAAAATAGAATGAGTTTAGTATATGATAATTGTCAGTTATGAAAAATTGTGATTCGGTATCTGAAGCGCGTGAGGGAGTGAAGCGGATAGCCCACAGACAAGTGTAGCGAAGCGGAACTTGACGAGGACTTGCAGCGAAAAGCCCGACCGTATTTGCAAGTACTAAACGTGAATTTATATCAAATAGTGAATGCAAATAGGGTCACGCCCAAATGCTTTAATTGATATTTATGACCGTTTCAATTTGAGGTGCAAACTTTTTTATGGTTGTTTCCACGCCGATTTTTAGTGTCATTTGATTCACGCTGCACCCTACGCAAGCCCCTTCGAGACGCACTTTGACGTGTTTTCCGTCCTCGATGGAAATGAGTGAAATGTCGCCACCGTCGGAATTCAAAAATGGTCTGATTTCTTCGAGGGCTTTTTCTACGTTTGTTGTTAATTCTTCTATTGTCATAACTTTTTAGGTGTCAATTAGATGGATTTAAACTATCTAATATTTATTTTTTTACTGCCGAACAACCCGCCATTGTTGTGATTTTTACGGCTTCGGTAGCGGGTAAATTTTCATTTCTGCTCACTACTTCCTGAACGATTTTTCGTGTAATTTCTTCAAACACTTTTTCGGTTACAGAACCCGTTTGCAAGGCAGCTGGACGACCGTAATCGCCCGCTTCGCGAATGGATTGAACGATTGGAACTTCGCCAAGGAAGGGAACATTTAAATCTTCGGCAAGGTTTTTTGCGCCTTCTTTTCCAAAGATATAGTATTTGTTTTCAGGCAATTCTTCGGGTGTGAAGTACGCCATATTTTCGATAATTCCCAAAACGGGAACATTGATACTTTCAGATGTGAACATTGAAACGCCTTTTTTCGCATCGGCTAGAGCAACGGCTTGTGGCGTGCTTACTACAACGACGCCGGTAATTGGCAATGCTTGCACGATGGAAAGGTGGATATCGCCTGTTCCGGGCGGCAAATCGAGTAACATAAAATCTAATTCGCCCCAATCGGCATCAAAAATCATTTGGTTTAATG
Organism: Flavobacterium neuenschwanderi (SeqCode); assembly: GCA_965234425.1. Taxonomy (GTDB): domain Bacteria; phylum Bacteroidota; class Bacteroidia; order Flavobacteriales; family Flavobacteriaceae; genus Flavobacterium; species Flavobacterium neuenschwanderi. The sequence continues at coordinate 48,073 of OZ248361.1, read as the reverse complement.
CTTTTGAAGCCATTGGTCCTCGCCAAATAACGGCTTGGCTTGGTGCTGTAAAAAATCCGATGGATAAGATTTTTACTTCGTAGCTTTCAACAGGTTTCATTTTTGATTTTCCGTCAATGGTAACTGAAATTGGTTTTTCAGATTCCACGTCGAACATAATTGGCATTGAAGGTCCGTAAATATCGGCATCTAAAATTCCAACTTTGAATCCCATTTTTGCTAATGTTACCGCTAAATTTGCCGTAACTGTTGATTTTCCAACGCCTCCTTTTCCAGAAGCAATAGCGATGATGTTTTTGATTCCAGGAACAGCTTTCCCTTTGATAGTGTTGGCTTCTGGCGTTTCAACTTTTATATTTACTTTGATTTTGGCATCTTTAGAAACCAAATCGTGGATGGTTTTTTTGATGTCGTCTTCGGCTCTTTTTTTGATGTGCATTGCCGGTGTGTGCAATACTAAATCTACAAGTACTTCATCGCCAAAAGTTACCACATTTGTGACAGCACCACTTTCAACCATATTTTTTCCTTCGCCAGCAATAGTTATTGTTTCTAATGCTTTGAAAATGTCTTTTTTATCTAATTTCATATTCGTTTTCTTGATCTAAATTAATCTGAAAATTTAGAGTACAAAGATAGCTTGAAAAGTTTGAAAGTGAAATCAGAATTGGGAAAAGTTTGTTTTGCACTTTAATGAAATTAATTAATCACCATTTCAGGAATTTCGCCTTCAATAATTAAAGTTGCTTCGGTGGTTGCAATAATATGTTCCACAGAAATTCCAGGAGCGCGTTCTAAAAGTTTAAATCCTTTTGGGGTAACTTCTAAAACAGCCAACTCGGTTACAATTTTTTTCACACAGCCAACGCCAGTTAACGGCAAAGAACATTTTTTAAGGATTTTGCTTTCGCCAGCTTTGTTAACGTGCATCATTGCTACGATTATATTTTCTGCAGAAGCAACTAAATCCATTGCGCCGCCCATTCCTTTTACCATTTTTCCAGGAATTTTCCAATTGGCAATGTCTCCATTTTCTGAGACTTCCATTGCGCCAAGTATCGTTAAATCAACGTGTTGCCCACGAATCATCCCGAAACTCATCGCAGAATCAAAATAGCTTGCGCCGGGTAATGTGGTAATTGTTTGTTTTCCAGCGTTAATAATATCGGCATCTTCTTCGCCTTCAAACGGGAAAGGTCCCATTCCAAGTACGCCATTTTCACTTTGAAATTCTACAGAAATGTCTTTCCGAACGTAGTTTGCTACCAATGTAGGGATTCCAATTCCAAGATTTACGAAATAATTATTTTTAACTTCTTGTGCAATTCGTTTTGCAATATCTTCTTTTGTCAACATATTTTTGAGTTGTAAAGTTTTTTTAATCTTATAAGAACTATAAGGTCATTTAAGTTTTTTATGGAATATTAAATCGAGTTATGAATCGCTTTTTTTTCTAACCGTTCGTTGTTCAATTCTTTTTTCGTATTTCTCCCCTTGAAAAATGCGTTGAACAAATATGCCAGGAATATGAATTTGATTTGGGTCTAATGTTCCCGCTTCAAACAATTCTTCAACCTCAGCAATTGTAATTTTTGCCGCACCAGCCATACAAGGATTAAAATTTCTTGCTGTTCCTTTGAAGATTAAATTCCCAGCAGTATCGCCTTTCCAAGCTTTCACAATTGCAAAATCAGCTTTGAAAGCGTGTTCCATTACGTGCATTTTACCGTTAAATTCTCTGGTTTCTTTTCCAATTGCAACCTCAGTTCCAAATCCTGCTGGTGTAAAAAAAGCAGGGATTCCAGCTTGAGCAGCACGACATCTTTCGGCAAGAGTTCCCTGTGGAATCAGCTCTACATCCAATTCGCCCGAAAGCATTTGACGTTCAAATTCCGCATTTTCCCCAACATAAGAAGAAATCATTTTTTTGATTTGTTTTTTATGCAAAAGCAATCCAAGACCAAAATCATCAACCCCTGCATTATTTGAAATACAAGTTAAATTATTGGTTTCTTTTACAACTAATTCGGCGATGCTATTTTCAGGAATACCGCATAAACCAAAACCTCCCAACATTATTGTCATTCCGTTTTCAATTCCGGAAAGCGCTTCTTTTACTGCATTTACTTTTTTATTAATCATATCGTTTTTAAGTTTAATCTGTATTTTTAGTTGCCTCAAAAATAGGGTATTTTTCGTTGAAATTCAAGTATAAAAACGGATATTCAATAATAATAAATGTCTGCTTTTTCTTTTGGGCGTGCCCTCGTTTAGAACGTTTCAAGGAACTATAACATTTTTCGTAAACTCGGTCGGGCATTCCGCTGCAAGTCCTCGTCAAGTTCCGCTTTCGCTACACTTGTCTGCGGGCTATCCGCTGCATTCCCTCACGCAAACGCAATTCAAAACCACGATTTACATTTCATACAACGAATCAAAAAGAAAAAAAGCACTTCATTTAAATTTTTATCTTATAAAAACAAAAATTAATTGTACTTTTAAACACTAAAATTTTTAAAAATGAAAATACAATTGTACAAAAAAATGTTATTTGTGATTCCAGCTTTGATTGGATTTTCAAATACAAACGCTCAAAAGGCAGTAGCCCAAAAAGAACCTGGAATAAATGTTTCTTTTATGGATAAATCAGTTAAGCCAAATGATGATTTCTTCAAATTCGTAAATGGAACATGGCTTAAAAACACAGAAATTCCTGCCGATAAAACGCGTTGGGGAAGTTTTGATGAATTACGTCAAAATACCGACAAAGATGCCTTGGCAATTTTGAAAGAAGCGGCTACAAATCCTAAATACAAATCCAATACGGATCAAGGAAAAGCAATCAATATGTACAAAGCTGCAATGGATACTGTGGCACGAAACAAACAAGGAATTGCTCCATTGGCGCCTTATTTAGCCAAAATTAATGCGGTGAAAAACATCAAAGATTTGCAAAAATTAATGATGGAAACCGAAGCTGAAGGTGGTGGAGTTGGATTTTTTGGTGTTGGTGTTGGTGCCGACGAAAAAAATAGTACTAGAAATGTTGTGAGTGTTGGGCCTGGAGGATTGGGTTTACCAGACCGTGATTATTATGTTTCTGACGAAAAAGATTCTAAGGAAAAAAGAGAAAAATATGCAATTCACGTTGCTAAAATGTTACAATTCCTTGGCGAAAAACCAGAACAAGCAAAAACAGATGCAGATAAAATTCTTGCTTTAGAAATCCAAATGTCCAAACCAAGATTGGACAGAGTGGAACGTCGTGATAGCAAAATACAATATAATCCAACCGCAATTGCCGATTTGCAAAAAATGCTACCTTCAGTTGATTGGAATACCTATCTAAAAGGTGTTGGGTTTGCGAAAGTTGATACAATTATCGTTTCGCAACCGAGATATATGAACGCGCTGCAAACCATTTTTACCGAAAGTAAAGTAGAAGATTGGAAAGCATATATGCGTTGGATGTTGTTGAGAGGTGCTTCTGGGCAATTATCAACTGCAATTGAAACTGCAAACTGGGAGTTTTACGGAAAAACTTTAACGGGTGCTTTAAAACAAAGACCACGTCACGAAAAAGCACTTCAAGTTGTTAATGGAACAGTTGGCGAAGCTTTAGGAAAATTATATGTAGAAAAAATGTTCCCAGCTGAAGCGAAAACTAAAGCTTCAAAAATGATTACGAACGTTATGAAAGCCTATGAAATCAGAATTAATAATTTGACTTGGATGTCGGCAGAAACAAAATTGAAAGCCGTTGAAAAGTTAAATAAATTGACAATTAAAATTGGTTACCCAGACAAATGGCAAGATTATTCTGCTTTAGTTGTAAATAGTCCTGAAGAAGGTGGGAACTATTTTCAAAATTTGAGAAATGTTTCAAAATGGGGTTGGAAAAAAGATTTAGACAAATTAGGAAAACCTGTTGACAAAACAGAATGGGGAATGTCGCCTCAAACGGTAAATGCGTATTACAATCCATCGTATAACGAAATTGTATTTCCAGCAGCTATTTTACAACCGCCATTTTATAATTATCAAGCTGATGAAGCGGTTAATTATGGTGGAATTGGAGCAGTTATTGGGCACGAAATTTCTCACGGATTTGATGATCAAGGCGCAACTTATAATGCCGATGGGAACTTAATTGATTGGTGGACGGCAGAAGATTTAACAAAATTTACAGCTCTTGGTGGTGCACTTGCAGACCAATATTCTGCATTGGAACCATTGCCAGGAACGCACGTTGATGGTAAATTTACATTGGGAGAAAACATTGGCGATTTAGGCGGAGTAAATGCTGCTTACGATGGATTATTATTGGATTTAAAAGAAAATGGAAATCCAGGTTTAATCGATGGTTATACGCCTGAGCAAAGATTCTTTATTTCTTGGTCAACAATTTGGCGTTCAAAAATGAGAGATGAAGCTTTGAAAAATCAAGTAAAAACTGACCCACATTCTCCAGGAATGTACCGTGCGTATGTGCCAATTCAAAATGTTGATGCGTTCTATTCTGCGTTTGATATTAAAGTGGGCGACGGAATGTATGTAACTCCAGAAAAGCGTGTGAAAATATGGTAAAACCTATTTTTATAAACTATAAAATCCCATTTTGTATCAAAGCAAAATGGGATTTTTTATGTTTATATTTTTGAATTTCTGAATGATTTATTGACCAAATACAACCCAAAAAGTGTTATTATTCCACCTATTGCAATAGAAATAGTGAGCGGTTCTCCAAAAACATAAGCACCCAAAAGTACTGCAATAATCGGATTGATATACGCATAAATACTATTGATTTCTGCTGGCAAATGTTGCAAAGCATAGATAAATGCAATGAACGTTAGCACCGAACCAAAAAGTACTAAATAACCAATTGAAATCCAAGAAATCATCGGAATAGAACTCAAACTTACTGCCGAACCCGTTGCTCCCAAATAAGCAAAAAGGAAAATACTTGAAATGAACATTTGGATTCCTAAACTGAAATAAGGATTGAAACTTGCCGCTTTTTTCTTGGTATATAAAGTCGCAAATGCCCAAGTTAAAGTAGATATTATCGAAATTATGATACCAAATCGGAAATCAAAAATTAAAAAATCACTTAAATGTTCGTAGAAAATTACACAAACACCAGCAAACCCCACAACCAAACCTATAATTGATAATTTTACTAATTTTTCACCATTGAAAAGACTAATAATTACAACCCAAAGTGGAACCAAAGCGCCAATAATTGCACCCAATCCACTGCTGATATATTTCACACCCCAAGTGCTCAAACCGTTGCTTAGAACAAAATTCAAAATGCTCAAAATGAAAATGGTTTTCCATTGTTTGCCTTTTGGCCACGTTGTTTTTTTGAAAAGAAAATAAGAAAGATATAAAGTAGCACCGAGAAATTGACGGATTGCCACAAGTTGTATAGCGGGCATATATTTCACGCCTTCTTTGGATGCAAGCCAAGTTGTTCCCCAAAAAAAACTCACCCAACAAAGCGCCAAAATTGGTAATCCCACGGAACTTATTTTTGATTGAATTCCGCTTTTTATTTTTTGTATCAATTTTATAAATTGTCTTTAATGAATTGGTAATTCAAAACTTTTTCCAATTTATTGGATAAAATGATTTTCCCAAAAGAAGGTTTTGAAGCCGCAAAGATAGGAAGTTCCAAGTGAAATTCTTTTGCTTTTTGAGTATAATAAGCCTCCCGACTCGGATGAAAAGGCGCAACAGCATTGAAGGTTTCGCCCCAACAATTGGATTCAATTATCTTCAAAATTATCCCGATACAATCTTCTTGATGAATCAAATTTATCGGTGCATTTGGATTTTCAATATTGGTTCTTCTAGCAAAAAAACGAATTGGATTTCGGTCTTCGCCAATTAATCCTCCAAATCGCAAAACCGTAGTTTCAAATTGAGAATTGTTTTGTAAAAGTAGCTCGCACGACAGTAATTGTTTACCGCTTTCGGTATCAGGATTTGCAATTGTTTCTTCTGTCACCAATTTATTTTCATCAGAATATACTGAAGTAGAACTCACAAAAATCACTTTTTTAATTCCTGATTTTTCAATGAATGGAATTAAATTTTTAATTTTAGCGACAAAATTTTCAGTTGAAGTTCCTCTTAATTTTGGCGGAATATCTATAATTAAAACCTGACTTCCTTCCAAAAATTCGGATACATTTCCATTAATAGCAACTTCTCCGAGTTCAATTAAAAATGGGGATATTCCAGCATTTTCAAGCGTTGAAATTTTTTCCATTGAAGTCGTCGAACCATTAATAGAAAATCCTTTTTCTAATAAGGCTTTCGCCAATGGAACTCCCAACCATCCACAACCAAGAATACTAATTTTTGTCATTATTTAATAGCTTTTATAGAATCTGAAATAACCATCAAACTATCTTTTGCAATCAAACTATTTAATCTGTAATTTTTAGTTTTAGGAATAACAATTGACGGAATAATCTTCTTTTGAATCACAACTGCATCATTCAATACAAACGGCATCGGCATCATCCAAGGCAATCTTTTGGCAATTCTGAATTTTGGATTGGTCAATAAATCAAAGGAACTTTCCATCAAATCCATATCAAAAGTAGTATTAGCAGGAATCGAAAACTGCAATTCCAACGGATTGTTATCCACAACATAATAACTAATCAATCGCTTTCCTTTTCGCAAATACAAACTCCCTTTTTGCGCCAAAGCAGTTGCTCCATTTGCCTTCAAATTATAGAAAATCATTTTTTCATTGGCAAAAATATCGTAGCGATTTACATTTCTATTTGGTGAAATCCTCATTTTAATAAAACGTTTTGAACCGCCAATACTATCCTGAAAAAATTCAATTGTTGGTTCGCTAATTTCTTTTACATCGGCTTCAGCTGAATATGTAAAACCAGATTTGTATTTGCTAAACAACGGATTGTCATTTAAAATTCGTGCACTTTTTGGATTATCGCCTAAATACATTTTTGTCCATTCGTCTAAATTCAAATCATACGTTGCCCAAAAAGCTTTGTCCGAATCTGCATTATATATATAAAGTAAGCTGTTTGGTTTTGCTGTTCCTTTCGCATAATTGGAATTGAAATGTGCTTTCGCAAAAAAGCCAATCGAAATTAAAACCAGTACAAATGCCCAAACTCCTTTTTTAGGAAATGCTCCAAATATTGGCAACAATAATCCGAAAACTAAAACCGTCAAAACAGCGCTTCCGGCCAAAATTTTTAATCCCAAACCAATCGGAAACATAATTATAAAAGGCACAAAAATAATTAGCGATGGAATACTCAAAACTAAATTCAGTGTGCGATTTGATTTTTGTGTCGTAACAAAATAAGCCAACATCAATAAACTAAAAAACAGTGGAATTACAAAAAATCCAGCTCCAGGCAAATAAAAAGCAATCGCAAAATTGATGATAATCCAAATAAATAATGGCGCTACAGCATAATTTTCGGTTTTGTTTTCCGAATCCGATTTTACGTAAAACAAGAAACAAATAGCCAAACTCAAAAACACAAAAGCACCAATATAATCGTGCCCGTTATACGTAAATCCTTGAAGAATATCGTTGTATTGCGGATACAAATTCAACAGTAATTTCCAACCAAAAAAGGTCACAATTCCTGAAACTATCAACGAACCAAATAAATTCAAAAACCCTTTCCCAATTTCTGAAAACACCAAAACCCGTTTTCCAAGTCCAATAAAAACTAAAAATAAAAACAATAAAGTTGCCACAATTAACATAGGAAAAATCCAAGAAAAAGGATAACTCACAAATGAAAATGGCGTATTAAAATAAACGTAATCTTCCGAAGATTGCAAAGAACTCAAATCTGAATTTGAAAAATAATTCAACAACGGCATCAAATAAGTTCCTTGATGTGCCAATGTTTTCGTGCTCAAATGGTCAATATCATCTTGCGCCGTATGATAATTGAAATGATTGTCAATGAACGCAAAATTAAATCCCTGAATGTTTGCTTGTTCTCTAAAAACAGTCAAATCCGTATCGTTAGGCAACATTTTATAAATGCTATACATCAACGAATTGGAAACTGGAAACCCCGGATTTGCGGCCGTAAATTCCTTCACCAAACTCGCATTTCCCTGATTAACTTCCATCAACATATAACTAGGACCCGCACTTCCACGGGCTTCAAAATTCAAAACCAATCCCACTTCTTTCGCCCAATTACTTTTGGTTACAAAAAGTGCCGCGCCATTCAAACCCAATTCTTCGGCATCCGAAAACAGAATAATGATGTCGTTTTTATGCGGTGTTTTATTGTACAAAAAGGTGCGTAAACCTTCTAAAATTGTCGCAATTCCGGACGCATCGTCACTCGCGCCGTGAGAATAGGAATGGGGCGCACTATCATAATGCGAAAGCAACAACAACGCTTTCGAGCTGTTAGAACCTTTAATTCTCGCCAAAATATTTTTAGATTTCGTCAAATTTCCCCAATCAGAAAGCGTCGTTCCTTCTTGAATTTGAACTTCCAAACCCAAACTTTGTAATTCTTTAACCAAATAATCACCAACAATTTTATGATTTTCAGAACCTATATAATGTGGGTTTTCCGAAATTATTTTCACTTTCCCCAAAGCCCGCTGCGTCGAAAATTCCGAAAGCGAACCTTCTTCCTTTGAAACCCATTGCGGCATCATAAAATAGTAAAGCAACCCAATAATTCCAGCAATAAATACAATCGATAAAAGTGACGTAAATCTGTTTTTCATTTGAAATAAATTTGGAGTTAAATATCTTTTTTAACCAACATAAAATAGTCATTTTCCAAAGCCAAATACCCTTGGTCGTACAGAAAATAGTAAGTATTTCCAGTTTTAGTATTCAAAATATTCGTAAAAAACTCAAAATCAAATCCCTTACTCAATAATTTTGTCCGTGTTGTTTTCGACTTCCCATCCACATTTAAAGCACTCAAAATCCGATAATTTTTCCGCAATTTGTTGTTCACATTGCGCATAAAATTCGTGCTATCCTTATTAATTTTGTTGTTATACGAGTTCCTACAACCGTCGCTGCAAAACTTTTTGTCCTCGCGACCCACAATTTTCTCGGAGCATTCTAGGCAGGTTTTGTTCATAATATTTTCTTTTTATGGTCTAAAAATGTATTTGCATTCAATGCTGAAACAACTTTTTTTCCTGTTTTTGCTTCCAATTCTTTTCGAGCATTTCCAGCAATATTGCCGCCTTGTCTGGCTACTTTTTTACTTTCTTCAAAATTTTCAGGATGTACTGCCGCCGAGATATCTTTGGTAGAGGCTTCTGCCAACATATTTAAAATAAGTTCTGTATTGGTCATATTATCCCGTAAGTTTTCTTTTTTTAACCCTTTTAGCACCTTGTATTCTTTGGTGGTGTTGCCACTCCAAGTTTTGGTAATAATATCGGTTAGCGTCGCAAACTGCTGTCCTTCTTTTAGCCCTAATCGTTTCCACTCATCGGTCAGTTCTTTTCGAATTTCGATGCTTTTCAGGCGTTGATTAATCCAGTTTTCGCTATAACCCAAATTCATATATTGTTGCAAAGCCCTGTCAATAGTCAGTTCTGGGTCTTGCATTTCGTCTATATGTTCGCTTGCTATTTGAGCCAGCCAAAGTTTAAATGGTTCTGCCTTTGGCGAGGGTATTGATTGTATTAACCGAAACAGTTGTTCGGTAGTGGCTACATCGGTCAGTCTCATTTTGCCATCTTCGGCAACAAATTTCAACTGGTTACAATTTGTAACCGTTTCACTTCCCTCTTTTACCAATCTGTTTTTTAGTACTTTCCAGTAATTTCGAGCACCTTGATAACTAGGTTGCGCTGTCAATATTCCTATTATATCTACAATAGAAATGAACCATTGTTCTTGTTCAGAATCCCAATGGGTGCGTACTTTTTTCTCGTCAAATAATTTTATTTCATCAATCATTTTGTTTCGATTTTCTAATTAATAATTGGCGTTTTCAGTTGACTATAATTTGTAGCCATCTGACTTTCTGTTGTTTTAATACCATCTTCCGTTCTTTAGATAAGTGGGAAGTATAATATAGTTTCGTATTTTAAAAATATGTAATTTATTGTAATAGGCTAATTTTAAATAGTTTTTTACCTTCTCGAGTCTTTTAATTTACAACATCAAAACTTTCGACTTACTTAATACTATTGCGATCATTATTTTTTGAAGCGAATTAACAGTCTATTTCTACCAATCCTATTCCCGCTGTTCGTTTCAATCCACGCAAAAGCGTGGGATTTTCACTGCCATCGGGGCTAATGAAGTAATGCCTTTTGTATTTGTAATTTTTGGCTTGGATGTTACACCTTTAGATGTTTTATTTGCAATATTTTGCCTCCGCCTCCAATACCATTTCCGCTTCGTCTCCTAAAAATATTGCTTGTTTTAAATCCATACAAATTTCTGCTTTTTCAGTTTCAGAAATTTCTACTTTCTTTTTTGATGCGAAAACTGTAACCTCGCTGTTTTTCAATAATTCCCTGTCGCCACCGAATTCGTGTTTTCTTATTCTTGCAAAGGCTCTATTTGCAATCGCATAAGTCATAAATGGCTCAATAGTCAATGCTTTATCTAAATCTGCTATCGCTTCGTCAAATAGCATTTCATTTAATTTTAAAGTTCCTCTCGAAAAATAGGCTTCTGCATATTCACCATCAATTTCAATTGCTTTGTTACAATATTTAATTGCTGATTTTCTATCTCCATTAATTGAACTCTCTTTACTCTTTTGCATCAACTGAGTAATTTTTTCTAATCTTTTATCAGAAATTATTTTGCCATTTTTCCCTAATTCAACTGATAAAATTTTTCCAGTTGAGTAGTAAATTGTATTTTCTCCTTCAACTATTCCGTTTTTTAAATTGACCCGTCGTTTAACTTGTCCATTTGGAAAATAAGTTTCCCAAACCCCATCTTCTTCCCCATTTATTCTTATTCCTTTTTGTTTTAAAGTTCCGTCTTCATAATATTCTTTTTCAAGTCCGTTTGGAATTGAATTTGTATAATATCTTTCAATAGATAAATTACCATTTTGAAAATACATTTTACGTAATCCATCAATTTTTCCATTTATTAATATTCCCTCGCCTTGAATTCTTCCACTATAATAGTAATCAATAAATTTTCCATTATAGATTTCACTATTAAAATACCAAACTCCATTTTTCCTTTCCATTTGTTTTGAAGAAGGAATTTTTTTAAGTTCTTCTGATCTTTTTCTATATTCTTTGGTATAAATATAAATTGCTCCATCAAATTTCTCAAAACCAAGAGTTTTTAAACTATCAATGTTTTTGATAATATTTATATCTGCAATATCACTTTCAATAACTTCATTACCTCTTTCGGGATCTTCAAGTATTGTTATATTATCTACAATATAAACTATGTTTTCGGGTTTATCCTGTCCAAAGAATTTTAATGTTAAAAGGAAAATTCCAATTGTTAGAAATAAGTTTCTTTTCATTTGTTTGGCTTTATTATTAGCTATGTCAACCAAATATACTTATAATTTTCCAATTACAAACGCTTACAAACAACTACAACCGAAAGTAAGCAGTTAACAACCGAATAAATTTTGGAAGTCGCCACATCTTTGCAATGTCGAAATCAAACACGTATCGGCAAAACAAAAATTATTTTATAAAAACCATTTAAATTAAAACGCTATGAGCACATTAAAAAACAAAGTACAGTTAATCGGACACGTTGGTAATGATCCAGAAATCAAAACATTCGACGGAGGAAAAAAATTAGCAAAACTATCAATCGCCACAAACGAAAGTTACAAAAACGACAAAGGCGAAAAAGTTGAAGAAACCCAATGGCACAATCTCATCGCTTGGGGAAAAACCGCCGAAATCATTGAAAAATATGTAGTTAAAGGCAAAGAAATCGCCATCGAAGGCAAACTAACCCACAAAAGCTACGAAGACAAAAACGGAGAAAAACGCTACGTTACCGAAGTCGTAATTGACGAATTACTGATGTTAGGAAAATAAAAACTATCCTTTAGTTTTAAGTCGCAGTTTTCAGATTTTCTGTCAACTGCGACTTTTTTTTATGGTTATTCGCTACGAATATCAATTAATTTTTTCAGCCACGAATTACACGAATTGTCACGAATTTTATTTTTAAAAATCTTTGCAAATCCTTTTAATCTGCGGTAAAAAAACATTTACTTTTTCTATCTCAAACACGAATTACACGAATTACACGAATTGTCACTAATTCTTTTTTAAAAATATGTGGAAATCCTTTTAATCTGTTGCAAAAAAAATATTTAAGTATTTTATCTCAAACACGAATTGCACTAATTGTCGCAAATTGTCACGAATTTTACTTTTAAAAAATCTTTTAAATCTTCAAATCTGTGGTAAAAAAACCTCTCCCTAACTTTGTGAGTGTAACGCAGTGAAGCGCAGTAATCTGTTGCTGACAAAGTCGCTAACAAGATGAGATCGCTGCGTCGTACCTCCTCGCAAAACTGGGGAATCGTAATCTATTTGTCAATCTGAATTTATTTCAGATTTACAAAACAGTATTTTGCGAAAATCTAAGAAATCTAAAATTCTAACAATCTAAGTTGTCTCTTTTGCGTGAGGGGGTGAAGAGTAAAGCCCACAGGCAAGTGTAGCGAAAGCGGAACTTGGCGAGGACTTGCAACGGAACACCCGACCGAGTTTAGAGATTGCTTCAAACTTCGCAATGACATTCAAAACGAGGGCACGCCCAAAAAATACTATAAAAGCAACAAAAATTTACTTGTAATCATAACTTTCGAGCTTTGACTTTCGACTTTCGACATAAATTTATTACTTTCGCACAACGATTTAAGAAAAGGATAAAATGAGCACTAAATTTACTGAATACAAGGGACTTGACTTGCCGACTGTGGCATCGGAAGTATTGGATTTTTGGAAAAAAGAAAACATATTCGAGAAGAGCGTGACGACTCGCGAAGGAAATAAACCGTTCGTGTTTTTTGAAGGCCCGCCTTCGGCAAATGGATTACCGGGAATTCACCACGTGATGGCGCGTGCTATTAAAGATATTTTTTGCCGATATAAAACGCAAAAAGGGTTTCAAGTAAAGCGAAAAGCAGGTTGGGATACGCACGGATTGCCAGTAGAATTGGGTACTGAGAAGGAATTAGGAATTACAAAAGAAGACATCGGAAAGTCGATTTCCATTGAAGAATACAACGAAGCGTGCAAGCGAACGGTGATGCGTTATACGGATGTTTGGAACGATTTGACCGAAAAAATGGGGTATTGGGTGGATATGGAAGATCCGTATGTGACCTATAAATCCAAATATATGGAATCGGTTTGGTGGATTTTGAAGCAAATTTACAACAAGGATTTGATGTACAAAGGCTACACGATTCAGCCGTATTCTCCAAAAGCAGGAACAGGATTATCGTCGCACGAAGTGAACCAACCAGGAAGTTACAGGGATGTTACGGATACGACGGTGGTGGCGCAGTTTTGCCCCCTAACCCCCAAAGGGGGAACAGGAGAAAACACTGTGTCTAAAGCTTTCGGTATTGCCTCTCCCCCTTTGGGGGAGTCGGAGGGGGCGTTTCTCGCTTGGACAACAACGCCTTGGACTTTGCCATCAAACACTGCATTAACTGTTGGTCCAAAGATAGATTATGTATTAGTTGACACTTTTAATCAATATACTTTTCTGCGTTCAAAAGTGATTTTGGCTAAAAATTTAGTTGGAAAACAATTTGCAAAAGGCTTTTTTGAAAGTGCTGATGCTGCTGATTTTGAAAACTTCAAAGCGGGTGACAACCTGCCTGTCGGCAAGGCAGGACAAATTCCATATCAAGTTATTGCCGAATGTAAAGGCACTGATTTAGTTGGAATTCGTTACGAGCAATTAATGAAATTTGCGTTGCCGTATCAAAATCCAGAAAATGCTTTTAGAGTTATTGCTGGGGATTTTGTAACTACCGAAGATGGAACGGGAATTGTGCATACTGCGCCAACTTTTGGAGCCGATGATGCGAAAGTAGCCAAAGAAGCAGTTCCAGAAGTACCGCCAATGTTGGTTTTAGACGAAAATGGAAATCCAATTCCGTTGGTAGATTTGCAAGGGAAATTCATTAATGGTTTGGGAAGTTATTCTGGAAAATACGTTAAAAACGAATATTATAACGATGGTGAAGCACCGGAGCGTTCTGCCGATGTGGAAATTGCCATTCAGTTAAAAGAAGAAAATAAAGCCTTCAAAGTTGAGAAATATGTGCACAGTTATCCACATTGTTGGAGAACCGATAAGCCAATTTTGTATTATCCTTTGGATTCTTGGTTTATAGAAATTACGAAAGTTCGCGATAGAATGTTCGACTTGAACGAAACCATCAACTGGAAGCCAAAAGCTACGGGAGAAGGACGTTTTGGGAATTGGTTAAAAAACGCCAACGATTGGAACTTATCGCGTTCACGATATTGGGGAATTCCATTGCCAATTTGGAGAACTGAAGACGGTCCCGAAGGTTCGGGAGAAGAAATTCTGATTGGTTCGGTGGAAGAATTATACACTGAAATCGAGAAATCGATTGCTGCAGGTTTCCAAAAAGTAAATCCTTTTAAAGGTTTTGAAATTGGAAATATGAGCGAAGCAAATTACGATTTGGTTGATTTGCATAAAAATGTTGTTGACGAAATTACGTTGGTTTCTGCTTCGGGGAAACCGATGAAACGCGAAGCCGATTTAATTGATGTTTGGTTTGATTCTGGCGCAATGCCTTATGCCCAGTGGCATTATCCATTTGAAAATAAAGATAAAATTGACGAAAACAAAGATTTTCCTGCCGATTTTATTGCCGAAGGAGTCGATCAAACGCGCGGTTGGTTTTATACGTTGCACGCCATTGGAACCTTAGTTTTTGATAAAGTAGCTTATAAAAATGTAGTTTCAAACGGTTTGGTATTGGACAAAAACGGACAAAAAATGTCAAAACGTTTAGGAAATGCCGCCGATCCATTTGAAACATTAAAGGAATATGGCCCTGATGCAACGCGTTGGTATATGATTTCGAATGCCAATCCGTGGGACAATTTAAAATTCGATTTAGAAGGAATTGCTGAGGTTCGTCGAAAATTCTTCGGAACATTATACAATACGTATTCGTTTTTTAGTTTGTATGCTAATATTGATAATTTCAAATATGCTGAAACTTCAATCCCTGTAAACGAAAGACCTGAAATTGATCAATGGATAATTTCAGAATTAAATACGTTGGTAAAAGTAGTTGATGATGCTTACGCTGATTATGAACCTACAAAAGCAGCTCGTGCTATCTCAGAATTTTTGCAAGAAAATTTAAGCAACTGGTATGTTCGTTTGTGTAGAAGACGTTTTTGGAAAGGCGAATACGGACAAGATAAAATTGCAGCGTATCAAACATTATACGAGTGTTTATTGGCTATTAGCAAGTTAGGCGCGCCAATTGCTCCATTTTTTATGGATAAATTATACAGAGATTTAACATTAGCGACACAAACAGAGCAATTTGAAAGTGTACATTTGGCTGACTTTCCGCAAAGCGTTGAAAAGTATGTTGATAAATCGTTAGAAAGCAAAATGCAGAAGGCGCAAACCATTTCATCATTGGTTTTATCGCTTCGTAAAAAAGAAATGATAAAAGTGCGTCAGCCATTACAAAAGATAATGATTCCGATACTTGACGAGAGTCAATGGGGTGAAATTGAAGCCGTTTCTGACTTGATAAAAGCAGAAGTAAATGTAAAAGAAATAGTGCTTTTGGATGATGCTTCAGGGATTTTGGTTAAGCAAATTAAGCCAAATTTCAAGACATTGGGGCCTCGATTTGGAAAGGATATGGGCTTGATTGCTAAAGAGATACAGGGTTTTTCATCGGAACAAATTAATAAATTTGAAAGAGAAGGAGCATTTAGTATTATTATTGCAGAAAAAAGCATAAATTTATCATTGGAAGAAGTTGAAATTTCTTCACAGGATATTGAAGGTTGGTTGGTAGCCAATTCAAATGGAATTACGGTGGCTTTAGACATTTCGATTTCAGAGGAATTGCGACAAGAAGGAATTGCGAGGGAATTGGTAAATAGAATTCAGAACATTAGAAAAGATTCAGGATTTGAAGTTACTGATAAAATCAAAGTGCAATTGAAGAGAAACGGAGATTTGGAAGAAGCGATTCTGAAAAACGAAACCTATATTAAGTCTGAAACCCTAACTGATTCGTTGGTTTTTGTAGATGATTTAGAAAACGGAATAGAAATAGAATTTGACGAAATTAAAACAAGAATAGTAATAAATAAATAATTAGAGAATGGTAGATGATACATTAAGATACTCTGATGCTGATTTAGCAGAGTTCAAAGAACTGATAATTAACAAGATACACAAAGCACAAACCGATTTAGAATTAATCAAAAGTGCGTATATGAATGATTTAAATAACGGAACTGACGACACGTCACCAACATTCAAAGCTTTTGAAGAAGGTAGTGAAACAATGTCTAAAGAAGCCAACTCACAACTTGCGATTCGTCAAGAAAAGTTTATTCGCGATTTGAAAAACGCCCTTTTCCGTGTTGAAAACAAGACTTACGGTTATTGTAAAGTAACCGGAAAGTTAATCAATAAAGACAGATTGATGGTAGTTCCTCACGCTACAATGAGCATTGAAGCAAAGAATTTACAACGATAAATAAAAATAATAATAAGCATAAAAAAACGGCATTCTTTAATTAAGAATGCCGTTTTAAATTTCAATAAACTTTCTGTTTTTTAGAAGTTGTAGCTTAATGTAAAGTTCCAAGTTCTACCAAATCCGAAGTAAACACTGTTTTTATTTGCAATCCCATTATATAATGCACCTGCTTGAGCATAAGTAATAGCAGGCGTTGTTCCAACAGCAGCAGTTTTAACATCGTCAGCAAATATATTTGTTCCAGATTCTGCAATGTATTTTGTATCTAATAAGTTGTTTACATTAAATCTAAATTTGACAATATTTGTAGTATTTGTTATGTTCAATTTGTACGATACTCCAAAGTCAATTAAGTCATAGTTTGGTAATTGTAATGTCCCTTTGTTTGTTGCACTACTAAAATTATTAGGAGATATGTTGGCATATAATTTATCATAATAATTGTAATTAGTATCCATTGAAAAGTTATTGGTTACTTCAAGAGTAGCTCCTAAACTAGCGGTAACTTGAGCAGTATTTCCAACTTTAACATTATCTAAATATAGTGTTGTTGGAGTACCTCCAGCAAATGATGCTCCATTTTGATCAAATCTATTGCTAATGCTATTCCCTTTATAAGTCCAGTCTCCATAAGAAAACATCCCATTTAATTTTAAATTAGAAAATAATTTGTATTGCATTTCTAATTCTAAACCTTGGTGAATTTCGGTAATTCCAGAGAAATCAAAATATCCATTTGGATTTTCTAAGACAGTTGTTGTACCTACAGTAGAAAGATCATTGTTTCTTTGGTATCTGTCCTTCCATTCTGTTTTATATAAATTAACATTGGCAGTCAATTTAGAATTTCTAAAACCGTATCCAGCTTCAAAACCTACTATTTTTTCATTTGTTAAATTAGTGTTTACAACATTTTTATTGTTTGGAAAAACTGCATTAAGAAATGGCTGTTTAGAATAATACCCAGCATTTACGAATGCATTATGATTTTCATTAAAGTTGTAATTTGCTCCCCCTTTTAAATTACCTCCTAACAAGTTTTTTTTATCGGAATTTTGCAAAGGATCGCTATTCAAATAAGTAAATAAATCTTGTCTTTGAAAACTTTGTTGAGAAGCAGCTCCTTGAATAAAAGCAGTTAAATTATCTTTTGAATATTCTGCTTGACCAAATGCCCCTAACCAGTTAACGGTACTTGTGAAATTTCTTAAAATTGGCGTTCCATAAATCGCTTTATGAAAAGGGTTTAAAGAAGGAGTTGCTGAAGAAGTTTCGCTAGTGTAAACGATAGGATTGTTTAAATCACTAACATCTTTAAATGTTGTTCCACCTAAAAGATCATTTAAATATCTCACGTGAATACCTTTGTATGTTCTTAAATCTAAACCGAAATCAAAAGTAATATTATTGACTTTTTTATCTAAATTAATTAAAGCGCCATACCAGTTATGGGAATTGATTCCTGAAATTTTTGACACTCCATTAGTTGCCTCACTTCCTGCAGTATTTTCATATTGACCTGCAACTTGAGCTCTTGTAGCACCGGCATACGTAGTAAATGCTGACGAAGTAGGCAATTGAACTGTTTGTCCAGAGTTATAAGCATACAATTTATCAAAGTCAACAGTCCCAACTCCATTTGGCGCTGTTCTCCATCTGTCATCATTAAAATTTAAGCCTGAAGATTTTCCCCATGCACCCGCTCCACCACCACGACCCCATGAACCGTATACTATGGTAGATAATTTTGTTGTTTCATTAATTTTATAATCCCAATTCAATGAAGCAATTGGTTTGTTATAAAAGTTTTGATTCATATTGTATTGATTCCCTTGTAAATATCCCCAATCTCTATTATATTTTATAGCTGGTGTTCCTGATCCTGCTTTAATATATTGATCAATCGTTATTGCTGAACTTCTTTGGTGATGCCATTGAGATGCTCCTGTAAAAGTCAATTCGAATTGATGTTTATCACTTAATTTATATCCAAGTCCAATAAAATAGTTAGTCCCTTCAAAATTTGTTCCATCAACATATCCATCTCCTTTAGTTTTACTTACTAAGAAAGAAGCTGACAAACCATTTTTCATTAATCCAGTTGAATAAGAAACAGAAGATTTAAGGTAGTTGTTATTTGCAATTGAAGACGAAACAATTCCTCCTTTTTTCATTTCAGAAGATCTAGTCACAACGTTAATAGTACCTCCAACAGAGGCAATTGCCAATTTAGAAGATCCTAAACCTCTTTGAATTTGAATTGAAGATGCAACATCTGATAATCCACTCCAGTTACTCCAATAAACAGCGCCATTTTCCATATCGTTAACTGGCATTCCGTTTATCATAACAGCAATGTTTTCTTGAGAAAAACCTCTAATATTAACTCGAGAATCTCCATAACCTCCTCCTGATTTTGAAACATAAACAGAAGGCGTGCTTTTTAATAAATCAGGAAATTCTTGGTTTCCAATTTTAGCCTGAATTTCAGTTGCTTTGATTGTAGAAACTGCAACTGGCGTTTTTCTTTCTTTTGCTACGTCAATTAATCTGCTTTTTACAACAATTTCATCTAGTTGATTTACGTTAACCGTGTCTTTTTTTACAACTTGCGAATAAGAAGCAGAAGCAATAAGAAACATTCCAAAAAGTAAATTGCTTTTAAAATTTTTCATTTTCATTTTGTTTAAATTTCCGCAAAAGTCTATTATTTATTCATGATAAACATTAACATAACGTTATTATAAAATCAATAGTTTAATATTGAAAATCATTGTTGTACAATAAAAAAATATGTAGTTTCTAAGAAACAAATTGAAACTTTATAACTATCTATCTATCAACATATAATCTCATCGAGATATACCTTGTTAGTATTTAAATGTTGTTAGAATAAAAAGAGGTACTCCAAAACAAATATTTATTTAATGTAGTGTTTAACTTACAAAAATAATTTTAGATTAAATTTAGATTTTTTAAAATATATAATGCCCAACGATTTAATTAAAAAGTTGGGCGTTAATAATACTAAATTATTTATTTTATTTCAGATAATGACGCAATAAAAACTCCGTTGAACTATCGTGTTTATTCAAAGATTTCGAGTTAATTTCCTCTAAAATAGAAGTCGCCAATTGCTTGCCTAATTCAACTCCCCATTGGTCATAACTGAAAATATTCCAAATTATACCTTGAACAAAAATTTTGTGTTCATACATCGCAACCAATGAACCTAAAGTTTCTGGAGTTAGACTGTTTATTAATATAGTATTCGTCGGTTTATTGCCTTCAAAAACCTTAAAAGGTGCCAAATAATCCGATTTTTCAGAAGATAATCCTTGTTTTTCAAATTCATTTCGAACTTGTTCTTCGGTTTTTCCGTTCAATAACGCTTCTGTTTGCGCAAAGAAATTAGACATCAATTTATCGTGATGGTCTTTATTTCCATATAAGGAATTTACAAATCCAATGAAATCGGTAGGAATTAATTTTGTTCCTTGGTGAATCAATTGAAAGAATGCGTGTTGCGAATTCGTGCCTGGCTCTCCCCAAATAATAGTTCCCGTTTGATAATTCACAGGTTTTCCATCACGACCAATACTTTTTCCATTGCTCTCCATAATTCCTTGTTGCAGGTATGGCGCTAATTTTTGTAAATATTGAGTATATGGAATCAAGGCTTCACTTTCGGCGCCAAAGAAATTGTTGTACCAAATGCTTAATAATGCCAAAACCACAGGGATGTTTTTATCGAAAGCTGCCGTTTTGAAATGTTCATCCATATCGTTGGCGCCTTTCAAAACTTTATCAAAATTATCAAAACCTACCGCTAAACTTATTGATAATCCAACGGCACTCCATAAAGAGAATCTTCCGCCAACCCAGTCCCACATTGGGAAAACATTGTCGACGTTAATTCCAAATGCAGTTACATTTTTTATATTTGTAGAAACGGCAACAAAGTGTTTTGCCACGTCTTCTTGTTTTGCAGTTCCGAATTCTCGGGACAAAAACCAAGTTCGAATGGTTTCTGAATTTGTTAAAGTTTCCTGAGTTGTAAATGTTTTAGAAACAATAACAAATAAGGTCGTTTCGGGATTTAATTTTTTGATGATTTCATTTACGTGATCTCCATCGACATTGGAAACAAAATGCACATTCAGATGATTTTTGTAAAATTGCAATCCTTCTACAACCATCGCTGGTCCTAAATCCGAACCGCCAATTCCAATATTTACAACATCCGTGAAAGCCTTACCTGTAAAACCTGTTCGAGTGCCATTTAGAATTTCATCGGTAAAGGTTTTAATTTTACTTTTTACCTCATAAATTTCTGGGATAATATTTTGTCCATCAACTTTTACAGAAGCCTGTTCTGGCGCACGTAAAGCAGTGTGAAGTACCGCTCTATTTTCTGTTTTGTTGATGATTTCGCCATCAAAATAACCTGAAATCGCCTCTTTTAAATGTACTTCGTTGGCTAATTTTACTAACAAATCCATCGTTTCTTGATTGATTCTGTTTTTAGAATAATCAATCAAAAAGTCATTCCATTTTATATGAAACTTTGATGCTCTTAAAGTATCTTCTTGGAACATTTTTTTCATTGAAACGTTTTTCATTGTTTCAAAATGATTCTGAAGTTCGTTCCAAGCAGTTGTTGAAGTTGGATTTGTGTTTTGTAACGCCATTATTGTGAGGATTCTTTTGTGGTTTATTTATTTGAAATGCAAATTTACAAATAATGTTTGTAAAATAATTATTAAGATTTTTTGGATTTTTTAATCTTAAAAAGTGCTTCTTATTTCTTGAATTGCAAATTCGCCACCCGATCTAATTCTTTTTTCAAAGGAATCATTTGTGTCATAAATCGAGGTAAATTCTTTTTATTCATTGGTTCAGAGTTGGGTAATTTCAATCCCAAAGCGTCAACCTGAACGCCGTTTTTCCAAAATCGATAACACACATGAGGCCCTGTTGCGAGTCCAGTACTTCCCACTTTTCCAATAATATCCCCTTGATTTACTCTTTGTCCTCGTCGCGCAATAATTTTCGACAAGTGCAAATATTGAGTAGAATAGGTGCCGTTGTGTTTCACTTTTACGAAATTTCCGTTTCCAGCCGTAAAACCGGTTTGTTCTACAACACCTGAAGCCGTTGTCATAATTGGTGTTCCTTGTGGCGCAGCATAATCGGTTCCTTTGTGTGCTTTCCAAATTTGTTGCACTGGATGAAATCTGTTTTTTGCAAAACGAGAAGTTATATTTACAAATTTTAGTGGTGCTTTTAAAAACAGATTTTTTAGCGCTTTCCCTTCCTCATCGTAAAAATCTAATCTTTGAGAGTTTTCATTTTGTGCAAATGGAAAAGCATAAATAATTTTTCCTTTGTATTCAAAAAAAGCACATTTTAGACTATCAACACCATCATATACAGAATCATTTATGTAGCGTTCAGTGAAAGTGATTGCAAATTTATCTCCTTTTTGCAATTTAAAAAAGTCAATTGACCACGCATATATTTTAGAAATTGATGTTGCCAATGCGCCTTCAACTCCCTTTTTTTCTAATGTTTCAGATAAAGATCCGTCTAATTCTCCAGCGATAGTTCTTCGTCGGATAGTTACAGGTTTGATGTATTTATAAACCGTAATAGAATCTTTCAAATCAATTACATAATAGCTCAATCGATCAGGCTGATAAATAAAAGCGCGCATTTTTTTTGATTTTCCTTTCGACCTAAGTATCGTATAAGGTTTGTCAATTCGCATCATTCGAACATCAAAAGTATCTTTGACTTTTTCTACAATATCAAATACTTTCTTGTCGCCAATATTTTGCTTTGCAAGAATACTTCCAAAAGTGTCGCCATCTTGAATAGTATCTTGAATCACATCAAAGTTATTGAGTGTAAATCCAAATGCAACAACAATCGGCACTTTTTTAACAGGCTTTTGTTTGTCAGATTTATTGCAGGAAACGAGTGATAGAATGAGGATTATTATAATTGAAATTCTTTTCAAACTGCTATTTTTTTGTTTTTAACTATTTTTCTTCGCCCCAATTTTTTAATTCTTCTTCGCTCCATAATTCGGGGAAAAATATTCTTCTTTGGTATTTAGGGTGCATGTATTTTTTCCAATCGCTCCCGCCAGTAGCTTCTCCATCGCCTTTTCCACTTCCTTCAATATATTTTCGTGCCGCATTTAAATGTCCCATTACCCAAGTAATATTCACCGTGTGGTCATAATGTCGCATTGCTTTAATTAATTCGGAATTTTTTTGGTCTTTTTCAGGCAATTGTTTGAATTTTTGCCAAAGATTTATAGTGTTGTATTCCTCCATGTGACGCAAAAATAAGGGTTTGTATTTGCGTTCAAACTCTAAAATTAAATATGATTTCTCGCCTGTCGAATGGTCTTTTCCGCCAGCTTGCCAATACAAATGTTCCAAAGCATGTTCGTAAGGTGTATTTCTGTCGATTGAAGCTCTGAAACGATAATCTATTAAATTTATTAAATCCGTAGAAGCAAATTCAATTAACCGGTATTGTGCACTTTGAAATCCACTCGCTGGCGTCAAAGTATTTCGAAACTTCATATATTGTTCCACTTCCATTCCGTCTCCCATAATGTCAAAAGAAGTTGTTAGCATATCAAAATAGCGACTAATTCTCATCAATCTTTCAGTGAAAAAAGTAGTTTCCAATTTGTCATTATGTGAAATTTGTTCTATTTCCCATAAAATCATTTTAAACAATAATTCATTGACTTGATGGTACATAATAAAAACCATTTCATCAGGCAAAGTTGTTCTTTGCGTTTGTAGATTCAAAAGCGCATCTGTTTGTATATAATCCCAATAGGTAATTGGTTTTGACCAAAGCAATCCTTCTAAATGGGTTTCTGTTTTTTGATTTATTCCTTGGAATTTTTCATCTAATTTTTGAAGAATTTCTTCCGATATGTTTGGGGTTGCCATTTTTATTTAATTTTAATTGTGAATGAGTTTTTCAATCCTTTAAAACCATCAAGATCCGCTTTTATGGATCCAATGGCAAGTTCTGCTTTTATTCTTATAGGTAATTTATTGTTGTCGTCTGAAATCCAAACCGTAAGACTTTCTTGTTCTTTAAACACTCGACCTGATTGAACCAAAGGTCGGAAAACCATTGTTGGAATTTTTCCAAATTTAGTGTCGATATCTTCTCTGCCAATGAATTTTAACTTAAATTTTGTGGTTTCACCATCAAAAAACATATCAATTGCTATGGATTCTCCAACCTTCAATTTGTCAACATTTGGATGATTTCTTAAATAATAAAAGGTAGAAACTATGTCTTGTGTATTGTTTGGAATAGCAAGTGTTTTTTCTGTATTACTTTCATAATCTTTTAATAAAATATGATTTGTAGTTTGATTGAAAAATCCTTCTTGGTTTTTAGTATATCCACCTTCGTCTATTTTTCTGACAAATTGATATGGATTTCCTGTAGTTTTGTCAAAATAGCTTTCATATAAATCATCCACTTTGAAAAAGAATCTTGACATTCCCGTGGTATAACCTTTTCCAATTACGTGAAATACTTTTTTATTATTTCGAACAGCTTCCTGAACTTCTAAAGTGGCGTATCCAGCATTAATAAGACCATAATGAACTCTGAATTTAAACCATTCGCCCTTGTCAAATGCATCTTCTCTTTGAACGTCAAAACTTGCAAGAAGAATAAAAAATAAGAAAATAATTCCTTTTTTCATGGTAATATTTATTGATTTAAAGAGCAAATACAATTTTCGTTCCAAATGTATTAAAACAAAAAAACTCAATCAAATAATGACTGAGTTTTTATGCTATTAACCAACCAAAAAACTATAAATTATGAAAATTTATACCAAAATAAGGAAACCACTCCTCATTTCTGAGTACAAAGATATTTAATTCGTTGAATTATAATTAGCAAAAAATGAACTTTAACATTTATTTTGCAAAGATAACTCCTTTTTAATTGTAAAAATTGTGAAATATTTATGATTTTTCCCTTATTTACAAAGTACCTCTCAAAGATTGTTCTCTTTCAATAGATTCAAAAAGTGCTTTGAAATTTCCTGCTCCAAATCCTTTTGCTCCCATTCGTTGAATAATTTCGAAAAATAGTGTTGGTCGGTCTTGAACTGGTTTAGTGAAAATTTGTAATAAATACCCATCTTCGTCGGCATCAACCATAATGGCTAATTTTTCGATAGCATCCAAATCCTCTTTCATCATGTCCATGTGAACTCCCAATCTTTCTGGAATTGCTTGATAATAAGCATGCGGTGGTGCCGATAAAAATTCAATACCTCGTGCTTTTAATTGGGTTACTGTTGCAATAATATCATCAGTTGCTATGGCAATGTGTTGCACTCCAGGACCACCATAAAAATCTAAATATTCCTCTATTTGAGAACGTTTTTTTCCTTCGGCTGGTTCGTTAATTGGAAATTTAATTCGTCCGTTACCATTTGACATCACTTTACTCATCAAAGCAGAATATTCAGTGTGAATTTGTTTGTCGTCAAAAGACAAGAAATTTACAAATCCCATCACATCTTCGTAGAATTTTACCCACGTATTCATTTCGTTCCAACCTACATTTCCAACCATGTGATCGATATATTTCAATCCAACAGCTTCTGGATTGTAATCCGATTTCCATTCTTTATAACCGGGTAAGAAAATTCCATTATAATTTTTTCTTTCTACAAAAATGTGAACGGTTTCGCCATAAGTATAAATTCCAGAACGTACCACTTCGCCAAATTCATCTTTTTCGACAGTTGGTTCCATGAAAGAACGTCCGCCTCTTTTTATGGTTTCTTCATAGGCATTTTTAGCGTCTTCGACCCAAAGTGCAACTACTTTTACACCGTCACCGTGTTTTCTTAGATGATCATTTATTGGTGAATTTTCGTTTAATGGTGTGGTTAAAACCAATCTGATTTTGTCTTGTTTTAACACATAAGACGTTCTGTCACGAACGCCAGTTTCCAATCCTGCATACGCCAATGATTGGTATCCGAAAGCTGTTTTGTAATAATGTGCTGATTGTTTTGCATTTCCTACATAGAATTCTACATAGTCGGTTCCTAATAATGGAAGGAAATCTTGCGCTCCTTCAAATATTTTTTCTAAACCATATTCTACTGATTGAACTTCTTTTTTTGACATTTTTTTATTTTTTAGCTTTATGTTCACTGATTGTTATTGTGAATTCTAAAAGCGATATTTGAAATTTAAATTTTGTTGTTTACTAAAAACCCTAGCCCTGATAGCAGTGGAAATCCCACGTTATTGCGAGGCACGAGCAATTTCGTGGATTGCAACGAATAGCAGGAAATAGCTCCTAATTAATCTACCCACGATTTATAATACTGACCATCATCGATTCCCATAGCGGCTTCTGTGACCATTAATGGGTGAAATGTGTCCACCATTACTGCCAATTCTTCGGTTACGGTTTGTCCAATGCTTCGTTCCATTGCACCAGGCGCAGGGCCGTGAGGAATTCCTTTTGGGTGCAAAGTGATGTGTCCTTGCTCGATATTGTTACGGCTCATGAAATCTCCGGCTACATAATATAAAACTTCGTCGCTGTCGATATTGCTATGATTGTAAGGTGCTGGAATCGATTTTGGATGATAATCATACAATCTTGGCACGAAAGAACACACTACAAAAGTTGCAGTTTCAAAGGTTTGGTGCACTGGTGGCGGCTGATGAACTCGTCCAGTTATGGGTTCGAAATTGTGAATACTGAAACCGTAAGGAAAATTGTATCCGTCCCAGCCCACGACATCAAAAGGATGTGTTGCATAAACCATTTCGTGAATCATTCCTTCTTTTTTGACTTTGATTAGGAAATCGCCTTTTTCGTCGAAAGTTTCGAGTTCGTTTGGCAAAATAAAATCGCGTTCGCAAAATGGGGAATGTTCTAAATGTTGACCCGATTCATTTTTGTATCGCTTAGGCGTATAAAAAGGCGCGAAAGATTCGACATAAAACAATCTATTTTCTGAAGTTTCAAAATCTATTTGATAGATAATTCCGCGCGGAATGATGAGATAATCGCCGTATTCAAAAGGAATATTTCCTAACATGGTGCGTAATTTTCCCTTTCCTTTGTGGATAAAAATCATTTCATCGGCATCGGCATTTTTATAGAAATAGCTGCGCAATGATTTTTTTGGCGCCGCTAATCCAATGGTGCAATCTTTGTTGACAAGCATTGGTTTTCGACTTTCTAAAAAATCGTCTTCTGGTTGCAAATCAAATCCTTTTAAAAGTAATGATTTTATGTTTTTGCCAATGGCAATTTTCGGTTCAACCGAATATGATTTTAGAATTTCTTTAACCTGTGTTGGTCTGTGGATATGATATGATAATGACGAATGTCCGTGAAATCCTTCTGTTCCGAAAAGTTGTTCGTAATAAAAACCGCCTTTTGGGTTTTCAAATTGTATGTGACGTTTTTGGGGGAATTCTCCTAATTTATGATATATTGGCATCTTTATTTGTTTAAAATTTAAGAATTAAAGTTTTGTAAAACTTCGCTTTTTATTTAATCAAAAGATATAAAATCATTCAGGATTTCTCTTGATGAGAAATTGCAGATAATCTAATAAACCGACCCAAGTTGTTTTCATACGACAAATATCGTAAAAATTTAATTTTAAGTAGTGTTTCTTGCGAAATATTTATAAAAAAGAAAAGGCACTAAAGAATATCTCTTTAATGCCTTTAATATTTTATATAAAGTTAATTTCTTTTTTTGAAATAACTAAAAGCATATATGACAGAATGAATGAAAGCAAACGCCAAAGAAAAATAAAACAGATACACATCATCTGCTCCTGAGTCAGAATGGTGTATAAATGCAATAATTACTAAAGCAATAATCATTACATAACCGATTAAAGCGATTGATTTATAATTTTTTGCAGCGAAGATTCCTTGGTTTAATACACTATTTTTCATTCCATAAAAAAGATAAAGGTCAAAACCTATCATCATCCAAACTATTAAACGAATCCAAGTATCTAACGGTAAAAAAACCATCATAAATAAACATACAAGAATCCCTAATATTGGAACAAGTGGAACAAAAGGAGTTTTAAATGCTCTTTGTACTTCTGGCATTTTTACACGCATTATCCAAACACCTAAACACACTAGGATAAATGCAAATAAGGTACCAATACTAGTCATTTCTCCCACAACTCTTGCTGGAATAAAAGCAGCAAACAAACTTACTATTAACATAAAAAGTAAATTATTTTTTGCGGGAGTTCTAAATTTAGGATGAACTTCAGAAAACACTTTAGGCATTAATCCATCTTTACTCATTGAGAAAAATACGCGACTTTGACCCATTAGCATCACTAATATTACTGATGCATAACCACCTAAAATTGCAAGTATAATTAATTTATTCAACCACGGAAATGCTGGTGTAATCATTCCAGAAGAATTTGCTACCCCCATATTATCAATCGCAATTGCAACTGGAGCAATTCCATCAGCACCTGCAAAAGCTGTGTAATTTACAACCCCAGTCATTACGTGGGCAAATAAAATGTATAGAACAGTACAAATTCCTAAAGATAACAAAATTCCAATTGGCATATCTCTTTTAGGGTTTTTAGCTTCTTGAGCAGCAGTTGAAACGGCATCAAAACCTATATAAGCAAAAAATACAATCGCTGCGGCACGAATAATTCCACTGAAACCAAATTCACCAAATGTTCCAGTATTAGTTGGAATATAAGGATGATAGTTTTCGGGGCGAATATATTGCCATCCTAAAGCTATAAAAACTAATACTACCGCTACTTTTAAAGAAACTATAATTCCATTTACTGTTGCGGATTCTTTAGTTCCTCTCATCAAAATAAAAGACATCAACATTACTATAAATACTGCTGGCAAGTTTATTGTACCGCCCTCAAATGGAGAATGTGTCAAATTTTCGTTGATATGAATGCCATACGAATCTAGAAATTTAACCAAATACCTAGACCAACTTATGGAAACTGTTGCGGCTCCAACTGCATATTCTAAAACTAAATCCCACCCGATTATCCAAGCGATAAACTCTCCCATCGTTGCAAATGAATAAGTATATGCACTCCCTGCAACTGGTATCATTGATGAAAATTCGGCATAACATAGGCCTGCAAAAACACAGCCTAATGCTGCCACAATAAAAGAAAGCGTAATTGCTGGACCTGCATTTGTTGCAGCTGCAATCCCTGTAATAGAAAATAATCCAGCACCAATAATGGCACCTATTCCTAGGGCTGTTAAACCTCTAGCCGTTAATGTTCTTTTTAATCCTTTTTCAGATTCTGAAGCTTCGTTTAATAATTGCGCAAGCGGTTTTTTCTTCCAAATTGACATACTTAACTATTTTAATTTTTAGATTTTCAAATATATAGAATTTTCTACAACATCAAACATTTAAATTGATTTCCGAACGATTTATTATTAAAACCAAAAACCAATTGTGAATAAAGTATAGCCTTTACTCAATTCTGGGGACCACGTATATTTTACTTCTACAGGACCAACAATTGTTTCCAAGCCATAGCCAACGGCATATCCCGAAAATTTAGGTTTCGAAATCCATTCGGTATTTTCAAACAATTCATCATTTACTTGAGCATAATTTCCTGAAAAATTTATATGGTTTTTTTTATAAAATTCGTAATCGAACGTGAATGAAGTCTTGATAAAACTGTTTCCTGCAATACTAATAAAGTCATAGCCATAGAACTGTTTGATGTTATTTGTAGGATTAAACCCATAACCTCCTAAAACAAAATCTAAAAACGGAACACTTCCTTTGCCAATTTTAACGCCAGCCTCACTTTGAAATTTGATGGTTGCTTTTTTATAAAATGTTTTTACGACTCCAAAATCACTTTTCACAATTGAAAAAGGGTGAAATTGATTTGTAAAATCTGTTGAGTGCAAATAGGTTTGAAAATCAGTTGAAAATGTCCATCCCCTTTTTGGAAAATATTTATTATCAAATGAGTCGTATTTTAACGAACCAAATCCACTCCAATAATTACTATTTTCCAATATTGGCGTTGTATTTGAGATGGTTTCAGAACTGATTTTCAAGTTTTTATATTCTACTCCAATTCCCAAAAGAAATTTTTGAAAAGGCACTGTTTGCACATACGCCTGATTTGTAAAATCAGAATAATCAATGTTTAGTGTTTTAATTCCTAATTGCGTTAGTAGAAGTCCGTTGTTAAAATCTGTAGAAACATTCTTTGTAAATCGGTTGTATTTTGATTTTAATCCAAAACTCCAATGGAATCCATTATCGATATAATATTCAAAATTATATCTTAAATTATCCCCCAATCCAACATCTAAAAGGGCTACATCATTTTTTAAAAGTACTTTTTTCTGTGTCAAATTTACTAAAACAGAGCTTTTAAATAGTCCGTCATAATGAAATCCAAATTTTAAAAAAGTGCGCTGTGGATTTTCTGTAAGTGTAATATTTAAATCGTCTTCTGTACCATTTTTTTCAAATGAATAGGTTATTTTTTTAAAATTTTGTGTGGCACTCAAGTTGTCAATTCCAATTTTCAAGCCATTATAATCGATTTTAGTTCTTGCTTTGAAACCTAATTTCCCAATTACATAAGACCTAGTATAATTGTCTAATTTATTAATATTAATATTATTAATATGAAGCGTCTCACTCTCTTTTTTTAGATTATTTATTTTGAAGGTTGTAATAGAATCGGCTAATAATTTTATTTTTTCAAATACTGAAAAAGCAGCTTCTTCTCCCTTTTTTATAATTTCTTGAGTGTCGTCAAAGGAGATTATTCCAAAAGCATTTACCTCTGGTTTTATATAAATATCAGTGGTTGCCTTATTCAATCTCATTTTTTGAATCATTTGAAGATTCGTAATTTGAACTAATATTTTAGTAGCGTCATTCAAACTATTTCTGTCTTTTAAATCATCCTGGACATCAACGCCAATAATCACATCGGCACCCAATTTCCGAATTTCATCAATTGGATAATTATTGGAAACGCCCCCATCAACCAATAATTTTCCGTCAATTTCAACAGGGGAAAATAAAGAGGGAAAAGCCGAACTCGCTAATAATGCTAATGGCAAACTACCTTTATCTAAAACAACTTGTTCTCCTGTTTCAATATCGGTTGCAATGCATAAAAAAGGAATCGGTAATTTATTAAAATCCCGAACGTGTCGAACGTTATTTGTAAGTCTGGAAAGTAAATTAAAATTGTACATTCCTTTTGATAAAGCCACTGGAATTCCAACTTTGAACTTGTTTACAGGCAAGGTAAGGGCGTACAATTCATCATTTCTTTTTTCATAGAAATTCTTAGAGGAACGCGGAATAAAATCGGTAATTAGGTTCTTGAAATCGGTGTCTTTGAATATGGAATCTATTTGAGTAGCATTGTATCCAGAAGCATACAAACCGCCAACTACCCCGCCAATGCTCGTTCCGCCGATATAATCAATTTTCACGCCAGCTTGTTCCAACACTTTCAAAACCCCAATATGCGCAAATCCTTTTGCCCCGCCACCGCTCAAAACCAAACCTACTTTTTGTCTGGGTTTTATCGGCTCTTGCGAAAAAGAACTTTGTGAAAATACAAGAATGAAGAAAACGAACGCCGAGATGTTTTTCATTTTACCTTTTAAATTGTTTTGTAAAAGTCGGTAATTTTTTTGGCTTTTGAAACCCCAACCACCTCAGAAATTTCTTTTTCGGTGGCTAATTTCAATCTTTTAACACTTTTAAAATGCTGAATTAACGAAAGCATTGTTTTTTCGCCAATTCCAGGAATGCTTTCAATGGAAGAATTTATTGCCGCTTTGCTTCGTTTGTCTCTATGAAATGTAATTCCGAATCGGTGTGCTTCATTTCGTAATTGCTGAATAACTTTCAAGGTTTCCGATTTTTTATCTAAATATAACGGAACTGAATCTCCTGGATAAAACAATTCTTCCAAGCGTTTTGCAATGCCAATTATGGCGATTTTTCCTCGTAATCCCAAGGCATCAATACTTTTTAAAGCCGAAGATAATTGTCCTTTTCCTCCATCAATTATAATTAGTTGTGGCAAAGGTTGGTTTTCGTCAAGCATTCGTTTGTATCTTCTGAAAACCACTTCTTCCATCGATGCAAAATCATCTGGACCAACAACGGTTTTTATATTGAAATGGCGGTAGTCTTTTTTGCTCGGTTTTCCATCTTTAAAAACCACACAAGCCGCAACAGGATTGGTTCCTTGAATATTTGAATTGTCAAAACATTCAATGTGTCGAGGCTCTTCGTGTAACCGTAAATCTTTTTGCATTTGTGCCATAATTCGGTTGGAATGCCGTTCTGGATCTACAATTTGAAGTTGTTTCAATTGCTCAATTCTATAAAATTTAGCATTTCGAATGGACAACTCTAAAATTTGCTTTTTATCGCCCAATTGTGGAACGGTAATTTTGATATTTTCACCCAAATCAACTTCAAAAGGAACAATAATTTCTCTCGATAATAATTGAAACCGTTCCCGCAATTCGATAATCGCAAGTTCCAATAATTCCGCATCGGTTTCGTCCAATTTCTTTTTTATTTCCATTGTATGCGAACGAATAATCGAGCCGTGGGAAATTTGTAGAAAATTGATAAATGCTGCACTTTCATCGGATACAATCGAAAACACATCAATATTCGTGATTTTTGGATTGATAATCGTGGATCGCGACTGATAATTTTCTAAAATTTCTATCTTTTCTTTTATCTTTTGAGCTTCTTCAAAATGCATTTCTGAAGCCAAATCAGTCATTACTTTTTTGAAATCTTTCATACTTTCTTTGAAATTTCCTTTCAAAATTTCTCGGATGGCGTCAACTTGTTTCTGATAATTTTCCAATGATTCGTATCCTTCACAAGGACCTTTGCAATTTCCAATATGATACTCCAAACAAACTTTGAATTTATAGGTTTCGATGTTGTTTTTACTCAAATCATAATTGCACGTTCGCAGCGGATACAGTTCTTTTATTAATTCTAAAATCGTGTTTACCGTTTTGAAACTCGTATAAGGACCAAAATATTCGGAACCATCTTTGACCATTCTTCTCGTAGGAAAAATCCTTGAAAAAGGTTCTTTTTTTATGCAAATCCAAGGATAGGTTTTGTCGTCACGAAGCAACACATTGTAGCGTGGTTGCAGTGTTTTTATTAAATTATTTTCCAATAAAAGCGCATCGGTTTCGGTGGGAACAACAATATGTTTTATGGTTACAATCTTCTTGACCAAGACATTTGTTTTTGCCGTATCGTGAATTTTATTAAAATAGGAAGCGACTCTTTTCTTTAAATTTTTTGCTTTTCCAACATACAAAATTTTCCCTTCTTTGTCATAATATTGATAGACTCCAGGGCCGTCTGGAAGTGTTTGTATTTGAAGTTGAAGCGAAGGATTTTGCATTTATTTTATATATCAATCCAAATTCAAACCGCTTTGGATTTTTTTTGGTGCTCAAAATTACAAAATCTTGCTTTCAAAAGCGAAAAACTACACATAACTTATAATTTGTAACGCATAATTTTCTACTTTTAGCTTTTAATCCTAATTATGAATCATTTAGAACATAAAAGTATTACAATTTTAAAGGAAATTATTTTGCCTGGCGAAAGCAAAACCATTAATATGGAAATTGCAACTTTGCACACTATGACAAAATTGAAAATTCCAATAATTGTGGAACGTTCTAAATTTAGTGGGCCTACAATTTTACTTTCGGCGGGATTACACGGCGATGAAATTAACGGAATTGAAATCGTTCGGCAAATAATTACTCGAAAAATCAACAAACCCAAAACAGGAACCGTCATTTGTATTCCTGTGATTAATGTATTTGGATTTGTAAATCAAACGCGAGAATTTCCAGATAAACGGGATTTAAATAGGGTTTTTCCTGGCAGTAAAAAAGGTTCATTGGCAAGTAGATTTGCCTATTATTTATTGAAAGAAATTATGCCCCACGTTGATTATGCCATAGATTTTCACGCTGGCGGATCAAGCAGATTTAACGCTCCACAAATACGAATTGTTCCTGAAAATCAAGAATTAAAAGCTTTGTCAGATATTTTCCAAGCTCCTTTTGGATTGTATTCAAAAAACATTATTGGCTCGTTTCGAAATTCTTGTGATAAATTAGGTGTAAAAATGTTGTTGTTTGAAGGTGGGAAATCAATTAATATCAATGAAGAAATTACACAACACGGAATTGAGGGAACCAAACGGATTCTAAAACATTTTGGGATGTTAAATATCAAAAAAACAATCTCAATTCCTGAAAAGAAAACTATTTATATTGAAAAATCAAATTGGATTCGCGCCAAATTTTCTGGGATGTTTCACGGCTTTACAACTATTGGAAATTATGTTGAAAAAGGACAGTTATTAGCAACAATTTCAGACCCTTACGGCAAAGTTGAACACAAAGTAAAAGCACCAAATTCGGGTTATATTATCAATGTCAATGACACCCCAATTGTATATCAAGGCGATGCAATTTATCATATTTCCACTATTTTAGAAACCTAACATTTATCATATTTTATTTTATTTATCCAATGTAGCTTTGCCGAAAATCAAAACTATGCTATACTGGAAAAAACTTACTGAAAAAGCAAAATTAGAACGAGTAGAAAAAGCACTCGGAAAAAATGTAAATTTCTCTCACGATTCAGCTTTGGGTTATCCCGCATCAAAATTAGATGGAAAAGTTTTCAATAGTGACGTACCTTTTTTGAAAGATGCCCCAGTTTTGCAAACCTATGTTGCCAATCCAAACCACATTGGATGTCACACTTTAGGAATTTCTGAAAAGGCATTTAAAGGAACTCAAGAAATGGAACGCGAGGTTTTAAAGGTCTTGGCGATTGATATTTTTAAAGCTAAATTTAATTCTTATGATGGCTATATTGCGCCAGGGGGAACGGAGGCAAACATTCAAGCTGTATGGATGTTTCGAAATTATTTTATGAATAAATTAGATGCCAAACTTAATGAAATTGTCATTCTCGCTTCTGAAGACACGCATTATTCTATTCCAAAAGCAGTAAATATATTAATGTTGGATTTGCTGAAAATTCCTGTTGATTTTGAAAACCGCCAAATTGATGTTTTTGCGCTTGAAACCATTATTATAAAAGCAAAAAATAGTGGTAAAAAATACTTCATTGTTGTTTCTAATATGGGAACAACGATGTTTGGATCGGTTGATGATCCTGAAGATTATATTCAAATATTGGAAAAATTTGACCTTACGTATAAAGTTCATATTGATGGTGCTTATGGCGGTTTCGTTTATCCAATTAGCAATAAAGACAGCACTATAAATTTTGGAAATCCGAAGATTAGTTCTGTTACAATTGATGCTCATAAAATGCTGCAAGCACCCTATGGTACTGGGATTTTCATTTGCCGTAAGGGATTAATAGAAAATGTTTTAACCAAAGAAGCAGCCTACGTTGAAGGAATGGATTTAACGCTTTGCGGAAGTCGCTCGGGGGCAAATGCGATTGCTGTTTGGATGATATTGTTCACTTACGGACCATTTGGTTGGTGTGAAAAAATTCGGATTTTGCAAATGAGAACGCAGTGGTTGAGCGAAAAATTAGATGAATTGAATGTTGAATATTTTAGAGAACCATTTTTAAATATTATAACGATTCACGCCCAATATATCCCAAAAAAATTAGCGGTAAAATATAATTTGGTTCCCGAAAAACACGAAAAAGGGAATAAATGGTATAAAATTGTGATAATGGAACACGTAGAAATAGATCATTTGAGTACTTTTATAACCGATTTAAAAGTTATCATTAATGCTAAAAAACGAACTTCGCTCAAAATACAAAACATTCCGTCAGTTTCTTTCTGAAAAAGATATTGACGAAATGAGTTTGGCTATTGCCAATAAAGTGTTGACGCTTCCAATTTGGGAAAAGACCTATTTCCATTTGTTTTTGCCAATTGAAGAGCAAAAAGAAGTGAACACAGAATTTATTTTACATCTATTATCTGGGAAAGACAAAGAAATTTGTATCTCAAAAAGCGATTTTGAGAGTCGCAATATGACGCATTATTTATTGACGGACAACACGAAAATCAAAAAAAACGAATACAATATTCCTGAACCTATTAATGGTCTCGACGCTTCGGGAGAAGTCCCTACAAATAAATTTGAAGTGGTTTTTGTGCCGCTTTTAGCATTCGATAAAACTGGAAATCGGGTGGGTTATGGAAAAGGATTTTATGATAAATTCTTGTCCGAATGCAATTCAGATGTAATTAAAATAGGATTATCCTTCTTTGAACCCGAAGAACTGATTTCAGATATTTTTGAAGGCGATGTGAAATTAGATTATTGTGTTACTCCGAAAAATATTTTCGAATTCAAGATTTCATGAAAATTGACCGCAAATTCGCAAATTTGATTTGTGAAAATTAAAGGAATTCGTGGCAAACTTTTTTAATATCGAATCAATTTGGGAAATGACTTTTTAAATAAACAACTCCAATTTCATATATATTATTGTTTTCTTCCGAAATTAAAATTAGTGAAAATTAAAGGAATTCGTGGCAACGTTTTAATAAAATTGCAGTAAAAACTACTCTTTTCCGAACGCTTTTTTATTAAAAACTAATAAAATACCAACTCCTGTAGAAATCGCCATATCGGCAACATTGAAAATAGCATTGAAAAAAGTGAAGTATTTTCCACCCCAAAAAGGCAACCAACTCGGTAAGTTTCCTTCCCAAATAGGAAAATAAAACATATCTACTACTTTCCCGTGGAATAATGTTCCGTAGGCTTTATCTGAAAATGCGGTTGCAACAGTGTGGTAGCTGTCATCGAAAATTACTCCGTAAAAAACCGAATCGATTATGTTTCCAAAAGCACCTGCAAATATCAAAGCTATGGCAACAACAAGAAAATTGGAACTGTTTTTTCTGACAGCATCCCAAAGCCAATAGCCAATTCCTACAACAGCAAATAATCGAAAAACTGTCAATATGATTTTGCCGTAAGTGCCAGGAATTTGAGTTCCCCAAGCCATACCTTCATTTTCTATAAATAGAATTTTAAACCAATTGAAAACGGTAACTTCTTCACCCAATACAAAATGGGTTTTGATATAGACTTTAGAGATTTGGTCTACTAATAATATAATGAAAATAAGTAAATAGGCTTTTTTTAATGACATTTTGTAAATTTTATACCGCAAAAATAACACTATTTTTATTATCATTTAATAGAATATAAGTAATCTCTTGAAAATAGGCATAGAATGTTAATGCGTTAAAAAATACTTTCACAAAAAAAACTCCAACCGTAAAGTTGGAGTTTTAATAGTAATAAAAAAGTAATTATCTAATAACTACTTTTCTTGTAGCTGTATTTCCACCTTCATTGATTTTAACAATATAGACTCCGCTGTTTAAAGCAGCCACATTAATTGTATTATTTGAAGTAGTTGTAGTTAACACTTGTTTTCCTAAAACATCAAATAAAGAAATTGTTCTTTCTGTATTTAGGTTAGATTCAACATGTAAAACACCGTTAGAAACAGGGTTTGGATATACTTTTAAACCTGCAATTTCGTTTTGAGTTGTTGCTAAAGCTGCTGAATAAGATAAAGTAATTCCTAAATCATCAATCTCGACAGATGGAGTTTCAGTTAAACTATCTTGTCTGAAGAAGAAACTTGCAATTGAAGTTAAATCTGTCCCTACGTGCGTATCAGTTAACAATGGAGTTGTTTCGTCAAGAGTAGTTGGGTTAATCCATAATTTAACAGTGTCATCAGCTGTTGCCGTAGTGTTAAAAGTATAAGATACAACAACAGTATAAGTTGTGCCAGTATTGTAAGTTCCACTTGTATAAGTAGTTAACGCGCCAGTTGCAGTTCTGGTTTCAATTCCTAAATAGAAAGTATTGTCATCAGCAGCTCTTTTTGTCCATAAAGTACCTCCAAATGTAGTTGAGTTTTGAGAGAAACCTGACAAATAACCACCGTTAGTATCAGTAACACCAGCCATTGAAATGACCTTTAAATTAAATCTATAAAAAACAGTCCCAGTTGTAAAATTGCTGACAGTCCCGGTTGTTAGTGATGTTATATTTAATTGAGCATCTGTTCCTATTCCAGCAAATGTAACTTTAGTACCATCTAATAAAATATGATCTGGTGGAGTTAAAGTCGACGGAGCTCCTAAAGCTGCCCATGGAGCTGTTTCGTGTAAGTTACCAGCAGTGTAACTAAAGGTATCAGCAAAAGGAAGTGTTTGTTGTCCAAAAGAAATGCTGCTAATTAATAATGCAAATAATAAAGCGTAAATTTTTTTCATAATTTTTTTAGATTTAAGTTTTTAATGCCACAAAGATAAGAAGTAATTTTATACTATTTGAAACAAACAATGTAAAAAAATCATTAAATTAAAAATAAGCAGGAATTATAACTATTTGACAATTAGTTTTCTAGTTGCAGTAGCGTCGCCTTCTTTGATTTTAATAATATAAACTCCCGGAGAAAGAGTCCCGATATTCAATTCTTTAGCATTTAAAACCGTTTGAAGTACTTTTTTGCCAAGCACATCAAAAATGGTGATTTCTTTGTCTAAAGAAAATTTAGAAGTAATATAAATTTTACCATTGCTCACGGGGTTTGGGTAGAAACTTAAACCTTCAATCGAAGTGTCTTGAGTTCTAGGTTGTACTTTGTTTTCTTGAGCGAAAGTGCTGCAAGAAAATAAACAAAGTAATAAAGTGGCAATATAAAAGTAGTTTTTAATCATTTTATTCTAATGAATTGTAAATGTACGCCTATTTTTTTAATTAGCAAGCCATAAACACCATCTCAACAACGATAAGCTTTAATTTTATTATTATTTTAACATCTATAAAATAAATTTATATATTCAAAAAACTTTATTTAGTAATCTTTTGAGACCCTACCTTTTAAATATTAAGTGTCGATTTTTAACGTTTAAGATGTGAGTGTATTAAATTTATATAAAACACGTTTCGGTTTTTCTATAGTAAGGTAATTTAGATAAATCTTTGTGATTGCATTTTGTAATTAATTTCAATTTTTTAAGGTTATTACTAATTTGAGTGTCACAATTTTTCTTAAAAAAACATTTGTTAAGAAATTGCATTTATTTTACTTGTCCTAGTTGTATATTTGTGGTAATACAAACCAATATAAATTAAAAAATGAAACAAAATTTAGCCCTTTTATTCTTAAGTTTTCTTCTACTTGGATGTAAAACTACCTCGATTACCAATTCAAAATTAGACAAACATTCTCAAGTTGAAATTAAAGGAAATTGGACACTTTCAAATGTGATTTATCCAAGTTCGGAATACATCAAAATCAACTCTTTTCAAATTGCGGATTCAAAATGTTTTGAAGGAAGTACATGGAAATTTATTTCTAATAATAACAAAGGTGAATTCACTTTAAATCAATCTTCCTGTACGGCTTTTAGTTTTCCAATAACTTGGTTTGTAAATCAAGAAGGGCAATTTATTTTAAAAATACTTAGTTCAGGTGAAAAAGCTAAAAAGGTAAGAGATGGTTTTATTTTAACTGTTGCAAACCAATCAGAATCACGCTTTCAATTGATTGATAAAGTCAATGTTGGCGGGAACATTATAGAAGTTGTATATCAATTCCAAAAAAATAATTAAAAAAAGAAAGATGAAAAATAAAGCGGTCCTTATCATAATAATTTTATTGTTAATAAATCCAATTTTCACAAGTTGTGACGCTGTGAAAAACACAAATAAAACGCAACGAGGTGCCGGAATTGGCGCAATAGCTGGAGGAATCCTTGGTGCTGTTATTGGAAATAATGTTGGAAAAGGCGGAAATGGTGCTTTAGGAGCAGTGCTTGGAGGAGTTATTGGCGGTGTTGCCGGTGGAGTTATTGGAAATAAAATGGACAAGCAGGCAAGAGAAATTGACAGTGCACTTCCAGGAGCTGAGGTCGTTCGAGTGGGTGAAGGAATTAAATTGGTTTTAAATGAAAATGCAGTTCGTTTTGACACTAATAAAGCTACTTTGACAGCTACTGCAAAATTAAATTTAGATAAATTAATTCAGGTTTTCAGTAATTATCCAGATACCAATATTGTGATTTATGGCTATACAGACAGCACCGGATCGGTAGAATATAATTTAAAACTTTCCGAAGAAAGAGCTGCTTCTGTGAAAAATTATTTAGCCAATAAAGGATTGTCTTTTTCAAGATTTTCAATAATTGGTTTAGGAATTGCAGATCCAATTGCTTCAAATGAAACTAAAGAAGGTCGAATTCAAAATCGCCGAGTAGAATTTGCTATAACTGCCAATGAAAAAATGGTTCGTGATGCAAAAAATGAAGCAGGTAATTAATTGAATCTATTTAATTTAATATTGATTTAAAAAATCTTTTGAAAATATCGAAGTTGTAATTAATTGAATCCGAAATTTTATAACATATTCCGTTTTTTTTATCAATTATAAATGTTGCTGGAATCATATCGTTTTTGAAAGTAATAGGAATCTAATTTTTTTCATAAAAGCCATATTGGAAAACAAGGTCTTTTTTTTCTTCAAATCTCATAACTTCTTCTACTTTTTGATCTGTTGCAAAACAAATAAAATAGATTTTCGGTTATCTTTGACTCCTTCTTTTAATAATTTTATTGATGATAATTCCGCCACACAGTGCATGTACCAATTCGCCCCAAAATTAATGAAAATATAATCAGATGAAGCAAATGATATTTTAGTATTGGCACTGTCTTTTAGACCAGTCGTTTCTAAATAATTTTTTCTAATTTAATAATGCTTTAATCAATAGTGCTAATTTCCTGACTGTTATCTACCAAAAGCATTTCTTCTCGTTCTTTTTTTAAGAATTTATAACCTATTGCTCCTGAAATAATAAGTACTAATTAGCATGTTAAAAATCCGTAAATAAAATTCTTTTTCATATTTGATCAGATTTTTTGTTGAGCATCATATAAGAAACTGAGCCTATAAAAGGTATCGTTAAAACAATTAACAACCATAAAGTTTTTGACATAGCGTTTAACTTTTCATTGTTAAAAATTCTTAATAAAACAAATGCAAATAGTATTAATAAATGCAATAAAATCACAAAAGGCAAAATTGAATAAAATGTATTCATAATAAATAATTTAAAGTTTTAAACTTGTAACACTAGCTTTTTCTAATTCCGATATCGCCGATTTCAATCCGTGCCCATGATATTTTCTTATTTTTGATTTGCCAAAAACTACGTGTTTTCATTTCGTCGCAAATCCTGCGTAATTTTTTTGAGGGAATAATCTTGGCAATCGCTTTGTTTGCCGGTGCGAACAATAACTCGGGGAATCTTTGTTATTGTTCGCTATAATGAAATTGTATGTTGTAAATGTAACCTTTATTATTCAATAAGGGGATTGTTAGTTTTTATTTTAAAAGCCAAAAATTCAAAACAAGAAAATGACTAATCCAGTAGCCCCGATTAAGGCGGTATCCTCGCAGCGTAGCGAAGAGATTGAGCCGAAAGCGGGAATTGCAAATCCAAATAGGGAAGGGCAATTCGCTCCTAATTATTGTACAAAAAAAGGGTCGAACATTGCTGTACGACCCTTTTGATATTTTTAGTAGCGGTTAATCCACTAAAACAATTACTTTATTATCTTTTAATTCAATTGTTCCTGAAGCAATGGCAAGTGTATAATTTTGCTCATTTACTTTCGTGAATTTAGCTGCGGATTCTTTACTGAATTTGAAACTCAAAGCAGCAATTTTAACCAATCCGTCTTTCAATGTCGAAACTATTGGCGCGTGATTATTCAATAATTGAAAGCTTCCGTCAACTCCCGGAAGAGAAACCGAAGTTACTTCTCCTGAAAATAATTTTGCTTCGGGTGATACTATTTCTAAAATCATTTTTTTTTAGTTAATAGTTGACGGTTGATGGTTGATGGTTGAAACTAACAACCAATAACCAATAACCAACAACCAATTATGCTTCTGCTAACATTTTTTCTCCTGCTTCGATAGCGTCTTCAATTGTTCCTTTAAGGTTGAAAGCTGCTTCTGGCAAGTGATCTAATTCTCCATCAATAATCATATTGAATCCTTTGATAGTATCTTTAATGTCAACCAAAACTCCTTTTAAACCTGTAAATTGTTCTGCAACGTGGAACGGTTGAGATAAGAAACGTTGAACACGTCTTGCTCTTGAAACCGATAATTTATCTTCTTCAGATAATTCTTCCATACCCAAAATCGCAATAATATCTTGCAATTGTTTGTATTTTTGAAGAATTTCTTTTACTCTTTGTGCACAGTCATAATGCTCATCACCAAGAATTTGAGGCGTTAATATACGAGAAGTAGAATCCAAAGGATCTACCGCTGGATAAATTCCTAATTCGGCAATCTTACGAGACAATACTGTAGTTGCATCAAGGTGAGCAAATGTTGTTGCTGGAGCTGGATCGGTTAAATCATCCGCAGGAACGTAAACCGCTTGTACAGATGTAATAGATCCTTTGTTTGTAGAGGTGATACGTTCTTGCATCGCTCCCATTTCGGTTGCTAATGTTGGTTGGTATCCTACTGCTGATGGCATACGACCTAAAAGTGCAGAAACCTCAGAACCTGCTTGTGTGAAACGGAAGATATTGTCAACAAAGAAAAGTACGTCTTTTCCTTGATCTGAACCTGCACCATCACGGAAATATTCTGCGATAGACAATCCTGAAAGTGCTACACGAGCACGAGCTCCAGGAGGCTCATTCATTTGTCCGAAAACGAAAGTAGCTTTTGACTCTCTCATTCCTGGCATATCCACTTTAGATAAATCCCATCCGCCTTCTTCCATAGAATGCATGAATTCATCACCGTATTTTATAATTCCTGACTCTAACATCTCACGAAGTAAGTCATTTCCTTCACGTGTTCTTTCTCCTACTCCTGCGAATACAGAAAGTCCACCGTGACCTTTTGCTATATTGTTAATCAACTCTTGAATCAATACTGTTTTACCAACACCAGCACCACCGAATAATCCAATTTTTCCTCCTTTAGAGTAAGGCTCAATTAAATCGATTACTTTAATACCTGTGAATAAAACTTCTGATGAAGTTGATAAATCTTCAAATCTTGGAGCTTGACGGTGAATTGACATTCCGTTTTCGCCTGTTTTTGGTAAATCTCCTAAACCATCAATTGCATCTCCGATTACATTGAATAAACGACCGTAAACGTCAGGTCCAATTGGCATTTTTATAGGATTTCCTGTACCTACAACTTCATAACCTCTACTTAAACCATCCGTAGAATCCATCGAAATGGTACGAACTGTATTTTCACCAATGTGAGATTGTACTTCAAGTACTAATAACGTACCGTCTTTCTTAGTGATTTCTAATGAATCATAAATTTTTGGAAGTTCGACATCTTTACCATTGAAAACTACATCCACTACTGGCCCGATGATTTGCGATACTTTTCCTATTACTTTTGA
This sequence comes from Flavobacterium neuenschwanderi (SeqCode), assembly GCA_965234425.1. GTDB lineage: Bacteria > Bacteroidota > Bacteroidia > Flavobacteriales > Flavobacteriaceae > Flavobacterium > Flavobacterium neuenschwanderi. The sequence goes on along the minus strand of OZ248361.1, from coordinate 4,642 downwards.
CATTGCTTATGTATTTATTAAATAGCTAATTAGGTTTGTGAAATTCAAATTTTCTAAATTTAATATTTAGGTTTGTTTTTCAAAGCGCAAAGATAATTTTTTAAAACATAAAAATCAATACTATTTTGAGAAAAAAGCAAGATTTTTTACGAAATCCTTTAGCGGTTGAATTATTACTAAGAAAACTGATTTAAAATCAAAAAACCATCCTGCAATTAGGATGGTTTTTGAAATATAAAAAGGTTTTGTTTTTATAAAGATGGAGGAAACATAATTCTATAATCATAAAGGCTTACTCCTTTTAAATTAGAACCATATTTTGCATTTATAGCCTCCATAAATTTGTTAGCTATTAACGCGTAACCTCTTGGACTTGGATGAACTCCATCTAAAGAGAAGGCACCACCAGTAACATAAGTTGACTTTAAAGTATAGCCATTTGCAGTAACTCCAGTTGTAGTTAATTGATCCATTACCACTTTTGCATTAAATATCGCTAATCCATTTGCTTCAGCAGCAGTTTCAATAGTTGTATTGTAGGCATCCGTGTAAGTTTTAATTTCTGCCACTTCTGTTGGGAGTAAAATATATCTGTCAGGCATTGGGAATGTAACACCTAGTTGACCTAACAAAGATGGAGCTGGAGATGCTATTCCGTCAATTGCTGTTGTTGGAACTTTTCCAATTCTAGAGCTTGCGCTTAAACAAATTAAATCTGTAGATTTTGTTTGTCTTGCTTTACCAAAAACTTGACCAAATAAGCCTCCTTGAGCAGTGGCTTGGGGTGCTGGGACACCCTGCGATATCAAACCTTGAGTAATTACTTGACTTAAAGGGACAGATAAATCCGTTAAGGTTTCATCAACCATTAACATTGGATTGTTTCCAGTTGTAGATAAAAGATTTATTCTATCTCCTTGACCTAAAAAAGTTAAGGCACTGCGCAGTGGACCGTAAAGTTGTGCATTCAATGCATTTACTTGATTGACGCCTCCTACGGTTAAATTATCTTGAGTTAACTGATTGTATTTTATTACATAAAAATAAGGCAAAGTTGTAACGTAAGGTAAATTTGCAATTACTCCTTTTTTTCCACCGTTTGTTAATTTAGAAATAATTGAATTGTATGCTGCATTAAAAGTTGCTGTAGGAGTTAATGGATTTACACTTGCATCTCCACCAGCTGTCGCATAGCCTAATTCATCATTTCCACCTATCCATAAAGAGAAAAAAGTAGGGTTTTGCGCAATTGCATCATCAACAATTGTCGCCATTGGGTTAGAAGCAAATCTAGCAAAATATGGATTTCCCATTGAACTTCCGTAACCAGGATAGTCCAAATGAAAACTTTTAGCTCCAGGTATTCCCATATTATTGAAATATCCTGTTAAAACTGTGGCCTGATTGGTTGTAGAAGATTGACTATAAGGTGGTAAAGCAACCGAAGACGGTGCTGGAGAACCACCGGGAGTAGTTGGTGGAGCTAAATATAATCTTGGAGTATAAGTGCTACTTCCTAAAAAGCCTCCAACATTATCGGACATTAATGGTGTTGTAAAAGTACCTCCACCAACAAGTGCAAATTGTTGCGCTAAAATATTTGGATAGGCACCATTTTGCCCCTCAATAAATAATGCGTTATCACTAAATCCTGCTGCAAAAGAATCTCCCAATGCAACATATTTTGAAAAATCTGCGGAACCTGCTGTTAAAGGCATTCCGTCTGAAGAATTTGAAATGATTGTTTCGTCATCATTATTACACGCTACAAATGTTAAAGAAACTAATAGTAGCCATTTGAAATTTTTTATCATAATCTTATGTTTTTATATTAATTAATTACGGGTTGATTGTCCAAGAAGCAAATATTTGTTGTCCGATTGCTCCAGCACCCAATACTTGTACATATTCTTTCCCGCCTAAATTTGCAGCTCCAATTTTCAATGTAGATTTCAATTTAGGGAAACTGTAGTTTACTTGTGCATCAATAACAGTTGCAGATTCTATCATACCGTCAACCATTGTTGATTGCCATAAATACTCACTATTCCATCTTCCGCTGATATTAAATCCGAAATTTTTGAATACTTTTTCGTTTCCAAAAGATGCTTTAACTTTATGTTTTGGAGTATTAAATCCTGCCTCAAAACTTGCGTCTTTTGATTGGTCAAAACTAAAATCAGCAAAGTTATAGTTAATACCTGCTTCGAAATCTTTGTATACTTTTCTTGAAAGTCCAATTCCAAAACCTACTGATTTAATTTCTAAATCTGTATTAGCATATAATTGAAACACTCTTGTATCTCCATTTTGAAGTGCTTTGAATGCTAAAGTACCAGCGTCAGTGTTTGGGTCTCCTGCTGGGTTTGGTGCATCCATAACAGTTCCGTATAAAGGCGCTACTACATTTACGTTTCCAATGAAATTATTGTAAACATTGTAATATCCATTGATATCAATAGATGTGTTTCCGAAAAATGAACGGTAACCCAATTCTATAGCTTTTACTTCTTCAGGTTTTACATAATTTAAAACTGTTTTCTTGAATAATGAAGGGTTTCCAGTTGCTACTGATGATGCCGTAAATGAATTATTATACGCTATAGAACCATTAATATTGGTACTTGCTAGAACTCCTGTATAACCCTGTCCAATTGATGAAATTGCTAATGTTTCAGTATATCTTGTCAAGTTGTCTGGTGCAGACCCAAGTAAAACAGCACTTCCAACATTGAAACCAATATATTGATCTTGAGTTGAAGGGTTTCTAAAACCAGTTTGGTAAGAAGCTCTGAAATTATGTTTTTTATTTGCACCAGCTGAATAAACCAAAGAAACTCGTGGAGAAACATTACCATCAAAATTTTTAGATTTATCATAACGTACAGAACCTGTAAATTTCAGTTTTTCTTCCATTAATTTTTTTGTTACTTGCGTATAAGCACCGTATTCGTTATAATAAATAGGGCTGTTTGCATCGGTATAAATTCTTCCGTTTGAATTTAATTCATATTGTCTGAATGATCCACCAACTTGAACTTCTGCAATTTTAACGATGTCTTTTAAGTTATAATTTGCATCAGAATGGTAAATTCTTGAATTGTCAACCAATTTAGAACCAGACAAAACATCGGCTTCAGCTGTTACTTTATCGAAAGCTGCTTTAAATAATGGAGAACCTGCTTCTTGTCTTATTCCGTTCGCACCACCAGTATTTGCTGGGGTTAATCCCAAACCAGCTGGAGAAACGTTGTAATCTGCAAAATTTCTAGCTCCTGCATGTGCTTGTTCTGGTGTTTGTCCTAAATACAAAGTTGATCCCGCATACGCTGTTCCATAGTCTGTAAACCAGTTTCTATCTGTTTTCCAGGTTCTGTTAATATTAATTGCAGTAAATGTCATATCGTAAGAATTTCCGCCATCTTCAGTTGTAGTATATCCTCTAACAAAGAAGTTTTTCCCTTTGAGCTCTAATTTATGTTGTTGCATAAAAAAGTTATTCAAATAATATCTGTTTGCTCCTTGGTAAACTGCATTTCCGAAACCAAATTTACTTTGCCAAATCACTTCAAGATTTTCATTTCCGAAAGGTCTTAAATGAATAGAAAAGTCAATTTTGGTATTAGAAGCTTTGTTATCTGTTAATTCAGTTTCTTTATAACCAGTTCTCGATACTTTATCGCTTGGTAAAGTTGGAGCAGGTATAATTGATGCAGCCTCATCTCCATAAATATTTATACCGTCATAACCATAGTGGGTTCTGTCTCTTCCTGCAACTGTTTTGTCATTATAATTAGTAGCAAACCAATCTGTTCCTGCCATATACGTATAATTCGCTTTTGCAGCAAAATAATTATTGAATTTATGTGCCATTCTAACACCATAATCTCTATAATCATTTGAACCAGCAGCTTGTTGGCTTGTTTGCCCAAATTTAGCATAAGCAGTAATTCCTGGACTTGTAAATGGATTTTTACTATTCATAAATAATATTCCATTAAAAGCATTTGCACCATATAAAGCAGAAGACGCTCCAGGCAATAACTCAACGCTTTGAACATCAATTTCTGAAACTCCAATCATATTTCCAATTACGAAATTTAATAATGGAGACGAATTGTCCATTCCGTCAACTAATTGCATAAAACGAACGTTTGCAACAGTTGCAAAACCACGAGTGTTTATTGACTTAAATGACAAACTACTTGTGTTCATTTGAACTTCTTTCAGGTTCTCTAATCCATCATAAAAAGAAGGTGAAGCAGATTTTTTAATATCTTGAATTCCCATTCTTTCGATTGTTACTGGGGATTGCAAAACTTTTTCAGGAGTTCTCGAAGCCGAAACTACAACTTCATCTAATAATGTCTTTTTAATTGTATCTGATACTATTGTTTGCGCAAAAGAAATGCTGCAAAAAAACAATGTCAAAATAAGTAAGTGTTTTCTCATTTGGTTTTTATATTTACTTGTTAATGAAGCTAAAGTAATATTAATTTTGATATTAACCCGTTGGGTGTAATTATTTAAAGTAAAAAAAATAGAATAAATATTGGTCAAGACACTGAAATTCAGTATCTTGAAGTCGCTAAACAAACCAATATTTATGTCAAATATAGTGAAAAATTATTTAAGAGTTTTA
>OZ248360.1:0-84126 GCA_965234425.1 Flavobacterium neuenschwanderi (SeqCode) | reverse complement strand
GCTACATTATTGCTAAAAAAACAAATGATTGGACGCAAAACCAAAAGATAAGAGCTGAATTACTATTCAAAAATTATCCTCTTTTACATAAAGCTTATAAACATACTCTTGAGTTCAGAAACATTTATGAAGAAACATCAAGAGAACTCGCCAAAGAAAAAATATTGAACTGGATAGAGAAAACCAAACTATTAGAAATGAACGTTTTTAATACCGCGGCAAACAGCTTAAAATATCATTTGGAAACCATTTTGAACTTCTTCATAAAAAGACATACAAATGCAAATGCGGAATCATTTAACTCTAAAATAAAACTCTTTAGAGCAAACCAAAGAGGTGTAGTAGATGTCAAATTCTTTCTCTTTAGAATGGAGAAACTTTTTGCCTAATCCCCAGAAAATTTATGTGACCCGTTTATTTGGGGAGTTGGAAAAGTTAATGGTTGATGGTTGTTGGTTGTTGGGAAATCCGTGGCAAAAAAACCGCTCTATATGTCAATCTGAATTTATCTCAGATTTTTTTCAATTTTTTTAACCGCAAAGTGCGCAAAGGTTTACACAAAGTTCGCAAAGTAAAAAATCTGTGAATCTGTGGCAAAACAACCGCTCTATTTGTCAATCTGAATTCATGTTCAGCATGACAAAACGGTATTTTGTGGAAGTTTAATAAATCTATAAGTCTAAAAATCCAAGTTGTTTAAGAATGAGACATTGCCATACAAACGATGCTGATTTTGACCCCAGGAATTTTCAGTAAAGCTCTTCCGCAGGCTTCAAGTGTCGCGCCAGTTGTGAGCACATCGTCAATTAATAAATAATGTTTGTTATGGTCGTTTTCGGTAAATGTGACGTCAAAAAGGGAATCTATTACGGAGATTCTTCCTAAAAGGTCTTTTTTGACTTGTGTTTTTGAATAGATATTTCTTTGCAAAAGGGTTTCATTATAGGGGATTTCCAAACTATTTGACAATGCCAAACCAAAAGTGGTGACTTGATTGTAACCCCGTTCTCTCAATCTTTTTTTGTGAAGTGGCACGGGAATTACTGCGTCAAATGTGGCTGTAATTTCCAATGTTTTTAAATCTTCGGAAATCCAATCGCCAAAAACTGTTCCTATTTCTTCGTGTCCTCGGTATTTTAATCCGTGAATAATTTCCTGAACGATTCCTTTTTTATGAAAATACAGCAATGTTGAGGCGTGTTCAATGGGAATTCGCCCATAAAATTTCATAAAAGCATCGTTTTCAGGATTGCGAGAATGTTGTGTTAGCGGAATTTCATGACGGCAAGTGGTGCAAATAACATTTTCTGTCGATAATAAAAACCCTTTGCAACCCATGCAAACTTTTGGAAATAGCAGATTTATTATGTTTTTTTGCATCGATTTTTTGAATTATCTATAAAAATAACGAAAAGTAGCGTTCAAAGTACATTTTATATGCATTTATTAATTTCACTTTTTATATTTTTGCATCATTATGGCAAAACAAGAAGATTTATTTAAGAATGTAGTTTCGCATGCAAAGGAATACGGATATATTTTTCCGTCAAGCGAAATATACGATGGTTTGAGTGCAGTTTATGATTATGCACAAAACGGGGTAGAATTAAAGAAAAACATCAGAGAATACTGGTGGAAATCGATGGTGCAAATGAACGAAAATATTGTGGGGCTTGACGCCGCAATTTTGATGCATCCCACAACTTGGAAAGCTTCTGGTCACGTGGATGCTTTTAACGACCCATTAATTGACAATAAAGATTCGAAAAGAAGATACAGAGCCGACGTTTTGATTGAAGATTATGCTGAAAAGCTCAATCAAAAAGCCGAAAAAGAAATAGAAAAAGCAAGTGTTCGTTTTGGCGAGGCTTTCAATCGTGAAGAATTTGTTGCTACAAATGCGCGTGTAATTGAATATTTGGCAAAGAAAAATGAAATTCTGGCAAGAATGGCAAAATCTTTAGGCGATGAAAACCTTGAAGATGTGAAAGCCTTAATAGAAGAATTAGAGATTGCGTGTCCTGAATCGGGATCAAGAAATTGGACTGAAGTGCGTCAGTTTAACTTGATGTTTGGAACTAAATTAGGGGCTTCTGCAGATACTGCAATGGACTTGTATTTGCGTCCAGAAACGGCTCAAGGAATTTTTGTTAATTTCTTGAACGTTCAAAAATCGGGAAGAATGAAAATTCCTTTCGGAATCGCACAAACAGGTAAAGCCTTTAGAAATGAGATTGTTGCAAGACAATTTATTTTTCGTATGCGGGAGTTTGAACAAATGGAAATGCAGTTTTTTGTGAAACCAGGCGAAGAAATGAAGTGGTACGAACATTGGAAAACCGCTCGTTTGAATTGGCATTTATCATTGGGTTTGGGAAAGGAAAATTATCGTTTTCACGATCACGAAAAATTAGCACATTATGCCAATGCTGCAGCAGATATTGAATTTAATTTCCCTTTTGGATTCAAAGAATTGGAAGGAATTCACTCTCGTACGGATTTCGATTTGAAAGCGCACGAAAAATTCTCAGGAAAGAAATTACAATATTTTGATACCGAAACGAATGCGAATTATACGCCGTATGTTGTGGAAACTTCTGTTGGATTAGACAGAATGTTTTTGGCAGTTTTCTCAAATTCTTTGAAAGAAGAAACGTTGGAAGACGGTTCGGTTCGCACAGTTTTGCAATTGCCATCGGTATTAGCACCCACAAAAGCAGCGATTTTTCCATTGGTAAAAAAAGACGGTTTGCCAGAAATTGCACATCAAATTATTGATGATTTGAAATGGGATTTCAATGTTGCGTATGATGAAAAAGACGCTGTTGGAAGACGTTACAGAAGACAAGATGCGTTGGGAACTCCTTTCTGCATAACGGTTGACCATCAAACTATAGAAGACCAAACGGTTACGATTCGTCATAGAGATACGATGAAACAAGACCGCGTGAAAATATCTGATCTAAAATCGATTATAGAAAATGAAGTTTCGATGAAAAACTGGTTGATGAAAATGTAGTGAAAAGTGTATTCGGTTATTTGTTTAATTGGTTATAAAAAAAGGTGCTTCGATTAGATTGAAGCACCTTTTTTATATTTTGGAAGAGTTAAAACCGGTAACCAATACTCAAATCTCCTCTAAAAACAGCTTCTGGTTTGTAGTCTGCTCCGCCAAGAGTTCTTCCCAAACCAACTAATGTTTCAAAAACAAATCCACTTGAATTTATCCATTTTTTGCCCACTCCAATTCCTAGAGCTGCAGCTGAAAATGATTTTTGAGTGTCGGCAAATAGGTAATATTTATTATATTTCCCTGAAAAATATTTTGCAAATCCTTCAACAAAAAATCCCTGCGCTCCATATTCTTTGGTTTCTTGAAAATAAAATCTTGCAAATGGTGTTACTGAAAATTCTTCATTATAATAGTCCGATTCATCTAAACTCACTAAAATGGAACTTCCAAATGTAAAGTCTTTTGAATAAATATATTCATAAGTTCCTTCAAGAATTGGTCCAGCAAGTAATTTGATAGCTCCAATCTTAATTTCATGTTTTCTTTTAAAGATTGAAACTTTGTCTTTATCTTGACTAAATCCGAAAGCTGTAATTAATAAGGCGGCAATAAGTAGGAAATTTTTCATAAAATAGGTGTTTAATTTCCCACAAATCTAATGTCTTTTTGAAAACAAACTGTTAAATTGAATGTAAATTTTCAACAAACTCTTTTGAATAGTCTTTGATTTGATTTCGTACTTTTCTGAATTCAGCAATTAATTCTTTTGCAGTTCCTGATGCTTTTGAAGGATCTTCAAAACTATGGTGAATGGTTTTGGTTTGCGTTGGGAAAAACGGGCAGGCTTCTTTGGCATTGTCGCAAACGGTGATTACATAATCGAATGTAATTTCGGAATATTCATCAACGTGGTTGGAGGTGTTTTTGGAGATGTCTATTCCGTCTTCGGACATTATTCCAACGGCAAAAGGATTGAGTCCGTGAATTTCGACTCCAGCGCTGTAGATTGCTACTTTGTCTTTTCCAAAATGTTGTAAGTAGCCGTGCGCCATTTGACTTCTACAGGAATTTCCTGTGCATAATACTAATATTTTTTTCATTGTAATTTTTATGGTTTATGATTGGTTTTGCGTGAGGGGGTGAAGCGGAAAGCCCACAGACAAGTGTAGCGAAAGCGGAACTTGACGAGGACTTGCAGCGGAAAACCCGACCGAGTTTAGTACAAATTTCCTCGTTTCCAAAAACGTTCCAAACGAGGGCACGCCCAAATTATTTATAGTATTTTTTCTTTAGCCAAAATGCGAATTTTACGAGTAGGATTAAGGCTGGAACTTCGACTAATGGTCCGATTACGCCAGCAAATGCTTGACCGGAATTGATTCCGAAAACGCCTATTGAAACGGCAATTGCGAGTTCAAAATTGTTGCCCGTTGCCGTAAATGAAAGGGCGACATTGTCTCTGTAGGTTGCGCCGATGCGTTTGCCGACGAAGAACATTAGGGTGAACATTATGGCGAAAAAGATAACGAGCGGGATGGCGATTTTGAAAACGTCCATTGGGATTTGCACGATCATTTCGCCTTTGAGACTGAACATTACGACGATGGTGAACAGCAATGCGATGAGGGTAATTGGGGAAATAAAGGGCATAAATTTTTGATTGAACCACTTTTCGCCTATGAATTTTCGGATTGTAAATCGGCTAATCATAGCTGCAAAAAATGGAATTCCGAGATAGATTCCGACCGTTTTTGCGATTTCGGTGACGGTAATATTTATTGGTAATCCTTTGATTCCGAATAATGGCAGCATAATTTCGAGATAGAAATAGGCGTACAAACTGAAAAAAAGTACTTGCAACAAACTGTTAATTCCGACCAATCCGGCAGTTAATTCTCGGTTTCCTTCGGCGAGTTCGTTCCAAACAATAACCATAGCAATGCAGGGCGCTAACCCAATGATTATAAGACCTGTCATATATTCTGGATTGTCTTTTAGAAAAAATATCGACAATAAAAACATTAAAAACGGACCGACAATCCAAGTGATAAATAAGGAAGCGAAAAGCAATTTTGGTTTTTCAAACATCAATGGCACTTTCGAGAAATCTACTTTTGTAAGTGGCGGATACATCATTAAAATCAATCCAATTGCGAGAGGAATATTTGTGGTTCCGCTTGAAAATGAGTTGATAAATGAGGATGAATTTGGAATAAAATAGCCAATTCCAATTCCGATTGCCATAGCAAGGAAAATCCAAAGTGTTAAATAATGGTCTAAAAATCCGAGTCTTTTCTTCATAAGGTTTTTAATCTGTGAAAATTTGTGCAATCTGTGTTTGTTAACAACACCCTGTTTCTGGTGAGCAACAACTGTTTTGAACATCCGATAATTTAACTTTTGGCTTTGGCGTTCCACACGATTCCCCTCTGCCAATTGCTTTGCATTGGGTTTTATCGGCAATTAGTTTTACGATTATTTCGTCGTTTATTATTTCAAAATCTTGAGGGTGCATTTGGCGCGTTTCAAAATTATTGTTTCCAAATTCAATTTTTACAATGCTATTTGGATTTAGCGGAAGTGTTTTTTCGACTAAATTAATAATTGACATTGCTTTTGAAACCTGCATTGAACGTCCAATTTCAGTAGTATTTGGTTCCCAAAGCTGAACAATTACTTCTGTCCAAGCATTCATTTTTCCGCCACAATCTACAGCGGTAATGTTGGCTTGTTTGATTTCGGTGATGTGAAAAGAAGGACTTACTTTTTGATTTTAAGCAAATTCAAATTGTAAATGAAGCCCAGGATTTTCTTCTAATTGTTTTTTAAATTCGTTCCAGTTCATAACGTTTGATTTTTTAACAACATTCCGAAGAAGTGTTGTTGGTTTCTAAAATTGTGATAAACCCTTGTAGTTTTTCAATGGTATTTTCATTCAAGCAATAGCAAATTGAATTTCCCGAAATAATACCTTTAATGATTCCAGCTTTTTTCAATTCTGACAAATGTTTGGAAACGGTAGATTGCGATAATGGTAATAATTCTACGATGTCTCCACAAATACAAGTCGGTGAATTGATTAGAAATTTTACGATTTCCAAACGTGCGGGATGTCCAAATGCCTTTAGGATTTCGGACAATTCTATTGTTTCTTCTGAGAAACCTATTTTTTTTGTTATTCCCATATCGCAATATTACGATATAGTTTTGAATAGAGAAAACTTTGAATGAGATTTAACTTTAATTTAATTTTAAAAAAAATCCTGACGGTTTAAAGTCAGGATTTGTATAAATTTTTATTCTTCAGCAATCGCATCCCAGCCTCTTGCTTTCAGTGGGATTTTTGTGTTGGCGCGAGTTACCAAATGGATTCCTTCGCTTTCTTGGGTAATATGACCAATAATGGTAAAATTTGGATTTCCTTTGATTTTTTCGAAATCTTCCATTGCGATAGTAAACAGCAATTCGTAGTCTTCGCCGCCGTTTATTGCTACAGTTGTTGCGTCGATATTGAACTCTTCGCATACATTTATCAATTGTGGATCGAGGGGCAATTTGTCTTCATATAAATTACAACCTACTTTTGATTGTTTGCAAATGTGAATAATTTCCGATGACAATCCATCAGAAATATCAATCATTGCAGTTGGTTTTATTTCTAAAGCGTGTAATAAAGTACGCACATCTTTTCTGGCTTCTGGTCGTAATTGACGTTCTATTAAATAGGTGTAGGCTTCTAAATCAGGTTGTGAATTTGGGTTGACTTGGAACACTTGTTTTTCTCGTTCCAAAACTTGTAATCCCATATATGCCGCACCAATATCACCTGAAACCACCAATAGATTGGTTTCTTTAGCACCATTTCTATAAACCAATTCAGCTTCATCGGCTTGACCAATTGCAGTAATGCTAATAATCAATCCTTTTTGGGATGAAGTCGTGTCGCCGCCAATGACGTCAACATTATATTCTTGTGAGGCAACAGTAATTCCGTCAAATAAATCTTCTAATGCTTCAAGAGGAAATCGGTTTGATACTGCTACGGAAACGGTGATTTGAGTTGCTTTTGCATTCATCGCACAAATGTCTGAAATGTTTGCTACGACCGCTTTGTAACCCAAATGTTTCAATGGCATATACGCCAAATCAAAATGTACGCCTTCGATTAATAAATCGGTGGAAACTACAATTTTTTTGTCTCCAAAGTCCAAAACCGCAGCATCATCGCCAATTCCTTTTAAGGTAGAAGGTTGGTTGATGGAGAAATTTTTGGTTAAATGGTCTATCAAACCAAATTCGCCTAATTGTGCAATACTTGTTCTTTGTGGATTTTTATCTTCAATCATTTTTGATGTTGCAAAGTTTTTAGAAATGCAAAGGTACAAAGTTGTGAAGGTTTATTGATAAAAAATCAACGTTTCATACTAAAATGAGATTTGAATTCTCGGTAAGTACCATTTAATTCATAGAAAACCTGAAACCAGTAATCTGTTGAAGGAAGTGGATTTCCGTTATAATTTCCATCCCAACCTGGGCCATTTGTTTTGAGTTGTTGTATAAATTTACCATAACGATCGTAAATATAAAGTGTTGCATCTGGCTGAAAATCTAAATCGATTAAGTTCCAGGTTTCGTGATATCCATCACCGTTTGGAGTGAAATAGTTTGGATATTTTATGACGTGTGCTATTAAATTCAGCCTGTTACAATCTCCTTTATTGTCTTTAATACTTATTGTATGTACTCCAGAGGCAACATCGTAAAACACATTACTCGTCTGAAATGCGCCACCATCGATTTGAAATTCATAATCACCAAATCCGCCAGTTACATTTACAGTTACATCAATTACGTCAACAAATGCATCTGAAACAGTTACAGTTGCTATCGCCGTGCTTGATTTTTCTACAATAACAGTTGTCGAGTTATAGCCACAATCACTTCCTACATCGGGAGTGTTTTTAATAACAACTACGGTATAAGTTCCTTCTTGTACTGCGGTATATCGTTGTCCAGTTCCAACTAATACGCCATTCAAATACCATTCAACTGTAAAAATTGCGGGATTCAGTCCAGAATTCATTACATAGGGTTGCAATAGTGCCCCTGTGTCATTATCAATACAAATTACTCCATCATTTATATTTAAATTTTTTAATGGATATACAGTAATGTTAAAATCATCTTGATCGAAGCAAGTTGCATTTGTTGCAGCAACTGCATAAATATACATTTGTTGCGAAGTTGTAATATTTTGTCCAGCTGAATAGGCTGTTCCTGCGCCTAAAGCTTGTGAAAAATAGTTGCCCGAAATGAGCGTTGGTAATAAATAACCACCACATATAACAACATCTGGGCTATTTATCAAAACAGGAGTAGGAGAAATTGTAACTAAAAAGTCATCTTGATCAGAACAGGTTAATCGAGTTCCTACAATTTTATAAACATATATTCTTTGAGATGTAGTTAGCACAGTTCCAACTGGAATAATTGGGCCCGCACCATTTGGAAGTGAATAATAATCGGCTACTAAGGTTAATGGCGGAAGTCGATAGCTATCACAAGCAGAAACATCTGCAAAAGTACCCACATCAATGCCGCTAAATTGAATGTTGAAATAGGTTTCGTTTGTACAACCAATAAAGTCACTACGTTCATTATAAATATAAATTCTTTGACTTGACGAAATTGCAGTTCCTGAAGCGAGTAAATTTCCAGTGCCATTTGGACCATTCGTTGCGGTATAATATTTTCCATTCGTTAATGTTGGTAAAATAAAATCCATACAGGTAAAAATATCTGTAAAACTATCTATTAAAGGCAACGGTTTTATTACAACGTGCCAAGTATATTGATTTGAACAGCCATTAATTCCTAATGCATAAATGTAAATAGTTTTTGTTACAGAAATAATTGTTCCCGCACTTAATAGAGTTCCCCCACCGTTCACCGCTGTATAATAAGAACCATTATTTAAAACTGGTAAAACATATTTATTACATTCCAATCGGTCTGCTGGAGTGTCAACTAATGGCAGCGGTTTAATAGTTATGTCATAATTTAATAAATCCGTGCAATTTGGAGTTGTGGTTGTATTGGCATAATAATATACTATTTGCGATGTTGTAATTGATGTTCCTGAAGGAATTATTGTTCCTCCTCCCGAAGGTTGACTGTGATAATTTCCAAAAGGAATTGCGGGTAATGTAAAACTGCCACAACGAACAATTGGTTGATAAATAGAAGTATCAACAATATCAACTCTAAAAGGATTGTTGTTTTTGCATTGGACGTTTGCCGCATAAACATAAATAATGGTACTTGTACTTATTGTATTCCCAGCAATTAATGGCAGTCCCGTTCCGTTTGATCCAGAATAGTAATCTCCATTTGTTAAAACAGGTAAAATATAGGAATTACAAGTAAGTACATCTGTAGGATCATCTGCCAAAGGAAGTGGAATTACTGTAATAGGGAATGCTTCGTCACGACAAACGACTCCATTAATTACTGCATAATAGTAAATAGTTTGAGAACTTGTTAATAAGGTTCCAGACGGAATAATTGTTCCTAATCCACCTGCTGCAGTAAAGAAATTTCCCGCTGGGGGCAATGGAATTACATAAGCTCCACAGGCTGTTAGCGGAAATGTAATTTGATCGATTAAAATAATGGTAAAAGAACTTTCATTGGTACAACCATTTGCATCGGGACCATTAAAAATATAATACGTGCCCGGAAGCATAATGATGTCGCCAGCATGAAGCATGGTGCCACTTCCATTGGAACCTGTAAAATAATTGCCATTTATAATTACTGGCAATGTATAACTATGACATTCAATTGCGTTTGGAATTGAATCCACTATGGGTTGAGGGTAAACCGTAATTGTAAAACGGACCACATTAAAGCAAGCAGGATTAGAAATATCGCCCATTCGCACCCAAATTGTTAGGGGCGATTGTGCAAGTGTAATTTGAAATGCACTGGGATTTGCTATTGCATTAGAGTTGTTTTGCGCATCTGCTGAGGTTGTAAAACAAGAAATATTAAAATCAGAAGCTATTTGTCCATTTAAAACAATTGGATTTTGAAGTGTTAAATCAGTTGTTGTGCTTCCTGATGAAACGGAACATAGAATCAGATTTGGTGGTGTTGTAGTAATAAAAACAGGATTTACTATCAAATTAAAGGCTATTAAATCCCCGCAAATTGTATTGCCATCCAAAAGTCTGGATAATTTTATGTAAATTGTTTCTGCCCCAGGGCTTAAATATGCATTTAATAGATTAGTAGGAATTTGAGGCGAATTGGCATTGGCATCAGCCAAAGAAGCATAATATGCAATGGAATAATCTATGGTGTTTAACCCCAAAGTTGCAAGATTGTTTTGCGTTAAATCAAAAGAATAATTTGTTTGTCCCGAGTTGCAAACCGTTAAATCATTTAAAGCACTTAAGGCTAAATTAACTATGACTATTTCATCTGTAATTCTGCAGCCTGAGTTAGGAAGAGTTCCAATAACGCCATAAACACCAGGTTGTGTTACCGTCAAAGTTGTGTTGTTTTCACCAATAATGACAACACCATTTAAAGTCCATGATACTAAAAACGGGGGCAATATTCCACTTGTTAATACACTTGTTTCTCCTTGGCAAATTGTTTTGTCTGGGCCTAAATTTGTTGTAGTTGTAAAACTACCTCCTTTTATAAAAACGGCGGAATCATAATTGCTGTCGTAATAATCTCCAATCGCTAATTTTATTCTATACGTTCTATTTGGAATTACTGGCGACGATGCTGTCAAAAGTACTGTTTCTCCCCTCATATTAATAGCGGATGATGCAGGGTCGGTTACATTGTATCTTGAAAAAAGAGCTGCATTATTTGAAAGACACGAGCTATTATAAGCATTATCGCGAATGTTTTTTACAGTAACGGGTGTTGAGGTACCTGGAATTACCGCTAAATTTGTTTGAGCATTAGTGGTTAAATCGGTTAATAAAAATGCAAAAACATCGCTAAAACCACATTGATATTCCCCGTATTCATTGGATGCAAAAAGAAAGTCAAAACTGAAGTTGTTCGATAAAGGTGTGAAATCGAATTGAATAAATCCAACATCAGTAATTGCCGCAACTTGCCCGTTTAAAATACTTATTGCTTGTAAATCTGCATCTGTTGAAGTGGAAATTTGGCTACTTTCATTGATGCCAGTGTAAGGGCCTTCCGTATATTTTGCAATTCCGTTCCGAATTACAATTCCATCCGTAAAAGGAAAAGAGGGGTTTGTATTTGTAAAATTACCAATGCCAAGATGAGAAGAAGAAACAACATTAGATTCGTTGGAGCAAGAATTTTGCATTAAAACGATATGAACCAAATCGGGGACAGACAAAGATGTGGTATCAATTACAATCCCTTGAGAGAAAGCAACTGTGGAAAGAAAAAAAAGTATGGGGGATAATAATTTCATCGTCAATAATATACTATAAAGATAAGATTTTCATGTCAGAATTATTAGGCAATTAACTTAAAGTTGTCCTAAATTTTATGACAAAGTAAAAATAACAACTATTAAAACTTCTTAACTTTAAAATTGTTTAAGCACAAAAAAACCCGATAATGAAAATTATCGGGTTATTCTATTATCTATCCGTCTATTATCTTTTTGAATTCCCCCTTCGGAGGTTAGGGGCTTTAATCATTCAATTTCAAAACAGCCATAAATGCCTCTTGTGGAATTTCTACATTTCCAACCAATCGCATTCGTTTTTTACCTTTTTTCTGTTTTTCTAATAATTTACGCTTACGAGAAATATCACCACCATAACATTTGGCAGTTACATCTTTACGCAACGCTTTTATAGTTTCACGAGAAATAACTTTCACCCCAATTGCAGCCTGAACAGGAATATCAAATTGCTGACGTGGAATTAATTCTTTCAATTTCTCACACATTTTTTTACCAATAGAATACGCATTATCAACGTGCATCAACGAGGATAAAGCATCCACAATTGTAGCATTCAACAAAATATCAACTTTTACTAAATTCGAAGTTCGCATCCCAATTGGCGTATAATCAAACGAAGCATATCCTTTAGAAACCGTTTTCAAACGATCATAAAAATCGAATACAATTTCTGCCAATGGCATATCAAATGTCAATTCTACTCGTTCCGTTGTAAGATAGGTTTGGTTCGTAATCAAACCACGTTTTTCAATACACAAACTCATTACATTTCCCACAAAATCAGATTTTGTAATGATAGTTGCTTTTATAAAAGGCTCCTCAACTCTCTCTAAACGAGAAGGTTCTGGCAAGTCCGAAGGATTATTTACAATAAGCGGTGTTTCTGGATTTTTCTTGGTATAAGCCAAATACGAAACGTTAGGAACCGTAGTAATCACGGTCATATTAAACTCTCTTTCCAAACGTTCTTGGATAATTTCCATGTGCAACATTCCCAAGAATCCGCAACGGAAACCAAATCCTAAAGCTGCCGAACTTTCAGGTAAAAATACTAAAGACGCATCGTTCAATTGTAGTTTTTCCATCGAATTTCTAAGCTCTTCATAATCTTCGGTGTCCACAGGATAAATCCCTGCAAAAACCATTGGTTTCACATCTTCAAAACCTTGAATGCTATTTGTTGTTGGATTTTTTGCATCCGTCAACGTATCACCAACTTTTACTTCTTTCGCTTCTTTAATTCCCGAAATCAAATACCCAACATCACCAGCGGAAATAACCGATTTTGGAACTTGGTTCAATTTTAATGTACCAATTTCGTCCGCAAAATATTCATTTCCAGTAGCCATAAATTTAATTTTCTGACCTTTTTTGATTTGTCCGTTTTTCACACGAAAAATAACTTCAATTCCACGAAACGGATTGTAATGCGAATCAAAAATCAAAGCTTGCAACGGCTCATCAACATCTCCTTTTGGAGGAGGAATTCTCTCGATAATAGCCGCCAAAATATTTTCGACACCCAAACCAGTTTTACCCGAAGCGTGAATAATTTCTTCTAATTTGCATCCTAATAAATCCACAATATCATCGCTAACTTCCTCAGGACTTGCACTTGGTAAATCCACTTTGTTCAAAACTGGAATAATTTCCAAGTCGTTCTCCAAAGCCAAATACAAATTTGAAATCGTTTGTGCCTGAATACTTTGCGCTGCATCCACAATTAAAAGTGCCCCTTCACAAGCCGCAATCGACCGAGAAACCTCATAAGAAAAATCCACGTGTCCCGGAGTATCAATCAAATTCAGGATATATTCCTGCCCTTTATACGTATATTCCATCTGAATCGCGTGACTCTTAATCGTAATCCCACGTTCGCGTTCCAAGTCCATATTGTCTAGCAATTGCGCCTTTTCTTCCCGCGCCGTAACCGTTTGAGTTGCCCCCAATAATCGATCTGCAAGCGTACTTTTCCCGTGGTCAATGTGTGCAATAATGCAAAAATTCCGTATGTGTTTCATTCTTTGTTGGTATCAATTTTATTTGGTTTACCCCGAATTTTTTTCAGGGCGTGACCACAATTCCACTTTCGTTCCATTGTTGGTCGGGCTATCCGCTCTATCTTTTGTTCCGCTTTCGCTCCACAAAAGGATGCCGCTACTATCCCTCACGCGCGCAATTAATCTGCAAATATAGTTAATCTTTTGATTGTAATTTTTTAAAAACCAATCCGTCTTTTATAAAAAAAGCAAATTTGGTTATTTGTTGATTTGATTATTCGGGGAGTGGGAAAAGTTGATGGTTGTTGGGAAATCTGTGGAAATCCGTTTAATCCGTTTAAATCTGTGGCGAAAAAGGGTTTATTTGGTTATTCGTTTATTTGTTTAATCGGGAGTGGGAAAAGTTGTTGGTTGACGGTTGATGGTTGTTGGAAATCCATTTAATCCGTGGCGAAAATAGCTCTCTATTTGTCAATCTGAATTTATTTCAGCAGGACAAAACGGTATTTTATGAAAGTCTAAGAAGTCTAAAAATCTAAGAAGTCTAACAATCTAATTTGTTTCTTTTGCGCGAGGGATGGCAGTGGAAATCCCACGCTTTTTAGCGTGGATTGTAGCGCACAGCCCGACCCGAAGTTTAGTACAAATTGTCTCGTTACTAGAAACGTTATAAACGAGGGTCGCGCCCAAAAAATCAATAAAAACAGGATTTAAATGTATTTTAAAGGATAAGAGAACGACAATTTGAAATAGTTTGTTACTTTTATTGAAATTATAAAATGATGAAATTTTTACTCTCTTATTTGGTGCTAATTGCCGCTAATATTGTTTTTGCTCAGCAAAATATTATGATAAGCAATATAAATTCTCCTACTGAACCTTCGATTGTTATGAATCCCAATAACACGAATCAACTGGTGGCGGGAAGTAACATTAATAACGTTTATGTTAGTAACGACGGGGGTTTAACATGGACAAGAAATGCTCTAAATTCAACTTATGGCGTTTGGGGTGATCCTGCAATTATTGTGGATAATTCAAATAATTTCTACTTTTTTCATCTTTCAAACCCTACCACTGGCGGCGATTGGATAGATCGAATTGTGTGTCAAAAATCTACAAATTCTGGTGTTTCATGGAGCGCGGGAACTTTTATGGGTTTGAACGGAACGAAAGAGCAGGACAAACAATGGGCGGTTTTTGACAAAAGCAACAACACAATTTATGTGACTTGGACACAATTTGATGTCTTTGGAAGTTCGAGTCCGATAAATAAATCGGAAATTAAATTTTCAAAATCGACCGATTTTGGCGCAACTTGGACGTCGGCAATCAAAATAAATTCTACAAATGGAGGTTGCCTTGACGATAGTAATACGACTGAGGGAGCTGTGCCAACGGTTGGTCCATCTGGGCAACTTTACGTTTCGTGGTCGGGACCAGCTGGAATTGTTTTCAAAAAATCGTTGGATTTTGGTGCAACTTGGCCGGCAAATGAAACTACAATTTCATCAATACATCGTTGGGACTTTATGATTCCAGGAGTTGATGCGCCAAATGGGTTGCCAATTACGGCTTGCGATATCAGCGGCGGACCAAATAATGGAACGATTTATGTCAATTGGTCTGACCAAAGAAATGGTGCCAATGATACCGATATTTTTCTTTCAAAGTCAATTGATGGTGGTTCTACATGGTCGTCTCCATTGCGAGTAAATGATGATGCTCCAGGAAAACAGCAGTTTTTTTCTTGGATGACAATTGATCAAACCAACGGGTATATTTATATTGTTTTTTACGACCGTAGAAATTATTCCGATAACAATACCGATGTGTTTTTAGCCTATTCCACAGACGGAGGGGCCACTTTTACGAATCAAAAAATAAGTACTTCGCCATTTATACCTGTATCTTCTGTTTTTATGGGGGATTATACGAATATTACCGCCCACAATGGAGTAATTCGCCCAATCTGGACAAGATTGGATAACGGACAAGAAAGTATTTGGACTGCTTTACTATCGCACAATTCCCTAATTACTGCAAATTTCAATGCCGTAGAAAACGACACAAATGTTCAAAATTTTCCAAATCCCGTTTCGGAAGAATGTTATTTTTCTTTTAAATTATATAAAGAAAGTTCAGTTTCTATTAAGATTTATGACTTAAATGGAAAAGAAGTTTATGACCTTACAAAAAACAAAACTTTTCCAATGGGGAAACACATTCTTTCTATGAAAAGTAATTTACTACAATCAGGAGAATATATTTATGTGATTAAAACTGCATATTATACAAAATCTAAGAAAATGATTGTTGAATAAATAGCTTAAAAATCTTAAGTTATTCAAACTTCTTTAGTGACATAATTATACTTGTATGCAACGCTTCAAAGTCTTTTCGGCTGGTTTTGGAAATAGCAAATGTTTGGTGCATCTTGAAGTTTTTTATAAAAACAGTACTTTTCAGTGCCAAATGAATTTCCTTTGCAAAAATAATAATAGCGATACATAATGAACAAAATATATTACTTGGCTTCGTGCGATACGTGTCGCAAAATTATAAAATCGTTACCAAAAGGGAATGATTTGGTTTTTCGAGATATCAAACAAAACCCAATTACCGAAGAAGAATTGGACGAAATGCACCAACTTTCAGGAAGTTACGAAGCACTATTCAGCAAAAAAGCAGTTTTGTATAAATCGATGGATTTAAAAAACAAAGCACTGGCGGAAACCGATTACAAAAAATTAATATTAGAACATTACACCTTTTTAAGTCGCCCCGTTTTTGTGATAAATGGCGGCGTTTATATTGGCAACAGCCAGCAAAATATGCTTCAAGTAATGAAAGTTTTGAATAATGTCTAAAAGAAATATTGCCTTAATTGGCGCAACGATTGTTTCCATAATTTACGGCGTAACTTTCACGATTGCAAAAGATGTAATGCCAAAATACATTGATGCTTACGGCTTTATTTTGTTGCGTGTGGGTGGTTCTGTACTTTTGTTTTGGGCAGTTTGGCTTGTAATGCGATTATTGAAAATTGGAACTATTGAAAAAATCGCAACTAATGATTTTCCTCGTATTATTGCGTGTGCTTTTTTTGGTGTTGCCTTAAATATGCTTTCGTTTTTCAAAGGGTTGAGTTTGACTTCACCCATTTCTGCAGCTGTAATTATGGTTTGTACGCCCTTTATAGTTTTGGTTTTATCGGCTATAATTATCAAGGAGAAAATGCGCAAAAGGAAAGTTTTCGGAATCTTTTTGGGATTATTTGGCACTTCTTTTTTGATACTTTACGGAAAATCAGTTGGCGATACTTCATCGGCAAGTTTGGGGAATTTTTTGGTTTTAGTCAATGCTATTTCTTATGGTTTTTACCTTGTAATTGTAAAGAAATTAATGGATAAATACAATGCTTTTACTTTTGTAAAATGGATTTATTTGTTTGGATTTATAATGGTTTTGCCTTTTGGCTGGAGCCAATTTCAAAGCGTTGATTGGGCGATTGTTCCAACAGATATTTTATGGAAAATTGGTTTTGTAGTCGTGTTTTCAACCTTTTTCACGTATTTATTGAACCTGCTTTCTATGCGAGAATTGAATCCTACTTTGGTAGCAGTTTTCGTCTATTTACAACCTTTATTCGCTACAATTTTTGCCATCAGTTTAGGAAAAGACGAATTGAATTGGGTGAAAATCGGTGCTGCAATTTTGATATTTTCAGGGGTTTATTTGGTAACCGCTAAGAAAAAGGAACAACCACAGAAAAATTGAAAACGACCACTGAAAAGTTTTTCATTATCTTTGAATACATTTTAAATAAATTATGATACAATCGATGACGGGTTTTGGGAAAGCAACGTTGCAATTACCAACAAAAAAAATAACAGTTGAAGCCAAATCTTTAAACAGTAAAGGCTTAGATTTAAGCGTAAGAATGCCTTCACTTTACCGAGAAATGGAATTGGGTTTGCGCAATGAAATCGCTTTGGCATTAGAACGTGGAAAGATTGATTTCTCAATTTTTATTGAAAGTACTGCCGAACAAACTTCAACAAAAGTGAATGTGCCAATCGTAAAAGCGTATATGGATCAACTTAAAGAAATTTGTAACGAAGGATACGAAACTGAATTGATGAAGATGGCCATTCGAATGCCCGATGCTTTGAAAGTGGAACGTGACGAAATTGACGAAAATGATTGGGTTCAAATTCAAACAGTTATCAAAGAAGCACTTGCTAATATTTTAAATTTCCGTCAAGCGGAAGGGTTGTCGTTAGAAAAAGAATTTCAGTTGCGAATTGGAAATATCCGTCAATATATGAACGATGCTTTGGCGCTCGATCCAGAACGTGTTCAGGCAATAAAAGACCGTTTGCAAACTGCCATTTCTGAATTGAAAGTCAATGTTGATGAAAATCGTTTTGAGCAAGAATTGATTTATTATCTTGAAAAATTAGACATTACAGAAGAAAAAGTTCGTTTGACAAATCACTTGGATTATTTCTTAGAAACGATAAAAGGAACAGAAGCCAACGGTAGAAAATTAGGTTTCATCACGCAAGAAATGGGTCGTGAAATTAATACAATGGGTTCCAAATCAAATCACGCACAAATGCAAAAATTAGTCGTGATGATGAAGGATGAATTGGAGAAAATTAAAGAACAGGTTTTGAATGTGTTGTAAGCAAGCTATAAGCATTAAGCTATTGGCAATAGGCAAATTAACACTGAAAAAGTAGCTTAAAAGCATAGAATAAAAATCATGAAAAAAGGAAAATTAATAGTATTTTCGGCGCCTTCGGGATCGGGAAAAACCACCATAGTTAGACATTTATTAGGAAAAGAAGATTTGAATTTAGAATTTTCTATTTCAGCAGCTTCCCGCGAACCTCGTGGCGAAGAAGTGAACGGAAAAGATTATTATTTTATTTCTACAGAAGAGTTCAAGAAACACATCAAAGGGGAAGATTTTTTAGAATGGGAAGAAGTGTATCGAGATAATTTTTACGGTACTTTGAAAAGTGAAATCGAGCGCATTTGGGCTTTAGGAAAAAATGTAATTTTTGATATTGATGTGGCTGGTGGATTGCGAATTAAACATAAATTTCCCGAGCAAACATTGGCAGTTTTTGTAAAACCACCAAGCATCGACGAACTTAAAATCCGTTTGAAAAAACGTTCTACGGAAAGCGATGATAAAATCAATATGAGAATTGCAAAAGCCTCAGTGGAATTGGCAACAGCCCCACAATTTGATAAAATCATAAAAAATTACGATTTGGAAACCGCAAAAGAAGAGGCGTATCAATTGGTAAAAGCATTTGTAAACTCAGATTCCACTAATTAACATAGAATTAATTTGTGATAATTTGTGAAATTTGTGTTAGATTAATAAAGAGAATTTATGAAAATCGGACTTTATTTTGGAACGTTTAATCCCATTCACATTGGGCATTTGATTATTGCCAATCACGTGGCAGAATATTCAGATGTGAAGCAAGTTTGGATGGTCGTGACGCCTCATAATCCGCTAAAAAAGAAAGATACTTTACTCAACGATTCTATTCGGTTGGAATTGGTTCATTTGGCAACAGAAGATTACCCAAAAATTAAACCTTCGGATATAGAATTCAAATTGCCACAACCCAATTATACTGTAAATACGTTGGCTTATTTACAAGAAAAATATTCTAAAAATGAGTTTTCATTAATTATGGGCGAAGACAATTTAAAGTCTTTTCACAAATGGAAAAACTACGAAGTTATTCTTCAAAATCACGATATTTATGTGTATCCACGACTTGATGCGAAAGACCAATCAAACGAAATAAACAACTATTTGACTTTCAAAAACCATCCTAAAATTCATTTTATTGCTGCGCCAATTGTAGAAATTTCGGCTACATTTATTCGGGAATCGATAAAAAACAAAAAGAATGTTCAGCCACTTTTACCTAATAAAGTGTGGGAATATATCGATCATAATAATTTGTATAAAAAGTAGCAAACCGAAATAATTTCAGCAAAAAACACCTTTTGAAAGGTCGTTTATTTTGTTTTTTCGGCAACTAATTTTTTATACTTTTCCCATTTTTCAATTGAAATCGTTGGGATTTTTTTATACTTTTTATCTTTCAAATACGCCAAAATATATTTGGCACGTTCTTCTGATTCTGGGTGCGTAGAAATCCAATATAAATTGTCAGAAAGGTTTTTTTGTTGTGCCAATTCAAACATAAAATCAGCGAAAGGCTCTGGGTTGATGTCGGCTTTCAAAAGATAGTCAACACTCGCCATATCCGCTTCTTTTTCTAATGTTCTGTCATAAGCGGATGACGATAACGATTTTAGAATTTCCTTTACAATCGCACTTCCTTTTCCGCCCGTAGTTGCAGAAAGCAAAACCGACAAGCCAATTTCTTTAGAAAGTTTTTTCATAACGTGATTGTTCGCAATATGAGCAATTTCATGTCCTAAAACCCCTTGCAAAGCTTCTTGATTTTTGCATTCTTTGATTAATCCAGTAAAAACAACCAAATGATTATCGGGTAATGCGAAGGCATTTATATCATCATTTACTACAATATGAATTTTTAAAGAATCTTTATTGATGTCATTTTTATCGCAAATAGGCACTATTAATTTATCTAATGTTCCTGTAATTGAATCGTTAGAAATCACTTCTCCTGTTGATGAAATTTCATCCCAAATTAAATCACCAATTTTATTTTCTGAGGAACTTCGAATTTCTTTAACATGAAAGTATGAAACAAAATCAACTTGTGAAAGGGCTAAAAACAGTCCAAAAAAGGCAATTAGAATTATGAATCCTGGAAATATTATTTTCTTTATCATTACGCTTTACAAATTAAGTTAGTTACATTTCCAAAAAAGAAAACCTTAACGTGTTTCCCTTTTCGAGTTTGAATTGCACAATAAATAGTTGAAATAATTTCTAATATATTGAAAAAAATCACCGTAAATAAATAGGCGAAGTAGTAATTCGAAACTTTTTCATCTGTAAAAATAATGGAAACCGTCCACCAAAAACTGTAGCTGTTGGCAAACAATAACACTACTTGCGAAAGAAGCGCTTGTGTACAATGCCAACGCACAAAAAAAGTGCTTTTACGATTGGCTAAATAGAAGAAAAGCGTGGCTAATAAATTGATAATTGGCAATGGCAATCCTGCAATTACAGCAACTAACGACATTAAATAGCTGTTTGATGCCTTTTCGTTTTCGTGTTCCGTTGTTACGTAACCAAAGGTGTTTTTCTGTTTCATAATCCTTTATTAATATTCCAAATCCAGTTGAGAACAACTAGAATTATTAGCGGTATTGCAATATTTTTTTGTTTTAAAATGGATTCCACTTTATTGTAAAAAGTATAAAAGGAGTGTTTTTTTAATAGGACATCAAAAACAATCCAAAAAGGCAAAAATAACATTGAACCACTTACAATTATTCCAAAAGGATTTGTCAAAACAGAAGCTATGTAATCCCCCTTAAAAAGGAGTTGTACAGCACGAGTTGTGCCACAAGAAGGACAGGGAAATCCTGAAACATTCTTAATCATACAAGCCGAGAACTGATTGCTTTTGGAATAATATAAGTTGTATAATAGGTAAATATATCCTGAAGTACAAGCTATTAAAATGAATAGGTATAACTTGTTTTTAGACATTATCTAATATAAAGCATTTTGAAATGTTTCCATGTTTTTTTCACGGGTTGAACTCATGATTGAAAACCAATCAACGATTGTCCAAATCATAAATCCGCCACAAGTTAGTAATTTTAAAACACCCATTCCGGTGTCGCCTAACATAAATCTATCAATTCCTAACTGACCCGCTGATAAAGAAATAATCATCATTGTGTCAGGATTTTTAAATTGCATTTCCAAAACTAAAGGCCATTTCGAATCATCTAAACTGTTTAATTTTTCTCTAACTGCTGATAAGTGATAGCTTTCAAAATATTTTGCATTGCTAATCATAAATAAGTCCACTTTTTGCGATTCCATAGTTTTTTTGGTTAAATTATTAGATTGCTAATGTATTAAATAAATTGGAACAATAATTACATAATTATGATATTTTGGTAGATTATCAAAAATACTTCCCTTTTATTTTATCAACGATTACTTGAGCTAGTTTTTGATGGCTTTCAAATGTCCAACCAGCGATGTGTGGCGTGAGAAGAACATTGTCTGCTTTAAGCAAATAATCAAAAGCGGCAGGTTTTTCGGAATCAATGAATAGATTTTCGAAGGATAACTTTTCATATTCTAAAACATCTAATCCTGCGCCAAGTACTTTTCCAGACTTTAAACCTTCAACTAAATCAGCTGTAACTACTGAATTTCCTCGAGCCGTGTTGATAAACCAAAAGGGTTTTGAAAACGAATTTATAAATTTGGCATTAATCATTTTATCAGTTGACGGATTCCAAGGCGTGTGAAGACTTACAACGTCTGATTTTTGTTGCAATTCTAGTAAAGAAACTTGGTTTGCATTACCATCGCACACATTTTCCTGAATGTCATAACAAAGGACCTCAACGTCAAAACCGCGAAGTTTTTTTGCAAATGATTTTCCCATATTTCCATACCCAATTATGCCGATTGTTTTGCCTTCTAATTCGTGACCACGGTTGTTTTCTCGGTTCCAATGTCCCGATTTTATTTCAGAAAAGGCTTTGTTAAGGTTGTTGAAAATCGTTAAAAGCATTCCAAGTGCGTGTTCTCCAACGGCGTTGCTATTGCCTTCGGGAGCGGCTATGAGCGAAATGTTTTTACTTAAAGCGTAATTGCAATCGATGCTTTCTAAACCAGCGCCAACTCTTGCAATGAATTGTAAATTGGTGGCTTTGTCAAGAAATGTTTTGTCGATTTTGAATCGGCTGCGAATTACAATTCCTTGATATTCATGAATTTTGGCTTCAATTTCTTGCTTTGAAGAAGTGAAATCTTGGTGGTTTGTGAATCCTAATTCTTGCAATTGTTCCCATAATAAAGGATGGTTGCTGTCGATGTGAAGAATTTTTATATTGGATGCAGACATAATTGTATTTTGAATGCTAAAGGTACTTTTTTTTGTGGAATTATGAAACCGCCACGATTCTTTCGCATTAGGGAATATAGCGGATAGCCCACAGACAAGTGTAGCGAAAGCGGAACTTGGCGAGGACTTGCAGCGGAATGCCCGACCGCAACTGGAACGCAAGTGGAAGTTGGGGTAATGCCCAAATAAAAAAGCAGTTCATTGCTGAACTGCTTTGTAACCAAACCAAACTAACTTAACTTTCTTTAACTTTTCTTGATTAACTTAATACTTTGTGTTCCTTTAGGAGATGAAAAAACAAGTAAATAATTACCCGAAGCCATTTCTCCTAAAGCAACTTTTTGCTTATAATTCCCAGAGTTTTGTAACTCATAAGAACGGATTGTCTTCACTACTCTTCCCATCATATCGGTTACGGTTATTGAAATAACCGAATCTTCTTCTAACGTATAACTAAAAGTAGCTTCAGACTCAATCGGATTAGGGTACACAAGGATTTTATTTTCAGCAACCGCAAAATCAAGTGTTCCTAGGGCTATATCTGTATATCGAATTAAGGCACCAATATATTTTGAACCCGTAAAGGTATAACCACCTTCTAACAATTTCCCGTTTTGAGTCCACAGTAATTTATTAATTACATGATTATAGTTAGTATAAATAGAAGTTGTTAAAGTGCCATTAGTTCCAAACCCAGTATCTAAAGTTCCATTCGTGGAAAAACGAAGTATTCCCCCATTAGCAGAACATAAAATTTTACCGTCGGGTTGCAATACCATATCGCCACTTGAATAAGGAATAGTAACAGAGCCATTTGTTCCAAAAGAAGTGTCATAGGAACCGTCTGAATTAAATTGTGTCAAAAGACGCGTGTTGCTTATCCTAGCATCAATCAAAAACTTATTATTTTGAGTGCTTTTAATAGTATAAGGATAATAATATGTCCCCGTTTGTGCAGTTACTTTACCATTGATGCCAAAAGTAGTATCCAAAGTTCCTGTTGCATTAAACCTAACAATTCCTCCTATCCAATTTCCATTATTATTTATAGAGCACGCCATCACTATTTTATTATCAGATTGTAAAAAAGCATCTGTAGGCCATTCTGCTTCATTTGCATCTATAATATCATAGCGAGTGGTGGCAATTCCATCAACTCCAAACGTTGTATCAATGCTTCCGTCATTATTAAGACGGTACAAACCAATATTATAAAGATTATTGACAGTAGTATAATCAAATACAATGTAAATTTTTCCGTCTGAACTAGTTACAATATTATCAATAAAAGAAACCGCACCATTAGTAGCTGTTGGCGAAAAATCTAAGACACCTGAATTAGCAAATCCAGTATCTAAATAACCATCTGCAGTAAATCGTTTAATCAAACCATCTGTACTTACTACTAATATTTTCCCATCAGTCTGTTTGGCTAATCTATAGGGATTAACTAAACCAGTATCAACCAAACCACTATTATCGGCTCCAAATAATGTGTCAATATTTCCATTGCTATTGTATCTAACCAATAATGCACTAGTACCTACACTTTGTTGTTCTGAAGAAAGTAAAGCCACTGTCTTCCCATTTGTCTGTTCTATCATTGAAACTACTTTATCAGTTCCCTGCAATAGATTGATATTGGTATCATTTACATACGAACCTGAAGCCGCAAAATTCACTAATCTAATTTTGTAATTTGAAGTGTCATAA
Organism: Flavobacterium neuenschwanderi (SeqCode); assembly: GCA_965234425.1. Classification (GTDB taxonomy): domain Bacteria; phylum Bacteroidota; class Bacteroidia; order Flavobacteriales; family Flavobacteriaceae; genus Flavobacterium; species Flavobacterium neuenschwanderi. The sequence continues at coordinate 59,847 of OZ248360.1, read as the reverse complement.
GAAGTAGCACCAACAATATAACTTCCATCGGGTCTTTGCAATAAAAAACCAGTATAGCTAAAATTACCATCGTAGGCATCACAATAGCAATAAGACGCTGAACCTACAAAGCTAGAGTCATAATTTCCATTGGCATCAAGTTGAATAACAGCAGGGGTGCTTGTTCCAAAGCCAGCCAAATAGCTACTGCCCGAAATTGCAATCTTGTCGGAGGCAATTATTTTTACTTCCGATCGATTGATGGCAGAAGATCCGTTATAATATTTTCGGAAACCACCTCTATTAAAATTTAGTGTAGTATCAATTGTGCCGTTTGTATTTATTCTGCGAGCAATTAGGTACTCTATGCCTGGTGTATCTCTTGATGTCCCCACTACAATCAGTTTACCATCCGATTGAAAATCCATTGAAGTCAAAGCATCATTAGTGCCATAGTCAAAAGTTAGAACTCCGTTTGTGCCAAAAATATCTAAAGCACCTGTACTAGTATATCTTGTAATAAAAAAATCAGAATCAGTTGATGAAATTGCTTTTGTACCACAAATAGTAATTTTCCCATTTGTTGGTGTTATTTTAAGGTTATACCCATTTTCACTTGTGCCTGGTAAATTTAAAACTGCTATTCCATCTGTATCAAAACTAGTAGTTAAAGACCCATCAGAATTTAAAGACCCAACAATTAAATCAGTATCAGTACCATTACTATAGTTTCCAGTAAAAATGATTTTACCCGAATTGTTTATTGCAATTTCATTTATTTGCAAAGCCGAAAAAGTAGTTAAATTAGGGCTTGTGAAAGTAGTATCTGTTGTTCCATCTGTATTTAATCTATAAATAGCATTCGAGAAAGCAATTATTATTTTGCCATCGGGTTGTATAGCAATAGCATTGACAGCACTTGGTAAATACCTGAAGCCACAAAAATTGAAGGAAGTATCTAAAATTTCTGTAGCTGTAAAACGTGCAATATATCCCGCACCTGAACCATTCCAAGTCCTTCCAACAACTACAATTTTACCGTCAGCTTGTAAAGTGGCAGCTCTAACAAAATCATTAGAGACAGAATAAGATAACGGGGTAGTTGTAACTATCCCGCTGTTAGGACCAAAGTTAGGGTCTAATGATTGTGAAAAAGAAACTAAAGTTGTAAAAAGTGTAAAATAAAAGAGTAATTTATGTTTCATTGTATGAAGTTTTTAAATTTATACAAAATTACTACTAGTCTATACAAAAAATTAGTTCATTTGAGTTCAAGTTAAAGCAAAAGGTCTAAGTTTTAACAATCCATTTGGTTCAAAATAGGGAAGGATTTTAGATAAGTGTTTATTGATTAATCCATCAGGGAAAAGTGCAAATTCATTTTTAAAAATTGTTTTAAGCTCCTCCTGAAAGTGAATATTAACTCTTGTATGTAAAAAAACATCTGCGATATTTTAGAAAACGATTCTTCTATCTACATAATTAAGATTAGTATAAATGGATCTAGAATATTCTATAAGTTGGATTATGTAATCATCTACTAGTGTAGTATTGGCATTTATCAATTTTAAATAAAAAAGTTTATTGCTTAAATACCTCATACGCGGAAAGATATAAATACTAGCCAACTCGTTTTCTGACAGTAGTTGCTTGTTATATAATGCTTGACCCACAGCTAAAGCTTTATCCGATTGTCCTATTATACAATAGTGTCGAAATAAAACACAGTTGCCAAATATAAAACTTTGTAAATCGAGTAAGCTTCTATTGGGTTTATAATTACTTAAATATATTTTAAATCCTTCATCATAGTTTGAAATCCTAAAACTAGGGTCAACTCCGTATTCAAAAAAAGATTCTCTAACAAAAGTATTGTTGCCAAAATATTTAAAAAAAGGCATAGTATCTGAGATAGATAATAAACTGTCATAGAGCGTTAAGGATATGGAATCCTTAGATTCTTGTTCAATATCACACATATTGTTAAATAATCCCTGCAGGGGTTTATAACTCTCGAATTGAATACATTGGTAGATTAGTGATTTTTCAATATGAGCATTGGGAACTTGACCATTGCTGTAGCAGAATTTCTTTTTACTGTGAATCGCTTTGCAAAAATCCTCCCAATCAATATAACCTAAAAACTTTGTGACGATGGATAAAGTTGTGTAAAATGGTTTGTGCTCCTTGTCATACAGCAATATTCTATATAAAGTACTTTGAGAAATTAAACCTAAGCCTTCTTTGAAGATCAACTCACTCAGTTTTGCGCAATCTGATTTAGACTTTATGCTATAACCTAGCTTTTTCATCAGTTGAAGATTCAACTCACGGACCGAAAAAGTATCGAAAGGATGTAATTGTTTTGCCATTTATTGCGGATTCTGAAATCAAAAATAACAAACAATATGTAAAGTAAACAATTTTAGCAAACATTTCTAGGCGCAGTGATTTAAATCAAGAGTAAAAAAAGATATCATTTTGTCATTTTTACTACCCGCTTCATCACTTTTTCTTCATGTTTTTTTCGATAAAGCATAATCGCAATCGATGCTTTCTAACCCAGCTCCAACTCTTGCAATGAATTGTAAATTGGTGGCTTTGTCAAGAAATGTTTTGTCGATTTTGAATCGGCTACGAATTACAATTCCTTGATATTCTTGAATTTTGGCTTCAATTTCTTGCTTTGAAGAAGTGAAATCTGGGTGGTTTGTAAATCCTAATTCCTGCAATTGTTCCCATAATAAAGGATGGTTGCTGTCGATGTGAAGGATTTTTACATTGGATACAGACATAATTGTATTTTGAATGCTAAAGATACTTTTTTTTGTGGAATTATGAAATGACTACAATTTTCGCATAAGATTACCTAACCATATTTTATTGAAGTTCAGTGAAATTCAATACATTCATTAGGCATTAATTTAACACACAAATTTAGTTGGATATATTTTACTTTAAAAAGGCTTGTCCTTTTTGTATTTATACCATCCCTATTTTACATTGTGCCGCCCCCATTTTAAATTGTCTCGCCCGTATTTTACATTGTGCCACCCCCATTTTACATTGTGCCGCCCCAATTTTAAATTGTCTTACCCGCATTTTAAATTGTGTCACCCCCATTTTACATTATTCCATCCCTATTTTAAATTGTCTCGCCCCCATTTTAAATTGTGCCGCCCCCATTTTATATTATCCTGCCTGTCTTTGCATTTATACCTGTCGTCTTTACGTTAATCACGCATCCCAATTTAAAATTTAAAATTCAAAATAAAAAAAATATTTCTAAAGTAGAATTGCTACAAGAACAAATTATTCAAATAGATAGCGTAAATTCGCACCTTTATAAAAAGAAAACTCTTGAAGATTTATAACTCTTTGTACGACTTTAAACCCACAAAAAAAACCATCGTTACCCTTGGTACTTTTGACGGCGTGCACATTGGACACCAAAAAATCATAGAAAAATTACTTCAAAATGCGAAGGAATATGACTGTGAGAGTTTAATTCTAACTTTTTTCCCGCATCCGAGAATGGTTTTGCAAGAAGGTTCGGATATAAAACTGCTCAATACTATTGATGAAAGAAGCGTTTTGCTAGACAAATTAGGACTTGACAATTTGATAATTCATCCGTTTGACAAAGAATTTTCACAATTATCCGCCGAAGAATTTGTGAAAACAATATTAGTAGACACGTTCAATATTCAAAAAATTATCATTGGCTACGACCACAGATTTGGTAGAAATAGAACCGCCAACATTGATGATTTAATACTTTACGGAGAAAAATTTGGTTTTGAAGTAGAACAAATCTCGGCACAAGAAATCAACGAAGTTTCTATAAGTTCTACAAAAATCCGCAATGCAATTCTCGACGGAAATATGGCTTTGGCCAATGAATACTTGGGTTATAATTACAATTTGTCAGGAATTGTTAGCAAAGGAAAACAACTAGGAAGAACGATTGGGTTTCCTACTGCCAACCTAAAAATTGCCGAAGAATACAAACTGATTCCTAAAAATGGGGTTTATATTGTGAAAAGCATCTTGAACCAAATTACGGTTTTTGGAATTATGAATATTGGTGTAAACCCAACCGTTAATGGCGAAAATCTTTCTATTGAAGTTCATTTCCTTGATTTTGATGCTGATTTGTATGATGAAAAAATTACAATTTCAATTATTGATAGAATTCGAGACGAGCAAAAATTTGAATCTGTAGCATTATTAAAACTACAATTAGAAAAAGATAAAAACACAGCCTTTTCCTATATTGATGCTCTTTAAATATTTCTAAATCTTTTAGAATTTATTTTAAGAATACAAATCCTCAGTTTTGCTTCTTTAGAACAATTTGACTACTTTTGGCACAATAAAAAAATGCTATTATGAGTATTGCGAAACACAATTGGACGAAAGACGAAATTATTGCTATATATAACAAACCTTTGATGGATTTGCTTTTTGAAGCAGCTTCCATTCACAGAAAATCACACGATCCAAATGTGGTTCAGGTTTCAACTTTATTATCAATAAAAACAGGCGGTTGTCCAGAAGATTGTGGCTATTGTCCGCAAGCAGCTCGATACCACACCGAAATTGAAGGCAATGATTTAATGTCGGTTAGCCAAGTAAAAGCTCAGGCATTAAGAGCAAAATCCAGTGGTTCTTCCCGAGTTTGTATGGGTGCCGCTTGGAGAAATGTTAAGGACGGACCAGAATTTGACCAAGTGCTAGAAATGGTTCGTACCATCAATAAATTAGATATGGAAGTGTGTTGTACTTTGGGTATGATTACTGAAAATCAAGCGCATCGATTGGCAGAAGCTGGTTTATATGCCTACAATCACAATTTAGATACCTCAGAAGAATATTATAAAGAAGTGATTTCAACCCGTGGTTTTGAAGACCGTTTGCAAACTATTGAAAATGTTCGCAAAACAAATGTTACCGTTTGTAGTGGTGGAATTATCGGAATGGGAGAATCAATAGAAGACCGTGCAGGAATGCTTGTGGCGCTTTCTACATTGAATCCACAACCAGAATCAGTGCCAATAAATGCTTTAGTTGCAGTTGAAGGAACTCCGATGGAAGAAGAAAAACCCGTTGAAATTTGGGAAATGATTCGAATGGTGGCAACTACACGAATTATTATGCCAGAAACGCAAGTTCGTCTTTCGGCAGGAAGAATGAATATGAGTCGTGAAGGGCAAGCGATGTGTTTCTTTGCTGGTGCGAATTCTATTTTTGCTGGCGATAAATTGCTTACCACTCCAAATCCAGATGTAAATGACGATATGAAAATGTTTGAAACTCTTGGATTAGTTGCTCAAAAACCATTCATTAAAATTATGCAACCTACTACTGTAGAAGCAGCCGATTCTCAATTTCAATCGTTGGGCGAAAAGCCAAAATGGTCAAGACCTGGACATACAATTGAAAAGAATTTAGAAGCTTCAGGGAAGTAATTATTATAAATTGCTTGGCTAAAAATCATATTTTAACCACAAAAAAGCCACAAAAGAAATAAATACTACTTTATTACTTTTGTGGCTTTTGATATAAAATCAAAGAATTTAATTCTTAAAAAACTATTTTCTTAGTTACTGTTTGTCCGTTTTCTAAAACTATTTTTACAATTAAGGTTTGATTTGAAAGCGCCAAATTGTTAATTACAAAAGTGTTGTTTTTAATGTTTGATTTCTCTAATAACGAACGTCCCAAAACATCATAAACAGTAACAGATTCAATAAATTCCATTGATGATTGTATGTTAATTTGATTGTTTTTATTTGCTACCAATACGGCATTGGCAACAGCCTCAAAAGTTGGAGTTCCTAAAGCTTGATCGGAATATCGCAAGACAAATCGATCGTCAATTCTTCCAATATTTGCGGTAAAAGTATAGGGCGATTGTCGCAAATCGTGAATGCTATTCAATAATTTGTCTTCAAGATAAATCCCAATCGAAGAAGTTTCAAACAATCCATCTATTTTATTTATAGCAATTTTATGATTTCCATTTGCCATAATTTTCATCCCAATTGGAACGGTATCATTGGAATCAAAAGGCAAACCACGCCCTTGAATTACAAACGGATTGGTATTTAATAAAGAATAAATCGCTAATTCTCCTTCTGGAATAAAAACGCAATCATAAAGATAATCTTCACCAAGAGTAGAATTTGTGGAATATCCCACTAAAGTCGTGTTTGCTTTTCCAGAGGTACTGTTAACAATGTTCAACCAAATTCTGCTTTTTTCTTCTATGGTTGTTGCGTTTCTAAAGAAATTAGAATTGTTATGCGTTGCAGCTCTCAAACTGTTTTGGAATGAAACAGTATTTGTTGCACCAGCACTTTCAAGCATATTTACCATAAAACCTTGTCCCGAAGCAATTTTTCCGTTAAAGGCTGGCTCTGAAGAACCTAATCCGTTGTATTTTAAATAATCTGAAGACGAATAATTGTTACTGTAATTTTGATAGAATGGATCGGTACTTGAGTTGGGTGCTATTCCGTGTTTCCAAATCCAAACCGCGCCTTCAATTTTAGAACTATTCAACACCAAAAAGTCTTCGGCGTCTATGGCCGATGGATACGGATTTCCGATTAAATTCCAATTATCATCGTATTTTGTTGTTAATTCATTATTTGGATTTGATGGTTCTGCATCGTATTCAATGTCATTATAATCTCCTTTTAAGATGCCAAAATCAAATTGCCCATTGTTTGGTTTCCCAAGAAATGATATTGGTAGTGTCGTTGCTGTCGCTGGGCGAATTGGGAATGAATTGGGTGCTCTCACAATATATCCTTTTCCTTTTGTCATTATTCCGCTTGCGGTTGTCCAATTTCCTTTAGTCCCATTTGAATTTGTAAAAATCGGATTCCAGCTATATTTATAACTTCCTGCAATGTTAGAAACATTGAAATTATCAACTGGCGAAGACCAATATACATAGTCAAATTTGTTTATTGAAGCGATTCGATTGACTTTGAAATTGGTTCCAGAATAATTTCCATCATTAGTATCGGTTTCATCTACTTGTATTAATTGACCGTTATTATCTATTGTAATTAAACCATTGTTTGTAAGTTTTTTATTAACAACAGTATAATCATTTGGAGCAACAGTGAAGTTCTTATTTGTTTTTATCTCCAAATTTCCTGTAGCTATAAGATTATTACTTGTTGCGGTATTAAAATTATTATCTAAAACAATATTATAAAATTTTTCCGGATTATTGTGTTCATTACTATTAATAACCTGAGTTGTATTTCCTAAAAAATGAACCGTACCATTTCCTTCCTGAAAAGCAGCCTCACTTGAGGAATTTGTCCAATTTCCATATAGAAATAATTGACCGTCGGTTGTTAAGGGATCGGAATCATCCATATCTAAAATTCCTCCAGATTCAATATTACAATTTCCATAAACTTGCAATTGATTTGCGCTATTACCAACTATTTCTAAATATGAATTTGAAATAGTCAAATCATAACATTTAGCAATATCTGAAAATAAATCAGAGGATAACGCTGTGTAATCAATTTTAGCAGATTGAACCGCATTTGACCCAACAACAACACTGACAGTTTCATTAGGAACTTTTAAAGATTGCCAGTTTCCACATTCAAACCAATTATTGCTTGAATTTCCTATCCAAACTCCTTCTGAAAAACCACCCGTGTTGATTGTAATTGAACCTGAATAATAATTAGGACCTGCGTCATAAGCAGCATTGTCTGCATAACCAGTCCAATTTGTTGGGTTATTTATCCTTACAATCCATTCTCTTTTAGTTGCAGGTGTTAGTAGTCCTGTATATTTATTCAAGTCGGCTTGAGCGGTAGGCCAAGTTAAATAACAATCGAAATTTAATGGTTTATCTGAATTTTGGGTTCCTCCCCCATCAGAATTGGCGCAAGTAGGTGTCCAAACATTTCCTTTTGTATTGAATCCAAAAAGAAAATTACCAGAATAAGTTCCTCCATCTGATGTGGGAGTAATTGCATTAGTTCCTCCAACACTTCCTCCTGACATAAAGAAAATTTGTTCTCCAAGATTATTCAAATTAAATGATCCTTGTGATGTTGGTTGTGGTTTAACAGATATCCAATTTGTTGGATCGGGAGAATAAATGTATGGCGTTCCAGTATTATCAACTCGAACAGTTACAATAGTTCCTTTTGTTAAAATAGTATTCTTGCGTTCTATTCTTATCCAACCTTCAGAAATACCCCATCCGTTAGCCGTTCCACATTTTTGATACGCATTGTCAGTAATGTCTATTCGAGTTTCAGGTGAAATATCGACTAATGTTACAAAACTAATTTCATCATCGCCACCAATTGCAATTCCAGTATTGAAAGCCAAAATTGCTATATCACCCGGTTGTAAAATAGTGATATTATAAATATCAAAAGTTGTACTTGTGATTCCAGTTAGTCCAGTTGCATTAGCATACAAAAAATAACCCATTCCAAAAACGGTATGTGTTAAACTAAATGTAGCTATTCCGCTTATTGCTGTAGCAGTTACAGTAGTTGTTGCTAATGTTCCCGAACTTGTAATGGAAATGTTGCCAATAAATCCCAAATCTAAATTCCCACAGCTATCTGTAGCTTTTACTTTTACTGACGGCGACATTGGATTATTAACGCCTGTAGTTATCGGTTGTACCTCAAAAGCCAATTGAATAGCTACAACACTAATAACATTGGAACTATTGGCAGAAATTTGTGCTGCAAAAGTTGTTTTTCCAGAGCCTAAAGCTGAAAAAGTGGTGTTGGCATTACTCAAAGAATATACAAAATCTTCTCCATCAAAAGCATCTGCGCCAAGCGGACATTTTAAGGATAATCTTAAAGAAAGTGATTTCTCAGTATTGTCAGCAACAGAAATATTTAATCCTGAAAATTGAATTTGGGTAGCTGTAAATGTTCCAGTTGCTATAAATGTTGTTCCGTCAAATAACGCTATGGTTTGAATTGCATCACTCCAAGTAGAAACAGAATTTCCCGAACCTTGTGCCAAATTAAATCCAGTTAAGATAGTTGGTAAAGTATCGCTATCGTTTAATGTAGCACCACCATCACGGACTTTAAACTGCCATACTTGAACACCTGTAGAAGAAGTAAGTGGCGCTGGATTATTTATTGTACTTGCTATTGAAGTTGTTTCAGAAGCTACAATCGCTATAACATCAGAAGCGCTGCTTGCAATTCCTGTTCCTGTGAAATTAATTACATAGCTAGACTCATTAGAATCATTATTTGCAATAGTAATACTTCCTGAAAAAGCACCAATTCCAGTTGGAGTAAATGTTATTACGAAAGGTGTTGTCCCCGAAACTGAAACTGGAGAAACAGGGTTTGTAGTAATTGAAAATCCTGTGCCACCTATAGTGCTACTTGTTATTGTAAGATTGGCCGTGCCTAAATTTTCTATTGTAAAAGTAACTTGGGAATTTACTCCTTGAACAACATTTCCAAAGGCATAAATACTACTTCCCGTTAAATAATTTGTAGTCCCTTGTTTTATATTAATTTCTGGAATAGGGGCAGCAACTGTTAATAAAGCTGATGTCGATGTAGCCGCAGTACAAGGAGACGTTCCACTTACCACACAACGGTAGTTGTAACCATTCATACTAAACGTTGCTCCGGTAATGTTCAATGTAGCAGAGGTAACAGTCGTATAAGGAGTAGCATTAGATAAATTAGAAAAACCACTACCCGTATCTACCTGCCATTGATAGGTTATACCCGTTCCTGAAGCCGTAACACCAAATGAAGTGTTTGCACTATCTGCAATTGAACTTGCTACTGGATTTGCAGAAATAGTAGGTGCTGTATTAATAACCACGGCATAAGGACCGACGGCACTTGACGACCAACAATTTGTAGGTGCATTATAAGCTCTTACATAATAGCTTGCGCTTGCTGAAACGGCTAGGGTACTTGAAGCATTGTTTGTTTTTGAAACACCAGTTGCAGTTGTTTGCCAATAATTTACTACTGGATTTGATGCCGTACCAGAATAACTCAAGGTTGTACTTCCACAAGCTGGAGTGGTTCCTGTTATTGAACCCGATGGGTTTGATGGTGGGGTACAAGCGGCAGAACAAGAAATGGTAACATTATCAATAAATGCTCTTTTTGCAGAAGTAGCTATAATTAAGGTTGAGTTTGCAGGTACACTTGTAAAACTTAATGTTTTGGTTTCAAAAGAACCTGCCATTACAGCAGCGTAGGTAACATTTTGGGTTGAACCATTTAATGTAACATTAATACTACCTTCAAGTGTAGTCCATCCTTTTACATCAAATGAAACGGTAACATCTCCACTAACTCCAGATAACGAACCTGATGTAAGCGAACCTATTGAAGTACCAGTTCCTAACTTAACTGCTCCACCTGCTTGAAAAACCGAGCTTATTGAGGTGAAATTTGAATTAGCAGTCCATACAGAACCTTGATTGGTAGTTGATGTATTATCTCCTGCTGAGGCTGAAACAAAATTTTCTGAAAAGCAAGTAGAAGACCCTGCGGTTACACTTCCGCTACACGCAACCGTTGGATTGTTAGACCCAGCACTTGTTGCAGCAATAGTTTCAGAGTTATAACTTGCTACAGACAAACCCGCTTTTAATCGAACATAAATAGTAGTTAAACTAACGCTAACGCCAGATCTTGCTAGTGTTATAGTACTTCCAAAACCTGTGCCTGTGGTAAGTGATATTTCATAATTAGTAGCGGGAGTAATCGTGATGTCGGCACTTAGGTTTGCGCCACTTACGGTATATGTTTGTTCGGCAGAAGGCCCATAACTCAAAACATAAGTAAAACCCGAAAGTGTCCCTGTGCTAATTGTTATTGTTGGGGTTATAGCCGTTACACTACCGCTACACGCAACCGTTGGATTGTTAGACCCAGCACTTGTTGTAGTAATATTTTCAAGATTATAATTAGCTACGGATAATCCCGCTTTTAATCGAACATAAATGGGAGTTGAGCTTACAGTTCCGCCAGAGTGGGTTAAAGTTATAGGATTTAAAGCCGCAAAAGACCCTCCTGTTCCTGTTGATATTTCATAATCCGTAGGTGCAACAATACTAATATCTGCGGTTAAATTTGTTCCACTTGCGTTAAATGTTTGCTCGGTTGATGGTCCCGAACCAAATACATAAGTAAAACCAGTTAATGCGGCTGGAGTTAAGGTGATTGTTGGGGTTGATGATGTTACGTCAAAAGCATTACTTGTGGCAGCAATAGGCTTATCACCTGATGAGCGTGTAGCAGTAATAGTTTGAGATAAACCAGCAGTTAGGGTAACCCCCGAAATTGCTACAGAGCTAGTTACAGCACTTATAGTTCCTGTGGTTGTTCCACCAATAGTTCCTCCAGTAGCTGTTGTTAGAGTAATTCCTGTAGCGTCAGGTAATGATCTTAAATTTCCGTCTAAATCTTTAGTAGATACGGTAACACTAAATCCTACTCCTGCAGTTTGATTTGAAATGTTAGAAATAACTAAACTTGTAGTTGGCACAATTTCTCCTGAGCTTAGCTGTGTTGCAGCATAATAATTTGTACCGTTATAAAATCTAATTCGTGTTAAATCTGAAGCAGAAAGCGAAGCAGAATTACCAATAAAAACCTTACCTGCTGCTGTAACTGCTCCAGTAGTACCAAGTACATAACTACCTGTCCATCCAGTTACTGTAAGGGTTTTTCCCGATGTAAAAATCCCTTTTGAGGTAAAGGTTATGGTGTGATTTGTACTTGCTAATAAAGCAAGAGTTGAATTATTTAAAATATCTATTGAACCAAAAGTAATTGTTCTTGTGCTTGTAATTCCTGTGGTAGACAGAGTCCCTCCATTAAGAACACAAGTACCAGACAATGAATTGTTACCAGATGGATTTAATCTTAATTCACCAGCAGTAACAGTGGTTTTACCACTATAGGTATTAACTCCTGAAAGAGTTAAAACTCCTGTTCCAGAACCTGCTTTTGTTAAATTTCCAACCCCACTAATAATAGAACTTATTGTTACGCCTCCAGTATTATCAGTGTTAATTATATTATCAGTAGCATTACTAATAATAACTCCCATTGTACCTGTTTGGCTAGCTTGTAATGTAAATAGTCCAGTACCCGCATTTCTTATAATTACATTAGGAATTGAATTTACGGTTGCTCCAAACAATGCTAAAGAACCAGCTGTTGCACTACTATCTCCTAAACTAAAACCCAAAATTTTTGTTGCGTCAATTGATATAGCACCCAAGCTCAAACTAGATGTCCCCATATTGATCCCTATGATTGGTGCTGAAGTTGATGTAAATGTAGCAATGTTTGTATTAGAAGTATTAATAGCTTTAGCACCTGCAAAAAGTGAAGTATTCCAATTACCAGTAGTAAACCAAGCTGCTCCCGATGTTAAAGTAGTAAAGCTTGCACTATTATTTTGCCCCCAACTCACCGCCGAAAACAGCAACATTACAAATAATAATTTAAAAGAAATAATCTTGGAATGAAAGGTATTCTGAATTGAAGTTCGCATTTGTGTAAATTTTTTAGAATAATTTGGGTTGGGAGGGAAGTAACCTAATTTTGTGTGTAGTTATTGGAACGGGATTGTCCACCATAAACAACCTCTTTTCAAGGTTGTAAATTCAAAAACACTTTCCACATCACTTAAAAAAATAAAAAAAATATTTTTCATATTTATGAAATTAATTTTAATAAATTTATTGTTTTAATAGCAAGAATTTTTTCGAGCTATAAGTGAGGGAGCACAAAGGTAGTCTATCGTTAGTCCTTTAATTTTTTTAATCAAATTATTAAAACGTTATCAAATTGGAAAGTAATACTCACAAAACGTATTCTTTAGCGGAAGCGCAAAGCAAATTAGAGAATTATTGTGCGTATCAAGAACGTTGTCACAAAGAAATAGTCGAAAAATTGCGGAGTATGAATATGATTCCACAAATCATAGATACAATCATAGTGCACCTTATTGAACATAAATTCCTCAACGAAGAGCGTTTTGCGTGTAGCTTTGCAAGAGGAAAACACCGCATCAAACATTGGGGGAAAATCAGAATTGTGAACGAGTTGAAGTTTCGTAAGATTTCACAATATAATATCACAACAGCACTAAAAGAAATTACACCCGAAGAATATTGTAGTACTTTTCACACAGCTGCCGAAAGACAATGGGCAACTATTCGAGAAACCAACATTATCAAAAAACGGAAAAAATTCTGTGATTTTCTACTTCGCAAAGGATTTGAAAGTAATTTGATTTATGAAAAAGTGAAAGATTTGGAGGGGAAGTAATGAGTTGTAAGTTGTGGGTTGTGGGTTATAAGTTATGGGTTGTAAGTTATAAGTTATAAATCTGTGGAAATCCGTTTAATCCGTTTAATCCGTTTAATCCGTGGCTTATTTTTTTTACCGCAAAGTTCACAAGGAAAATAAATTATCAAACTGTGAAAATCTATGTTTTAATTTTAGTTTTTTAGCCACGAATTTCACAAATTGCCACGAATTTTAAATCTATTATCTCTTCGTCTATTATCTATTTTGTCTATTTTTTTTAACCGCAAAGGGCGCAAAGATTTACGCAAAGTTCACAAGGAAAATAAATTATCAATCGTTAGAAATGATTCTACTTTATGACTTTACGACTTTCGACTTTCGACTTTCGACATTTTTTAGTCTATTATCTCTTCGTCTATTATCTCTTCGTCTTAAATTACAAACTCAACAAAACACTCACCGCATTTCCGCCAAAACCAACAGCATTTACCATTATCTTTTTTAAAGGTTTCTTTTGAAATTGTGCTTCCGCAAATGGCACTCCGATAAAAATTTGCTTTTGCAACATCATTACCGCCATTTCAATGCTCAACATTCCCGAAGCTCCAAAAGTGTGTCCAATTTTCCATTTGTTGGTAGTCAGTAAAAGCAGGTTGTCACCAAATACTTTTTGGATTGCTTTATATTCTGTCAAATCACCTTTTATAGTTCCTGGCGCATGCATTACAATCGCGTCAACTTCTGATAAATTTGTATTCCCTAATGCCATTTTCATTGATTTTTGAAAACAAGTTGCCTCTGCTGAAACAGAAACATTGTGTTCTAAAATTTCTGTAGCATACCCAATTCCTTCAATAAAAGCCAGCGCATTTTCCTTTTTTCCAATTTCTAAACAACAAACCGCAGCACCTTCACCAAGAATCAAAGTGTTCTTTTTCTTATTCAAATCTAAAGCCCGATTTGGATAAGCATCACTTTCATTTGAATTAGAATAAATTTTCAACGCCTTCATTTGAGCAATCGTAAAATCAGTCAATGGGGCTTCACTTCCGCCAACTAAAAATTTATCTGCCATTCCAGCTTTGAGCCAAGCAACGCCATTTAGCAATGCGTGCAATGCGGTGGAACAAGTAATTGAATGTGAAATTTCAGGGCCTTGACTTTGCAAATCGTGAGAAACCCAAGAAGAAATATTTCCAAGCGTGGTAGTTGGAGAAGCCAAAGTCGCTACTTTTCCTGTTTTTATAAAATCAAGATGGTGCTTTTCAAACAATTCAGTTGCGCCACGAGAAGAACCAATGTTAATTCCAAAACTATCTCCCGTTTTCCAACCTGCATCAATTGTTGCTTTTCGTGAAGCTGCTATTGCAAATAAAACAGAATTGTCTAATGATTTATATTTTTGATCTGAATTTTTCAATGCTTCAATTTCCTGTTCTGAAGCTGCATCTAATGGTGCCACAAGTGCATTTTGAGTACTAAAAGCAGTTGCTACAAAACAATGTTGATTGGATTGGTAGCTTTTCCAAATCGCATCTTGATTGTTTCCTAAAGCAGAAAGAGAAGCGATGGCGGTAATAGAAATTGTTGTTGGCAAAGGGTTTTTAATTATGAGTTATAAGTTATGAATTATGAGTTATGAGTTATGAGTTATGAGTTATGAGTTATGAGTTATGAAAACTTAACCGCAAAGGTCGCAAAGTTTTTCGCAAAGGTCGCAAAGTTATAAATGAATTATTAAATGAATTATGAATTATAAGTTGTGAATTATGAATTATTGAAAACGGGTCAACTTTATGACTTTAGACTTTATGACTTTGGACTTTAGACTTTGAAAGTTCGACTAATTTTAAATCTATTATCTATTTGTCTATTATCTCTTCGTCTTTCGTCTTTCATCTCTTCGTCTATTATCTCTTCGTCTTCTTAAAAATCAAACCATCTCTAAAGCACTCTCAACAACTTCGTAAATTTTTTGCAATTGGCTGTCCGTGATAATATAAGGCGGCAAAATATAGACGATATTTCCAACTGGTCGCAATACTATTCCGTTTTCAATGAAAAAATCATAGAGTTTGTTTCGCAAAGCACCATAATAACTCGCTTGGTTTTCGGTTTTTATTTCCAATGCAAAAATGACTCCCAAAACCCGTGTTGTCGTTACTTTTGGATGTCTTTCAATGTGTTTTTGAAATTCCAAATGACGTTGATTAACTCGTGCGATATTGGTTTGCATTTCATCAGTTTGCAATAATTCCAAACTTGCCAAAGCCGCTGCACAACCCGTTGGATTTGCAGTAAATGTATGCCCGTGAAAAAGTGCTTTATTAATATCATCACTATAAAAAGCATCGAATAAATCCTGAGTGAACGTGGTAATTGCCATTGGAATTGTCCCGCCCGTCAAGGCTTTTGATAAACACATCATATCGGGTTGGGTTTGCAAATAATCGCAGGCAAACGTTTTTCCAGTTTTTCCAAAGCCTGTCATTACTTCGTCAGCAATAGTTAACACCTTACTTTCTTGACAGATTTTAATTAATTTATCTAACGCTTCTGGCTCATACATTACCATTCCCGCTGCTCCTTGCACTAACGGTTCAAAAATAAATCCAGCACAGTTATTGTTTTTGATGGCTTTTGCCAATGCTTGAAAACTGGCTTCTTCCTGACCTTTTATTGGAACAGGAATCCGAACGATATCAATAAACATTCCTTCGAAAGCCTGGGTGTAAAACGAAATCCCACTTGCAGCCATTGCGGCAAAAGTATCTCCGTGAAAGGCATTTTCAAAAGCAATTATGGTCGTTTTCTTTTCTCCTTTGTTGAAAAAATATTGCAAAGCGACTTTTATTGCGACTTCAACAGCGGTTGATCCATTATCAGAAAAAAATATTTTCTTTTGATTTTTCGGTAAGATTTCCATCAGCTTTTCAGATAAAACTACGGCTGGTTCGTGTGTAAATCCTCCAAATAAAACGTGTTCTAATGTGGTTAATTGCTTGTAGATTGCATCTGCAATAAACCGATTGGAATGCCCAAAAGGATTGACCCACCAAGACGCAATTGCATCAATATATTCCTTATTGGAATCGTCCCAAAGCAAAGCACCTTCGCCTTTTACAATTGCAATTGGCGGTTTTGAAGTTTTGTGTTGGGTATAAGGATGCCAAAGATATTGACCGTCTCTTTCTGTTAAACTCATTTGATTTTAGATTCTCGTTTGAAATTGATTTTTGAAATTGCTATTGAAGTTCTAATAGATTATCTCGAAACAAATCGGCATATTCTGAAATTACATTTTGATCGAAATACGGTTCTTCCCCTATTCTACCGATGCATTTTAGTTGCGTTGTATTCAAAATTATGGTTTCGGTAGGCAGATTTTCATTTCCATTAAAAATAATTCCGGCAATATGTATCCCACGATTTTTCAACGCTTCAATGGTCAATAAAGTATGGTTGATACTTCCCAAATAATGGCGAGAAACAACAATTACTTTGTAATCAGGTTGAATTAAATCTAGGACAAAATCGGTTTCATTTAAAGGTACAAATAGTCCGCCAGCACCTTCAATAACAAGATGATTGGCTGTTCTTGGCTCAATTATATTTTTTAAATCTATCGTAATTCCGTCCAATTCAGCTGCTAAATGCGGACTTGCGGGCGTGTTAAGTTTGTAGCTATTTTCGTGGATAACCGATTTATCATTTGAAATATAACGTTGGATTTTATGACTGTCAGAATCATTTAAATCACCCGCTTGAATGGGTTTCCAATAATCGGCTTTAAGCGCTTCGGTGATAATAGCCGAAGCGATGGTTTTGCCTACGTCGGTTGATATTCCTGTTATAAATATTTTCATAGTTAAAATTTAACCGCAAAGGTCGCAAAGTTTTTCACAAAGATCGCAAAGAAAAAATCTATTATCTCTTTGTCTATACTCTTTTCGTCTTCTTTAACCGCAAAGGTCGCAAAGTTTTTCACAAAGATCGCAAAGAAAAAATCTATTATCTCTTTGTCTATACTCTTTTCGTCTTCTTTAACCGCAAAGTTCGCAAGGTAATTGGATTTAATGTTGGCTAAAAACAAAGGTACTCAACAATCCCAACACTTCCGAGATTTCTTCCTTTGAATTATAACTGTGCAAACAAAATCGAAGTCGTTCTTGACCTTCTGGGACCGTTGGCGAAAGTATCGCTTTCACATCAAATCCTTTTTCTTGAAGTTGATTGGCAATTGATTTTACATTTTGATTTCCAGGAATAATGGCGCTTTGAATTGCCGATTTACTTCTTACAAACATCGGTTTTAATCCTAAAATATTTTTTTCTTGATTGAAATGAATGATAGTATTTCGCAACTGTTCCAATGCCTTTTTTTCGATTTCTAAATGCTGATACGCCACCAAAATCGTCGCTACAGAATGCGGCGAAAGTCCCGTTGTATAAATAAAACTTCTGGCAAAATTGACCAAATATTTCTTTAATTCATAACAACCAATAATTGCAGCACCGTGACAGCCCAATCCTTTTCCGAAAGTTACAATTCGTGCAAAAACAGCATCTTGCAATCCTAACATTTGAACTAATCCTTCGCCACAATCACCAAAAACTCCCAAAGCGTGCGCTTCATCAACAACCAAATTACATCCGTATTTATTGGATATTTGCACCAATTCTTCCAAGTTTGGAGTATCGCCATCCATAGAAAAAACACTTTCGGTAACGATAAAAATGGTTGTTGGTTGTTGGTTATCGGTTGATAGTTTAAGAAGTAATCGTTCTAAATCCTCAAAATCATTATGTTGAAATTTATAGGATTTGGCATTTGAAAGTTGAATTCCATCCCGAATCGACGCGTGTGATAATTCATCAAATAAAATAATATCGTTGCGTTGCGGAACGGCGCCAAAAAAACCAACATTAGCATCATAACCCGAATTGAAAATTAAAGCACTTTCTACTTGATGAAATTTTGCAATATAATTTTCTGCTTCTTCATATATTTTATGATTTCCTGACAATAATCTGGAACCAGTCGCGCCATTTTGAATGATTTTATTTTCAATTAAATACGAATGCGTTTCGTTGAAAATAGTTTCCGACTTGGCAAATCCAATATAATCATTGGAAGCAAAATCAATTAAAGTATTGGGCAACGACAGCTTTCGCAAAGAATTGTTTGCCGTTCGTTGTTCTAATTTATCGGTTAATGGTTTTGGAAATTCTTTCATAGCAT
This sequence comes from Flavobacterium neuenschwanderi (SeqCode), assembly GCA_965234425.1. Lineage (GTDB taxonomy): Bacteria > Bacteroidota > Bacteroidia > Flavobacteriales > Flavobacteriaceae > Flavobacterium > Flavobacterium neuenschwanderi. The sequence continues at coordinate 41,292 of OZ248360.1, read as the reverse complement.
ACAAAAGTAAGCAACTTTATTTTGTTCTTATACCGATTACAGTTTTTAAAAGTCCATTCTTGTGGCACAATCCTCCGTGTATTTAATTTGATTCGATGTTATTGACTAATTTGAAATAACCCGCAGAATCAAATACTTTTTTCTCAAATTTTCTTTTCATTTCAATACAATTTCAACTACAAAAGTAACGAAAACTTTAACATTTTTTGAGTTAAATCCGTACTGTCTAAAAAACCAATCTAGGTAGTTTTACAAAGTAATATTACAAGTACAAGGAATTCCAAAATTTTTAACCAAAATCGTAACGCATTGTTTTTCAATGTTGTTACACAGAAAACTATTGTCTCATTTTATTACTTAAAATTATGAAAAATTCAAATCAAAACAATTTGCCAAAGCTGCAAATCTTCAGAATTAAAAAAATCCTTTTTATTGCTTTAGTTAGTTTCATATTGACTACATTAGCTTCGTGTACGACTGAGGAAGTACCAACAACCAAAACAGTTAAAAACCAAGTGTCATTGGCAAAGGACGGGGATATTATTCTGCCGACAAATGGAACAGGAACAAAACCATAGCAATCTTATACAAATTAATTAATGTCATAAAGAGTTGCAGTAACAAAAATATTTATCTAATATTTATAACTGCAACTCTTTTTTATCCAACTTAAATTCTAAAACTAAATACTTTTGAAAAATATATTTTTATTATTAATCGGCTGCCTTTTTATTTGGGGATGTCATCAAAAAACAAAGCAAGTTGAAAGTAATTTTGATAGCTCTTTTAATAGAAAAGATAGTTTGGATGTTTTATATTTCAATTTATCAAATAAAAAATACGACACCATAATTCGAGGTCAATTATCTGATATTGCAGAAACGTATAGAATTAATTTATCTTATGAAAAATTTTTTAAAATTTCAAAAATTATTGAAAGTAAGTCAGCCTTTATTAAAGACACTTTCGGGATTTTAAAAGGGAAATCTAATATTGGATTATATTATTATGAAAAGGTTACTTTAGATAGTGCTTATTTGTTTGTTTGTAGTGCAGAAAAGATTTCCAATAAAAACAAACACAAATTATTTTTAGGGAGTATTCTTCGGATAAAAGCAAATATTCTTTGGTGCCATAAAGATTACTCAGGAGCAGAAGCAACTGCAATTCAGGCGTTAAAAATTGCTTCTCAAAAAAAATATGTTGAGGATATAATTGGTTGTTATATGACTATTGGTAATTGTCTCGAAGGAATGAATAATTACGAAAAAGCTTTAGACTATTACAACAAAGCAATTCTTAAAATAGAAGCTTTAGAAAAACCACAACAAAATTCAGAATTAAAAAATCAAACACATAATTACATTGCTCGAATATACCAAAAACAAAATTTGCATCAAAAAGCGATTGCTTATTTAGAGAATACTATAAATTTTGAAAAATTAAAAAAATCGGATTTAAGAACCTATTCCTCTATAATCAATACAATTGCCTATTCCAAATTCAAATTAAATGATCCAAAAGCCTTGCCACTTTTCAAAGAGGTTTTACAAATTTCAGAAAGCACAAAAATTGCACCGACACAAGTAGAAGCAAACACCCATTTGGGTGAATATTATTTATCCAAAAACGACACGTTAAGCGCCAAAAGCTATTTTAATATTGCGCAAAAACTGGCACACAAAAACCAAATTTTTGAAGATGAATTAAAAATTTTAAGGTTTTTGGCACTTGCCAATCCTAAAAAAAATACTTATTATTCCAATCGATTCATTCAGTTAAACGATAGTCTTCAAAGCGTAGAACGTGCCACTAGAGATAAATTTGCAAGAATTGAATTTGAAACAGACGAAGTAACTTCAAATAATAAAGTGGTTCAAGCAGAAAACAGCAAACTTTCGCGACGAATACTATTTATTGCATCATTCTCTTTGCTTTTCTTGTTAGTGATTTTTCTTTGGATAAGAATGAATGCACAAAAAAACAAATCACGCGAATTGCTATTAAAACAAGAACAGCAAAAAGCCAACGAGGTTATTTATCAATTGATGCTTGACCAACAACAGAAAATTGAAGAAGGAAAAAACATCGAAAAACTAAGAATATCGCAAGAATTGCACGATGGCGTTATGGGTAAATTATCGAGTATTAGGCTAAACCTATATGTTTTGAACAAAAAAACAGACGAGGAAACCATAAAAAAATGTTTGGAATACATTAAAGAAATCCAAAGCATTGAAAAGGAAATTAGAAAAATTGCACACGATTTGAATCGAAATTTATTTTCCTCTGATGTTGATTTTATTGGTATCGTAGAAAATATTTTCACAGCAATAAAAAATCATTCCAACATAGATTTTGATTTAAAAACTGGCGAAAACATCGATTGGAGCACTGTTAGTACTGCCATCAAAATCAATATTTATAGAATTATCCAAGAAGCGCTGCAAAACATTGATAAATATGCGGCTGCAAATAAAGTTGCTATTCGTATGGACAAACAAGATGCTACTTTAATAATTACTATTTCAGATGATGGCATAGGTTTTAATACAAAGAATAGTAAAAATGGAATTGGGTTGCAAAATATGCAAAAAAGGGCGGAAGAATGTAACGGCACTTTTAATATCGTTTCGACACCAAAAAAAGGAACAAAAATAAGTTTGGCAATTCCGATTTAGTTTTTTACTTTCACAAAGTAGTAATACTGAATATAATATATGTCTATAAAAATTTTAATAGTTGATGACCATCCTCTTCAAATTGAAGGGTACAAATCTATTTTGCAATACAATATAGAGAATCTTGAAATTGAAACAACGGTTTGTTATAACTGTGAAGAAGCATATACAATTATTGTAAACACGGAAGCCCCTTTGCATTTTGACGTTGTGCTTTTAGACCGAAGTTTACCCCCATATCCTGACAAAAAAATATATTCTGGCGAAGACTTGGCGCTTTTAACACGAGAACATTCCCCAAAAAGCAAAATTATGATACTGACTTCGCACGCAGAAGCATTTGTAATTTATGATTTAGTTCAAAAAGTGCGACCTGATGGGGTGTTAATAAAAAGCGATTTCGACGGTGACGAATTGTTAGCTGCTTTTAGTGCGGTATTGAATGGCGCGATATATTATTCGCAAACCGTGAAAGACAACATCAAAGAATTATTGTCCCGAGAGAATTATTTAGACACCATCAACAGGCAAATAATAGTCTTATTAGCACAGGGTTTAAAAAACAAAACCATCGCCTTGCAACTGAACTTGTCCGACAGTGCCATTGAAAAAAGAAAATCAAAATTGAAAGATTTCTTTTTTATTAGCAAAAGTACCGATGAAGAATTGGTTCAGCAAGCCCGAAAAATGGGGTTTATATAATTTTAACATTTTTTACGGCAAAGCCGTACTTCCACTTTTTAGGGTTGTAGTAGTTTAGACTTAACAAATTTCTCGAGATTTATTTGTCAATTCACTATTAAAAAACCCAGAATAGCTCTGTGTTTAAAACTTTAAAAATTATTTATTGCATTGTCATGAAATAGCAATATACAAAAAGTAAACTTATGGAAAAAAATGAAGAAAGTCGTAATGTAAACCGCATACAAAAAGACTACACAAAGTCTTTTAAAGTACAAGTTGTTGAAGAGATAGAGCAAGGAAGAATATCAACTTACGAAATTTGTCTTAAATATGGGATTCAATCAAGTTCCACTGTTTATGGTTGGCTTCGAGAATTTGGTCATTTTGATTGGGATAATCAATCAACATCCGAAACGCCAAAAGCTATAGAGCAAAAAATATTGGAACTAGAAGCTAAAGTTAAGCTATTAGAAAAGCATAAAACATTTTTAGAAACATAAATTTTATAGCTAATAAGAAAGCCATCATTATTGATATGATGATAGCATTGCAGAAATTGAATATAAAATTGACATACAAAAAAACGCATCCCTCGAACAATCAACTATTTAATGAAGAATAATATCAAATGATTGCGAAGCGTTATTGGTTTCTACGTGTGAATTTTCATTGACTTTTGCTTCGTTAAAAAAAATTTGTTCAAAAAAATTCAAAAACGACAGCTAATACCTGTCGTTTTTTCGGTTTCAACTTCCAAAACTTTAACCTTTTTTACGGCAAAGCCGTACTATTATCCTTAAGTGCTTAGATACCTTTATAGAAATATAAATCAAATGATGAAATTGTAAAAAAAAATTGGGCTAATCGTCCTCTAGATATTGTTTATCGTCAATACAAAATACAATAAAAAAATTAAAATAGCCATAAGAGAAATATATTGCATCGATAACTCTTGGTTTTTGCCTTGTTTCAAAACCATTTCAACACATTCAAATATGAGTAATTATACAATTAGAAAACAAACCGACACTTCAATGATTATCGAAATAGTAACTACAAAACTTACTATTGAAGAGCAAATACAATTTTTTGGTAAAGAATATTCTAAATTAAATGCCAAAGAAGAATTGCTTTTTATTCAAGATAGCGACTTCATTTTTGATTTCAACACTCTACTTTATTTTGAGCTTGACACCAGGTTCCGCTTACTAAAAAAAGGATCCTATCAATTAGAAATCGTTAAAGATACCGTTCAGGTTCACATTACGCTTTCACCTTATAATTAATAAGAAATTATAGGTTTATAAACTAAACAAAAGAAGCTTAAAAAGCTTAAACAAACTTTAATTACCTTTTAAACAAGCATTAAACGCAGCACTATTTTATTACTAATTTTTTTTAATCTTTAATACATTTAAATTATGAGCACCCAAAACCAACTTAGCATTTTGATTCCTACAACAGTTATCGATGAAGTAATGTTAAAACTACAAGAATGCAAAACCAGTTTAGCACCCTATTTGCAGGGGCTTACCACAGAGGAGCGCAAGTCGCTTTTCAAGATGGGAAACAAAACGGTTGCCAATGTTCAAAAAACAAAATCCTACGTGGATACAAACCCCGAGTTTGTGCCAGGATATATGGATAAAACAGAGTTTTTGAAGGACGAAGCCGTGGTAAGTCTGTTGAGCCCAATTTCAAATTTAGCACTGCAACTAGCCACCGATGTTGACGATACCGTTATGCTTGCAGGAAGTGAAGCGCTACAGGCGGCAATGCTGTATTATGGTCAAGTAAAAGAAGCAAACAGCAGAGGAATTCCAACGGCAAGACCCATTTATGAAGATTTGAGCCAGCGCTTTTCTAAAAGAACAAGAAGGTAATTCTTTTTTAGGCTGAAAATCAGCAAAGACAGTTATTGATTTTACCCCAAATACACAGATTAATATCAAATAATCTGAGTGTTTGGGGTATTTTTTTAATTTATAAATGTGCGGAATAGCTTTGCAAGAATTAATTTTGTTTCATTAATTACTTTTTTACTATCGCTAATTACTAAAAGTCATTAATTATATTCTTTTAGGTTATAATTAATGACTCAAAGAGTATAATTATAGTCTTTGAGGCATTAATTATAATGTTACAATGATTAGCAATAGCCTAAAAGAGATTAATTATAGCTGTATTTGCTATACTTAATCTCTTTTAGCTATTAATCCTTAAATTATAGTGTGAAATAAAGCAGTCATACTAATAAAAAGATATGTTTAGTTGTTTTTAGCTCCTCTTCACAATCCCAACCATTGCTTGCGCCGTGGGCATTACCACTAAATCTGCAATGTTAATATGATACGGTCTTGAAACTACAAAATGAATAATGTCGGCTAAATCTTCTGCTTGTAAAGGCGAAAATCCAATATGAGTAATTTCACAATAAAAAAACAAACCGATACCTCAATGATCATCGAAATAGTAACTACAAAACTTACTATTGAAGAGCAAATCCAATTTTTTGGTAAAGAATATTCTAAATTAAATGCCAAAGAAGAATTGCTTTTTATTCAAGATAGCGACTTCATTTTTGATTTCAACACTCTACTTTATTTTGAGCTTGACACCAGGTACCGCTTACTAAAAAAAGGATCCTATCCATTAGAAATCGTTAATGACACCGTTCAGGTTCACATTACGCTTTCGCCTTATATTTAATAAGAAATTATAGATTTATTGAAGTAAACAGAAGAAGTTTTATAAGGTTAATGCTTTTGGAAATTCTTTCATAACTTACAAAAGCAATTAACTTTATTTTGTTCTTATTTATAAAAAAATATTGTTTTTTAATGTTTTATTATTGTTTATCAATAATTATTGTATATTTGTCACAACTTTAAAACTTAAATACCATGAGAAAATTAAATTTTTTAAAAACCATTGTTGATTACGTTTGGATTCTTTCCATAATATGTTATCCAATAATAATTGTCGTTTGCGCAACGATGCTGATTTCTAATAATCCAATTGACTTTCCAATAAAAATAAATGGAAATTTGATTGAATTAGATACCATCTGGAATAAAATCGGGTTGATAATTAGTTTGTTGAATTTTGGATTAATTCTTTATGCACTTTATAATTTTAAAATAGTATTACTAAATTTTAAAAACAAACTAATATTTGAAGTTGAAAATTCTATGTTTTTAGACAAAATAGGAAATTTAATCATCTTTTCATCTAGCTTGTATTTAATCACAGAATTGCTGTCTTCAATTTCTAAAAATAACGTTTCAATCCAAATCGGAATTGGACCATTCTTATATTTAATGGCTTTGGGATTGTTTTTCAAGGTTTTATCCGAGGTTTTTTTAATCGGAAAACGAATTAAAGAAGAAAACGAATTAACAATATAATTTATGGCGATTATAATAAATGTAGATGTGATGCTTGCCAAACGTAAAATGCGTTCCAATGAATTAGCGGAACGCATCGGGATTACAACCGCAAATCTATCTATTTTGAAAACAGGAAAAGCAAAAGCCATTCGTTTTTCGACTTTAGAAATAATCTGCGAAATTTTAGAATGTCAACCTGGCGATATAATGGAATATAAAAAAGAACTTTAAAATAAATCAATTCCTCTTCACAATCCCAACCATTGCTTGCGCCGTGGGCATTACAACTAAATCAGCAATATTAACATGATACGGTCTTGAAACTACAAAATGGATAATATCAGCTAAATCTTCTGCTTGTAAAGGCGAAAATCCTACGTAAACTTTTGCTGCTTTTTCAGCATCTCCTTTGAAACGAACGGTGCTAAATTCGGTGTCAACCATTCCGGGATGAATAGCGCCTACGCGAATACCATACGGATTCAAATCGATTCGCATCGCTTGATTTAGCGAGTCAACAGCGTGTTTTGTAGCGCAATATACGTTTCCGTTTGGGTATACTTCCTTGGCAGCTGTGGAACCAATATTGATAATATGACCTGATTCTCGTGCTACCATTTGTGGAATTATTGCTCTGGAAACATACAAAAGTCCTTTCAAATTGATGTCAATCATCGCATCCCAATCGTCTAAATCGCCAGTTTGAATTGGGTCTAATCCGTGTGCATTTCCTGCATTATTGATTAATACATCAATGGAAGAAAACGATTCTGGAAGCGAGGCAATGCTGTCAAAAACCGCTTTTTTGTCCCGAACATCAAACAATAAAGTGTGTACTTCTGTAAATTCTAATAGTTCTTTTTGAAGTTCCAAAATCCGTTCTTCACGGCGTCCACAAAGCACAATTTTATAGTTGTTTTTTGCTAATATTCTTGCGGTTGCTCTTCCAATTCCGCTTGTTGCTCCTGTAATTAATGCTGTTTTATTCAATGGTATTTTGTTTTTTATACGATGTTATTTCTAATAAAATTTAAGGAACTTTTTGACCCATACTTTCTGTCCAAATGGCAAACCAATCTTCTTTTTCAAGTTGCAATTCTGTGGCTTTCATCAGCAATTGAATTCTGGCAATATTCACTGTTCCCGCAATTGGAATTACACGAGCTGGATGTTGCAAAATCCAAGAAAGCAAAATCGTATCCGACCCAAAATGGTATTTAGAAACCAATGTCGCCAACAATTTTTTCATTCGTCGGGTTTGCTCATTGTCTTCTCTAAAAACCGTTCCTAACGGATTCCAAGACATCGGTTGAATGTTGTGAATTTGCATATAATCGAAACTTCCATCCACCATTGGCTCATAATTCGTTGCCGAAAACTGCACCTGATTGTAACTAATTGCCGTTTTCTGACGAATTAATTCCGTTTGCGAAGCCGTAAAATTAGAAAGTCCAAAATCAAGTATTTTACCTTCTGTTTTTAATTTAGTAACGGCTTCTGCAATTTCATCGGCTTGCATTAATGGACTTGGGCGGTGCAATAAAAGCACATCTAAATAGTCTGTTTGCAAGTTTTTTAGTGAATTTTCCACCGACCAAATGATATATTCCTTCGAATAATCATAATGTTTGATTTTGTTTGGTCTGTTTTCAGAAAGATGCTGAATGCCACATTTTGAAACAAATTGAAGAATTTCTCTTTTGATTTTGCTTGAAGCAAATGCTTTTCCGAACGCCGCTTCCGTGGTATAAGAACCATAAATATCTGCGTGGTCAAAAGTAGTGATTTTGTTTTCTAAACAAATTTGAATCATACTGTCCATTTCAGAAGTGCTGAGATTTTTATCCCAAACTCCCCAATTCATCGTGCCCGCAATAATGGGCGATAAGGTGTTTTTATTCAATGTTTTATGTTTTTATTAGAAATTAAAATGCAAAAATAGTAAAGGTATTTCCTTAAAGTTCTTAAAATTATAAAAACAAAATCACAATTCAGCCTTAAAAGCATTTGTTTTATAGAAGTTTTAACCATTTTTTAACATCGTACTTCTAAAAAAAAATTCAATTTGCACTCTCAAATTTAAATGTTAAAATTCACAGTTATAAAATAAGTAAAATGGAAGAAAATACTTCGACTTTAGACATCAGAGCAATTAATGAAAAAATTGAAAGAGAGAGCGCTTTTATAGACCTTCTTACAATGGAAATGAACAAAGTAATTGTGGGTCAAAAGCACATGATTGAAAGATTATTGATTGGACTTTTGGGACAAGGACACATTTTATTAGAAGGTGTTCCCGGTTTGGCAAAGACTTTAGCAATAAACACTTTGTCGCAAGCTGTTCAAGGATCGTTCAGCAGAATTCAGTTTACACCCGATTTATTGCCTGCAGACGTTGTAGGAACAATGATTTACAACATCAAGCAAAATGAGTTTTCAATTAAAAAAGGACCGATTTTCGCCAATTTCGTTTTAGCGGATGAGATTAATCGTGCGCCAGCAAAAGTGCAATCGGCATTATTGGAAGCGATGCAGGAAAAACAAGTTACTATTGGCGATACCACTTTCAAATTGGAAAGACCGTTTTTAGTATTGGCAACTCAAAATCCAATTGAACAAGAAGGAACGTACCAACTTCCAGAAGCTCAAGTCGATCGTTTTATGTTGAAAACCGTTATCGATTACCCAAAAATGGAAGACGAAAGAATGGTTATTCGTCAAAACTTGAAAGGTGCTTACGAAAAAGTAAATGCGGTAGTTTCTGTAGAACAAATTTTGCGTGCGCAAGAAGCGGTTCGTGAAGTGTATATGGATGAAAAAATCGAAAAATATATTCTTGATATTATTTTTGCAACTCGTTTTCCAGAGCAATACAAATTGGCAGATTTAAAACCACTAATCAGTTTTGGTGCGTCGCCACGTGGAAGTATCAATTTGGCAAATGCAGCAAAATGTTATGCTTTTATAAAACGCCGTGGTTATGTAATTCCTGAAGATGTTCGTGCAGTAGTTCACGATGTATTGCGCCACAGAATTGGAATTACGTATGAAGCGGAAGCCGAAAATATTACTTCTGTTGACATCATCAACAAAATTGTAAATGAAATTGAAGTACCTTAAATAGTTGATAGTTGTTGGTTGATAGTTGTTGGGAAAACCCCATTAACTATCAACCAACAACCAACAACCAAAACAAAATGGATACAAAAGACTTACTCAAAAAAGTTCGAAAAATAGAAATCAAAACCCGAAGATTGAGCGATCATATCTTTTCGGGCGAATACCACACGTCATTTAAAGGGCGTGGAATGACATTTTCGGAAGTGAGACAATACCAATATGGCGATGACATTCGGGCAATTGATTGGAATGTAACGGCGCGATATAATGAAGCTCACGTTAAGGTTTTTGAAGAAGAACGAGAATTAACGATGATGTTGATGGTTGATATTTCGGGTTCGGAAAGTTTTGGTTCTAAAAACCAATTCAAGAAAGATATCGTTACAGAAATTGCCGCAACAATGGCTTTTTCGGCAACTCAAAATAATGATAAGATTGGTTTGATTTTGTTTTCTGACCAAATTGAATTGTATATTCCGCCAAAAAAAGGAAAATCGCACGTTTTGAGAATCATCCGAGAGTTAATTGAATTTCATCCAAAAAGCAATAAAACCGATGTTTCGCAAGCCTTAAAATTTTTATCAGGAACTCAAAAAAAGAAAGCCATTGTATTTGTAATTTCTGATTTTATGTCAGATGAATATGAAAACACATTGAAAATTGCTTCCAAAAAACACGATATTACAGGCATTCGAGTATTTGATATTCGAGAAGAAAAAATGCCAAATCTTGGAATGGTTTCAATGGTTGACGCTGAAACTGGCGAAACACAAGTGGTGAATACGGGTTCAAAATCAGTTCGATTGGAATATGAAAAAGAATACCGCAGCAAAGTTGATTATTTTACAGAAACTTTTAGAAAATCGGGTTCAGGCGTTGTAAGCACAAGAGTTGATGAAAGTTATGTAACCAAATTATTAAGTTATTTTAAGTCGCGATAAAAGCAATGAAAATCAAATATTACATTCTATTCTTTCTAATTTCGGCTTCCCTATTTGCTCAAAAGCAAGTGGAAACTAAAATAGATGTTACCAAAAATAAAATTGGAGCACAGTTCAATTTGACTCTAAAAACCAATGTGGATACTTTGGCGAAAGTGGTTTTTCCAACGTCTAAAAACTTTGGAAAAATGGAAGTTATTCGTTCTTATGTAATTGATACGATTAAACTCGGCGACCGATATGAGCTTATAAAAAAATATGGTGTTACTCAATTTGACTCAGGAAAATATGTAATTCCAAGTTTGAAAGTACTGATAAACAACAAAGCATTTGCCACAGATTCGCTTTTGGTTGAGGTTTCCAATGTGCAAGTGGATACTCTAAGACAGAAATTATTCGACATCAAACCTATCGTTGAAGTGCCGTATCAATTGAGTTATTTCTGGCAATATGTGCTTATTATTTTATTGATTTTAGGAATTGGCGCTTTGATATATTGGTTGATAAAAAAATACCAAAAAAAGAAAGTTGAAGAAGTTGAAGAATTGAAATCACCAATTGAAAGAGCCACTATTTTATTAAAAACATTAGAGAAAAAAGAGCTTTGGCAAAAAGGAGCGGTAAAAGAATATGATAGTGAATTGACCGATATTGCGAGAAATTATATTGAAGAAGCTATTGAAATTCCTGCAATGGAAAGCACCACTTCGGAATTGATTTTGGCACTTCGGGCAGCTTCTATCAAAAAGAAAATGACGCTTTCGGCAGAAATATTAGAAAATTTAGAACGCGTTTTAAAGCAAGCCGATTTAGTGAAATTTGCTAAATCAAAACCATTGGATTATGAAATTGCAGAAGACCAAAATAAGATTGAAAAAGCAATTTTGACATTGGATAAATCCATACCAATAGAGATTGAAATTGAAGAAGACACCAGTGAATGGGACGAAATGCGTCGTTTGCAAAAGCTCAAAAAACAGAAAAGAAAGCAGATTTTAACTGCAATTGGATTTGTAGTTGGGGCAATTTTAGGACTGTTTATTTTCTTTGTAACGACCAAAGGTTTCGATTATGTAAAAGACAATATAATCGGTCGTCCTACAAAAGAATTGGTTGAAGGAAAATGGGTTTCAAGCGAATATGGGATTTCTAAAGTATATATTGAAACACCAAAAATATTAACGAGAATTGATTCTACAACTCAATTTCCGAAGAAAGTAATTGCATTATTGAAAGATGCGAGTGTATTCACTTATGGAAGTTTGCAGAGCAATTTCTGTATCGCATTGGTAACCGCAAAACCAAAACAAGAAATAGAATATGACTTGCAAAAAGGTTTAGAAGGAACAATTGATAGTTTTGGTGGACAAAATGTGGTTTTGAAACAAGAAGAATTCCAAACAAAAATGGGAGTTTCGGGCTTGAAGGGTTTTGGAACAATGGTTTTTCTAGACCCTGTTCTAAAAAGTAGCGTAAAATTGTACTACGAAATAATTCTATTCAAAGAAGACGGCGGATACCAACAAGTGATGATTTTTCACGAAGAAGGCGATAAATACGCAGAACAAATTTCGGAACGCGTAATCAATTCTGTTGAATTTAAAAAAGACGAAAACAATGAATAAAGTGACTTTTTTAAACCCCGAATTTTTCTGGCTTTTCCTTTTGATTCCAATAGTAATTGGATGGCAAATTTGGAAAAGAAACGAGCAAACCGCAACTTTAAAGATCAGTTCTTTGCAAGGATTCAAAACTTCAAAATCGATTTTAGCAAAATTGAAACCGATGTTATTTGTCTTTCGTTTATTGGCGTTAAGCTCTTTAATAATTGCAATGGCACGACCAAGAACGGTTGATGTGAGCAGCAAAACGAAAACCACAAAAGGAATTGATATTGTAATGTCTGTCGATGTTTCTGGGAGTATGTTGGCAAAAGATTTAAAGCCAAACCGAATGGAAGCGTTGAAAGATGTTGCCGAAAATTTTGTGAAAGCAAGACCAAACGACCGAATTGGATTGGTAGTTTACGCTTCTGAAGCTTATACAAAATCGCCAGTAACGAGTGATAAAGCGGTTGTTTTAGATGCGATTAGAAGTATAAAATACGACAATGTACTTCAAGACGGAACAGGAATTGGAATGGGATTGACCACGGCAATCAATAGATTAAAAGACAGTAAAGCCAAAAGTAAAATTGTTATTTTAATGACTGACGGGGTGAATAATGCAGGATTTATTGAACCACAAACGGCTTCTGATATTGCACAACAATACGGAATTAAAGTATATACTATTGGAATTGGATCGAACGGAATGGCGGATTTTCCTTATGCAATTGCACCAAACGGACAGTTTTTGTTTAGAATGATGAAAGTGGAAATCGACGAAAGTTTGTTGCGTTCTATTGCCAAAAATACAGGAGGAAAATATTTTAGGGCGAACAGTAATCAGAAATTAGAAGCCATTTATAATGAGATTAACAAGTTGGAAACCACAGAAATCCAAGAATTGAAATTCTACGATTATGATGAAAAATTCCGCCCATTTGCACTTTTTGCAGGTTTGTTATTATTGGTAGAAATAGGTTTACGAAACACATTATTCAGAAGTTTTATATAATCCCAAGTTTCCCAAAAAAAGGGAAGCCGAAATGGAATTAAAAAATTATTTATGTACGAATTAGACGAAAAAAAATATTTATCCCTTTTATTAATAGTGCCAATTTTGGTGTTGTTATTTCTATTCAATCAATATTGGAAAAGAAAAAAACAACGTGAATTTGGGGATTCAGAAATGATTCAAAAACTGAGTCCAGAAAAATCAGTATTCAAATCGGTTTTAAAATTCACGGTTTTAATTTTGGCTTTTGGATTCTTGGTAATTGGATTGGTTAACCCAAAAATCGGAACAAAATCGGAAACGGTAAAACGCGAAGGAATTGACATTGTATTTGCAGTTGACGTTTCCAAAAGTATGCTTTGCGAAGATGTTGCCCCAAGCAGATTAGAAAAAAGCAAGCAAATCGTTTCGCAAATCATCAATCAATTGGTGGGTGACCGAATTGGAATTGTGGCGTATGCAGGAAGCGCATTTCCAGTTTTACCAATCACAACCGATTATGGCGTGGCTAAAATGTTTTTGCAAAGTATGAATCCTTCGATGGTTTCTTCGCAAGGAACTTCATTGGACGAAGCCATAAAATTGTCGTCAACCTATTTTGATGATGACAAGAAAACAAGCAAATTATTGATTCTAATTTCCGATGGAGAAGATCATTCTGAAGGCGCAATTGATGCTGCTGAAGAAGCCAGTAAATTAGGATTAAAAATCATAACCATTGGAATTGGAACTGCAAAAGGCGGCCCAATTCCATTGAAAGAAAACGGTCGGGTTTTGAGTTTTAAACGCGATCAAAACAATGCCGTTGTCGTAACAAAATTGAATGAGGAAAGCTTAAAAATAATTTCAAAGAATACGAAAGGCGGTTATGTTAATGGAAATAACACCAAAGAAGTTTTAGAATATGTAAAAAATGCTTTAGACAATATTGAAAAAACAGAATTTGAAGCCCAACAATTTACCGATTATAATTCGCAGTTTCAATGGTTTCTAGGAATCGCATTTTTCTTGTTGTTATTAGATGTTTTCTTCTTGGAAAGAAAAACGAAATGGTTGAAAAAGTTGAATTTATTTAATGAAAAAGCATAATGAAGAGTTTAATTATATATAGTTTTCTGTTGCTTTCTTTTGCAATTTTCGCTCAAGAAAAAGATATGAATTTGCCAAAAGCGAACGCTGAATTTGCAGATAAAAAATATGCGAATGCAGAAGCAGAATATCGAATTTCACTATCTAATAATCCGAAGAAAGCCATTGCGTCGTATAATTTAGGGAATTCAATTTACAAACAAAATCACGGTTCAGAAGCGCTACTTTCTTATGAAAAAACCATTAAAATAGCTACAGAACGACCTGAAAAACAGAAAGCTTTTCACAATTCTGGAAATATTTATATGGCAGAAAAAAATTATTCTGCAGCAGTTGAAGCCTATAAAAATGCCTTGAGAAACAATCCGAGTGATGAAGAAACGAGATATAATTTTGCTTTAGCTAAAAAAATGCTAAAAAACAATCCACCGAAAAAGGACGATAAAAAGGATAAGAAAGACAAAAAAGACGATAAAAAGAAAGACGATAAAAAAGATAAAAAGGACGACAAAAAGAAAGACGACAAGAAGGACGATAAGAAAAAGGACGATAAAAAAGACGGTGACAAGAAAGATAAAAACGATAATGAAGGTAATGAAGACGGGAAACCAAAACCAAGACCTGGAGGAATTCCAAAAGAGCGCGTTCAAAATCTTTTAGATGCCGTAAACAACGAAGAGAAGAAAATTCAGGATAAGGTAAATGCCAAAAAAGTAAAGGGGAAACCGATGCAAACGGAGAAAGATTGGTAAAGTATAGTCAGTTTAACTGTTTATTCGTTTATTTGTTTATTTGTTTTACCGGAATTACCGATTAAACAAATAAATATTTTAACAATTAAACGAATGCACATTTCAACGATTAAATGATTAAACAAAAAATGAAAAAATATTTTTTTCTATTATTATTGAGTTTTCAGGGGCTCTTGGCGCAAGTACAATTTGAGGCCAAAGTCAGCAAACAAACTCTTGGACTAAACGAAAGACTTCGCATCGATTTCACTATGAATGATGATGGCGATAACTTTACGCCGCCAAATTTTGAGGGATTTAAAATCATTGCGGGACCAAGTCAGCAAGTGAGTCAATCTTGGGTTAATGGGAAAAGTTCGTTCAATAAAACGTATTCTTATTTTTTATTGCCAACACAAAAAGGGAATTTAGTAATTCGTCAAGCGTCGATTGATATTAGAGGACAGATTTATAAAACTTCACCCGTTAAAATCACGGTTACAGCAGCGGTAGAACAGCCGCGAGACCCAAATGATTCTCAGGTTTCGGCAGATGATTCGTTGCATTTAGTGGCTGAAATATCTAATACAAATCCATATATAAATGAACCGATTACAGTGGTTTATAAAATATACTTCAGTTACAATATTGGAATCACCAATTGGAGAGAATTGGACAAACCAAAATACAATGATTTTTGGAGCCAGAATATTGACATCAAACAATTAGTTGCTGAAGAGGGAAAATACAAAGGAGAAAAATACCGATTTGTAACCCTTAGAAAAACCGTTTTATATCCACAAAAATCAGGAAAATTAGTGATTGAACCGCTTTCATTGGATGTTGATGTGCAGTTGCCATCCAACAGAAGAAATATCTTTGGGCAAGTACTTTTGGTGGAAGACCACAAACGCGTTTCTGCCGGGGCAAAAACAATTAGTGTGAAAGCACTACCAGAATCGGGGAAACCCGCAGATTTTTCTGGCGCTGTTGGACGATTTGTATTTAAAGTTACTCCTTCGAAAACAAATTTAAAATCGGGTGAAAGCCTTGATTTGGACGTGAGTGTTTCGGGAACAGGGAATTTAAAATTGTTTACTTTGCCAAAACCAATCGTTCCAACCGCTTTAGAAATGTATGATCCTGTTCACAACGAACAAGTTTCAACGCCGCTTTCTGGAATGACAGGAAAAATCTCTGATAAATATGCTATAATTCCACAATATAAAGGTAAATATCCAATCAAGCCGATGGTTTTTACCTATTTTGATTTGGGTTCTCGTAGTTACAAAACCATCACTTCCCCTGAAATTATGGTCAATGTTTTAGAAGGACCAAATGCGGCTGATAATGCTGTTGCTGCAGCACCAGGCGATTCTAAAAAAGCCATTTTGAGTTCGGCACAATTCAAATTTATCAAATTGAAAACGGAGTTGACTTCGATGAAACATAAAGATTTTTATGGATCTTCGTTGTTTTACATCTTGTCGGTTTTACCGTTTTTATGTATTCCTGTAATTGTCCTTTTCAAGAAGAAAAAAGAAGCAATTGACGGTGATGTTGCGGGTAATAAAATCAAATTATCTAACAAATTGGCTAAGAAATATTTGTCGGAAGCCCAAAAAGAAATTGGAAACAAGGAACCGTTTTATATTGCATTAGAAAAAGCGATGCACAATTTCTTGAAAGCCAAAATCAACATTGAAACTTCTGAAATGAGTAAGGAGAAAATCGGTGAAATTTTATTGGAACGAAAAGCCAATCCTGATGCGATTACATCATTTATAAATCTAACAGAAAACTGTGAATTTGCAAGATACGCACCGTCGTCAAGTACCGCGATTCAACAAGATTATGATAAAGCGGTGGCGATTATTTCTGAATTAGAAAAGCAGATAGTTTAAATTGATTAACCACAAAGGGCACAAAGTTTGCACAAGGGGCACAAAGGTCTTTAAAAAAATAAAATGACTGAGAACGAAATATCAAAAATAGTATTTGAAAGTGCACTCAAAGTTCATAGAAGTCTTGGGCCTGGACTCCTTGAAAGTGCTTATGAAGAATGCCTTTTTTATGAATTAAAAAAATTAAATTTAAGTGTTGAAAAGCAAAAAGCACTGCCTTTAATTTATGAAGATGTGAAGCTGGATGTGGGTTATAGAATAGACATTATCGTAGAAAATAAGTTTATAATTGAAATAAAATCGGTGGTTGAGTTAAACGATGTTCACCTAGCTCAATTACTAACTTATTTGAAATTATCGAATTGCAAATTAGGCTTATTAATTAATTTCAATGTAAGATTATTAAAAGAAGGCGTTCGAAGAGTAGTAAACGGAACCCTTTAAATAATCCAGTTCTTTGTGAAACTTAGTGCCCTTAGTGGTTAAATAATTATGAAAAATTTACTTTATATAATAGTACTTACAACGCAAGTTTTCTTTGCTCAAAATGGCTTTGAAAATGGGAATGCATTGTATCAAAAAGGGAAATATCAAGAAGCAATTACGGCTTATGAAAGCGTTTTTAGAACGAAAAAGCAATCGGCGGAATTGTATTTTAATATTGGAAATTGCTATTACAAATTAAATAAAGTAGCCCCTGCAATTTACAATTATGAAAAAGCATTGTTGTTGAATCCAACAGATGCCGAAATTCAAAACAACCTTAAATTTGCTCAAAAACTACAAATTGACGACATAAAAACAGTAGAAAAATTAGGCTTCAATAAACTGATTCAAGATTTCACCAACACCTTTCATTACAACACTTGGGGAGGAATTGCCGTTGGATTATCATTTTTGTTTTTATTATTTTTTGTTGGTTATTATTTCTCACAAATTACAGTTTCAAAAAGACTATTTTTCTTTGGAATGTTCTTTGTAATGTTACTATTAATTGTGAGTGTTGCGGCTGCTATTTTTGAAAAAAATCAATACAATAACGACCAGCCAGCAATTGTGTTTTCTGAAATTGTATCCGTGAAAAGCGAACCCAAAAATGGAGCTACAGATGCTTTTGTAATCCACGAAGGAACGAAAGTTTATGTGATTGAAAGCTTAGACAATTGGGATAAAATTCAACTGACTGATGGAAATGAAGGTTGGATTGAAAACAGCGCAATTAAGCGATTGAAGTAAGCCGTTTATTTATCAGATTTTACCTTAATTTCCTTGTACCATTCTTCTACAGACGGATAAATTAGTGCCGCCATTTTTTGAATTGGATTGTAAAACAAGGATTTATCAATGGTTGCTTTCTCAGCAAAAGTGTAATTTACATTTATTTTTTGAAATAAATTCAATGAAATACTCAACATTAAAATTGTTTTTAAAAGTCCGAAAACGCCTCCTGTTACTTTATTTACAATTCCCAAACTGGCAAAATTTGCCATCTTGGTTAGAAATTTTGCCAATAATGAAATTCCAATTACGACCACTATAAAAGTGATAATAAAAGCTACAATTTGAATGGTTTTTGGATTCCAAGAAACTTGACTTCCAACATACGATTTCATTAAATAGGAGAATTTTATCGCCACATAAATCCCAATTAGAAGCGAAACAAACGAAGCCAATTCTATGAAAAAACCATTCCAAATGCCACGGACAAATCCATAAATTAATAAAACCCCAAGAAAAATATCTAAATAACTCATATAAATAAAGAGAAAAGTATAAAGAGCAAAGATAAAAGAATTATGTTGGTATCTTTACCGAAATAATTTCAGATTTCAGATTTCAGATTTCAGATTTCAGATTTCAGATTTCAGTTTTCAGTTTTCAGATTTCATAACTCATAACTCATAACTTATAACTTATAACTTATAATTCATAATTCATAATTAAAAAAAATGTCAAGAGATATACAACTCAAAGAACGCTGGGAACAGCTTGTAAACATACTTTCCAATCAATTTTCACAAGGCGAAGATTTAGATTTAGATGCCATAATTTATTTAATTGGCGTTCAGGAATTGGGCAAAATTCACCAAGCCTACGTAAAAGACGAAAAACTGAACCTGATGCACATTGCAATTTGCAGATTATTAGAGCCTTACGGGTATTATGAATTTGATTATGTGGATGTTGACGGTTGGCCACATTACAAAGTAAAAGAGGAATTACCGCCGTTAAAAGCTGGAGAACAATCGGTTTTGATGAAAGAAGCCATTGTGAATTATTTTCTTGAAAAAGAACTTATTGCTTGATATTCTTTGTATGGACAAGTTGCGACTTGTCCCTAACAACAAAATTTCTTATATTTGCAACCATAATTATTGAATGAAAATGACTGATAAGATAAAAGAATATATTGGTGAGGCACACGCTTTTCAAACTCAAGACGCAGCCGAATTAGAAGCTTTTCGCATCAAATTCTTAGGTAAGAAAGGACTTTTAAACGACTTTTTTGCTGAATTTAAATTGGTGCCAAACGACCAAAAAAAGGAGTTTGGACAAGTAATCAATTTGCTGAAAACTACTGCCGAAGAAAAGATAAAAACAATCCAAGAAGCACTTGAAAGTAAAATAGAAATCAAAGGTTTTTATGGCGATTTAACACGTCCGTCTGAGCCTTTGGTTATCGGTTCTCGTCACCCAATTTCATTGGTTAAAAACCAAATTATCGACATCTTTTCTACCATCGGTTTCAACGTTTCTGAAGGGCCAGAAATTGAAGACGATTGGCATAATTTCACCGCATTAAACTTGCCAGAATACCATCCAGCGAGAGATATGCAGGACACTTTTTTTATACAAACCAACCCCGATATTTTACTACGAACACACACCTCATCGGTGCAAGTTCGGTATATGGAAAACAACAAACCGCCAATTCGTACGATTTCACCAGGAAGAGTTTTCCGAAATGAAGCCGTTTCGTCGCGTTCTCACTGTATTTTCCACCAAGTTGAAGGCCTTTATATTGACAAAGACGTTTCCTTTGCCGATTTAAAACAAACCTTGTTGTATTTCACCAAAGAAATGTTTGGAAAATCTAAAATTCGCTTACGTCCGTCGTATTTTCCCTTCACAGAACCAAGTGCAGAAATTGATATTTATTGGGGATTGAAAACCGAAACTGATTACCGAATTACAAAAGGAACCGGCTGGTTAGAAATTGGAGGTTGCGGAATGGTAGATCCAAATGTTCTAAAAAATTGCGGCATCGACACCAATGAATTCAACGGTTTTGCCTTTGGAATGGGCGTTGAACGCATCGCAATGTTGCTCTATCAAATCGGCGATATTCGTATGTTTTACGAAAATGACGTCCGTTTCTTGGAACAATTTAGAGCTTCAATTTAATTTTTTTTGGAGCTATTTCCAGCTATCCGTTTCAATCCACGCTAAAAAGCGTGGGATTTCCACTGCTATCTGGGCTATGGCATTTGATTTTACAACACAATTTTCGATAAATTAGAATTTTCCGAATGAAAAAAGACATTACAATTCCAGAAGTAGAAAATGTTTTCGTAGCTGCCGTTCAAGAATGGAGCGACGATTTTATGGAAAAAGTTTGGTATATCTATTTGGTAAACGATAGCGATTTTAACCTTGACGACGTAATGGTAGTTTCCAAAGCTTTTGGAACTATTGACGGGGAAATGAAAAAAACCTCGCTTTTGCGTCACGCTTTTGTGGAAATTCCTGCAGTTTCAGTTGTGAAAGTTGAAATGCTTGAAAAAAGTGTAACTACTTTGAACAATGAATTTATGGTTACTTTCTTTATTGGAAATACCTTATACGATAAGAAATTTATCTTTAAAGCCAATTCCATTTCAGAAAAAAATGTAGAAGAAGTGCCTATTTTATTTGTTGATGGCGTAATTGTGAGATAAGTTTATTGCTTGCTTTCTCTTTTAATTTTAGATTTCCAACTGGAATATCCTAAAGCAAAAATCCCAAATAGTAAAAATCCAACAGCTCTAATATAAAAATCAGAATCGGTGATTTGTGTGGCTAATGGCTTTTCTTTTAATGCAAATACGGTTGTGAAAACAATCATAAATATACCCCAAAAACCACCTGTTTTCAACTGATATTTCCATCTTTCGGTCATAATTAATCTAATTTATCCGTTAGTTTTTTGAAAACTTTTTTTGCTTCTTTTCCTTGGTATAAAATTTCGTAAACGGCATCAATAATTGGGGTTTTTGCGCCATACGTTTGGTTGAGTTCCCACGCACTTTTAGTGGCGTAATAGCCTTCGGCAACCATACTCATTTCCATCATTGCGGATTTTACGGTGTAGCCTTTTCCTATCATATTTCCGAACATTCTGTTTCTTGAAAACACGGAATATCCTGTTACTAATAAATCCCCTAAATAGGCAGAATCATTAATGTTTCGCTTCATTTTGTGGACTTTGCGGATGAATTTCTTCATTTCACGGATTCCGTTGCTCATCAAAACCGATTGAAAATTATCACCATAACCCAATCCGTGCGCCATTCCTGCAGCAATTGCATAAATGTTTTTTAGCATTGCCGCATATTCTGTTCCAATAATATCGTCGCTAATTTTAGTTTTGATATAATTACTCGATAAATATTTGGCTACGATTTTTGCTTTTGAAGCATCGCCGCAAGCAATTGTTAAATACGATAATCGTTCTAAGGCAACTTCTTCTGCGTGGCAAGGCCCAGTGATTACGCCAATATTTTCTAAAGGAATATCATATACTTTATTGAAATGTTCACCAACAATTAGGCTTGTTTCGGGAACAATACCTTTTATGGCTGAGAAAATTATTTTCCCCTCTAAACTCTCGGTTAGGTTTTTTAATTCGCCACCTAAGAAAGCTGATGGAATTGCAAAAATTATATAATCGGCAGTTGCAACGGCTTCATTTATATCACTTGTTAGTCGTAATTTATTGATATTAAATTCTACGGAACTCAAGTAATTTGGATTGTGATGGTAGGTTTTTAGGTGTTCTATTGCCTCTTCATTTCGCATATACCACGTAATTTCTGGTAAATTAACACACAGCATTTTTGCGATTGCCGTAGCCCAACTTCCTCCTCCTATTACTGCAAATTTTGGTTGATCTGTCATTTTATTTTATTTTAGCCCTGATAGCAGCGGTATCCCACGCTTTTTTGCGTGGATATAGCGGATAGCGGGAATAGCTCCTAAAAAAGATGCTTCAAAAGTACTGAAATTTGATTGAATTTGATGCGATTTTGATTTTTGAATTGTAATCGCAAAATTGAATTTAAAATCATTAACGTATTATTATGATTTTCAACACAATATGAAATTCTATTTTTCGTTATTTATGTGTAAAAGTCAATTGTGCAGTTGATAATTATGATGAAAGTTAGTTAAATTCATTTGTTTTGTTTAATGAAAAAGGCGTCCGCGATTAAAAATTCGAGAACGCCTTTAGTTTTTTATGTTGGGTTTATTAGTAACTCATTTCCACAATTTCACGTACTTTTTCAGGTGTAATATTTTGTTTTTCACCGAGTCCGTTCCAGCCTCTTTCTTTGAATCGATTCACGATAAAATCGGCAGTTTTGCTATATTCTTCGGTATATTCTGACAGTTTGGTTTGCATTCCCATAGTGTGAAAAAACGCTTCGGTTCGGTTGATTGCTTCAGCTGCAATTTCGTCTTCCGTTCCTGATAAATTGAAAATCCGTTTTCCGTATTGTGCCAATTTTTGCTTTTTAGTTTCAAACATTACTTTGAACAAATTTGGGGCAATAATTGCCAATGTTCTGGCGTGATCGATGTTGTATAAAGCGGTCAATTCGTGCCCAATCATATGTGTCGCCCAATCTGAAGGCACGCCTTTTTGGATTAATCCGTTCAGCGCCATCGTGCAACTCCACATATAATTTGATGCCAGGGCGTAATCTGTGGGGTTTTCCATCACTTTTGGACCAATTTCAATCAGCGTTTGCAAAATTCCTTCAGCTATTCTGTCTTGTAAAAAACCTTCGTGCGGATAGGTTAAATATTGTTCCATAACGTGCGTATAAGCGTCAATTATACCGTTTTGAATTTGTCTTTTTGGCAAAGATGCAATTACGGTTGGGTCGCAAATCGAGAATTTCGGAAATAATGCGCTTCCGCCAAAAGCTAATTTTTCTTGAGTTGCTTGAATAGTAACTACCGATCCCGAGTTCATTTCGCTTCCTGTTGCTGGCAAAGTCAAAACTGTTCCGAATGGAATTACCTTTGAAAGGTCTTTGATTAGGATTCTATTTATTAAAATATCTACAGGATTTCCATCAAATTTTGTGGCGCCAGAAATGAATTTTACTCCGTCAATTACAGATCCGCCACCCACGGCAAGAATGAAAGTGATGTTTTGTTCCTTGACAATTGCAACGGCTTTCATTAGCGTTTCAAAATGCGGATTGGGTTCGATTCCGCCAAATTCTACGATTTCAAAATCCTTTAAAGCAGCTTTCACTTGGTCGTAAACACCATTTTTGAAAATGCTTCCTCCGCCAAAAGCCAATAATATTTTGGCATCTTTTGGAACTAATGTTGATAATTTTTCGATTTGTCCTTTTCCAAAAACTAAGTTGGTAGGATTGTATAATTCAAAGTTTAGCATAATTAATTATTTTCTACAAATTTAGGGGAAGTGGTTGGAAATGGTTGGTAAAATGATGTTAAGATTTGTAGGAATTATGGATTGTCTCTTGTTACTTAGGCATTTCATCTCCTTTAATTTGGGTTCATTTAGGAACTTGACTATGTCCATATAATTTTATAAATATTCCTCAAACACATTTTGACTACTGTTGCACTTAATCGAAATAAAGCAAAACATAGACGTCACTTCTGCTTTTTGCAGGCAGATTGGTTGGTACTAATTCAACATTAATAAGCCGAATTTTTCCAAACATAGCTCCCTTTTTTCAATTAATAAACAACGTTCTACAATCCATTTTATTAAATTTGTACTATGCTTGAAATAAATCTAAACCGAAAAATCATTCACGTAGATATGGACGCCTTTTATGCATCTGTCGAGCAAATGGATAATCCTGATTTACGGGGAAAACCAGTTGCAGTTGGGGGAAATGAAATTCGTGGCGTAGTTTCGGCAGCAAGTTATGAAGCGCGTAAATTTGGTGTTCGAAGTGCGTTGAGTGGCACATTGGCAAAAAAATATTGCCCCGAACTAATCTTTGTTAGACCTCGATTTGACCGCTACAAAGAGATTTCTCAAAAAATACGAAAAATATTTTACGATTACACCGATTTGGTCGAGCCGCTTTCTCTTGACGAAGCCTATCTTGATGTAACCCAAAACAAAAAAGGAAATCCTAGTGCCTCTCTAATTGCACAAGAAATAAGATTACGGATTCTTAACGAAGTAGGACTTTCGGCATCGGCAGGAATATCTGTAAATAAATTCATTGCTAAAGTTGCCAGCGATGTCAACAAGCCCAACGGACAAAAAACGGTTTCACCAGATGACGTAATTTCGTTTCTTGAGGATTTGCCCATCCGGAAATTTTATGGCGTGGGAAAAGTAACTACCGAAAAAATGTACCAATTAGGAATATTTACGGGTTTGGATTTAAAAAGCAAACCCATCGAATTCTTAGAAAAACATTTTGGGAAGTCGGGCACATTCTATTTCAATGTAGTTCGGGGCATCCATAACAGCGAAGTAAAACCCAATCGGATTACAAAATCGGTAGCCGCAGAACACACTTTTGATGAAAATCTAACTTCCGAAATTTTTATGCAAGACCGTTTAGAAACCATTGCAGCCGAATTAGACCGCCGATTGAAAAAGCACAAAATTGCTGGAAAAACGGTAACTTTAAAAATAAAATACAGCGATTTTACGCAGCAAACGCGAAGCAAAACATTGCCTTACTTTATCTCGGATCAATCGCTTTTATTTGATACCGTAAAAGAATTGTTGTTTCAAGAACGTATGAAAGATTCCGTACGATTGTTAGGGATTTCCTTGAGTAATCTGAACACCGAAATCAAGAAAACCATAGTAGTTCAATTGAAGTTTGATTTTTAGCTAAGTGAAGTAAAATAGGGTTTTATTGTTTGGCGATTATAAATTTATATTGTACATCTAAGGTTTTATAGCGTCAAATGAAAAATTTATACCATCTGTAATTTTAAAATAGTCCAAAATCAAGTTGTGTAATGCAGATATAGTATGAAAATAGTACAATTTTTATTGGACTATATTGAATACATAATCGGTATTAATTTTGGAAAAAAAATACGACATTAAACATTAACCGTTACTTATAAATAAAAAGGGCGAAATTTTACTTCCGCCCTTTTTGCCCCAAATCTACCATTAACTTTACCTACTATTGCTATGGTTTACCAAATGTATAGCGATAAAGAAGTTATATTAAATATTTTAGATGAAGTGTATAAAAAATCGATTAAATGTGATTTTAGCTACAATTAATATGCTCTTGCGTCTTTTCCTTCATAGAAATTCATAAAAGCTCGGTTTACCACTCGGTTTCCACCATGCGTTGGATAATCACCCGTGAAATACCAATCCCCTAAATTTTTGGGACACGCTATATGCAAATTTTCTACTGTTTGAAATATGATTTTTACTTCCGCTTTCACAGAAACATCTGTTAGCATTTCGGCAATTTTATCGGAAACTTCTTGCGGTTGAAAAGGTGCGTAAATTTCTGTTACGAAGTTTACTACTTCGCTGTCTTTCAAGTTTTCTTGCGCTTTGCATTTCAAATAAACCGATTCAACAATATGGTATAAATTCCGTTCTTTCAATAATTCTAATGCCGCTTGAAACGCCACTAATCCTTCCAATTTTGCCATATCAATTCCGTAGCAATCAGGATAACGAATTTGTGGTGCCGATGAAACTACGATGATACTTTTCGGTTTCAAACGATCCATCATTTTGATGATACTCATTTTTAAAGTAGTTCCACGAACAATGCTGTCGTCAATAATTACAAGGTTGTCTGTAGGTTTTATAACGCCATACGTAACATCGTAAATATGGGCAACTAAATCATTTCGGCTGCTGTCTTCAGTGATAAAAGTTCGAAGTTTAGCATCTTTAATGGCTACTTTTTCAGTTCTGATTTTTACAGAAAGTAATTCCTGCAAAGAATCTTTGGTTAAAGAATCTCTATTTTGAAGAATGAAATTATTTTTCCTTTGGTTCAAAAAATCTTGTGCCGCTTCAACAATTCCGTAAAATGAAGTTTCGGCAGTATTTGGAATATAAGAGAAAACCGTGTTGTCAGTATCATTATCAATTGCTTCTAAAACCGCTGGCAAAATCAATTTTCCTAGGTTTTTACGTTCTTGATAGATTTCGGCATCACTTCCTCTTGAGAAATAAATTCGTTCAAAAGAACAGGCTTTTTTCACTGTTGGCGTTATGATTTCTTCTTCAGTTACCTTTCCGTTTTTTTTGATAATTAGTGCATTTCCTGGTTGCAATTCTTGAACTTTATCAAAATCAACATTGAAAACCGTTTGGATAACTGGTCGTTCCGAAGCCACCACTACAATTTCATCATCTTGATAAAAATATGCGGGACGAATTCCTGCGGGATCTCTAAATACAAAGGCATCACCGTGACCTAAAAGTCCAGCCATTGCATAGCCTCCGTCCCAACCTTTTGAGGCGCGACGTAAAATTTTTGCGATTTCTAATTTTTCAGCTATTACTGGTGAAGCTTCTCTTTTTGATAAGCCATTATTTTTACATTCTTGGTACAAATCAGTTACTTCATCATCAAGAAAATGTCCGATTTTTTCCATTACTGTAACGGTATCTGCCATTTCTTTTGGGTGTTGCCCCAATTCAATTAAGCTACTGAAAAGTTCTTTTACATTGGTCATATTGAAATTTCCCGCAATAATTAAATTTCGGTGCATCCAATTGTTTTGACGTAAAAATGGGTGAACACTTTCGATACTGTTTTTACCAAAAGTTCCATACCGAACGTGACCCAAAAATACTTCTCCGATGTAAGGAATGTGTTTTTTTTGAAGCGCAACATTATCAGCATATTCTGGATGCGAAGCCATTTCCTCATTGACTCTTTCGTTGATTTGAGAAAACACATCTTGAATGGCTTGCGGATCGTTAGAACGCACACGGCTGATGTATCTTTCGCCAGGATCCATGTCTAATTTTATACTTGCAAAACCAGCACCATCTTGACCACGATTGTGCTGTTTTTCCATTAAGAGATACATTTTTTGGATGCCATAAAAAGCGGTTCCATATTTCTCTTTGTAAAATTCAAGCGGTTTTAAAAGTCTTAAATAGGCTATTCCACATTCGTGTTGTAATGCATCGCTCATTGTAGTTGTTGTTGTTCCTATCCCCGACCCTTTCCAAAGGAAAGGGAGAGATTATGGTATGTAGTTAGTAAATATTTATTAAAATCAATTTATGTAAATTCGTATTATTTTCATACAGTTTGCAAATAAAAAATCTGCGAATCTGCGGTTATTCTTAATAAAAAAAAGCCCCGAAATTTCGAGGCATAAATTTATTATATTTCTATATCAAATTGTGTTAATGATTTGAATTGTTGCAATCTTTCCGTTACTTCATCGCTTTTAAGCCCTACCATTCTTTCTGTTCCAAATTTCTCGACACAAAAAGAGGCGAGATTAGACCCGTAGATAATGGCGTTTTTCATATTTTCAAAAGATATGTTTTCGCTTTGCGTAATATATCCTGCAAATCCACCTGCAAACGTATCTCCTGCTCCAGTTGGATCAAAAACTTCTTCTAATGGCAATGCTGGCGCAAAGAAAACTTCTTTATTGTGAAACAAAAGTGCTCCGTGTTCTCCTTTTTTAATAACTACATATTTTGGACCCATTGTGTGGATTTTTGCAGCCGCTTTCACTAATGAATATTCACCTGACAATTGACGGGCTTCTTCATCGTTAATTGTAATTACATCAACTCTTTTTATTACATTCAATAAATCTTCTAATGCGCAATCCATCCAGAAATTCATCGTATCTAAAACTACTAATTTAGGTTGTACTTCCATTTGATCCAAAACACTGCTTTGAACCATTGGGTGCAAGTTTCCAAGCATTACAACATCGGCATTTTTAAAATTTTGAGGTACTTTTGGTTGAAAATCAGCCAATACATTCAATTGTGTATCAAGCGTATCTCTTGAATTCAAATCGTTATGGTAACGCCCACTCCAAAAGAATGTTTTTCCGCCTTTTACGATTTCAAGTCCTGAAACATCTATATTTCTATCAATTAATAAGTCTAAATATTCTTGTGGAAAATCGTCTCCAACTACAGAAACAATAGCCGATTGAAGGTTAAAATGGGAAGCTGAAAGTCCGATATAAGTTCCTGCGCCACCTAAAATTTTATCTGTTTTTCCAAAAGGAGTTTCAATAGCGTCGAAAGCAACAGTTCCAACAATCAATAATTTATTCATAATTTGTCATTGCGAGATTTGAAGCAATCTCTAATTAAGTGGCAAAGATAGTTTATAAGTTTGAAGTTTGAAAATGTATGCGATTAGAAGTTTGGAACTAATTTGAATTTTAAATTAACTTCTAATTTAGAATTGATTTACAATATAATATCCTTCCAACTCGTTACTTTGCCTAAGGTTCGTTCTTGATTGGACAGTCCTGAATGAACTACCGATTTGCTTTCTATTAATTCTGGTTTTAATTTTTCAAAATAACTTAATCCTTTAAACATTTCAGATTTTATGGTTTCTGATGCTTTGATTTCAACCAAGTTTAGCAATTCTGAATTTTGCCAAATTAAATCCACTTCATGCCCTGCGGCATCTCGCCAAAACCATAAATCCCGAAGTAAATTGTTGTGGTAATTTTTCTTTACATATTCATTAATAACATAATTTTCAAACAAACTTCCTTTTAAAGAACTTAGCCGTACGCTGTCGGAATCGTTTAATTTCAGTAAATAACAAAGCAAACCTGTATCATAAAAATACAGCTTTGAACTTTTAGTAATGCGTTTATTAAAATTTGAAAAATAGGGCTGTAATTGATATAAAATATAACTGTTTTCGAGAACCGAAACCCATGATTTTGCTGTTGGTTGTGAAATGCCACACTCATTTGCCAACGAATTTAGATTTAATAATTGCCCTGCTCTAGCGGCACATAATGAAATAAAATTTCGAAATTGTTTTAAATCTTTTACATGTATTAAATCCGACAAATCGCGTTCTACGTAGGTTTGAATATAATTAGAGTAAAAAACTTTAGACGGAATTTCTCTATCATAAATAGCGGGATAAAATCCTTTTTGAAGATTTACAGCAAAATCATCGCTTAACCAATTGGCTGCTTGCATTTCGGAAATATCAAAAGGCAATAGTTTAAACAAAGCCACTCTACCTGCTAAACTCTGGGTAATGTTTTGCATCAAATGAAAGTTTTGGGAGCCCGACAAAATATATTGACCCATAATTTTGTCTTCGTCAACTTTGGTTTGTAGGTACGAGAATAATTGGGGCGCCCTTTGTACCTCATCAAAAATAACATATCGATTAAATTGCTTCAAAAAAGCATTTGGATCCTCGATAGCAAAATTTCTGACATCTAAATTTTCTAAATTTACATATTCATAATCAGGGAATTGCTTTTTTAAAAAAGTGGTTTTGCCTGATTGTCTTGGACCAGTTAAGGCAAGAATAGGATATTTTTTTTTATAAATATCCATTGCAGCTTTTATAACTCTATTTGCATTCATTTGAAACGTTTTAGAAGTGCAAATATATAACTAATTTTGAAAATACACTATACCTAACTTTGAAAATGCACTATATGGTATTTTGAAAATGCACGGTTAGTAATTTTGAAAATGCACAAGTATTTAAAGAGAATATAAAAACCAAACCGAAGCCTATTTATTGGAATTGGCTATCTAAAATTTGGGTTGTTACTTATTTTATTTAAAATTAGTAGCTATTATTTTATCTATAAAGCTTGTAAAAGTGCCTTTTTAGCTAATATAATAGCTATAATGAATATAAACGATATTCAAAAATACCCTTATTGCATATTGATTAGCAATGAAATAAATAACCAACTTTGAAAATGCGCTATACCTAACTTTGAAAATGCACCAGTATTGCAGGAGAATATAAAAACCCTACCGAAGCCCATTTATTGGAATTGGCGAAAACTTTTGGAATACGAAAGCCAAAACTACTTCTTGACGAAGTAAAACAAGCCGTTTCCAATTGGGAACAAACTGCAAAATTGTGTAACGTTTCAAAAGATTCTGTGCAGTTGATTGGTAAAACAAGTGCTGCGTTGTTGAGGGGTTAAAGAGATTGTGGATAAAATTTTATAAAAAAATGCCTCACGATTTTAGTTGGTGAGGCATTTTTAGGGAAATTTATTGTTTTACAAATTTCTAATTTTTAATGATTTTCTTATTAAACGATTTTCCATCAATGGTAAAATTTAGTAGATAAATACCTGAGCTATTTTTTGTTAAATCAATGTTCTTTTGTTCTGTATTTATAGACTGTTCTTCATATACTTTTTTTCCTTGAATATCATATACAATAAGAGAATACGTTTTTCCTGGAGGCACTTCAATATTAAACAAACCATTATTAGGATTTGGAGAAACAATAATCTGATTGTAAATTTCTTGATCAGAAACTGATAGCGGAACATATAGAGCTGTGTTCCACAAACCTCTGCCAAAGGTGCCAGCCCATAATTTACTATCATAATAACTAATTTCTAAATCTGTTACTACTACATTTGGCAAACCTGTTTGATAAGGAATCCAGTCCGGCATTGTGGCGTTTGTATAATAAACACCTACATCTGTACCAATATATAGTTCCTCATTAGAACCTTGCTTATAAACAATACAATTAACAGGTAAGTTAGGTAAATTTAATGAGTAATTAACCCATGTACCACCAATACTTGGTCTCATCCATACTTTATTACCAGCTGAGTAACCAGAAACAGTAATAAAGACTTTGTCAGGGTTTGCAGGGTCTACCGCAATATTTGAAATATTAGCATAATTATCTGTAATAGCTAAAGTTGAAATTTGACTCCAATTTGTGCCGCCATTTGTTGTTGCATATAATTTTGTTAAAGTTGATGCATAAATAGTGTTGGGATTTGAAGGTGCTATTGCCATAAATCTAATATCTTCACTACTTGAATCTAAAACACCTGATATTGCTGTCCATGTATCTCCTTTATTTGTGGTTTTATACACTCTTTTATAACCAGCATATAATGTACTTGTATTTGTTGGATGTATTATTAAAGGAGTTACCCATGTGCCTTTTGGAGTAGGGATTGTTGAGGGTGGTGTTGGGGGAGTTACTTCTATTGGTAAAAACGGTATTGTTGAAGAAATGTTAAAACCTGGGGAACCTGACCTAAAGAAATTACCATATTGTTGACTAGCATATGCAGTATTTGTAGAACCATCAAATATACATTCCATACCGTCCCCCCCTAATTCATCTTCCCAATTAGATAAATCATTTGATTTAGTACCATTATCTTGAAGTCCGCAAAGAATTTTAGGATTTGATTGGCTTTGTGAAACTCCAATTTTATACATTTGACTAATTTGCATGCCATTAGTTAAATCTGTCCATGATGTCCCTCCATTAGTTGTCTTATATAAACCGCCATCATTACATTCAAACATTGTTCCTGGTAATAAAGGATGAAATTTAATAAAATGCTTATCTGCATGAACAACTGGAACATTATTTGGATTTTGAATAGCTGAAGGTGCCCAAAAGTTTTTAATAATCCAATTAAAACCTCCATTAGTTGAATTCCAAGTATTGACACCGCCAAGCCAAGTATCATTAGCATTTGTAGGATTGATTGCATAAGCTAAATCATAAGATCCTTGACCACCATCGCCAGAAGCATCATTTGAAGCATTTAATAAATTATTAGGTGATTGAGAAGTAGGCTCCGGAAAATATTTAGAAAATGAAGAGCCGCTATTACCAGAATACCATAAACCTGCAAGTCCACCTGATGTATTTGCGCATAGAGCATCAACCGAATTTGGCGCATTAGGAGTAACTGCTAATTTTATTCTCATTACGTCAGCGAGAGTTGATATTAAACTCCAAGAACCTCCAGAATCAGTAGAACGATAAATTTTTGCATTGCCTGAATAATTAAAACTTGATGCATAAACAATTGAAGGGTCTCCAGGTTTGTATTCTAAATCCATAAAATACCCTGATTGAGTATTAAACCATGTAGCTCCGCCATCAGTTGTTCTCCAAATTCCATCAGATGCAGCAGCAATCAATATTTGAGGATTAGACGGATTAATTAACAATCTCCTAATAAGTTTTCTATCTGTCACATTCCAGTTCAATCCTGTGGTATACCATGTATTGCCACCATCTGTAGTTATTAATATTCCAATGCTTTTTGTATCTCCTTCTGCACCACCTGTTAAGCCACTTAGATTGCCTAAATCTCCATCGCCAGTGGCTAAATATAAAATATCTGCATTTGTTGGATGCACAGCTATATCACTAACACCTAAAACAGGAAAATAATCTGTATTTGTAGTCCAACTTGTTCCACCATTCGTTGTTTTCCATAATCCTCCAGCCGGAGTCCCAACCCAAAAAGTATTAGGGTCAGTTGGATGAAACGCCATACAATTAATTCTACCTAAACCCGAATAGCCTCCATTGCTAGTAGATGGGCCAGAGGGTGTCCAGTTTGCAGTTGACTGAGCACTTCTTTGTTCATTTTGTCTAGCCCATGGATTTTTTTCTGAATTATATTTATTAAATTCATCCAAAGTAATTGATGGACTTGGAAAATCACCATTAGGTAATAATCTGCTTTCCCAATACCATTCCCAACGTTTGAATGGTTTATATCCTTGTCCCTTTTCTATTGGTCTGTCTTTCCAATAATCATAAAAAGCTGTTTGAATTTCCATAAATGTTGGTTTTTCAGAAGTTACTTTTTTCATCCAAGGTTGAGAAAAACTCATTTGGAATGAAAGTAAAAAAACCAACATTAAAAATAATTTTGCGATTTTTTTCATAATATTTTGATTTAAATTAAGGATAATATATTGGGTTTTGTGATTCAATTTTTTTAATACTGTAATATTTCAATTTGTCATTAATTCGATAACTTAATAACGCAACTCCTTTAATATTTAAAGGTTTTTTTACTGTTTTAATATTATTGTTTAAAAATGAAGTTCTTAGGGTTATTGTATCTCCTTTAGTAAATACAATAGAAGAATTAGATACCGATTTTTGTTCTTTTGTAATAAATATTTTACTGCTTCGATTTCCAATCCATACCGAATCAAAAATAATTTTTTGTTTAGATTTAATTATTATTTTAAAATAATATTCACTTCCGCTTCCACCTCTTGCTGTTCCCGCTGTCCAACTTAAAGATTTGGCAGTAAACAATTTAAAATAATTATTTGTACATAAATTAACATTTTGATTTATGATTGTAAAAGATAAAAGGGAGCAACAAATAAAAACCAACATGTATAATCTATATTTCATGATTTATTTTCATTAATGTTAAACGGATTTGAAAATAGATATACTGAGTCATGTATTACTTCATAAATAGTATAAATAGTTGTTAAATAAGCACTTAATGTCACCGTTAGTTTTGCTGTTGGATATGAATCAAGTTTTAAAAAGCTAAAGATTAGACATGATGAAATAAGTATGGCAATTAAAAAAACAATAGGTTTTATTGCTTTAATATGTTCATGTCTATATTCTTTCAAACTATTATATTGTTTGTGAAGTGCTTCTACTTTCATTTTGTCTAAATTTGCTTCTCTAATTTTTATTTGTGCATCAAACCTTTTTTGTAATTCCTTATAAAAATCATTTATACTTTTATCTATTTGTTCTTCAAATAATAAATGACCATAATATTTATATTCATCAAAAACAGTATTTATTTTTTCTCTAATACTCTTTGCTTCAGTATCAATAAGAGCTATTCTAATTGCTATAACAGTAATTATTATAGTCAGTAAAAAGATTTCTATTTGAACAACAATATCTAATGATGAACACATATTAAATAATGATAAAAAATGATGACAATCAGCCAATAAGGATAACATAGTAGAAAATACAGTTATTATTAAAAGAGGTTTTAATATTTCTTTAAATATTCTAGAATAGCTCATAATCCCTTTCAATATTTTCTAATAAATCTGTTCCTAATAAACCAAAACCACACCAATAATAAGAGCAAAAAGTTTCCTCCTTGCCTGTTTCTGTGTTTTTGAAACTATGAACTGCAATAACCTCAATCCATCTGCCTGATCGTTTGCATTTTAACTTTTGGCCTTTTTCAACTTTGTTTTTCATATGCTAATATTAATTTACCTAATCAAATAGCTTTTCGATTCCGCTCCGTTTTATAGTCTCTGGACTCTAATGGTTTTGGACTTATGAGCTTATAATTATTTTGAGGGATTATAAATTTGGTTATAAAAACCAAAATTTTATTTAACAAAAATATACCTTTATTATTGAGATAACAAGATATTATGTTAAATTTTTAATTTTTAAATATAAATTTAGGATAAACAATAGGAAGTTAAAACAACGTCTCGTCTTCCTTTTCATAAAACGAATCCACAGAAAGTATTTTTTGCATCGATGCCATAACGGCTAATTCGTCGCAACGTTCGTTTTGAATGTGGTTATTATGCCCTTTAATCCATTTGAAATCAACTTGGTGTTTTCTATAAATAATCAGAAAGCGTTTCCATAAATCTGGGTTTTTCTTACCAACGAATCCTTTTTTTTCCCAACCAAAAACCCATTGTTTCAAAACAGAATCAACAACATACTTAGAATCAGAAATTACCAATACTTTCATATTCGGGTTTTTTAGTTTTTCTAAACCAACAATTACACCCAATAATTCCATTCTATTGTTGGTAGTATGCCGAAAACCTTCGTAGAATTCCTTTTTATGAGGCGTTCCCACCAATTCCATTACAACGCCATAGCCTCCAGGACCTGGGTTTCCTTTGGCAGCACCATCCGTATAAATATGTACTTCGTGTTCCAATTTTTATAAGGTTTTGGTTCTTAGGTTATTAGTTTTTCAATTACTTCTGGAAACCATTTTTGTTCTAATTCATAGACTTTTGCAGCAACTTCTTCGGGCGTTTCATTTCCTAATAAAGATACGCTTTTTTGAAAAATGATGTTTCCTTCATCATAATTTTCATTTACATAGTGAATCGTAATTCCTGTTTCTGATTCGTTATTTTCAACAACGGCTCGATGCACATTCATTCCATACATTCCTTTCCCACCATATTTTGGTAAAAGCGCAGGATGAATATTGATTATTTTATTTGGAAATGCAGCAACGCAATTTTGTGGGAATTTTAATAAAAACCCTGCTAAAATTATCAAATCGGGTTGAATGCTATTTAATTTTTGTAGTACTTTATCCCCATTAAATTCTTCTTTAGAGAAAACTTCAGAAGGAATATTCAAGTTTTTTGCTCGTTCTAAAACTTTTGCATTCACATTATTAGAAAAAATGTAAATTACTTTGGCTTCTACGATTTTATTAAAATAAAGTACAATGTTTTCGGCATTTGTCCCCGAACCTGAAGCGAAAATTACGATTTTTTTCATTTTGTACTTTTAAATATCACGCAAAAAAAAGAATAAAATTTGATAATAAATAGAAATATAGGCACTTTATTAAAATATTTTTTTAATTTCGTCCTCTTATTTATTAACTAAAGCGTGGATTTAAAATAAAGTTTTTTATTTTTGCCAACAAATTAAATTTTAAAATTAAAGATTATGTCAGACATTGCATCAAGAGTAAAAGCGATTATCGTAGACAAACTAGGCGTTGACGAAAACGAAGTTGTAACAGAAGCAAGCTTCACAAATGATTTAGGAGCTGATTCCTTAGATACAGTTGAGCTAATTATGGAGTTTGAAAAAGAATTTGATATTCAAATACCAGACGATCAAGCAGAAAACATTGCTACTGTAGGTCAAGCTATTTCTTATATCGAAGAAGCTAAAAAATAATAATTTTTGCACCCGTATGCCATTTGGTTTACGGGTGTTATTATTTTTTTAAATTAAAATTTATGATTGTTCGTTCAATCACAATAAATATATTGTAATACCTATGTCTTTTTATGATTTTACATAGAAAAAAGCATAGGTATTATTTTTTACATTCATAACTATAAAATTATACTATGGAATTAAGGCGAGTTGTAGTAACAGGTTTGGGTGCGCTTACTCCTATTGGAAATACAGTACAAGAATATTGGAACGGACTTATTAACGGTGTTAGTGGTGCGGCTCCAATTACTTATTTTGATGCTTCAAAATTCAAAACACAATTTGCTTGCGAGCTAAAAGGTTTTAATGTTGAAGACTTTATCGATAGAAAAGAAGCTCGAAAAATGGACCGTTATGCGCAATATGCAATGGTTTCATCTGACGAAGCGGTGAAAGATGCTAATTTTGATTTTGATACTTTAGATAAAGATAGAATTGGAGTTATTTGGGGTTCAGGAATTGGTGGATTAGAAACTTTTCAAATTGAAATGTTGAATTTCGCTGCAGGTGATGGAACGCCAAGATTCAATCCGTTTTTTATTCCAAAGATGATTTCTGATATTGCTTGTGGTCATATTTCTATAAAATATGGTTTTAGAGGTCCAAATTTCGCAACCGTTTCTGCGTGTGCTTCTTCTACAAATGCAATTATTGATGCTTTCAATTATATTCGTTTAGGTCACGCTGATGCAATGGTAACCGGTGGTTCAGAAGCTGCAGTTACAATTGCCGGAATGGGTGGTTTCAATGCGATGCACGCTTTATCAACTAGAAATGACGATCCAAAAACTGCTTCCCGACCAATGGACAAAGACCGTGATGGTTTTATTCTTGGAGAAGGTGCTGGAGCATTAGTTTTAGAAGAATATGAACACGCAATTGCTCGTGGTGCTACTATTTATTGTGAAATTGGTGGAGGCGGAATGTCTGCTGATGCGTATCATATTACAGCGCCACATCCTGAAGGATTGGGTGCAAAAAATGTAATGATTAACTGCTTGAGAGATGCTGGTTTGAAACCTACAGATGTTGATGGAGTGAATATGCACGGTACTTCAACGCCACTTGGAGACATTGCCGAAAGCAAAGCTATTCTTCACGTTTTTGGTGATCACGCCTATTCAATGAACTTGAATTCTACGAAATCGATGACAGGACATTTATTGGGAGCGGCTGGTGCAATTGAAACAATTTCTTCAATTCTTGCAATCAAACACGGAATAATTCCTCCAACAATAAATCATTTTACCGATGATGAAGGTATTGACAATAATTTGAATTTTACTTTCAATACGGCTCAAAAAAGAGACGTAAAAGTATTGATGAGCAATACATTTGGTTTTGGTGGTCACAATGCCTGTGTATTGGTTAAAAAATTAGATCTTTAATAGTATTCTATGAGTATAATCAGAAAAATATTTCAAAAATCCCGATCTGAAGAAGACGGGATTTTTTTTACTGATATTCATAAAATACTTGGTTTTAAACCAATAGAAATTAGTTATTACAAAAAAGCATTTATCCATCGTTCTACAAGTAAAATTGACACAAAGGGAAATCCAATAAACTACGAAAGATTGGAATTTTTAGGCGATTCGATGTTGAGTTCTATAATTGCCGCTTATTTATTTGATAAAGCACCCGCTGGAGATGAAGGTTATTTAACAAAAATGCGATCTAAGATTGTAAGTCGCGAACATTTGAATGAATTGGGTCGGGATTTGAATTTAGTTCAATTTTTAGACAGCAAAGTTCCAATTCAGCATTTTGGGGAAAATATTCACGGAAATCTTTTTGAATCAATTGTTGGTGCCATTTATTTAGACCGAGGATATACCTACTGTGAAAAATTCATCCAAAAACGAGTTATCGTTCCTTATGTAGATATCGCAAAATTGGAAGGAAAAGTCATCAGCTATAAAAGTTTATTGATTGAATGGTGTCAAAAAGAGAAAAAGACCTTTCATTTTGATGTTTTTGAAGACAACGACAGTTCTGGCGAACGCTTATTTGGCGTAAAATTCAGTATTGACGATAAAGTGATTGCAAAAGCAAGAGCAACTTCAAAAAAGAAGGCAGAGGAAAAAGCATCTCAAAGAGCTTACTTTGCATTTCAAGATAAAATCGATAAAAAATAAATCATAATTTTATCAATCTACATCGTTTTCGTTAGTAAAATAAAGGCAACATCGCATTTTAGTAACTGTTTAATTACATAGAAACAGTATATTTACAACTTATTTAAACGGAAATGGCAATTCATAAATTACATATCGATGAATTTGACGAGGTTGATTATGAACTCATTGCAATTCATACTTCATTAGAAGATTATCGATTGGCGTATTTTTTGAATCAGAAATTGCCCATTTTATTAGGCAAAAGTAAAAGCGAAATCCAAATAAATATCAAAGAAGGAGTTACTGGTTTTTCGAGGTTCATTTATGAAAATAATGCCACCGATAGTTGTTGGAGTTTAATCCAAAATAAAAATGAAGTAACCATTTTGAAATCGGATAACAATCAGAATTTATTTGCAAATTCTTCTTATGAGGTAGCCACCAAAGCCTATCTTTTACCAGAATTTAAAAAAGTTGATTACTTTCTGAAAGTTGAAAATAGCGATAATGACATAGAAAATATTATTGCTAAAATTAATACAATTGCAAGAATATCAACCGTTTATTCAGTAGATACAAATAAAATAAAGTCAAAAAATAATTTAATTTTTTAATAACAAATGTCAACAAACAAAAAAACTAAAATTGTAGCAACATTGGGCCCCGCATGTAGTACAAGAGAAGTCTTGAAAGATATGATTGAGGCTGGAGTAAATGTTTTTAGAGTAAATTTTTCTCACGCAGATTATTCAGATGTTAAAGCAAAAATTGATTTAATCAGAGGATTAAATGACGAATTTGGTTATACCGCAGCAATCTTAGGCGATTTACAAGGCCCTAAACTTCGTGTTGGTGTAATGAATGAAGAGGTAATTGTGAATCCTGGAGATATTATTACTTTTCAAACTGCCGAAGATGTTCCTGGAACAAAGGAACGCGTTTATATGAACTATAAAGAATTTCCAAATGATGTTAATCCTGGGGAGAATATTCTTCTTGATGACGGAAAATTGATGTTTGAAGTTATTTCTACAAATAGAACCACTGAAGTTGTTGCCAAAGTAATTCAAGGCGGTCCTTTGAAATCTAAAAAAGGGGTAAATCTTCCAAATACAAAAGTTTCATTGCCGGCTTTAACAGAAAAAGATATTCGTGATGCCATTTTTGCCATTGAGCAAAAAGTAGATTGGATTGCACTTTCTTTCGTTAGAACAGCTGAAGATTTAATGGAATTGCAAGACCTAATTGCAAAACATTCGGATCATAAAATTCCAATTATTGCCAAAATTGAAAAGCCTGAAGGAGTTGAAAACATCGATTCTATTATCACACATTGTGATGGTTTGATGGTTGCCCGTGGCGATTTGGGTGTTGAAGTTCCTGCTCACGAAGTACCGTTAATTCAGAAAAAACTGGTTAACAAAGCCAAAACAGCTAGAATTCCTGTTATTATTGCTACGCAAATGATGGAAACAATGATTACAAGCCTAACACCAACGCGTGCTGAGGTGAATGACGTTGCTAATTCTGTTATGGATGGCGCTGATGCTGTGATGCTTTCTGGAGAAACTTCTGTAGGAAATTATCCTGTTCAGGTTATTGAAAAAATGACACAAATTATTGAAGCAGTTGAAGATTCTCCGCTAATTCAAGTGCCACAAAATACCCCACAAATTAAAACAAATCGGTATATTACGAAAACAATTTGTCAGCACGCTGCTCAAATGGCAAATGCTATTAAAGCAAAAGCAATTTGCACCTTGACAAATAGTGGTTATACTGCTTTTCAAATTTCGGCTTGGCGTCCGCAAGCAGATATTTTGGTATTTACATCCAACAAAAGGATTTTGACACAGTTGAATTTAATCTGGGGAGTGAAAACTTTTTACTACGATAAATTTGTAAGTACGGATGATACTATTGATGATGTGAACCGAATTGCAACCGAAAAAGGATTGGTTACCAAAGGCGATATGTTGATTAATTTAGCTGCGATGCCAATTGCAAATAAAGGAATGGTGAACACCTTGCGCGTTACAGAAATAGAGTAAAACGTAGTTTAAACTTATAAAAAAGGGCTGGATATTAATTCAGCCCTTTTTGTTTTTATTATTATTTTTATCAATAAGTTAATAAACAGATTTTGTTTTAATTTTATAAATATCCATGGCAATTTTAAATAAAAAAAGGTCGCCTTTCGACGACCTTTTTAAGGTTATAAACTTATAATTAACCCGTTGGGTGTAATTAAATTTTTTGATTTTTAATATTATTTATTGGTCTATCAAATATAAATTTATTGATATATTGAACCAAAGTTAATGCTGTTATTTTTGCTAAAATTCTTGTTTTAAAACCTTCAAAAGTTTTAGCATAATTGTTTCTTATTTTGAATTGGTCACACAATTGTGAAAATAATGTTTCAATTCTTTTTCTTGATTTTCTGAATATATAAGGTTGTGGCTTATAGTCTTTTTGATTTATTCTTTTTGGC
Source organism: Flavobacterium neuenschwanderi (SeqCode) (assembly GCA_965234425.1). Classification (GTDB taxonomy): domain Bacteria; phylum Bacteroidota; class Bacteroidia; order Flavobacteriales; family Flavobacteriaceae; genus Flavobacterium; species Flavobacterium neuenschwanderi. The sequence continues at coordinate 300 of OZ248360.1, read as the reverse complement.
GTTTCTAATTTGACATTTACTGTTTGAAACAAATCTAATTGAATGCTTTGAGATAAATAACCTCTATCACCAAGTAACACACAATCAGACATTTGTTGTTTTATATTCTTCAAAAAATGAACATCGTGAACTTCTGCTTTTGTAATATCTAATGAGTGGAAAATTCCATTTATTGAACAGACTCCGTGTAATTTGTATCCGTAGAACCAATTGTTTTGAGAGGCACAAAACCCTTTTGAAGGAGCAGTTTCAAAATCATTTTTGCAGATTTTAATTCTCCTGTGACGAGCAAATTTACAA